>JACGDM010000001.1:0-1209333 GCA_036903855.1 Vibrio cholerae | reverse complement strand
CGCTTTGCATTTTGGCAAGGAAGTAGACGTTCACACAAGCGATGAAACCGTTGGTGACCACCACTGGCCACGCATCAATCATCAAGCCGTAAGCGGTGAATAAACCACAACCAACGAAGTTTAGAATGCGAAGTTTAACGATATCTTTCATGGTAAGTGAGATAGCGACCATGATAGACGCCGCGTAACCCAAAATTTCAACCATATTCATGTCCATAATTTGACCCTCATAATGTATCTAGGCAGTGTCTGTGCCCGACCCAATTCTTCTCGTCATGAGATAAGTGAGGAAGCTCCGTGCCTCGAATGGTCAGTTGATTAACTGTGGTGGACTATAGCAGGGTGAAATGTGTGACGAAACCCTCAATTTGCGTAACGGAGAAGGTTAGCGATTACGCAAACGTTTTACGTCAAGAGACAAAGGAAAATAACGATTTGTGTTGAACGTCAAAGTCTTTGAGACGTAAAAAAGCCCGCAGGTGATGCAGGCTCGATAAGCAGCAAAATGACGCTGAGGGTTATTTCTTCCCTTGTGCCACTTTATCTTCTTCAGTAAGTTCGCGAATACGGCGGCTGATTTCACGGCGTTCTTTTGAAATTTCAGCACTTTTGATGATGTGGTCATCGACGCGATCTTCGTAATCCGCTTTCATGTTTTTGATGATCTGCGTGATCTCTTCGGTGCTCATGGTTGGCTTGATGTAATCCAGTAGGTTATCGAGCAAATCGACACGTTTCTGGTTATCACGAACTTTCTTTTCGTTGTCTAGAAGTTCACGCTTGAGTTTATTTTTACGACGAGCCTGAGCTACGATTTCAAATACACCACTCATAGTAGGTTCCTTTCCTAATTCTCATAAAGACTGACACGATTAAATCACATCATGTCGCAGGTGAATAGTCTTTAGATCAATCATTACAGCATGTTGACGCTTTTATCGCCGGTCACTCTGGGCAAGTGCAACGCAGTGATTGAGCCCATAGGAAAGTTCAGGCTATTATCAGGGAACCTCTTCAAACTGGATTGTTTTCAACATTCACTATGTGTCAATCAATGCTACGTCACTCGTCTATTTTATTTAACCTCGCTTCCGTTGTTGAAGACGACATTGCTACTGCTGTTGAGGCGTCACCTAAGACAGAGAAAATGGCCAACGCGTATCGCTCTGAACGTACGCGTCAAGAGATCACAGAAGTCGAACTCAACCGTAGCAAGATAGTGATGATGGACAACAATGGTAATATCAAAAGAATCCCACTCATTGGTGAGCACTAGCGCACGACGTTTAGTGCAAAGTGCGACATCAAGAGCCACGTTAAGGATCTAACATGAATATAGAACTGACCCCTTTAGAAGCCCGTGTGATCGGTTGTCTCATCGAAAAAGAAGTCACGACACCGGACTATTATCCACTGACACTTAATGGCTTGACAGCGGCCTGTAATCAGAAAAGCAACCGTGAGCCCGTTATGGCGCTTAGCGACTCAGAAGTGCGTGACGCGGTCGATAGCTTGATTGCACGCCGTTTGGTCAGTGACGAAAGTGGCTTTAATAGTCGCGCGAATAAATTCCAACACCGTTTTTGCAACACCGAATTTGGTGATTTGAAATTATCCGATCAAGAGAAGGGGCTGGTGTGCTGCCTATTGCTCCGCGGTGCACAAACGCCAGGTGAACTTCGCTCTCGTACCAATCGACTGGCTGAGTTTGTAGATGTGAAAGAAGTAGAAGCGCTGCTCGACAGCATGGCGTCGCGCGAGGAGGGGCCTCTTGTGGTTAAGCTCCCTCGTGAGCCAGGCAAACGTGAATCTCGTTATCAGCATCTATTCAGTGGTGCTGTCGATATCGACGTTATTCATCAAAGCCCTGTTTTGGCGCCGGCTGCCGGCGATTCTGAAGCACTGCAACGCATCGAGCAATTAGAGCACGAAGTCGTAGAGCTCAAAGCCTCCCTTGAGGAACTGAAAGAACAACTTGCGTTATTGACGTCATAAGAGATGGCAACAAGCGATAACGAAGCTCCGTGCTCGGCGTGGTACGTCTATTTTGTCCGTACCCGCTCAAACTCACTGTATTGTGGGATAACCACAGACGTCGAGCGCCGATTCTCCGAGCATTGCTGCGGAAAAGGCGCTAAGGCGCTGAAAGGAAAAGGACAGCTAACCCTTGCCTGGTCGAGCTATGTCGCGGACTCACGTAGTCAAGCCAGCAAGGTCGAAGCGCGGTTAAAGAAACTGAGCAAAAGCAAGAAGGAAGCGATCGTATCCGGTCACTTGTTATTCACTCAGGCGATTGATGTTTGATAAATAAAAGATTTACCTGATGGGTTGTAATATTTTGTATTAACCTTAGAGATGAAATCATACTAAAGGTTGATATGGATATGAGACTAACAACGAAAATTTCATCAGTGGCACTGTTAACAGCACTTTCGTTACCAGCGAACAGTGCGACGTTTGTCGCGGACGCACGCGGCAACGGTATGGGCAACACAGGCGTCACGAGCGCTGACTACCTGCTCGGCGCGTTTTATAACCCTGCTTTAGTGGCCGTTCATCGTGAAAATGACAACTTTGGTTTATTGCTTCCATCGATTGGGGCAAACGTTCGAGATGGAGACGAATCGCTCAAAGTGATTGACGATTTGCAAGACACTATAGAACGCTTCGACCCGAATAATCCAGATCCTGCAACAGAGGCTCAGCTCAACGCCTACCTGGATCAATTGGCGGATGATAAGCCATTTGGTGTGAATGGTGGCGCTGGCGCTGCAGTAGCGTTTCCCATCAACACCCTCTCAGCAAATGTCTTTGTGCGCGGTTACGCGGATGTAATAGGTAAAACCAACATTGCTGACGATTCAGACACTCAGGACCGTTATGAGAACTCGACTGTTAATTTGTGGGCATTTGGGTACACAGAGGTGGGTGTCGCTCTTGCAAAGCGCATCACGCTTAGTGGTCAAGACATTGCCATAGGTGTCACGCCGAAATACCAAGAGTTGAGGACCTATAAAGAGACGATTTCCGTCGAAGATTTCGATATTAGCGACTACGACCAAAGTGAAAACAAGCTGAGTCACTTCAATATGGACCTCGGAGTTGTCTGGTTCTATCAAAACTTTCGTTTAGGCATAGCCGCAAAGGATCTGTTTAGCAAAGATATCGAAACTTTGGATGGGCTCGATAAATACGCATTTAATACCCAGGTGACCGCTTCGGGTTCTTACGTATCAGACTATTTTGTTGCGGCATTGGATGTTGACCTTACCAAACAAGAGCGTTTCGAAGTATCTGCTCTAGGTGTAGAGGATGATACCCAGTTTGTACGCTTCGGTATTGAAGGCAACGCATTTGGTTGGGCACAACTGCGTTTAGGTTACCAAGTTGATTTAGAAGAGACGTTAGACGATTCAGTGACTGTTGGTTTGGGTATTAGCCCCGGTGATTTAGTTAGTCTTGACTTCGCTGGCAGTTACGCGGGTGACAACCAATTTGGCGCATCAGCAAATTTGGCATTTACCTTCTAAAATATACTGTTAAGACTGATCAAACAAACGCTTGTTTGATCAGTCTTTGAGGTTAACGTGGCGACAAAAGCGTGTTACTGTACAAAAGCTCGTTAAACGGCGTATTTGGCAACAGTTGGCTAGAGTATAATGAGAAAAAACAATAACCTAATAAAAAAGCTTGGTGCAGGCTTGGTGCTGTTTTCTGTGGTTACCACAGCGCAGGCCACGCAGGTATTAGATGGATATTGGCAGTATGACCAATACTTGGACGAATTTCCAACACAGCGAGTGCTAACCGAATCTCTTGGGGAGGCAGTGAGAAACGCGCCGGTTCCACTAGCGGCTAAGCAAGAGAAACCGATTTCTATTTCTGTTATCTATCCTGGTCAACAAGTCTCCGATTATTGGGTGCGTAACATCAAAGCTTTTGAAATGCGCTTAGATAGGCTGGGCATTCGTTACGAAATCAATCAGGTATTTACCCGACCGAATGCGGATGTTCGTCAGCAGAGTTTGTCATTACTCGAAGCAGTACAAAGTAAAACTGACTATTTAATATTTACCCTTGATACCACTCGACACCGAAAGTTTATTGAACACGTACTGAGTTCGACCGACACTAAACTCATATTGCAGAATATCACTACACCAGTGCGCGCTTGGGCCGATCAGCAACCTTTTTTGTACATCGGATTTGACCATGTCAAAGGTACTGAGGTTTTAGAACAACACTATAAAAAAGTCACAGACAAGCATAGTCGTTACTCAGTGCTTTATTTTTCTGAAGGCTACGTCAGTGATGCGAGAGGTGATACCTTTATCGAGGCGATGAGTCACCATGACAATTATGTGTTGTCTTCATCGTTTTACACTCAAGCGACTCGTGAGTCAGGCTATGAAGCGGCAAAACTGGCTTTAGAACGCGACCCTTCGATTGAGTTTATGTACGCATGTTCAACCGATGTGGCACTTGGTGCATCAGATGCGCTTAAAGAGCAAGGGCGAGAGGATATCTTGATCAATGGGTGGGGTGGAGGTAGCGCCGAATTAGATGCGCTTGCCGATGCTCATTTGTCGTTTACTGTAATGCGCATGAATGATGATACTGGCATCGCGATGGCAGAAGCGATCAAATGGGATATAGAGAGTAAACCTGTTCCTCAAGTATACTCCGGTGATTTTGAATTGGTCACAGCAGGTGACGATTCCGAGCGTGTGCGGTCGCTAAAGCAGCGCGCATTTAGGTACTCAGATCAACCATGAGTAAAACCGTGAGTCGCAGCAAGCACAAACTTGCCACCTTATTGACTAACTCAATTTTCTTGACCATTGTGTTTTTAACCATGGTCATGCTGGTGCAAAACTACCAAGTAAATCAACAGGTGGTTGAGCAAGAAGTGGCGCGTTCCAAGCAGCAAACTCAGAGCCTTGTTCAGGAAAATTTCAATTACCGCTTGAGTGCGCTTGAGATCCAACAAGACAGCTATAGCTTAAACGATGGTTTGTTCGAGGCTGTTGCGCGAAACGACGACGACGCCGTCATCCGCATTTTTGACGGCATTGACCAACGCACCGCCAGTCTTGCACCGGATTTTCGATTTGTCGCCTCGCGTGATCAAGTGGTCTGGGCGGATTACAATTTTCAATTTTATGGTATCACCCAAGCGCAGATCCAACACCTCCATGATGAGACGGTGGCAAGTCGCGCTTGGCGTTTAGAGCAATTGCCGACGCCACTCGGCGTGCGTTATGTCCTGCTTCGGCGCACCGCCATTGTGAACTTAGATACTGGTGAAGTGTTTGGCCACGCATACATCGCTGTAGTGTTGAATGACAACTTCTCCTGGGTCAACTCGATACTTAACGCAAGTAACGCCAATGATTTGATGTTTGTCGTGGGTTCAGACATTATCGCATCGAGTACAAAAAACAGCGATTTGCGCCATATAGATTGGCTTGCTGCTGCCTCAAAGTCATTCAATGCCAGTGAATTTACGGTGTCAACAACCGATTTAACCATCAACGAATCGCCCACTTATTTGTCGGTTTATACCATCCAGAGCAATGAACACATCATGTTGTTTGTGAAAACACGCTACATCTGGATGATTGTGATAGCTGTACTCATTGTGACGATTACGGTATCGACACGCTATTGGATTGGACGTCGTTTATCGAGCGAACTGCAAACTTTGATGGATTACACCGAAAGCACATCCGAGTCGATGACACTCGAGCCCTTTCCGGGATCCACAATCAAAGAGTTTGACCACATAGGTCATGCTTTTCAAAGTTCGTTTCAACGCATTCGTCAACAGGAAAAGCAGTTCACTGATTTGTTCAACTTCTCCCTCTCTCCAATTATGCTTTGGGACGTCAATGGTGAGTTGATTCGTATGAATCCTTCTGCAGAGCGCGCATTTCGAGAGAGCAGTCGCGCCATTGAAGGGGGAGCAAGCATGGTTGAGTGTCTTACTCCTCACATTCGAATGTGCGCCAAAGGCGCAACGCTCACTGGCATCAATACCACCATAGGCACTAAGACGTACCGGTGGAACCTGTCTCCCATTCACGTTGACAACACAGAGCTACAAATCATGGCTCAAGGTCAAGACGTCACGAGCCTGATTGAGGCCGAAGAGCAAAGCAAGCGTGCCCGAGAAGAGGCGCTTGAATCAGCACGTATGCGCGCCGATTTCCTTGCAAAAATGAGCCATGAATTGCGCACGCCACTCAACGGTATATTAGGGGTCTCACAGTTACTGAAACATAAACTCAAAGAGCCGAGCAATATCGAGAAAGTCGATGTGCTATGTAATAGTGGCGAGCACTTGCTGGCAGTGCTGGACGATATTTTGGATTTTTCCAAAATCGAGCGTGGAAAATTTAACATCGAACGCATTGATTTTAAGCTCAGTGAGCTCACCAGTGCGGTCGACAATATTTTTCGACCACTATGCCAAGAAAAAGGTATCGGTTTTGTTGTGGAAAGCAATATCTCGGACCAAGTTTGGGCGCACAGTGATCAGGTTCGTTTGAATCAAATACTGTTTAATCTCGCCAGTAATGCGGTTAAGTTTACTCATCATGGTCAGGTGACGGTGCGTATTCACCTAGTGGGTGACGAAGACGAGCAATTACTCGAAATTGTCGTCGAAGATACCGGAATTGGTATTGACGGTGAGCGGCTTAAACACATTTTTGAACCGTTCGTCCAAGCAGAGTCGACGACCACTCGCGAATACGGAGGCAGTGGCTTAGGTTTAGCTATCGTGCATAGCTTAGTGGAAATGCTTGATGGCACCGCGGATATTGAGAGTACCAAGGGCGAGGGGACGATCTTTTCTGTTCAACTGCCTATCCACACTAAAATTGCCGATGAAAAACAAGCACAAAGTGGGTTGCAGTTTGATCCGAAAACCTTGTTCGATCGCGCTCTCTCAGTATTGCTTGTTGAAGACAACCATACCAATGCCTTTATTGCCAAAGCCTTTTGTGAAAAGTACGGCATGGAAGTGACGTGGGTAAAAGATGGCTACAATGCCCTTGAGTTGTTGCAAGCACAGGCATTTGATTTGGTATTGATGGACAACCAACTGCCTAACCTCGGTGGTATCGAAACGACGGCAAGAATTCGCAGTGAACTCCAATTAACCGTGCCTGTTTTTGCTTGTACCGCAGATGGAATGGAAGATACGCGCAGAGCCTTTGAACAAGCTGGGGCGAATTACGTCATCGTCAAGCCAATTAAAGAGTCCGCATTGAATGTTGCGTTCCACTACTTTAAACAACATTTCTATACTTAGTCGAGGTGAAGCCGCCACCCTATTCGTTTGGTAGGGCGTGATCGGTATGTAAGAGGTGGCCTTAAAACTTCGAATGTAAATGCGCTTGCTCTAGAAACAACGTCTTTAACTCTTCAGTCAGCTCAAGTTCAGGGCTAAATTTTATGCCTAATTTATGCCCCGACTTTTCCTTGTTGATACTGACAATGGAGTATTTGGGCGGCTTAGGCAACGTTTTCGATAGGTCATTGTGTAACTCTATGGCGCTGCTGGTGGAGAGTTCGTTTTCACCAGTTATAAACACCGCACAGCCTGAAACAGATACGTCGACGATCGTTGCTTGATAGCTGACGTTGTTTGAGCGTATCTCGACAGGCATATGAACAGAAAACCGTTCATGATCGCGGATGGTTTTGGTGGCGAAATGACAAGGCTCACGGACGCACAACATGTGGCAAGGTTGATTCAGCTTGCACATCACAGACGATTTAAACGCAACCACATGACCGAGTTTACTGGCGGTGATTCCTCGAACAATCACTTCAGTGTTGGTCAATTTTCGCATGATCAGCGCTTCGGCGGCCCTTTGAGGAAAATCTAAAACGAAGAATTGAGATTCTTTATGGCCAATGTAGCTCGATGTAAAGCTAAACTCATCGTTGGGGCCAAAATTGAGTGTGACAGACAGCTTCACTCCGGGTCTAAGCAGTGTATACAGTTCGTCGAGCGTTTCGTGGGTGTGAGTCATAGGTATCATGTAACCCTGTATCAGGTTTCTTGTTAATCACTATAATGAAACCTGATACATAATAAAGCCGCAATCACGAAAAATATGACACCGATTTGTGATGCTGTTATACAGCGCCCTCATAAACAGCTGCATCCTGTTTGCAATGACAAATCGCAATATAGTCACTGATGGCGTCAATTTGCTCTTGAGTGCACAATAAATGCAATTTTGAGCGACGCGTCAGTACATCGCCTGCTTCATACCCCATCTCTGTAGTGATGAGAAAATCGATTTCTCGTTGATAGACACCTTGCGCAAATTTCATTCCCAAGTCTTGCTCTTTTTGCGCATTACCAAGAAGTAAGAAGACGCGCGAACCATAGGCTCTTAACCAACGATTGAGTGTATATGAATCGAGATAGGGAGCCTTGGTCTGAAGTGCGGACTTCGCATCTTTCCAATCAAAATCTAAACCACCCGGTAAAGGTGTCTCTGCTGTCCAAGCCGGTAATACCTCCAAATATTGACTCAGCTGCTCCATTGCCGCTTCAGCCAGTTTTCGATAAGTGGTCAGCTTCCCGCCAAAAACGGACAGTACAGGCGCATCGCCATTACGCCCATCGATAGATAGCGTGTAATCACGAGTGATGGCTTGGGGTGAGTCGGACTCATCGTCACACAGTGGTCTTACGCCGCTGTAGTCTGAAATGATGTCTTGAATCGACAGTTGGTGACGAAAATGTCGGTTTACTACGTCGAGGAGGTAATGTTTCTCTTCATCGGAGATCGCGACCTTGCGTGGATCTCCTTGATACTCGACATCAGTGGTCCCTATGATTGAAAACTTCTCCATGTATGGAATAACGAAGACGATGCGTTTATCTTCGTTTTGCAGAATATATGCTTGAGGTTCATCGTGAAGTTTTGGCACGATGATATGCGACCCTTTAATCAGGCGGATGCCATAGGGCGAAGTGACGTTCGCTTGCTGAGTGAGAAATTCTCTCACCCAAGGACCTGCTGCATTAACCAGTGTTTTACTTAGACGCTCGTGTGCGACGCCGGTGCGTTTATCGTAGAACGTGACGCGCCATAAGCCCTTGTCTCTGACTGCTGAGGTCACTTCACAATAGTTGCTGACTTCGGCACCATTTTGTTTCGCGTGAAGAATATTCTCAATCACCAAGCGTGCATCATCCACCCAGCAATCGGAATACTCAAAACCGGTCTTTATGTCGGCCTTGGTAATGCTCTGGTTGTCGAGCATGATCTTTTTGCTCGCGGGTAGGGTGGTTCTTTTGCCAATGTTGTCGTAAAGAAACAGCCCAATTCGGATCATCCAAGCCGGCCTTAAAAATGGTCGATGCGGTAAGCGAAAGCGCATTGGAAATGCGATGTGGGGGGCTTTCTTGAGCAACACTTCACGTTCGGCGAGCGCTTCCGAAACTAAACGAAACTCGTAATGCTCTAAATATCTCAGCCCACCATGAATCAGTTTTGAACTCGCAGAAGACGTTGCACCGGCAAAGTCTTGAGCCTCATATAGCCCGACCTTTAACCCACGGCCTGCCGCATCCGCAGCTATGCCCGCACCATTGATTCCGCCACCAATGACGATAACGTCCAACGGTTCATGGGGGGAGTGTGTCAACAAGCTTGCGTCCATTAATTTTCTCCAAAATGCTCATTCGCTCATCATTATGTTCATTTAATCACGAAAAAACAGGTTCGAATAGAGATGAAATGAAAAAAGTTTGAATATGATCCAATCAGACTATCGAACGAATGAAAAAAAACCTCGGCTGAGCCGAGGTCCTAAAACTTTTCATCAATGAGTGGCATTTATTTTCGGGCGAGTTTTTGATGGGCTCTTGAGAAGTGATCCGCACAGAATGCGCCGACAATAGAAAGCTCACCCGCCAGGCAAAGTGCGGCGGCCATTTCAGCGAGTGCTTTTGCGTGACCAGCACCATACAGCCCGAGAATTTCCAAGCAGGCTCTTTGGCTCGGCAGGCCAGTACCACCGCCAACGGTACCCACCATCAAGTTTGGCAGTGTGACGCTAGCATAGAGATCGCCTTGTGAGTTGACTTCCATTCGAGTCATTCCGATGGCGGATTCAGCGACGCAGGCTGCATCTTGACCACATGCGATGTACAAAGCCGCCAGTGCATTCGCATAGTGGGCATTGACGCCAATACTGCCAGATAATGCAGCGCCAGTTGTGGTCACTTGTCCAAAGCGAGCCATTTTTTCCGGCGTCGTATGCAAGTAGCGCTCAACCAGCGCGCGTTTTATCGTGACTTCTGCGGTCACTTTTTTGCCTCGTACATGGCGTAGAGTGTAGTTATTGGCTTTTTTATCCCCTGACAAATTGCCGTCGAGAAACGCTTCTTTGGGTTCTATGGGGGTGGTCTTGAGGATGTGGTGATAAACCTCATTGGTCGCGATAGTCACCATGTTTTGCCCACTCGCGTCGCCCGTGTGGTATTCAAACACCAAGTAGACGTGGTTCCCCTCAATATTGACATTGATATCATGCAACTTACCGTGAGAGGTCGTGGTCTCGGCGATGTGTTTGAACTGTTCATATTGGGTGGTGACCCAAGCGACAAACTGGCCCGCCTCAGCCAGCGTTTCAAACACAAACACCGGCGTGCGTGTAACGCCTTCGTTGAGCAGCATTGCGCTGGCCCCGCCCGCCTTAGTGATCAACTGAGCGCCCCGGTTGTATGACGCGACGAGAGCGGCTTCGGTGGTCGCCAGTGGAACCAAGTAGTCGTCTTGTGCGTGTAAACCATTTACCCGCAACGGGCCGGCGATGCCTACCGGGACTTTTACCGTGCCGATGAAGTGCTCGATATTGCGGTCAAAAATGGCACAATTTTGCTCAGTCTGATCATCCAGCAACAATGAGCGGTCGGTGAGCGCCGAGAGTGTTTTCCACCGTTGGTTTAGCGCTTTCTCGGAAATGTAAGGACTCGGCGTCAATCGGCGTGACGGTTTTCCTTCTCGAGGCGCAAGTTGTGAGGTTAAGTCATACTCCTCATCTTGCGTCTGGAAAGGCGTGTAGGTGTTCGGGGCGGCGTGATTCATTTTTGGCATAGTGATTAACGTACTAAAATAGTGATAAACGTACTAAAAGTGTTAGGCATTCTAACGGGGTGAGGTTTGAACTCAACACCGCATCAAGAAGCAGCGAAACAGGATAGAGGAAAATGGGCAACTGGCTGCGCAAGTTGGCTTTGGGACAAGGTCTTACACATGGATATCTAATAAGGTTCCAATCATATCTTGATCGCGTTGAATGACATTCGTACCGATTTTGCTGTATTGCTCCGCTTGTGTCAGCTCGGCGAGCGGCTGGATGTGGTCAATGACCGGTGCTTTAAATTCGACCTTATTGAAATCGAGGGATTTGTCTTTAAGTGGGATCGGGGCATTGGTCTGGTTGTTGATCTCGAGCGCAGCCTCTTCAGCCATGCGAGATGACTGGTCGATGATATGATAGACAGATTGGATTGATGATACAGACATAAGCGCCTCCACTTACTCTAAGCTTAAGGTGTCTGCCTGCATTGAGCAAGTTTGATTACGAAAAGAGGCTTGTGATCATATCCAGCTCATCATCTGAGATAATCGATTCACTCGGATGATCCAATTTGGCGTTGATATCGCCAAGAAGTGCGCGTAACTGCTGAGGTGATAGGCTCTGCAGCTGCGTGCGGATAATCTCAAATTGTTGTGGTGACATATTATTAACCCCACTTAGCATCATGTGCTCAAGTTCAGTTGTGAAAGAGATGTCTCCGTTCATCGTCTTACGCCTGTGCGAAAATTCATACAAATCGTAAGGAATTGTGCTGTTTTTTTGTCCGAGTTTTGTCAGGAAAAGTTAGATGACAGCAATTTCATGACTCTGTATTAGTGGGGCTTATCACTCTTACGCTGAATTTATTAGTCAGTGAATGCAACTCAGGAATCATTCGATAGATTAGGTGCAGCTGTTGCAACACGAGACGCACCGAATTATCGTCTTCTTCACGCCATTCACTTAGCCGAGAGGTAATCGTAGGATCTTCCGCAATCACAAAGTCTTCAGCGTAAGGTTTACGGTTTAAACGCATGCGCAGCAGTTCAAGATGCTGGTGAATCAGCCGGTGGGTATCCAGAATCAACACATGCGTTTGCTCGTTGTCGATGCGGGTACGGTGCGCGCCTAACGCTGAGATATAACTCAGCAGCGCATGGTTCAAGGTTAAAAAGCGGAAACTCTCATCTACGGCGCTTCGATAGCGCCCTGGCTCTGCCAGCATGGTCGATATGGCGGCAGTGAGGTTCGCGTCACTATTGTGCGCCGCTCGTCGAGCGATTCGGTAGGCCAGATTGTCTTTTTTACCCACGCGATATTGGCCAATGATTTGGGCTAAATATGCTTGATTCGCAGCGATAGCTTCGGCCATCACGGTGTGCAATCGTTTAGACTGCCAATCCGGGAGAATATACGCCACCGCGCCAACGGCCAGTAAGCAGCCTATGATCGTATCCGCGAGACGAGGGAGCACTACCGCGTAGCCTTCTCCTAGTTGGTTGAAGCTAAACAGAACTAAAACGGTAATAAAGCCTGTCGCGTAGCCATAATTCGCCAAACGAAAGGCAAAGAAGGCGACACCCGATGCGACAATCAGCACCAACTGACTCTCTTGTGAGGGGAAAAAACTCAGCAGTGGCACACCAACCAAAAGGCCAGCAATGGTACCGACCACACGGCCAATCAGTTTTTGTCGAGTCGTGCTGTAGTTGGGTTGGCAAACGAACAAGGTGGTGAGCAAAATCCAGTAGCCATGGTCGATATCAAACGCTTGGATGATGCCGTAACCCACCGTTAATGACAGAGACAGGCGTAGCGCATGGCGAAACAGAATCGAGTCACTGTTGAGGTTGGATTGTACCCGCTGCCACATCGATTTGAGCGTGTGCGCTTCGGTGTCATCCAATGCATCTTCTTCGGGCTTTGTGGTGTCTGGGTTGCTGACGTTGGCGAGCAGTTTTTCCACCATGGCTAAGTTGTTAAACAAGTAACCAAGCTGCGCGAGCAAAGGTTTCCATGAGGGGTGATTTTGCGCTTGAAGGTGCGCCAATGAGTTTTGCAGTTCATCCAGTGCGATGACTGAATCCGTATCGTGTTGATACGCTTTGCCAGTCATGATGGCTTGACTGATGCGCTGACATGCCTGTTTTTGCGTGTCAATAAGGTGTTTGAAACGAAACAAAATATCGGAACGCTCAAAGTGTTGCGCTAATTCTTGGTAACGATAGTGGCTCGAACTTAACCGCTCATGGATATCTTGCGCAATAAAGTAGATATTAAGAAAACGGTCGCTGGCGCTGTCCACATGGCCACGTTTTGAGCGGCTGAGCAGCGTCGATTTGCACTGATTAAGCGCAGTGACGGTCGCCGCATTGCGCTTGGCCTCTTCGATACGCATCGGTTGTGGATTCAAATTGGTTACTGGGTGAAACAATTGGCTTTTCAGATCCAGATAATGGCTGAGTTGATAAAAAACAGTAGATAAACTTTGTTGTACCGGTTGCAACGGCCAAATTGCAAACCAAACCATAGAAACCAGGAAATACCAACTCGCACCAGTGAGCAGTAATATCGGCTGGAACCAACTGTCACCACTTTGGTCAATGCCGAGCATGGTGTAGATAGCGATCAATAACGAGCCAAAGGCGATGCTGGCGTAGCGACTACCGATTGCGCCAAGCATGATAAAGCCAAATGTCGAGGTGAACAGCCCCAGAGCGAACAGCCAAGGCGTATCAAACAACAGCTCTATTGAGAAGGTGGCGATGGCGAAACAGATCAAAGTGAGTGTAATAGACTTTAACCGCCCAACAAAGCTGTTGTCGGTTTCAGCCAGCGCCGACGCGATGATGCCAAGAATCAGTGGGACTAATAGCGTCTGCTGCTGCCAATGCCAGGCAGGCACTACCGCGCCAAGCAGCGTGATTAAAATCAGTAAACTGTTATTAAACGTTCGGTTCACCCACAGGAGGCGAAGTTGGTGCAAATAGGGCACGGGCGTCTCTTCTTGGTTAGCTTTGGGGTAAACATTACCACCGTCTCTATGGTAACTAACTGATCGAGGTAATGAAATAGGTCTGTTCGATGCGCAAATGACCCGCCCAGCCCTTGACTTATGTAGCAAGGTTCTGAAAAGTAGGGGCATCGCATTAACGTTTAGAGTTTGCGAGTTGATTATTGACGCCAAGGAACCTTGTGACATGCAGTTAAGTGCATCCCCATCCGCTACATTTTTTACTCAAAACGAATACCACCACGTCGAACTGGGCGAGCAGGAGTTGATTCTACGATCCGAAACGAAAGAAACTCGGGTGCCTTTTCGTGTTTGGGATGGGCGAGTCAAAGTCAAAACGGGGATTGTATGGAGTGGGCTTGAGTTTTACAGCCACATTGATGGCGGTAAAGAGCGTCGTTGGATTGTTCAGGGCCTTAGCCCAAAAGCGTGTCGGCAATTCGCGCTGCACGCGGTGGCCAGTTATGAGCAGTGGCACGCCACTCAATGCCAACAGCTCAACCAGTATGTGCCAGAGTGGGAAGAGGCAATCGATCGTCAATTGCGTCGCCCTACGTTCTTAAGGCAGTCGATGTTAGCTGCGTGGAATACGAAAGTGATGGACGATTTAGCTTGCATGCGCATGACACTTGAAGAGGCTGAGTTGCGGATGCCAAAGCGCTTAGCGCCACTGCTACCGTGGATTGAAGAGACACAAACGTCACTCCAAGCGCGCAATCATCAATGGATGGAAACCGAACTTGAGAATTGGGAGGTACTGTTTTCACGTATCGAGTCATCGCCGCTTAACCTCTCTCAACGCCAAGCGGTGCTACTCAATGATGACAATAACCTGATTTTAGCCGGCGCGGGTTCGGGTAAAACCAGTGTATTGACGGCGCGAGTGGCCTACTTGCTGCAAAGTCATTTGGCGCAAGCCGATCAAATTTTAATGCTGGCGTTTGGTAAAGACGCCGCAAGCGAAATGAAACAGCGCCTTGAGAGTAAAATTGGTCTGAGCGCTGAAGGGGTGGAAGTCAGCACATTTCATAGTCTAGGACTGAAGATATTAAATGATGTTGAATCCAGTCGCGTTGAGATTTGCCCCGTTGCGGTGGATGATAAGTTGCGTCACGGATGGTGTGTCGACTGGTTGAAAAAACACTGGATGACGCCGACCAACTTTAAGCGTTGGCAAAAACATTTGGTCAAGTGGCCCATCGCCTATTTGGCTGGGGATGATGAGTTAGGCAGTCATGTTGAAAACCCTAAACTCATCGCCTGGCTAGAGAAACAGTTGAGTCAATTGGCTGCAATGGGTGTATCGAAGAAAGAGCTGCAGCAGCGATTGCTTGAGCACCCTGACTACACTCGTTTGAATAGCGAACTCTCTTTGGTGTGGCCTTGTTATCAAGCTTGGCAGCAGATGCTGAAAGAGCAGCAGCAAGTTGACTTCAATATTATGATTTCAAGAGCCGTCGACTATGTGAAAAAGGGTAAGTTCCGCGCTCCTTGGAAATACATCATGGTGGATGAATATCAGGATGTCTCTCCCGCACGTCTTGCTTTGATTGAAGCGCTGTGTGCGCAAGTTGAACCCAATGACGAGGAAGATGGCTGCGCGTTATTTGCCGTCGGCGACGATTGGCAGTCCATCTATCAATTTGCTGGATCTGACGTTTCGTTGACGACAGGGTTTAGTGAACGCTTCCAACATGCGACCATTCACTATCTCGACACCACTTACCGTTTTAACAATCAGTTGGGCGCGGTTGCCAATCGATTTGTGCAGCAAAATCCACAGCAGTTGCAAAAATCACTCAATAGCCACAAACAACAAAAGAGCAAAGCGGTTACACTGGCACCTGCAGGTCAAGTGGAAAAAATTCTTGATCAACTGGATCGTAACGCTAAGCAAACAACCCAAGTGATGTTGCTCGCCCGAAATCACTATCATCGCCCTGAACTGCTTGACGATTGGCAGAAACGGTTTCGACAATTGTCGATAGAATTTATGACTTGTCACGCGAGCAAAGGGCGTGAAGCCGACTTTGTGATTATATTAAATGTGGATGAGGGGCAGTTTCCAGCTCGAGTGAAAGCGCTCCATTTGGACGGCGCCTTGACACAATCACAAGAAAGCTACCCGTTTGCAGAAGAACGGAGACTGTTCTACGTCGCGCTTACACGCGCAAAGAAAAAGGTTTGGGTAACCTTCAACGGCAGCGGCTCGAGTTTTGTCAAAGAGCTGCTTGAAGAGGATTACCCGGTCAGTATTGTGAAATAGCACCACGAGGAGTGGACGATGGAATTTTGTATTGCGCTCACCACCACCAACAGTCAAGCGCTCACTGAGCGAATCATAGATGCGTTACTTAAAGAAAGGCTTGCCGCTTGTATTCAAACCATGCCCATTGAGAGTCACTATGTCTGGCAAGAGCAAGTGTGTCGTGATAACGAAACCTTACTGGTGATCAAAACGACTCAGAGCAACTACGTTGAAGTCGAACAAAAGGTGGTGGAGTTGCACGATTACGACACCCCGCAAGTGGTGCAAGTGCCCATTGTCGATGGTTTCAACCCTTATCTCAGTTGGCTTGAGGCAAACACTCGTCGTTGAACGGCCATCAGAGCGAGTGCGCTTAACGCGCCCAAGGTGTCCATCAGCATGTCTTTTTGCGCATCCCATATATCACCTTGGGAACCGAGAAAGGCGATGCCCTCATCGCCACCCGCCAATTCAGCGTACCACCACTCAATGATTTCATAGCCCGCTGCCAGCGACATGATTGAGAATAGGGCAAAACACGCAGACAGCCCCCACGGTAGCTTGCGTTTTCTCATCAGGTATTCCGCTATCGGGTAGGCGTAAAGACCGATAGAGAAATGGGCAACGCGGTCAAAGTGGTTTCTCTCTGAGCCAATGAGTTGGTTAAACCAGTCAAAGGGGACCTCAGCAAACGTATATTTTGCACCAATCGTGTGTAATACCAGCCAGACGAACATCAGAATGTAGGCCGTATGGCTAAATACGTAGCGCTGGGATAACCACCAAATAATCGCCAGTATCGCCACGGCAGGCACAATTTCAGCCAACCAAACATGAATTGAGCTTGGGTCAATGACAGAAAATAGAAACACCGCACTGTAGATTGCAGTGAGAAACTTCAGGGTTTTTAGGTGTGTTGTACGCATGTGTGTTGTACGCATAGTCGCTTACTGTTTGATTGATATGCTACTGTTTTACCATTAAATAAAACACTGTTCAATTGTAACTTTCACTATGCCGATCTCGCTTTATGTTGAAATTCCGCTTTGCTGCACACTCTTCGTGCAAACACTTACGTTACCTGTAGTCAACATTTGATTTACCTCTAGGAGGCACATAGAATCGAGTCAAATTCTAATAACGAGTAAAGAAAGCATGAAACTGGATACCGTTGATTACCTTGCTGACGATGCCGCAGAGCAATTTGTTCAATCCTTGAGAGAGACCGGCTTTGGTGTGTTAAAAAACCACCCAATTCCGCAAGAGTTGGTCGAGTCAATTTACGAAAATTGGTACCAATTTTTTACCTCAGAGCGCAAAAATGATTTCCACTTTAACGTCGAAACGCAAGATGGTTATTTCCCGCCTAGTGTCTCAGAGGTCGCGAAAGGTCATACAGTAAAAGACATTAAAGAGTATTTTCACGTCTATCCTTGGGGACAGATTCCTGAGGAGCTCAAAGCACAAATTCTTGATTACTACCAGCGTGCAGACAGATTTGCCCAAGAGCTGCTCGGCTGGGTTGAAGCTCATGCGCCGAAAGAGGTACAGGAGAAATTCTCGATTGCGCTTTCTGAGATGATCAATGGTAGCCAGAAAACCTTGCTACGCATTCTGCATTATCCACCAATGACGGGCGATGAAGAGCCCGGTGCCATTCGCGCAGCGGCCCATGAAGACATTAACTTGTTGACCGTATTGCCCGCCGCCAACGAACCGGGCTTGCAAGTGAAAAGTAAAGAGGGTGAGTGGATCGATGTGCCTTGCGATTTTGGCAACCTCATCATCAACATTGGTGATATGTTACAAGAAGCATCCGGTGGCTATTTCCCATCGACCACGCATCGCGTGATCAATCCAACCGGCGCTCGCCAAGAGCACTCACGCATTTCACTGCCGCTCTTTTTGCACCCCAAGCCTGAGGTTGTGCTGTCAGAGCGTTACACCGCCGACAGCTACTTGATGGAACGCCTACGTGAGTTAGGGGTTATCTAACCCTATCAAGCTGATGAGAATAGAGTCGCCTTTGGTGGCTCTTTTTTTCGCACAGAATAACAGTTGTTGTCTGTTTTACTCGACAAATGGTTGAGGATCCATTTAAGTAAAAGAAAAACCGTGAAGGATCCTATGGGTAATCAGCAAGCACTCGCGACGTCGTTTCAGCAATACATGGAAAACCCTCTGCTTTGGCCAATCCTCGAAGTGCTGCGCAAAAAGCCGTCGGGGTGGAAGGTGCACACCTTAGCGGCTCATCTTGGTGAACTCGGTTATATGCCTGCCTTGGATCCTTTGCCAGAAAAAGATCTCTTTAAACGCAATTTCTTGATGATGAACGCCCTGTACCAACTGCAAGAGACGCTTTACCCAGATAATTGGCTGCAAGTCCAGGCGATGAATATTGTGCTTTTACCGACGCTACAAAGTCATGGTTTTGCGATTGATACCGATGATCCTTTGCGAGATTACTACACCCAGTGGGCGAATTATGAAGCAGAAGAGGGCGAAGTGAAGCGTCTGCTGAATGAATTTTGGAGTCGCTATCAGAGGTTTCTGGGGGGCAATCATCATGAAGATATGGACCGCCGCAAAGCACTGTCACTATTTGAACTGCCTCAAGAGGCGACACAGACAGAGATACGAAAAACGTGGCGTAAGTTGGCGCTAAAGTGGCACCCAGATAGAGAAAATGGCAACAGCGAACGATTCCGAGTACTGTGTGAAGCGTGGAATGTACTTCGCCAGTAAAAAGGGATTCTAAGCAGCCAAACCGTGGACAGCAAACCAAGCGGCTGCTGTCCATATTGTGACCGCGTCACATGTTCAACGTTTTATTGACCTTTAAACTGCGATTTACGCATGCGGTTGAGCGCGGCCATGACGTCCAACACACGCGGTTTGGCAAGGTCACCTTGATTGGGCATAGTGTGATGCCACTGGTCATTGAGCATTTGTGCCACGTCTTTAGCAGGGTTGGCAGACCAACCAGGACGCTGAGCCAACTGAAACCACAACCAGCCAATCGCGTTCACTTCTGAGCTCGATTCCAACTGCTCAAGAGCCGAAAGGTCGGTAAACTCTTTGCCAAAACGCAGTGAATCGACGCCTTTCGCCGCAACGCGGAACTTGCCGTCTGCCAATACTGCTTGCAAAGCAGAGCAATTCAATTTGCGTGGACGGAAAGTAGCGAGCGCTGATTCGGCTTCATTTTGACGCGTGGTTGGGTGCTCTTGCGTAACAAGTTTCGCTTTTTCGGTCACATCGATGGCTTGGTAATCGTGCATTTGAATCACGGTATCCGCCACATCTAGGTAATCGCCTGATCCCCCCATAACAACTATGGTTGAGATGTCCAATTCATCACGTAACTGGCCAATGCGATCGACTAAGGGTGTAATCGGTTCATCACCTTTTGCGACCAAAGCCTGCATGCGCTCATCACGAATCATGAAGTTGGTGGCTGAGGTATCTTCATCAATCAGCATCGCTTTCACGCCAGCTTCAATGGATTCTTGTAACCATGCTGCTTGAGAGGTCGAACCGGACGCGTCTTGGGTTGAGAAATGAGCCGTATCTTTGCCCATAGGCAAGTGGTTGATGTAGTTTGACAGGTTCAAGTCATGCACGCAGCGCCCGTCTTCGGCGCGAATTTTCATCGCTTCGCTGCTGGTGACGACCCATTCTCTGCCATCGCCGGCAATGTGGTTGTAAATAGAGCGTTCGATAGCGCTCAGTAGCGTCGATTTGCCATGAAAGCCGCCACCAACGATCAACGTAATGCCAGCCGGAATGCCCATACCTGACACCGCACCGTGATGAGGGGTATGGAACGTCACTTCAAGCGACGGCGGCGAGACAAACGCGACCGCTTCTTTCATTGGCAAGTCAGAGTTACCGGCCAAACGCGGCAGCACGGCGCCATTACCAATAAAGGCGACTAAGCCACGCTCATCCAGTTGATCTCGAATCGCTTGTTGATCTTCCACACCTTGGCAATGTGCAATCAGAGCGGCTTTATCTAACTCGCGCTCAATCGTGGCACGACGGATAAATTTAGGTAGGTGAAAGGTGAGGAGGTTAAGCGCTTTTTTGCCAAGGACACTGCGTCCTTCTGCGGGTAAATTAACCCGAAAACGCAGCTCTATGCCTTCGTCAGTAAACATCACTGCAGTGGAATCCATCACAGTTTGACCCGTTAGGGCGATGCTGATGAGGTTTTCTTGTTTTGCCAGTTGAGCAAAGGTACGGGCGATAAAGTCGCGTGCCGCAATTTGATAGACAGTAGATTGCTCACGTAGCCAGTCTAAGCCGGTCAACGACCAAGGGCGGAGTGCGCGCACTCGTGATGCTGACGCATGCGGGTCGGCTTGAACGTAGTCGATGTGAAAGGTGTAATCGCCAAAGTCGTATTGACCTTTGATTTGCTGATAAGCGCGATAGTTCTGCTTTTCGATTTTTTTAAGGGTGGCGGTTAACTGATCCATGACTGGCTCACTATAGAATTTTGAAAGCGTGGATTATAGAAACCTGTCGGCGCAGAGTAAAGGTAAAGTACCGACGAATAAGGTGCTAGAGGTCAGTGGAGCATAGCGTACTCGCCGCGCGAGGAAGGCACGGCGAGTAGGGGAAGTTACGCCTCTTTTGTTTCGATAAATGGGGCTAAATCGACATCAGCGTGATAATCAATGGCATCAAATCCGAAACCATTCAAATTGAGAAACTCCTGCTTGTAGCCTTGATAGTCACCAAGCTGTTTGAAGTTATCTTGGTTCATCTCTTTGAGTAGGAGCGCCACCTCATCCTGAACGGGCTTGGCCAATTCTAGATCGTCAATACGTATCAACCGTTCCCCATCAACCTCTACTTTTGCTTGATTGTAGAGCTTGCTTGCATAGAGCCGTTGCATTTGCTCGATGCATCCTTCGTGCACGCCTTGCGCTTTCATCACTTTGTAGAGCGCCAAAAGGTAAGGTGTTAAGCCAGGGATAAATACACTTGCCTTAGTGACCAGCGCCTTGCACACACAAGCGAATGCGCCGCCATCGAAATTGGCTAATTTCAAATTTAATGAATGGCTAGTCTGATGCAAATCGACTTTGGCTCTTCCAAGGGTGCCATCAAGATAGATAGGGTGGGTGATCTCAGGCCCGATGTAAGAAAAAGCAAGCGTTTGACAACCTTGGGCAATCGATTCTGAGTTGATTAAGGTATCCACCCAAGCTTCCCAATCCTCGCCGCCCATCACTTTTTGTGTATGATGCGCTTCTTCTTCCGTTGCGGGCTCTAATCGGGTGTTGATCCACGCATCGTGCTCGAGATCGATCGTTGCACCGCTAATCGGTTCAAACATTGGCTTAATGGCTGAGCGCCACACTTCACCGGTGTCAGGGTTAGGCCGCAGGCCGCTGGCGACACTGTAGATAATTAAATCGACTTCGCCCTCAAAATAGGTTTCTATCGCTTCAACGACTTCGTTCTTGATCGCTGAAGAGAACGCATCGCCATGAATATTTACCGCGATTCGTCCTGCCTTTTCAGCATGCTGTTTGAAGAAGTAGTCATTGAAGTAACCTGCGCTACCTACGCCTTTTTCACTTGGGCCACGCTCGAAGGAGACGCTTATGGTATCGGCTTGAGCCCCGCCAAACGTCAGAGCGATACGCGACGCCAAACCAAATCCTGAAGAACCACCAATGATTAGCACACGTTTTGGTCCGTTTTTGATCGGCTCTGCTTGTTGTACGTATTGGATTTGACGGAGGAGAGCTTGTTCACAGCCGTAAGGATGCGCACTGCGAGCTACCACACCTTGTATTACTGGTTCAATTATCATGAAACTTTCCTTAGAAACGGACGTTGTCTGATTAACCTAGCGTAAAAATAGGTAAAGTTTATTGAGCCAGACCAATGACAAGTGATTATCTATCAGTATTTACAGAAATTTTACCAGCTCGTTGGCGACAAAATCAGCGATCCAAGGTTGGGCTTCAGGTTTAGGATGCAATCCGTCGTTCATCATCCATTGAGGCTCTGTGATGACGCCTTCAAGAAAGAAAGGCAGCAGTGGCACATTGTGTGCGTCTGCCACTTTGGGATAAACGGCGGAAAACGCTTGCGTATAACGCTTACCGTAATTGGGCAATACATGGATTTGCATTAAAAGCGGCATTGCTCCTTGCTGTTTGACTTGTTCTATGATGGCCGAGAGGTTGTTTTCGACCACGTTAGGTGGAAATCCGCGTAATCCATCGTTAGCGCCAAGCTCGATTAATACGTAATCCGGCTGATGCTCACTCAGCAGGCTAGGTAGGCGGCTGAGGCCGTTACCTGAGGTGTCTCCAGAGATACTGCCATTAATGACCGCAAGATCATGGCCTTTGGTTTTCATTACATTAGGTAACAAGGTAGGCCATGCTTCTTCAATCGACATTTGATAACCTGCACTAAGGCTATCTCCTAAAACCAATAGCTTAGCGCTATATGCGGGTTGAACAAAAACGAGAAAAAAGACCAAGGAAAGTAAACGAATCATGCAAACATCCATTATTCAAGCAACGTCATTATCAAAAATAGTCTCCACTAAACAGGAGCAATTAACAATCCTTGAAGAGGTAAATCTTGAAATCTTTGCCGGAGAGAGCGTGGCGATCGTCGGCACATCCGGTGCGGGTAAATCCACCTTGATGACGTTGTTAGCCGGTCTCGACACCCCAACAAAAGGCTCAATCCAGCTGCTAGGCAAAACTTTATCAGAGCTGGATGATGAGCAAAGGGCGAAAATACGCAGTGAATCGGTTGGGTTTGTTTTTCAGAGCTTTTTGCTGATACCGAGTTTGAGCGCGTTAGAGAACGTTACTTTGCCATGCTTACTGAAAGGCGAAGACGAAAACATTGAGCGCGCAAAAATGTTGTTAACGTCGGTAGGACTTGAGCATCGAATGCATCACTCTCCCTCTCAGCTGTCAGGGGGTGAACAGCAGCGTGTTGCTTTGGCGCGCGCTTTCATGATTGAACCGAAAATCCTCTTCGCCGATGAACCGACGGGAAATCTGGATGAGCACACCGCAGCGAAAGTGATCGAGCTGTTGTTTGAACTCAACAAGCAGCACGGGACGACCTTGGTGCTAGTGACCCATGATAGCGAGCTGGCACGTATGTGCGATCGCACCATAGTCATGTCGGCTGGTCAGATCAAAGGAGAGTAAGGATGGCAAACTCTCGTTCAAACTCCCGTCTAGTGCGCTGGAGTGTCAGTGAAATTCGTCAAGGCCAGCTCTGGACGATTGCCGCCGCGCTGACGTTAATCATTGCGTGTATTTTTGCCTTAACCGCTTTAGCGAACCGCATGGAGCAGGTCATCGTCAAACAGGGTAAGCAAGCGTTAACGGCAGACGTGCAGTTCAGTAGCTCGAATCCTCTGCCCGAAACATTGCTACAAAACGCCGCGGCATTGAATATGGACGCTGCGCGCCAAACTCGCTTTGCCACCATGGCGTTTAGTGACGCGCAGATGAAACTCGTCACCGTTAAGGCGGTAGAGTCGAACTATCCGCTGCAAGGTGATTTTCGCTTAAGTGATGGCCAAGGGGAAAAAGCACGAGTAGCGCCAGGTGAGCTGTGGCTCGACGAGCGTCTGTTTGCCCAGTTAGAGGTCACCATTGGTGACGCGGTCACTATTGGTGATGCCGATTTCACCGTTACAGGACGGGTATTAGAAGAGCCAGGGCTAAGCTTCAATCCCTTTCAGCAAATGCCGTCGGTCTTTATCCACATGGATGACATCGACAAGACAGGCGCTATTCAGCTCGGCAGTCGCGTACGCTATAACCTATTTTTGAATGGCGACGACACCAGTATAGAGACGCTTAAAAGCCGCATCGAACTGACCCCAAGTGAACGTTGGCGAGATCAAAATAGTGCCAGTCGCACCAACGATGTTTTTCAACGCACTCAGCAATATTTGTCTCTCAGCGTCGCGATTGTGGTCATCATGGCCGCGACCACATTGGTACTGACCTGTCAGCACTATGTCTCTACTCGCACCAAGACCATCGCCATGTTGAAAAGCCTTGGCGCAACAAAGCAGTGGATTGTACGCTGGCTTTCTATTCAGGTCGCGATACTGCTACTGACAGCGAGCGTGCTTGGCTTGCTGATTGGTGTCGGGTTAGAAGTGTTACTCCGCATTCCTCTGGTTGACTTGCTGCCGAATCCACTCCCGAGCTATGGCTTGACGCCAGCGCTGGTCGCGCTTGCCAGCAGCGTGTGTATCGCCGTACCTGCCCTTGGGATTCCTCTGCATCGATTAGTGAGTGTCAGTGCGGTCAATGTGATGCAACCCCAAGCAAGCGACGCGGGCCATAAGTCAAAGTGGTTGATACTGGTGCCTGTCGTGCCCATGCTCGCGGCATACCACGACAACATGTTGGTTTGGATTGTCATGCTGGGTATGGTGCTGCTGTTTGTGCTGCTCGGCGCGGTGAGTCTGCTTGTCACCAAGCAGTTAGCCAAAATGCCACTGAGTACGTCATTCAAATTGGCGCTCTCGCGCATCAACCGCTCAATGACCGCTACCGGTTTGCAATTTGGTGCTCTTGGGCTTTCTTTGATGCTGCTGGCCGTGATGTGGCTCGTTCGCACTGATCTACTCTCTGATTGGCAACGTACTATTCCGCCAGATGCGCCGAATGCCTTCGCTCTGAATATCGCACCTTACGAGAGAGAGGCCTATTTAGAGGTGTTGGACCAAAATGGGATCATTCGCTCCGACGACTATCCCATCATTCGGGGCCGCTTGACGAAAATTAATGGGCAAGATGCGAAAGAAGCCTCTGATGGTGGAGAAGGCAACGATGCACTGCGTCGTGAGCTCAATTTTACCTACGCCGAGGGGATTCCTGCACACAACGAGTTGCTTGAGGGTGAGTGGACAGAAAATGGCGGCGTGTCCGTTGAGTCGGATGTCGCTAGCGATCTGGGTCTAGCGATTGGTGATGAGCTCGAGTTTGTGATTAACGGCCAAACGGCACTTGCGAAGGTGAATTCCGTGCGTGCCGTAGAATGGCGTGACATGAAGCCTAATTTCTACTTCATTTTTACGCCGGATGTGTTGGAGCAAATCCCAGCGACGTTTTTGGTCAGCTTTCGAGTCGACGACCAACATGATGGGTTGCTCAATACTCTGTCAAAGGCGCACCCAACGGTCAGCTTGATGGATATTCGGCAAATGGGTGAGAAGATCCAATCGCTGCTTGAGCAAATCGTTTGGTCGATTACCTTATTGGCGGCGCTTGGCGTCTTGGCAGGTTTACTTTTGATCTTTACGTTGCTGAGGCTAAGTCTGTCACAACGCAAGTCAGAGATGCAGCTCTACCGAACGTTAGGTGCGAGTCGAAAACGGGTCACGCGCACCATTTGGGCGGAATATGGCTTGATGGCATTGATTGCTGGTTTGATTGCCGCACTGGGGGCAGAAGCCGTAGTCGGTGGGATCATTTACTTCGGTTTTGATCTCACCCCAAGCTTGCATTATTTGTTGTGGTTAACCATGCCAATCATCACGTTTTGCACACTGGCGTTCGTTGTTTTCAGTATGATTAAAAAACTGTTAGCCCCTATAAATAAAGAGTTTAGCTGACGCTGTTCGGGTCAAGTTATTCAGTTATCCACAAAAACGGTGGATAAGGTTTGGGATAACTTGGCCTGTAGATAACTCCCTAAATCGCGCAACGCTAGGAAAGTTCAAGCATGCAGCAAAGTTGTTATTCACAGAATCGATTTTTCTATGAGTTCCAATTTTTCAGTCAAGCATTTTTTTCAACTTTTTATGATGAAAATGTCATTCATATCCCTTGCAAAAAAAGTGATTTTTATCACCGTTTTTTAAGAGTAAAATAACCGAGAAATGAAACAACTAGCCGCGCAGATGTCACAGATCAACACACAGCCAAGTTCAACGTCCATCGTCATTATTGGTGGGGGCGTTGCCGGCGCCACGGCCGCTGTCCATTTATCCGAAATTGGGCAAAATGTTACCCTCATTGAGCGAGGCGCGAGCCTTGTCAGTGGACCGCCGATTTGCCATCTCCATGCTGGTGGGAATTTGTATCGGGAAATCTCGACAGAGCAATGTATTGAGTTGCTTGAACAGTCGATTGAAACGGTGCGTCTTTACCCTCAAACCATCAATCGTCGCCCAACTCTGATTGCTGTTCCTATTTCCGATCCCGGCAGTGTCGATGAGGTCGAATCTCGCCTGCAAACCATCCGTGATTGCTACCAGACCTTAGTGGACCGAGACCCGGCCAATCAAGTGCTGGGCGCCCCACAAGATTACTATCGCTGTTTTTCAAAAGAGGAATTGCAAGCACTGGCGACGCGCACTCAACCTGAGGCACCAACTAGTGTTGAAGAATGGGTGATTCCTTTTGCTCAGCATGCCGATCTCGATGCGCTAAAGTACCCTGTGGTTGCAGTGCAAGAGCACGGTTGGAGTGTCTTTCGTTTGGCCGCTAGCGCAAAACTCACACTCGCCGCACATCCAAATTGTCAATTGCTTACCTCATGTGAAGTGACTGATCTTGAAGAGAGTGGAGACGGCTGGTTGATTCGCTATCGCGATGACAATAACCGACTGCACGAACTTCAAGCTCAATACGTCATCAACGCCTGTGGTTATCAAACCGGCACGATTGACGATCTGGCTCAAAAGAAACGTCAGCGTTTGGTGGAGTTTAAAGCCGCTTATGTCACGCGATGGGCAGAGTGTGATCAGGTATGGCCCGAGGTCATTTTCCATGGTCAACGGGGGACGCCAGCGGGTATGGCGCAACTGACCCCGTATGCAAATAAAGTGTTTCAACTGCACGGTATGACGAAAGAGATTACCTTGTTCGATGAGGGGTTGGTCGCCTCGGATGATCGTTCTTCTCAGCCTCAGTTACCGGCTCCCCTGATCAAGACGTTGAATCAAGGCTGGGACGAGTCAGTGGCCAAAGAGCGCAGCCTGCGTGCCGTACGACACATCGGTCAGTACGTGCCTGACTACCATTCGGCGGATTACTATGCGCTGCCTTTGTTTGGCGCGCAGCAAATACCAGGACGAGATGACTCGTTAAGAGCTGCAGACGTTTCGTTTGAAGCCAATCACTATGCACGCATTGAAGTGGTCAAAGGTTCATCTGCGCTTGAAGCCGCAAGAAAAGTTGTGACGCAGTGGGGCTTGTATGACTATCAGGGAGCCTCCATTGAGGCTCTTCATCCGGTGTGTACCCGCTTGGTGGCGAGCGACGTTGAACAAGAAGCGAAACGCATCGCGATTGAGCGTGGCTATCCTGAAGAGTTGGCCCAAGTCTATGGTGAATCCCAGTAAAGCAGCTATCCCCAAACCGTGTTATCCGATGGTGTATCAAGGCGCCAAATCGGCGCCTTTTTGTTATTTCGCCGCCGTCATGGCCGAAACTAAGCCTACTGATGGCAATGAATTAGTAGCCGAAAAAACGCGCCCACTGACACCAGACATCTTGTAAGCCGAGTAAATCGCCCTTTTCAAAGGTCACGGTTTGGCCCGGCCGAGCTTGAGCGATACGAGGTAGGTCAATACGGGCCACACAGCCTAATTTGGGATAACCGCCGATCGTTTGTTTGTCACTGAGCAAAATAATTGGGTCGCCACTTTTGGGCACTTGTATTGCGCCTAACGCAATTCCCTCGCTCAACAGTTCCGTATCCGGTGGCGTAATTGTGTTACCGCGAAGGCGATACCCCATTCGATTGATGTGCTGGCTTACCTCAAAACGTCGGCTGTAAAAGGCACCGATCGCGTCTGGAGAAAACTGTTCACTTTGATACCCCTCAATCACGCGCACACGAATGGGGAGGTTGTAATCAGGGCGGTAGCGAAATGAAATCTGTGTGCTTTGGTGGGATAACGGGTGGTAAGTAAAGGCCAGTTGATCCCCTGCTTTAAGAGCGCGGCCTTGCTCTAAGCCGCCGAGCGCTTCACGGGTGACGGTGGACACACTGCCCAATACTGGTGACACATCAAAGCCCCCTTTAATGGCAAGGTAGCTTCTTAGCCCGTTGGCCGGAAGACCAAAGCTCAACGTTTGCCCTTTACGGGCGACAAATGTTGACCAGTTATCTATGCGCTGACCGTCGAGTTTAGCATTGAGATCCCCACCTGCAATGGCGAGGTTACAGTGACCATTGAAACGAAATTCCGCTTGTCCCAAGGTAATTTCAATGGTTGGGCAATTGACCGGGTTATCAAGCAAATGATTCGCCCAACTGTAGGCGTAATCATCCAACGGACCGCCTTGGGTAATGCCCAAATGCGCCAAGCCAAATCGACCAAAATCTTGGATGAGGCTCAGTTGTCCAGGTTTGATGACTTCAAGGTAAGACTTCATAAGGCAAACTCCCCATCAAGCGACCCACCAAGTTGAAGAAACTGGTCTCGATCGACGGCCTTAAAGCGCACTTGAGAGCCAACACTGTACGGCAGCATCTGCGCTTCATCGGGTGTGAACAGCGCTAATGGGCAGCGTCCAATGATGTTCCACCCACCCGGTGAATCACTCGGATAAACCGCAGTATGCCGATTGGCAATCGCTACGCTGCCTTTGGGAACATTGACGCGCGGCGTACTTTGACGTGGCAATTGTAATTGAGGCGTGACTTGACTCATAAACGCAAACCCGGGCGCAAAGCCGATCGCGGTGACGCTGTAACACTCTTGGGTGTGCAGTTCGATCACCTCATCCAATGTCATACCTTGCTCGAAATAGATCGCTAAGTCTGGCCCTACATCAGGATGATAGTAGACGGGTAATTCAATGATCTCTGCGCTATGGCTTACTGGCGGGCTGGCTATGGTGATGTCCAAGATGCGTTCGACGCGTGGGATAAAATCGAAAATGGAGATTCGGTGAGGTAAATAGTCAATCAACAGGGTGATGTGCGAGGGGGTGACGTTCATCAGCCATTGCGCTAACTGAGATTGAACGTTTTCGCCACAGTGCTGGATTATACTCGACAGCTCTGGCGAAGGGGCCGCGTCAAAGGTGACTAAAATACTGCACTCGGCAACGGGATCGATGGTATAGGTGATCGTCATCTGTTACTCCATGCTGGTGCGGATTTGCTTGATAATATCGATGGCCGCCAGATTATCGCCGTGTACGCATAAGGTATCCGCCTCAATATCAATCGCGTAGCCCTCTATGGTGCGCACTTTGCCATATTGGGTGATTTGGCGAACTTGGCTAATGATATCTTCAGCGTTGGTGATGACCGCATCGGGCAGGGTTCTTGGTGCCAGAGTTCCATTGGCGAGATAGCGTCTGTCAGCAAAAGCTTCAAACAGCAAAGGCAGCTCATACCGGTCGGCAATATCAAGTAAAGGCTGGTTATCGAGCACGGCGAGCGTCATTAAAGGGACATTGAAACAACAGACGGCATCAGCAACCGCATCGAACAGCGATAAGTCCTTAAGCATGTCATTATAAAGCGCGCCATGTGGTTTGACATAACAGAGCTCAGTGTTGTGCGCTTCGCAAAGCGCTTTAAGCGCGCCAACTTGATAGATGATCATCGCAGTGACTTCTTCGGGGCTCATGGCAAGGCTTCGGCGTCCAAATCCTTGTAAGTCTGGGTAACTGGGATGGGCGCCAATCTTGACGTTGTGGCGAACCGCGAGCGCGACAGTGTGTGACATAATAGTTGGGTCAGAAGCGTGGTAGCCGCAGGCGATATTGGCCATGTCTACGTGGGGCATCACCAAGGTGTCATTGCCCATCGACCAAGCACCAAAGCTTTCGCCCATATCACAATTCAACAAGATTGCGCGTTTTGCCATGCATTTACGTCCTTTTATGCTCATTAGTGAGATTTATCGTACAAACAATCCGAATTGCGTTCAAATTTTGAACGGCGTCACTGAGCGTGCTCCTATCGTGTTGCTAAGCTTACGCTTAAACCGCATCAAAAGAAAACAGAGCGGTTAATGTTTTAGGTAGTGGGTGAGGGGCGAAGCGCTCAAATGTGATATGAAAAGGGTCAGCGGCGATAGAAGTGGCGTTGGTATTCAGAATCGCCAAAGAAGATGGGCTGAGAGGAGTCGCGTATGCTCTCGTTGAACGCGCTATCGTTGAAATCTAAGCTTATCGTCCCACTGATTCTTTTTTCAGTGGTGATTTTACTCCTCACTCAGGGCAATGCACTCAATGTTGCTCTCCAATCGCAAACCGACAACCTTATCGACCGTGCTCACGTATTGTCTCTTGGTTTGTCATCGCCGTTAAACTCGGCCATTTTGGGTGGGCATACCGAACAAGCGACGCAAATATTGCAGGCGTTTTCCGCAGACAAAGAGATCGTGCGCGTTAAGCTGCACACCTTAGATGGCAAACTGTTTTCGATGTATGAACAACATGGTGTCGCAGCGCCTTTGCCGAGTTCTCAGCAGCTCGCCTCATTGAGAGAAACGGGCCAGGCAGTGAGCGACGATTATCTTTTTGCACTCTTTCCTCTCTATGCAAACGGTAACGAAGTGGCCAAGTTTAGAGTGACGATCTCCACCAAATCGTTTCAAGATAGCTCAGAGCAGGTCATACATAATGCGCTGATCTTTATTGTCTTTTTGACCATTGCGACCGCCATTTTGTTTTACACCGTACAAAAGTACATTCTCAACCCCGTCATCAGTTTGCGCGCTGCGATACAGGGATATATTGAACACAAATCCAACAGTATTGAGATTGATACCATCGCGAACGATGAAGTTGGCGATTTAGTCCGTGCCTTTCGCACTATGCTGAGACGTTTGAAACTGCGTGATCAACAAGTCAATCATACACTTGATAGGTTAGAACAAGAGAAATCCTTCGCCAACGAGGTGGTCGAGTCGGTCAAACACGCGCTTATTGTCGTTAATCAGCATGGCGATGTTCTCCATTTTAATGCGATGACGTGTGAGATGTTTCGCTGTACCAGCGCGTTTATCCAAGCCAGTAAGCTGACAGATTTGATTCAAGGCAAAGGCCAATTCGAATTAACGCACGCGCTCGAAAACAATTTAGAGTTTGAAGATCGCCATATTGTGCTCGAAGATCTATTTCACGAGCGCCGATTCTTAAAAGTAAGTGGTACGCCGCTTTCAAAGCCCGGCCAGTGCCTAATCGCGATTGAGGACATCACCCAAGTCGAAGTGGCGATGAGCCGCCAACGCATGGCGGCGAATATTTTTGAAAACAGTAAAGATGGCTTAGTGGTCACCGATGATAGGGACGTGGTCACTATGCTCAACCCGGCCAGTCGTCGGATACTGGGAGTAGATAGCAGCGAGATAATTGGTCAGCACCATCGTGAGCTATTCCGTTGGGCGGATTTTGATACCGTCATGACGCAGATAAAACGCACGATTGAAGAGCAAGGTGAGTGGCAAGGTGAGGTGTGGGAGATTCATCCCCTCGGGCACCGAGTACCGCTTTATGTTCGAGCATCGAAAAATCGCACCAGCGCCAGTGAACATCGCTTCGATTATGTCTATGTGATTGTCGACTTATCTTCAGTCAAAGAGATGGAGCGGCTTGAGTATATGGTCAATCATGACAGTCTGACCGGGCTTGCCAATCGCACCCATCTCTATCGCGTACTAGGTAAAACGCTCACCGATGAACGCCTATCCAAAACGGGCATTGCACTTTTGTATCTCGATCTTGATGGATTTAAAGCGGTGAACGACACTTACGGCCACGATGCCGGCGATGCGGTGCTTAAAGAAGTCTCGCGCCGCCTATCGTTGCATGTGCGCAGCCAAGATTTGGTGGCTCGACTATCGGGCGATGAGTTTGTGGTTTTGATGACTTCTTGCGATCAACCCAGTACGCATGCCCTCGCAGAGCGACTACTGGCGGAAATCAGCAATGAAATCGACTATGCCGGTGAGCGTCTATCGGTCGGTGTGAGTATTGGTATTCACTACACTCAACGTGCGCAGGGTACCAGTCTCGAGCAATTCCTCAAAGCGGCCGACAAAGCCATGTACCGAGCTAAAATGGAAGGCAAAGGGCAGGTCATCATGAGTGAGGCAAGTTAGCGTTATCTCGCGCGCGATTTTCTGTTACCATTCAACGAAATACTTACATTAGGCTAGAGTTATGAATGTATTAGTGACAGGCGGTATGGGCTACATTGGCAGCCATACGTGTTTACAAATGATCGCCGCGGGAATGACGCCCGTTATCGTCGACAACTTGTATAACAGCAAGCGCAGTGTGCTTGAACGTATTGAGAAGGTTTCAGGTCAAACGCCGACCTTTATTGAAGGCGATATTCGCGACAAAGCCTTGATGAAGCAAGTGCTTGTTGAGCACAACATCGATGCGGTGATTCACTTTGCCGGGCTTAAAGCGGTCGGTGAGTCTGTGGAAAAGCCACTTGAATATTATGACAACAACGTCAATGGTACGCTTGTATTGGTCGATGCGATGCGCGAAGCAGGGGTGAAGACCTTAGTTTTTTCTTCATCTGCGACTGTCTATGGAGACCCTGCAAGTGTACCTATTACCGAAGATTTCCCAACCAGCGCAACCAATCCTTATGGGCGTAGCAAGTTGATGGTTGAAGAGTGTTTGACCGACTTTCAAAATGCCAATCCCGATTGGAGTATCACCTTACTGCGTTATTTCAACCCTGTTGGTTCACACCCATCCGGTGAGCTTGGCGAAGATCCGCAAGGTATTCCAAATAACCTAATGCCATTTGTCTCCCAAGTCGCCGTAGGGCGCCGTGAATTTTTATCTGTGTTTGGTGATGATTACCCGACCAAAGATGGCACGGGCGTGCGCGACTATATCCACGTGATGGACTTGTCAGATGGGCACGTGGCAGCGTTAGAGAAAGTAGGCCAGACATCCGGCTTGCACATCTACAACCTAGGCACGGGTAATGGCTATAGTGTGTTGGAGATGGTGCATGCGTTTGAAAAGGCCAGTGGCAAACCTGTCCCGTACCAAATTGCGCCGCGCCGCGCCGGTGATATTGCCGAGTGTTGGGCCGATCCTTCAAAAGCGCAGCGTGAGCTGGGTTGGAGTGCGACACGCACTTTGGATGAAATGACGCAAGATACCTGGCGCTGGCAGTCAAATAACCCGAATGGTTTTCCAGATTAATTGAGCGTAACCGCTGATTTTAAATCTAACAAAAGAGCGACCATAGTGGTCGCTCTTTGCGCTGGTTTATATGCGACTGACCGTCGTGTATCGATATTGTTGGGTTACTGGGCTTGCTTATCTTTACCCAACGAGAGTAACCAAATACAAATGACCGCTACCACTAAGAAGCCTGATAGGATAATGACAGGCATCGCACTGTAGCCAAGGATGTGCCAAATAATCGATTCTAACGTACTCATGCTCTCTCCTTATTGCCAACCTTCAACGCCATGCATGTCAGGCAGGCGGTGGGCGATCCCTTTGTGACAGTCAACACAGGTCTTTTCACCTGAGGCGAGGGCCGTTGAGTGCTGCTGGGCACCGCGTGAACCTTGCTCAGAAAAGTCCATAAACTCGAATTCATGACAGTTACGACACTCGAGCGAATCGTTTTTCTGCATACGTGCCCACTCTCGCTCAGCAAGATGACCGCGACGCTGCTCAAACTTTTCTTGTGTATCTATGGTACGCAAGACATAGTGCGCAAACAGCTCTTTAGACGCCTGAACTTTACGGACAATCTTGTCTGTCCATTCGTGAGGCACATGACAGTCAGAACAGATTGCTCTTACACCAGAGCGGTTCGAGTAGTGAATCGTCTCTTTGATTTCCGCTACAATCGGCGCATGACAGCCTGAACAAAACTCTTCGCTGTTGGTCGCTTCCATCCCGGTGTTGAACGCACCCCAGAACAACAAACCACCTGCAAAGCCCATAAACAGCACAACGCCTACCGCCGCTTTACTAGGGGACGTGAACCGCTTCCAAAACGCTTTCAGTAATTTCATAGTTAACCTCGTTTACTCGCGTTTCTTACTTAAGGGAATCAACAGACTGGAACTCATTCTCAACCAATGGTTTCGCATCTGTTTGCGGGACGTGGCATTGCAGACAGAAGTAACGTCTTGGCGACACGTCTGCGAGCACCGCGTCTTGGCGATTCACATAGTGGGTGACACTGATTTTTGTTGCGCCTGATTGCTTGGCGTTTTTCCAGCTGTGGCAAGCCAAACATTTATTGGCGTTTAACGACACCTCATAGTTACGAATACTGTGAGGAATCAACGGTGGCTGATAGACAAAGCTATCTTCAACGATTTGATCTTTCGGAAAATCTTTAAATGCGTCCGCAGGTCTGGTCTCTTCCAGATTGGTGTTACCGCGCAGCGACTCCAACCCACCGATACCACCCGGGTTGTCTAAATTGGCAAACACAGCGCTGCTCAACACTGCACCTACCGAGAAAAGTGCAACTAAGAATTTTTTCATGTTTTTGTTCTCCGCCTTCTGGCTACATTCTTCGCTTAGGTTGCCCAAACGTGGGCAACCTAATCTCGACATTACGCAACTTTGGTGATCTTGACTGGACACTTCTTAAAGTCGGTCTGTTTAGACAGTGGATCCGTGGCATCAAGGATCAATTTGTTGATCAAGATACGCGCATCAAAGAAGGGGACGAACACCAATCCTTGCGGTGGTCGGTTACGTCCGCGCGTTTCAACGCGCACACGCACTTCACCACGTTTGTTGGCAATGTTCACTTCGTCACCTCGGCGAATGCCTCGTGCTTTGGCGTCTTCTGGATGCATGTAGCAGACGGCGTCCGGCACAGCTTTATAGAGCTCAGGGACACGGCGTGTCATGGTGCCGGTGTGCCAATGCTCGAGTACACGACCGGTGCAGAGCCATAAATCGAACTCGGAATCTGGCACTTCTGGTGGCGCTTCGTATGGGGCGGAAATAATAAACGCTTTTCCGTCAGGCTTGCCGTAGAAGTCCCAACCGCTACCGGCTTTGGCATACGGATCTGAGCCTTCTTTGTAACGCCAAAGGGTCTCTTTACCGTCAACGACTGGCCAACGAAGACCACGTGTTTGGTGATACACATCATATGGCGCAAGATCGTGTGCTTTACCGCGTCCAAATGAGGCGTACTCTTCAAAAATGCCTTTTTGTACGTAGTAACCGAAGTGGTGCGCATCATCGTTGAGTTCGCGCGCTTCCTCGATTGGGTATTTGTTGATCACGCCATTCGCGAACAGCATGTCATACATGGTTTTGCCGCGATACTGAGGGGCTTTGGCGAGCATCTCTTCTGTCCACACTTCTTCCATCTTGAAGCGTTTAGAGAACTCCATAATTTGCCAAAGGTCAGATTTCGCTTCGCCAACCGTACCGACTTGTTGATACCAAGCCTGTGTACGACGCTCTGCGTTGCCGTAGGCGCCTTCTTTCTCGATCCACATCGCTGTCGGTAGAATCAAATCTGCCGCTTGCGCAGTGGCCGTTGGGTAAGGGTCAGAACAGACGATAAAGTTTTCAGGGTTACGATAGCCCGGTAAACGTTCACCGTTAATATTCGGACCTGCTTGCATATTGTTATTACACATCACCCAGTAAGCATTAAGCTTACCGTCTTTGAGCATGCGGTCTTGCAGGACGGCGTGGAAACCCGGTTTAGGCGGAATGACACCATCAGGAATGTTCCAGATTTTTTCTGCAATCGCGCGGTGTTTTGGATTCGCAACCACCATATCAGCGGGTAGACGGTGGGCAAAAGTGCCGACCTCACGAGCGGTACCACACGCAGAAGGTTGCCCTGTCAAAGAGAATGGGCTGTTGCCTGGGGTTGAGATTTTACCCGTGAGAAGGTGGATGTTGTAAATCAAGCTGTTCATCCATACGCCGCGGGTATGCTGGTTCATCCCCATCGTCCAAAGTGACATCACTTTAGTGTTCGGATCCGCGTATTGTTTCGCCAGAGTGATCAAGTCTTCTTCAGATACGCCCGACATTTCTGACGCTTTGGCTGCAGTATAAGGCGCCACGGATTTCTTATATTCATCAAAAGAGATGCCCGACATATCGCCGCTGTTTGGGTTGGCCGCAGCTTGTTGAAGCGGGTTATCGTCACGCAGACCATAGCCAATGTCTGTGGTCGCTTGCTTGAATGTGGTGTGTTTGTTGACGAAATCCCAATTGACGGCGTCGTTTTCGATAATGTAATTGGCAATAAAGTTGGCAATGGCCAAATCGGTCTGTGGTTGGAAGATGTACCCAGTATCGGCCAACTCGAACGAGCGGTGATAGTAAGTAGACAGCACGTTTACCTTAACGTGGGGATGGCTGAGGCGACGGTCAGTGATGCGAGTCCACAAGACAGGATGCATCTCAGCCATGTTTGAGCCCCAAAGCACGAATGAATCTGCGTGCTCGAAATCGTCGTAACAACCCATGGGCTCGTCGATGCCAAACGTGCGCATAAAGCCAACCACGGCGGAAGCCATACAGTGACGCGCATTAGGATCGATGTTATTAGAGCGAAGCCCGGCTTTCATCATCTTGGCGGCGGCGTAACCTTCCATTACGGTCCACTGACCAGACCCAAACATACCCACACCCGATGGGCCTTGTTTTTTCAGCGCTTCTTTCCATTTTTCGGCCATGGTATCGAAGGCAACGTCCCAAGATACCGGGGTAAAGTCACCGTTTTTGTCGTACTTGCCGTCTTTCATGCGCAACAAAGGCTGAGTGAGGCGGTCTTGACCGTACATAATCTTTGAGAGGAAGTAGCCTTTGATACAATTCAAACCTTTGTTGACCGGCGCTTCAGGGTCACCTTGAGTCGCGACCACTTTGCCGTTTTGTGTACCAACCAACACAGAACACCCGGTCCCGCAGAAGCGACAAGGCGCTTTGTCCCAGGTAATCGCCGATTGCTCTGAACTGGCGATCAGGTTGGTCGCTGTGGCAGGTAGACTGATGCCGGCTACCGCGGCGGCAGAGGCTGCTGCGTTTGCTTTTACAAACGCTCGTCTTGTCATCTTCATACTTCACCCTCGAATTGGGAATGTTCTTTTCCAGTGTTAGTTGTCACGTCATCGCCTAGGTCCGTTTCTATCTGGTGGTAGACCAACACAGTACTTAAGACGTTAGGTAGGTTGTTGATTTCGTCGATGGTATCGGTGATAAACCCTTGGTTTTGAGTTTCGAGCACCACCACCAGCTTGCCCTCAGGGCTGTCTGCATAAATTTCTGCGTTGGGCAGTGCACTGATCGACTCCTTGACCTCGTTAAGATGGCTAGGCGCGGCGTGAACCACCAAGCTTGATATATGCACTTCATTCAGTGACATGTTGTTGTCCATTTTTATAATCAATTGCTCACATTGATGGATGACGAAGGGCAAACGGCAACACAGGCACCACAACCGCTGCACTTATCGTGGCTTATGTGAGGCTGGGCGACTTTACCTACCTCCAATTTGAATTGAATGGCCATCGGCTCACACAACTCACCACAACTCCGGCACTCCACATTTTGTTTGGCTAAACACGTTTCATTGATGTTTGCCTTTGCATGCCAAGGCGTTTCAGCCTCAGGTAAAAAAATCGGTTCCTGACAAACGTCGGCACATCGATAACAGAATGTGCATTCGTCGATAGAAAAGTCGACAGTAGGAAATCCTCCGTCACCGCTGACAATGATCTGCGTGTCACAGACGCGGGCGCACTCTCCACATCGGGTACACAAATCGGTAAAGCATTGTGTATCTGCTACCCAAGGCAGGCGAATCGTATTGTCTGCTTGGCGAGTAAAAAGACGGCGTTTACTGAAATCGACCACGTTGCTATCCGTTGTGAACTGCATTTATGTAAGCGTAGCTCACATTTCCTATTAATAACTTGTCATTAACACACACATAAATTGTAGTTTTTGACATATTTGTATAAATAACCCTTTGGGGGTAATCAGATTATGTTGTTGTTTTAGATCAATAAATTTGGTTTAGTTTGATCACATATTTAGCCGAAAGCGTGAATATGATGACTTGGTGTGATGGGGAATAGGTGAGTAATAACGTGGTGAATGCATGCCAAGAAGCGTAAAAAAATCCGTCACTCGCACGATAGCGAAAGCCATGGGCTTAATATTAGCCCTGTCGGTCGTGACGACCAGCTATGCGATCATCACATTAGCGTCTAGCCTCAATGATGCTGAGGCAGTGAACGTGTCTGGCTCAATGCGTATGCAGAGCTATCGACTGGCGCACGACATCCAATCGCAATCTCAAGACTATCTTCAGCACATCGAGATGTTTGAACGCTCTATCTATTCCCCTTCGATGAAGGCGCTGCAAGGCTGGGGCGTTCCTGATGACATTACTCACGATTACTATCGGTTGATCATGCGTTGGCATGAGTTGAAAGCCGTGCTTCAGAGCGAAGATCGACACCAATATTTAACCATGGTTGCGGGCTTTGTGAATCAAATCGATGCCTTTGTGTTCAAGCTGCAACACTTCTCTGAACAAAAAATGATTCGCTTAGCTTGGGTGGGCGGAGCAGGGCTAGGTGGTATCTTGTGTGTGGGGCTGTTTGTTATTCATTACTCCAGAAAGCAAATCGTGAAACCGCTGAACGCTATGATGTTGGCCAGCGAACAGATTCAATCACGCTCGTTTGATGTGAAGTTGGATGTTTCAAGTGAGAATGAACTTGGCGTTTTGACTCGTACATTCAATAGCATGGCCAGCGATCTGGGTAATTTCTATCGAGGATTAGAGCAAGCCGTTAATGAAAAGACGCTTAAGCTCCAGCATGCCAACGACTCACTGCAAGTGTTGTACAATTCATCGCAAGAGCTGACCGCTTCAAGGATCACGCAGGAAAACTTCGAGGCGATACTGCAACACATCGTCTCTCTTGAGGGGATTGTGGCGGTCAAAATGGAAATCTTTAGTGACGGTGAGCGCCCGCTCGTATTGACCAAAGGCGACGTTTGCCTCAGCTGCGACAGTGATTGCCAAAGCAAACCTTTGGCCTTAGATGGGGAGGCGTTAGGTATATTGTATTGGAAAACATCACTGCCTTGCCCGGATCAAGCCTTGATCGATAACTTCGTCCAAATCCTCTCGCGCGCGGTGTATTACAACCAAGCACAGAAACAAGCGGAGCAACTGCTTTTGATGGAGGAGCGCGCGACGATCGCCCGTGAACTGCATGACTCGCTTGCTCAGTCTTTATCCTATTTAAAAATTCAAGTCTCGTTACTCAAACGGGGTTTGTCCGCTCTGCCTCCCGGCGAAGCGTCGCCGCACACTCAGAGCGTACTGAAGGATCTGGACGGCGGGCTATCCGCCGCCTATACCCAATTACGCGAATTGCTGACCACGTTTCGACTGACGATCAAAGAAGGCAGTTTTGGCCAAGCACTAAAAGAGATGACGGAGCAATTGGCCGATCAATCGTCAATCCGCATAGCGGTAGATAATCAGCTCTCCTCTGTGGAGCTTGATGCCAGTGATCAGGTTCATTTACTGCAATTAATCCGTGAAGCGACCCTAAATGCGATCAAGCACGCCAAAGCGACGCAAATCGATATCGCCTGCCTTGAGACCGACAATAACGTTGTGGTGTCAGTTTCTGATGACGGCATTGGGTTTGAGAAGGCCAACGAAAAGCTCAACCACTACGGCATGAGTATTATGCAAGAACGAGCGTCGCGGTTAAACGGCACATTGGTCATTGAAAGCAAACAAGAGCAGGGGTGCCGCGTCATCCTCACTTACCCAAGAAATAAGGAAACAAGCAGTGTCACAATGTAGAGTTTTGCTGGTGGATGATCACCCTCTAATGAGAAGAGGCATTCAGCAGCTACTGAGTTTTGAGCCGGAGTTTGATGTTATCGCCGAAGCCAGCAATGGGACGGAAGCGGTGGCGAAGAATCACGAATTGAAGCCAGATTTGATCTTGCTGGATTTAAATATGAAAGGGATGTCCGGGCTTGACACCCTGAATGCACTGCGCGCCGATGACTGCGACGCCAGCATTGTTATTTTGACCGTCTCAGACAGCCCAGCAGACATCGAAGCGATCATTAGAGCCGGCGCCGATGGCTATTTGCTTAAAGATACCGAGCCCGATGAGTTAGTGTCGCTACTCAAACAATCCATTCGTGGTAACAAGGCTTACAGCCGAGAGGTGGCGAAATACCTGCTCAAGCGAGAACACACTACCGATGTGTTTGATGAGCTGACCGATCGAGAGCGTCAGATCCTCAAAGAGGTTGCCAAAGGGTTTCGCAACAAACAGATTGCAGATGCGCTGTTTATTTCCGAATCGACGGTCAAGGTGCACATGAAAAGTTTGCTGAAAAAGCTGCGCGTTCCGTCGCGTACTGCCGCCACCATCTTGTATTTGGAACGTTATGGTGACATTAAGTAATCGCGACTAAGAATGCTTAAGTTTTAATACGCAGTCAGGCATAGAGAGAAAATAGCCTTGATACATATTAAGATCTAAGGCGAGCATGGCATCGAGTTGTTCTTGGGTCTCGATGCCCTCGATCACTACCTGACAGCCCAGCGTTTTTGCTAATTCGATACCTGAAATCATCGCGGCTTGATTGCCTTGCATGTAGTCGAGCATCAATGATCGGTCCATTTTGACGATATCAGGACTGAGCGTTTCCACCCTCGCTCGATTGGAGGCCTCCACACCATAATCATCCACCGCAATATGAAATCCAATCTCGCTAAGCTTCTTCATCGCGGTTTTCAGTAAGTCTTCGTTGGCATGTTCATGCTCAACCACTTCAATCACGATCTGATCCAGTGAGAGCCCGAGCTCTTTTATCCGTGTGGCCAGTAGGCTTTCCGTCATATCAATCACCGCCATCGCATCGCCTACGACTGGAAGGATGTTGAGGAACAATTTGCGGTCACGAAATTTGGATTGGGCGAAGTTTCGGATATGAATCACGCGACTGAGGCGCTCAACATTCACTTTGTCATCCAATGGGATGCTGTCTGAGGAAAAAAACAGATCGGGTCTTAAGGAACTGCCGTCTTTGCGGGTGATGCGCAGCAGTGCCTCTAAACCAACCATGCTGGTTTGTTTGGTGTAAATCGGCTGGTAGACACTAGAGAGTGTCAAAGACTTATAGTGCGCAATGTACTGGCCATCTTCTCGCTGTTCGAGACATTGAGTAAACTGCTCTCGGGTGGACAGAATCATAAAAACGCCTTACCTCAAAAATACCACATGGCGATACAATCAAACGACTAAGCATACTGGAAAGTACCAGTTTTGTCGCACGTTGGTAGCCAACCTTTTGTCTCAATAAAGATACAAGCATTATCAAAGTTGCGCCAAGTTTTCTTTGTTTTAGAAATGAATAAATATCCATTTTCAGATAGAGGTCTCATCAACGCTCATCAAAAAAATCTTTATTGCGTATGTATTTAGACATCAAATGATAGGAAAACGGACGGATAAGCCAGGACACAACACTGCGACCAAAGCGTAACCAATTTGGTGTGTTTTCGTAAATACGACCATTGTAGAGCCACAGCATTTTTCCAACATGCATATAGTAGAAAGGAATAGGGGGCAGGAAGGTGACGATGTCGAGATCGCAGCAGACTCGATAGGTTTTGTGCGCGAGCAAGTAGTGGCGATAGAATCGATAACCACCGACCGATGGCTGACCAAAGGTTACGACTCGTTTGATAACCTTAGGATGGCAACGCTCAAGGCGGTCAGCAATGACTAAGCCGACAGCGCCGCCGGATGAGTGCCCCGTTACCGTGATTCGTTTACCCTGTTCTATCAATGGCACGAGTATCGTGAGCAATTTGTCAAACACACTCATACCTAAGGTGTCGCTCTTATGACTTGGCGTGCTTTCTTGATTGAGTAAGTCGAAGTAGCCGGCGTGAATCGCATAGGGTAGTTGAAAAGGCGCGCAGCTTTTGTGCCAAAGTTTAAGGTTAAGTAGCCAATCCCAAACATTGTGGGAGCCTTTGATCACCACAATGACTTCGTCTTTATCGTGGCTCCACAGCACACGAATCATAGGTTTACCAAAACGGTTATGAATAACGCGCTGGCCGTTTGGGGCAAAGCCATAGCGTGTCTGTTTTAGGACGCGTTGATAAGCAAGATTACACAGCACCGCGTAGCGTTCATACTGATAACGCTTCAGTTTTTTCATCGAGTCATTAAATCAGTGAGGGGATCGCTTTAGTATGCGCGCGCAGAGTGACGCTTCTGTGACAGTGGCGGAGCGGGGAAGGGATTAACTAAGCTGAATAACTGAATATAAATGCAAATACTTGCGCACGAGTTGCTGATCCGTTGAGCGACGCAGTGGATGGGTGAACTTAACGTAGTAAGGACTCATGCCAAATTGCTCTTCTAGTGTCGCCGCTAATTGTGAGTCGCTCTCATATAAGCTCACCCCTTGAATACGGTAATCGTCTAACCGGTCGGGCAGCTGCCCCGTCCACCAGTGTAACAACTCGCGGCTCTGTTTACTGCGCGTGATCCAATGGTCAGACAGCAGCAGCACAAGGTCGTTGGGTTGAATAGCGTAACTGTATTCGGCGTGCCATAGAGCGATGGACTTAAATAACTTCTTACGGTGGGTGGAACCTGCGCTGACCAGGTGAGACGTCATAATCCAAACAGTGCCCAGCTCAGAGCTCACTCGATAGTGGTGAGGCATCTCTTTGTGGGTCAGGCATTCTTGCGCAGTGTAATCACACGCGTGGCCAAACTCGGTGAGTGTGCGAGAAAGACGCCGCGCAAACGCCAAGCCCAAATGGTGCTCACTCATGCCTTTATTATGAATGGTCGGGTAGTGCTTTTCACATAGGGCCATACAGTCGGCTTGAAACTCGTTCACGCTTTGAATTAGCACATCCAGTAGCAAGGTGGGTTCTCCATTACTCAAACTCGCCAAATTAGAGTAACACGCCACTTTTAAATTAAGTTACATTTAATTGGCTAGAATTCAGGGGAAATGAGGGGTTTATGTCTAAGATTGAATTTACATCACAACAAAAACACGCGATGGCGCAGTTACTCCAAGACTATTTGCACGATGAGTTGGATGTAGAAATTGGCCAATTCGATGCCGAATTTCTCACCGACTTTGTGATTAAACAGTTTTCTGCCACCTTTTATAACAAAGGGTTAAGTGATGCCCAAGCGGTGTTTGAGCGTAAAGTGATGGATGTTGCGGATGAAATATACGAGCTAGAACAGTGGGAGCCAAAGTAACTAGGGATAAGTTCCTTCAAATTTTTTGAATGACTTCATCAATGTGACGACATTTCCAAGTTTGCGAACCTGTCCGATAATCATTCATAACGCAATTGATTATAAAAACGTGCTCAACCATAACTTTTTTGCTTGGGCGTCAACCAAAGTTGGAAGTATACAAATGAACAGCAGCCAAAATCATCCGCATAGGATAAAGAACTACAACGGCGTCGCGCGCGCCATCCATTGGGTGTCGGCACTGGTTGTGATTGGCATGTTTGCGGTAGGGCTGTGGATGGTTGATTTGAGCTACTACAGTGAATGGTACAAAACCGCACCGCATTGGCACAAATCAGTGGGTATTTTACTAGCCCTTGTCACTCTATTCCGATTTGTCTGGAAAAATGTGACAGCGTCACCAAGGGTCGAGGGTGCAAAGATTGAAATCCTCGGCGCAAAGTTGGCGCACCTTGCCATGTATGCACTACTTCTGACGTTGTTTGTGTCGGGATATCTTATTTCAACGGAAGATGGGCGAGGTATCGAAGTCTTCGGTTGGTTCACCGTCCCTGGTATGGGCGCTTTCTTCGAAGGTCAAGCTGATACCGCAGGGCAAATACACTTTTACGCTGCTTGGGCGTTGATCTTATTAGCCGCTGTGCATGCACTGGCAGCACTAAAACACCACTTTATTAACAAAGACAACACGCTACGCAAAATGATAGGAGCTTCAAAATGAAAAAGACGTTACTTGCTACCGGACTAGCTATGGCAATGGTACTGCCATTAGGCGCAAGCGCGGCGGATTACGTAATTGACACCAAAGGTGCACACGCATCGGTCAACTTTAAAGTTAGCCATCTAGGATACAGCTTCATTAAGGGTCGTTTTAACACCTTTGATGGCGAGTTCTCTTACGATCCTAGCAATGTTGAAGCGTCGAAAGTGACCGTGAATGTGGACACTCGCAGCCTCGACTCAAATCACGCTGAACGTGATAAGCACATTCGTAGCGCTGATTTCATTGATGCCTCTAAATTCTCGACCGCAACCTTTACGAGCACCAGCGTTGTCGATAAAGGGGACGGCATGCTAGAAGTGAAGGGCGACTTGAACCTACATGGTGTCACTAAGCCGATTACGATCGACGCTGAATTTGTCGGCGCAGGCCAAGACCCATGGGGTGGTGAACGCGCAGGTTTCGTGGGTACAACACGACTAGAGCTTGCTGATTTTGATATCGCTGTGATGGGCGCATCAAGCTATGTCGATATGGAACTGCATGTCGAAGGCGTGAAGAAGTAATCAACACTTGGTACAACGACTGAGCCCTCCAATCGGAGGGCTTTATTGTTTCTATGATTTATGCGAGACGCTTTTCGTCTTGCGTATCAGCCCCGTACGGTGATTTTGATTCAATCTTGGTGGTTTGTTGTAAGGCACGTAGAACTTGTGCTCGAGTCACCACGCCAACAAGACGGCCATCAGCCAGTACCGGCAAGACTGACGGGCGATTTGGGGGCGAATGTTTCGCGCGTGCGGTCAGTGACTCAGCGTTAAGTTGCGTTGCATACCCCATGCTCGATGTCGGAAACAGCGCCGCTTTGTCGAGGCAAAAATACTCCAATACATCAAGCAAGGTATCGCTTGCCGACACCGCGCTGATCTCATCATTCATCACCGTCACGACGCTTTGTGCCATGTGAGTATGGTGCGGATGGCTCCACATCTCAATCATGGCGTCGTGAATCGAAAAGAATCCGATCAATTCATTCTGTGTATTGACGACAGGTGCGCCGTCGATGTGCTGCTCAAGTAGCGTATCAATGGCTTTGCCTACCGGAGTGTTAGCAACGAACTGAACCGGTTGCGTGTCCATAATTGTCCCGATGGTTACGGTGTCTTCGCCGCGATAAAGGGTGTGAGCACTGATCTTTGCGGGTTGAGTGATCGCCTGACTGTCCGCCGCTTTAAGCTGAGGCCGACGATAAATAGACCAGTTCGCTAAACCGACCAACACCGCGCCACCCACGATGTTGCCGAGGGTGACTGGGATTAAGTTGGCTGTGATGAAATGGCCAACCGTTAAGTCGTTAAACTGCGAAGCAGGCACACCAATTTTCGTCCAAAAAGGCTCTGGGGCGAAGCTGTGGATGGCGATGCCAAGGGGCACCATAAACATATTAGCCACACAGTGCTCAAAGCCGCTGGACACAAACATTGCTACCGGCATCACCGTCATGGCCGCTTTGGTCATGGTATTGGCGCTGCTAAAGGTCAACCATATAGCCAAACACACCAGCAGATTACACAAAACGCCCAGTGCAAACGCCTGAACGGGCGTGTGATGCAGTTTATGCTGCGCGATGTTCAGCGCATTTAATCCCCACTGGCCATGATCTAATCCGTACAAGCCTGCAAAAAACACAATAATCAACAGCAGTGAGGCGCCGATAAAGTTACCCAAGTAGACCTTACCCCAAATCGACAGCATCTTGGTGGCACTGATTTGTCGGTTCGCCCAGGAAATGCTCGACAACACAGAGCTGGTAAAGAGTTCGCCGCCACAAATGACGATCAAAATCAGCCCCATACTGAATGCCAAGCCGCCGACTAGGCGACTCAATCCCCAACCGGCTCCGGCATTATCGGTGGTCACTGTAATATAGAAGACGAACGCTAAACCGATAAATGCACCAGCCATGATCGCGAGGCTCAGTGTCATCATGCTGGTTTTGTTGGCTTTACTGAAAGCAAACTTTTCCGCTTGCGCCATCATCTCGGCGGGTGAAAAAGAGACCTTCTCGTTGTGTGTTTGTGTCATCGCTCCCCCAAACTCCTTTCAATGCAGACTATGCATCCTATTGTCCTTGTGGATTCATTGTAGGGTAGGCAAAGATTCAGTAAAGATAAAATTGATTAATGCTTTAATTACCATCAATTAAATTGATATAGATAAATAAAATAGTGATTAAGGGAGAGGGAGAAAAGCGTATCAGAAACATTGATAGAGAGAAGGGGTAAAACAAAACCCTCCAAAAGAGGGCTTTGCGCGGGTTATAGAAGCTCAGAATTTGTGGTTTTTAATCATCCGATGCGCTTCGCGCTTAATACAATCCAATAAAGGGTGATCTTCCATGTCTGCGCGCCAGATAAATGAAATCGCGCGATTCATTTTCAGCTCCGGTACGTTAAGCGCGGCTAGTTCACCGCGTTCAATATGGGGCGCGACATCGAGGTAGGGGAGACATGACAGGTATTTACCATTGGCGACAAGCCGACGAATGACCGGAATGTGCGCGTATTCACGCCATACGTCAAGGTCTGGGATCAACGGCAACATCGCCCCTTCAAATACAGAACGAGTACCTGCGCCGCCTTCACGCAGCACCCATTGGGCTTGCTCTAATTGCGCCAAACTGACGCGTTCGTTTTTGGCGTATGGGTGATGCGCTGAACTGATCACAACGAGGTGATCTCGGAACCACTCTTCTTGATGCGTGCGGTTGTCGTCACATCGACCTTCGATAATGCCGAGGTCATATTTATAATCGAGTACGCCTTGGATAACCTGATTGGTACTTTTGACATCCAAAGCGGTGCGGATCTCTGGAAAATCATTATCAATGGTACTGATTAGCTCGGGGACAAGGTGCTCCGCGGGAGTTTGGCTAGCACCAATATTGATATTGCCACTGAACAAATGTTGGTCATAGAAACCGATTTCGATCTGTTCTGCATCCTGCAGGAGCCTTTTCGCTCTCGGTCTTAGCCAGTTGCCCCAGTGGCTAAGGCGCATATATTTACCCTGACGAATAAACAGCTCTCTGCCAAGGAGTTTTTCTAACTGACTTAAGGACATACTGGCAGCGGATTGGGTAATGGCCAGTTTATCAGCGGCTTGGCTAACGCTACCCAGTTCGGCCACGGCATCAAATACCGCGAGTTGTTTCAAAGAATACCGCACCGTTTCTCCTCTTCGTTTCTATTCAGGCAAAGCATAATTGAGGTGAAGTCGCTCAAAATTGACTAAGATTGTATATCAGAAAATCTGATTCAGAAATGAAAATAAATCAATTTTTCAATTTATTCCTGCTCTGTCATAGTCAGTATTTCAGCACCTGAATACTATACTATCAAAGTGTTAGCCCAACGCTTCGAGATCAAGCTCTCATTGATGATCGTTGTGGCTTGTTCAGTCTGAAACACCCTATCAATCCGATTGATGGCCTCTCTCTTTCTATAACGAAAAGCCTCAATTTTATTTTGTATCAATAAAATTGAATATAAAAATAAATAAAATCAAATTTACTAATACAAGTGCACTTTGTAACATGGCGTCCAGCAGTGAGGTATGGGCTGCTGAGTTATTGAATCTTTGATGGATTGGCATGGGATGCCGACCGCTATTTTTAGGAGAATGTTATGAGTGCATTGTTAACCGTAAGCGACATTGTCAATTCGAACGCACCAGTATTACGTCAAGATACGCCTCTTTACGCGGCGATCGACCAGTTTTTACAACACAACACCAACGGTGCCGCTGTTTGCGATGAGCAGGGTAAGTTAGTTGGCTTCTTTTCTGCGCATGACGTGATGACTGAAATGTGGTGTCAGGATTACATTCCCGACACTCAAGTAACGATTGGTCAATTGATGAAAACCGATGTGGTCACGATTGGCTTTGAAGAGCGCCTCACTGATGTGATGGAGTTTCTTGCGCTTGATAAAGACCAGATTTATCCAACAACCGCGATGGGTATCGCGACACGTTTGAGCACACTCTCTTTGGAAGAGCGCGTCAAAAGCATCAAGGTGAATCGCCCACAAATTCTGCCAGTTCTTAATGATGGTAAGTACGTAGGTGTGGTTTCGCGTACAGAAGTGCTGCGTGCACTGCGTACTTTGTTTAAAGAAGCGCCAACGGCGACGTCGCCTGTCAGCACCTCTCAAGCAGACACCAGTGTCGCTTAATTCGAGTTTATAGTTGGAGTTATAATGGAACACTTTTCCCATCTAGCGGCGTTTAATCATTACGTGTTGGCGTTTGTCGCGCTTTCGATCATGGTACTGGTGGCGCGCACAATTGTTGCAGGTACTAAGTACTCTTCACTGTTGGTGATCGTCGTGTTTGGTTTAGGCCTTGGATCCTTGTTGGTTCAAAGTGGTATGGCTCAACCGGGATTAACCGATTTTCCTGTGGTCGTGATGATGAGTCAAACCACCGTCATCGCTTTGATTGCCTCTTTCTTCGTTGGAGGACAAGAGATTAAGCGCCTGTTGTCAAACCACGATATGTCGGACGACAGTTATTTCACGCCATCGAACAAAGAGATGGTGCTGGGAACGAACACCACTCAGTTCATGTTTATTGTGCGTGCGTTTCTATTATTGCTCGGTATCGATATGGCGGACGCGCTGCTGTCTGGGCGCGCGAGCCATTACCAATTGGGCGATTCTTACTTGCTGTTGGCTTACATCAGCCTGGCGATCGCGTTCATCTTAGTGGATAGCAAAGCGATTTTCGCCTGTAAACAGTCTTACATTCGCAAAGGGGTGGTGGAAGCCGTTGCGATTGTACTGGTACTGAAGTTTTCGTTGATGCTGTCTAATATCGTGCAAGCCTACATCGGTCTACCTCAGATTTTCTTTGCGATGATTTTGTCATCGGGCCTTGGCGCTATGCTGCCAAAGTGGAAGTTAGGTCCAACCATGAACTCACTGCTGTTCGCTGGTATTCCACTTGTATTGGCAGGGAGTTTCTTGGTCGGCGGTTCGCACATGCTTGAAGCGTTCGCAATTCCGGGTCTATCGAGCGTGATCGTTTACGGTTTTGCAGGACAAGTCTTCTGGATGTTTGGTGGCTTAGCGCTGTTGATCTTTGTTGGTCGCGCTAACCATCTGAGAAACTTGGCACCGGGTATGGCAGGCGGTTTGTCTCACTCTGGGCTAACGGGTGCGTGTACAGCTGGGGATTTCGGTCGCACTGCGGCATCACGAGCGCCTATCATGATCAACATTCCGTTTGCAGGTCATATCTTTGTGTTTACGATTCTTGCGGCGAGTGCTGAGAGTGGTGCACTGCTCGTACAATGGACATTGCCACTGATTTTAGTGGGGGGAGCCTTTGTTTTCCTTGCACTAAAAAACCTACGCAATGCCGCTGGTAGCGAGGCCAAAGAGGTGAAAGGGTTGATGCTCTTTTCTCTGGGTTGGCAAATTATGGCAGTCTTCGGTAGCTTTACCCTTCTGAGTTTGGCGGGTATGTCGTTGGAGCATGCATCTATGGCAGCGTCTTCAGGCTTATCTCACTTTGGTCTATTCGCTGCGGTGCAAGAGGGCATGTTTGGTAGTGCGGCGGCCAGCTTGATCACCTTCACTTTCGCGATGACTTTCTTAGTCCATCCACTCGTCTTCGGTATGTTCGGCAAAGCGGCGGAACGTGAGGGTGTGATGACAGAAAAAGTGGTTGGCGTGTTAGCCACCTTGGGACTTGCTGGTGTGGTTTACTCGACTATGTTGATCTAGCCCCATCCACATCATTTGTCGATACAAAAAATGGCCAAGCGTTGCGTTTGGCCATTTTTGCTTTCTGTTTACTAAATTTGTTTAAATATCGATTGCGTCACCAATTAATGTAACGAATGGATGTTTGTTGCGTAATAATGTGATCAATGTAACTTAAGAAGTCTGAGCATAGCGATATGATGGCGGCAATTTCTAACGCTACCGATTTTCTCTGTGAGGCATTATGACGACATTACTCGCGATATCGCTGACCACCGGCTTACTTTCCGGCCTGTGGGGCTGGATTGCCATCTCACTCGGTTTGCTGACCTGGGCAGGATTTCTAGGCTGCACCAGTTACTTTGCTTCTCCGACGTCAGGCTTAAAAGGTTTAGCACAAAGCTTAGTCACCAACCTAAGCGGTGTGTTTTGGGCAATGGTGATCATTCACGCTAGCCAGTTTGCTTCGCTTGAGATACTCGGTTATGTCATTACTGCGATTGTCGCTTTTTTTATGTGTATTCAAGCGAAACAGTCGTGGCTGGCTTATATCCCTGGTACATTCATCGGTTCGTGCGCGACGTTTGCCGCAAATGGTGATTGGCAACTGGTTGTTCCATCCCTGATGTTGGGCGGCGTGTTTGGTTATGCGATGAAAGCGTCTGGCCTATGGTTGCAACAAAAGTCTCAATCCAATGGTAAATCCGCGTCAGCGCGAAGCGGCCAAGCCGTGAGCCAGTAGTGCGTTATTTCTACTTCCCCCCGATTGCGTATCTTCTTCGCACTCTCAACACTGAATGAGTGAGCCTTTTGATACAACGGCATCTCTTTATGATTTGCCGTTTTTTCGTTTGTTGGTCATGCCGATTTATAACCTTAGGGCGTGTTGCCGTTCGCCATGGTAATCACGCGCTTTAATGTCCATCTAAGCAGTATTGGAATGCACTCGACGCCTTGCTCTTCACAATGGTGGACCAGTGCGAGCGCTAAGTCGGGTTTGGCGTATTTCTTCAGCACCCTCGCGACCACCTTTTTCGCGGGAATAGGATGATCCAAAGGCACCTTGATTTTTTCCTTGAAGAAGGATTCAAAACCGTTGTTGTAAAGATAGTGTTCGATATCTCGATCGGGCAGCTCGGTAAGACGATGTCTTTGCTGATCATGCCCCAATTGCGCTTTTACCGCCGCCGCGTACTTTTTGCCGGCGGCATCGCCATCGGTCACCACATGCCAATCGATACCAAAGGCTTTAGCGACTTTGATCAGAGATTTCAGCCCCGATTGCGCAAACTCGATAATTTGCACGCCCTCTGCGGCGAGGTTATAGCCGCATTGATTGGCCAGTTCATTAAACAGCCATACTTCCGTTTCTCCCTCCACCAACAACCAACAACGCGCAAACAGCGCTCCGGAGCGGTGAAAGCGAATGTGGAAACCAATCCGTCGAAGCTCATCGCGGCTAAAACGTTGTTCTGGCAAGTAGTAGGTGATGGTTTTATCGGATTGGCGCACTAGACGTCGCAGGCTGCGCATTGGCACTTGACCAAGTAACTCTCCACTGTTGGTGGTGAGGATCTTTTGCATAGGCAGCAACTGCAACAGCCCCCACGCCCGAGCTAAGTGGGTGGGGTGTAATCGACCTTCGGGATCTTCAATGATCAGCAGAGGACGTGCGCAGCGACGAAGTTTGTTTGGCCCTTTAGCCTGTAAATAGGCGTTGAGGAGCGTCATAAACAGCAACCGCGTCTGCTTATTGTGCGTTTCGGCGACGACCTGCGTAATGCTCTTGTTACTACTTGGAGCGTTAAAAAAGATGCCGTCACGCTGCTTCCGCGGATTTTTACGACTGCTGGATTTAAAGGAGAAATAGTGATCGACCAACACGTTCATCGAGTTGAGGCTACTGCGCATTTCGCCTTTGTTGACATGGCCAGGGATGGCCATCAAACGGCGGCAAGTATTATCAATGCGTTTCTCTGATCGTTCATTGACGCCGTTACCGTTGGTGAAAGGGCGTTCAAATCGGCGGGAGTCTTTTAACCGAATCACGGGGTGAAGCGACATCAACTCCTGAGCAAGCTTCTCTGAGTGGTGTAACGGCAAAGGATCCCCTTGATCGTTGAGAAAAGCATAGCGGGTCGAGATGGAATGCCCGTCGCGTGAAGCACTTAAACGGTAAATAATCCTTTGTACACCTTCCTCGTCGGTGATCCAGATCGGTTTGATTTTGCGATAGCGCCCGGAGCGAACTTCATTTTTATCCGTCGCGATAAGACTGAGCACGATTTGTAAGTGTTGGGTTTGCGGATGAGCAATGGAGTAATCAACATGAAAGTCCGTCATTTCAAATTGATACGGTGTGCCTTCAGACGGTAAGGCAACGCTCAGTGCGTCAAGCAGTGACGATTTACCCCAGGTGTTTTCGCCAATCAGCGTGGTGAGTTCATCAAATGCGATAGATAAGCGGCGGATACCGCGAAAGCCAGAAATTTCGATTCGCTCTAATCTCATAGAGTCACTCCGTTTTGGCTATAGACCGTTTAAGCATAATCGAAAAAGTGTGGTTTAGCAGATATTTACCTCACAAACAGGCAATTATGCACGAGTCACACTGAACGATGTATATCAAATGGCATGTTCAATAAAAGTGTGAAACATAATGAATCTGTCATACCGATTGCGTTAGGATGACGGGAAAAGAGAGTAGAGAAGACAGATAAAAACTATAACATGACAAAATTACGTATAGCACACATTAACGATACCCATTCCTATTTTGAACCCTCCTCGTTACAGCTCACACTGAACGTGGAAGGTGACACACTCACACCTTACGTTAGCGCCGGGGGCTTTGCTCGCATCGCCACTCGCGCCAAACAGCTGAGAGACGAAGCGCAGCAGGCCAGTGATGCCTTCCTATTTCTCCACGCAGGAGATTGCTTTCAAGGCACGCTTTACTTTTCGCTGTTTAAAGGGGAAGCAAACGCTACCATGCTCAATGCGCTAGGCATAGATGCCATGGCGTTAGGCAATCATGAGCTCGATATGGGCAACTTACCCGTCGCGCAGTTTGCCCAGCGAATCGAGTTTCCACTGCTTGCAGGCAACTGGGATCTGAGCCAAGAGCGCCAAGACAAACCCACACGCCTATCCGATAACCCTAAGGTTATCGCCTATCAATCCCCAACACGTACGGCTGGTTGGATAGAGAAAACGGTCGGGCAGAGTAAAGTGGCGATCTTCTCCCTAGCGTTGGATAAGATGGAAGACATCTCTAATCCAGATTTTGATACGCCGTTTGTCTCCACCATTGAAACCGCGCGGGCCACCGTGGCGGCCATCCATCAAGCGGGGATCCGCAATATTATTTTGCTTAGCCATATGGGCTACGACGCAGACTTGGATATCGCCAATCATGTCGATGGGATTGGCTTGGTGATTGGCGGTCACAGCCATCGCCTGCAAGGCGACTTCTCGGCGCTCGGACTTGCGAAAGACGATGAATACGGAGTGCAGGTAAACAATACCTATGTTGTACAAGCCGGCTATCACGCACTGAGCATGGGTCATTGTGACATTGAGTTTGATGACCAGGGCCAGGTGATCGCATTTAACGGAAAAAATGAGCTATTACTGGGCCGACAACTGTTTATTGATGCTTCGCGAAGTCAGGCGCATACAGAAAGCCGTTATCAAGCCGCGAGACATTTTATTGATGCGTATCCTCAAGCGGTGGCCTGCAAAAAAGATCCCACGGTCTATCAACTTTTAGAGCGCCAATACAGCTGTCATGTCCGCAGCCTACAAAACACATACATTGCAGATGCGGGTCGCTCTCTTCGTCATGTGAGGATCCCTGATACGCAAGGACCCAGCGAACTCGCGCCTCTCGTCGCGCGCTCTTTTGTCCATTCGATGCGCAAGCGCGGTATGACAGTGGATTTTGCCATTCACAATGCCGGAGGAGTGCGAAACTCACTCAATATTGGTCAAGTGAGTGTGGCAGACATTGCTGGCAAACTTTTGCCCTTTGCCGTCCCTATTGGCGTATATGAGATAGAGGGGCAGCATCTTTATCGCGTGATAGAAGGCGCCATCAACAACGCGCTCAGCAATGGAGTTGAAGGGACAGGGGATGGCTCTTACCCATACACGTACAACTTGCGCTTTACCTACAATGAATCGTCACCCATCGGTGAACGAATAACGCGCCTAGAGGTGAGAAGTTCAGGCAACCAATGGGTGAAAGTTGAACACAATCAAACCTATGTGGGCACATCATCGGCTTACACCATGAAAGGGAAAGAAGGCTACGACGCCATCTTGAACATGGTTGGCGAGGGAGTGGTGACGCCCATGTCGATGGCCGATTGCTTTATCGAAATGCTCCAAGACTGCCCCGACACCCTCAATGCCAAGCACGTAGGGACATCAAAATCCAAATTGGCATAGAGTATGCTAAGCCATTAATGTCAGCAGAGAGACCGAAGCGGTTTACGATAAGCGAACTCAAAGGTAAGACATTATGTGGCGTAAAGACTGGATTGATGTCGTCGTGGTGATCAGTTGGATAAGCGTTTGGTCGGCATTGGTGTATTTCGTACCAATGGGCACAATTTGACAGCGATACTCACCGACATGATGATCCCATTAAACATATAAGAGCGCACATTCACCGTGCGCTCTTTTCATTTTTGAGGATTCGTCATACCACCGCTGCGGAAAATAAACATTAGCAATTATTATGATTTCAAGGCAAACAATTCGATTTCTTATGTTTCTTACCTGCAAATTTCTAACAATCTTGCGGCAAATGAAGGTATCGAGCGCTCACACAGCGATCAAGACGGTAAAAACGCCACATCAGTAGCAACGAGACGACGACAAGATGGATATCAACAAGTTAATGACGAAAATTATACACGACCAGGTGTAAAAGTTTTGTAAACGGCGCAAGAGAGAAGAAATGTCTGTAGAAAAACTATGCACATTAACGAGAACTCTACGCACTTTTTAATCCCTTTGACGCATAATCCGTTTTTTGTTCTGTTAACGAGTTGTTTTATTAGAAAATCTAATTTGAATAGGGAAATTTTGTCATTTTTTGGCCAACATAAGTTTGTCTATTATTAGCCCAACAAAACGTACAGATTTATAGAGAGGCAATCATGGCACAAGCAATGCAAATGGGCACACTAAACCCAACTATCTCTATGGACAAAAAAACCTACGCGGTTTCTTTCAAAGGATTGATTGCTCACTTACTCGATATTCTATTTACCGACAACAGCCAGCCGCGCGCTTATTATGCCGATCAGCTGTCAGGTCACATGCAAAAGGATATCGGTCTCTACCGTTAACACCAAACGTTAATACGAAAACGCCAGCTCACGTCGAGCTGGCGTTTTGCTTTCTTAACGGCTCATTACTTCTTACGAGTAAATTCAGCAATCACGTACATCGACTGACCACCGTTTGCTTTACCAGAAACAAGCTTAGGATCGTCGCCAATGCTGATGCCACGGATAACCGTACCTTGCTTAATGACTTGGTTGGTGCCTTTTACGGGAAGGTCTTTGATTACCGTTACGTCGTCACCTTTCTTTAGCTCAACGCCATTGCAATCAAGAGGTTTGTCATCAGCAGACATACCTTGCATCGCCCAGGTTTTCTGATCTTCTTCCATGTACATCATGTCTAGCGCGTCTTGTGCCCAGCTCTCGCTGTTGAGGCGCGTTAACTGACGCCAAGCGGTCACTTGCACAGGTGGAACCTGACTCCACATGCTGTCATTGAGGCAGCGCCAGTGGTTAATGTCTTTTGGCTCATCAATTTCTGATAGACACTTGTCGCAAACCATAATCGCATGATCAACGGTCACGTGGCTGTGAGGTGGCACTGCATAAGCCGTCAGTGGTGCGTCACTGGCGCACAATTCACACTTAGATTCACAACGTTCTAGCATAGTAGCTTCTGAAGACATAAAGGACTCACATTTGATGGGTGTTTAATCTAGGCGGCTTATTATGCACACTATCGGGTAAAAATAAAGGGCGTGAACGATCGTTCAATTGATATATATTGAGTGACAGCGTCACATTCAAGCTTTACCTGACGTAATCAAGTCGGCATAATTCGCGGGTGAATTGTGCGCATACCTAACCAAAGGAACCCTCTTGGAACTCTTTTCTATCGACTTTCTAGGCAAGCCACTGCGGGGCGAAGCCTCTATGGCGGGCTGGCAACAGATCTATTGGGACAACCACTTAGTGTCACAACTCGATGCCAATGCCGAGCGCGGACACGAATCAAGCCACCAATTTGAGTTACTCAAAGGGGATGAGCGCTTGGCCTGCAAAGTGGACTTGACGTTACATTGGCAGCCGTTTTCACTCGAGGTGAGAGTGATGCTCAACGATCAACTCTATTCAACCACCACACGTACGGAAAAAGACATTGAACGTCAGCAGCCGACGCGACCACCAAAGGCAGAAAGACGATTTAGCCTGATCGGCTTAGTCTCTTTAGGTATGAAAGCACTAAAGAGCGCCAAACTGATTAAGGTTGTACTGGCGTCAGCCAGTTTAGCCGCCTATTCATGGCTGTTCTCGTTTCAGTTTGCGTTAGCTCTGCTGGCTTGCTTAATCTTTCATGAATATGGGCACGTCAAAGCAATGAAATACTTTGGCATGAAAACAAAAGGCATCTATTTAGTGCCGTTTCTCGGCGGACTCGCTCTCAGCGACGAAAAGATCAACACTCGCTGGCAAGACGTGGTGATCTCAATCATGGGGCCAATGTTTGGCTTCATCCTTTCATTACTGTTAACGCTTGTCTATCTGCTCACAGGGGAAGCCTTCTTTGCAGGGTTGGCGGTGTTTAATGCACTGCTGAATTTGTTTAATTTGCTGCCGATTTTGCCTCTCGACGGCGGCCATATTCTAAAAAGCATCAGCTTCTCAATGAACAGCGTCGCTGGCATCGTACTGTGCAGTGCGGCAGTTGGGGCAGGGGTCTTGCTCAGCTATTCGCTCGGTCTGACCTTGTTTGGCTTCTTGCTCATCATGGGCATGCTTGAGATCGTATTGGAGTGGCGTGGCCGCCATGCGAGCCATTTATTACCGCTCGACCGATATGGACAAATTGTTTCATCCGTATGGTACGTGGCTTTGGTAGCGGGGTTGGTTGCGATTATTGCCTTCTTTGCCAATACGGGTGATGAGTTGCTACGCCTACCTCTATTGATACTGGGCACCTAATTGACCCGATACGTAACGCGTTATCACGCTTACAGCATGAACTAGGTAGAAATAACGGGAGCATGCTCCCGTTGGTCATTGTATAGAGAATACACACTCAGCATTGTGGTTTGCTTGCGCTGCTGGCTGGCAGCGTTTTCATTTTCGCGCTGAGATCGTCGATACGCGTACTGTGAGAGGGGTGGGTCGAGAGTAGCTCAGGTGGCGTATTGCCCCCGGAGGCTTTCGCCATATTTTGCCACAGCGCGACGCTTTGCTTAGGGTCAAAACCGGCTTTGGCCATCAATTCTAACCCAACGATATCCGCTTCGGATTCTTGGGTACGCCCGTAGGGCAGCAGCACGCCATATTGAACGCCAACGCCAAGTGCCGCCATCGTCATGTCACGATACTCTGAACTGCCCAACGCGATGTTGGTGATTTGTAAGCCTGCATTGGCAATTTGAGATTGAGATAAGCGCTCGTTACTGTGATCGGCGAGTACGTGCGCAATTTCATGGCCAATCACCGTTGCGAGCTGATCTTGATTGACCGCGACGTTTAACAATCCGGTATATACGCCGATTTTTCCACCTGGGAGCGCAAAGGCGTTGACTTGGTCACTGTCGAATACCACCACTTCCCACTCGTCAAATCCCGCTTGCTTGGGCACATGAGCCGTAATGGTTTTGGTGACGCACTGCACGTACGCATTCGTTTTGGCATCGGTACTGATCGGCTGTTCGCTTTTCATCTGTTCAAATGACTGGGCACCTAACGAGCTCATATCTTGATCGGAAAATAAAATCAGCTGTGATCGCCCCGTTGGCGATGAGCTACAGGCGGACAACGCGAGGCTTGCAGCGATTAACGATAGCGACAAGCCGCGCTTATAAGTGATGTGCATGACGTTCTCCATCTAGGTAACGAATGTGCCAGCGTCGGCATTGTGAGTCATGACGCTTGAGTTATTCCGCTTCATTATGCTACAACGCGACTCTGTTTCCTACGCACCAACCGCGCGACAACGCTTTTTATTACGACGGATCACAGAATGAAAATATGGAAAAAAGAGATCGATCTGGAAAAACTCAATCAAACCTCAAAAAACACTCTGATTGAGCATCTCAATATCGTCTACACCGATTTTGGTGATGACTCCCTAACGGCCACCATGCCCGTGTGTCATTTTACCCACCAGCCACTCGGTATGCTTCATGGCGGCGCTTCAGTGGTGCTCGCAGAAACACTCGGTTCACTGGCCGCAAACTTCTGTGTTGATCACGAAAGCTATTGTGTTGGGCTTGATATTAACGCCAACCACGTTCGCGCCATGCGAGAAGGGCATGTCATCGGTACAGCCAGACCCGTGCATTTAGGCATTTCTACACAAGTGTGGCAAATTGATATCACCGACGAAAGGCAACGACTGGTGTGCACCAGTCGCTTGACCATCGCGGTTAAGAAACATCGTGGAACGAAAGCTCATGCTCATTGAGTTCAGTTTAGGGAAAATCATCGCGACCCCCAATGAAGTGGTGATTAAGTTAGCAGGGCCGGGTAGAGTCACGTTACAAGCCCAAGCGGACGCCGTGATGCTCTATGGTAGCGGTAACGTGATTGCGGTAAGAGCGTCTGAGGCCAGTTGGTCAATCTCGCTCGATAACGCCCATCAATTAACCCAAGTTGCCGAGCAATTAGGTATCGCAATATCATAGAACGCGGTTTTGGGGTGCGATATCAAAACTTGCATGTGAGCTCATAAATGAGGAAACTAGTTTGGAATCCAAAACCAACGAATTTCCCCTTTATGAGTAGCCCAAGATTACGCGTCCAGTTCGAAACTTTATTTGAACACTACCAAGGCAAAGATTGTGGTGTCCAACTAGAAGAGATCACAGAGATCTTATTCTGCACGCGGCGAAATGCGCGAATCGTGCTGAATAAAATGGAAGAAGAGGGGTGGCTTGAGTGGCACCCAGCACCGGGGCGCGGCAAGCTCTCCCAGTTGGTGTTCAAACGTAGCCGAAGTGACGTCAGCGAAACCCTAGCTCGCCGATATTTAGATGAGGGCAAAATCAGCCAAGCGCTCAAAGCGCTCGATCAAGATACCGCTAAGTTAGCTCAAGTGATTGAAAGCTACTTAGGCGTGGTCCACCAGCAAGGTGAGCAGGTAATTCGCTTACCCTACTATCGCCCCTTATCCACTCTCAACCCCGCCAAACGAGTACGCCGCTCAGAGCTACACATCATCACGCAGATATTCAGCGGTTTAACCAAAATTGGCGATCAAGAGCGTATCGAGCCGGATATTGCGCACAATTGGGAGTCGGTGACACCGCAGCATTGGCGCTTTTACATTCGCAGCGGGGTGCGCTTTCACAACGGAGAGTTGCTCACTACTGATCACATTTTGTCCGTCCTACGCCGATTGAGCCAAAACACGCTCTTTTCTCATATCGAACGTGTTGAGTGTCGTTACGCTAACACTATTGATGTATACCTTTCTCGGCCTGATTACCATTTGCCTGTTCTGTTAGCAGAGTCGAGTGCGAAGATTACGTTGCCAGAGCGAGATCAACAAGACGATTATGACGCGTTTCCCATTGGTACAGGACCGTTCAAAGTGGTTCAAAATGATGCCAAACGTCTGGTACTACAAGCGCACGATGGGTATTTTGGCTATCGACCTTTACTCGATCGAGTGGAAGTATGGGTGATTGAGCGAGCGCTCTCTTCAATGATTTTTCCGAGCCTTTCACAGCCAATTGCGACTGGTATTGAGCGTGTCACAGATAATGTCGAGCTGGACCCGGGTTGTACCTTTTTACTCCTCAATCGTAGAACAGGACTGGCTCAAGCGTCACAATGGGCAAATTATTTCCATGATCGCCTAGCCACACTCAATCTATTTAAACAAATTCCTGATGAGAAATTAGTCGAGTTGGGCGCTCTGCCGGCACATGGACTCAAGCCAGGTTGGTATCACCACATAAAAACCGACGCTGTCGAGGCTCCCTCAACTGAGCGAGAGGTGACGGTTGCCTACCAATCGCAACACCCGATGTTTCCGACTTTGGTTAGGTGTATAGAGCGTGTTCTCAAACAAGACAAGGTATCAGTTCGCCTCATTCGTTATGAGCACGAGACACCTGATCTCGCTGATGTGGATATCTGGGTTAAAGCGATGGGCCTCACTAACAATCGTGATGATGCATTGGCTGCTTGGTTACTCAGCTATAGCGATATTGAAGCGATGAGCCAGTCAGATGACTTTCAATATTGGCAGCAACTTGTGACGGATTGGCAAAGTGATCAAAACCGGCCTTTTCCCGCTAAAGCGCTAGGGCAGTCTCTTGTGGAAAGAATGCAGTTGATTCCGATGTTCCACTGTTGGTTGGGAGTGAGTAAAGATCAATGCGGTTCATTGCAAAATGCGCAGTGTAACGCGTTGGGTTGGTTTGATTTTAGTTCAGTGTGGGTGAAACCAGAACTCGGACAGCTATAGTCTCAAGCACTCACTGCTCAATGTTAATTATTTGTAATAAAGGCATATGTTATCTCAAAGATAAGACGGATTTATGTGTCAAAAATAAATCATAGCGCAGCTTTTTTGAACTGAGTCGATAAAACTGGCAAAAAAGTGAACATTTGGACTTTGCACGACGACGTAAACTGTTAGAATTACCGAAGTTTAATTTCGGTATTTTCAACAAATCAACGAGGTTCATAATGGAACTAGGTTTAATCGTCGCTTTCATCGTCGCTGCTGCGCTTATGGTTAAGAAAGAGATGGCTAGCTCAAACGCTTAATGGATTCCAACCCTTTTTTTTCACTTTTATTGGAATCGAAAAAATGCCAGTCAGTTAAACTGACTGGCATTTTTTTTCTGAGGTATTTACGTAGCGTTGAAGTTAAAACTGGTAATCAACACTAACCCCCCAGTTTCTACCCGGTTGAGACTTGATATCTTTGCTAAATGTACTCGACTCTTCAGTGCCTGCTAGATCACTGTACAACCAATATTTTTTATCAAAGGCATTAAACAGTCCTGCGCGAAGAGTCAGATCTTGCATCGGTTTATAGTAACCCGTTAAATCAAGCAGTGTATATCCAGATGCGCTAACATTAGTGTCAGATTGCCAGTCGTCCTTTGCAGCCACCATCTTGACATTAGCTTCTGCACCGTAAGTATCACGATCTAGACCCAAACCGAAAACACCAGTTAGAGGAGCAACACTGTCCAATGCATCACCTGTTTTCCTATCTTCTCCTTCGGCGTAAGTGACAGATAATTTGGTGTACATACCTTGAGGTGCATTCAACGCCTTATCTAGATAGAAGGTTGATGCGAGTTCTGCACCATATATTTTAACTTTGTCTAAGTTCATTTTGGTAATGACGTCTTTTCCGTCTTGCTCACCAGTTACAGACTGTGTAATGAAGTCTGTGTAATCATTGTAAAATGTTGTAACTTCGAAATTTAAGGAATCATTTCCGCCTCTAAATCCAAGTTCATAAGCGATGCTCTTCTCTGCTTTTAGGTTTGGGTTTGCTTCAATAATCGCACCTTGGTTATAGAAGTAGTAAAGGTCATACACAGTTGGAGCTTTGAACCCCTGACTTACTTGACCAAAAACAGACAAGTTATCATTTAGGTGGTAAACCGAGCCTAATTTTGCGGTAAGCGCACTGTCTTTGTTCTTATCATATTGAGTCTCATACCCTTCATCGGTCGATGGGGCAGCCACAAACTGGTCATACCTCAAACCGCCAGTAAGAACTAACGAATCGTTCAACAAGTACACTTGGTCTTGTAGGAAAACACCCCACTGCGTTACTTTGGCGTCTGGAATACCCGTACTTCCAGGCTCAACCGTACCAAGATCATATTTGTAATCGGTATTATTAAGTGAGAAGTCATTGTTTAAGTAGCTAAGGCCATACGTAATTTCATGTGCACTGTCAGATAAACTCACCAATTTAGATGCCTGTGCATCGACTTGGATATTAGTATCGGATGCATCCCGTTCTCTCATCCGCGCTCCATAGAATGGAGTGGTGTCGTAGTTTTTGTTAAGAGACTGAGAATCTTGGTAATTTAATGACCAAGACAGGGTATCGGCCAACAGGGAAGAAAGCTCTGCATCATGTTCGAAGCCAATACGCAGGCGCTCACTTGTATCCTCATTGTAGTTATCGGTATAACTAAAACCAGGCATGATGCTATATCCGTTGTAATTTAGCTCATCTTCGTCGTATTGGCGATTGTAGTATTCTAGTACAAGGCCAACACGATGAGCATCATTGAGTTGGTAGTAGGCTTTAGCCAATAGGTTGCCAAGCTGAGTATCTGCGGGGTTCGCAGCACCTCGGTCAGGTCCTTCAACTGTAGATCCAGAACTATGGGTTTCGGTCTCATGTCCTTGTGCGTAAGTCGCCATAACAAGCGTTTCGAGCTTGCCTTCTCTCATCGCCCAAGTAAGCGTATTCTTAAATTCATCATTTGCTGATGAATATCCTGACTTGATACCAAACCTATGCTCATCCCCATCGGTTTTCAGTACATCTTTTGGATTTTTAGTTCTGAGTAGAACAACACCGCCCATGGCATCAGAACCATAAAGAGTAGATGAAGGTCCTTTGTTGATTTCTATTGCTTGCAACGTATCGATTTCAATCGCGTTTGGATAACGGCGCTGCTCTGTTGCTCCTGGATTGTAAGGGGTAGGCTGCTGAACTCCATCAATCATGAGTTTTATGCGATCGCCATCTACACCACGCACGTTGAAGCCAGAAATACCGAAACGACCAGTGCCTTCGACCTCTACACCAGGTGTATATTTCAAGGCTTCCTTAATGTCACTGGATAGAGAGCTGTCAATTGAATCTGATGAGACAGTTTCGATGGATGCAGATACATCCTTTTTAGCTTGCTCAGTACGCGTTGCCGATACCACAACTTCGTCAAATAGGGCATACTCTTGTGCATACGCACTCGTTGTTAGGGCTAAAACAATCGAAGCCGACAATAGTGATTTCTTATACATTTATGATTACCTTAAATCCATTAGGTTTGATTGAACGGCCTGAATTTTATTGGATCTAAATGATAATTACTATCGTTATCAATATCACTTTTGAGTTGAACTTTTGGAATTAGAATGAATCCCAACAACATTTCATATATAAAACAAAAACTTAAACTTGTAGAATAGTCAGCGTATTAGTAAAAACAAGACTTCATTAGTGAGACGCGGGTCACAATAATGATTCTCATTTATAGGAATGTAAGCGATGCAAAGCCCGATAACGTTAGAAGCCTTACACATATTGGACGCGATTGATCGAAGAGGAAGCTTTGCGGCCGCCGCGAATGAATTGGATAAAGCGCCATCATCTTTGAGCTATCAAATTCAGAAACTCGAGCAAGACCTCGATATCACCATCTTTGATCGCTCTGGGCACAAAGCGAATTTCACTGAGGCAGGCAAACTGATTCTCGAACGAGGTAGGGCCATATTGGCGGCGACAGAGAAACTCGTCAATGACGCCAGTGTGATAGCCAATGGGTGGGAGCTCGATATTACACTCGCGTTCGATGGCATCATTCCTGTTCACAACTTTTTCCCCCTTGTCGATGCGCTTGGCAATGTCAGTTCAACTCGAGTCAAACTGCAAGAAGAGATTTTAGCTGGTAGTTGGGAGGCCTTGAGTACGGGTCGAGCTGACCTGTTAGTGTGTCCGAAACTGGATGCGCTTCCCCATGACGTTAAGGCTGAAACGTTAGGGGAAATGAAAATGATTTGGGTCGCGGCCAGTGATCACTACGTACACAAACGTTCAGGCGCATTTAATGAGTCTGCGCGTGAGAAGTATCGTGTTATTGCGATTGCGGATACGGCAAGAGAGCAACCGGCGATCAGCATCAATGTGATGCAGCGCCAACCGCGTTTAACCGTCACGACCTTTGCTGCAAAAGTCGATGCTCTGCGCAGTGGTCTAGGCATAGGAACGCTGCCCGGCGAACTGGCGCAAAGCTTGATTGAAAAAGGGGAGCTCAAACAGATCACCGATACCGAACCTGTCACCATCGACATCGTCTTAGCTTGGAAGCGCAATAAAATGGGCGAAGCCAAGTCTTGGTGCATCCAATACCTGAAGAAAAACTGGAAGTCGCTGGCGAAAATCTAGTATCAACTCTAGGCTTTCAACACTTGGCTCTTTAATTCAAGGGTAACACCATATCCGCGACGCCATCTTCAAACTGAATATCAAGGGTGAAGCCCAGTTTTTGCGCCAGCATTAGCATACCGCGGTTGGTAGGCATGGTCATACCGGACATTTGCTTGGTGCCCTTATGGTGGCAGTAATCAATGATCTTTTTCATCAACACCTTGCCTAAACCGATCCCCTTAAGATCGGAACGGATCAAAATCGCGAACTCGGCGTCGGTGTTGTCATGGTTGATTAGTGCGCGTGACACGCCAATGATTTGCGGCTGACCTTGCTCTTCACGCACTGCCACAAACGCCATCTCTCGGTCATAGTCAATTTGGGTTAGATTCGCCAGCGCTTCATGATTAAATTCACCCACATCCGTAAAGAAGCGTTTGTAGAGATCCTCCTTGCTGACGTTGTGAATAAAATCCGCATGAAGCGGCTCATCTTCAGGCAAGATTGGACGAAGGAGTAGGGAGTCACCGTTTTTCAATGTAATCGACTCTTCATACTCTACTGGATACGGTCGAATGGCCAAACGCTGCTGGGCGTCTCCTTGATAGCGTCGTAATGTAAGATCCGCATCGAGGATGGTAAATTGTGAGCCATTTGCCAATACTGGATGTATATCCAGCTCATGAATTTGAGGGCAATCCACCACTAATTGAGACAGACGAACTAAAAACTCAGAGAGCCCTTGTATGTTCATCGGTTCTGGGAGTTTTTGTAGACGTATCTTGCCATTTTTAATCGCAATGACGATAAGATAACGCGCCAACGCCATATTCAACGGCGGTAAAGCGGCGGCCGCGTCGATCGCCTCGTCCCATTCGGAGCCACCTTGACCGATAAGAATTACTGGCCCGAAGGTATTGTCATGTTTAATCTTAATACGAATCTCTTCACCGCCGGCCAATTTCGCCATGCCCTGCACAATCAAACCATGAACATTGGCGGAAGGGTAAGAAAGCTGCGTTCGGTCCAGTATCGCTTGCGCCGCATTTGCCACCTCTTGGCTATTTCTTAGATTAAGCATTACACCTTGTACATCGGATTTATGCGCAATGTCAGGTGAGCGAAGCTTTACCGCGACAGGATAACCAATGCTTTCGGCGATATGCACTGCTTCACTCGCATCGGACGCAAGCCATGTCGGCAGTACATTGAACCCATAGTGCTTTAGAAATGTCCCTATTTGATGGGTATCGAGGTGGCGAACATCATGTTGCTCTAAGCGCTCATTGATCCATACTTTTGCTTCATTTCTATCATTGATCTCGATAGGTTCTGCGGTGGTTGGCGTTTCCATCAGCTGTTTTTGATTTCGTCTGTACTCGACCAAATGCATGAAGGCCACCACAGCGCTCTCCGGAGTACGATAGGTAGGAATACCCGCTTGGGTAAACAGCAAGCGCGCGGGTTTGGCGGTTAACTCGCCAGACCAATTCGTCAAAATGTTGAAACGTCGATGACGAGGATGAGCTCTGACCGCTTCGACAATTGCTCGTGCGGTCTGCTCCGACTCCGCCACGGCTGAGGGACTGTGCATAATCAAAATGGCGTCCGCACAATCTGTATCCATCAAGGCGTTAAGCGTATTCACATAGCGCAAATGGTCTGCGTCGCCAACCATGTCGATGGGGTTACTTTGGCTCCAGCTGGGCGGCAACGCGGAACTTAAACGCAACATGGTTTCTTCAGACAACTGCGCAAGTTTGCCGCCACGTTCGAGCAGCGTATCCACCGCCATAATCGCAGGACCACCGCCATTGGTAATGATGGCCAATCGTTCGCCGCGCAAAGGGACGGAGTGAGTCAGCGTCTCAACGGCTGCAAACAGTTCATGTGAATTATTGACGCGCAGCATACCTGTACGTCGAATCGCCGAATCATAGATAATATCAAGCGTGTCATCGCCGCCAGTGTGTGCTTTTGCAGCGGCACGTCCGGCTTTTGTTCGCCCACCTTTGAGCACCAGTATGCGGCGGTTACGTGACGCCGCACGCGCGGCAGAAAGAAACCGTCTGGCATCTTTGATGGTATCGACATAGAGCAAGATCGCATCAGTGTTGGTGTCAGTGCTGAGGTGATCGAGAAGATCGGCAAAATCGACATCGCTGGCATTGCCAATCGAAATAAATGCCGAAAATCCGATGTCTTTGTCGTTGGCCCAGTCCAAAATGGTGGTACACATGGCTGCAGACTGGGAAATGAACGCGATTTTTCCTTTTTGCGCCATCACAGGGGAAAACGAAGCATTAAAATTGTGCCAAGGGAGGATGAGTCCCAAGCTATTAGGGCCCAGCAGGCGCATGCCAGCGGCCCGCGCTATCTCTAAACAGCGTGATTGATGAGTGATACCGTCTTGGTCAGGGAGGTGCATGTCCGCCGAAAGAATGATCGCGGCCTTGACTTGTTTGTCGGCAAGCTGACGTATCAGCTCAACATTGTACTTCGCGCTAGTACATAAAATCGCGACGTCCGGAACAATCGGCAGCGAGTCAATCGTCGGGTAGGCGAGCACGCCACAAACAGAGGAATAACGAGGTGTGACAGGCATGATTGCGCCCTCAAACCCACCTTGTAGTAGATTTTTCATCACGATGTTGCCCGCTCTCATCGGTCGCGAAGAGGCGCCGATGACGGCGACGGACGAGGGCTTGAGTAACGCAGCGATACTGGACATAACGTGACACTCCTTGAATCTAACTCTCTTTATGGTATCCGAGGTTAGGCCCATTCGCTGCGTGAGTTTGACGTAGTTTTAATCAGATCACTGTGTTGCTCACTGACTTTGTGTCATGTGTCACAAGAGTCTTGGTATATAATTTCATTGTTGGGTTGATTATACGATTATCTAACGGCATGATTTAAAGTAATTTCTAGTTTAAGGCATTCGAATATCCCATGAAAAAAATCGCAATAGTAGGCCTGTCCGTCGTTCTCTCGGCTTGTGTATCCAGTGATTACGTCACCGATGTCAGCTCAGAGAGCTACCGTGAAGATTACCAAACGGCATCCGTCGCCAAACCTGTCGTCTCTGAGCAGGGTATGGCAAAAGATGTGACCGAAAGTAACGTCAAGCCTAATGTTGTGAAAATGTCACCAGAGCCCAGCAAGCAAGTGGTGAAAAAACAGCCACAAAGCAAGCCTGCTGTTGCAATCATCCCGCCGACAGCTAAACAGAAAGCGATGAATCCACGTTTTGGTTTTACGATTCAAGTCGCGGCCGTAGGGTCACAAACGAAAGTGGACCAGTTTGCTCGACAGCTACCTCAAGGTGATCAACCCATTTGGGAAAACTACAAAGTCGTGAACGGCACAAAGTGGTACACCGTACTTTACGGGGATTATGCGACGCGTGCAGATGCCAAAAAGGCAGTGAGTGAATTGCCAGCCGAACTGCAAGCACTCAAGCCATTCGTTAAGAGCATCGATGATATTAAGAACTCTCAGTACCCGACGCTCAACAAACTAAACTGATAGAATGAAAGGGGCCAAGCGCCCCTTTTTTCATGACTCCTCTTATTATCCGCTCAGAAATTCAACAACTAACCAGCTAACTCGATATGAATAGACGAAAAACGTGTAAACGCTCTCGAGTTTTCATTAAGATCGGATAAGCCTCTTTGTTGCATTACGGAAAGACCATCAATGACGACCAACATCTTATTACTTTGTGGCGGCGGCTCATCTGAGCACGAAGTCTCACTCGTTTCAGCCAATTACCTGCAAGAACAACTTACCTTGACGGATGGGTTCAACGTCGTACGCGTTGAAATGCGCTCTGATGGCTGGCATACCGAAGATGATGAGTTAGTCTATCTCGATACCAACGCAGGCACCTTAAATACCGCAACCGATGCCATCACGCTCGATTTTGTCGTACCGTGCATACACGGTTACCCAGGGGAAACGGGTGATATCCAATCCATGCTCGAGTTATCAGGGATTCCTTATCTAGGCTGTGGACCTGAGGCGAGCACCAACAGCTTCAATAAGATCACCTCTAAGCTTTGGTACGACGCATTAGGTATCCCCAACACACCTTACTTGTTTCTCACAGAAAACACAGAAGAAACTTATCAGCAGAGTAAGCAAGCCTTTGAAAACTGGGGTAGTGTGTTTGTCAAAGCGGCGAGACAGGGCTCTTCCGTTGGTTGTTACAAGGTCACTAATATCGACCAGTTGCGTACGGCGATTGAAGACTCGTTCACATTTTCCGATCAAGTGCTGGTCGAAAAAGCCGTGAAGCCACGAGAACTCGAAGTAGCAGCCTACGAAATGGACGGCCAACTGCACATCACGTTACCCGGTGAAGTAAAGGCGCCTGCGGATGCCTTTTACAGCTACGAAGAAAAATACAGCGCAACCAGCCATTCCACAACGGACATCGTCGCGTCTAATCTCACCGAGCAGCAACAACAGATGATTCGACTCAACGCTGAAAAGGTCTTCACCCATATGAAGTTGCGTCATCTCTCTCGGATCGATTTCTTTTTGACGCAAGAGGGTGAGCTTTACCTCAATGAAGTCAACACCTTCCCTGGGATGACCCCAATCTCAATGTTCCCTAAGATGGTGGTCAACGATGGTGTACCATTCCATCAGTTTCTCGCTAATTGCGTGACAACGTCACTTAATCAATAGGGCGGATCACTTTATATTTGAGCCTTTCATGCGCTGCTCGCACTGTATTACCAACATAGTAATAGGGCATAGCAGCGCTCCTCCAACGACCGTAGGTCTGAATCTCACGCGTTTTTATACCTTGTTTAGCTAACTCGATCGCTCCACCAACGCGCAAAGACTGGCCAGAAAAATCCAGTGGCAAGCCAAGCCTGTCACTCGCTGAACGCATGATTCTGTATATTGAGGAGTCATCCAAAGGTGTGGTACCAAACCGACCATGTTTGTCTATTGCAACAAAAAGAGGACCGGGAGCCACACCACGTAAAATCAACCAACGATTAAGCTTGTCTGTCGCACCTTTACTCAATCGATAACACTCATTACCCAAGCTCAAAATCCCCTGCGATGACTCAATCGTCACACTGCCAACGTTAAGCGATTTGAGCTCTGAACGTTTTAACAAGCACTCAAACATCACGTGATAAATCGCTAAATTTCGTACATCGATTGGCGTATTCGAGCGCTCAAGCTTATCAGTCAGTGCATCGAGCCAGGATTTAGTAAAGGCATGGCTTGATGTCGCATCCCCACGCTTTTCGTTGCTAAGTTCAGACATCAAGCGCCTAACAGAGTGGGTGTTGACGGGATCGTCGTAGCCCAATATACGGTGCATCAAACTTATGGTGACACTGTAACGACGAACGGAGGCGTACTTTCTATTTCTCGATTCCGACTGCAGAAATAACCGTACTGCCGTCGAGGCGGCTGGCAGCGCGACAACATGGTGACTAAGACAAAAGTTGTAGAAACGATTCCAATCGTTACTCATCGCCAAGACGGAATTGTGCGAATATCGCCCATCGGTAACAAGGTTAAGATCTTGAATTGTCGTCTGTTTGTTGAGTGCACGAGTCAATGTTTGTCTCATGCTGTTATCGGTCACTATTCGAACATTTTTTCTCATGGATTCACTATAAAAACGCACAAACTCATATCGAGATACTTGATAAACAAGGAATTACAATTATCATTAATTTAACTCATAACTAAGACAATACATACTATGCCAGTAGCGACTTATCGAGGTTTTAACCTTAAAACTGCCGGGAACTCTACAGAGATTTGGCAAGTGCAAATCAAAAACCACCAACTGCAAGGCAGCATGGCGGCGGTAAAGAAGAGCATTGATTGGTTTTGTGACACTGCGACCATTATCGATCCCCGCGAATTCAGTTCCATCAACTCGAAACGTGAAGGTTCAGGCCAGCCCGCACAAGAAAATTTTAATGGTTTCACCCTAAAGAATGATACAGGCGAACCCAACGCTTGGTATTGTTTTTTCAATGGCAGGTTACTTAAAGGTGGAAAACTTGCCATTCAGAAGCACATAGAGGCATACTTGGTCGCGAAACAAAAAGCAGAGCAACAGAAGAAGTAATATGTCTTTAGTGTATTCAACAGAAGTTGGCCGAATTAAGCCAGAAGAAGAGAAAGTACAACGTCCAAAAGGCGACGGTATTGTGCGTATTCAACGTCAAACCAAAGGCCGCAAAGGCAAAGGCGTGAGTATTATCACTGGCCTTGATTTGGATGACGCGCCATTGAAACTCCTCGCAGCAGAACTTAAGAAAGTGTGTGGCTGCGGCGGTTCAGTTAAAGATGGCAACATTGAGATCCAAGGCGACGCGCGAGATAAAATCAAAGCCCATCTAGAAAAGAAAGGCTTCACGGTAAAGCTCGCTGGCGGTTAATGCTAAGTAATAAGCGGTTTGGTAATCGCAGATTAACAAACTGATTATTAGGTATTTTATGGTAAATGCAGTTATGTTTAATCAATGCTGTATTTAACCGTAAAGATCGAATAGGGAGCGTGGCTCCCTTCATTTGAACAATCTAATTTAACATAATATACATAATACGCACTCATTAACACGTTGAAATAGGCTATCTGAGCTAAGGCTAAACACTGCATAAGCACTTGATACGCTTGTAATTCCTAGCCCGTTATACTTTTTTGCGATCTGGCTCCAAAGGGTTTGTGCTTCGTGCGACTTAGCTTTATCGGCCGCTAAGTAAACCAACACCATTACTTTGTCCACACAAACGTTCTCTGTTGCCGATACTGTGCGCGACTTAAAAACGGCGCTAACCAAAACACCTCTAGTCGGACATTGTAATCCTTACAAAATCACCCGCGTTTAACTCTCGTTATCTTAATTACATTAATTAGATTCAGCTAAAGTGACCGCGTCACTACAGTCTCGTATCCAAACCATCCGTCTAATTTTATGGGTGACTGTAAATGACAAGGCGACATCATTGGTCAAAGTCGGCAACAGTGACGGCATCACCTAGCAGCATGATTAACTACCAATAGTGAGCGCTTACACCGACCGGCTTTCAGTTGTGTAATTAAATTACACCCAGAAGTAGGAAAAAGTTAGCGACAGAATAATAGACCAACATAAACCATTGTAATTAATAAACTTAATCTTTATGTTATTGACTTCGACATGGCTTTCAGTTTCTGTAACCACTTTGTTTTAGGCAAAAAAAGAGAGCCATTGGCTCTCTCTAGGTGGGTTATTGTTTGTTTTCAGCTGCGGCTTTGCGTATGTCATCGGCAACGACTTTTATTGCCTGTGCGGTACTCATCCCGCTTGCCATTAGCTCTTGAATCCTCTCTACGGCTTTTTGCTGCTCTTCGTGTGTCAGCGGTGGTAAATCATCAAACATAAAAAAGGCTCCTTTTTATAGGAGCCCGACTATAGTACGAATTATTCGAGGTGGCTAGCGCTACCCTCGCCTTTAGTAACTGCCTAAGAAATTAATAAAGGCGCCCATAGAATCTTCATTGGTGTAGCTTGCACCAATATCAAGTTGGAACAGGTTCAATGGAGATATACCTATACCTGCTGTCAGCGTGTCATCTTGATTGTCATACGCAAGATTGCGTTTCCATCCAGCTCGCAGTTTTAACTGACGCATGATATCAATTTCGCCACCGATTCTGAGCATTTGTGTATTGTCTTCAAAATCGGTGTAACGTTTGTCTTCATTGAGGTCGTAGTCGACACTGATTGTCGCGTAGTCGGCGACTAAACCAAAACCGACGGTGTATTGCGGTCCTAGTTGATATTGATACGTACGCCCAGACGTGGTCGCTTTCGTTTCGATGTCACGGCTGATCAAGTTGGTCGCGGAGATACCCGCGCGTAACGGACCATGGAACCACAGGAAACCTGCATCCATATTGAACATGGTTTCGCCAGTTCCGTTTTCGCGTACGTCTGTTATATCGTAGTCAGCTAGAGATGCTTCATACACGTATGTGTAAATACGCTGCAGTTTTGGTGAGACACCAAACGCGATGTGTTGTCCGAGAAATGTCTGATATTTAGCTAGAGAGATACCCGCTTCCGCAACTCCGATAGAAACAGCACTGACAGAGCTATTTTGCGCATTTTCTAAAATACGTTGCTCCTCTGTGCCTGCTGTACTATCCGTTGCAATATCAGGGGTTGCGTATGACTCGGTGTATAACTTGCCGAAAACATTGGCAGCGATAAAGCTATTCGGAATTGCAAACGCTACAACGCCACCCAGTTCCAACTTAGCTTGATCACCTTGTAGATCATCAAGCGCTTGCCCTAACTCGTTAATTCTACTAGGGTCATTGGTCTCTAATAGGTCCGCCACTGTATCAAGATCATTCACCATATTGTCTTGATCACTATACGAGAGACCAAAAGAAGGCACGATCATACCAACATCATCATTGCGACGGTAAATAGCGGTAAGTGCGGGGTTGTAGAACGGTGCAGTAAGAAAATTGGCGGATACCACCCCTACGCCACCCATGGCATCACCACGTGCTTCAATGGCGTAGTTGGCGGCAGAGGCTGACGTGGCAGCCAGAGCAATAGACAGGCTCAAGAATTTAATTTTATTATCCATAGCGATATAAATCTTTTCAGTTCCATTCATTTATATCGTCTTATTGTCTATGAACTTTAACTATTCCTCTACAGAAACATCATAGGTTTTGCTGATAATTTGGGATTGTTCAACAATTATTGGCCCTTGCCAACGTTGTTGATTGATGGAAACGGCCAACACGTAACGACCTGCTGGCACGACATTCGGTTTCAGCGCAGTCGGAAAATCGGAAACATGTACCTCTGTCCAAATTTGGTTGTATTTGCCATCCACATAGTCATAAATCCCCGTTTCTAGCTTAGGCAATGGGCAGTGCGGGTTGAGTAACGCGGTGCGATCAATACTCCACTCATCCTTTGATTTCCAACGAACATCAATCGCAGCATTGGGCTCGCCAAGCAGCACCCAAGCACTCCAAGAGGATTGGTCGGCAGCAGTGACGTCCAATCGATAAAGTCCCATAGGTAAACGACTGTTCAAGTTGTATCGCTTAATGTATTTACTCAGCCCACTTTCATTACCCGGTAACTTAGTCAAAGTGTTGTCAGTGGATATATTACGAGATACCCACTGGGTTAATGCGATATCTCGAATGGGCTTTTCTGAATCCACTTCGACGATGGCACGAAACGCATCGCGCCCAGGGCTTTCAATGTTAGTGCGGCGGATGACAACCGAAGATATCCACGTGGGCGTGGGATTGGTATCTAGGCCTTTTCCACAGTCCACTTCTAGCGATTGAAGGAGTAACGAATTGAGGTGGCTTGATAAGTTTGAGGTTGATTCGAGTTGCCAAACTTCCACCAATGAAGAAAACATACCCGACAAGTTATTGTTGAGTAGATGCTTATGAGCTTGAGTCAACGGTGTGTTGTCCTCAAACCAAGGCGCGGTATCGCTGAGTGCAGGTGTACTCGCAATGAGTACACCCCATAAGAGAGCCCGTATCTTCATATTAGGCTTTCATTTTGTATCCAACACCGCGCAAGGTCTCGATTTCTAGACCTGGGAGTTTTTGACGTAACTGCAATACATGTGTGTCAACCGTACGTGTGGTAGGAAAATGATTGTATCCCCAAACGTGATCAAGCAGTTCGTCGCGAGTAAACACGCGGCCTAAGTTACTGGCTAGGAACAACAAGAGATCAAACTCTGTACGTGTTAAGGTGATAGATTCCTCTTTGTAGAACACTTCACGGGTCGCTTTGTCGATCACCAAGTCGCTGGTCGTCACTTTCGAATCATCTTGAGCTTCGGCATCCGGAGAGCGCAGCTGCGCACGAATTCGAGCAAATAGTTCTGCTTCAGCGAAAGGTTTGGTTAAATAGTCATTCGCACCGGCATCTAAACCTGTGACTTTGTCTTTTACCGTTACCAGAGCCGTCAATAAGATCACTGGAACGTCTTTGATTTTTTTCCAATCGGTTAAGTGCGCTACAGAATCGCCATCAGGCAATTGGCGATCAAGGACCACCAAGTCTGCTTTATCCCAGTACTGTGCCACGTCCGCAATGGTTTCAGAGTGAAAACATTCGTAACCTGCTTGTTCAAGGCTAACTAGTAGGCCGTCAGCTAAATTTTTATCGTCTTCAACGAGAAGCAGTGTCTGTTTCACAGGGTATCTCCAATATAAATGTTGTCGGTGGGCCGATGAGGTTCATAGTTCCGCCCATACGTCCGACCATCGATTCAACTATGGTTAATCCTAAGCCCAGGCCGCTTTTACTCACAAAGGGTTTGCGCAAATTGCGCCAGTCTTTATGGGTTAACTGGCCTTGGTCTTTGACCTTTAGCGTAATCATGTCCACTGAGGTTTCAACCTCAAGTTGAACAGGAGCAACGCCATATTTAATGGCATTGCGGATTAAGTTGTCGATGCAAGTCCCTAGCCAGTAGACATTGAGCTTTGCCGCGACATCTTGGTTAATTAAGAACTCAACTTTGTCGCCAAATTCTTCTTCTAATTTGAACTCAAGCCATTCGCTGACAGATGGTACCCAATCTGCGGCCAATGGTTTGTTATCTGATTGCAAATAATCTTTACTGGCTTCGGCCAGTTGGCGCAATCGCCTAGAATCTTCACATAATCGACGAAATTCGTCATATACTGACTCTGGCAGCTTTTCAAACTCACGACGAAAGCCTTCAACCGTCAAGGATAAACTGGCGATTGGCGTACGCAGTTCGTGCGTTAAGATCTGCAAAATCAGCATACGACTTTTCATTTCTTGGCGCTTGGTGTTCCAGCGATACGTCAACCACCCCAGTACCAGCAAAATGTTCGCGACGACCAAAACCGCCATACTGATTCGTAAGATCTCTGATTGATCTTCAATATCCCAACACAAATTGCCCCGCTGTGCGAAACAGCGTACCGCCGTGGATTTCGGCTCTACTTTTAGACCACTCTGATCGACATAGGTTTTCCAAACATTGTCTGGATACACTAAATATTCATCATTATTGCGAAGCCAGAGTGCATTTCGATCCAAAAACATGCTGGATCCTGCCAATAGCGCCAACATGGCAGACTCATCCATTCGCTGCAATCGTCCTAATAAGGTCGTTTCTGGATCGAGCGGACGCTCTTTGATGTGCATGTATTGCGATAACTCATCCAACTTTTCAGGATGCAGTGCCACATAACGACTGGCGTAGGTTCCGCCGCCCGGATGAATAAGCGCACTGCGCGCAAACCACTTAGTGCTCACCGTGTTCCCTTTACATACGGTTCGGGTAAACACCAAAGGTTCAGTCACCAAAGGGCTAAGGGGTAGCTTACCGGTACAATCTCTTGCGAGATCATACAAGCGCTGAATGTCTTTGAGAGGATAATACGCCGTTTGCGGCAACATAGATTCAGGCGTAAGCAGACGTGTGGGGTAATCAGCCTGTAATACGCGAATGTCGTAACTCACTACCGCCTCAGAGCGGTCAAACATATCAATAAATGTGTCGATACGCTCAGGCAAAGAGTTCGCGAACGCCCCCTTCGTGGCCAGAGTTATCAAAGCAGTTATCAGTATGTTTACGGGTTTAATCACTGTAAAAATTCATTAAATCAGTAAGTTAGAAATAGAATAAACCATTATGACAAAAATAGACATTTCAAATGTAATATTGATGTCAGGAATCATTACCACTAAAACGCATAAAGCCAGCATTACGCTGGCTTTATCGTACTGTGAAGGGAGATTACAACGCTTTGGAGATGGCGTCGACACTCTCTTTCGCATCACCAAACAGCATCTGAGTGTTCTCCTTAAAGAACAATGGGTTCTGAACGCCAGCGTAACCGGTGTTCATAGAGCGTTTGAAGACAATCACGTTTTGCGCATTCCACACTTCTAACACGGGCATGCCAGCGATCGGGCTGTTTGGATCTTCCAGCGCGGCTGGGTTCACCGTGTCGTTAGCGCCGATGACGAGCACGGTATCGGTCTCTGAGAAATCGTCATTGATTTCATCCATTTCCAATACGATGTCGTAAGGAACTTTCGCTTCCGCAAGCAATACGTTCATATGACCAGGTAGTCGGCCAGCAACAGGGTGAATACCAAATCGCACCTCCACACCTTGTGCGCGAAGTTTTTCGGTAATTTCATGCACTGGGTACTGCGCTTGAGCAACGGCCATGCCGTATCCTGGTGTGATGATCACAGACTTAGAGTTCTTGAGCATCTCGGCCACTTCTTCTGCTGTGGTTTCGCGGTGTTCACCTTGCTCAACATCTTCAGAGATCACCACTTCTTGACCAAAACCACCGGCGATCACACTAATAAACGAGCGGTTCATCGCTTTACACATGATGTAGGAGAGAATCGCACCGGAAGAGCCCACAAGCGCACCGGTCACGATCAAGAGATCGTTGGCGAGCATGAAACCGGCCGCTGCCGCTGCCCAACCTGAGTAAGAGTTGAGCATAGAAACCACCACAGGCATGTCCGCCCCACCGATGGACGCAACCAAGTGGTAACCAAACGCAAACGCAATCAACGTCATCACAAGCAGTGCGAACATACTGCCGTCAGCGTTGACAAAATGCACCATCAACAGCGTTGATACCACAATCGCCGCAAGGTTCATTTTGTGCTTATGCGGCAGATTTAATGGTGAAGATGACACGATACCGCGCAGCTTACCAAATGCGACCACGGAACCTGTAAAGGTAACCGCACCAATGAAGACACCTAGGAACACCTCAACCAAGTGAATAACGTGCTCGGCATGCGTTGCTGCCTCTGGTGCGTCGAGGTAGCTGTTGTAACCAACCAATACTGCCGCCATACCGACAAAACTGTGCAAAATTGCTACTAGTTCTGGCATTTCGGTCATTTCGACTTTCTTCGCATAGTGGATACCGATACCACCACCGATCACCATAGCAACGATGATCCACGCAAAACCTTGCGATTCAGGACCAAAGATCGTGGCGATCAACGCGATTGACATACCAGCGATACCATAGTAGTTACCTGCGCGAGCAGACTCCTGCTTTGACAACCCGGCCAAACTTAAAATAAAGAATAATGCAGCAACAATGTAAGCTGCTTGTACTAATCCTGCAGACATCCTTGTTACTCCTTAGTCTTTACGGAACATTTCAAGCATACGCTTGGTGACGGTGAATCCACCGAAGATATTAATACTGGCAATCAACACAGCGATGAACGCCAAAAATGACACCACTCCGTTGCCTTGGCCAATTTGTAACAGAGCGCCGACAACAATAATGCCAGAAATTGCATTGGTCACCGACATCAACGGTGTATGCAGAGCGTGTGTGACGTTCCAAACCACGTAGTAGCCAACGACACATGCAAGAACAAACACAGTGAAATGTGACAAGAAGGCCGCTGGCGCGACAGAGGCTATCCATGCAAACGCACCGATACCCACAGCTAACGCCGCCAGTTTCTTCACTGGAGAAGTGGGTTCTTCAACTTTCGGCTCTGCTTTTACTGGCTGCGCTTTTTTCTGCTCTGGTTGAGCTGAGACCTTGATTGGCGGTGCAGGCCAGGTCACTTCACCCTCTTTCACTACAGTGACACCGCGGATAACAACATCATCAAAATCGATGGTGATGTTGCCGTCTTTCTCTTTACACAGCAGTTTGAGCAAGTTGACGAGGTTGGTTGAATAGAGCTGCGATGACTGTGTAGGCAAGCGGCCGACCATATCGGTGTAGCCCACGACTTTGACACCATTGGCTGTGGTGATCACTTTGTCTGCTTCAGTGTATTCACAGTTACCGCCGTTGGCCGCAGCCAAATCAACAATCACACTGCCCGCTTTCATGCTGTCGACCATCTCTTTGGTGATAAGCTTAGGCGCAGGGCGACCCGGGATCAGTGCGGTAGTGATGATGATGTCGACATCCTTCGCTTGCTCAGCGTAAAGCTCAGCCGCTTTATTGTTGAACTCGTCCGACATCTCTTTCGCATAACCATCGCCAGCGCCAGAATCTTCTTTGAAGTCGACTTCAAGGAACTCAGCGCCCATCGATTGTACTTGCTCTTTCACTTCTGGGCGCACGTCAAACGCACGAACGATTGCACCGAGGCTACCTGCTGCACCAATCGCAGCTAGACCAGCAACACCAGCACCGGCCACCAAAACTTTCGCTGGCGGCACCTTACCCGCGGCGGTAATTTGCCCAGTAAAGAATCGACCAAACTCATGAGCAGCTTCAACCACCGCACGATAACCGGCAATATTGGCCATTGATGAGAGTGCATCTAACGCTTGAGCACGTGAGATACGCGGCACCGCATCCATCGCCATGACATTAATGTTTTTGCTCGAAAGCTTCTCCATCAATTCTGGGTTTTGTGCTGGCCAAATAAAGCTAATTAGCGTGGCCCCTTCCTTGATCAAAGCCAATTCATCCAGCGTGTCATCGATAATCGGCGCATTGACCTTTAAAATGACGTCTGATTGCCACACGTCTTGCGTTGAGACGATGCTCGCCCCTGCGGCTTCAAACGCACCATTATCAAAACTGGCTTTCTCTCCTGCTCCTGATTCAACGGCAACGCTGAACCCCAATTTAATTAATTGCTCGACCGATTTGGGTGACGCAGCAACACGCGTCTCACCGGGGAGCGACTCTCTTGGCACACCAATCTGCATTAGCTATTCCTTGACTATTCGCAACACTGTTTGATTTGTTTTTATCCAACGTAAAAACAGACTGCAAGTCTTTTTAAAAACTTGCTGAAAAAATCATGAGTTATAACCGTTGGGAATGAAGGATTGTGCGTCTGAACGACAAAAAGGACAAGACAGAAACCATTGATAGGAGATCAAACCAGTTGCGTCCAGTGCAAGCAAAAATTTCCTTTAAAACAACAAATTATCTTACTCACCAAAACAAAGAAGCCATCAGCATAACGGCTAATGGCTTCTTAGAGTATGATGTTCATCAAATTGAGGAGTTATCACAGCAAAATAATCAATCAGGCGCACTCTCTATGGCTCACTTTCCCATTACGCGTCTTATTACGTCACTGTTAACGAAAACTGTTAGTTAAAAATACTGTCACCCATTTGATCAATGAACATTTGTGATTTTTTCAGCATCAATTCATTGGCATCGTCTTTACTGGCGAGCACATCCGAGCGAATAAAACGGTGTGATAGGATCTCGCCCTCTTTTTCTTTCTCAATACGTCCTGCAATACGGTATTGACCGCCTTCTGCAATGGATTCTTGATAAATGAGATAACCTTTATATTCAACCGGCTCTACCGCGACGGCTTGTTGTGATTTTCCGCCACCAAATAGACGTGAAAACAATCCCATTTATAACTCCTTACTTACGACTTTTCATGGATACAATCGGTTTCTCAAACCATTCCAGTTCCAAGTCATCATCAAAACGTGGCTTGTTGATGATCACCGGAATCTCATCTTTACGATTTTTACGGCGGTCGTCAACGATCAGGCTCACAGCAGAGGAGACCGCTGTCTCAGCATACTCTTTTAATGCCACTAAACGTTCTTCTGGGAGTGCAGAGAGAAAGTCGACATCAAAACGAATGTAGACTGGCCTCAATTGACTCAGCGCGAGACACGCTAAATCGGCCAATTGATCATGGTCGAATCTCTGAGTAAATTCTTCTCGCGCAAGCACGTGTCCAACTAAGGTTTCCATGTAATTGTGGACATCAACGCTAATCTGCATATCAATCACTCCTTTTCGTTATGCTTCTGGTATCAGTATGTGGAACATTCCCTAAAATTGCCATGCAATAGAGTCATTTAGATATGATGGTGTTCAAACATTAAACATATGATCCAATTTGCTACTTAAGTTTAGTAAAAAGCTTGGATTTTCAGCAAATCAAAGTATTCTTATCTTTTGCTATTCAATATGTCTTTTTCTGTGGGTTTGGTTGTTGCATGTCACTGTCAGTAGTTTCCGCTAATTGGTTTCGGTTGTCATTTCCGCTACTGCTACTGATATTTATCGCGTCTGGTATGAACAATGTCATCACATTGACGCAAGCCAACCTGGATATCACCTCGAAACTGCCTTTTGTTCTGTTTATTTGTGCGATAGCGTTAGCGAACGCGTTCAAACAGAGCCGAATCGCCATGGTCGCCACGACACTTCTGCTTGCCTACTGGTTGATACAGTCTCGACTGCAATCTCCACTATCGACCGGTACTACGGTACTTGAGTTGTCGCTGTTGGCCTTTTTGCTGCCTATTGCACTACTCAGTGTCTATCCCTACAAAGATTCGAGTTTAATGTCTCGCTCATTTGGGCTTTATTTAGTGACACTGTCACTTATTATCGTCTGGTGCTACCTCGTTTTGGCTCACTTTTACGATGGAGGTTTCGATGACATCAACTCAACATTTTTATTTATTGAACCCGCCGTATCGCGAATCCCACTGATTCTTGTGCTTTACATGTTTGCCATCACTTTAAGTGGCGCGATATTGGTCATGGCAAAAAATCGCATTATCGATGTGGTGATCTACTCATCAATACTGCTTGCATCTGTGACTTTTATCTTTTTCCATGTGCCCTTTATTTCGAGCACCATGTTCTCTCTCGCAGGCATATTGCTGCTGGTTTACTTACTGTCAGCCAGTTACGAAATGGCATTTAACGATCGTTTGACCGATATTCCTGGACGATTGGCACTTGAGTCAGACTTAAAACACCTGGGTCGAAAATTTACGATTGCCATGCTCGATATTGATCACTTTAAGTCGTTCAATGACACCTATGGCCATGACACTGGTGACGATGTGCTTCGCTTGGTCGCCAGTAAACTTCAGCAAGTCGGCGGTAGAGCCCGAGTGTATCGCTACGGCGGTGAGGAGTTCACCGTCATATTTAAAGGGCGGTACGCCGAGCAGGTGAAAGAGCATCTTGAGGCGTTACGAGTGTCGATTGAAGAGTACGAAATGATGTTACGCGATCAATCTGCCCGGCCAAAAGACAACAAACAAGGCACGAAACAGCGCGGTTCGGCGAAAAACCCAGACTCGGTAAGCGTGACCATCAGTATTGGTGTCTGCGACAGTCAGGAAACACGCAAAGTCTCTCAAGTGATTAAAGAAGCGGACAACGCTTTGTATAAAGCGAAAAAGGCGGGGCGTAACCGAGTCGCTTACGCATAAATGAAGAGTGCAACCAGCGCTCACACAATCACATATCGATTTCGGCCAGATGCCTTGGCTTGGTACAAAGCCTTATCCACTTTCTCAAACACCGACTCCAATGTCTCTTTCCCGCTAGGAACAAAAGAATAGACACCCTGTGACACGGTCACATTTTGATGAATAGGTGAAGATTCGTGAGCGATAGCCAACGCTTCAACGGTATTGTGGATGCGCTGCGCATCTTGCTCAACCTTGTTTTCATCTGTATAGCCGAGCAGCACAATGAACTCTTCCCCACCATAACGGCCCACCACTTCGCCATTACGAACAAACAAGCCCGACAATGCACTCGCAAGGGCAACAAGGCACTTGTCCCCTTCGATGTGGCCGTACGTGTCGTTGTAAAGTTTAAAGTGGTCTACATCGAGCAGTATGAACCCTAGGGGGAGATGATGGCGACCATGAAACGCAATCAGCTCACGAGTTTTTTCATCGATTGAGCGACGGTTTGCGACTTTAGTAAGGCCATCTTCTGTCGCCAACTTTTCAAGCAGACGATTGGCCTCTTCAAGGGCGGCGGATTTCTTTTTATATTCACGACGCATGGCAGCGATGCGCTGCATGGCAATCAACTTAGAGTTAAGAACGATTTTATCCACGGGCTTGATCAAGTAGTCATCGCCGCCAGCTTCAATGGCTTTAGCAATGATCGCAGGCTCATCGTGACCGCTTAGGAAAATGATCGGTACCCACTCTTCATACAAATCACGAATTCGAGATGAAACTTCAAAGCCGTTCATATCCGGCATGCTGATATCGAGCAGTACCAAATCAGGTTCAAAGGTGGGATAGATATTCAAAGCACCGGCGCCAGAATCCGCCATTTCGACCGTATGGCCAAGCTGCTTAAGTCGAATGGCTAGCTGCATGCGTTCCATTTGCACGTCATCCACTAGCAAGATTTTCATCGAAGAACCTGCTTTATCCACGCTAACTACCTTGATTTAATTCATGAATATCGTAATCCGTTATCTAAAAGCATACCTTACCACCCCATGTTCAGCCAACTTATGTTGACTTTTATACGGTTTTTTTTACGATAACGCCCTAATTTTAGTAATTAAAGAGAGCATCCTTATGTCTGACGAGAATCAAGCAGAACAAGCTGTCGTAGACCTGTCCACCGTTTCCGCTGAACTTCGTCAAGTGATTGAGTTTGATGGCGTACCAGAAGCTATGCACAACATGGTCGTGTCAATTCATGAAGTATCGGAAGAAGCCGTGCGCGAATCTTGGGAACAACTGCCAAACAGTGCGCAAAATGTTCTCGATAACTTTGAGCAGTTCCATGCGCTTGTCTCGGTAAGCCAAGCGTTTGCTGGGCTTAACGTAATGGAAGAGTTTCCAACGCTTAATCTGCCTAAAGAGATGACAGATGAGCAAAAAGAAGAGTACCGAGCGCAGCTTCTCGACCAAGTCTTGCACAACTGCGTAAAAGATATGGTTAAGCAAATTAAAAAAGCACGCCGCGACCCTATTCTTAAACGCGACTTTACGGATGTCTTTGCGAAGTAATGATCGCAACACAACCGTTTTGTTGAAAAAGCGCCGCAAGGCGCTTTTTTTAATGGCTATCTGTCACCGTGAGCAAGCGCAATGTCTTTTTGAGTCACGCTCACGCCTTTGATCTGGGCGTAGACTGTCATCCCAGGTGTTAAATTCAATTCATCTTTGGCCCACTGAGTAATGGTCGCTTTGAGGGTTCGTCTTTCATCTAGGCGCAAATAGACCGTCACACTTTGCCGTTGATCACCATGACTCACCTCTTCCAATTCCTCAATCGTGACCTTAAGGCTATTGCGAATCGAGGTTTGTTTTGGCGGCTCTAGAGCCAAAGAGACATCATTGGCGCGAATTTGCAGCCGTACTAAGTCGTCTTCACCGGCGTTGATTTTTTGCACCCAGAGCGAATGCGAAGGCGTTAAACTCACCTCAGTCAGCGCATAGTGGTGATTGTGGCGCAGGACACGAGCTTCGAACAGCGAGCTTTGTTCTGAAAACGAGTGCCAGGGGCGCATGACGTCTGAAGACCAGACCGCCTCAATTTTATCGCAAGCCACCACCCGACCGTCATCGATCACCACCAGTTGATCAGCCAGACGCAATACTTCATTCAAGCTGTGGGAAACATAAAGAATAGGCACGTCGATATCGGCAGCAAGCTGCTCAAGATAGGGCATCACTTCGCGCTTTCTCGGCATGTCCAATGACGCAAGCGGCTCATCCATCAGGAGTATGTCCGGCTTGCGCAGCAATGCTCGTCCTATTGCGACGCGCTGCTTTTCTCCCCCAGACAACGCTTTAGGGTAACGACTCAACAGCGCGCTGAGATCGAGCGTGTCCACCACCTTATCGAAATGTGCTTTATCATCCCCCTTCACGCCATACAGCAAGTTACCTTCAACGCGATAATGGGGAAACAAGCGGGCTTCTTGAAACACGTAACCCACATTGCGCTGATGCACCGGGACATTGATCTTATTTTGCGAGCAAAACAACACACGGTCATTGAGTTGAATCCGCCCTTCTAGGGGCGTATGAAGACCAGCGACAGAATGAATCAAACTGGTTTTGCCCGCCCCCGAACGGCCAAAGATGGCGGTAATGCCGCGATTGGGCAACTCAAGGTCGATATCAAACGTTTGATCACCGAGTCGAGTGCGATACTGAACGCTCAGCGCGCGCGAATTCGTCATTGCCCTAGCCTTTTTTGACTGACTCGGCTTAACCAGCCAGAGATAAACAGAGAGAGTAACGCAATCGCAATTGAGATGAGACACAGCCTCATTGCTGCATACTCTGCGCCCGGGGTCTCGATAAAGGTATACATCGCCAAAGGAATGGTTTGCGTTTCGCCAGGAATGTTGGAGACAAAACTGATGGTGGCACCAAACTCACCTAAGCTGCGCGCAAAGGCGAGCATCGTACCGGTAATAATGCCCGGTAAGGTTAAAGGCAGTGTTATGGTGGTAAAGATTTTCAAAGGGGAAGCGCCCAATGTGGCCGCCGCTTCTTCAAGGCGTGGGTCAATGGACTCTAGACTCAAACGAATCGCCCTGACCATCAATGGTAGAGAGACAATCATGCACGCGATTACCGCGCCTTTCCAACTAAAGGCGAAGACCAGCCCCCAATGCTCAAACAGATACTGACCAAGCCAGCCTTGGCGACCAAGGGAAATCAGCAGCAAATAGCCAATCACAACAGGGGGTAACACCAGTGGGAGGTGAATAAGGCTATCTAACACGCTACGTCCGAAAAACGACTTTCTAGCCAGCAACCACGCCAACAAGATACCAAGGGGGATCAGCCATAGCACCGCCACTCCCGCTATTTTCAAACTGAGTGATAAGGCTTGAATCTCGTAATCACTGAGCATCACTGACTAAAAATCCGTATTGTGTAAACAGCGCTCTTGAGTCACGCGTTTGCAAATAATCAAGAAATTCGTTCGCCGTGACATTGTCACTCACAACAGCAGCAGGATATTGAATCGGGTCGTGGCTACGCTCCGAAAGCGTGGCTACCACTGTCACCTTCTCTGATTGCATCGCATCGGTTTTATAGACAATCCCTAATGGCGTTTCACCTCGCTCTACTAACGCTAGAGCAGCACGAACACTTTTACTCGGCGCGAGCGACATCTCTACGCTCTGCCAGACGCCAAGCCAAGTCAGCGCTTGTTTCGCATAGATACCAGCGGGAACCGTGTCGGTTTGCCCCACCGCGAGTCTTTGTCCGTTTAGCGCTTGTTGCCAAGATTGAACGTCCCCGACAGCCAAAGCGATCTGCTTCTTGGCAATGACGACGAGTTGGTTTGCCGCTATCTGTTTCACCTGGTGTGGTTCTACACTGCCATTGTCGATCAAATACTGCACCCACTGATGGTTCGCTGAAATAAACACGTCTGCGGGTGCGCCATAGGCAATTTGCCGCGCTAGGGACGACGAGCCACCAAACACAGTGGTCACCGAAACATCACGCTGCTGCTCGAATTCATTCACGAGCTCTGAGACCACATTGGTCATCGACGCGGCGGCATAAACCGTGAGTTTGTCTTGCGCATGAGCGTGAAAAGCAAGGCCTAACCACATAGCGCAGAGAAGTGAAAATCGTTGTTTCATTGTTTGTTCTGTGTCTCTAGTTCTGGCCAGAGTAAATCCAGTTTCAAATGCTGCTCGATGGCATCAGCAATACGATCGATGGCATCAAGTTGGCGCGCATTATGGTCTATCGCGCCGATATCCTCACCGGTTGCCCAACGCATAATCAGCGTCGTCGCCTCGGCCGAGTTAAAGATACCATGTAAATAGGTCCCAAAGACTTGATTGCACTCACTCAACGCGCCATCTCTCTCACCCGAACTGAGCATAATGGGCGATACATCTGTGGTTTGAGTGCGACCAGCATGAATCTCATAGCCTGATACGGGCACCGTGCTGCCATTTAATGAGAGTTGCCCATCCACATTCGTTAGCGTTTTTGAGTCGGTGATCACCGTTTCAGTCTGTAAGTACCCTAGCCCTGCTGTGCTGCCTGCGTCACTTTCTATACCCAAAGGATCATCAATGTACTGACCCAGCATTTGGTATCCACCACAAATGCCAATCACTTTCCCGCCTAAACGAAGATGACGCTGGATATCGCGATCCCACCCCTGACTACGCAAATAGGCAAGATCGCTGCGGACCGATTTTGATCCCGGCAAAATAATGACGTCCGCCCCCGACAGCGACTCCCCCTTACCTACGTATCTAAGGTGAATGTCTGGGTTACTTCTTAACGCATCAAAATCGGTGTGATTGCTGATCCGAGTAAACACTGGCACCGCAACCTGAATCTTCGCGCCCGAATTGAGCAATTGCTGAGTATTGATGGCATCTTCCGCCTCTAACTCAAACCCATGCAGATACGGCAACACGCCGATGACAGGCTTGCCGGTTTTTTCTTCCAGCCAATCAAGGCCAGGTTCGAGCAGTGAAATATCACCACGAAAGCGATTAATAATAAATCCTTTGACTCGCTGCTGCTCGCTCTCTGCTAGCAAGGCCAGAGTGCCGTATAAGTGAGCAAACACGCCGCCCCGGTCAATATCGGCGACAATCACGACGGGCACATCCGCCTCCTCAGCAAAGCCCATATTGGCGATATCATTCTCACGTAGATTGATTTCTGCTGGGCTACCAGCGCCTTCGATCATAATCGAATCATAGTGTTCGGTCAGTTGACTAAACGAGTCCATCACAAAAGGCAGCGCTAACTGTTTGTAGTTCTGGTAACCACACGCTTCCATATTACTCAGTGCTTTACCTTGCACGATCACCTGTGCGCCAGTATCGGAATTAGGCTTAAGTAACACTGGATTCATATGAACACTAGGCTCAACACCGGCGGCTAAAGCTTGCACCGCTTGGGCGCGACCAATTTCACCACCATCAGCGGTCACGGCGCTGTTTAACGCCATATTCTGTGGTTTAAATGGGGCAACTCGCACACCGCGGCGAGCCAACACTCGGCAAAGACCTGCCACGACGACGCTTTTTCCTGCGTCAGAGGTTGTACCCTGTACCATTAGGGCTTGAAGAGGCGTTTTCATATAAAGAAAAAACTACAATAAATCCATCCGTTATGTTGGCTGACGATACCACTCCCACCTTGCAATCGCTAATGTTTCGATAAAAAAAGCCCGAGGAGTTAATGCCTCGGGCTATCAATCATTCTGCGAATTAGAACGCCGCTTCAATCGTGCTACCAAACTGCTTGGCTAGGAAGGCTTTCGTCTCTTGCGATTGGAAGATCTCAACAAACTGCTGATACTCAGGTTTAGTCTCTTCCCCTTTGCGGGTAGCAATGACCATAACAGCGAGCGGGGCATCGGTCGATTCGAGATAAATACTCTGTTTCTGCGGATCAAGCCCTGATGACATCACATAGTTCATCGTGATTGCCGCAGCATCGACATCATCCAGAGTTCTGGGTAACTGCGCCGCATCGACCTCGATGAATTCGAACTGTTTAGGGTTATCCACAACATCAGTGAGCATTGCCGCATATCCAACGCCTTCTTTCAGGGTGATCACTCCCGCATCAGCAAGCAATAGCAGACCGCGACCACCATTAGTCGGATCGTTAGGTATCGCGATACGCGCTTTCTCTGGCAACGCATCTAAAGTGCGGTATTTATTTGAGTAAAGTCCCATACGCATGAGGATTGAACGGCCGATTGAGACAAGTTCTGTACCATGATTTTGATTAAAACTGTCTAAAAATGGTTGATGTTGATAACTATTGATATCGATACTGCCATCATCAAGCGCCGCGTTTGGTGTGACATAATCCGAAAACTCGATCACTTGTACCTTTAAACCATGCTGCTCGGCTTGTTTTGCTACCGCCTCGACAACCTGGGCGTGTGGGCCAACCGTCGCTCCAACTTTAATTACTGACTCTTCTTTTTCGCCGCACCCGGTAAGTCCGACTACTGTGATGAATGCTAATAACGACACCTTACTGACTAACTTCATATTTCCCTCTCATTATTAATAAAAGCCTTTTAGATGGCTAGAGCTCCACTGTAAGCTTTCTATATAAAAAATCAATCAATTCAATTCGTAGGCGACAAATCATTTTAAATCATCAATAATGACACCCACCTCAAATGGCTGGCTTAAAACTTGCTAATATTTTCTTATTAGGCAAAAACGCCAAGCCAATGTGGCGCTTAGACGGAAAATTGACAATGTCGGAGACTGTTTTGAAAAAAATCCTACTTACCAGCGCGCTGGCTCTTGCGGCGACATCAGCACAAGCGAATAACTTCAGCTACAACTACTTTGAAGTGCGTGTAGGCGCTAATCCCTCGACATTAGGCGGTGAGTTCACCACTCTATTCACGGAAAACTCCCATTTGATCATTCGCGCCGATTCTCAGTTTGATGGCGATTATGACGTTGCCGGTGGTATCGGTTTTAATGGACCAGTAACACAATTTGCGGATGTGTATGGTCAAATGCTACTTCACCAAACAAAATATGTAGCAGGTGACAGTGACACGCAGATTGAAATGAACATTGGCGGCCGTCTTTGGTTGACTGAACAAGTCGAAGCGACGATGCGATTAGGCCGTTTGGATGAGTCCTCTGTCTTTCACGCCGGACTTCGTTTTCACTCTACTCAGCAGATGTCGCTATCAGCCGAGACAAGAAACAACGGACTCTATGGTCCACAATTGACGATGAGCGTTCGTTTTCAGTACTGATGATCGTGCTGCTCTGATGTGAAAAAAGCGCCGTCTTGGCGCTTTTTAGTTCCGCGGTTTTAGTATCCCTGTTTTAGTATCCCTGTTTTAGTAACCTTATTTTAGTTTAATCGGTTAGCGAACAATCAACTCACGTGGAATCAACTCAATACCCGGATGGTAACGTTTTGCCGATGCGTTGAGTGCCAACGCCAACGCGCTGTCTGAAATCATTTCAAATTGTTGAGGCAAAGAGTTCACTTTAAAGGGAAGGAAATCAAGCAGACGGTTATCACCAAAGGTCCCCAGTTTGATGCCTTTGACCAACTCTGGTTGCTCGAGAAATACGTCTAATACCCCTTCCAACAATGTATACGAGGTGGTCACAATCGCATTGGGAAGCTCATCGTTGGCCAGCCAAGTACGCATCACCTTTTTCGCGTCAATACGGTTAAAGTGGTCACCATAGCCAATCACTACACTGCAACCTCGCTCTTCTGCCGCCGTCTTAAAACCCAACTCACGCTCTTTAGAGATATTGAGGTCTGGAAGTGCGCCAATTAAGCCAATGGTTGTGACAGCATCACTAATCACGGAGTGAGTGAGCTCATTCGCCGCGCCAAAGTCTTCACTGATCACGCATGAGAAAAACTCATCGTCTAAGGGACGGTCAATCGCGATAACCGGCGTGCCCTTATTTTGGATGTCGAGATAAAATTCATTGGCATCTGGCATCGCGCTCGCTACAAACAGCCCATCGACCTTACGACTGATCAACGCATTGGCGACATTTTTTTCCGTATCAGCGTCATCATCCGAACAGGCGATCAATATTTGATAGCCCGCTTTTCGAGAGCTTTGTTCGAGAAGTTTTGCAAGCTTGGCATAACTGGTGTTTTCTAAATCAGGGATCACCAACCCAAACGATCGACTTTGTCCTGCGCGCAGCGTACTGGCGGCAAGATCCGGGCGATAGTTATGCTCTTCCACCACCGCCATCACTTTACGTTGTGTCTTTTCGCTGATCCGATATTTTTGTGCTTTACCGTTAATCACATAGCTTGCGGTTGTCTTGGACACACCGGCCAATTTGGCTACTTCATCTAGTGTCATATCTCTACCTTAATCTGTGCGCACGATCATAATAATTCATCAAAGATCTATCGCTGAGTTGAATTATAAGCTGAAACGTTTCAGTATAAAAGCTGAAAGGATTCAGCAAAGAATAAAACAAGAGTAAGGTCACTATTTTCAACCAAGTTGAACACTATTGAGGCGGGAACCTCATCGATATTACTCCATTCTTTGCTAAAACTTTTTTGTGGCGCGAATTTGCTGAATCGATTCACTAATTTGATTGCTGGTCCTAAACGATACTGACAGCCCAGTAAACCGATGAAAGTAAAGAGCGAGAAGAGACAACAGAAGTTGCACTCCGCGCCCACAGACTGAGAACGAACTGTATGACTTTTATGCTGGAGAAGCGCCATGCTCAAGCTCACTAAAACTGATATCACCCTATCGCAACAGGCCGATGATAAATTTGCCGCTATTCAAAACATTGCATCGACACTAGCGAGTAAAGGCTTAGTCGACGCGCAGTACGTCGAGGGCATGCTCAATCGCGAGAAGCAAAACTCGACGTTTTTAGGCAACGGCATAGCCATCCCACACGGCACCACCGACACCCGTCACATGGTCAAAGAGACAGGCGTTGCGATTCACCACTTCCCTGACGGTGTAGAATGGGGTGACAGTAACCGTGTCTACGTCGCCATTGGTATTGCGGCAAAATCGGACGAACACTTAGGCATTCTTAAGCAATTGACCAAAGTACTGAGCGCTGACGGCGTTGAAGAACGCCTAAAATCGGTAAAAACCGCGGATGAAATCGTCGCACTCCTGAATGGCGATGTTCAGTTAGAAGTGGATCTCGACGCGTCGTTAGTTCAAGTGGGCTTTCCAGCCAGTGATATGGTCCAGCTCAGCGCTGTCGCCTCTGGCTTGCTCAAAAATACCGGCTGCGCAAACCACGATTTCGTTGCAGATATCGTATCAAAAACCCCCACCCACCTTGGTCAAGGGCTGTGGTTAGTTGGCAGTGAAAAAGGCGTTCAGCGTAGCGGTGTCTCTTTTGTTTCCACGGCGAATCAATGCCAATTTGACGGTGAAAACGTCAAAGCATTGATCACCTTTGCCGCGTGCAACAACGCACACCAAGCGATCTTAGAAAACCTGACGCAGTTGGTTTTTGAACAAAAACACACCTCATTGCTTGATGGCAGTGCCGAACAAGTCATCGCGCTACTCAAAGGCGAACAAGCAGAACAAGCCAGCGCTGATGGCAATACCGCAGTCTTCAAAATTCGAAACGCGCATGGTTTACATGCAAGACCGGGCGCCATGCTGGTGGCGGAAGCGAAAAAGTTTGAGTCGAACATTCGCGTTGCAAACCTTGATGGCGACGGCAAAGCCGTTAACGCGAAAAGCCTAATGAAAGTGATTGCGCTTGGTGTTAAACACGGTCATCAGCTGCAATTCACCGCAGAAGGGGCAGATGCACCTCAGGCACTAGAAGCCATTGGCAGCGCGATTCAATCTGGCCTTGGTGAAGGTTAAGGGGCGAACATGTCTGAGATTGCAACCAAAAAAGTCGTGACGATCACGTTGAATCCAGCGCTCGACCTGACCGGTAGTCTGGATAGCCTCAATTTGGGTAGCGTGAGTCTTGTTAAAGAGAGCAACCTAAGAGCGGCGGGCAAAGGGGTGAACGTCGCTATGGTCCTACGCGATTTAGGTGCAGACGTCACTGTCACGGGCTTTTTAGGTAAAGATAACCCTGAACTGTTCCACCAACTGTTTTCAAAAATTGGTGTGACAGATCGCTTTGTCGAAGTTGACGGTTCCACTCGTATCAACGTCAAGTTAGTGGAGAAAAATGGCTCGGTCAGCGACATCAATTTTCCTGGCGTCGAAGTAAACGGGGCTCAAATCGCGCAGTTTGAGCGAGTTCTGCACGAACTGGCGAATGACCATGACTACTTTGTCTTTGCAGGCAGCCTACCCGGTGGTGTCACACCGGCTCAGTGCGCAGCATGGATCGCGCAGTTGCGTGAACGTGGCAAAAAAGTCCTGTTTGACAGCAGTAAAGCCGCACTTGCCGCAGGGCTTGATGCCAAACCTTGGCTTATCAAACCTAACGAGGAAGAGTTGGGCGATTTCTTGGGTCAAACACTGGATACGCGAGAAGCGTGCCAAAACGCGGCACAAACCCTGTCTAACAAAGGCATCGATAACATTGTCGTTTCAATGGGCGCTGACGGTGTGATGTGGCTGCACGACGATCAATGGCTCCACGCCAAGCCGCCAAGAATGCAAGTGGTCAGCACAGTGGGCGCCGGCGATACGTTGGTCGCGGGTCTATGTTGGGGCCACATGCAACAGATGCCAAAAACCGAATTACTCCAATTTGCCACAGCCCTCTCTGCACTTGCAGTGAGTCAAGTCGGCGTTGGTGTGACCAGCCAACAAGAGCTGGATCAAATTAAGCTTAATACTCAAGTTAATGAGCTTGCCTAAGCGAATCCGTTCGCCAAAACGTAGAAGCAAACTAAGGAACAGAAGGTTATCATTATGAATATTGCCATCATTACTGCCTGCCCGAGCGGCGTGGCAAATAGCATTCTCGCTGCTGGCCTGTTAGAAAAAGCAGCGAAGAAACTTGCATGGAACGCGACCATTGAATGCCAATCAAGCGTTGTTGACACCACTGTGCTCTCACAAGCGGACATCGATCAAGCGGATGTGATCGTCATTGCGGCGAACACCGAGGTTGACGACGCACGCTTTGTCGGAAAAAAAGTGTTCCGCAGTGACATCAGCGCGGTAACCAAAGACGCGGTTGCATTCCTTGAGCAAGCGGTTAGCCAAGCACAAGTCCTTTCTGCTGCGACACAATCGGTTGCTGCTACTCCAGCCACCTCTTCTGCGAAGAAAATTGTGGCCATTACAGCGTGCCCAACAGGCGTAGCGCACACCTTTATGGCTGCTGAAGCACTCGAAGAAGAAGGCAAGCGTCGTGGTCACCAAATCAAAGTAGAAACTCGCGGTTCGGTCGGTGCGAAAAACCAGCTCACAGACCAAGAAATTGCTGACGCAGACTTGGTGATCATCGCCGCGGACATTGAAGTGCCACTGGATCGTTTCAACGGCAAAAAAATGTACCGTACTAAAACCGGTCCTGCCCTGAAGAAAACCGCCGAAGAGATGGATAAAGCCTTTGAACAAGCGACGGTTTACCAACATTCTGGCTCAGCTAATCAATCTTCTGCTCAAGATGAGAAGAAAGGGGCCTACAAACACCTAATGACCGGTGTATCACACATGCTCCCTGTCGTGGTTGCAGGTGGTTTGATTATCGCGCTCTCTTTTGTCTTTGGTATTGAAGCATTTAAAGAAGAAGGCACGCTCGCCGCAGCATTGATGACCATCGGTGGTGGTTCAGCATTCGCGCTAATGATCCCAGTGCTCGCCGGTTACATCGCCTTTTCTATTGCGGATCGTCCAGGACTGGCACCGGGCCTTGTCGGTGGTATGCTCGCAAGCTCAACAGGCGCAGGCTTCCTTGGTGGTATCGCAGCAGGTTTTATCGCTGGTTACGCCGCGAAATTCCTTGCAGATAAAGTACAACTTCCGCAATCGATGGAAGCACTCAAACCCATTTTGATCATCCCGTTTGTCGCGACCCTCTTTACTGGTTTGGTCATGATCTACATCGTCGGTGGTCCTGTTTCCGGCATTATGAACGGTCTAACAGACTTCCTAAACAACATGGGCTCTGACAGCGCAGTACTTCTCGGTATTATCCTTGGCGCGATGATGTGTTTCGACTTAGGTGGACCAGTCAACAAAGCAGCGTACGCGTTTGGTGTTGGACTATTGGCGTCACAAACTTACGCACCGATGGCAGCCATCATGGCGGCGGGCATGGTACCGGCTCTAGGTATGGGTTTGGCGACCTTTATCGCGAAAAACAAATTTGAGAAAAGCGAGCAAGAAGCGGGCAAAGCCTCTTTCGTACTTGGCCTATGCTTTATCTCGGAAGGTGCGATTCCTTTTGCAGCAAAAGATCCAATGCGCGTTATCCCAGCGTGTATGGCAGGCGGCGCGTTAACCGGTGCTCTGTCTATGCTGTTTGGCGCTAAACTGATGGCACCACACGGTGGTCTGTTCGTTCTTCTTATCCCGAACGCGATTACTCCAGTCGTCATGTATCTTGTCGCTATCGCAGCCGGTACAGCAGTGACAGGCTTTGGTTACGCGTTCCTAAAAGCACGCAGTGACGCAAAACAAGTTCAAGCACAAGCATAACACCCCCCAACCTTTTATTAGGTCTATGCTTAATCTGCTCAGCGCTCCTCTCCGGGGCGCTTTTTTATCGCTTAGAGCGACGCAATCAAATAATCCTATTGATATAAAACATAATACCTAAGAAAAACATTGGAACGGGTGTTAAGCTCAATAGAATCCCACCATCTTCACAGTATTGCATATCCCCCTGGGGTAAACTTTTTGATGAATAAATCCAGAAGATGACTCTAGACGCAATGCGCTACTACTCTCCGACCAAACTTTTGTTGCAATTTATCCTCGTGTTTAGCGCACTGTCTGTTGTCCCTGCGATTTATTTCTATGAGCGACTTGATGATCTCGAGACTCGTACTGCACAACAAGTCGCCATGATTGAGCAAGCCAAAGTCAATTACGCGGTGGCGGAGCTTGGTGCCATCAATCAAAAAATTCAACTCTCTGTGATGGAACTGGCCAACAATGGCCTGCTGCACCGTGCTATCGACTCTCCCTCTCCGCTCTCACGCAGTGTAATTGAAGACTTTTGGGCCCTCGTCGCTCGAACCCAAGGCTACTACTCGCAACTGCGTTATTTGGACATCCATGGCCAAGAAAAAATTCGTATCAACCACAATGGTCGGACAACCCAAATCGTTGAAGATGAATTTTTGCAAGATAAATCCGGGCGCAACTATTTTTCTTATGCGCAGAGCTTGGAAGACGGCCAACTGGGGGTGTATGGCATTGATCTCGAGATTGAGCACGGTGAATACGCACGCCCGTACACGCCGGCGCTGCGCGTGATCGTGCCCGTTGCGACTTCTGGCGTCCGACAAGGCTACTTTATCGCGAATCTCAATCTGTCGATGATTTATGACGAGTTGGCGTATCGAGACAACAGCGGTTCGAAGCCCATCGTTGCCAATGCAAACGGCTTTTATGTGCTGTCTCCCGATACAGCAACGCTGTTTGGTGATCTGCTCCCCGGCCGAGCCCAGCATTCTGTCGCCAATGACTTCCCATTGCTATGGCGACAGCAAGCGATAAACGCCTCAGGAACAGTGCACGAGTCGAATGCTTGGCTGACCTATCAAACCATCGATTTTACCCTCGGTCAGCATACTCAATCGCTTTTGCTCTTCGTGACTATGCCTGCACAGCAGGCTAACCAGATCAGTCGCGCCGAACGCTTTGAGCTATTTGTTCAGTTGTGTTCTGTCTCGGCGGTGATTTTTCTGATTGCCCTATCCTTTGTCATTTGGAATGACAATCACCACAAAAACAGCTTGGAAAGCAAAATTGCCCGCGCGGCGATAAACGGTATGTCTGCTCTGATGATCACAGATAAAGACAATCGGATTATCAAAGTGAATGACGAGCTGTGCCGGATTAGTGGTTACACCTTTGAAGAGGTCAAAGGTCAACAGCCGTCGATGTTTGCCTCCGGAGAACATACGCAAAAGTTCTATCGTGAGATGTGGGAGTCTATTCATACAAGGGGAATTTGGCAGGGAGAAATCATCAATCGACGCAAAGATGCCACCCTTATCACTGAGTTGCTGCGCATCCAAACGGTCAAGAATCATGATGGCAAAATTCAGTTCTATGTCGCATCGTTTGTCGATATCTCCGAGTTGAAGGCATTGGAGCAGCAACTGCGCCGATTGAGTGAAAAAGACGCCCTCACATCGCAATGGAACCGACGCAAGTTTGATATTGAATTGCAAAGCCTATGCATGCGTGTGAAGCGTTATCCTGAAGAGGAACAGGCAGCGCTCTGTTTATTCGACATCGACCATTTTAAACAGGTGAACGACCAATACGGTCACGATGTCGGTGATCACGTGATTAAAAGCGTGGCGCAGTTATTGAAAGGTGAGTTAAGAGAGACGGATTTGCTCGCCCGTGTCGGTGGTGAAGAGTTTGCTGTCATCATGCCCAACACCTCGGTTGAGGAGGCGGAAGCCGTCTCCAATCGCATACGCAATGTGGTTGAACAACACTCTATGCATAATGTGACGTTAAGTGGGGGTGTCAGTGATGTCTGCGCGAATCCAAGTCAAACTTACAAACGCACCGATATGGCGCTTTACGACTCTAAATATCTGGGCAGAAATCGTATTTCCGTGATCAAAAGTGATCAGGTGCAAGCCTTCGTCTAAATTGGTGCAAGATTATTTTGTTCACGCACCACGATAGCGCAGATAAACGCCCTATCGAACGCTATACTTAGGCAACACAATCACCTTCGGGTTGGCTCGGTTCTTGATACCCCAGTAGTACCCCCGCACTATTATGGAGAATAGTATGCAAGACGCTCTCACGGTCATTCTCGCTGGAGGAATGGGCTCTCGTCTTAGCCCCCTCACGGATGATCGCGCAAAACCTGCCGTTCCTTTTGGCGGAAAGTACCGTATTATTGATTTCACCCTAACCAATTGCCTACACTCTGGACTTCGTAAAATCCTCGTCCTTACCCAGTACAAGTCTCACTCATTACAAAAACATCTACGAGATGGCTGGTCTATTTTTAACCCTGAACTTGGCGAGTACATCACCGCCGTTCCACCTCAAATGCGCGGTGGTGGTAAATGGTATGAAGGCACCGCTGACGCCATCTACCATAATCTATGGCTCTTAAGCCGCAGCGATGCCAAATATGTCATCGTCTTGTCGGGCGACCACATCTACCGCATGGATTATGCGGAGATGCTCAAAGAACATATCGACAAGAATGCCAAGCTGACGATTGCCTGTATGGACGTCCCGCGCAGTGAAGCGTCAGCCTTTGGTTGTGTCTCTGTGGGCGAAAGTGGACGCATTGACGATTTTATTGAGAAGCCGCAAGATCCGCCATCACTGCCGGGCAATGATACGCGCAGTTTTGTATCAATGGGCATTTATATCTTCGATATGGAAACCCTGACCCGCTCTCTAGAAGCAGATGCCAAAGATAGCCACTCCTCACACGATTTTGGCAAAGACGTCATTCCAAAACTCATCCAAGATCAAGGCGTCTACGCTTATAACTTTTGCAACGACAAAGGTCGAGTGGACAGAGACTGCTACTGGCGAGATGTCGGTACTATCGACTCCTTCTATAAGGCCAATATGGATCTACTCGAACCCGTACCGCCAATGAACCTCTATCAGGCAAACTGGCCAATTCGCACTTACGAGTCTCAGTTTCCTCCAGCACGGACCGTCTCCTCAGCCACAGGCAACGAGGGTATTTTCATTAATTCCATTATTGCCAATGGCGTGATCAACTCCGGTGGCTCAGTGCATCATTCCATTATCTCGCCCAACGTGCGTATTAACGACGGCGCCACTATCGCTGGCAGCATCTTGTTTGATGATGTTGAAGTGGGTGAAGGCTGCCGCTTGGTCAACTGCATCGTTGATAAGCACGTCCGAATTCCCGCCAACACAGAAATTGGCGTAGATGCGAAAGAAGATGCCAAGCGCTTTAAGATTTCCTCAGATGGGATCGTGGTGGTGCCAGAGAGTTACAGTTTTTCGTAAAAAAAAGCCTCTAACCTAAGTTAGAGGCTTCATTCAGAGATTGACTAGATCTCCTATAGGGGTAGGTGACAAATCTTCGATTTGTTGAGAGTTATTATCACCTATTTGCGATCGGATTAACACAGCAAATTGCGTGCGATTCATTTTCCCCTTTTTGGGAGATGGCTCGGTTACGCCGCTAAAGCGCCAGCGCGAGGAGTTTCGTTAAAATGGCGCTTGTACTCCCGGGAGAATTGCGAGGTGCTGTTATAACCGACTCGTCTTGCGGCTTCACTGACCTTCAATCCATCAAGATGAATCAACTCTTTCGCTTTGTTTAGGCGCACCTTTTTAATGTACTGAATAGGGGTTTCTAACGTCACGGAGCGAAACGCTTGATGAAAAGCGGAAATGCTCATGTTCGCTGTCTCAGCCAACCCTTGGACAGTGAGTGAGTCATGGTAGTGATGATGTACATACTCGAGCGCTTTAGCGACGCGCGCGTAATGCCCCTCATGCTTGGCCAAATCGAACAACACATGCCCTTCGCTGCTAAGTAGTGCTCTCAGTGCCAACTCTTCAGTTAGAGACTCACCTAACAGAGCGCTCTCTACAGGATGACAAAGTGCCTTCATGATTCGACAACTCACGTCCATCATATCGTCGTCCATACTCACTGAAGAGAGCCCTTCACTGCGCGCAGGCGTCATCGCCTTTGGCTGAACGTTTAGCTCTTCCAGCTTATTAACTAAACGGTGCAGCACTTGAGGATCAACATCGACCGTTAACCCCATCAGTGGCTTGCCAGCATCAGCGATCGCTTCACATTCAAGGGGGAGCGGTACGCCGACCACAAGATAGTCATCGCCACCATATTTAACGGGCTTCTCGCCAAGGTATATGTGTTTTGTCCCCTGCCCCAATATGATCACGCCAGACTGGTAGACCAAAGGTTGGCGTTTATTCCCCTTGGAGCTTCGATAAAACCACACGCCTTCAATGGCGGTACCGACTACCCCTTCCAAATCGTCGAGGCCATTTTGCTCAACGTATTGCTCCATCCAATCCACCAGCGTCATCGCTCACCACCTATTCACTCAAACAATATAAGTAGGATTAGGCAAAATAAATGCAGAATTTCGCCTTTATCCCGTCTCATTTGATTACTATTATGCACACATACAAAATCAATACTATCCCAATAACACAAGAGGGTAATGTCAATGCAATTCACCTATGTTAATCCAACCAAAATTTTATTCGGTCAAGGTCAGATCGCGAACATCGCTGCGCAAATTCCTACAGACCAAAAAGTACTCGTGATCTACGGTGGTGGTTCCATTAAGAAAAACGGCGTGTATGACCAAGTGGTCACGGCACTCAACGCGCATTCTTGGGTTGAATTCTCCGGCGTTGAGCCAAACCCAACCAAAGAAACACTCGACAAAGCGGTAGCGATCGTTAAAGAGCAATCGGTCGATTTCATCTTAGCTGTGGGTGGTGGTTCGGTGATTGACGGCTCTAAATACGTCGCTGCTGCTGCACACGTTGATGGCGACGGCTGGGATATTCTGACAGGTAAACACCCAGTCACTTCAGCCACACCACTTGCTGCGATTCTGACCCTGCCAGCGACTGGCTCTGAGTCAAACTCAGGCGCCGTGATCACTAAAGCGGAAACGCATGATAAGTTGGCATTCATGTCACCTTTCGTGCAGCCTAAATTTGCTGTAATGGACCCGGACGTAATGAAAACCCTGCCGGAAAAACAGTTGGTCAACGGTATTGTTGATGCTTGGGTACACGTCTGTGAGCAGTACATCACCTACCAACATGGCGCTATGGTTCAAGATGGCTACGCAGAAACATTGTTGAAAAATCTAAAACAGCTCGGTGAACAATTTGCTGACCGTGACAACGATCAGTGGCGCGCAAACCTGATGTGGACGGCCAACCAAGCGCTTAACGGCTTGATCGGTGCAGGTGTCCCGCAAGATTGGGCAACGCACATGATTGGTCATGAGTTTACGGCGCTTTGGGGTGTTGACCACGCACGTTCACTGGCTATTGTGCAACCTTCCCTACTGCGCAACCAGTTAGCGGCGAAAAAAGGCAAACTTGAGCAGATGGGCATCAACGTCTTTGGTCTAGCTGCCAGCGACAACCTTGCCGAAGAGACGATTCAGCACATTGAAGCCTTCTACCACTCACTCGGTGTGTCAACACAGTTTGATGAGTATCAGACAGATAAAGGCGCGGCCGTTGACAGTGTCGTATCACAACTAGAGAGCCACGGCATGTCGGCGCTCGGTGAAAACCAAGCCATTGACCTTAAGGCCAGTCGTCAAATTCTTGAAGCGGCGATCGCCTAATCAAAACGCTTAATAACGCAAAGAGCAGCAAACGCTGCTCTTTTTAATGGCTGATAGTGTAACGAAACAGTAAATCATCGTAAGATTTGCCGCCGATTTGATAAGCGTCTTTGTCTCTCGAAACAAACTCAAAACCCGACTTCTCAAGTACCTTACAAGAAGCAACATTACCATCTGTAACAATGGCGCTAACGTCCTTAACAGGAAAGTGCGCTTCAATATAATCCACCAAAGCGACTAACGACTCTGTACCGTACCCATGACCATGATGTTCTGGTAGAAGTAGATACCCTACCTCGACACAGCTCTGACAGCCATCTGGGATACACAATCCGGTTACTCCAATACTTTCTCCGCTGAGCTTGTCTTCTATGACGAGACACAACCAATGCGTCGCACCCCACTGCCACTTTGGTAATCTTGATTCGAATCTCTGTCTGATTTCTTCGTCAGAAGGACGATCGAACGCGTATCGAATCACCTCTTCTTCCTGATGGAGTCGCTCAAACAGTGACCAATCATTTTCTTGAATTTGGCGCATATAGGTACGCTGGGTTTCAATCTTTATCATTCTGCGCTCTTTCCTTTAAATAGACCTGCAATGCTTGCAAAGACTTGTCGACCTCCTCGCGAAGTCCGGTGATGTCGTTGCCCACTTCGCTCGGCGAGTTTTCCCATTGGTGACAAAGTACTCTCAGTTGCTCCAAGCCCAAACTGGCAGCAGAGCCTTTCAATTTATGTGCGATGTCAGACACCTCACTAGGATGATTTTCGACGCATGCCTGTTCCAGTTGAGTGAACGATATCTGGGTAGTGCGGGCAAAAAGATCGGCGAGTTCTTGTACTTGGCTTAAACCCAACACCTTAATGTCGGTGTCAATCAATTGTGTGTTCAATAGCGAGGGATGCTCTGCACTTGGCTCAGGTTGGCGCCGCGTATCATCAACCGTTTCTCCTGTCATCAATGTATGAATCATGGCATCGAGGGCGTCTTTATCTAGCGGTTTGGGTAGATAGCCATCAAATCCCGCTTGCAGGTATCGCTCGACCTCTTGGTTGAACACGTGCGCGGACACCGCAATCATCTTTGTCTGGCAATGGGTATTACGCTTCATGCTTTGCATTAAATCCACACCACTGCCATCTGGAAGATTAATATCAATCAGCGCAATGTCATAAGTATGAGCCTCAAATCGCGCAGTTCCCTCAGCGAGGGTGTCGACTGCGTCGGTGTGATGCCCGAGCGCCGCCAAAAATCCCTCAGCGACAAAGCGATTGACTTCATTGTCTTCTACCAGCAATACGCGAGCAGACGGTGTTGTCACAGTATGATTGTGTGAATCTTTGCATGACGTCGCCCCTACAGGCATCGGCAAAGAGAAATAGAAGCGACTGCCCTGATTCTGATCCGACTCAAGCGCAATCTCTCCGCCCATCGCCCGCACAATTTTTTGGCTGATCGCAAGCCCAAGCCCTGTTCCACCCAGTTTGCCTTGTCCGTGATGCACTTGGGTAAACGCAGAGAAGAGCTCGCGTTGATCTTGCTTGGCTATTCCTACGCCACTGTCACTGACATCGAACAAAACGTGCTCAGCTTTCGCTGGATCATTGGCGATATACACATCAATGTAGCCACTGTCAGTAAACTTAACCGCATTCGCCACCAAGTTATTCAGCACTTGGCTAAGACGCGTGCTGTCGGCAAACACGCTCTCGGCGACATCGCTTTCAACCGTATATGAGAGTGACAATCCTTTAGCCAAAGCGTCGGCCTGATGCAGCGCCACTACATCTTCCACCATAGCGCGGATAAGGAATGACACCGGACGAATCTCCATATGTCCGGCCTCAATTTTACTGTAATCAAGCACATCATTAAGTATTGCCAGCAAGGTTCGCCCACTGTGGGTGATGATGTCGACGTAACGCTGCTGCTGTTGATCAAGCGGCGTTTCTGTAAGCAGCCTGGCGGTGCCGAGAACTCCGTTCATCGGCGTTCGAATTTCATGGCTCATGGTGGCTAAAAAGGCGGATTTCGCTTGACTGGCTTGCTCTGCTTGTGAACGCGCATCAGCATGCTGCTCCACTTCTTGATTGAGACGTTGATTGGCCGTTTGCAGTTGCTCAGTGCGCAATTCGACCTGTTCTTCCAGGTGGCTTTTATGTGATTCAAGCGCTTGTTTGGCTTTCGCTTCGCTGTCAGCCACCACTTTCAGCGCTTTGGCGGTGTCTCGGGCGGTCAGAATCGCGCGCCCCATCTCTGCTAACTCATCCTTGCCACGCACCTCAAAATCCACATTAAGATCCCCTTTAGATATTGTGAGCAGTGCGGTCGAGTAGTTATCCAAACGTTTGAGCACGGATTGGTATACAACGCGCCAGACAATGAAGATGGCCACCGCTGAGCCAAGCGCGGTAATAATCGCCAAGAGCCACTGCGCATAGCTCAACGTGCCTTTAAGCCGTTCAACCGCTGTGGTCGTCGAGCGGTTGGATTGATCCACTAGATGCGTCACTGTCGAGTTGAGCTGAGAAAATTGATCAAAGGTAGCTTGGAGCAGCGCCTGTGCGGCAAGCTCATTTTGGTATCGCTCAAGCAATAGCGTAAACACCGATTGTCGCTGCGCCAATTGTTCCAGTAAGTCGGCCATTTGCTGTGAGCGAGTGGGATCTTCGACTCCCATAACCCGGCGCTGCATAATCTCGATGTTGTTCTGATAAGCGGATTTGACGACCTCAATACGCTGCGCATCATTCATGGTCCGTGACTCTTCAATTTGGTTGAGCAGCCGAAACGCTAGCAGATGCAGTTCGTGCAAACGTTCAGACAAATCCATGTCCACTTCCACCAGCGCATCCAGCGCTTGGTAGGCATCCGTAAGCTTGTTTTCACCAAGCAGATTATAGATATGCGTCACGTTGGCCACCGCGATGGTACTGGTGTTCGCCACTTGGGTACGGGTGAGCTCTTCAAGCTCCGTTGCAAATTGGCGCATCTCTCGCGTATCCGCCGAAAGTTGCTGGTTAAAGCTCAAACGCTTTTCCACCACAACGCCCAGCTGCACTACATTATCAATCACCTGCTCGACATCGATTTCTAACTGTTCCAATAAGGTTGAGTCAAACGCCTCTGCGCCAAGTTGTTTAATGTGCGTTAACAAAGATTCGAGCTGTGTCAGTAGCGCTTGACCGGAGTCACGATGTTGCTGAGCGGTTTTCGCATTCGATAAGGTATGGACAGATGAGAGAATACGAGCGCTGAGCTCCGATACTTGCCGCGCTTCCACCATGGAGGGAATCGCCGTATTGACCACGCCGCGCTCGGTTTTCGCCACCATAGAAAAGCCCGCCATGCCGATCAGCGCCGAGATGACAACCAGCAGCCCCATTGCGACAAAGGCGAATAAGAGCGTACGCCCAATGCTGGCCTTAGCTAGTAACATAACAAATCATCGCTTCTGTACACCGAAATATTGGGTTATATTTTGCAAGGTTTATCACGACTTTACCAATGAATTGCTTAATGACTTTGATCCCAACACTGAAACCCTCTCTGCTGCTTGGTGCGCTGTTTGTATCATGGTCATCGGTGGCGATTGCCTCACCCGCGTTTAAGATCTGCGCGCTTTATCCGCATCTAAAAGACTCGTACTGGCTGTCGGTCAACTATGGTATGGTGCAAGAAGCCAAAGCGCAGAACGTGACACTGAAAGTACTGGAAGCGGGCGGCTACCCCAATCAAAGTAAACAGGCCGCTCAGTTGCAACGCTGTCGAGATTGGCAAGCCGATGCGATATTGCTCGGTACCGTTGCCCCAGACATCTATTTGGGCAAATTAGCGCAACTCTCTGCCGATATCCCGGTTTTTGCCACCATCAATCAATTAGACAGTGCCGAACACGGCGATGATGTCTTGCTTGGCGAGGTCGGTGTTGATTGGTATGAGATGGGCTATTTCTCTGGCGAGTTTTTGGCAAAACGTCACCCGAAAGGCAGTGGTCATGTCAACGTCGCGGTGCTTCCCGGCCCCGTGGCAAGCGGTGGTACTAAACCTGTGATGCAAGGCATCGAGGCAGCAATTAAAGGCAGTGATGTCACTATCACCGGCGTGCATTGGGCAGACAACGACAAGGAACTACAACGCAATTTAGTTCAGCGTGTAACAGAAAACCGCGATATCCATTACCTTATTGGCAGTGCGGTCGCGATTGAAGCGGCAATCAGTGAGTTGCGCCTCGGCGGAAAGAGCGCGCAAATCGGTCTTGTCTCTACCTACCTCAGTCATGGCGTCTATCGCGGTTTACTTCGCAATAAAGTGCTGTTTGCACCGAGCGATCAGATGGTGTTGCAAGGTCGTCTATCGGTTCGTCAAGCGGTTCAATCTCTCAAACAAGCGCCTTTTGACAGGCATATTGCGCCCGATATTGTTAAGCTAACGCCCAATCATTTACCACGTTCGGTTATCGAAGCCTCGCTGTCTCCATCCGAATACAGACCCATTTTTAATGTCTTAGCTAAAGAATAACGATTCATAATCAGGAAGAACATTCATGGAAAAAACAACACGTACCCTACCTGCACACAAACACATTGCGCTGGTCGCGCATGACAACTGCAAGCCAGAGTTGCTGCGCTGGGTAACGGAAAACAAAGAAAAGTTACAGAGTCACTTTCTTTATGCCACTGGCACAACTGGCACCATGCTAAGTAAACAGACCGGCCTTGCCATTAAGAGTATGATCAGTGGCCCAATGGGCGGGGACCAGCAGATCGGCGCCCTCATTTCTGAAGGGAAAATCGACATGCTGATTTTCTTCTGGGATCCACTCAACGCGGTTCCACATGACCCAGATGTCAAAGCGCTATTGCGTATTGCGAGCGTCTGGAACATTCCCGTGGCTACCAACCGCGCAACGGCCAAGTTCCTGTTTGAGTCGAGCTTGCTTGAGAAAGAAGTGGACATTGAGATCCCTGACTACCAGGCGTATCTGGCCAAGCGCACCTAACACCTTCATTCATCGAGTTCGCTTATCAAGTATTCAGCCTGCCACAGTCGCAGGCTGTTTTTGTCTATCGATCGCTTCACATCAAGGTGGTCAGTTCGCGTAAATCGTGAATTTTGGGCAGGGAGTGCTCATGCACTCGATTGTTGACGCCCAGATAGTGAACAGTTTTAATCCCCGCTCGAATCCCTGCCTCTAATCCTTTGACCGTGTCATCCACATAGACGCAATTTTCTAAGCGAAATCCCATGGTCATGGCGGTATATAAAATCAGATCCGGTTCAGGTTTCCAACTGTTGGTATCGAACGCAGAGAAAATCTTATTCTCGAAATGAGGGTAAAGTCCTGTCAGCTCAAGCGATCGGCGGATTTTACTTTTTGGGCCATTTGAAGCCACACAGTACTCAATCCCTTTCGCCTCGAGGTGCTTCAAAAGCTCAGTGGCTCCGGCCGAGGGCTTTAAATGACGTTCAAACAACTCATCTAGCCGCTCACGGTAAAAAGGTTCTAGTTGATCAATTGAAATTCGACAGCCAAGGCGCTCATTCGTTGCTGCTAAAATGTCAGCCAACTTTCCCCCTTCAAAATGGGCTAAGGCATCTTGAGTAGAAAGCCCAGCACCAAAATGATGAAACGTCTCACTCAGCGCTTGGCAACACAGCTTCTCACTGTCGATTAGCGTTCCATCACAATCAAATATCACGCATTGGGTTTCTGACATAGCCGCACACTCTGTTAATTCGTTAAACAAAATAGTAAACGAGCGGCCACGATTTGAAATGCGTCACTTAACACTTTAAGTGACAAGGGAAGGGTTTTGCTAAGAATCCTCGCACGCGTCACGAATGGTAGGCAGAATAAATGATGAAGCTAATGACTAGCTTGGGCGCTTAATGTGCGCTGTGTTCAACATATACAGCATCACATTGATTGAGTTCAAGTTTACTCACTATCGCTGCAATCAGATCATGACGCTTGTATTCCGGTTCCACCACTACATCTGAAACCAAAGCAGCACCTTGATGCGTGGTCACCAACGCTGCGCCAACGGGTTGATTACCTTTAAACGCAACGATCAATTGGCAAGGCGCTGAGTAGATGATCTGAGTGAAAAACTCAACAATCCACTCTCTGTCTTGTTGGCTTTGCCACTGTTTGGCTTGTTGCAAGGCAAACATCACGGTCATGCGGTGAAAATCCGCCACAAACACATCTTGCTCACTGAATTCGTCGAGAGAGAGCTCATTGAGATCAAGCAAGTGTGTCTCTTGCGCTAAGGCGCGCGCTTGATAGAGCTCGTGCCCTTTGAGGCTCTCTGGCGTTGGAAATTCAACGTCTACTTGGCTGGCAAGCCATTGGTTTTTCATCTCGGTGATGGCAGAGGCGGTATTGGGCATGGGATGTCTTTTTAGGGTCATGAATCTTGTCGTCATGAGCTTAACGATAAGATCATGATGCGACAAGTTTTTCATTGAACTATTGGCTGCTTGAGCATAAAACAGATAAGCTTGGTTCATAGTTAGCTCGACAATCACAAAGCTCAACCATTATTTAAGAAGGGATAGCGGCCATGCGGATAAAATTACTTGGCGTTGCCATGGCTTCACTGCTGCTCACCGCGTGTGATAGCAACGAAGTGGGTGACGTTTCACTCGGTCTATTTACATTGAAAGACATTAAGATCACCTCACTGCAAGATGAGGTGGTGACAGGCGTGACCTGCCACATCGCATCCATTGAAGCGAATCTTAGCCTCTCCGATCCAAGCGACAGCTCCATTTCATGTCGTCAAACCGGTGAAATCACCACGGATATGATTGCAAAAATCGATAAGAGCGCGTCGGGTGAAGTGGTGTTCAAAAAGTCAAAAAGCATCTTCTTCAAAACCATGAAAGTGCGCCGTATCTACGATGCCGACACGCAGTCCCTACTCTATCTTTCGTACACGACCAAAGAAACCGAAGGTAGCTTCAAGCACAGTCTGTCGACCGTGCCACTGTGGGGCACCGATGCGTATGTGGAGGCCCCCGTCACTGCACAGTAATTGCGCTAATCACACGCAGACTAACCTGCCCCATATCCAAGTCATGCTAGGGGTGGGTAGGATTAAGGCGAGCGGTATCGGCTCGCCTTACTTCTTAAATCAATAGCGTATTTCAAGCCAATCTCAACGGTTTCCCCGCCCGATACGTTTCTTTGATCAAAATCTCATTGTTATGTAATTTTTATGAAATTTGAAAGACACTTCTGTGTTAGACTGGCGAAAATTTTTTACTGTCCTTTTTGAGCATGAAATTTCCTGGCCAACGTAAATCTAAGCACTACTTTCCTACTGACAATCGCGATCCATTGATCAATCAGATGAAGCAAGCACCGAAGCTCTACCGACCTATCGTGGTCGGTGTCGGTCAAACCATCGTTGATATTGAAGCGCGCGTCGATGATGATTTCCTCGCTAAATACGAGCTGAGCAAAGGACACTCACTGGTACTCGAAGAGGACAAAGCCGATGCGCTATATCAAGAGCTGGTGGCACGCGAACTGATCACACACCAATACCCCGGTGATACCATTGGCAATACCCTGCACAACTACTCCGTGCTTGCGGACAGCAAATCGGTGCTGCTGGGTGTGATGTCGAAGAACATTGAGGTTGGATCCTTCGCCTATCGCTATTTGTGTCGCACTTCCTCTCGTATGAATCTCAATCATTTGCAAATGGTCGAGGGATCGATTGGCCGCTGCTATACATTGATCTCCGAAAATGGCGAACGTACGTTTGCTATCAATGAAGGTCACATGAATCAGCTGCGTCCGGAGAGCATTCCTGAAGAGGTGTTTGATAAAGCCTCGGCACTGGTAGTCTCTTCTTATCTAATGCGCGGTAAACCAGAAGATCCAATGCCAAAAGCGGTCGCACGTGCAATTGAAATCGCCAAGCAAAAACAGGTTCCTGTTGTGCTGACCTTGGGTACCAAGTGGGTGATTGAAGGCAACGCAGCGTGGTGGCAAGAGTACATCAAAGAGAACATTTCAGTGATCGCGATGAACGAGGAAGAAGGCGAAGCGCTTACCGGTGAGAAAGACCCTCTGCTCGCGGCTGACAAAGCGCTCGAATGGGTCGACCTGGTGCTGTGTACTGCGGGCTCTATTGGCCTTTACATGGCTGGCTACACCGATGAATCAGCAAAGCGTGTTACGGAACTGCCGCTATTGCCGGGCAACATCGCCGAGTTTAATAAGTATGAATTTAGCCGCGCGATGCGCAAACAAGACTGTCTGTCACCTTTGAAAGTCTACTCGCATATTGGTCCCTACCTTGGTGGCCCACTCGAGATCAAAAACACCAACGGCGCGGGTGATGCGGCATTGTCAGCCTTGCTCCATGACATGGCAGCCAACAGTCACCACAAGATGAACGTGCCCAACTCGTCTAAACATGACTTGCCGTTTCTTACTTACTCATCATTATCACAGATCTGTAAGTACGCGAACCGAGTAAGCTACGAGGTGCTCACGCAACACTCGCCGAGATTAGGTCGAGCGTTACCAGAGCGCGAAGACAGTCTCGAAGAAGCCTACTGGGATCGATAATGTCGCGCTAAATACAATTTAAAGTTGCGATAAACCTGCTTTAAATACGTAATAAACGCGAAATACCTTTAAACGCGAATTACTTGTGAACGCGATTTACTTGTGAAAGCGATAGTAACAAGCTATCGCGTTTTTTATTGGCCGCCTTTAACTGGCGCAGGGTAAAAGACCAAGGTGTCCCCTTCCACCATGACACAATCCATTCCGCCTGCGTGCGCGGCTTGACGGCCGAGATGCGTATCTTCAAACACCACACACTGAGACGGCGCTAACTTGAGCTGCTCCGCCGCCAGTAAAAACGTATCCGGGTTCGGTTTGTGATGCTCAACATCACTGGCAGTGACAATTGCATCGAGTTTGTCGATGAGGTTCGCTTTTTCCAGCAAGCGCATTGCGCTCTGCCTTTGACTGCCTGTCCCTACCGCCAGTGGCTTTTTACCGTAGAAGTGGTCGAGAATCGCCATCGTGGCTTGTATCGGCTCTCCATGATCATCAAGGCTGCTAAATGTCGCCATCTTAAATTGCGCCACTTCGTTGGGATCTAACGTCAAGCCGTACTTGCTGTTCACTTCAGCGACGATTTTAAAACTCGGCATGCCACCTAAGCCGTGCAGCCATTCGCGCGTAAAGGGAAACTGGAAATGTTCGGCCGTCTTTTCCCACGCCAACAAGTGTGCGGGCATGGTATCAATCAGGGTGCCATCCATGTCAAAAATGAGACCTTGATACGAATGTAATAATTCCTTCATATAAAATTCACAAAGCTAAATGGTATAAGAAACTAGTTTTTTAGTAGTAGTCATGAATGTAATTGACAAACATCTCACTAGTGAACTAGCTTGAGAGTATGCACATTACTATAACAACAATAATGAGTTACACCTTTTTTAGGACGCAATTATGAACATAAAGAGTAAGCTCTATTCTCTAGGGGCGGTCGCCATCGTCGGTATCGGCGTGTTATTGCTCTCCACTACCCAATTTGCCAAAGTGACCAATGAACTCAATCAAGCGAATCTACTCGTCGCTCAGCTTGAAGTCCGCTTGCTCAATTTGCGTCGTAACGAGAAAGATTTCCTGCTCAGAAAAGACGCCAAGTACCTCACTTCGTTCAATGACAATATTGATAAGTTTTTAGCCAAAGAGGCAACGCTATCGACTCTCTTAAAGGCTCATGAACTGGCGTCTTCTAAGCAATTACGCACCGACATCCTCGCCTATCAAAAAGGGTTTGCTAGCTTGGTGTCCGCCTTTCAAGCCTATGGTCTCAATGATGAAGATCAACTGCTTGGTCGCTACAACCAAGCGTTAGACGCCGTTCGTCCATCACTCGACAGTGACCAATTGGTTCAGCTCGCCGATTTTAATGAGAAAGTGCTAGAAGGTGAATTCGACTCTTCCTTGCTACCGCCGAATGCCTCATCACTGCTCAATGCAGCGCAAGCGCTGGTCGTTCAACACAAAAAGGTCGGCCTAAAATACAATGAGGGGCTACTGGGGCAGACACGCGGCCTGTCTCACACGGTCGAGGAGCAATTTAAAAGCTTCTCTTCAGCGCTCAATGAAAACTCGGCGCAAACCCAATCTCGCCTAGCGACCCTCAAGTTAAGTGTTACCGTGATCGTCTCTTTGGTGATCATTGGTTTTATCTGGCAAATCGCTCGCTCGATCAACACCCAAGTGTCCACCTTGCTCTCTCTGATTCAAGAGATCGCGCGGACTAACAACGTCGCACTGCGTGCCAATCTCAAAGGCAAGGACGAGTTGGTCGCCATCAGTCAATATTTCAACCGACTCCTTGATAAACTTGAAGGGCTGATTTCAGGAACACAAGAGAAATCGGCGCATCTGTCGTCCACGACCGGCAACATGCACCAGGAGCTGGAAAATGTCATTGTTCAGTTTAATGTCCAAGCGGATCACACCTCTACGATGGCGACATCGGTTCAAGAGATGGTGTCGACCATCAATGAGATTTCAGAAAGTACCTCAGTGGCGGTAGAAGGGGTTCATCAAGCGTCGATCAATGCACATAAAGGTCGTGAGGTGGTGGAATCCACAGTGCGTAATATTGATCAGCTGTCGAGCATTCTAGGCGAGAGCCAGACCTCTATCCAATCGCTCAACCATCACGTCGATAAGATTGGCGATGCGGTCAACATCATTCAAGGTATTGCTGAACAGACCAACCTACTCGCGCTGAACGCCGCGATAGAGGCTGCGCGTGCCGGTGAGCAAGGACGCGGATTTGCCGTGGTAGCCGATGAAGTGCGCGCATTGGCAAGCCGAACGCATCAATCGACCGAAGACATCACCAAAGTGGTGAGCGCGATTCAGTCACAAATGTCGGAAGTTGTCACCAATATCGATAAGTGTAACGAGCAAGGCGCTGAGACCTTGAAAGCATCGGAAACCTTGGATGCGAGTTTGGAGCAAATCATCTCGGATATGGATAACATCCAAGCCAACTCTGAGCGCATCGCCTCGGCGATTGAAGAGCAAGGGATTGTGATGAATCAAGTCAGTGAATCCATCACAGAGCTCAACTCAATTTCCGAGGGCAATATGGAATCGGCCAAACTCTGTTTGCTCGAAGTCGATAATGTCTCGGCTCAAGCGATTGAGATGGACAAAGCGGTGGCGGAGTTCAAAACCAAATAAACCGCCCCTATCAGGATCGAAAAAGCGCGCCGAGCAATGTGGGCGCGCTTTTTTTGTTACGTCACTTTTTCGTTACCTATTACCTATTACCTCTTACCTATTATCCGTTATCACGGTGTGACATTGGCGTTTTGCTTGCTCTTTAGCTCATCGAGAACGTAAGCCGGTGCGACTTGGCTCAGCTCATCCATACAAGGTTGAGACTTCTCATGGCCGTAACGGACATAAATATCGCACAGGGCATACAGCTGCTCTGGCGCGCCGGAGATAAGGTAGGCCGTCTCAAAGGATTTGGTAGATTTATCGATGTCTAACGCCTCTTGCAGCACACCATTGAGATACCAGTAGTAGCTGTTGTCTTTGGCCAGATTCGCGGCAACGTCAATCTCTTGCGCGGCTTGGGTTTTATCATCCAAACGCACTAACGCCAGCGATTTTGAGTAGTACAACGCCGCGGTATCGGGGTTGCTGTCGATCGCTTGATCAAGAATCGTAATTGCTTGGGCATTTTTCTGCTGACCACGGTAGTTGTCGGCGTAAGCAAGCCATGCTGACGTATAGTGGGCGTCTTGCTCAATCAAGGTGCGATAAATCGGATCCGCCAGCGACCACTGTTTGGTCCAGCGATACACGTTCGCCATCAGCAGCGAAGACTCCGCATCCCCTTGTGTGGCAAGATAGGCGATCAGTGCATCGACTGGCGCGGCCATCACGCTTTGCTGTTCAGGCGTCAGCGCAGAATAGTCACGCACTAGATTGATGGTGGCGCGCAAGCGCACCGACTCTGCCTCATCAGTGAGCAGAGGCGACACCATGCGCCAACGATGTTCGATTTGATACGCTTCAGCGCCCACAACCGCACCGTGGCGAATCTGCGCGCTGTCGTCTTTCAAGCCTCGTGCTACGGCAACAAGTGCATTTTGGCTTGGATAATTGGCCAACGCCATTAACGCCTCGGCGCGTTGCTCATCATCCAGTCGAGTATCTTGCGCGTTGTAAGCTAACTGCGCTGGGTTTTGCACCTGGGCACTCTGCTCGGCAGTGGGCATCAGCGGACTCATTGGCACGTCAGCCGCTTTCGGCGTGGCGTAAACAGCACCGCTCATCAACGCAGCGGTGAGAGTCACAAGGCGCAGCGATGGGCGCATCATACTATGCATAGCGGTATTCATTGCTGTACTGATTCGTTTATCCATCTGGCTCCCCTCAGAGTGTATTGTTGCGCTTTTGCATCATGTCACGCAGTACAGCGTCGCTGTATTTGCCATGAGCAACCGGATGGCGTGTCGCGCGCAGGATATAGGCGATGCTGCGATCGACGTGAGAGAAAAACTTCTTCCAACCGGCACACAAGTAGTTCAAGCCTGGCTCGCCCTGCGCGGTACGAATAAAGCGGTTTTTAGGGCATTCGCCATGACAGGCAAAACGGTAATCACACTGCTGACATTGCGTCGTCAACGTACGTGATTTGGCGTAACCGAATGTCTGCTGCTCGCTGCTGTAGGCAACGTCATCGATTTTTTGCTCGTGGATATTACCGATTTTGTATTCTGGGTAGACGTAATGGTCACACGCGTAAAGATCGCCGTTAGGCTCCATGGCGAGACCTTTGCCACACAACTCACCCAGAGTACACAGTGGGTTTTTACGCCCCATCCACGTTTCAATACTCGCTTCAAAATATTGGACGAACACTTTGCCAATGTCGTGCTTCGCCCACTCGTCGAATACCGCAATCAAAAAGTTACCCCATGCCATATCCGACACACACCAAGGCTCCATCACCGAATCTTTGTGCCCCGGGATCAGGCGTTTATCGCCCTGCTTTGGTTGATCTTCTGCGGGCCAAGTTTGCGGCGCCGTAGTGCGGAACGTCTTTTGTTCCACAATCGGAATGAACTGGATTTGCGGTGAACGTACTTCATCACGTAAGAAGCGGTAGACCTCAAGTGGGTTTTGGCTGGTGAGATTATTCACGCAGGTCAAGGTGGCAAAATTCACCTTGTGTTTGTGCAGCAGGTTAACCGCCGCCATCACTTGCTTGAATGTGCCACGGCCCGCTCGGTTGGTGCGGTACGCATTGTGCAGCATCTCTGGGCCATCAATACTTAGGCCAATCAGGAAGTTGTTTTTGGCAAGGAACGCACACCACTCGTCGTTTAACAAGGTGCCGTTGGTTTGCAAATCGTTAGAAATCACAATGCCATCTGGCTTGTATTTATTTTGTAGCTCAACGATTTTTTCAAAGTATTCGAGTCCGAGCATCGTCGGCTCACCACCTTGCCAAGAAAAGATGATTTCAGGGGTATTTTGCCCTTCAATGTACGTCTTGATGTAGTGCTCTAGCGTCTCATCAGACATTCGCGGCGAGCTGCCTTTTTTGTACTCAAGCAAGTCCTGTTTGCTGAGGTAGTAACAGTATTGGCAATCAATATTGCACGCTGCACCGATGGGCTTCGCCATCACATGCATGCGCTTCGACGCCTTACCTTGAAACTGGGGACCTTGAGTAATTTGCATACATCACCTTTCATCTATTTTTACCTGGCTAGTGTACTGCGCACGAGACAGGGGTTCATGTTATAGGGGTTATAACCAATTCTTATGGTCTCATCTGCTATGCTAAGGCTAGTCAACTTATCCGAGATTTTGCGATGAAAAACAGACTCTTTTCCCTCTCCATGCCAATTTTAGCGCTCTCCATTGCTGGATGTGCGATCCAACCCACACACCCGATAGCGGAATCAATCAACCAAGATATGGTGTGGGTAGAAGGCGGCGAATTTATGATGGGCAGTGATTCGGACACCGCGACCAAAGCCGAGCGCCCGGCTCGTCTTGTCCGCGTAGACGGTTTCTACCTGTCAAAATTTGAAGTGACCCAAGAGCTTTTTGAATCGGTGATGGGCTCTTCTCTGAGCTTTTTTAAAGATCCACAAGTGCCCGTCAACAACCTCAGTTGGCAACAAGCGGTGTACTTTGTTGAAAAACTCAACGAGTTAACGGGCGAATCCTACCGCCTGCCGACTGAAGCCGAATGGGAATTTGCTGCCCGTGGTGGCAACTTAAGCCAAGGCTACACCTACTCCGGTTCTAACAACATTGACGACGTGGCGTGGTATGACGGCAATGCCAACAACCGAGCTTATCCCGTTGGATTAAAAAAACCCAACGAATTGGGCTTATACGACATGACCGGTAATGTCGGTGAGTTTGTCATTGATGCCTTCGACGACACCTTCTACCGCTTTGGCCCCAGTGATAACCCCAATAATGCCCAGCACAGTGATGTCAGTCTGGCGCACAAATCCGTTCGCGGAGGCAGTTTCGCTTACAGCGAAAGCGAGTCCGAAAACTTCCGCCGCGATTTCGCCAGTCAAACTATAATCATGTCTGATATGGGCTTGAGATTGGCGAAAGATTAACTCCACAATTAAGGAATGTTATGAAAACAGTATGGCTAGGTGCCGCCAGTGCACTTCTGATTTCCGCACCACTGACGGTCGTGGCGCAAGAAGCCAAACCCAAGTTGGTTTTGCAAGTTACCGTTGATGGTTTGCGCGGCGATCTCCTTGACCGTTATAAGCACAATTTTGGTGACGGCGGCTTCCGTTACTTAATGGATCAAGGTACGCACTTTACCAACGCACATTACCAACACGGCAACACGGAGACGATTGTGGGTCACGTGTCACTCGCAACGGGCGCGCCACCATCGGTGCACGGTATGGTCGGTAACGTCTGGTATGACCGTCAATTAGAGCGTTTGGTATACAACGTAGAAGACGCGAACTATTCGATGCTTTCTGCGGGCGCAGGTGTTGATAAATCAACGGAAATCGACCCGACACAAAAAACCGCGCTTCAAGATGGCCGTTCACCAGAGCCTATTCTCGCCACCACCTTTAGTGATGAGCTTACCGTTTCTTCCAACGGCCAAGCCAAGGTGTTTTCTGTCTCGATCAAAGACCGCGGAGCCATTTCGTTAGCGGGCCACACCGGCAAGGCGTTTTGGTTCTCTAAATCGCAGTCTGAATTTGTCACCAGTGACTACTACTACGATCAGTACCCAAACTGGGTATCGCGTTGGAACGAGAAGCAAATTCCGAATCAGTACAGCGGACAGCGCTGGGAGCTCAGCCTAGAGCGTGATCAATACACGCTGGACGAAATCAGCCAAGAGAACAAACTCGATTTGGCAGGATTCGCTCGCACCTTCCCTCACCCATACGGACCGTCAAGCTTTAAATACTTCTCTACCATGCTAACGGTTAGCCCTGCGGGTGATGAGATCACCGGTGATTTCGCGCAAACCCTGCTGCGTCAAGAACGCCTAGGCCAAAGTAACTTCACCGATTACCTTGCCGTGAGCTTCTCTTCAAACGACTACGTGGTTCACCTTTACGGTCCTGATAGCCTAGAGACAGAAGACAACTTGATTCGCCTTGACCGCACGCTCGCCAAGCTGTTTAAGACTGTCGACGATCACATCGGCCTTGAGAACACGCTGATTGTGCTGTCTGCCGATCATGGTGTGCCAGAAGTATCGCCTAATGCAAGTCAACTCGGTTTTCGTCAAGCTAGCTACTTTGATGTCAACAACATCATTAACGACAACGTGCTAGCAAGATTAAAGAGCGAGTTCGGTTTAGGTAAAGACGCCGTTCGCCTTTACGCCCAGCCTTATATCTACCTTGATCACGACGTAATTGCGAAGAAGAAAGTCGCACTGGCGGATGTACAAACCGCTATTGCTGAAGAAGTTCGCAAAGTGGAAGGCGTGGCCTACGCGGTGACATCAAGTGATGTGGCAGCGAACCGCCTACCCAATACGCGTGTCTTTGATATGGTGAAAAACAACTACCACCCAGATCGCTCTGGTGATGTGTACTTGGTGTTCGCACCGCGCACTTACATCAACGACATGGATGGCCTCACCATCGCATCAACCCATGGTTCGCCTTGGCGTTACGACACGCACGTTCCAGTGATCTTTGCTGGCCATCAGGTACCTGCTCAAGTCGTCAACCGCGACGTGACGCCTTACGACATCGCACCAACGCTGTCTAACTACTTAGGCATCACGCTACCGAGTGGCGCCACTGGGCATGTGCTAACGGAAGTGAAGAAATAATCGTTCACGAACCTCTAAGGTAAAGGGCTTCCATTGAAGCCCTTTTTTAATTCGGTACTAATACCCTAACGTCTTCACTGCCTGTTTCAACTGCGATCTTAGCCATTCATGGCCGCTTTCTTGAGTGCGGCTCGGGTGCCAGATCATACTGAGTTTCTGCTCTGCGTTGCTAAAGGGTAATGGGATCGCCTTCAACTGATACTGCTCGGTAAAGCTCTTTAACGCACGACACGGCCAGATACCAATGTACTCACCGCCACTGATGACAGGCAGCATTTCAAAAGCGCCTGACGCGCGGTACGCCACCTTGCGCTTTGCTAGTTCGGTAATATGCTCACCAAGCAAACTGGTGCGGCTTTGCCAGCGCGAGACCACCACGTGCTCCTCTTCCAAAAATCCTTCGAGCGAAATGGTATCGCCAATGCGCGGGTGATCCTTCGCACAAACCACGATCATCTCTTCACTATATAGCTGCTCATGCTTGAGTGTCGTGCGACCTCTCGGCTCAATATCGATAATTAAATCATAGCGTTGCAGACGCAAATCACTTTCGTAGTCTTCGGTAAACAGAGGGTGAATCTCGAGTGCGATATTGGGTGCATGCTGTCTGATCTGCTTAAGCAACAGGGGCAACAACTGGTAACTCGGGACAGAGACGGAGGCAATCGAAAAGGTGCGATTGGTCACTTTCGGGTCAAATTCGCGCGACGCTGAGAGCGTCGAGGTGTAGTTTTTTAGCGCGGCCGACATCGCAGGATAGATATCAATAGCAAAACTGGTTGGCTCTACCCCACTGGTACTACGATGGAACAAAGGCTCGTCGTAAATATCTCGCAAGCGAGCCAACGCTTTACTCACCGCAGGTTGGCTGATATCCAAACGTGTGGCTGCACGGGATAAATTCTGTTCTTCGAAGATCGCAACAAAAATGGGGATAAGATTAAGTTCTGTGGTTTTCATATCGATACAGGCTGGGCAGGAAAGGCGTTATTGTAACGAAAATGCCACTCGGTATCGAAATGAAAACACACAAAATGCTGTCTATATGGCGAAAATTGCCGACAAAAAGCGTGTTTCCATTAAGAATCACGCTTGTTCTTAGCAAGATCAGGGAGTGCTTTAGGCAAGGCAATACGATGGAATCTCGCGCTAAAACGGCCTGAACTTTGACGGATAAGGCGCCATAACGCTTGATAGACATTGACCGCTTCGCTCCCCGCTTGCAAAGCGCGACTGTGCGTCTGCCACTCGTCATCCTGTTTCGCGTCAGAAAGCGGTTTCGCGTCAGAATACGATTGAGTAGAAAGCAGCGTACGTCGGCCCGTTCGTGCGCGATATTCGCGATAAATTAATGCCCTAGCGGCGCCCCACTCTTTTGCTTTCAGCGTGCGTCTAAACAAGAGCCAAGTGGGCGTTGGGTGCGTGCGATAGTAACGCAGCGTTAGCTGAGCAAACACAGTGACGCACAACAAGACAACAAGCAGCGCAATCAACCAAGGCGCGTAGGCTTTAAGCCAAGAGCTCAGCGTATGTTTAATCACAAAGCTCTGCCCCTTGATCGTCATATGCTCAAGTTGCTTCGTCTCACTGTTCCACCACTGGAATTCGATATCGGGCAAGGTTAAGGTTCCACCTCGCTGTAAGACATACACCACCTCTTCTTTTCGCTCTGAACGATAGTTACCTCGCTGCTGCGTATCGTCGAGTGCACTGGGTTGTGAGTAGGCTTGGTAAAAATCCGAACGCGACCCATCGAGAAGCGCGGGTAACAAGATGGAGAGGCTATCATTAGCCGTGATACTTACCGTTCTCGTGATGCTATCGCCGACATGAAGCGTCTCATTGGAGCGTTGCCACTGTTGGGAAACCTCAACCGCACTGGCGCTAAACCAGCTCTTCTGTGTGTCTATCAGACCAGAAGGCAAGATAACCTGAAAAGGTAACGGTGGCGTTTGCAGCGTCCCCGACAGCGGCTTGCCATCTTCCGCCGACACAGTGATACCTAAAGCCAACGGTGGTACCACATAATCACCCGATGCTTGAGGATAGAGCGTGATCTCCCAACGTTGATGTGACCAGGTTTCACCATAGCGACGCTCCGTGTAGTTGGTGGCTCTTGGGTTACGCTGCATCGCGATCACATTTGCCAACTCCACGTTTTGAATGCGCGTCCCTGCCGTAAACCAGCGCGGCGTACTGACATCAATCGTCATGACGATCTGCTCATTCACGGTAAACTGTGGCGTTGCGCTTGGCGCTTTTTCGTCACCTAGCCAAGCGCGGATTTCGACTTGCGCGCTGCGCTGTTTACCGCCAAACGTCTGGGCATGCACGTTCGTCGACATTAAAGCGGCGAAACAGGCACACGTTAGCCAAACCATGATGGATTTCATTGAGACTCTCCCTGCGCCGATTGCTGCTGAAGATAAAATTTCGTACGTAAGAAACGTTTGGGGTCCGCTTCCACCCGTTTTAGCCACTTATCCGCGAGCTCATCACTGCCTAAAATTTCGCGGGCGTTTAAGCTCTCTTTGTTAAGCAGTTCTTCAACGGTGTTCTCTTCGGCGCCATCGGCGGTTTGAGGGTTATCAGACAACTCATACGAGTCTTCCAACCCATCCGACACACTGGTCTGGCTCTCGCTTAAGCGGTTAATCTCTTCAACGATCCCAACCAACACATTGCGGTTATTGAGCACGTCTTTTCTTAGCGCTTCGGGCAGATTCTCGTCATCAAGCAAACTATTGAGCAAGTTTCGCGCGGCTAAATATTCCCGTTGACGTGCCAATGCACTGGCGGCGTTGTACAAACCAAGATAGTGCGATTCATCACGCTGATCATTTTGCATCGAAAGAAACGCGGTGTGGGCGAGCTTGTACTCAGCGGCGTAGTAATAGGCCACGCCTTTATGCAACGGGCTCTGATAATGTTTGGCTGCGCGTAAATAGTCGCCGCGGTTAAACCAGCGCTGGCCTTGCTGATCAGGGGTTAACCAGAGATCCCACCACCACTGCGCCGCTTCATCAAGCATGGTCGGTACTTCAACATTTACGGGTGATTCAGCATGTGTCGAAACAGTTTGTGCCAGCGCTGGCGATGGCAGGCCTACCGGGCCAAGCAATGTCAGCGCCACACACCACTGGACAAGCCAGCCTTTTCTAAACCACAACAACATCAGCAACATCACCGGAATCAAAAGCCAATACCCCATATCTTGCCAAGGCATCGCCGAGTCGCCGTTCATTTGCATATTGCGCTCAACGTAACGGTTGATCCGCTCGACATCGCTCTCATCAATACTCATTTCAACCAGTCTTCCGCCGACAGCATCCGCCAACTGGTTGAGTGAGTGAAGGTCGAGGGGGGATTTCGCCTGACTGGTGCTCGCCACTTGCTCATTGCCCGCCGCCAGAATGACGAGCTGATAAGGACGCTCAGAAAAAAAGCGTTGATAGGCATCAATAGCACTCGGCGTGACACCATCACTGACCAAGAGCACTGTTGAGCCCGGTTGCTGATTGAGCTGTTCGTCGATAAGCGCCAACGCGGTATCGGCGTTTTTGCCCGATTCGGGCATGATGCTTGGTTCGATCGCGGCTAAAAATGGCGCAAACACCGCGACGTCTTGCGTCAGGGGCATTGCCGTGTGACCACTACCCGCAAAGACGAGCAGTCCCGTGCTGCCACCACTTCGAAGGGCTAACAAGTCACGAATTTTATGTTTCGCACGTTCTAGTCGACTTGGCGCGACATCGGTTTCCAACATGGTGTCACTGCTATCGAGCACCACCAGCATCGCTGCACGATCTTCGCCAAACGGCGACGCCTCGCGCTGCCATGAAGGGCCTGCGCACACCACAATCGCCAAAGTGACGATCATCACCAACAGTTTGAGGGGTAGCTGCTTGCGCCACCCTGTATCACCAATGGTTAACGCCTTTCTAAGGTGCGCCGGTAAGACCTCCTGCCAACTCGGTTGACTCTCTTCACGCCAACGCAGCCAAAGCAGAAGCAACATTGGAACCAGTGCCAACAACCAGAAAGGACGAATAAAATGAAACTGGGTAAAAAACTGTACCCACAGCTGGCTATCGAACACCTTGACCTCCTGACTGTGAGCGGCGCGCTCGATGAATGCGCTTGCTTGTCGCCAGCGCAAACGCGAGTAAATAGATCACCACAACTACGGCGATGAGCTGATGATGAATGCTCTGTTTTGGCCGATAGGTCAGGCTTTCAAACAGTTCGGGTTCGATGTCTGAAATGATCTGATAGGCATCACTAAGCGCCGCCCTGTCGAGCGCTTCAAACGCACGTCCACCTGATTCACTGGCGATCCGTTCGATCACCTCCATATCCAGCGCAGTTTCACCCACCGTTTGCGGATCGCCCATCGCAATAACGTGGATACGAACCCCTTTTGCTTTGGCGACTTTTGCCGCGTCGATGGGTTCAACAAAGCTGCCCGTGTCGTTCCCGTCGGTGAGGACGATCGCCACTTTTTCGCGTGCGCGAGCCTCGTCGCCTATTTGCGTGTTGCTGTCACTTTGTTCAAACACTTTGATGGCCAAACCGATCGCATCGCCAAGGTGGGTGCTTTGCCCAGCCATCGCCACATCGGTTTGCGACAAGAGTTCAAGCCACACGTCATGGTCAACGGTAAACGGCGTTTGCACAAACGCTGCGTCACCAAACAGAATCAAGCCTAGTCGATCCCCTTGGCGCGATTGCGCAAACTCTTGCAATACTTCTTTTGCGGCATCAAGACGGGAGACTTTTTGACCTGAGGCACTGGTAAAGTCGGTTTCTGCCATCGACCCGGATAAATCGACCACCACCATCACATCACGGCCGATACTTTCTCTCACTTGTGGTTCGCCCAACACCGTCGGTTTAGCAAGTGCCATGACCACCAGCACCCATGAGAGCAACAACGTCGCACGCTGCCACCAAGTCGGTTTAAGCTGGCTTGCCCCTTGACTTGGCGCCTCGCCCATCGCTTCAACCAAAAGGGTAAAAAACGGCACTTTGGTCGCCATCTGCTTGGTGCGATAAGCCGGTGCCCACCAATAGATCAGCAGTGGCAGCGGCAATACCACAAACCAAGCGGGATAAGAGAACTCAAAGCCACTCATGGATAAAAGACTTTGCCAACTATTCATCGTGCGCGCTCCTGATGACGACTCAGCCACTGTTTCGATTGCGCAATCAGCGCTTGTTTGTCGTGATCGCTAAGTGGCGCTGCGGGATTAACTAAATGATTCATCCAACGCTCAGCAAGCGAGACGTCAAACGGCGCATCCACGCAAATCGCATTGAGCTTATCCGTAAAGGGGACACCAAATAACGGACTGTTGCGGCTATCTAGATAGACCAGCACCACTTTGATGATGTGAAAGAGCTGCGTAGCAAACTGGGGATCGTTCAGTTCAAGCTGCGCAATGGCCCCCAGCGCTTCTTGGCGGTAGCGATTGCGCCACCAAAAGCGCGCATAGCGATAACCGCCATACAGCGCTGCAAGCAAGATAAATAGCGCAACGAGTTTCCAACCTAAGGTTTGTGGCCACCAGCTGATGCTCGCCGGCACGGCGACGTCGTGCAGATCGCGTAAAATGTAGGTGCTCGGTGGCATATGAGTGACACTCATCCTCGCCCTCCTACACGGCGCTGAAACTGCGCAATGTGTTCACCGTCGGTGGTCAATTCAATGTACGGCAAGGTTTTCGACGCCATCAAACGACTGAGCGATTGACGTTGATTCTTCATGCGTTGCTCTAACTCTACATTGGCTTGAGAAAGCTTACTGCGACTATCAAGATTCAGTTGGTATTCGCCATCGCCAACCACCCAATTCATTGCCGCCAATCGGGACGGGAGTGATTGCTCTAGGGGATCACTGACCATCACCGCCAGCACATCATTGTGTTGTTGGAGCTGCTTGAGACGATCAACATCATGATCTTGGCAATCGTGCCAATCACTGATCATGATAATAGTGGTCTGTTTTAAGCGCATGCGTTGCAGCTGCTCCATCCAATCGGAAAAGCTCACGGCCGCATTGTCGGCACTGTCGACATTCAGCGCTTGGTTGGCCTTAACCAACTGTTTGAGCTGGCCAAGCAGTTGATTTTGGCTGCGCTGAGATTTGCTGTGCACAATAGACTGGCTCGAGGCGAGGGAAACACCGACCCGATCGCCATCTTTAAGGACGCGCCAAGCGCACAAGGCAGCCACTTCCGCGGCCACCACAGATTTCATCACCTGCACAGAAGAGAAATACATCGCACTGCGTTGGTCAACGCAGATCATCACGTTGCGATCTTTCTCTTCGGTATAGCTGCGCACATGAGGCTTGCCGGTGCGCAGGGTCACTTTCCAATCCAAGTTGCGAATGTCATCACCTAACTGATAGTGCCGCAGCTCTTCAAAGTTGAGCCCTCGGCCACGAAACAGCGACGTGTTGCGCCCCGCCAATACGCTGGCCGATTTTAAATGCGGCAGCAGCGTGAAGGATTGTGCTTGAGCTTGCAGGCGTACTAACGTGGCGTAGTCACTGTAGAGCCGTGGGTCAAGCCCTTGTGATTTCGGTGCTAATGTCGGCTTAGCCATCACTGCCCCTTACTTATCCAATCGCTACACAATCAAGCAGTTCATTGACCACGCGTTGATGATCAACCCCATCGGCCAACGCATCATAAGTCAAGGTAAACCGGTGACCGAGCACCGCAGGCGCAACGCTGCGCACATCGTCTGGCGTGACGTGGTCACGCCCTGCGAGCCAAGCACTTGCGCGCGCGCACTTATCAAGCGCAATTGACGCACGTGGGCTCGCGCCTACCTCGATCCACTGGGCGAGGTTTGATTCACCGTAGCGCTCGGGTTTACGCGTTGCCATCACCAATGCCACTATATAGTTTTCGACCATCTCGCTGACAGTAATGGTGGGCAGTTGTTTGCGCGCGTCCAATACATGTTCAACTTCAATCGTGCGTAACTCTGGTTTAGTGCGATTTGCTGCACCTAACTCCTCGCTGCGTACAAGGCGGATAATGTCTCGCTCCGCTTCGTCTTCTGGATAGTCAACCGTCACTTTCATGATAAAGCGGTCCATTTGCGCTTCTGGTAAGGGGTAGGTTCCCTCTTGCTCGACGGGGTTTTGTGTCGCGAGCACCATAAACAGCTCAGGTAAGGTGTGCGTTTTATCGCCGACCGTGATCGTGCCCTCGGCCATTGCCTCAAGCAGCGCCGCCTGCACTTTTGCTGGCGCGCGGTTCACTTCATCAGCCAGAACAATCGAATTGAAAATCGGACCCGGTTGGAAGTGGAGCTGATGATGGCCATCGATTTCTTGATACACCTCAGTGCCCGTCACATCGGAAGGCAACAGGTCTGGCGTAAATTGGATGCGGCCAAAGCGTGTGTTGAGAAGGTTCGCCAGCGATTTGACCGAGCGTGTTTTCGCCGTACCCGGTAAGCCTTCTAACAAGATGTGACCATTGGTCAATAAACCAATCACCAACGCGCGCACGACGTGGCTTTGCCCGATAACACTCTTCTCTGTTTGTTCAATCAGGGCGCCAATGGCCTGCTGTGCTTGATTCATATTGTGCTCCACTTTATTTAACCGCAATATTACTGCTACTCGCTCGTCTCCAATGAGACCGTATGGCATCTGCCCTATCCTAGCGATTTGCCCTATAACTATTGGTTATACCTGTCATACTTTGCCCTTTACTGAGGGGCTAATCCAAGCCTCGCCCGCAGTTGTCCCACCACCTCTGGGGGCACCACTTGCGCCAACGTGCCTAAACACGCCTTGAGGGCTTCGTCTATCTCAGCGCTGTGTCGGTTGCGCGCTAACACTTCACACTGGGCATAAAGATGTTGAGGGTTACCGCCCACTTGATACGCTTGATTGAGCGCCCGACTGGCCGCCATCACATCGCTGCCCTCCAGAGCAAGACCATACACGTACCAGTATTGGGCATTGGTTTGCGCGCCTTTGGCTGCCATGGCCAGATAATCATTGGCCTTTTGTCGATCGCCGCTGCGAAGCAAGGATAACCCTAGGCTGTAAGGGATGATGGAGGAGTTGGGCTGCGCAGTAAGACCACTCAGCAGCACCTCACGTGCTTTACTCTCGTCGCCTTGAGTGCGGTAAAGGTCGGCTAAATTGATGTAACTGTTCTCAAAATAGGGCTCAAGTTCTATCGCTTGTTGATACAAACGTTCGGCCTGTGCACTGTCGCCCATCTGACGGTGCACATTGCCAAGATTAACGCGACCAAAGCCGCGATCGGCGTTAAAGCGTTGAATTTCGATGTACTCCTCAAGCGCCGATTTCAATTGTGCTTTTTGTTCAGCACTCATCGACAAATAGCCACTAACTAACGCAGCGGCAGTTTCGGTTCGCACGGCAAGGACTGGATCACTAAGCAGTGGAGAGAGTATTTTCCACTGATCAGCAAACTCGTACCCCGACGCCCCTTCAATGGCGCCAAGGCGAATCATCTCATTGTCGTGTTTGACTGCTCGCGCGAGAGAGATCAACGTATTTTGACTCTGATTTCCCGCCATACGCTCTAGTGCAGAGGCGCGAATAATTGGCGCTAATGAGGCATCTTGCGCGCTGTAGGCGAGCGCATCGGCGCTGCCTTGATGCCCAATCTCATCGGCGTAAAAAGCCACGGCAAAATGTTGCTGATTTCGATAAGGAGAGTCTGGGAACCATGCAGCGACTTGCTCGTCCGCCCACTGCGCACTTTGATCTGTGTGGCAGGAGGTACAGACATTAGGCGTGCCAATATGCTTGGCAATGTCGGCGCGCGGTACGTGCCAGCTGTGATCGCGCCTTGGATCTACCTGCATATAGGTGGTCTCTGGCATGTGGCATGTGGTGCATTTCGACGCCTCACTGCCTGCTGCATGGAAGGTGTGCTTTTCTGGGGTATAGTCAGAAGCTAGGTGGCATTGTGCACAAACGGCCTCTTCCGCCACTTTCAATTTTGCACTGTGTGGGTCATGACAATTGCTGCACGTTACGCCCTTTCTCGCCATCTGCGACTGCAAGAACGACCCATACACATAATCTTCATCATAAATTTGGCCATCATGGTGATAAAGCTCTGATGTGATCAAGCTTAAGCGGTACTTGTCAAAAAATGAGCCATTCACGTGATCGCCCGTCTCATTCAACTGGGTTCGGCGACTGTGGCACTGGGCACAAGTTTGCACTTGCGCTGTCGGTACGATTACCTCTGGCTGTAAGGTCGAATGCCCTTCTTGATATACCCAATTGGCGACGGATTGGCCTAGATCACGATCAAAGCCAAGGTGGGCACTGTGCTTTGACCATTCGCTGCGCGGCTGATTTGCATACTGCGTTGCTTGCTCAACGTGTTCACTTCCCGGGCCGTGGCACGCTTCACAGCCAACATTGATGTCTGACCAAGTCGTGTTGTAGCGATTGCTCTCTGCGTCATAATTTTTCTTGAGGTTGGTGGAGTGACAATCGGCGCACATAAAGTTCCAGTTTTGCCCAGTATTGGTCCAGTAGAACTCAGCGTGCGGCTTAGTATCGGGGTATAAATGAAACCAACGCTGCCCCCCTTGCGATTTAGGTCTTGAGTCCCATGCGTACGGAATCAATTGCACCCTGCCATCTTCAAACGCCACCATGTATTGCTGTAATGGCTCAAAGCCGAAAGTGTAGAGGATCTGATGATCTTGCATCTCGCCTTTTGGCCCTTCAAGCGTCACCCAATATTCATCGTCTTTTTGGTAGAAACGATGCGCTTTACCGTTGTGCATCATGGTCACGTCGTTGAAATCTCCGAGCACTGCATCGGGTTTGGCGTGACGCATCGCCATGTCGTGATGAGATCCTTGCCAAGCCTGCGTTTGCTCAAGGTGGCAATCGACACATTGCTCTGTGCCGACGAAGCTTGCTGCATGAAGAGGAACTAGGGCTGAACACAGGGAGACCCACAGCGTCCAGCACAGCACTGTGAGTATTTGGCGAGCAGTGGCCAAATGATTGGGGCGTGGGTCTGTCATCCTCATCCTTGAGTTATCAGGGGGTAATTATTGATAAGTAAGAAACAAAAGTGGCTTAAATACAAGCATTTAAGCCACTATACTTTCACTTTAACAGCGATGTCTAATGCGAGATACCATTACTTGTTGGGCGTTTCTTGCAGTTTATCCATCACTTGATCAAGTGAGAAACTAGCCGCTTTTTGCCTAGGCGGGAACGCTTCAAACGTTTCTAAGAAACGTCCAACATACGCCTGGGCAGGCACCAACATATACGCTCGATCGAGCATCCAATCGTAGTAGGTGTTGGAGGTGATATCGGCGACTTCATACGGATCCATACGTAAGTTAAAGATCTTAGGGACGCGCAGTTTGGTGAAGGGTTCTGCCCAAATACGCAGTGTGCCCTGTGCTCGCTGCTCCATAAAGACCAGTTTCCAGTTGTGGTAACGCAAGGCGGTAAGATCGCCATCATCGGAGAAGTAGAAGATCTCCTCACGAGGGCCTGCCTCTTCAGCGCCAGTTAAATAGGGCAAGAAATTGTAGCCATCAAGATGAACCTTGTACTCATCATTGCCCACTTTGTGGCCTTTGAGTAACTTCTCTTTCACTTGATCATCGCCTGCTGCCGCGAGGAAGGTCGGCATCCAGTCCATATGGTGCATGATCTCATTGGAGACACTGCCCGGCTTGATCTTACCCGGCCAACGCACCATGGCGGGCACGCGATACGCCCCTTCCCAGTTGGTGTTTTTCTCACCTCGGAATGGCGTTAAGCCCGCGTCTGGCCAAGAGTTCATGTGTGGGCCATTGTCGGTTGAGTAGAAGACGATGGTGTTGTCTTTAATGCCCAAGTCGTCAACTTTTTTCAACAGTTCACCCACATGGTTGTCGTGCTCCACCATACCATCGGCGTAAAAGCTGATACCGGTTTTACCCGCACTTTCCTCTTTGACGTGAGTACGGAAATGCATACGCGTGGCGTTCCACCAAACGAAAAACGGTTTATCGGCTTTGACGGCGCGATCCATGAAATCCAACGCCGCATCAAGGGTTTCTTCATCCACGGTTTCCATCCGTTTGCGGGTCAGAGGGCCAGTGTCTTCAATTTTGCCGTCTGCCGTAGATTTGATGACGCCACGTGGACCAAATTTTTGGCGAAACTCTGGGTCTTGTGGGTAATCGACGTTTTCAGGCTCTTCCTCAGCATTGAGGTGATAAAGGTTGCCAAAAAACTCGTCAAAGCCGTGCGCGGTGGGTAGGTGTTCGTCTTTGTCGCCTAAGTGGTTTTTACCAAATTGACCCGTCATATAACCCATAGGTTTGAGCAGTTCGGCGATGGTGACATCTTCCGCTTTTAAGCCAAGATCGGCACCAGGTAAGCCCACTTTACTCAAACCAGTTCGTAGCACGGTTTGCCCAGTAATAAACGTCGAACGCCCAGCGGTACATGATTGCTCACCGTAGTAATCGGTAAACATCATGCCCTCTTTGGCAATACTGTCGATGTTCGGTGTTTGATAGCCCACTAAGCCAAACGTGTATGCACTGACGTTGGTTTGTCCGATGTCATCTCCCCAGATAACAAGAATGTTGGGTTTCTCTGCCGCCACGCTGACACTCGATACGCCAAGCAGCGCAGTGGTCAGAATCGCGAGTCGACGTTTAACGCCGTATGCTGTTGCCATAGTAACCTCAGTTGTTGTGATTGTTGCATCCTGCCTTCTAATTGGTAGTACAACATCATGACAAACGACAATGGCGCGCGTTGATTTCATTCAATATTCATCAAAACTCTTAATCTTGGTTCAAAGTTGCAGTCTGACGTATGGAATCGCTATTAGAGCCCGATCGCACATCGGCCATGAACCTTGTTGCCTTCAGGGATTAATTCCATATAATTCAGCTAGTTAACAGGACTTAATAACCAGTAGTTATAGTCACTATAAAGAGACTTCTCCTGCATTGACAATTATTGTACGGCGATAAGAGCAAAGCCTTTGCTCTACACAACTCACATAACTATTGGAGTCCTTATGGCTAACCATCTAAGCAAACTGGCTATGGGTGTCGCGGCAATCGCGACGTCTACCATGGCCGTCGCTGCGGATAAACCGAACATCCTAGCGATCTGGGGTGACGATGTTGGTATCTTCAACATCGGTGCATACAACAACGGCATGATGGGTTACGAAACCCCAAACATTGACCGTATCGCTAATGAAGGTGCACTGTTTACTGACCACTACGGTCAGCAATCTTGTACTGCAGGTCGTGCTGCCTTCTTGACAGGTCAAGAACCCTTCCGTACTGGTCTTCTGACTATCGGTATGCCAGGTTCAGATCACGGTATTCCTGATTGGGCTCCAACCATTGCTGATCTTCTTAAAGAACAGGGCTACGTGACTGCTCAGTTCGGTAAGAACCACATGGGTGACCAAGACAAACACCTTCCGACTGCACACGGTTTTGACGAATTCTTCGGTAACCTTTACCACCTAAACGCAGAAGAAGAGCCAGAGACGTACTACTACCCGAAAGATCCTGAGTTCCGTAAGAACTACGGTCCACGTGGTGTTATCAAGTCGACTGCTGACGGAAAAATTGAAGATACAGGCCCAATGACGCGTAAGCGTATGGAAACGGCGGACGAAGAGTTCCTAGAAGCATCATTGAACTTCATGGAGCGTGCAGTTAAGGCGGACAAGCCTTTCTTCATCTGGCACAACACAACGCGTATGCACGTTTGGACTCGTCTACAAGAGAAATACCAAGGCGCATCAGGCATCTCTATCTACGCTGATGGTATGCTAGAACACGATGATCACGTTGGTGTACTACTCGACAAACTGGACGAGCTAGGTGTCGCTGACAACACTATCGTTATCTACTCTACCGACAACGGTGCTGAAACCGTATCATGGCCTGATGGCGGCGCAACCTTCTTCCACGGTGAAAAAGGTACAACGTTTGAAGGTGGTATGCGTGTACCACAATTAGTTCGCTGGCCGGGTGTCATTGAGCCAGGAACTAAGATTAACGAAATCATGTCTCACAAAGACTGGATTCCAACACTATTGGCTGCAGCTGGCGACGACAAAGTCGTTGAGAAGCTAAAATCTGACAAGGGTGCAAAATACAACGGTAAGAACTGGCGTGTTCACCTAGACGGCTACAACTTCCTACCTTACTTTGAAGGTAAAGCTGAAGAAGGTCCACGTTCATCGATGCTTTACTTCTCTGCTAACGCAGAGCTAAACGCAGTTCGTTACAACGACTTCAAAGTGTCATTTGCTGTACTAGAGGGCAACATTACTGACGCCGTTCGTTTCCAAACTAACTGGCCTCAAGTAGTACACCTACGTGCTGACCCATTTGAAAAAGCACCTCATGAATCAGCAATGTACCTACGTTGGATGGCAGACAACATGTGGCTATTCGTTCCTGTAGCGCAAGAGATTCAACCGTTCATCCAGTCTGTTGCACAGTACCCATACCAGCCAAGTCAAGTGCTGAACCCTGGTAACTTCAACCAGAACGTGATGGAACTACAAGGTCGACTTCGTCAACTAGAAGCTGCGGTTGCCAAATAACCGTCAGTTCTTGTGAAGTTCACACAAAGCAAAGCGCCCTGCCAATTGGCAGGGCGCTTTTTATACGTTGAACGACGTCACCAAATCCCACTACTCGTCATCAAGTGGGATCAATTTCGTCGTACCGCCGTGCACTTTTTCCCTTTGCCTCTGCACCAACGCATAGAAACCTGGGATTAAGAAAGTACCTGCCAATAACACACACAGTAGTCCGCCGATTAGAGAGACACCTAACGAGTTTTGGCTGATGTGGCCCGCGCCATTGGCAAAGATCAATGGGAAGATCCCTAAGATAAACGACCAAGAGGTCATATTAACGGCGCGAAAACGCAGTTTACCGCCCTGAACTGCCGCCTCATCAATCGGTGACTCTTTCTCTTCGCGCTCGACTTTAGCGAACTCGACAATCAAAATGGCGTTTTTCGCCGCCAAGGCAATCAGCAGCACCAGTCCGATTTGCGCATAAAGATTGAGTGGCATTCCGGCAAGGTTTAACGCCAAGAAAGAGCCGAGCGTTGCAACCGGCACAACCAAGATGATCGCCAGTGGAATACTCCAGCTTTCATACTGCGCCACCATAAACAAGTAAATAAAAATCAACGCCAGTGCAAACGCGAAGATCGCTTGGTTACCGGCTAAGACTTCTTGATACGCCATGCCTGTCCACTCGTATTGGTAGCCTTGTGGTAACACGTCCGCCGCGACTCGCTCCATCGCTGCAATGGCATCACCACTGGAGTAACCCGGCGACGGTTGACCTTGAATAATGGCGCTGCGGTACATGTTGTAACGCCATGCCACATCGGGCTCAAACACCTGCTCGTAGCTGACCAAAGTGCTCAGCGGCACCATCTCTCCCGACTGACTGCGCACATGGAAACGCTGCAAATCGTCCATGCCGCGGCGGTGCTCACCATCGGCTTGCATCGTGACGCGGAAGTTTTTGCCAAACATAGTGAAATCGTTGACATAGAGTGATCCCAGATTGCCTTGCAGCGTCTGGAATACGGACGACAACGGCACACCCAATTGCTGCGCTTTTTCGCGATCAATATCGATGTAATAGTGCGGTACGTTCGCCCTAAAGGTACTGAAGGTATACGCGATCTCAGGTTGCTGGTTGGCCGCTGCAATCATCTGCCCCATGACCAGCGCCAGATCGGTTCGGCTACGTCCCAACGTGTCTTCCAGTACGAACTCAAATCCAGACGCAGCGCCCATGCCTGGCACGGCAGGCGGTCCCATGGCGAATACAACCGCCTGCGGCAGTGTCATCGCTGCTTTTCCGTTGATCCGCTGAGCGATCGCATTGGCGCTGTGATCACCTGTGAGCGCATTGCGCGTATTCCAATCATGCAATTTAACGAACAGAGATGCACCGTTTGACGCTGCGGCACCGGTCATAAAGGAGTAGCCATTCGCTACCGTCACGCCATCTACGCCCGGCTCCTGGCTGACCAAATCAATCAGCGAACCCGTGACCGCCTCGGTCCTCGACAAAGACGCTGAGTCAGGCAACTGGACATTGATCAACAAGATACCTTTGTCCTCTTGGGGAACAAAAGCGGTAGAAGTCGTTTTGGCGAAAAAGCCGACCGCTACCACGGCCACAACAAAGAATCCGGCCAATAAGACGGTCTTTTTAACCAAGAAACCCGCGATCTGACCATAGCGATGCGTCACTTTATCTAACCCGCGGTTGAAGACGTTAAACCAACGGGCGGTATTGCCTCCGCCTTGTTTGAGCACCAAAGAACAGAGTGCCGGCGAGAGGGTCAGCGCGTTAATGGATGAAATCACCACAGAAATACAGATGGTTAACGCGAACTGACGGTACATGATGCCGGTAATACCCGGCAACATAGCAACAGGTAAGAATACCGCCAGCAACACCAGTGTCGAGGTAATGATCGGCCCCGTCACCTCTTTCATCGCCAGCAAAGTGGCTTTGCGCGGGGAAATGGTCGGGTCTTTCGCCATCGTGGTATCCACGTTTTCGATGACCAAAATTGCGTCATCAACCACAATACCGATGGCCAGAATCAAACCAAACAAGGTGACGGTGTTAATCGTAAAGCCCGTCGCTTGCATGATGGCAAAAGTACCAATCAAGGAGACCGGAATTGCAAACACGGGAATTAAGGTGGCTCGCGCGCTGCCTAAGAACAGGTAGGTCACCGCTATCACCAACAAAATCGCCTCAATTAGGGTTTTGACCACCCCTTTGATCGATTCAGCGACAAACACTGTAGTGTCATAACTGGTCTCATACGCCATGCCTTCTGGGAAGTTAGCGCTCATACGTTCAAGCAAATCCATCACCGCTTGACCACTTTCTAGCGCATTGGCATCCGATTGCAGTGACAACGCGACAATCGACGCATCACGGCCACGGAATTGGCCGCTTCCGTCGTAAAACTTTTTGCCCAGTTCCACTCTTGCCACGTCTTTCAGATAGACAGTCGACCCATCATGGTTGGCGCGCAGCACCACGTGCTCAAACTCTTCAACGCTCTCCAAACGTCCTTTAGTGACCAGGTTAAACTGCACTTCCTGAGTTTCGCTATATGGGGCAGCCCCCACTCGCCCGGCAGCGACTTGCACATTTTGCTCACTGAGCGCGGCGTAGACATCCGATGTAGTCAGTTTCAGGTTAGCCATCTTGTCTGGATCAAGCCAAACACGCATTGCGTATTCGCCTCCTCCAATAACGTTCACTTCACTGATGCCTTTCACTCGCGCGAGCTGATCTTTGACGTTGAGGTTAATGTAGTTGATCAAAAACTGATCGTCATACTTGCCATCGGGTGAGTAGAAGTTGAGCACCATCAGCAAATCGGGCGAGCGCTTTTTCACCGTCACCCCGACCATACGGACTTCTTGGGGCAACTTGGACTCAATCTGCGAGACACGGTTTTGCACGTTCACCTGAGCCATATCTGGGTCGGTTCCGACATCGAAGGTAACATTGAGGCTATAAGAACCGTCGTTGGCGCTTTTTGATGACATGTAAATCATGTTTTCAACGCCGTTAACCGAGGTTTCTATCGGATCGGCAATGGCTTGCTCAACGACTTCGGCACTCGCCCCGGTGTAAAACGCGCTCACACTGACCGAAGGAGGACTAATTTTCGGGTACTCAGCCACCGGCAAGATGGCCAATGCAATCGCCCCAGCTAAGGTTAATATGATCGAGATAACCAGCGCGAACTTAGGGCGCTGGATAAAGAAACGACTCAGCATCCTGCCCCCTTACGATTGTGTCGCATTTGACGACGTTTCATCTTGCGATGAAACATCGACAGGCACGCCATTACGCACGCGTTGCAGACCTTGGGTAATCACCTGCTCGCCGGCCATCACGCCATCACGAATGATGACTCCTTGCGGCGTTTGCTGACCAAGCGTCACGTTGCGGCGCTCAGCAATATTCCCCTTTGCTAGGATCATAACGAAGTGCCCTTCTAAGTCGGTTTGTACTGCACGTCTTGCCACCACTACCGCCGGCTTTGCTTGTTTCTCTCGCAACTCAACACGCACATGTTGCCCGGGAAGCAAGCGATAATCAGGGTTTGGCACACGCGCGCGCATCGCGATAGTGCCTGTGTTGAGATCAATACGATTCCCTAAATAGTCCAGCTCGCCAAAATGGTCGAAAGGTTGACCGTTTTCAAGCAGCACCTGTACTTCGACAGAGTGGGCCCCTTCACGGCCATCGCCTTTAATTGAATCCATCCCGAGGGCTAAACGTTCACGTTCACTGACGCTAAACGCCGTGTGGACAGGGTCAAGACTGACGAGCGTTGTCAGCACACCACTTTGCGGAGAGACCAGATCGCCGGTGCTGAAGTGGCTCTCGCTGATACGACCCGAAAAAGGTGCGCGAATTTGGGTATACGAGAGATTGACCTCAGCCAAGTTGACTTGCGCTTTGCCTGCTTCAACTTGCGCTTGTGCGCCAAGCAAGTTGGCATTCAAATTGTCAAATTCTGACTGCGAGATGCTGCCTTTGGGTAACAGGTTTTTCCCACGTTCGAAATCGAGTTGCGCCTTTTTCAGCACGGCGTTGGCCTGCGCCAAACTTGCTTTAGCACTCGCCAATTGCGCTTCAAATGAAGAAGGTTCGATAGAGAAAAGCAGCTGACCTTTTTCCACCATCTGCCCTTCGTCAAAATGGCGCGCTTTAAGGTAGCCTGTCACTTGCGCCGTGATGTTGGTGTCTTCCACCGCCTCCACGCGGCCAATGTAGGATTTGCTTTCTTGGTAGGAAATTTCAGTGACAGGTTCAACGACCACTAACGGCGCTGATCCACCTTGGGCAGCCGTAGAAGAATCGTTGCAACCTGTAATAAAAAGCGCACTGGTGAGCGCAGTGATGATTAACGTCTTTTTCATGATAAACCGCTAATGAAATGAAATAGGTTCATCATGAACATAAACGCAATTCACATCGCTTCTGTCCGAGAAGTATCAGAGCGATACCGTATTGTGTATCAGTTTGTAACTAAACGCCTCTGCAGTAGGTTATCAACTTGTTGATACAAAACGTCGGGCGATGGCCAAGTATAAACCAGTTCTGGAACTTGAGTACCACATGGGGCATTCCATAGTCTCTCTTGTGCTAACTGACCACCAATATGCTCATAGAAATCAATCGCCTGCTGGTTCCCCTTGAGTACTTCGAGATACACCCCATTATGAGGGAAATATTGACGTGCCCAATCAGCAATCGCTTTGAGTAGTGTCAGGCCAATACCGCGGCCGCGAAAGTAGTCATCCACATGAAGGGCATCAATGATGGTACCGCGCTCAAAATCATGATTACCAAAACCACACACAAAGCCGCACAATAGCCCACCTTCTTCAATCACATACACCGCTTGATTGAACGGTGGATTGGTTAAGCGCGTTTGCCAGATGATTTTACGTTCGGATTGCACCTCTTCTCCGAGATACGCTTTAGATAGGATGCCAGAATAGAAGCGTTGCCAACTTTTTGCATGCAATCCTGCTATACGCTCGAAGTCGCTATATTCCGCTACTTTTATTTCCATTTATAGTTCCTTATTACTTCCTGTAAGGATGAATCACACATTCATACTATTGAACATTTAACAAAAAGCCAAACATCCTGTCAAAGATAAGCAATAAATCCGAGCCTATTTGGTTCACTTTGCTAACAAAACAGTGAATTACTCTGTTACAGATTTAGCTCTCAGTCCTTTCAACTTTCGTTTGACTTACACGTGTACGCTGACTATTCTAGCGAACACGTGTTAGCTGAAGGTTTGCATCATGTCGATTAAGGAAAAGCCGCCTCTCATTTGGGTTAATGTTTTACTGTTTATTTCTACCTTTTTAGTCGCTACGATTGCCGCTCCGTGGTATGGCATCGAGTTTGGTTATCAGTGGCAACACTGGTTCTGGTTGGTGGTGACGTACTCGTTTTGTAATCTCTCCATTACTGCGGGCTATCATCGCTTGTGGTCGCACAAAACCTACCAAGGTCACTGGTCAATCCGATTGCTGTTTGCGCTTGGTGGTGCCTTTGCTCTGCAAAACAGTATCCTCCATTGGAGTTCTGACCATCGCGTCCACCACAAACACGTCGACAACAATGACAAAGATCCCTACTCGGCTAAACGCGGGTTTTGGTTTTCTCATATTGGCTGGATGCTAAGAAACTACAATCAGGAGACCTACGCCGATTACGCCAACTGCCGCGACTTACAGAAAGATAAGATCGTGATGTGGCAACACAAACACTATCTCTTACTCGCGTTGGTGACCAACCTTGGTATTCCAGTGGCCCTTGGCCTTCTATATGGCGATGTTTGGGGCATGGTGTTGATGGTGGGCGTCGTGCGTTTGGTGCTAAGCCACCACTCCACCTTCTTCATTAATTCATTGGCGCACATCTGGGGTGCTCAACCTTACACGGACAAGAACACCGCACGTGACAACGGGATTCTCGCGTTCTTCACGTTTGGCGAGGGGTACCACAACTACCACCACATCTTTGAAAATGACTACCGTAATGGTATTCATTGGTGGCAGTACGATCCGACTAAGTGGCTAATCAAAAGTTGTGAATGGGTAGGATTGGCGGAGAAACTTCGCGTAACTCCCAAGATTAAGATAGAGAAAGCGCGCGCAAAAATGACGCTAGAGCGAGCCAAATCTAACATTCGCTCTATGCCAAATGCGAGCCTCATCAGCGATACGCTCAACAAAGAGTTTGAGCAGTTGATGAGCAAAATGACCGACTACTACGAGGTGAAGAAACAGGTCCTCGAAGCGAAGAAAAGCAATATGGTTGAGCGCTACGAGCAATCTCTCTTGAAACTGCGCTATCAACAGTTGAAACAGGATCTCGCCGCGCAAAAACGTCGCTGGGAAGGACAGATCGCTCAATACGCCTAATCAGAACACTTTGTTCAGTCCAAAGTATCTAAAGTAAAAGCCTTAAACGATCAAAGGGAGCAGACGCTCCCTTTGTTGTATTCATGTTTTGATAATTATTGTCTTGATTAGGGTGCTGCTCAGGCCGCACTCTGGCTATTAGCCAATCATACGCTCGTCTTGTACACGATGTTCGTTGATCAACACCGTCGTCGCACGTTTGAAGAAGTTGAAGTCGGTCGCGGTCGCACTGGTGTACGCACCCATCATGCGTCCCACTACCAAGTCACCATTTTCAAGCATCGGTAGCATGATGTTTTCCGCAATCACGTCAATACTGTCACACGTAGGACCTGCCAGCACACTTGGCATCATCTCGCCACCTTGCTTCAGTACCGCCATTGGGTAAGGCGCATCATCAAACATGAGACCACTGAACGAGCCATAGATGCCATCGTCTAGGTAGTACCACATCTGACCTTCACGCTCCGCTTGGCCCATCACCGATGCCACACTGGTTACTGCCTCTGCCACAATAAAACGTCCTGGCTCAGCAATCACCTGCACTGTTTCTGGTAGGGTAGCAAGTGCTTGGTTGATCGGTTGGCAAAACTCATCAATCGGCATCACTTTTTGTGTATAGCACACTGGGAAACCTCCGCCGATATCCAAGGTACTCAGTGCCGGAAGCCCTTTCGCCACCACTTTGTCCATGACATCACGGCAGGCGTGAATCGCGTCGACGTATTTCTGCGGGTTCATCGTTTGTGAACCCACGTGGAAAGAGAGTCCTTTAATGCGAATATTCCACATTTGCGCTGTCTCGATGATCACGAGCGCTTGCTCTGGCGTGCAACCAAATTTCTTCGACAAATCGGCAAACGCTTCATTGTTGCGAAAACTCAAGCGCACTAGCAGCTCAACTTCATCTTGATAAGGCTTAAACTTCGCCAATTCGTTCAAGTTATCGACCACAAACACGTTGCAACCGTACGCTAAGGCATCACGGATATCGGCTTCACGTTTGATTGGGTGAGTATGAATCGTGCGCTCAGCAGGCACGCCCTGCTCGGCCACCAATTCCACTTCGCCGGTAGTGGCAAGGTCAAAACTCGCCCCTTCTTCAAGCAGAGTGCGAACAACAGCAGGGTGTGGTAGTGGCTTAAGTGCGAAGTGCAAGGTTACATTCGGCAGTGCATGGCTTAGCGCTTGGTAGCGTTCACGAATGATGTCGCAATCGAGGAGCATCAAAGGTGCGCCATATTGGCTCACCGCTGATTCGATGAATTGCGCTTCACTCGCTGCCATCGCAGGGGAAGCAAAAGATTGAAAACCGAGTACTGAGTGTGTGTTAGCCATGATAGCTTTCTCCAACAATTTAGGCATTGCTCGTCGCGCTGCCCTATTGGAGGGGTAAGCAAATCGATGAACAATGGAGCGTCAATAAAGCGCAATGCGCGCAGTCAAAGTCACTCTTGGATAGTTGCTCTATCGCCTTGCCACAAAACAGAATGTGATGTACTCGGATTGGCTATCATCAAGAAGCAGGGCGATAGTAAGGTCATGAGTCGGCCAGTGCAATAGGAAATAGGCAAAAGAAAAGACACTTATTTTTATCGTCTAGATAAGGATTCTTTATCCACTCCAAGCGATGACCTAACGCCTGTGATCAGCCCTTTTTCTTACCGCGTCCCGCATGAATTTTCAGCTTGGCTTTCATTTTGCGCTTTTCCGATGAGCGGCTTTTTTTCCTTGGCGCACGATCAGGTTCCATCTCTTCAATCAGGCTCGGTTCGAAGCCCGCCAGCCACTCTTGTGGTAAGCGCTGATCAAGCAAACGCTCAATCGCTTCCAGTAGGTACTCTTCGTCTTTTGCCATCAAAGAGACCGCTAGCCCGGCTTGACCCGCGCGGCCCGTACGGCCAATCCGGTGGATGTAGTCTTCCGCTTTGTAAGGTAAATCGAAGTTCACCACCTGCTCTAATTGCGCAATGTCTAAGCCTCGTGCGGCGACATCCGTGGCAATCAATGCACGCACTTTACCTGATTTGAAATCGTCGAGCGCTTGTTGGCGTGCCCCTTGGCTTTTATCACCGTTGATAGAAGCAGCCTTAATGCCATCTAACTTTAACTCTTTGGCCAACGCATCACTGCCCTGCTTGGTTTTGGTAAAGACCAACACCTGCTGCCAGTTTTTAGATCCAATCAAATAGGCCAATAATTCCGCTTTGCGTTTTTTGTCGACCGGATAGACCATCTGCTCCACTTTCTCAGCGGTACTGTTGGCCGGAGACACTTGCACGACTTGCGGATCATTGAGCATTTTGTGCGCCAGCGTTTTGATGCGTTTATCAAAGGTGGCAGAGAAAAACAGCGTTTGACGCTCCGGGTTTGTCACTTTGAGAATGCGCTGAATATCAGGCATAAAACCCATATCCAACATGCGATCCGCTTCATCCAACACCAAGTAACGTGTTTTCTTAAGTTGGATGTGTTTACAGTAAAGGTGATCAAGCAGGCGCCCAGGCGTTGCGATCAAAATATCACAGCCATTGGCGAGGTGACGTGTTTGTACATTGATGCTTGTGCCGCCATACGCGGTGACAATGTGCAACTCACTGGTCTGATTGTACGCGCTGAGGTTGTCGTACACTTGCTGCGCTAACTCACGCGTTGGCACCACGATCAGCGCCAGCACATCGTTGCTTTGTGGATCGCGCTTTAACGCCGCTTGGCTCAAAAGTTGGATAATCGGCAAACCAAACGCGGCGGTTTTCCCCGTACCGGTTTGCGCACCGGCCAACAAATCGACCCCTTGCAGTACTTTTGGAATGGCCTGCTCTTGTATGGCTGTGGGCGTATCGAAACCCAAACGTTCCACCGCTGCGACAAGCGAAGAATCAAGACCAAGTTGAGTAAATAGAGACATTGTGCAATTCCAAATAGAGTCGGGTCGGCGATTCTATCAGAAACTCTTCGCAGCGTTGAGTACGTCCGAATACAATTGGTCGAAAATCGCCATTAAGTGAGCAGATTCTCGGCTTAAATCCTCACCGCAATGCGCCAATGGCGTCATTCTAGGCGAGCGCTGAGCAATTCTGCTCAGTGCAAAGCGGATGTTGTCGAGCTCTTGATACGAACTCAACCATTGACCTTGGTGCATTGCGTTAGCAACACGCATAAAACGTTCAGGTAGTGGCGGCTCTGTCTGCTGAGCTTGGCGTAGAACGGTGCGCATCGCAGATTGACTGAATTGCTCAAGCGAGACGGGATGATACTCATCAAAGCGGCAGGCTAACGCATGGTCCCAGAACATATCTAACGCGATGGGCGCATAACGCCTTTTTTCGCGAGCGAAAAGCAACTTTGCCTGCGCGGTTAATGGGTGGCGATCGGTGTACGAATCGACAAATCGGTGCAACTTAATGCCATCCACCACTGAAGGATGAAAACGCCCCTCGGGATTGCCTTTAACAAAATCCCCGAGCAAGTTTCCCATCAGGTTTGACTCACACGCGGTCGCGATATGTAGGTGAGCTAGGTAGTTCATAAAACACAAAGCCAGCGCATCCGCACTGGCTATTCTCTAAAAGAGGGTTGGGTAACACTTACTGACCAAAGAGTTCTTTGGCAAGTTCGAGTGTTTCTTCATCGTAGTTCGATAAATCAAACCCGATTTCCATCGCATCGAGGAGCTCTAGATTCTCTTCGTTGATTGCTTGGTCACTCATAGGACCTCCTTATTCTTCATTTCCCCTGCCCGAGCCTCGAGCAGGTTTCCTTTATACGTCTGTTATATGACACTTTTTTGAAAAGTAAAACCCCTTGGCACAGGATAGCGCACCGAGATCCAGTGCAAAACTTTTGCATGACCGCCCGAATAGGCATCACACACTCACTCGTAAATAATAATGTACAACTATGGAGTTTTATCTGTACATTTCTCTTGATCTCCAGGGAAAGCTCCAACATAATCGCCATAAAGTTAAATAAAGCACTAACTCTGCCCTTATTAACACCATTATCCTCTAACCAAATACCAATAACACGTAAAGAATTTAATACATGTCTAAATCAAAGGTTTTCGGTAGTACTTTGATCATTGCTGGTACCACCATAGGTGCGGGTATGCTTGCCCTGCCACTTGCGTCCGCTGGGATCGGATTTTCCATCTCTCTACTCATCATGCTCGTGTTGTGGGCACTGATGGCTTACACCGCGCTATTGATGGTCGAGTTGCATCAACACGCCGACGCCAAAGCGACACTGCACACATTGGCCGAGCAATTTCTCGGGAAGCGAGGCAAGTGGCTCGCCAGTTTTGCCATGATGTTTCTCTTCTATGCACTCTGCGCTGCTTACATCGCAGGGGGTGGCGCACAGTTTGGTGAGCGTATAACGCAAATTGCCGCCATTGAGGTCTCACCTGCCATCGCCACCATCGTATTTACACTCATTGTTGCCGTCGTGGTGACCATTGGCACAAGCACCGTGGATAAAGTCAATCGCGTACTCTTTAGCGTGAAGCTGCTCGCGATGGCGTTGGTGCTGACCTTCCTAGCACCCAATGTGACACAATCTTACCTATTGAGCCTACCGATTGAGCAAGGTTTGATCATCGCCGCTATTCCCGTGATTTTCACCTCATTCGGTTTTCACGGCAGTATTCCCGCCATTGTGAATTACTTGGACGGCCACACGACCTCACTGCGCCGAGCGATTATGATTGGCTCGGCGATCCCCTTGGGGATTTACCTATTTTGGCAGTTGGTGACTCTAGGCGTTGTCAGTCAAAGTACGCTGATGGACAACCAAGGCCTGAGCGCGCTCATTCGCACTTTGGGCGAACAAGTCCATCAATCTAACTTGGCGCAAACCATCGGCCTGTTTGCTGACCTTGCACTGCTGACTTCCTTCCTCGGTGTCAGTTTAGGCTTGTTCGAGTTCCTCGGCGACTCGCTGACGACATCGACGCGCCGACCTAATCGTTGGGTCATCGGCGTCGTGACCTTCTTGCCGCCGATGGGCTTTGCCCTTTTCTATCCTGAAGGCTTTATTATCGCGCTCGGTTACGCGGCGATAGCCTTGGCAGTATTGGCGATATTCCTACCAGTATGGATGGTGAAGCGCTCAAGACAAACTCATCAAAGCGCGGGCTATCAAGTCATCGGTGGCAACATTGCGCTGAACCTATGTGGGCTGACTGGGGTTATCATTGTCGGCGCGCAAGTGCTCATCACTGCAGGTTGGCTCCCTGCTCTGGGTTAAGCGACATTAATAATCAGTGACTATGGAATTTGGAAAGGCAGCGTGGCTGCCTTTTTTTGCGTTTGAGGGTTGTGGGTTGTGGGAGAGAGTTTGATCGTTGGGGGTGGAATAGGAGTATAGGGAGACGATTTTATGTGAAAGTTTTTCGTTACTGGCTCTGTCTTGTGTAGAGATAGTCAAATTCAACGAGGTTGATATGAAACTGAACAGTCACGTGACCTTAGCCCTTATTGCCATTGCGGCAGTGGCGACGTCTTTTCTTGGTCATACACAAAGCGCGGAAGATAGCCCCTCAACGAGCGCCGCTCAGATAGAAACCGCAACGCTCGCCGGCGGATGTTTCTGGTGCACGGAATCGGATCTGGAAAAATTAGACGGTGTAATTGATGTGGTATCCGGCTATTCCGGTGGTACACTCGACAATCCGACCTATAAACAAGTCTCTTCAGGCAAAACCGGGCATATCGAAGTGATTCAGGTGACCTTTGATGCCTCTCAAGTAAGCTATGAGCAAGTGCTCGATCAGCTGCTGCGCCATATTGATCCTACCGATGACCAGGGCTCATTTGTTGACCGAGGTCGTCACTATCGCCCCGCTATTTTCTATCACAATTCACAACAGCGCGATATTGCCAGCCAATTCCTCGCCGATGTGGACAAGTTAGGCGTGTTTAAAAAGCCACTGAAAGTGGAGCTCATTGCGTTTGATACCTTCTGGCCTGCCGAGGACTACCATCAGGACTACTACAAAAAGAGTAAAGTGCGTTACAACTACTATCGTTACGCCTCTGGACGCGACCAATATCTGGACTCGATTTTTGGTGAAGACCGCAACGAAAAACCAGTGACGCTACGTGAGATGATCGACCAAAGTTCCGGTCAAGCCAGTGGCTCAACGTCAGGGGTGAAAACCTACGTGAAACCGAGCGATGACGAACTCAAAGCTCGCCTAACCGATCTGCAATACTACGTAACCCAAGAGGAAGGGACTGAGCGCCCATTTGACAACGAATATTGGGACAACAAACAAGCAGGTATCTATGTGGACATCGTGACTGGTGAACCGCTGTTTTCATCAACCGATAAATATAAATCGGGCACAGGCTGGCCGAGCTTTACCAAGCCGATCGATGAGAGTCACATTGTCACTAAAACCGACTTTAAGCTCATCTATCCAAGAACGGAAGTACGCAGTCGATTCGCTGACTCTCACCTAGGTCACGTTTTTAAAGATGGGCCGGCGCCAACAGGGTTGCGCTACTGCATGAACTCAGCGGCAATGAAATTTATCCCGCTTGAGGAGATGGCTAAACAGGGATACGAGCACTATCTCTATTTGTTCGAAGGCTGATATAAAAATAGCCAGCGTCATTGCTGGCTATTTTGTCTTTCCATCGGGTGTAATGACGTTTATTTCATCACACGCGCTTTAAAGGTGCGGCCTTTCATCTTGCCGGTTTGCAGCTGTTTTAGTGCCGTTTTGACGGCATCATGCGTCACCGCAACATACGACACCATGGGTAGGATGTTGATTTTGCCAATCTTACTGCCATCAATGCCCGCTTCTTTGGTCAACGCTCCCAAGATATCGCCAGCGCGCACTTTTTGCTTCTTACCGCCGAGGATTTGGATGGTTTGCATCGCTGGGTAATAAGGTCTTTCCATCGGCTTTTCCGGCACCGATTGTGGCGTGATCTCTATGTCCATGTACTCTTCAATTCGCGCCACGCGGTACTGCTCTTTTTCACTGAAAAAGCTCAATGCGATCCCTTTTGCGCCCGCACGACCGGTACGGCCAATTCGGTGAACATGCACTTCAGGATCACGTGACAGCTCAAAGTTAACGACCGCATCAAGGTTATCGACATCTAATCCGCGCGCCGCCACATCGGTGGCAACCAAAATAGAAATGCTCTTGTTGGCAAAGCGAGTCAAGGCTTGTTCACGTTCACGCTGTTCCATATCGCCGTGTAACTCGACCACGCTAAAACCGCGCTGAGACAACTCATCCGTCACGTTTTGCACTTCTCGCTTGGTGTTGCAAAACACCACCGACGATTCCGGTTTATGCGTCAGAAGCAATGCCTCCAGGGCATCGTCTCTTTGCTCGGTACTCTCCAGTTGGAAAAACTGCTGACTAATGGTGCTGCTTTGGTGGGTCGACTCGACTTTAACGATCTTAGGCTCGCGCATCACTTTGTGCGCTAAGCTGTCGATGTTGGTTGGGAAAGTTGCACTAAACAGCAAGGTTTGACGATCTGTTGGCGCTTCAGCCAAAATGGCATCAATGGCCTCTTCAAAACCCATGTCTAGCATGCGGTCCGCTTCGTCTAAAACGAGAGTGTTCAGCTCATCAAGATTGATACGACCTTTGCTGAGGTGATCCAACAAACGCCCCGGCGTACCGACCAATATATGCGCGCCATGCTCTAATGAACCGATTTGAGGGCCCATTGGCATCCCGCCACACAACGTCAGTACCTTAATGTTGTGAATGCCTCGCGCCAGCGTGCGGATCTCGGTCGCCACTTGGTCAGCCAGCTCTCGAGTAGGACACAACACCAATGATTGAACACGAAAACGACCCACATTGAGATTGTTCAGTACGCCAAGAGAAAAGGTCGCGGTTTTACCAGAGCCCGTCTTCCCCTGACCAATGACATCCTGCCCGTCGAGAATAAGCGGCAACGCCTGCTGCTGAATGGCCGTCATCTCAGTGTAGCCCATCGAGTCTAGGGTCTGCTTGAGTTCGGTTTTGAGGTTGAGTTGGTCAAATGAAAGGTTCACTCTGGTGTCCTTGTTGTTTCAATATGGGTTCGCGCGGTGGCGACTGTAACAAACGCTTGATCGGCGCTCGTAACGCTTAAAATGGGTAAAACGAAAAACCGCTTCACAAGAAGCGGCTTTTACTGATTTATCGAATACCGTGTAAAAACTCATGTCGGGTCGCGGGGTTCGATTTGAAAATCCCCCCCAACGCCGTGGTGGTGGTTTCGCTGGTCGCGTCCATCACGCCGCGAGATTTGACACAATAGTGAGTGGCATCAATCGTTACCGCGACATCGTCCGACTCCAATAAGGTTTGCAAGGCCACCAAGATCTGCTGAGTCATTCGCTCTTGGACCTGTGGGCGCTGAGCAAAAAAGCGCACGATGCGGTTAATTTTGGACAAACCGATGATTTTACCGCGCGGGATGTACGCCACCGCTGCACGACCATCGATCGTCACTAAGTGGTGTTCACAAGTGCTCGTCACGGTGATGTCTTTAACACGGACCATCTCACTGACGTTCATCTTATTTTCAATCACGGTGATCTTAGGGAAGTTGGCGTAGTCCAAGCCAGAGAAAATCTCATCCACGTACATTTTGGCGATGCGATGCGGCGTCTCTTCCAAACTGTCGTCACTTAGGTCTAACTCAAGCAGGGCGAGAATCTCACGCATGTGATGCTCGATCTTCTGCTTCTTTTCGTCTCGGCTAAATTCGTTGGGCACCATCGGGGTTTCTAACCCTCGACGTTCTAGCGCCTCTTTTACTAACTTCGCGGACTCGCTAAGACCTGACATTCGACTTCCTCTTAATACTCTAACTGCCGTCAAATCGGGATATTTACCCCTTTCGGATGGCTGACAAGGATACTCGGATTTTTGAATAATTACATCCACATTTTACTGACGGGGATTGATTTGTGCTGCTTTTTGTATGGTAGAGTGTCAACCATTACGTCAACCCTAAACGCCTGTGGTTATTTGGGGCGAATAATAATCAAAACAACGGAATTTACTCTATGGGATGCTGTGACGCACCGGGCCTAATGCCCATTGAAGAAGCGATGGAAAAAATGCTATCGCCGATTAAGCCGATTCAAACCACCCTACGCTTACCGCTCGCCGACGCGATCGGTTTTGTCCTCGCACAAGATATTCTCTCGCCTATTAATGTGCCGCCTTTTGATAACTCTGCGATGGATGGCTATGCCATCAGGCGTGCGGATTTGTCTCAGCAAGCGATCTTGCCACTGGCGGGTAAATCTTTTGCAGGCCAACCGTTTGAAGGTGAATGGCCGGTAGGAAACTGCATTCGCATCATGACTGGTGCAAAAATTCCTGACGGTGCCGACGCCGTGGTCATGCAAGAAAATACCGAAGTGAGTGATGAGGGTATCCGCTTTCTGCAAACCGATGTCAAACCCAACAACAATATTCGCCCGACCGGCGATGATATTCGCCAAGGCGATGTGGTGTTACCCAAAGGGGCGAGACTGACTGCCCGCGATATTCCCATGATCGCAACCTTGGGGATAAGTCATGTTGAAGTGGTACGTAAACCTCGCGTGGCGTTTTTCTCCACAGGGGATGAATTGAAGCCACTCGGCGAACCTCTACTTGACGGGCAAATCTACGACAGCAATCGCTATGGCATCAAACCTCTGATTGAAAATTTTGGCTGTGAGCCGATTGATTTAGGCATAGTACCCGACTGCCCTGAAACGCTGGCCGCGACATTTGAACAGGCGCAAAGACTGGCTGACGTTGTGGTGACCTCGGGTGGCGTCAGTGTCGGTGAAGCGGACTACACCAAAGACATTCTCGAACAGCTCGGCGAAATTGGTTTTTGGAAGCTAGCGATCAAACCGGGCAAACCGTTCGCGTTTGGTCAGCTCTCCAGTGCGTGGTTTTGTGGGCTGCCGGGTAACCCCGTCTCTGCGGTTTTGACCATGTACGTCCTGGTGCAACCCATGTTGGCGAAATTAGCCGGACACACGCAGTGGCAGGTGCCGCCAATGATTCCCGCCGTGACCCACACCGCCTTCAAAAAATCGCCGGGGCGTACCGATTATCAACGTGGGATCTACCGAGTCGAAAACGGGCAATTTGTGGTTGAAACGACAGGTAATCAGAGCTCAGGCGCCTTTCGTTCTATGAGCCTCGCCAACTGTTTCGTGATTTTGGAGCGCGAACGGGGCAATGTTGCCGAAGGCGAAACCGTTCACATTCAGCTCTTCAATTCAACCTTGTACTAATAAGGGGGAACCTGGTGATGTTATCTGATCAAGAAATGCTCCGTTACAATCGCCAAATTATCTTGCGCGATTTTGATTTTGACGGTCAAGAAGCCCTCAAAGAGGCCTCTGTGCTCATTCTGGGCGCCGGGGGCCTTGGCTGCGCGGCCAGTCAATATCTCGCCGCCGCAGGCATCGGTACCTTGACCTTGGTTGACGATGATGAGGTTGAGCTGTCGAACCTTCAGCGCCAAGTGCTCCATCATGACCAAGACATTGGCAAGAAAAAAGTCCAATCTGCGGCGGAGTCTCTACGTCAATTGAATCCGCACGTCGTCGTGCATACCGTCGAGTCGCGTTTGGACGACATTCGTCTCTCACAGCTGATTGGCGTTCATTCTCTTGTGATCGATGCCAGTGACAACGTAGAAACACGCAATCAGCTAAACCGCCTTTGCTTTACTCATAAAGTCCCGCTTGTTTCTGGCGCAGCGATCCGCATGGAAGGACAAGTGAGCGTATTCACTTACCAAGACGCGCGTAAACCGTGTTACCAGTGCCTAAGCGCGCTATTTGGCGCCAATGCGCTGAGCTGCGTAGAGGCCGGCGTTATGTCTCCCGTGGTTGGTATTATCGGCGCGATGCAGGCACTCGAGGCGATCAAAGTCATCACCCATTTTGGTCAGCCTTGTGAAGGTAAACTCCTCATGTTTGACGCGCTGACACTCAACTGGCGTGAAATGGCACTCATGAAACAACCTGATTGTCAGGTCTGCGGCTCACAGCAGTAACCGCCTGCCTGGACCAGACTCAAATCACATCTAACAGGCGCACCTAAATCAGCACCGAAAAAGAATAAGGAAAATCAATGTCAGCACTCGTTAACGCCCACTGGCTCCATGAGCACCTTCATCGCCCAGAGCTGGTGGTATTGGATGCCAGTATTTCATTCCAGATCCCCAATACCCCTGCGCCAGTGCTTGATGAGGTGATCCCCGGCGCGCTGCGCTTTAACTATGATGATGATTTTCACGATCCAAGTTATGGCTTGCCACATATGATGCCAAGTGAAAGCGCCTTTAACCATCATGCCCAAGCATTGGGTTTAAACAAAGACAGTGTGATTGTGGTGTACGACAACACGGGCACTTTCGCATCGCCGCGTGCATGGTGGATGCTAAAAAGCATGGGCCACGAGCAGGTCTATGTGCTTAACGGAGGCCTACCTGCTTGGATAGCGCAAGGTTATGCGACGCAACCAACCCACAATAAATCCAAAGAGTTGGGTAACTTCCAAGGCCAACGTAGCCAAGATGGATTTATCCATGCGGATGCTGTCCTAGAGTTTGCCAACGCAAAAAGCGCCACTATACTTGACGCCCGCTCACAAGCCCGATTTGATGCCCAAGTACCGGAACCCAGAGAAGGGATACGTAGTGGTCATATTCCCCACTCTCAATGCTTGCCTTTTTCTGTACTCATCGACAACGGGCAACTGAAAGACCGTGACGCTCTCGCTTCGGCATTTGCATCACGCCTTGCCGCGCACAATGACAACCAACCGTTAGTATTCAGCTGTGGCTCTGGCGTCACCGCTTGCATTTTAGCCCTCGCGGCGTATGAGCTTGGCCATCGCCAGCTGCAGGTCTATGACGGATCATGGACGGAATGGGGAAGTCGCCCTGACCTGCCTATCGAGTGCTAACCCACTCACTATTTAGAGGTAATTCGTTTCTAAACTAACGTTTTATTTGGTCAAACATGGCGCTTCTCCTATTTGCGTATACGCTTAATTGAGGTTTAACGGAATAAAGCGGAGAAGCGGCATGATCAACCTGACGATCGCAAACAAACTGAGACTTGCGTTTGCCACTTGTTTGATATTTTTCGCCATATCAGGCTGGTACAGCTATCAGGGTATGACGGGCGCCAGTCAAAACTTCAAACAGTACGGTCACCTTGCCAAAGAAACGACACTGGCCGGTGAGATACAAGCCAATTTTCTCAAAGTCCGTTTAAGCGCCCTGCAATACGCCAACACGCTCTCCCCCAAGCAACTTGATATCTACAACCAACGCTACAACAAATTGATCAGCATCATCTCAGACGATTTGAAGCTCACCGATGATCCACTGCGTACCAAGCACCTCAATGCGGTGCTCGACGAGGCAAAACAATTCCATCAAGCGTTTGATGTGGTTAAGCGCTCCGCCGAGCAAGTGGAACAAAAAGTGTTTGTTGACATGGTGGCGTTAGAGAAAAAGGCCCTGTACGACCTCGAATCCATGATTGAATCTGCGCACAGCAACGGCGATGCCGACATTGAGTATTACTCGTCGATGGTGATGGAGAAATTCTTACTCGCTAATATCGAAGTGCTCAATTACCTTCACAAAGAGAAGCCGGAAACCATCGAGACCATTCGTGCCTATTTTCAAACTGAAATCCCTGCGCTTGAAAAACGTTTCGCCGATCTCATTACCTCTAGCCAGGATAAGGCGCTGCTCGCTGAGTTCATTGTACAGCGCCAAGCCTATGAACAAGGTTTTGAGCAAGTCATTACCCTGAGAGACACTCAGCACCAAGCAGAAAAGAGCATGCTTGAGCTGGGCGAAGCCATCTCTGATGAGTTGGAAGCGATCAAGCTTGAATCGATGGACCAGCAAGTCACCCTTACTGAGGTGTTAAGTGAACACAAAGCACAAACCATTGAAATGATCGTGATTCTTACGCTTCTCGCCATAGTCGTGTCACTCACCGCCGCAGTAATGATCACGCGAGCGATTCGACAAGGGTTGATGAAGGTGCAAGAGGTCTCAACCTCCCTTGCGGAGGGCGACCTGTCGATTGAGGTCGAAGTCAAAGGTAAAGATGAGATTGCGCAGCTATTGCGCAATATGCGTAACACCATTGAATCACTGCGCGATATTGTTGCAACGGTCGCGGACTCGTGTATCAAAGTCGGACATATGTCAGAAGAGTTGCAGGCGATCACGCACACCACAGACCAGTCCGCGGATCGTCTGCGCGCCGAAATGGATCAAATTGCCTCCGCCGTGCAGCAGCTTTCCACCAGCACGACTGAAATATCGCAAAGCGCCACAGACGGAGCCAGTTTCACTCAGCGCGCGGGTCAAGACATCAGTGAAACCCTAGGTGACGTTGAGAAAACGTTGCAAGCCATTGAAAGCGCCGATGAAGCCATGTCTATTGGCTCTGAGCAAGTCCTCGCGCTTTATGATCAATCCATGAACATCGGCTCGATATTGGAAGTGATTCACGGCGTTGCCGAACAAACCAACTTACTCGCCCTGAACGCAGCGATTGAAGCGGCTCGTGCTGGTGAGCAAGGACGTGGTTTTGCTGTCGTGGCTGATGAGGTAAGAACACTTGCCAAACGCACTCAAGATGCAACGGGCCAGATCGAGACCATGATTCGTGAATTGCAATCTGGCGCTGAATCGGCTCGCAAATCCATCGATTCGAGCCACGATAAAGTCACACACGTCAACACCCAAGCGCAGGTCACCTCCGGTAAGCTCAATGCTATTCATGGCACCATCGGTGAACTCGAAGACTCAAACCTGCAAATTGCCGCGGCGGTCGAAGAGCAGTGCATGGTCACCAATTCTGTGAGCGAAAACATCACTGAAACCGCCAACATCACTCGAGATAATAGCGAAACCATCAAACACATTGCGATTTCCGCCACTGAACTGGCAGAAGTGGCGCAATACCTCGACATGCAAATAAAACGGTTTAAGACCGCTTAATCCAGTTCACAAACACCTAAAACACCACCGCGCCCTGACGCGGTGGTGCTAGTTTGAATCCCCCGCTGGGTTCATTTGTTCATCCAAGTTCAATACGGTCAAAGCATTGCTGACACTGGTCGCGATAACATCGATAACGCCGGTTCGCAATGCGCCCAGCAGAGCCAAAGGCTTACTGTTTTCTGCCGCTATGGCGATCACCTGCGAGATAGGCCTAAATTCTTCGATGCCCAGCCCTATCACCCTGTCGCTCATCACTGTGGTCGCGCTCACGCCGTGGATGTCAAAAAAGTCATAGCCAGCAAAATCACCGACGATCCCCTGCTGCATACGCGCCTGGACAACTTCTTCCGCACTGAACCAGCCCAAATCGACCATATAGCTGTTTTCACTCATGTCACCAATGCCCACTAGGGCGACATCGGCTTTGCGCGCGAGATCTAACGTCTGTTTTACCGTACCGTTTTGCATAAACGCCAGTTTTTGTTCGCGGTTCTCTGCATAAGCGGGGGCGTAGAGGGTTTCTGAACTGCCGCCATAACTTTTGGCAAACTGACGGCAAATGTGGTCAGCATTAAACATCCCACCGCGCGGGTGTATACCGCCAATCCCACAAACAAATTTCACCTCGCGTTGTGGGATCACACCGACATGGTGAGCTACCGCAGAGACGTTGCGCCCTTGCCCGACCGTCACCACAGTGCCATTTTGTAACGTGCTCGCCATATAGCGCGAGACCAACCCCGCTACTTGCTGGCGCTGCAACTCTTCACTGGGCTGATCGAGCGCGACGAGTGCGCGCTTTACGCCAAAGCGCTCAATCAAGCGTTGCTCAATTTTGGCGCTGAACACTGGATGATATTTGACGGTAATTTCAACGATACCCTCATCACGGGCCTGCTTTAACATCCGCCCGACTTTGGCACGCGAGACTGCAAATTTTTTGGATATTTCTTCCTGGGTTGCCCCATCTTGATAGTAAGCCACCGAGATTTCTGTCAATAAATCGGTGCTATCAACCGAGACCTCTTGCTGTGTTTTACTCATACTTCACCTTTACTGTCCTTGCGATTCAATCAGGACTTACCGAGTTAGATGGAATGGATATCCGTCTGTAACAAACGCTCAAGCTCGTAGCATATGTCACCCAGCTATCAAATACCAACATTTGCTCACAGCCGATACATTTTCTCACAAGAATTTTGATCCAGTTCAACCCAGTGTTCTTGCTAGCTTTGGCTGCGCAAACGTTTCATCAATTTTTGGCGTCATGCCAAGACAAATAAAGCTTGATAAAGCTCACTGAACATCAGGATCTATCATTGACTTTAACCCCAGATCAGATAATTATGGACCCATCATTTACTCAACGTTAGAGCAAATGTTCACAACAACTGCTCAGACGCTGGAAACATTGTGGTCGTGGTTCGCCTTTTTATGACACTAACGCATCAAATTCATAAGACGATCCGCGCACTCGCTTGCCAATGCACCGCACACATCTTAGGTACGGATGTGGACACCCAAGAAATAGGATGATCGAAATGAGCAACAAACTCGCACAACTTCGTAAACTGACAACCGTCGTCGCTGACACTGGTGAACTTGAAGCGATAAAAAAATACCAACCAGAAGACGCCACTACGAACCCATCTTTGATTCTTAAAGCGGCACAAATTGCTGAGTATGCCCCTCTTATCGATGACGCGATTGCCTATGCAAAATCTCAAAGCAGCGACAAAGCACAACAAGTTCAAGACACCTGCGACATGTTGGCTGTTAACATCGGTAAAGAGATCCTAAAAACCATTCCAGGCCGTATCTCTACCGAAGTGGATGCTCGCCTCTCTTACGACACCGAAGGCAGTGTCGCGAAAGCACGCCAACTGGTGAAAATGTACAATGATGCAGGCATCACCAACGATCGCATCCTGATCAAACTGGCTTCTACGTGGGAAGGTATCCGCGCAGCAGAAATCCTAGAGAAAGAAGGCATCAACTGTAACCTAACGCTTCTCTTCTCTTTCGCTCAGGCTCGTGCGTGTGCTGAAGCGGGCGTATTCCTCATCTCGCCATTCGTTGGCCGCATTATGGACTGGTACAAGGCGAAAGAAGGCCGTGACTTTGAAGCTCAAGAAGATCCAGGCGTACTTTCTGTCACTAAGATCTACAACTACTACAAAGAGTACGGTTACAACACCGTCGTTATGGGCGCAAGCTTCCGTAACATCGGCGAAATCCTAGAACTCGCTGGCTGTGACCGTCTCACTATCGCACCTGCTCTTCTTGCTGAGCTAGAAGCAGCTGAAGGTGAAGTGGTTGAGAAGCTGGTTGACTCTAAAGGCGCCGCTGAGCGTCCAGCACCAATGACACACGCCGAGTTCCTATGGGAGCACAACCAAGACCCAATGGCGGTTGAGAAGTTGGCAGAAGGTATCCGCAACTTCGCTGTCGACCAAGGCAAACTTGAAGCCATGATTGAAGCGAAACTTTAATCAACAAAATTTAAAAAGGGGAACGTTTGCGTTCCCCTCTTCACATCTTTTTAAGAAACCATCTAATAGTCGGTATTTATTATGGATCGCAAATATTTAGCCAATGCCATTCGTGCGCTAAGCATGGACGGCGTACAACAAGCCAACTCAGGTCACCCGGGCGCACCTATGGGTATGGCAGACATCGCTGAGGTGCTGTGGCGCTCTCACCTCAACCACAACCCTTCAAACCCAGAGTGGGCTGACCGCGACCGTTTTGTGCTTTCAAACGGCCACGGCTCTATGCTGATTTACTCATTGTTGCACCTTAGCGGCTACGAGCTATCGATTGACGACCTGAAAAATTTCCGTCAACTGCACTCTAAAACCCCTGGCCACCCAGAGTATGGCTACGCTCCGGGTATCGAGACCACCACTGGCCCACTTGGCCAAGGTATCACTAACGCGGTCGGTATGGCGCTAGCGGAAAAAACGCTCGCAGCGCAATTTAACAAACCGGGTCATGACATCGTTGACCACTTCACCTACGCATTCATGGGTGATGGCTGTCTGATGGAAGGCATCTCTCACGAAGCCTGTTCTCTCGCGGGTACGCTAGGCCTTGGTAAGCTGATCGCGTTCTGGGATGACAACGGCATCTCTATCGATGGTCACGTTGAAGGTTGGTTCTCTGACGATACGCCGAAGCGTTTTGAAGCCTACGGCTGGCACGTCATCCCAGCGATAGACGGTCACGATCCTGAAGCGATCAACGCCGCTATCATCGCGGCGAAAGCAGACCCTCGCCCTACTCTAATCTGTACGAAAACCATTATCGGTTTTGGTTCACCGAACAAGTCGGGTTCTCACGACTGTCACGGTGCACCACTCGGCGCTGAAGAAATTGCAGCGACACGTAAACAGCTAGGTTGGGAGCACGGTCCTTTTGAAATTCCGCAAGATGTCTACGCGCAGTGGGACGCGAAAGAAGCAGGCGCAGCTAAGGAAGCAGCGTGGAACGAGAAACTTGCAGCTTATGAAGCAGCATATCCAGAGCTTGCAGCAGAATTCAAACGCCGCGTAAACGGCGACCTACCTACCGAGTGGGAAGAAAAAGCCAGCGCCATCATCGCTGACCTTCAAGCGAACCCTGCAAACATCGCATCACGTAAAGCGTCTCAAAATGCGCTAGAAGCGTTCGGCGCTATGCTACCTGAATTCCTAGGCGGCTCTGCTGACCTTGCGCCTTCTAACCTCACCATGTGGTCTGGATCTAAGTCAGTTTCTGCGGAAGATGCGTCGGGTAACTACATCCACTACGGTGTACGTGAATTCGGTATGACAGCGATCATGAACGGTATCGCTCTGCACGGTGGTTTCGTACCATACGGCGCAACTTTCCTAATGTTCATGGAATACGCTCGTAACGCAATGCGCATGGCGGCTCTGATGAAAGTTCAGAACATCCAAGTGTACACGCACGACTCTATCGGCCTTGGCGAAGATGGTCCGACTCACCAACCGGTTGAACAAATGGCATCGCTACGTCTCACGCCAAACATGAGCACATGGCGCCCATGTGACCAAGTTGAATCTGCGGTCGCTTGGAAGCTAGCTATTGAGCGTAAAGACGGTCCAACGTCGCTCATCTTCTCTCGTCAAAACCTTGCACAGCAAGAGCGTAGCGAAGAGCAAGTAGCTAACATCGCTCGCGGTGGTTACATCCTGAAAGATTGTGCAGGTAAGCCAGAACTTATCCTTATCGCGACAGGTTCTGAAGTTGAGCTGGCGGTTAACGCTGCGGCTGAGCTCACTGCGGAAGGGAAGAAAGTGCGTGTTGTTTCAATGCCATCAACCGATGCCTTTGACAAACAAGACGCCGCTTACCGTGAATCCGTACTGCCATCAGATGTGACCGCTCGTATCGCCATCGAAGCGGGCATTGCTGACTTCTGGTACAAGTATGTGGGCTTCGGCGGCAAGATCATCGGCATGACCACATTCGGTGAATCCGCGCCAGCGGGCGAACTGTTCAAAATGTTCGGCTTCACGACAGAAAACGTGGTGAAAACTGCGAAAACACTGATCGGTTAACGACGGATTCAGCTGTGATAAACGATGCCCCGCTAGTGATAGCGGGGCATTTTTTTCGGTCTCAACCTTCGACGAAGAAAGCTAAAAATGACACGCTGTTAAAGAGCCTGTCCACTTATTGGTCGCGCCGAAACTTTTCTCGTCGGCAGCGCGCAGAGCAATATTTCACGTCATCCCAGCAGCGTTGCCACTTTTTGCGCCACTGGAACGGTCTATGGCAGATGGGGCAGATTTTTTCGGGAAGGGTCAGTTTTTTGTGCATGTCGCCTGTGGGCTCGTATCATCTTATGAGTGGGTCATGTTTGATGATACGTCACCCGCCACAGTCCGATCAGGCGACATGCGTGCGGAGTTAACTGAGTATATCGCTGAGGCCAGCAACCAAACGCTCGACGGCGATGGTCAACTCTTGTTCGGTTGCATTGGTGAAGTTAAGTCTCAGTGCTGGGGAAGCCTTCGCGCCGGCGGGGTAAAATACGCTACTTGGGACCACCGCCACTTTATTTTCAAGCAGTTGGGTGGCGAGCTTAAAGCTGTCGCACTCCGGTAAGGTGAGCCAGACGAACATTCCGCCCTCGACTGGGCGCACATCACAGCCAGCAGGCAGTGAGGCTTTAAGAGAACGGTATAAACTCTGATAACGCGCTTGGTACAAGGTGCGAATCGTCTCAATGTGCTGACTGAACGCAGGGTTTTGCACCAGACCAAGTAGTACCGCTTGCATCGGTACGCTAGAGTGCAAATCGGCGCCTTGTTTAATTTTGATCAGTGGCGCTAAGAAGGGGGTATTGCCAGTCACAACCCCTACACGCAGACCCGGTGAGGCGATTTTGGAGAAGGAGCGCAACACAATCGAGTGTTGCGGGCAGAACGTTGACACCATCGGCAGTGCCATACCCGCAAAACGCAGTTCACGATACGGCGCGTCTTCAATCAAGGTAACTTGATACTGCTCGCACAACTGACCAACGCGTTCGCGCGTATCGAGTGACCAACACACCCCCGTTGGGTTGTGAAAATCCGGTACGGCGTAGAACATTTTCGGTTGCTGAGTTTGGAAAACCTGCTCAAGCTGCGCCAAGTCTGGCCCCTGCTCTGTCTGTGACACTGTGACGATATTCGCTTCCACTAACCCAAAAACTTGCATCGCTCCGAGGTAACTTGGTGCTTCCATCACCACTGTGTCTTGCGGGTCAATGTAGGCACGCGCAATCAGATCCAGCCCTTGCTGCGATCCGGTGGTGACCATCGCGCTGTGTGAGGACGGTAAATCGTAGTGATCGGTTAAATAGTCGAGCAAAGGCCCGTAACCTGCCGTGGCACCGTACTGAAACACGTCAGGTTGCAGGTGCAAACTCTCTAGCGTCGGTCGCATCAATTCAATAGGAAAGGTTTGTTCATCGGGCAAACCGCCCGCAAGCGAAATCACACTCTTGTCTGAGGCAGCAGCAAGAATTTCGCGAATGTAAGAAGAAGGCGTGTTGGCTAATGACTTGGCAATGTGCATATCGGACCCTGTGCGTTTCAAACTCGCAGCGCAACCACTTGGCTGCGCCTAATCAAAGGCTGTTCACTTACGGCAAGTGAGAGCAGTGAAATATTCTGTTATGGCGTTCGATATTACCTGTCGTTGCACATTTTGCGCTGTCCATTTATGCTTATCAACATGTCCATTTATGCGATTTTTCTCAAACCATGGCCCAACACCTGTCCCGTATCAACGATGTGCTGTATTACATCCACAAAGACATCAGCCGCGATCTTCCCGGCAAAGCGCTTGCCAACGTCGCCGCCTATTCTGAACAGCACTTTCATCGCGTGTTTAAACAGGTTGTCGGCGAATCGCTACACAAGTACATTCGTCGCACCCGCATGGAGTATGCCGCCAACCAGTTGATGTTTGACCAAGGCTCCTCAGTGGCAGACATCGCGGCGCGCTGTGGATTTCAATCGGTCTCGTCGTTTAGCCGAGCGTTCAAAGCGACGTTTTCTGCCTCTCCGGGGGAGTGGCGTCAGCAAGATCTACGCGCAGGTGACAAACCCTATTTAAAAGACCCTGAAATCGCAGCAGGCTACCATCGCACCGCCAATAAGCCGTTACCAGAGCCTCAAATCAGACAGGTGCCTGAGCGCTTTGCGGCCTATATCCGCCATACTGGCTACAACCGTTCCATCAAAAAAGCGTGGACAGTACTCAATGCATGGGCGCTTTCAGAGCAGCGGGACGCCAGCGTACAGTTTGGCCTGCACCACTCCAACCCCGCTTGGGTAGAATTGGACGAGTGCCGCTATGTGGCGTGTATTGAAATCGATAAACCGATCAAGGTACGCAGTTTGGTTAATCAGTTGGTGATTCCAGGTGGGTTACACGCCGTGTTTCGATTGACCGGCGTGTATGGGGAGTTGCTACCACAAATCAGTCAAGTGTTGGAACGTTGGCTGCCACAGTCAGGGTTTAAGCTCGGTTCTACCCCAGCTTACGTGCACTATTTCGATAACCATTTCACCAACAAAAGTGAACATTTTGAGCTCGATTTTTATCTGCCTATTGGGTTTTATTGACCGGATCCGGTTGTAGGCCGCGCAGGACCATATCGACCACAAACTCTTGTGCGTGCTGATACTCCTCATCGGAGAGCTGAGCCCCTTTAATGAGTTCAATCTCACTTTCAAAGTCGGCATAAAATTGCGTCGCGCCCCAAATAAGAAACAGCAAATGGTATGGGTCAACTGAACGAATGAGCCCCCGCTCGGCCCAGGCGCTGATCACGGTTGCCTTGCCACTGCTCCACTCCACAACCGGAAATTGGATCGCCGCACGAATGTTGGGGGCCCCTTGGATGATCTCTTGGGCAAAAATTTTCGACTCTTGCGGATGACTGCGGCTGTAACGCATTTTGCCTACGATATATCGCCGCAATACCTCTTGTGGATCGCGCTGAATGGCATCTTCGGAAAAGCCATCATTCCAAAGGTTTAGAATATCTTGCAGTAGCGCCTTATACAGTCCTGACTTGGATTTAAAATAATAGAGGATGTTCGCTTTGGGCAGCGACACTCTGTCTGCAATGGCTTGTATCGACGTGCCTTTGTAACCGTGCTTAACAAACTCATCGGCGGCGGCTTGCAAGATCAACTGTTCGTTGCGCCTGCGGATTTCGCCCGAGGATGCGCGCTTTTCCTTACCAAGTTGGACGTTCAAAATGACTCCTTGTCTTGTTCTGACTCTTTTTACAGTAATCACCCGATTTCATTGCCTTGTCAAGCCTGTGAATCTGCACCAAGAGCAGGCATGCGCACTGATTTAGTTCATCGATTGCCACCGTATGGATCGCGAGCCTTGCCCAACGTTGGCTTGAACAATTGGTCAGCTTTTTGCATTTAGCCCATCAATACCATTCAAAAAAACCAAAAGGACTTGGCTCAACATGACAGCACCGCTTCTCGAACTCTGGAACCTGTCAAAGGTGTTTCCGGGGGTCGTCGCAAATGACAAAGTGAACTTAAAACTCCATAGTGGCGAGATTCTCGCCCTACTTGGAGAAAACGGCGCTGGGAAATCGACCCTAGTGAAGATGATTTACGGCGTAAACACGCCCACATCCGGTGCGATATTATGGAACAATCATGAAGTCACGATTGCCTCACCGACCCAAGCAAGAGAGATGGGGATCGGCATGGTATTTCAACACTTTTCCGTGTTTGAGACGCTCACTGTGTTAGAAAACATCGAGCTGGGATTGGATAAAGCCTTTCTGGCGACCATTGACAACCTCAGACAGACGATCATCGACAAAAGTCTTCAATATCAGCTCCATGTTGACCCCGATCGTTACGTCCATAGCCTGAGTATTGGTGAACGACAGCGTGTTGAAATATTGCGCTGCTTGATTCAAAACGTGAAGCTATTGATCCTCGATGAACCGACTTCAGTACTTGCGCCGCAAGAGATCGAAGGATTGTTTGCGGTGCTCAACCAACTTGCCTTAGAAGGCTGCGCCATTTTATTTATCAGCCACAAGCTCAAAGAGGTGACCGCCTTATGCCACCGAGCCGTCATTCTACGCGGCGGAAAAGTGACCGGTGAGTGCGACCCTAGCCAAGAAACGCCCAACAGCATTGCCAGGATGATGGTTGGAGAGCATGCGCCCCTCTCAGAGCACTATGACAAAGTGCAAGGCAGCGCCCCTGTCCTGCACACTAAAGGCTTGTCACTCGAGGCCTCTCACCCGTTTGGCTGCGCATTAAAAGACGTCGCTCTTCGCCTTAATGCAGGCGAGATCTTTGGCCTCGCCGGAGTGGCGGGAAACGGTCAAGAAGAGCTGCTAGCGGCGCTTAGCGGCGAAGATACCCGAGCCAGTAAGCGCAGCATCCTGTGGCAAGAGGAAGCGATTGGGCATCTTGATGCCGGGCAAAGACGCAAACGCGGTCTTGCCTATGTACCAGCTAACCGGCTTGGTCAAGGCGCAGTACCAGAGATGAGTTTGGAAGAGAACACGCTACTGACTCACGCCGACCGCTTAAATCACAAGAGCTTGATTCAGTTTCCCAAACTCAAACAACTCGCCAAGCAGTTGATCCAAGATAATCAGGTCAAGTGTCGCAATGAGCAATCGCAAGCAAAAAGCCTCTCTGGCGGCAATCTGCAAAAATTCATCATGGGACGAGAAATCGCTCAATCCCCGACGTTACTGATTTGCGCTCACCCGACCTGGGGCGTGGATATTGGCGCAGCCAGCGCCATCCATCGCCAACTGATTGCACTGCGTGACCAAGGGGCTGCGGTGTTGGTGGTATCAGAAGATATTGATGAACTCTTTATGATCTGTGACCGCCTCGCCGCCATCTATGAAGGGCATGTCTCTCCGGCCGTAAAAACCGACGAGACCTCTATCGATCAACTGGGTGAATGGATCGCGGGTGGCTTTTTATCGCCATCTTCCCACCAAGGCGCAAGCAGCGAATCACAGGGGGTGAGTCATGGTTAAAGTGGAACCCAGATTAGAAAGCTCACAGTGGATGATGTGGCTGTCGCCGTTCATTGCGATAACGTTGACGCTTGCGCTATCGAGCCTGCTGTTTGTCTGGCTGGATGTCAGTCCGGTTCGCGCCTTTGAAGTGTTTGTCATTATGCCCTTCGAGGACAGTTATAACCTCGGCGAGTTGTTAGTGAAATCCACGCCGTTAATGCTCTGCGCGGTCGGTTTGGCGCTCTGCTATCGCGCCAATATTTGGAATATTGGCGCTGAAGGCCAACTGCTGATTGGCGCAGTAGCAGCAAGTGCGGTTGCCATCAGCGCCACCGAACAATCAGGTCCACTTGCTCTAGTACTCGCCATCGGTGCTGGTGTTGCGGCTGGCGCGGGTTGGGCGGCCATCCCCACCCTGCTCTACCGACGTTTTCACACCAACATCATTTTAACCACCATCATGCTCAACTATGTCGGTCTCTATATTTTGCTCTGGGCAGTACATGGCCCGCTAAGAGACCCGCAAGGGTTTGGTTTCCCAGAGTCCGTGATGTTTGCCGATTCAGTAATGCTAAGCCCGCTATTTGAATCCGGCCGAGCTTCGATGGCGATCGTCATCGCCATTGGTATTGCGCTGCTCGCGGGATTTGCTTTGTTTCGAACCTTACCCGGCTACCAACTGCGTGTGTTAGGTGAGGCCAAGGCAGCGGCTAAATACGCCGGTTTTTCAGAAAAGAAACTCGTCTGGGGCGTGATGCTTCTCGCGGGGGCACTTGCGGGCTTTGCTGGGGCGGCGGAAGTGACGGGGCCCATAGGGCAACTGATCCCGTCTGTCTCTCCGGGCTATGGGTACGCCGCGATCATCGTTGCGTACCTTGGGCGCTTAAATCCTATTAGTGTGGTAATTGCGGCTTTGTTTATGGGTGTGCTCTACATGGGGAGCGATCTCGCGCAAATTGAGTTGGGCTTACCTACCGCGGTAACAGGCCTATTCCAAGGCACCTTGCTGTTCTTCCTCCTTGCGTGCGACTTTTTAATCAACTATCGCTTGGTGATGGTGAAACCGCTGTTCGCCCGCACTCAAACTAACCCAATTGACAACCAAGGAGCCGCCTAATGGACGCACTACTTATCCAATCGCTGCTCATAGCAGCATTAAAAACCGGCACGCCGCTACTCATCATCGCCCTTGGTGAACTGATTTGCGAAAAAACCGGCGTACTGAACTTGGGCCAAGAAGGCATGATGCTGATGGGCGCCATGGCGGGCTTTGCCGGCGCGTATTTCACCGGCAGCCTCGCGATGGGCGTTCTCCTCGCTATGGTCGCAGGTATGACGATGGCTTTTATTTTTGGTGTACTGACACTCAGCCTGAGTGCCAACCAAGTCGCGACAGGCTTAGCGCTGACCATTTTTGGTACTGGTTTGAGCGCCTTCCTCGGTGGCAGTTTAGTGGGTTCCACCCTTGAAGGCTTTCAACCGATAGCAATTCCGCTGCTTAGCGATCTGCCTTTTGTTGGGCCGCTGCTTTTTCAACATGATCTATTGGTTTACGCCAGCTTTGCGCTCGTCGGTATCAGCGCTTGGGTGCTCAGTCGGACGCGCGCTGGGTTGGTGATCCGCGCTGTCGGTGAGAACCCGCATTCGGCCAATGCCCTTGGCATTGAAGTGATCAAGGTGCGCTACCTTGTCACGCTACTGGGCGGCGCACTTGCAGGACTGGCGGGCGCCTACATGTCTTTAGCCTATACCCCAATGTGGATGGAGAACATGACAGCAGGTCGAGGCTGGATTGCGTTGGCTCTGGTGGTCTTCGCTTCATGGAAAGTGGGCCGCTTGATGCTTGGTGCCTACTTGTTCGGCTTGACGTCGATTATGCACTTAATGATGCAAGGGGTCGGCTTGGACATCTCGCCCAACTTATTAGCCATGACCCCCTACGTCGCCACTATCGTTGTGATGGTATTACTCAGTTCCAACGAGTTGCGCCAAAAATTGGCAACACCAATGAGCCTTGGTAAACCGTTTGATCCCAAACGCCATTGATTGTTCTTATGGTTGTGGTGATAGCGTCCGTGCATTAAAACGGTGCACGGGCACTATCATTTCGCACAACAATGAATCACACCGCCCTCATCCACCACGCGCATCACTCAAATCCCTCTAAACCAAGAAGCACGTAAACCTCACCCCACACCAGATTTGACGGGCGTTGCGCGATTATTTTCACCCTTCGGCTAAAAATACGACCAATTGGTCAAGTTTTTGCTATGCAGATAAATAAGAATCAGTTTCAGCTTAGGTTCTTACTACTCAAACCAAAAATGAAAACGGAGAATTTCATGAAAATGAATCAGTGGATGACAGCGGTGGCCTTATCAGTGACCTCGATGCTCTCAGCTTCAACGCTTGCAGAAGATGAAGTCAAAGTCGGCTTCGTCTATGTGGGTCCCGTCGGCGATCATGGCTGGAGCTATGAGCACGACCAAGGCCGCATTGAGATGGAAAAACATTTCGCTGGAAAGGTGAAAACCACCTTTGTCGAAAACGTACCCGAAGGGGCGGATGCTGAGCGCGTGATCACTCAGTTGGCGAAATCAGGCAACGATGTCATCTTTACCACCTCGTTTGGTTTTATGAACCCAACACTGAAAGTCGCCAAACGTTTCCCAAACATCACCTTTGAACACGCCACAGGCTACAAGATGGCCAAAAACCTTGGCACCTACACCCTTCGTACCTATGAGGGCCGTTATGTGTCTGGTGTTGCTGCGGGCATGGCGACAAAGAGCAATACCCTTGGTTACATCGCGTCTTTCCCTATTCCGGAAGTGATCCGCGACATTAACTCAGTCTATCTTGGTGCGAAAAGTGTCAATCCCGATGTGAAACTGAAAATTGTTTGGGTCAACACTTGGTACGATCCAGGCAAAGAGTCTGACGCCGCGAACGCGCTCATCGACCAAGGCGTAGACATCATTATTCAACACACCGACAGCCCAGCGCCTCTGATTGCCGCGGAAAAACGCGGTGTGATGGGGATTGGACAAGCTTCCGACATGAGCCACTTCGCGCCAAAAGCCCACATGTTCTCGGTACGAGATAACTGGGCACCGCATTACATTAAAACGGTACAGGGAACAATGGATGGCACTTGGGCACCACAAGACTACTGGGGTGGTCTAAAAGATGAGTTGCTGCAAATTGTCTCGATCAATCCAGACCTGCCAGCTGAGATAAAAGACGCCATCGCCGAAACCGAGGCGAAGATCAAATCGGGTGAGTTCCATCCGTTTACCGGCCCGATGAAAGATAACCAAGGCAATGAAGTCATTGCAGCGGGATACACCCTCAATGACAAAGAGCTTGCGGGCGTTAACTGGTACGTCGAAGGTATCGACGCAAAAATTCCTAACTAAACCTATCTAGGCTCGCATCTCGCTCACGGGTGCGAGCCTTTTTTTACCTAAATAGTTGACCAGTTGGACAAGATAATAAGAACAGAGGAAGTTATGTTGGAGCTCATGATCAATCGTGAGGTTGTTAAGATTGCGTCCCTCGACGCCGACACCATGTTGCTTAACTACCTACGCGAACACAAACAACTGACCGGCTCAAAAGAGGGCTGTGCCAGCGGTGATTGCGGCGCATGCACTGTTGTAATGGTGGAACCAGACCCAAACGGCGAACTGAGCTACAAACAAATCAATGCCTGTATCACCCCCGTTCACGCGCTGCATGGCAAGCAAGTCATTACCGTCGAACACCTCAAACAAGCGCAAGCCTTGCATCCGGTGCAACAAGCGGTGGTGGACAAAAATGGCACCCAGTGCGGTTTCTGCACGCCTGGGATTGTGATGTCCCTTTACGCACTATCAAAGCAAAAACAGACAGTGTCAAACCCGAGTGACTACCTCGCAGGAAATTTGTGTCGCTGTACTGGCTACGGCCCGTTGATCGAGGTCGCCAACACCATCGCAAGCCAGTCAATCGACGATCCGCTGGAGCAAGACACCAGCTCAGTGAAAACCTGGATGGCCAGTGTCGATGACGCCGCTTGCCATCACTACGCCAGACCAAAAACGCGCCTTGAACTGGCGCAAGCCAAATCCCAAATGCCGAGCGCTAAACTGATTGCCGGTGGCACAGACCTCTCATTGGAAGTCACCCAACAAGGTCGCTCACTACCTGAACTGATCGACATCTCTCACGTCGATGATCTTCTTACCATCACAGAGACCACCTCTGGTTGGCGTATCGGTGCTGCGGTGCCGATGGACCGCGTACACGCCTTTGCACGCGAGCATTTCTCCAGTGCCGATGAGGTGATTGAAAGACTGGGCAGTTTAACCATTCGCCACCGCGCAACGCTTGGCGGTAGCTTAGGCCACGCCTCACCGATTGGCGATATTGCTCCTTTGTTGATGAGCCTCAACGGACGTATCGAAGTGGATGATGGCGTGACGAAAACGCTGTTTGCCCCCGAGGACTACATCACGGGCTACCGTGAAACCTTATTGGGCGACCATCAATGGATCAGTGCGATTCACCTACCCAGACTCGCGCCCAATCAACATCACGCGATATACAAGATAAGCAAACGCTATGAAGACGACATCGCCACGGTCACCCTAGGCATCAATATGACGATAGATAGCGACCAGCGCGTCAAGAATTGCATCATTTCCGCTGGCGGAGTCGCCGCAAAATCGGTGCGCCTCCACGAACTTGAGAAAGTCTTTGTCGGGCGTCCTCTGAGCCTGCCCATCGTCCATGCGGCGCAAGACAAGGTTCCTGAGGTAATCCGCCCGCTGTCCGATGTCCGTGGCAGCGCGCAATATCGAGTTAAGTTAGTGCAAAACCTGCTCAAACGTTTCTATCTGCAAACACAACACATTGAGGTGAGGTTGGTGCACCATGCGTAAATTAACCGTACTTGAAGAGGCTCAAAACAGACAGCCATCCAAGATTGTTGGCCGCTCCGTCAAGCATGAAAGCGCCGACCGACAAGTCAGTGGCGAAGCCCGTTTCGTCGACGACTACCCCACGCCAGCGGGCTGCTTGCATGCGGCAGTGATCACCAGTAGCGTCAGCAAAGGCCGAATCGCACGTTTGGACGTTGAACGCGTTCGCGCGGCGGATGGTGTCGTCGCCGTGCTGAGTGAGCACGACCTCCCTGCGCATAAAGACATCGGTGCGATTTTTCCCGGCGATCCACTGCTGACAATTGACCAACACATTCATTTCCACGGCCAGCCCATCGCATTAGTGCTGGCACGTAGCCACCAACAAGCATGGCGCGCCGCCTCACTCGCTGAGGTGGAGTATCAGGTCGATGACCGAGTGATACTCCACCATCAAGACGCAGTTGGCCAAGCGCCACTTCTGCCGGTGCATCAAATGGGCCCAAGTAAAGCGCGCGACTGGCAGCAAGGCGCGGATGTGGTGATTAATGGCGAACTGCATGTGGGCGGCCAAGAGCATTTTTACTTAGAAGGTCAAGTCAGCTTGGCACACCTGACTGAAGAGGGTGGCATTTTTGTTCAATGTTCCACTCAACATCCCTCTGAAGTACAAAAGCTCATTGCCGAAGTACTCGGTCTCGATTTCAACCGCGTCACCGTTGATATGCGCCGCATGGGCGGTGGATTTGGCGGTAAGGAGAGCCAAGCGGCGCAATGGGCATGCTTAGCCTCACTGGGTGCGTACTACACTCGACAAGCGGTCAAGCTGCGCTTGCCGCGCGCGCTCGATATGACAGCAACAGGCAAACGCCACCCTTTCTATCAAGGCTATCAATTGAGTGCCGACCGCAACGGTATCATTCAAGGCGCAAATATTGCCATTCATGGCCTATGCGGCCACTCACCGGATCTCTCTGATGCGATTGTCGACCGCGCGATGTTTCATGCCGACAACGCCTATTCACTCGGTGAAGCGACTATCGTGGGTCATCGCTTAAAAACCGACACTGTGTCTCATACGGCGTTTCGTGGTTTCGGCGGCCCGCAAGGGATGATCGTCATAGAAAAAGCGATGCAAGAGTTAGCGATTGCCACCGGCCAAGACCCGCTCGATGTGCGTCTTAACAATCTCTATAACGAGAATAAGCACACCACGCCATACGGCATGGAAGTATCTCAACATCAAGAGATGCGAGAACTGATAACATCGCTCGAAGCTCGCTGTGATTATCGTCAGCGCCGAGAAGCGATTGCTCAGTGGAACCTCACTCATCCATATTTGAAAAAAGGCTTGGCGCTTACCCCGGTGAAGTTTGGAATTTCATTTACTGCCAAGCACCTCAATCAAGCTGGCGCCTTGATTCATGTCTACACCGACGGTTCGGTACAGGTCTCACACGGCGGCACCGAGATGGGCCAAGGTTTACACACCAAAGTAGGCCAAATCGTCGCGCAAACGCTGGGCGTCTCACTTGACGCCATACTGGTCACCTCAACGCGCACCGACAAAGTGCCCAATACCTCACCGACCGCCGCCTCTTCGGGCGCCGATCTCAACGGCATGGCGGCGCACAACGCGGCGGCGGAGATCAAACAAAGGCTGATTGCGTTTGCCAAAAGCCATTATCAAGTCGCAGAGATCGATATCGAAGGCGGTCAATTGATCGGTACCACAACGCCAGTCAGTTGGGCGGAACTGGTACAAGCGGCGTATATGAATCGCGTTTCCCTCTCTGCGACCGGCTTCTATCAAACGCCGAAAATCGGCTATGACAGAGCCAGTGCGAGCGGTCGACCATTTTACTACTTTGCCCTTGGCGCCTCGTGTTCTGAAGTGATGATCGACACGCTAACCGGCGAAATGACCGTCGAGCGCGTCGACATCCTCCACGATGTTGGCAACAGCTTAAATCCGGCCATCGATAAAGGCCAAATTGAGGGCGCCTTTATCCAAGGTTTAGGCTGGTTAACCTGTGAAGAATTGGTCTGGGCAGACGATGGGCGTTTACTCAGTAACAGTCCAATGAACTACAAAATCCCCACCATTGGTGATTACCCTAAACAGTTGCACATCGATTTGTTCGACAAACCCAACCCAGAAACCAGCATCTATCGCTCTAAAGCGGTGGGTGAACCGCCATTTATGCACGGCATCAGCGCTTGGTGCGCCATTTTTGATGCGATCTCGTCCATTAGCGAACACCAGCACGCCGCCTTGCTGCATGCACCTGCGACCGGCGAGGCGATTCTCTCTGCATGCGAAGACCAACTGACCTGGCTCGAGCAACGAGCGAAGGAGCACAGCCATGACTAATTCGCCATTTCTCCATTCCCACTCACTCTCATGGCTCAGTGCCTGTCAGCAGCTGGAGACGCAAGGTGTGGCTTACTGCATCGCCACCGTGATTGCCAGTGTCGGCTCGGTACCTCGTAATCAAGGCGCTAAGATGGTGATCACCGAGAGCGCCCAGTTTGACACGCTTGGTGGTGGAAACTTGGAATATCAAGTGATTGAAAAAGCGCGTCAAGGGCTGGCGAGATCCCAATCGACTCTTACCATCGAACGCTTTTCTCTCGCCGCCGATCTTGGCCAGTGTTGCGGCGGCGGTGTGCAAGTGATGCTGGAGTATTTCCTCACCCAAACACCACACGTCGTCGTGTTTGGGGCTGGGCATGTCGGCCAAGCTCTGTGTCGGATCTTAACTGAGCTGCCCTGCCAGTTGCATGTTGCCGATACCCGCAGCGAGTGGTTAGCACCGCTCGAAGATAACCACATTCATACCCATCTGATCGAGGATGTCACGCAAACCCTTGCATCGCTACCTAGCCACGCTTACATCGTGGTGATGACGCAAGATCACGCGCTCGATTTCGACATTACTCGCCAAGCGTTGGATGCCAACAGGTTTGCTTTCGTTGGTTTAATTGGTTCAGAGGGAAAAAAGCAGCGCTTTAGCTATCGTCTGAAAGAGCAACTGGCCGACTCTGCCACGCTTGAGCACCTCACCTGCCCGATTGGGCATCCTGATGTCAAAGGCAAACTGCCGATGCAAGTGGCTATTTCGGTCGCAGCGCAGCTCAATGCGTACTTTGCCAGCCACACATCCTCGCCGATAGAAACAAGTCCAGAATCGCTTTGGCGCGAGGCCAACGACGCTCGTCAACTCGTGACCTCCCAACTCGAAAGGAATGCGCATGACCACAGCTAAAACTACAAGTGATACCTCAAGTAAACGTCCTATTGCGCTGCTCGATGGCTTCGCACTCAGTCAGATTTGCGCCAGTTTGCGCTGGCAAGCCTTGGTGATGGAATCGGCACCCTTTCAAGACGGTGATGCACTGCGCCATAGCGCAAGCCGTGCCTTCCAGCAGCTTGAAGAGAAAGATTGGCTTGAGGCCTTTGCCGGGCATCCGATGATCGGCGATCTCGCCAGTCTAGAAAAGAAATACGCGCAAGGCCGAGCCCTCAGTGAAAAAGAGCAGAGCCAAGTGGCCAGCGCCGATAGAGAGACCCTAGAGCGATTGCTCACACTCAATCAGCGCTACCGAGAGAAATTCGGCTTCATCTTCATCGTCTGCGCGACCAACAAAAGTGCCAAAGAGATGCTTGCACTGCTTGAATCGCGGATTGGTCGAAGCCGAGAAGTGGAACTGCGCGAAGCCGCGCAAGAACAGATCAAAATCAGTCAAATTAGAATGGAAGCTTATTTATGAACACGCTCAGTTGCCATATCCTCGACACCGCCAGCGGTCACCCCGCGGCAAACATTGAAGTGGAACTCTATCCACTTGGCGCACCGGATCCCATCGCCCGCATGCACACCGACGATGATGGCCGCGCCCGTTTTGAAAACACCACATTAGCAGCAGGCAGTTACACCCTGCGATTTTTAGTCGAACCCTACTGCCAACGCGTATTTTCCAACGCCTTTTTCCCCTATGTGGACGTGCACTTTAGCGTTTCAGACACGCGTCATATCCACATTCCTCTGCTGCTCTCTCCTTACGCTTACTCCAGTTATCGAGGCAGTTAATCATGGCTAGACAGATTCACCGTGGCAGCTTGTTGCACTTTCCAACAGCGACATCTGAGCCCCAAAAGCACTATGAGTATTGGCGCGATGGCGTATTGGTCATCGAAGAGGGAAAAATCGTTCATGTGGGTGATGCCAACGCCTTCTTCGCCCACTCTGCCAACCAAGATCTTCTCACACAGGGACGAGTCAAGGTTCACTCCGGTTTATTGATTCCTGGCATGATTGACTCTCATGTTCATTTCCCGCAGATTGAGATCATCGCCAGTTATGGAAAACAGCTGCTAGATTGGCTCAACACCTACACCTTTCCCACTGAGCTTCGTTTTAGCGATGCCCACTACGCCAAGCAGCAAGCCGACTTTTTTCTGCAACAGTTGTTTGCCCACGGCACCACCACAGCCAGTGTCTATGCCACAGTGCATCCGCAGTCGGTCAACGCTTTTTTCAGTGCTGCGCAAGACTACGATGCGCGCATGGTCTGTGGCAAGGTGATGATGGACCGATTCTGTCCTGACGCACTGCAAGACACGCCTGAGAGCAGCTATCGTGATAGCAAAGCCTTAATTGAGCGCTGGCACAAAAATGGCCGTGCTCTTTATGCCATCACGCCGCGTTTTGCGCCGACCAGCACACCGGAGCAGTTAGCGAAGGCGGGACAACTGGCCATTGAGCACCCAGATACCTTCATTCAAACTCATTTAAGCGAAAACATTAACGAAGTCGCTTGGGTTCAATCGCTTTACCCAGACGACAGCGATTACCTTAGCGTCTATGAACGCAACCATTTGGTTCGTAATAGAGCCCTATTTGGTCACGCGATTCATCTTAGCGAGCGGGAACAACATGCGCTGGCGAGCAGTGGCGCGTCAATCTCATTTTGTCCATCATCGAATCTGTTTTTGGGCAGCGGTTTGTTTCCCTATCAGCAAGCAAAAGAGGCAGGTATTCCCATTTCGATTGCCAGTGATGTTGGCGGCGGAACCAGTTTGAGCTTGCTTAAAAACCAAAGTGACGCCTACAAAATCTGTCAATTACAAGGCATCAGTCTCGATGCGTTTGAGTCCTTATATTTGTGTACCCAAGGCGCCGCCATCGCCATGGGGCTGGATCACTGTATTGGCAACTTCAATGTCGGCACGGAAGCCGATTTTGTTGAGTTAGATCTCAACGCGTTTCCCATGCTCAAGCAGCGTACAGCGCGCTGTCAGGATTTGAATGAGCAACTCTTCGCCCTTGTCACCTTGGGTGATGAGCGTGTCATCGAACGCACTTATGTTCACGGAAATTTAGTTTATCAAAAGGATGTATCAGTATGTGGCCACAACTCTACGAATGGTTTGCGCTCTTTATCAAATGGTTTCATGTAATCTGTGGGGTGGCCTGGATTGGCGCCAGTTTCTATTTCACTTGGCTCGACAATAGCCTAGAAAACCCACCGCAATGGAAGAAAGATAAAGGTATCAAAGGCGACTTATGGGCCGTACATGGTGGCGGTTTTTACGAAGTAGCAAAATACCAGGTTGGACCTCAAAGCATGCCGACCAACTTGCACTGGTTTAAATGGGAAGCCTACACAACATGGATCACTGGCACCGCGTTAATGATTTGGATGTACTATTTTAACGCCGCCGCCTACCTCATTGATCCCAGAGTCATGAGTTTAACTAGCTTCCAAGCCGTGAGTTTGGGCTTGGGTGGCATTGCTCTCGGCGTTGTTGTCTATGAAGCATTGATGCGCTCCCCGCTCTCGCGTCATGCTGGGCTATTTTGCGGCGCACTCATCGCGCTTGGCGCGCTGTTCTTCTATGGATTTACCCACGTCTTTAGTGGTCGGGGTGCCTTTATCCATATGGGTGCATTGATGGGTACCATCATGGTCAACAACGTGTTCCATAAAATCATTCCCGGCCAGCGTAAAATGGTGGCGCAAGTAGCGGCGGGTGAAGCGGTCGATCCGGCTCCCGGACTGGAGGGTAAACGCCGCTCTATCCATAATAACTACTTCACCCTTCCCGTGATTTTTCTCATGATCAGTAATCACTATCCGATGATCTACCAACACTCGCTGAGTTGGTTAGTGGGGATGCTGATTTTGGTGATCAGCGCGTATTTACGCCATTACTTTAACCTCAAGCATGCGGGTAAATCAAAGCCAAGCGTACTCATTTCAAGCTCGATAGCCATGCTGCTTCTCGCGGTTTTCGTCAGTTGGGGATCCGTTCAAGCGAATAAAGCCTCGCACGCAACGGCAACCGCAAGCAGTGTGGCCACGCAAACGACCCCTTCTCAGGGCTCAGCCCTGCATCAACAGAGCGCGTCGGAAGGAGGGACCTCTGGCCTCGATGATGATAGCAATCGTACTCACTATATCGAAATAGCGACGCAGATCATTGAACAGCGCTGCACCCAATGTCACAGCGCCACACCGACTGACGATGTGTTCACCGTTGCACCTAGTGGCGCAATCTTCGACTCTTGGCAAGATATTGAGCGCTGGAGCCCGCGCATTCTAGCGCGTACGGTTGAGTCGGCCGATATGCCCTTTCTCAACAAAACCAATATGACAGACCAAGAACGTCAGCAACTTAAAGAGGCCCTTAGTCACAACCATTAATCTTTTCCCCCTCCCGCCAGTTCACACTGGTGGGAGCGTCAAATGTAAGAAAATGTAAAGCCACGAACCAAATCCCACTCAACGGCTCCAATGCTGTGTGTCAATCATTGTTAACAAGGAAAATACGATGAAAACTCTCACCATTGGTACCGCGCTACTCGGCGCTCTGTTAATCACCACCGCTTGTGCAAATGACGGGGATCGCAAGGGCCCGCCGCCAAGTTTTAGCGATATCGATTCAAATAGCGATGGCTACATCACCACTGATGAAGCCAAAGGGCCGTTAGCCCGTGATTTTAGCTCTATTGATGCCGATGGCGATGGAAAAGTCACCGAGGCGGAACTCTCGAAATTTATGAGTGAACACCGTCCACCGGCTCGCGACTAACGAACTTAACGCCCACTTAAGATGCGCTCTTAGTGGGCGTTTTTTTAATCACTATAATCCCTATGATTTCACCTACGGACACGGTATGCTGAAGGCACTTTCTACCAAGGACGCACAATGAACAAAGTCACACTCTCTGGCCATATCATTATTCCGTTCGAAGATCGTAGTATCGTACTGGCCGAACTGGAGACACACCGTAGACTCACTCGAAACGAGCCGGGCTGCCTGTGCTTTGAGGTCACGCAAAATCCTGACGACATCCATCGATTTGATGTGTATGAAGAGTTTGTCAATCATGAAGCATTTCTGCAGCATCAACGACGAGTGCAAGAGTCACAGTGGGGAAAAGTGACTCAGAATGTCGCAAGATATTACGACATCACTGAATCCTAGTTTGAGGGGGTTAAGGCGACGTTACCTTGAGGTTCATTGAATCAATCATGCCTATCAAGCATTCCAGCGCCACCGCGACATCGTCTTGATTCACTTGTTCTTTAGGATGGTGGCTAATGCCTTTCTCACAGCGGACAAACAACATTGCGATGTCGGTCACGTTTGCCATCACCATGGCATCATGGCCTGCGCCACTCGGTAAACAGCGCGCCGTTTGACCGGTCACCGACTCAACGACTGAAGCCCATTGCTGCTGCAAGGCGCCGTCACACAGGACCGCTTTCGCTTGATATATCTTGTCACTGTCGAAATGTAGGCGACGTTTTTTCGCAATCAAGTTCAACTCGTTGATGACGACCTCACAACACGCCTCAAGCGTCGGCTGATTGAGCGAGCGAATGTCCAGAGTAAACTCGACTGTACCTGGGATCACGTTCACCGCACCCGGTGCGACGGATAGTTTACCCACCGTCGCGACAATCTCTTGCTCTCTAGCAAAACGTTCAATAAAGCTCACCATTTCAGCCGCGCCGCACAGCGCATCCTGACGCAAATCTATCGGTACTGTGCCTGCGTGTCCCGCCATGCCCTCTACCTTGCAGGTAAAACGTTTTGCCCCGGCAATACCGGTCACGATACCGACGGGCAATGACTCTGCTTCTAGCACTGGGCCTTGCTCAATATGCACTTCCAAGTAGGCAAGCAGATCGTTGCGCGCATCGTTTCCTGCGAGACTCGGCGCCAGTCCAAACTGGCGCATGGCGTCTGCCATGGTCATACCATCGGCATCCGCGATATCGAGCCAGTTGGGATCAAACTGCCCTGCGACACTGCTCGATCCAATGAGCGTGGTGTTAAAACGCATCCCTTCTTCGTCTGCAAATGCCACCACATCGATGTGGAACGGAAAGCGGCACTCTTTTAGTTGCGACAGTGCTTCAATCGCGAGAATAATACCGAGGTTGCCATCGTATTTACCTGCATTTCTGACCGTGTCACTGTGAGAGCCCAGCACCAATGCTTTCGCCTCAGGGTCGCTGCCTACTTTGCGCCCCCACTGGTTGCCTACACTGTCTTGCCAGATTTCTAGTCCCGCATCGCGCATCCATTTCGCGATCAGATCGTGGGCACTTCGATGCTCTTTGGTCAGGTATCCGCGTGTCAGCGCACCCCGTTCCGCGCTGCACTGAGCGAGTTGGTCGGCTTGAGCCATAATGCGCTCAGCACCGATGCTCATCGCTTGGTGCCTCTTATCATCCACTGTATCTACACTCATGGCTGCTCCTTATTGATAATGCGCCATAGCCGCCAGAACTGCCTGACCGGGAATGATGTCCGCTTGGTGTTTGATCAGCACCGCTTCCAGTGCCGCCAAGGTGGTCAATACGCACTCTTGCCTCGCGTTGAACCCCATTGTACCGATGCGCCAGATTTTGCCATGCAGTGGGCCAAACGAGGTACCAATCTCGATACCAAACCGGTGCAGCAGCTCAAGACGCACCGCATCGCCATCAACCGCACCCGCTGCTTTTTTAACGCTCGGTATGGCCACACCGACCACGTTATTCATTTTGTAATTTTGATTGCCAAATAGCTCTAGCCCCATCGCGCGAAGCCCCGATGCCATCGCATCTCCCGCTTGCTTGTGGCGGGCAATAACCTGCTCTGGACCCTCTTCAAGGAACAGCCTTGCACACTCGCGCGCGGCATAAAGCATGCTGGTGGCTTCAGTATGGTGGTTAAGGCGCTCTGGCCCCCAATAATCCATCACCATGGCTAAATCAAAGTAGTTCGATTGGATTGGTGCTTCTTCACCATCAACGTGGTGAGCGGCGCGAATGCCCGCTTCGACGTGTTTACGACTGTTGATAAGCGCAGCGCAGCGTTCACTCAGCGTAATCGGCGCTGAGCCCGAAGGCCCGCCTAAACATTTTTGCAGCCCTGCTGACACCGCATCGAGATGCCAATCATCGACATACAATTCATTACCGGCAATCGACGCAGTGGCATCACAATAGAACAGCACACCATAGCGCTGACACAGCTCGCCCATCTCAGCCAACGGTTGGTTCATGGTCGTGGAGGTGTCTCCTTGAACAGTGGCGAGCAATTTTGGCTGAAAGGTTTTGATCGCCTGTTCAATTTGCTCTGGCGCACACACTTCACCCCACTCAACATCGATGGTTTTCACCACAGCGCCAACCCGAGTGGCAATTTCGCACAATAAGTGACCAAAGCGGCCAATGACGGGGATCAGCACTTTGTCGCCCGGTTTTAACACCGACACTAACACCGCTTCAATCCCCGCACGCGCAGTGCCATCCACCAGCATCGTCTGCGGGTTTTGGGTGTGAAAAACGCCGCGATAGAGTGACTGTACTTGGTTCATGTAACCGGTCATCACAGGGTCATACTGACCAATCAGTGACTGAGCGATGGCCTGATGCACGCGAGGATAAGCGTTGATTGGCCCCGGCCCCATCAAAAGGCGTTGCGGTGGGTTAAGTGTTTCAAATAGCTCGTTGGCCTGTGACATTATTGTTCTCCTACAAAACTTCGGCCATCGCTACGCGGATCGCTACTGGCGATGGCTCTTCCTTGTTCATCCAGCACAATGGCGCCAGCATGGCCCATCAGCTCGTTATTATCGTCGACGGTGGTGACGTCGTGACCGAGCGCCACCAACTCAGCGCCGCAGCGTTGGTTAAGTGAGCGCTCTAAGCGTAAGTTGTGTGTCGCATCACCCCAAGTGCGCCCCAACAGCCAGCGTGGCTCTGAGATCGCCTTATCCAAGGGATAAGATTGATAGTGGTAGCGGCTAAATAGGCACGCTTGCGTTTGGGGCTGACCTTCACCGCCCATCGTGCCGTAGCTCATTCTGCGGCCATCACTGAGCTCAGCATAAGCAGGGTTGAGGGTATGGAAAGGCTTCTTGTTGGGTGCCAACACATTGTGATGTTGCGTATCCAGAGAAAAACTCTTGGAGCGGATATTCCATAGTACTCCGGTCTTTGGCAGCACAACACCGGACCCAAACTCCCAGTAAATACTTTGAATAAAGCTGACCATGGTGCCGTATTGATCACTGGCCCCCATCCAGATCGTATCGCCGGGTTTGGCTTGGTGAGGCCAAGCTAGGGCGCGGTTAGGATTTACGGCAGCAGTACATTTAGCCACCTCGTCGTCGCTGAGCCAATGCTGCAAAGGCTCACGCAATGACGCCTCATCACACACCTCTCGATCACGAATCAAAAACGCTTGTTTAGTGGCTTCAACAAGGCAGTGAATGTGCTCCACTTCGGTCTGAGCGTTGACCGCTAAACGATCGTAGATAGCCAAAATCAGCAGTGACGCCACCCCTTGGGTTGGCGCACCAAAGTTATACAGTGTGCCTTTGGAGGTCGTGACATGCAGTGGCTGCATCACTTTAGCGCGAAATTGATGAAAATCTTCAAGACGGATTGGGCTACCCATCGCGGCTAGATCATCAGCCATCGACTGCGCCAAATCACCGCGATAGAAATCTTCTAGTCCTTTTTCTGCCAGCATCGATAGAGTATCGGCCAGCGCCGGATTGCAGATACGATCGCCGACCTTGAGCGTCTCACCTTGATTGAGATAAATATCGGCAAACCCGTCTAGCAAGGCCAGTCGCTGATAGGTTTTTTCACTGGCATTGACCAAGCTCTGCGTCGCGGTGATTCCCTCGCGCGCGGCATCGATCGCGGGGGTAAGTAATCTATCCAGTGTCATATTGCCATGATCATACTCAAGCGCTGCTTGCCAACCTGCGACCGTGCCCGCCATCGTGATGGTCGAAAGCGCGCCATGATCGGGCAGTTCATCACCCAGTGATCGGTAGGCGTTAACATCCACCTGCGCCGCCGCATCGCCACTACCATCAATCGCGACTGGGGTTTGGCCTTGTTTCGCAATCAACCAAAATCCATCCCCTCCGATGCTATTCATATGGGGGTATTGCACTGAGATCATCGCAGCGGCAGCAACCATCGCTTCACTGGCCGTGCCACCGGCGTCTAAAATCGCTTGGCCAACTTCGGCGGCTTTATGATGTGGGGCGGTAAACGCGGTTTGATGCTTCATCGGCCACTCCTTGGCTGGTGTCTAGGTTGAGTTGCATGGCAGTCTGGATAAGGGCACGTTCACTGTGCGCACTGCCAAGAAAAGAGAGTCCGCACGGTATCGCTGCGGCGGCGTTAGGGAGGTGCAATTGCGGTAAGCCAGAGAGCCCCGCAAGACTCGTCAACCCCATAAGCTGGCTGCGATAAACGGCCAATTCATTAGCTGGCATGGTCAGTTTCGGCGCACCGGCGGGCGTGGTTGGCAGTAGCCACCATAACGCATGCTCTTCCATATGCTGCACTAACGCCTGTTTGAATCGCTGTTGCTCATCACAAGCCGCTGTATACTGTGACTTGGTCAAGGTTCTTGCCCACTCGACGCGCGTTGCAATCGCTGGATCCAAACTTTCCCCATAGCGTTCTAACCACTCACCGTGTTGGCGAATGATCTCGAAACCTTGCAGGGTACGAAACAGGTGACTTAACTGATCGAGCGTCCATCCCGCACGCGCAAGATAGTCACCTTGTTGAATCTTTACACCCGATGCTTTGAGGCGCGTTAACTGCTCGGTGTGATCCGCACTCATAAGAGCACGGCACTGCTCATCAAGATAGAAAGATCGTTGGTGAGGTGCTGCACCGTGGTCAGCCGACAAACTCGTCCACACTCGCTCCATCATCGCCAAATCTCTGGTGAAAATACCGGCAGTGTCAAAGCGAGCCGCCAGTTCAAAGCAGTGTTGAAGACTCAACGCACCATGCGTCGGCCTCAACCCATACAGCCCACAATAGCTGGCTGGGACACGTACTGAACCGCCGGTATCGGTACCGATTGAAAAATCGCAATCGCCACTTGCTACCGCCACCGCACTGCCGCTCGATGAACCACCTGGAATCGCGTCAGGCGCTTTGGGGTTCACTGGCGTGCCGTAATGGATATTTTGACCATTTAAGCTGTACGCCAGCTCATCGGTCTGTACTCGCCCAACACACTCTGCACCACTCTCAAGCAAAGTGGTAATGAGCGGCGATGTCTGGCAGGCAACATCATGAGTGGCTAACCACTGTGGATTGCCTGCCCCCGTTCGGTAGCCTTTTACATCAAACAGATCTTTAAAGACAAACCGAGTGCCACTCAGTCGGCCTTCTTTTGTCGGCGCCAGAGACTGTGGCCCTTGCGCGCAATAAATTCGAGTATCCTTACTCATCATCTTTCCTTAATGGTTGCACCGATTAGCGCGCTTAAAGCGCGGCGGCTTTTACCCCTTCGCTCTGCTTGGCGTAACGGTTAGCCAGCACGGCGCAATAGAAAATCTGGATTGGGTGATACAACATGATCGGCAGTAGCAACATACCGAGCGTTGGGTCGGTTCCAAAAATGACTTTCGCCATCGGGATCCCGGCCGCTAATGTCTTTTTGGTGCCACAGAATACCGCCGCCACTTCATCAGGAAGATCGAAACCGGCTTTTGTTGCTCCCCACTGAATGGAGTGGACCATCACCAACAAAATCACCACACACAGCGCAATCGCCGTCAACAGCAACCCCGCAGAGAACTCACTCCAGATACCGTTAATAACAGAATCACAAAAGGCGTTGTAAACGATCAAAAGAATCACATACTTGTCGACTTTATTGACCACCGCTTTGTGTTTCTCCGTCCAAGCCAGCAGGTAAGGACGAAGAAGCTGGCCTAAAATCATCGGAACCAAAAGTAACTTAGCGATCGACAACACGGAGTCGAGCAGATTGAGTGACACCCCTTCAAAGCCCATAAAGAGCTGAATCAGCGCTGGGGTAATCACCACACCAATAATGCTCGATAGCGACGCGTTAAAGATCGCCCCCGGTACGTTTCCCTTACCGACACTCGTCATCGCAACCGATGACGAGATGGTGCTCGGCAGAACCAAGAGATAACAAAACCCAAACGCCAGAGCCGCAGGCATGGTTGCGATAAAGAGATCGCCAAACACTACCCATAAAATTGGGTAGGCAACAAACGTCGCCACCTGGATGTAAATGTGCAGACGCCAATTGGTCAACCCCGCTTTAATCGCTTGGGGCGATAACCCTAGACCATGAAGAAAGAAGACAATGGCAACCCCCACCGCCGTCAATTGGTCCAAGTGAATTGGCCCACCGGAGCGTCCAATCTCTGCCGTGATCGTCGCAAGCGCTATCGCGACCACCATGCCGACCAAAAACCACTCTTTCTTAAGTTTTGCTAATAGATTCATTTTGTTACTCAGGTTCTTCTCTAAAATTACGCTTTACTCTTTAATGCTCGTGCTGCGACGATATTGAAAGACGCTGCGGACATTAAATAGCGATAAGCCAACGCTGACACTCCACCACCAATAAACAACGCATAGTTGGCCAGTTGAGGAATGATAAAGGTCGCCACTATAGCGCACACACTGGCAATACCAAGTGCATAAACACTGCGCATGTTGACACCATTTTGATACCAGTACAGACCTTTGGGTGATTCGGTATAGAGTGACGGTACATCAATCTTACCCTTTTTCACAAAGTAATAATCCACAATGATGATGCCGTAGAGAGGGCCAATCATCGCGGCTAACACGTCCACAGTGTAGTGAATCACCTCTGGGTTATTAAATAGGTTCCACGGAGTCAACAATACGGAACCGAACGCAGCAATAAATCCGCCTGCCTTAAAACTGATTTTCTGTGGAGATACATTGGAGAAGTCAAACGCCGGTGCGACAAAGTTTGCGACGATATTGATGCCGACCGTTGCAAAAATAAAGGTCAGCGCACCAAGTACCGTAATAAGTCCTGAGTCTAGTCGTTTTACTGTCTCAACCGGGTCGGTGATCATCTCACCAAACACAGGAATCGATGCAGAAACGATCACTACGCTGAAAATTGAAAAGAGTAAAAAGTTCACAGGTAGTCCGAGCAAATTGCCGAACTTGAGCTGTTTATAACTGCCACAGTAACGAGAAAAATCACTGAAATTGAGTGTAGGGCCAGCAAAGTATCCCGCTACCAACGCGGATGCGACGATCATCGTCATGATTGCATCCAAACCTTCCAGTTTTTGCGAACTCAAATTGAAGTGGATGTTCTCCCACCCGGCTAAATCGATCATGTAGAGACAAAGTGCAAACATGGCGATATAGATAGCAGGGCCAGACCAATCGATCACTTTACGGATCATATCCATACCAAACATAAAGACGATGCCCTGAATGATCCACATGGCCGTAAATCCTATCCAGCCCAAATACGAGAGACCTAAGAAACTGGGTTCTGCGAGCGCTTCCATCGAAGGCACAAAGTAAAGCAGTAGAATGATGAACGAACTGGACGCCAAAAAGGTTTGAATGCCGTACCAGACCACCGCGATCAATCCTCGTATTACCGCAGGAATATTCGCGCCAAACACACCAAATGACATTCTCGCCACTACGGGAAATGGGACTCCCGCTTTTTGCCCTGGTTTGCCCATCAGGTTGGCAAACACCAATACAATAGAGATGCCGACAAGCAAACTGATAAACACTTGAATACCATTGAGGCCAAGTGCAAATAAACTTGCTGCAAAAACATAGCCGCCCACGCTGTGAACATCTGACATCCAAAACGCAAAGATGCTGTACCAGCCCCACTTTTGTTCTCGGTCTGGTAACAGATCATCATTGGCCAGACGTGAACTAATCGGTAAATCCTTTTCCATCATGGTCACTTCCTTGTTTAACATTGTATACAATCCCAAATACAAAGACTGTGCCAAGTTGTTGATCCCCTCTCTATGGGAGCTGAACGCTGAGTAATCACTAAAAGCAAGCGTTCTTCGCACCAATATCTCGCACACCTGCCTCATAAGAGTGCGTTAAAGGCCCCGATAATTCAGCAAAACACCTCAGAATGCGTGATTATGCGACGTTTTATTCCCACAAACATGGTATACATGTTGCTAGGCATGATTGTATACAAACAAACAGAGAGTCATCATGTCGAACGACGAAAAGATTTATCAAAAGATGCTCAAAGCGATTGTCGAGCATCAGCTTCCGCCCGGTGAGCGTTTGCCCGAAGACAAGTTATCGGAAGCGTTTGGGGTGAGCCGTACCGGGATACGCAAAGTGCTACAGCGCCTCGCGATTGAACGTTTTGTCGTGATTCAGCCGAATAAAGGCGCGCAGGTCAGTCGTCCGAGTCGTCAAGAGGCCGAAGAAGTCTTGGATAGCCGCATTACATTAGAGCCTCTACTGCTCGGTGACATTTCGGACAATTGGGATCTCAAAGTGTCGCAGCGTTTTCGCGATATGGTGGCGCAAGAGAAGCAAGCCGAACAAGACGGCGATTTAGCCCGTTCCATTCAATTGACGGCGAAGTTCCATTATGAGCTTGCTCATATGGGCAACAACTCGGTCTTGGCTGAGTTTATCGAGCAGTTGTGCTATCGCTCATCCTTGGTTATCGCCGCCTACGGTACCAGAGAGAGCGTGAGTTGTGATTGTGGCGATCATCTTGAGCTGATTGATTTGCTCGACACCCATCAAGTCGACAAGGCGCAGCAGTGGATGCGACACCATTTGATCCATATTAAACGGTCGATTTCATTAACAGGTAAAAAAGATGCCCACGTTGATTTCACTCAGCTGTTTGCCAACATGGACTCGTAAAGGTGCGCTATGAAAATCCAACTGATTAACCCAAACACCAGCGTTGCCATGACAGATAAAATTGCCCAATCGGCTTTGACTGTCGCGCTGCCCTCCAGCGACATCCTCGCCTGCTGTCCTGAGCACGGCCCTGAAAGCATTGAATGTGCGTTGGATGAAACCATCGCCTCCGCGGCGTTACTCGATCTCATCGCTGACGGGGTGAAAAAAGGCGTCGATGCGCATATCATTGCGTGCTTTGGCGATCCCGCGCTTGATGCTGCGCGCGAAATTGCGCAAGCGCCTGTCATCGGCATCGCAGGAGCAGCTTTTCAAATCGCCAGTTTGGTCTCGCATCGATTTGGTGTGGTCACCACCCTCTCTCGCACCGTCCCCACCGCCCACCATCTTTTGCAGCGCTACGGCTATGCGCATCTCTGTACCGGTGTGCGTGCAACCGACATTCCCGTGCTTGCCTTGGAATCGGTGCATACCTCGCTGTATGAACAGTTGCGCCAAGAGTGCCGTCAAGCGCTTTCGCAAGATGGGGCTGAAGCCATCGTATTGGGCTGTGCGGGCATGTCAGATCTTGCGGCGGAACTGAGTCAAGATCTCCAAGTTCCAGTGATTGATGGCGTCACTGCCGCGGTCAAACTTGCGGAGTCTTTGTACAGCTTACAACTTAACACGGCCAAGTGCGGTCATTATGGCGCGCCGATAGGTAAAGCCTTTCACGGCCGCTATCAGCACTGGAGTCAATAAAAAACTTAAGGGATACAAATGGATATGGATAATCCAAGAAATTATACAGGCTATGGACGCGATAACGTCCCTGATGCCCAGTGGCCAAATGGGGCAAAGATTGCGCTGCAATTCGTCTTGAACTACGAAGAAGGCGGCGAGAACTGCGTATTGCATGGCGACGCGCATTCGGAAACCTTCTTGTCCGAAATCGCTGGCGCGAGCGCTTACCCCGATAGACACATGAGTATGGAATCCTTGTACGAATACGGCTCTCGGGTCGGCGTGTGGCGAATTCTCGATGAGTTCAAAGTGCGAGGTCTTCCTCTCACCGCCTTTGCCGTAGCGACAGCCTTGCAAAGAAACCCAGATGTGGCCAAGGCATTACTCGACGATGGCCATGAAATTGCCTGTCACGGCTTAAAATGGATTCACTATCAAGACGCGCCGATTGAGAAAGAGCGTGATGATATGGTGCAAGCGCTCCAAATCATTGAGACGCTTACAGGAAAAAAACCGATCGGCTGGTACACAGGACGTGACTCCCCCAATACGCGCGCCCTCGTGGCCGAGCATGACCACCTCCTCTATGATTCTGACTATTATGGGGATGACCTGCCGTTTTGGACGCAAGTACCTGATGCACAAAAGCCCGGACAGGTGCGGCCTCATCTGATTGTGCCGTACACGCTGGATACCAATGACATGCGATTTGCCTCCCCTTATGGATTCAGTCATGGGGAAGAGTTTTATCAATACCTCAAGGACAACTTCGATTGCCTCTATCAAGAAGGGCAAAGCAAACCGAAAATGATGTCAATTGGCCTGCATTGTCGCATCATAGGCAAACCTAGTCGCTTTATGGCGTTGAAAAAGTTCCTCGACTACGTGCAATCTCATTCGGATGTGTGGATCGCCACGCGAGAGCAAATCGCCCGTCACTGGATAGAGCATCATCCGCCAACCTAATTTCTGTTTTGCCGCTGCGGTGCCTTCCTACCCGGCGGTTTTTTCTTTCTCTGCCCCCAAAACGGGTCAACTGCACCAACTCTATGCAACTTAGCGAATTCGCTGACTGTCCACTCTGACATAAGTCACTGTATTTATTCACTTATCGAACCAATTTATGAATGGCACAATGGTTGCTAACTTGATCAATACAATGTCAACAATATTGTATACAAGGAAGTCAACATGTCTCACAAGGAAAACAATGACCTGATTTATGCACTGGAAGATCGCCCCGCAACGGGTCAAGCGCTCTATGCAGGTCTGCAACACGTACTGGCGAGTTTCGTCGGTATTATTACTCCAACGCTCATCATTGGTGGCGTGCTCGGCCTTGGCCAGCATATTCCCTATCTCATTAGTATGGCGCTGATTGTTTCGGGTGTCGGTACCTTTATTCAGGCTCGCCGTATCGGGCCGATTGGCGCTGGCATGATCTGTGTCCAAGGGACCAGCTTTGCGTTTCTTAGCTCCGTACTCGCGGCTGGGTTCATTGCTAAATCTCAAGGGGGTGGCCCAGAAGAGACTCTCGCGATGATCTTCGGTGTCTGTTTTGTCGGTGCGTTTATTGAAATTGTGTTATCTCAGTTCATCGACAAACTGCAACGTATCATTACTCCTGTTGTCACAGGGATCGTCGTCACCACTATCGGCATCTCATTGATTAAAGTCGGCATGACGGATTTAGCCGGTGGCGTCAAAGCGCCCAACTTTGGCGATTGGCACAACTTAGTACTCGGCGCACTGGTTCTTGTCACTATCATTGCGCTTAACCGTTCAAAAAACCTGATGGTGCGTTTATCGTCCATATTGGTGGGCATGGTGGTCGGCTATCTCGCGGCCGCGTCGATGGGTATGGTCAATTTCGACAATGCCTTTAATCAGCCGCTACTCAGCATCCCTCAACCGTTCAAATACGGCTTCGATTTCGATTGGTATGCCTTTATTCCCGTTGCCGTTATCTACGCGATTACCGCGATAGAGTCGACAGGTGACATTACCGCTAATTGCATGATCACCAAACAACCGGTCTCCGGTGAAGGCTATTTGAAGCGCATTAAAGCAGGAATTCTCGGGGACGGGGTCAACTCCATGCTGGCCGCGATTTTCAACACCTTCCCGAACACCACCTTTAGCCAAAACAATAGCGTCATTCACTTAACGGGTATCGCCAGTCGTTACGTGGGTTACTTTGTAGCCCTGATTTTGGTAGTGCTGGGGCTATTCCCCATCATTGGGGGCGTGTTAACCACCATACCGAAACCTGTCATTGGCGGCGCGACGCTGGTCATGTTTGGTACGGTGGCGGCGGCGGGGATTAAAATCATCGCGCGCGAGAAATTAGATCGTCGCAACTTGATGATTTTGGCTGTCTCGTTTGGCTTTGGTCTCGGAGTCATGCTCGTGCCAGACATCTTGGGCCAAATGCCTAAACTGGTGCAAAGCGTGTTTGGCTCTCCCGTCACAACCAGTGGTATTGCGGCAATCATTATGACGTTGGTCCTGCCCACTCAATCAAAGGTGGAAACAACGTCCTCTGCCGAAGCTGAATCAGTCGCGTAACGACACTTGAACTCAAACGCCCGCCTCTTTTTAGAGGCGGGCGTTTTTAATTGTGCCAATACAAGACCTTATGCAGTGGCATTTAAGCACTGGAAAGATTAGCCGGTTGCGCTTTTACTCGCGCGATAAAGGCATTCTCTGTCACCGGTTTTGAAATCAAATAGCCTTGAATGTAATCAAAGCCCACCTCATTCAAGCGCTCCAACTCTTGCACTGTCTCGACCCCTTCTACAATCGGGGTGATGTGCAGTGCATTACAAAACACCAAAATTCCTTTTAGTATCCCGATGTCCACTTCACGTAGACCGTGGCGCACAAAACTTTGGTCGACTTTTAGGGTATCGACCGGTAAGCGCTGTAAATAGGTCAATGACGAATAGCCCGTCCCGAAATCATCTATCGAGAAACGAATACCCAACAGACGGCACTTCTTAATCATGTTCGACACGTGATTCAAATCTTCAAGCGCGTGCGTCTCTAGGATCTCGATTTCAAGCAAACCTTGTTTGATGTTTGGGTAACGCGCCAGTTTGTCTTGTAATATCTCAAACAGGTCGGTTTGGCTGAAATATTCGTGGCTGAGGTTGATACTCAAATTAAGTGCTAAACCGGCTTCACACCACGCATCTAGCGTCTCCATAGCGCGGTCAATCACCCAGTCATCGATCTGTTTAAAGAGGCCTAAACGATGCACTTCTGGCAAGAACATATTGGGGGTTAAAAAGCCTTTGACCGGATGATTCCAGCGAATAAGGGCTTCAGCGCCGACGATTTTCTTCTGCTTAGAGCTGGCTTTGGGTTGGAAGTAGAGCTCCAACTCATTGCGGTGGATCGCGCCGATCACCTCAGTGATAAACTCATTGTCGGACGCTTTTTGATCCTGACTATTATCAAGGCATACCGCTTGGTTCCCGCCTCGCATTTTCGCTTCATAAGATGACAGTTCCGCGCGGCGCAAAAGCTGCTCGGGCTCAGTCACCCCTTCCGCTGGGTAGAGTGAGATACCCACACTGACACTTAGCGGTATCGTATTGCCTAAAATATTGACCGTTTCTGGCAACTGGCGCTGAATGTCTCGGATGGTTTGGCTAGCGTGTGTCTCACCATAGACGACCAAGTAAAATTCATCGCCCCCCAATCGCAGCGCTTGACCGGACTCGCCCACCAGACGCTTCAGTTTATCCAACACGATGTCAATACAGTGATCCCCAGCAGTGTGGCCATAGGTCTCGTTGATGTAGCGGAAATTATCGATATCAAAAAAGCCGACCGCAGTTTGACCGCCGACAAACTCGCTTTTAGACATCACATCCGTCAAATAGGTAAAGAGTTTGACGCGATTTCCCAAACCGTTAGTCGGATCTTGATAAGCAATCTGCTCGATGATGCGCTCTTGTGTTTTACTTCGGGTGATGTCGATAGATGAACCACAGATGGCGTAGATATCGCCCTTGTCATTCATCAAAGGGACTTTGCGCGTATGCACGATCATCTTCTTGCCGACATCTTCATGCCAATAGGTTTCTTCACTGCTGTAGGGCTTTTTCGAATTGACCACTAACTGATCGACGCTTGAAATACGCGTTGCGACGTTTTCATCAAATAAGTCATAGTCGTCTTTGCCCAGCACCTCGTCCTCGTCCATGGAGAGGTTTTGACACATTTTTTTATTCGCAAACAGATACTTACCATGCTCATCCTTGAGGTAGATGTAGGAGTCTAAGCTGTTCAATATCGACTTTAATTTGTCTTCATCTTGCTCTGCGGTGCGCTTTTTCACCCATGCAAGCAGCGCCAAGGTTATTAAGATGATAAATACCAAGCCGAACAGCGTCATGACTTCGACATAGTAGCGACTCAATAGCGGCTCGGGTTTGTCCAATATGTGGCTACCTGAGGGCAAATCGCGCTCTTTAATACTAAAACGTTGGAGCTGAGCATAATCAAACAGCGCCTTAGTGGGCGGCTGAACCACCATGTCCTCTTCAATAAAATAGCCGCGATGAAAGTATCGGTGAACAAGCTCTCCGGCTAGTACCGCATGAGCGCGGTGATCCACCACCAATCCACCTAGTAACCCTTGACCAATACCGTGTTGATAAGGATGGACGATCGGCGCAGTGGTAGCATCAGTGATAAGATGCACCGACTCCTCAAAAGAGAGGGCCACGTTATTCTTGTCTCGATAAGCCGAAATCAGCAGGACCACACTGTTGTGTGCATCAATCGACGCCATGTCCTCTATCAATTCGCCCCAAGCAAGAGTCGCTAAATCGAGTTTCTTCCAATTAAAATCGGGGTAGTCTGCGATAGTACGAGACAGTTTCTCAAAGTCGGCGCGCCCTGTGGTTGTGCCATCCACTAATAGATGAATGTTCTCAACATGGGGCATCGCCTCTTGAATAAACTGTATATTTTCATTAAATGATACGGCTTCAATCACACCGGATACCTGCTTGTCTACTTTGAGAGATAAGGCGAGCTCGACATTGTTGACACCCAAGAACACAATCGGCAAATCACGAAACAGCCCTTGCCGCTCTGAGAGCGCCAATTGCAGCGCGTTGTCGTCAACCGTGATCACCATGTCGTACTTCTGACTGTTGAGAAATTGGTAGGACAGCGCCGTTTTGTAATTAGCGACACTCACGGCATCATACAAGCGTTTACTGTGCATATAGGAGATGTCGAGAAGCACCGAATCTTGATCTAACACTTCGGTTAAGCCATAGGAGATATCGGCGTAGGTAGGAAAGTTGGGATCGTAGGATTTGATCACAAGAATGCGAGCATGATCTATGTCACTGGCTAAACTTTTCAGTGAGACCACTAGGCACATCAGTACACACCAGCAAGTAAAGCGTCCACGGCCTAGATTCATCCATTACTCCAGTTTTTCGCGTTGTCCTGTGTCATCCGTCACTCAGCATTTAATGTTTAGCGTGTTTCATTTTTGCAATGAATCCGCTCAATTTATGCGATTTCCTCAATAAATGAATAGCCTATAACCTTCATTTTCGCAACGCAAGTGGCGCGAGTCTGCCGCATTTCCCCTAAGCTTGAGCCAGGTCATTTTTTCTGTAGAAAATCCAAGTTAGGTTGAAAATTGCAACAACCAATATACAGGGATGAAACATATGGAACTCAAAAAAGATCCTCGCTGCTATACAGACGTGTGTATCGACGGTCGTTGGTTTCACCACGATCACTGCACGACTCGAGTCTACATGCTTAAGGGCGGTGCAGAGTGCGAGCTGGAGCTTGCCAAAACCCCCTCTACCGAAGATGAGCTTGTGCACTTAATTACTCAACAACAAACTTAGTTTTTTGAAGTCGCTCTCACTCTTTGGTTTAGCCGTTTAAGTCAACTTTTCTGTCACATTGATGAGATAAAAGCGACACGTTTTGTTCATAAATCCTCCTTAGACTAGGCCCACATTCATCAAGGAGGATTTACTTTGTCTTTTCAATCTCATACCCCGCCTTTTGCTCTTCGCACATTGGCGGTCACTGGCGTGTTGACCGCCCTTTCCGCTTGCTCATCACCGACAGAACAAAGTCGTGCACTTGTCCCAGCACTGAGTTGTAAAGCGAGCGCCGCACCTTCGCAAAGTGAGACTTCAATTGCAGGCTTAACGCTTATGGGTCGATACGTGGCCGATGCGCCGTTTGCCACCTCGGCCGCTGAAATCGTCAAATACGATGCCTGCACCGACCAACTATTTGTTGTTAACGCACAGGCCAAAAAAGTCGATGTACTCACGCTTAGTCACGACCATGCACCCAGTTTGAAGATGCAACTCGATCTTCAGCAGGCGGCGACACACGCAGGCATTGAGATTGGCGCAGCCAATAGTGTCTCAACGCATCAGGGGTGGGTCGCGGTCGCGATTGAAAACAGCATCAAGCAAGAAGCGGGCATCATCGCACTCTACCGCGGTGATACCTTTGAGCTGCTGACCACCTACCCTGCTGGCGCGCTGCCAGATATGGTGAGTTTTTCCAAAGACGGTCGATACATTGCGGCCGCCAACGAGGGAGAACCCAACAGCGATTACAGCGTCGATCCAGAAGGCAGTGTCACCCTCATCGACCTTTCAACGGGTTATCAAAATGCGATTGTCACGCAAATTGGCTTTACCGATTTCAATGAAGGTGGCGTCCGTCACGACGAATTGGATAGCGATGTTCGACTCTCCGCTCCGGGTGCCAGCGTGGCCCAAGATCTCGAGCCGGAATACCTTGCCTTTGATGACAAAGGTCAGCTATTTGTGGCTATGCAAGAGAACAACGCCCTCGCGAAAATTGATGTGACAACACGTCGAGTTGAAGGCATTTATGGGCTGGGCGGGAAATCCTGGTCTACTGCCACTCTTGATGCTTCAAACAAAGATAAAAGGCTCGGTCATTTTCAATCCTACCCACCGCTGGTTGGCCTTTATATGCCCGACTCCATTGCCACCTATTCAGTCGATGGCGTCAGCTATATCGTTACCGCGAACGAAGGGGATGGCCGCGAGTATGGTTTCGATAGCACTCAACAGCAATGCGATACCAAGGGCTACCAATGGGATGGCGACGATTACTCTGGCACCGCTGATTATGGTTCAAAACTCGATTTTTGTATCGCGTATAGCGATGAATTACGAGGCAAAAAACTCAAGGTGAGTGACGATCATCCACTGGCGCTCGCGTTAAAAGATAATCAGCAGCTCGCACGATTAAAGGTGATCGACCCAGGCAAGACGTTACAGAAAGATGAGGTTGTCGAGGCGTTTGGCGCGCGATCGTTTTCTATTTGGAATGAGCAAGGCGAACGCGTTTACGATAGTGGCGATCAATTTGCACAGATTCTCTTCGCCACGCAGCCGGAGCACTTCAACAGCACCAATGACAACAACGACAGTGCAGACGACCGCAGTGATGATAAGGGCGTCGAACCTGAAGCGATCGAAGTGGCTCAGATTAACGGCCATCACTACGCGTTTATTGGCTTAGAACGTCAAGGCGGTATCATGGTGTATGACGTAACGGACCCTAGCGATGCGATGTTCCTTCACTATGTGAACCCGCGTGATTTTAACCAACCTGTCTGCACCAAAGTCGATGAGGGAGAATGTGACAACGAGACCTACAACCCTAAAGCCGGTGATTTAGGCCCTGAGTCGATTCATTATTTCACTCGAGCTGGCGAGCACTTTATCGCGGTCGGCAATGAAGTCAGCGGCACAACCTCGATTTTTCACATTGATTTGTAACTCTGCTCAATTGAGGCCGTCGTAACAGGCGGCCTACTTAGCCTCAAGAATTCGCTGTCTAAAGCGAGCCTTCCTCAAGCGCCATTGCCACCGCTTCTGCCGCGTGAATGGCGACGGTGTCGAATAAAGCCACTGAGGTGTCTTGCTGTTTGACCAACAATCCTATTTCGGTGCAACCCAGAATCACCCCTTGTGCCCCTGCTGTCGCTAACTCATCAATAATGGTGTGATAGTCGTTTTTCGAGCGTGGATTGAGCGTTCCCAAGCAGAGCTCTTGATAAATCACGTCATGTACCAATCGGCGCTGCACGCCGTTGGGCACCACCACCTCAATACCAAATTTATCCGTTAACCTTTGTTTGTAGAAAGCTTGTTCCATCGTAAATGCGGTGCCGAGCAGCCCCACTTTTTCGATACCTTGCGCCTGAAGTGCACGCCCCGTTGCATCGGCAATGTGTAAGAGAGGGATCGACACGGCGTGCTCAACCTGCTCCGCCACTTTGTGCATCGTGTTGGTCGCTATGATGAAAAAATCGGCGCCAGCACGTTCGAGCGATTGCGCTGCCTGCGCCAATATCCGCCCCGTTGCCTCCCACTCACCTTGATGTTGCAACGCTTCAATTTGTGCAAAGTCGACACTGTGGATAATCACTTTCGCAGAGTGCAAACCACCAAGCGCGGCTTTCACTCCCCGGTTGATCTGCGCGTAGTAGGTTGCCGTTGACTCCCAACTCATGCCGCCAATCACACCTATGGTTTTCATACTCTGTCCTTGTGAATTCAAATCATACTCTAAGCTCACTCTATAGCAGGCATAGATCGCTCGCAAGCACGCGTTGGGTTAGTCGAATGCCAAGCCAACCCATTCTCAATGCGTAAAAAAGCCCGGCTTAACCCCGGGCTGCCTAACTATCGAATCAAGGTATGGTTCACTATCCGGCAGTGGATGGTTTAATTCGATATAAGAGGGCAAAAAGTACCGGTACTACAATTAACGTGAGTACCGTCGCAAAGCCAAGTCCTGCCATAATGGTGATGGCCATTGAGCCAAAGAAGGCGTCAAACACCAGTGGTATCATGCCAAGAATGGTGGTTAATGCCGCCATACTGACCGGGCGCACACGGGAGATGGCACTGTCAAACACCGCTTGATAAGGATCTTTGCCCGCTGACAGTTCGATGTTGATTTGGTCGAGCAACACAATGCCGTTTTTCAAAATCATGCCACTCAAACTCAGTAACCCAAGAAACGCGGTGAAACTGAACGGCATATCCGTCGCCAGTAAGCCAATCGACACCCCGATAATCGAAAGCGGCACGGTAAACCAGATCACCAATGGCTTACGCAGCGAATTAAACAGCAGCATAGTGATGATGAACATCAATAAGTAGCCCATCGGCAACGAACCAAACAGTGCCTGCTGGGCATCTTTTGATGACTCATACTCGCCGCCCCAAGAGATCTCATAGCCCTGTGGCAACGGCAGTGCTTCCACTTTCGGTTGTACGCGGGCAAACAGGCTGGCCGGTGTTTCATGACCCAACACATCGTGATCGGCGAGTACGGTCAAGGTGCGTTTTCTGTCTCGACGCTGGATGAGCGGCTCTTGCCAATCCAGTGCGACACCGTCAATCACCTGCTCCACTGGCACATAAGTTTGCAACGTGGGGCTGTATATTTTGACATTGGCTAGCGATTCAAAATCAATGCGCTCTTGCTCGGGCAAACGAGCCAAGATCGGCAGCATATGCGTGCCATCCCGCAATAGGCCGATGGTTTTACCGCCAAATGCCATTTGCAACGTATCGGAAAGGTCTTGTTTCGAGATACCTAATCGGCGCGCCTTCGATTCGTTGAACTGCGGCACCAACTGCTTACTGCGTTCACGCCAATCATGACGCACATTTCGCGCTCCTTCATCTTGGAGCAGTACGTCTTCCACTTGCAGCGCAATATCACGCAATACTTGAGGATCTGGGCCGGTAATACGCGCTTCAATTTTTGACGCCGGCGATGGGCCAAATTCCATCAGCTTGAACTGGAATGTCGGCTTGTTGAAACTCACTGCCAGAGTCTGATCTAACTCTTCCAACAGGCTGAACATCGACTCGCGATCGTGGGTGCGCACTTGCAGCTGAGAATACGCTTCATAGCTTTTCTCAGGCTGGTAGGTCAACGCGAAACGTTGCAAGCCTTGACCCGTCGTGGTCGAGACAAACTCGACGTTCTCTTTTGAGCGAATAAACTGCTCAACTTTCTGCGTCTCTTGCAAGGTTTCACGAATGTCGGTGCCTTCCGGCATCCACATATCGACGTAAAACATCGGCGTGTTGGATGGCGGGAAAAACTGCTGTTTAACCAGGCCAAAGCCCCCGACCGCGACCACCAACAGGCCAATCATGCTGGTGACAGTCAACCAACGAAAACGCAGGGCGAATTTAAGGCTCGCACCAAAGATGGCAAACAATACTCCTTGGTATGGGTCAGCGTCCTTGTCGTCACTTTGCGGCACTTCTTTGAGCAACAAGTCAGCCAAGAATGGCGTGAGGGTCAAGGCCGTCACCCAACTTAAGAACAGCGAATAGCAGAGTACCCAAAATAGAGAACCCATAAACTCGCCTGTTGCATCTTCGGACAATCCAATCGGAGCAAACGCGGTAATCGCAATGACCGTCGCACCAAGCAGTGGCCACTGGGTTTGTTTGACAATGTCGGTAGCCGCTTCAAGCTTAGATTTACCGCGCTTGAGACCGACCAAGATCCCCTCAACAACCACGATAGCGTTGTCCACCAGCATACCGAGCGCAATGATCAGCGCCCCTAGCGAAATTCGGTGCAACTCAACGTCATTTTGCTTCATCATAATGAAGGTGCCGAGCACGGTCAGCAGCAGCACAGCGCCAATAATCAACCCGCTACGCAGCCCCATCGCAAAAAGCAGTACCACGATCACAATCGCCACGGCTTGGCCTAAGCTGACAATAAAGTCATCGACCGATTTTTCTACTTCCGCCGCTTGATTGTAGAAATACTGGATATCCACACCCGCAGGTTTGATGCTTTCAAGCGCTGACAACTCCGCCTGCAAGGCTTTGCCTACTTCGACAACATTGACGCCCGCGCCAAAAGAGATGGCTAGGTTGATCGCTGGTTCACCATTGAAGGTCAGCACATTGGTCGGTTTCTCCTCAATACCACGACTGATGGTCGCGAAATCCTTGAGACGAATCAGATTCCCCGTATCTCGGCCATGAATGATCAAATCTTGCAGTTCTTGCTCAGAGGTCAATGAGCCGTTCGGTCGAATGGTCAGCACTTGACCATTGACCATGATTTCCCCCGCCGATTGCACGCTGTTTTGCTGATCGAGCAAGCTCACCACGGAGTTCAAATCAAGATTCAATGCCGCCAATCGCTCCAAAGAGATCTCAACAAACAGTTGCTCTTGCTGATCACCACTGATCGCGACTTTGCCCACCCCAGGCACCAACTCCAGTTCGCGACGTAAATAATCGGCGTAACGTTTCAGTTCGATGTAGTCGTAATCCTGACCGGTCAACATCAACATGACGCCGTAGACATCACCAAAATCATCAATGATCTGAACAGAAGTGACGCCACTGGGCAGATTGGGCTTCAAATCATTGATCTTGCGACGCATTTCATCCCAGATTTGCGGTAATTCATCCGGTCCGTATTCCATTTCCATACTCACGGTGATTTGTGACATGCCATTGGACGAGGTCGAGGTGATTTTATCGATATACGGCAGTTGACGAATCTCTTTCTCCAGCGGATACGTCAGCTCCTCTTCGACTTCTTGTGAGGTCGCGCCTGGATAGGTGGAGATAATCATGGCGTCTTTGATCGTAAAAGCCGGGTCTTCCAAGCGGCCTAAATCCATGAAAGAGGTGTAGCCACCCACGGCTAAGATGATCAGGAACAACCAACTGATCACTTTGTTCTTGATTGAATATTCGGCAATACTCACAGCTGCGCTCCTGAAATGTCCATGCCTTCTCGTAATTTGCGTAGGTTGGAGTTGATTAATACATCGCCTTGCTCAATACCACTGGCCACCAGCGCGCCTTGTCCTGTGATTTGGTCCACATTGATGGCGTAGCGATGCGCCTTGCCATCTTCAAGTTTCCAGACATAAAAAGCTTGCTGATCGCGCCCGGCATCAATGGCCGTCATCGGTACTTGGTACGCGTTGATTTGACTCAAACCCGCTTTGACCAAATCGACGGAAATTTTGGCGCTAGTGCCCGGAAGTAACCGCTGATCCAACGCGGGCATACTCAGCCATAATTGGTAAGTTTGTGTTTGCGGGTGGAGCTCACTGGTGTGCTCAAGATAACGCATCGGATAACTGCCACTTAAGCCAGAGAAGGTCGCAACGGGTTGATATTGCTTAGCGTTCACAGTCGGATTTAGCATGGCGAGCACAGAATCGGACACTTCGATTTTCACGTAGACATTCTCCGACTGATACAGTGACACCACCGACTCGCCCGGCGTGACATTTTCAAATTTCTTCTTCTCAACCGACGCAATCACACCATCAAACGGCGCTTTCAAGCGTGTATAGTGCATTTGTGCCTTTGCCAAGCCCAAGTTTGCCTGCGCCAGTTGCAAGTTGGCGCTCAGTTGATCAAGCTCCGCGCTCGAAATCATGTTCTCTTGGCGCAGGTTCTCACCGCGTTTTTGCTGTTTAAGCGCCAATTCGTAGCGAACTTGAGCATCAATCAAGGCTTGCTTCGCTTTCGAATCATCGAGCAGCGCAACCACTTGACCTTTAGTGACACTGTCCCCCTCTTTCACCAACATGGCGCTGATTTCGCCATCTAAACGAAAAGAGAGCGGCGTCAGCTCTGCGGGCATCACTTGGCCATTGAAATTGCGAAATTGACTCTCGACGGAGTGGTTCACTTCGTATGTTTCAACCAACAGATCATGGCGCGGACGATGCGCATTGTCTGGCGTGCATGCTGCCGTCAGACTGGCTGCCATCACCACCAATGTAAGATGAGAAAACTTCATCAGATACCTCCCTCTTTGGTCCACGCTTTGACTTGTTGGCCGGGCATCAAGCGTTCCACTCCAGCTTGCACAATCAAGTCTCCTTGGTTAAGACCCGAGGTGATATGGCCTTGCGCATCCACCATCACTTGCACGATTTCCAGCGTTTGGGTTTGGTCATCAAAACGATATAACTCACCATGATGCTGATCGCGGCTCACCCAGGCACTCTCATCAATGGCAAACTGACCTTGCAACTGCGCGTTGTGCAGTTTCACTTGACCTGTCATCCCCGGCAGCAAATTGAGCGTTTTGGGGCGCGTGAATGTCAGGCTTGCGCGGTAACTGTTGGTGTCGCTGTCTGGCTCGGTCGAAATCTCTTTGAATTGGGCAGGAATCATCACGTCACGGTGACTATCCATCACTAACGCAAAGTCAGAAGAACCAATATGAGACAAACCATAGCGCTCGGCGTAGCTCACAGGAATGGTGAACACCACATCCAGCACATCGTTATTGATGACATTGAGGACCACTTGGTTCGCCGCAACCACTTGATTCTCTTTGCTGAACGTAAGGGACACCACCCCGTCAAAAGGGGCGACGATCTTCGTGTATTCAAGATCTGTCTTTGCCTGCTCTAGGGCGGCGGAGGCGGCTTTGTATTCTGTCTCACTTTGATCAAACGTATCCACACTGATGAGTTTCTTCTCGTGCAGTTGTTTGGCGCGCAAGTAAGCGGTTTTGGCCAACTGGTACTGGGCCAGTTTCGCGTCGTAGGCCAGTTGGTAATCGGTGTCATCAAGCTCGGCCAATACCTGACCTTTTTTCACTTCACTGCCCATGCGTACTGCCAAGGTGTCAATTTCACCGGCCACTTGAAAGGACAACTCTGCGCGGTCAGTGGCATCAATATTGGCAATAAACGAGTCAAAACGCTTTTTGTCCAAATCAGGCACTTCCAATAGTTTGACGGGTTTGACCACGGGGTTGGTGACCTCTGAATTAGCGGGATTGCACCCGGCTATCCACGAACTCACCGCAGCGACAAGCGCGAGCTTTGCCAAGGTAGGCATAGACTGTATCGATGTATTCATTATTATCACATCACGATTTATTACACACCCGTGCAGTATATGAGTTTTATTGGCGGGATCAATATTTATTTTCCACACGTACAATATAAAATTTGTTATAGTGTCGCGGTTTGTCACGCCACTTAATGAAAGTTGAACTAAGATCTGGTAAAACTGCACTGTTGCAGATGTATGAAAGAAAACGATGACAGAAAGAAAACAAGGTAGACGCAGCGCACAAGACGCTGAGCAAACCAAATGTGAAATCATGAACATCGCCACTGAGCTGTTTTGCGAGCTGGGGTACGAACGCGTGTCGCTCCGTAATATCAGTGAAAAAGCCGGCGTGTCTCATAGCCTGATCCGCCATCATTTCGGCAGCAAAGAACAAATTTGGTACGCCATCAGCGACGGCCTTCACCGTTACATGGAAAAGTACATGCGTGCCATCTTGGACAACATGCCCGAAGGGGCACCGCCGAATGTGCAGCTCTATCGTTTTGCGGTCCACTTGTTGGCCAATATGCTGCACTTCAAGCAACCGATCCAACTGATCGCAGACGCCGTGCGCCAAGAAGATGCGCTGTTTGATTACTTTATCGATAACAGTGGTGAAATTGAGAACATCGTCAAATCGCTCGAAGCCGAGTACAACCGAGCGCACCCTGAGGCACCCATTAAGATTTGGGAAATGAAGTGGCTGATGATGATGTTTGCCCACGGTGCCGCTAGCCTGACCCCATTTATGAAAGAAACTTGGGCAGATGAAACCAGTGATTATCAGCAGTGTCTACTCAATCACTGGCGCATGTTCAATACCATGATGTCGCGTAAGTTCCATGTGGATCCACAAGACATACTCCACCCCACCAGCGTGGAAGCGCTGATTTTCGATGTGCCGTGTGAGTAATCACGCCTAGCCAACCCAAGGGCTTGTCGGTAACCGCATTCACTTCAGAACTAAAAACTTCAGAATCAAAAAAAGCGCCAACTCAGGTTGGCGCTTTTTTCAACCTTAACCTCTCCAATTAAGCATTCGACGATTGGCATACCTGTTGCTGCACCTGAACCGGCGCTGGCTCGTAGTGGCTAAGCGTCATGCTAAAGCTCCCTTCGCCTCCGGTGAGGGCGCGTAGACGGCGCGCGTAATCTTGCAGCTCATTAACCGGTGACTTGGCTTGCAAGCGCGTGAAGTTACCGTCAATTGGCACCGTCCCCTCAATCAAACCGCGATTACCCGACAGGTCGCCCGACACATCGCCGACGTTTTGAGTAGGAATTTGCAGCTCCATCTGGACGATAGGCTCAAGCACAATCGGATCCGCTTGATTGATCGCATCAAGAAACGCCTTTTTCCCTGCGATGACAAACGCGATCTCTTTGGAGTCCACCGAGTGATATTTGCCATCGTGCACAGTCACTTCGATATCACGAATAGGATTGCCTGAAATCGCGCCCTCTTCTAGCGCTTGGCGGATACCCTTTTCAACCGCAGGGATCAGCGAGGTGGGAATCGCGCCGCCGACCACTTTATTGACAAAGGTAAAGCCCGCGCCGCGCGGCAGCGGTCTAACCGACAAACTCACCTCACCAAATTGCCCCGCGCCGCCACTCTGTTTTTTGTGACGGTAATGGCCTTGCGCTGGCTTGGTGATGGTTTCAAAATACTCAACGCTAGGTTGACTGGTTTCCACTTGCAGTTTGTAGACGCTCTCCATTTTCTCCAGCGCAACTTTAAGGTGGAACTCACCTTGACCGCTGATGATGGTCTCATTGGTGCGGGCGCGGTGCTCAATTCGCAGTGAGGGGTCTTCACTGGCGATTTTACTCAATACGTCACCCAGTTTTTGCTCGTCGCCACGCTTGGTCGGTTTGAGGCAGAGTGAGTACATCGAATCAGGGAAATCGAGCGTTTTTAGGCTCACGCCATCTTCATCATGTGAGTCATGAACAATCGCATCAAACTCCAGCTCATCGACTTTCGCCAACACGCAGAAATCCCCTGCTAGCGCTTTTGAAATCTCGCGCCGCTCTTTGCCTTGCAGCTGATATAGATGCCCAACTTTGAACGGTTTATTACCATCGCCTATAAAGAGTTGGCTCCCGGCATTAATTTCACCTTGGAACACTCGTAAGTAGGCCAGTTTGCCCATATAAGGGTCAACGCTGACTTTGTAGACGTGTGCCACACTGTGCGACAAGGTCTCACAATCGACGCGCACTTGCTTACCTTGTTTGACGAGCAGCGGCGGGTTACCTTCGTTTGGCATGGGCATAATTTCACTGAGCGTACGCAGCAGCAATTCCACACCAGCTCCGGTTTGGGCGGAGACAAAACAGATCGGGATAACGTGCCCGGTGCGCAATGCCTCTTCAAAAGGATCATGCAGTTGACCCGCCGTCAACTCTGAACCTTGCTCAAGGTAGAGTTCCATCAGGTCTTCATCGACTTCGATCACCTGATCAATCAAGGTTTCGTGCGCCGCTTCAACATCGGTAAGCAGTGTTGATTGCTCATAGTTGGGCTCAAAATAGCAATCGACGACCGTCTTACCATCACGGGAAGGCAGGTTAATCGGCAAACAGTAATCACCGAAATGTTCAATGATCATCTCCATCACTTGCTCAAGCCTGTCACCGTAATTATCCAGCTTGTTGATGATGATCATCTGACATTTTTTCTGCGTCTTAGCAAAGGCGTAGAGACGGTCAGCGGTTTGGTTGATGGGCATCTGCGGGTCAATCACTAGCGCCGTCGTTTCAACCGCAGGGTAGACACTGAATGTGCGCCCAAGCAGCTCTGCTTGTCCCGGGGTGTCGATAATATTGAGTCTGTGCTGCTGCCAACTGAGGGTAACAGGGGTCGCTTCAATGCTGTGTTGATATTGGATGGATTGAGCGTCGAAATCAGTGACAGTATCGCCTTTTTCAACGCTGCCAAGGTGTGTAGTGGCATCGCAGGTGAAGAGCAGTTTTTCGATCAGCGTGGTTTTACCGCTACCAGCCTGACCGACAAATGCAATATTGCGTATCTTATTAAGTGGCATAACGCCTCCTAGCTTCTGTACGTGGTCATATCCCCAAGAGTGGGGTCATCGGCGTGGGAGTGTGGGCGGGATTACCGCCGAATCGTCTTCCATGTGAGTTTTCGAATAACGCTCTGCATAGGACCACCTAAGGGCAAATACATCGGGACTTCAACTGGGATACCGGTTCAGCATGCCGCAATAACCATATTTTTTATGTGACTTATTTCAAAACGTTAAAGCGACTTTTTGCATCAGTTATGTTTATGTTAACTCGCGCTTGTGGCATGCTGATTTCGTTGTGGTAACAAGGACATGATTAAATGGATAGCACTACTCCAAGACTCTCTTTACGTACAATTGAATCGGGTGATTATCCTCAGCTTGCAGAGCTGATGGACCTCGTCTTTCCCGATGTGGGTGGCGCATGGCCACGAATGACCATCATGGACCTGATTCACCAATTTCCTGATGGGCAAATCTGTATTGTCGATAACGATAAAATTGTTGGCGCCGCGCTGACGATCAAAGTCGATTACAACCGCTTCTCTCTGCCGCACACCTACACAGACATCATTACCGAGCAAAACGTGATTCAAAACCAGTCCTCGGGGGATGCCATGTACGGGCTGGATGTATTTGTCCACCCAGATTATCGCGGCCTACGTTTAGGACGCCGCCTCTATGACGCGCGCAAAGAACTGTGCCGAAACAAGAATTTCAAGGCGATTTTGGCGGGGGGACGCATCCCCAACTATCACAAATACGCCGACAAAATGACCGTGCCCGAGTACATCGATCAGGTCAAACGTCGCAAACTGCACGACCCGATTCTCTCGTTCCAGCTGGCCAACGATTTTGATGTAAAGCGCTTGATGCGTAATTATCTGCCTGAAGATGACGCATCGAAAGGCTACGCTACCCTGCTTGAGTGGGACAACTTCTTCTATGAAGAGGACATCATCTCTGTTCACGACATTGAAAAAACCTTAGTCCGGATTGGCGTGATTCAATGGCAAATGCGCGCCATGCGCGATCTCGACGATTTGATGGACCAGGCCGAGTACTTTGTCAGCTCACTCTCTAACTACAAAGCGGACTTCGCGCTGTTCCCAGAGTTTTTTAATGCCCCGTTAATGGGCTTGCAGACTGGGCAAAACTCCGTCGAAGCGATTCGTTTTCTCGCCAGTTTCAGTGAAGAGATCAAAAACCGCTTTTCACAAATGGCCGTCACGTACAACATCAATATCATTGCCGGCAGTGTGCCAGTGGTGGAAGACGATCAGCTCTACAACGTCTCCTATCTGCTGCACCGTGATGGCGACATTGACGCGCAATACAAAATCCACATTACCCCGCACGAACAAAAAGACTGGGTGATTGATGGTGGCGACAATGTGAAAGTGTTCGACACCGATGCGGGTCGAGTCGGCATTTTGATCTGCTATGACAGTGAATTCCCAGAGCTGGGCCGAATGATGGCCGAACAAGGCGTACAGATCATCTTTGTGCCTTTCTGGACCGACACCAAAAACGGCTACCAGCGAGTGCGGATCTGCTCTCAGGCTCGGGCAATTGAAAATGAATGTTATGTCGCCATTGGCGGCAGTGTCGGCAACTTGCCAAGGGTCGATAATGTCGATATTCAATATGCTCAGTCTGCGGTCTTCTCGCCTTCCGACATCTATTTCCCTCACGACGCGACCTTAACCGAAGCGAGCGCCAACACCGAGATGATCATCTTTGCCGATGTCGATTTGACCAAGCTTAAACAGCTCAACACCGAAGGTTCTGTCACCAACCTCAAACATCGCCGCAGTGATATTTACGGCACCTTCATTAAACCCGACAACGAGTCGTGATCTCTCGCTGAGAATCACCTCTTTTGCCCATCACTGAGCGCATGGTCCCGTCGCGCTCAGTGATGGCAAACTTGAACATCCACTCTGCTCTATTTATTCAGCGTTTGTGAGCCAAACCAGTATCGCTAGACAAGGAGACCAGATTACCACATCATGGCTCCACTGTGCTCACGGCTTAACCCAACGACATTACTGACACTATGCAAATTTTCGGCTTCAACGTCTCTGAATCGCTTCTTGGTAAACTTCTGTTCGCCTTCCTTCTATTCATCGCCTTAAAGCTCATCAAACACATCCTAGTGAAAACCATTCACGCCATGGCGCGTAAAAAGCAGGCGAAGAATAATCGTACCTTTTTTATCATTCGCGGCTTGAACATCGCGCTCTACTTTGTGTTTATTTCGCTGTTTTTGATTGCCTCAGGGATTGGTTATGGCGATGTGTCCCTGTTTCTCTCGTCGATTTTCGCCGTGCTCGGCGTCGCCTTGTTTGCTCAGTGGTCGATACTCAGTAACGTGACTGCCAGCTTTTTAATTTTCTTTGTCTTCCCATACCGCGTCGGCGATTTGGTCAAAGTAATCGACAAAGATGAAGACGTCACCGGAGTGATCGTCGACATCACCACTTTTCACGTTCACATCAAACACGAAAAGGGCCACATCATCACCTACCCCAACAATCTGATTTTGCAAAAAGGCGTCCTTAAACTACCGCCAAAACCCAAAGCAAGTAAAAAGCCCCGTTTGTATACGCGGATTAAGAAGTGATTTAGTTGAACCTAATCATGCAACCCATCACTTTAATTCAGCTCGTCACACGCGCCAATTTGGGAAACTTTTACCAAGGACAAAAAACCGCCAGTCTGTGACTGGCGGTTTTGTATTCAATGATTAGTGCGTCGATTGAATTTGCTCTAACAGGGGTACTAGGCTTGGATTCTGTTCGCGGAATTTGTCGTAAACAGGTTTAACCGCCGCTTGGAATTTAGCGATATCACTGTCGACAAACTCTACACCGTATTGCTCAAGATCGCCGACTGCGGCTTGCTCGTAAGCGTTCCAGTTCTGCTCTTGCACCGCAATCGTTTTCTGAGCCGCGCTACGAATGCCTTGCTGTTGCTCCTCGCTCAATGTGTCCCATACTTTTGTTGAGATAACTAACACATCCGGCACCATTGTGTGCATGTCGCGCGAGAAGACCTTTTTCACTTCATAGTGACGAGATGAGAAATACGATGGGATGTTGTTTTCCGCGCCATCAACCACACCTTGCTGCATCGCAGAGTAAAGCTCTCCGTATGGAAGTGGCACAGGTGTCCCACCGAGGGCTTTGATGGTATCAATGGAGATCGCTGAGTTCTGCACACGAATTTTCATCCCTTTCAAATCATCGGGCGTTTTAATCGGTTTACTGGTGTAAAAACTGCGCTCACCGGCATCGAGAAATGCCAAACCAATAAAGCCAGAATCACGCGAAGAAGCAAGAATTTCTTGCCCAATGGGGCCATTAAGCACCTTTAGGTACTGGTCTCGGTCACTGTAAAGGTAAGGCAGAGACAACAACATGTAGTCAGCCGCAAAGGTGTTCAATGTAGCGGCGCTGGCCTTGGTAAATGCCACCGTACCGTTCTGAACCATTTGAAGCCCTTCTGCTTCATTGCCTAACGTCCCATTTGGGTAGACTTTCACGCGTAATTTCGCATCTTTGCGCACTTCTTGGGCAAACCAGTCGAGAGATTTGTGGACAGGGTGCTCAGTCGGCAGCGCATGCGACATTTTTAACGTCGCTGCCTGAATTCCCGTCGCCGCTATCGCGGACATCGATACAGCACAAGCGATGACTACTTTTGTTAACTTATTCATTTTGTTTCCTTTTATTATATGTAGGGTTATCTGACGTACCCAGCAAGCTCTGGCAACCAGAGACTGAGCGATGGGAATACGACGATGAGTCCAAGAGTGAGGATCATGAGGACAAATAACGGCACCATTTTCGGCACCACTTCACCTAACTTGGTGTCATAGACACTACAACCGACAAACAACGCTGTCCCCACCGGTGGAGTACAGATGCCGATACACAAGTTGAACACCATGATGATGCCGAAATGGATAGGATCGATACCCATCAAGGTTGCGATCGGCAAAAAGATGGGGGTAAAGATCAGCACTGCCGGCGTCATATCCATAAAGGTACCAATCACTAGCAGCACAATATTCATCAGCAGCAAAACCATCAGAGGGTTATCCGACGCTGCCAAGATGAAATCTGAAATGAACACCGGGATGTCGGCATTCGCCATTGACCACGACATAGCAGAAGACGTCGCAACCATTAACAAGACAATCGAGGTAGTGACCACGCTATCGATGATGATGGGAAACAGATCACCAACTTTGAGTTCTCGGTAAGCAAACCCGAGTAACAAGGCGTAAACCACCGCGATGGCAGAGGCTTCCGTTGCGGTAAAGATCCCCGCAAGAATCCCGCCCATGATGATAACGACCAGCCCAAGACTTGGTAGTGCATCAAGAATGACCTTGCTCGCCTTTTCCGTAAACTCAAACTTCTCCGTTGGGATGCCAAACTTGCAACCAAACAAAAACACACCAGCCATGATGGCCAGCCCCATCATGATGCCCGGTACATAACCGGCGATAAACAGGTACTGCACCGACGTGCTACTGACCAACGCAAACAAAATCAGAATATTTGACGGTGGAATCAGCAGACCTGAAGGGCAAGAGGCAACATTGACCGCTGTTGAAAACGCGCGCGGATACTTGTTCTCCTCTTGAAGTGGTCGCATGATGCCCCCCACCGCAGCGGCAGAGGCCGTCGCAGAACCAGAGAGTGCACCGAACATCATGTTAGCGATGACATTCACGTGCGATAATCCCCCTGGGAAACAGCGACCAAGCAACATGGCAAAGTTAATTAAACGCGCAGCTAAGCCGCCACGATTCATTAAGTTTCCTGCAACGATAAAGAAGGGTAACGCCAACAGGCCAAAGTTGTTTAACCCATTGGCCAGCTTTTGAGAAATCAGCATTGACGTTTGATCGATTGGAAAATCGACAAAGACGGTCAAAAACGCCGCAAAGCCAATAGCAAACGCAATAGGAACACCCAGCACGAGCAGAATGCCCAACACACCAAACAGCACAATCACAGGGAACACGTCATAAAACATATCCGGCGCATTCAACAGAAAATCCTGTGAGAACAATAAATCAATGAGAGTCATAATTATTTCCTACATTCATCATTATGAATGCGATCGTGAATCAATAAGTGAAGCGCCCGCTCGGATCATGTCGAGCAATCCAAAGTAACTGATGAGCAATCCAGCAATAGGGACGACCAGATAGACGTAGCCAATCAGTAAATGGCGGCCAAAGATCACGATCCCTGGGGAGATTTGTCCGTTGGCAACGGTTGTCGTGACCAATTCAGTGCCGCCATACACAAACGCGACAGATGAAAGAAGGACCACAAAAAAGTTGGTAATGATAGCCAATACAGCTCGACCTCTCTCGCCAGCTTTGGCATACAAAATTTCGAGCGCGAGATGACGTCGGATTGAGAAGGTGTAGGCGCCCCCGAGCACACCGATCCAGATCAGTAAGTAGCGCGACAGCTCATCAGTAAGGTTTGAGGGATCATTGAGAACAAAGCGAGAAAAAACCTGCCATGTCACTGCAATGATCATCGCAGCCATAAACAGAGCGAGCAGAATCCTCAACCCTCTGTCAATGAACCCATTAATTGTTGTAATAACCATTGTTTCTATTTCGTTCCATGCTAATGACAGGACGTCGCAATACACGCTCGTATAACACATCCTTATCTTTACGTTTTATTATGTAATTGCACTTTGGTTGACCAAAGGCAGAGTTATCATACACAAACGCTTGTCAAAAAAGCCCATCCAGATCAAATTTGAATGAATTTGGTATAACACCTTGCTTTTATGTGATCAAAAGCACGCAGCGTAATAACGACACTGGCAAATACACAACTCAGATCAACAAATTGGTTTTATCAACCCCTAGCAACTTGTAATCCTCTACTTAGAATGTATTCTAATGCTCACAAATTGGTATAACAGGTCAAACACCATGACACATTTCCTAACGGACGACTTCCTACTCCACAATGAGTTTGCTAAGCGGCTTTATCATGACGTCGCGGCATCACTACCTATTATTGATTACCACTGTCACCTACCGCCGGAGCAGGTGGCTGACGACTATCGCTTTAGCAATCTGACGGACATATGGCTGCGAGGCGATCACTACAAGTGGCGAGCGATGCGCAGCAATGGGATTGATGAGCGGTTGTGTACTGGTGCAGCAAGTGACAAAGAGAAGTTCCTAGCGTTTGCGAAAACGGTACCCGCTACGATTGGCAATCCTATTTTTCATTGGACGCACTTAGAACTGCACCGCCCTTTCGGCATCAAGGATCTGGTCTTAAATGAGCACAACGCCGAGCGTGTTTGGCATCAATGTAATGAAATGCTCGCCTCACCTGAGTTCAGTGCTCGTGGCATTATGCAGACCATGAAGGTTGAGATGGTGGGCACCACCGATGACCCCATTGACTCCCTTAACGCCCACCATACGGTGGCGAAAGACAAAGACTTCCCTGTCCAGATGTTACCTAGTTGGCGTCCAGACAAAGCGTTCAATATTCATTTGGACACGTTTTCAGACTACATCCTTGAGCTAAGTAAAGCGGCCGATATGGACATCGCGACCTTTAGCGATCTCTGTCAAGCGTTAGAGCGTCGACTCGATCACTTTGCGGCTCACGGTTGCTGCATTGCCGACCACGCGTTAGACACCGTCAGCTATGCGACGGCAACCGAAACGCAATTGGATGCAATTTTGCGCCAGCGATTGTCCGGTCAACCAGTCAACGAACACCAAACTGCGCAATTTAAGACGGCCGTATTGGTTTACCTGGGCAAGCAATATGCGCAGCGCGGCTGGGTTCAGCAGTACCACATCGGAGCGCTGCGTAACAACAACGCACGCATGTTCCAGTTGCTTGGCCCTGATACGGGTTTTGACTCCATCAATGATGGCGATATTGCTAAACCGCTAGCGAGCTTGCTCAATGCACTCGATGTTGACGATAGCCTGCCAAAAACCATTCTTTACTGCCTCAACCCAAGAGATAACGAAGTGCTGGCCACCATGTGCGGTAATTTCCAAGGCGGCGGCGTCAAAGGTAAGATCCAGTTCGGTTCGGGTTGGTGGTTCAACGATCAGAAAGATGGCATGGAGCGTCAGATGACGCAGTTGGCCCAGTTGGGTTTATTGAGCCGCTTTGTCGGAATGTTGACAGACAGCCGAAGCTTTTTGTCTTACACGCGTCATGAGTACTTCCGTCGCATCTTGTGCCAAATGATCGGCCAATGGGTCGAAAACGGCGAAGCCCCTGCGGATTTCGAACTGTTGAGCCGCATGGTCTCCGACATTTGTTACTACAACGCCAAAGAGTACTTCGGTCTTTCCACAAAATAATCACGGTAGGTGCAGCCTTGGCTGCGCCTTAAGAGCCTTTACTATGAAAACATTAAATCGAACTGTCGTTGCCAGTGAACCACGCCCAACAAAAATCCTCCAATTTGGCGAAGGCAATTTTTTGCGCGCCTTTGTCGATTGGCAAATTGATCTCCTCAATGAACGTACCTCACTCAACGCCGGCATCACGGTTGTGCGCCCTATTGACACTGACTTTCCGCCCTCTCTCAATACGCAGCAAGGGCTATATACCACTTTAATTCGTGGCTTAGATAGCCAAGGAAAACGCGTGGATGAACAGCGCGTTGTCACCTCAGTCAACGAAGAGATTTCGGCTTATCACGACTTTGACGCCTTACTGTCGGTCGCCAGAGAGCCTGAACTACGCTTCGTCTTCTCTAACACCACAGAGGCGGGCATTGCCTTTAATCCTGATGATTTACAAAAAGATGCGCCGCCGAGCAGTTTTCCTGCGAAACTGACTCGCGTATTGCTTGAACGCTTTGATGCGTTTAATGGCGATCCCAGCAAAGGGCTGATTCTCATTCCTTGTGAATTGATTGACTATAACGGTGACGCGCTTAATCAGATCATCAAGCAATACATTGAACTGTGGCAGCTACCAGACGCGTTTGCGCTTTGGTTGGATGAAGCGAATACGTTTTGCTCGACCTTGGTCGATCGCATTGTCACCGGCTACCCGAAAGAGGAAGTTGAGCACTATTACCAACAGTGGCAATACCGCGATCAGTTTGTTGTCAGCGCGGAAAACTTCTACCTGTTTGTCATTCAAGGACCCGAGTCCCTCGCCGATGAATTGTGCTTAAATGAACTGCCAGCGGCGCAGAGTCTCAACATTAAAGTTGTGCCTGATATTAAACCGTATAAAGAGCGTAAAGTTGCGATTCTCAATGGTGCACACACCGCCTTAGTGCCCGTCGCCTACTTGGCCGGTATCGACACCGTTGGTGACAGCATGGCGGATGAACTCATTGCGCGCTATCTAGACAACGTGATATTTGAAGAGATCATTCCGACCTTGTCGCTGCCGCGCGATGAATTGGTGGCCTTTGCCAATGATGTGAAAAACCGCTTTAAAAACCCGTATATTCGCCACTTACTGCTGTCAATTTCTCTCAATAGCCTGACCAAGTTCAAGACACGCATTTTGCATCAGTTGCTCGCCTTCGCTAAGCAAACCGGCACACCACCTGCGGGCCTCACCTTCGCGCTTGCGGCGCTGATTGTGTTTTATCGCGGTCGCCGTGGTGATGAGACTATCGCCCTCGCCGATGACCAACCGTTTCTCGATTTTTTTGCTTCCCGTTGGGCAGATATCGAAAACGGAGAGCTTCAGCCAGTGAACTTAGTCACTGAGCTCTTGGCGATGCAATCACATTGGCAGCATGACCTCACGTTGGTTCCGCAACTCGTGACGATGACCACCCACTACGTCGAACAAATCCTCGCACTGGGCATGCATAAGGCGTTAGAGAATTCAATTAAGGAGACGGTGTGAGTCGATTGTTTAAAATCCACCCGAAAGACAACGTCGCGGTCGCGTTGAAAGATGTCAACGCGGGGGAAATCATTGATGTCGATGGTCAAACCGTCACCATCAAACAAGCGGTCACCAAAGCACAAAAAGTAGCGTTAGCCCCCCTCTACCTTGACGATTTGGTCATCAAGTATGGCTCCCCTATTGGTCACGTGACAACACCGATTCCACTGGGTGGACTGGTCAATGAAACCAATATTCGCACCAACCTTGACGCGCTGGATGATTACCAATACCAGCCCGACTTTCAAACGCTAGCGGCTCAAATTGGTGACCGAGACGTACAACTGTTTCGCCGCGCCAATGGTCAAGTCGCCATACGTAATGAGCTGTGGATCATTCCGACCGTGGGCTGCGTCAATGCGATGGCCAAAATGATGAAAAGCCAATATGAGCGAGAGCATGACACACAAGACATTGATGGTATTCATATTTTTACCCATCAGTATGGCTGCTCGCAGTTAGGCGATGATCATGAAACGACCAAACTGATGCTACAGCGACTCGCCACCCACCCCAATGCGGGTGGCGTATTGGTGGTGGGTCTTGGCTGCGAGAACAACCAAGTCGAGGCCTTCAAAGCCACGTTGGACGAATTTGATGCCGAGCGTGTGCGGTTTATGGTTTGCCAGACGCATCAAAATGAAGTCGAGGTAGGCGTCGAGTATCTAGCGAAACTGCACAAGACCATGCAGCGTGATGTACGCTCTCCCGGAAAACTGAGTGAAGTGAAGTTTGGCTTAGAATGCGGCGGATCTGATGGCCTGTCCGGCATTACCGCCAACCCACTGCTCGGACGATTTTCTGACTATCTTATCAGCCACGGCGGTACATCCGTGCTTACAGAAGTGCCTGAGATGTTTGGCGCAGAAACGATTCTCATGAGCCGCTGTGACAACCGCAAGGTGTTTGATAAAACCGTGGCGATGATCAACAACTTTAAGCAGTACTTTATCGATCACAATCAGCCCATTTACGAGAACCCCTCTCCGGGCAACAAAGCGGGCGGCATTTCCACCTTGGAAGAGAAATCACTCGGCTGCACGCAAAAGGCTGGTTCTAGCAACGTGATGGATGTCCTGGCGTACGGCGACGTGCTCACCACGCCCGGGCTGAATTTGCTCAGCGCACCAGGCAACGACGCGATTGCCACAACGGCACTCTCCATCTCTGGATGTCACATGGTGCTGTTTAGTACCGGGCGAGGCACGCCTTATGGCGGCCCAGTGCCGACACTCAAGATCGCGACCAATAGTGAGTTGGCCACTCGCAAGCCACATTGGATCGATTTTAACGCTGGAGGCTTGGTAGAAGGCGTCAGTATGGATACACTGCTTGATGCCTTTATTGATAAGGTGGTCGATGTCGTGAATGGTGCGCCTAGCCGCAATGAAATCAATGATTTTAGAGAGATCGCCGTCTACAAAAGCGGGGTAACGTTATAAGCCTGCCTTTTGAATCCGTCACTGCTCAATGAATCAAATCGATACGGTCAAATCAATAGATATCATCACCTTGGTTTGACCGCTTTTGTTTTGGTATGATAGGTCGGTCAACCGGAGAGAGTTATGGAACCAAACGAAAGACTGTATAACAAAGTCGCCAACCACATAAAAAAAGAGTTCGCCGCCAATAAATATCAAGTCGGTGACATGTTACCTCCTGAACGTGTCATCGCAGAGCAAATGGAAGTCAGCCGCACCGTCATTCGAGAAGCGATGATTATGCTCGAGGTCGAAGGGTATGTGGAAGTGCGCAAAGGGGCGGGCATTCGTATCATCAACCTCAATCCTAAACAGTTACAAGCCAACGCTGCTTTACATGAAACCGAAGCCTTTCTGACCAACTGCGGTCCGTTTGAGCTACTGCAAGCGCGCCAACTGTTTGAAAGTAACATCGCCGAGTTCGCCGCGACACAAGCGACCAAGCAAGATCTCGTCGCGCTGATGAAGATTCAGCAACAAGCCAAAGCCGATGACTATTCAAGAGATTCCTATTGGGATAGCGAGTTCCACATTCAGCTTGCGCGTTGTACACAAAACTCCGTTGTGGTGCACATCGCAGAAATCATGTGTAAATACCGTGCGGATAATCCGTATTGGCAAAAACTGCACGAGCATATCGAAGACAACAAAATCCGCAGTTGGTGCACCGAGCACGATGAGATCGTCAACGCCTTAATGAAGAAAGACCCACAAGCGGCACGATTAGCGGTATGGCAACATATCGAAAATACCAAACAAATGCTGTTTGACGGTTCAAGTGAGGATTTCGACCGTTTTCTGTTTGCTGAAAGCCCGATTTCGGCGCAGTAACAATACCCTACCAGAATCGACGAGAACATTCGTTTAACGGGTTCCTAAACGACAAAAGGCGCACTTGGTTGTGCGCCCTATCCCTCGTTACTCAATCGTGAGTCTGCGAATCTTGAAGTCTATGTCTGCTTCGAGATCTAAAAACGAGGCTACTGAATTGACTTGTTGAATCCATCCAAATTGTAGGTAAGGCGGTATTTTCCTCCATGCGGGTCGGGTCATTTGCCTTACACTTTAACTATGGTCGATTTCGGCCAGTTCGCAAGTTTTCTGCGGCACTATTTTCTCGTGTATCGATTAAAAGTTGAACTTTTCTCACAAAAGTGCAATTCAACTTTGCACGATTATCGATTGGGCTAACGCTAACCACAGGTATAATGACCACTTGTGCGGCGAAATCACGCTAACGTTCGTCAACACTTGCTTGGCAACCGTTTGGCTTGATACCATTCGCCCTCAATCAATCCGCAATACTCACGCACAATAGAAACGGAAATCCGGTGAACTGGAAACGCCTAACACAATTTCACAACGTCCCCCCTTCTCAGTCTTCTTTGGCACTTGGCATGATAGGCCTTGGGCAAGCATGGGCACTCTATATGCCCGACGTTGGTGACGTACTTAGGCCCTATTTTGCGTTTGCCGGTGCACTGTTGCTGACTCCCGTTCTGATCAAGTATTCGAACTACCATACCTTCATGAATGACATTCGCCACCCTCTCAGTGGCAGTCTAATGGCACCGATGAGTATGGCTCTACTGATCTTGTGTGACTATCTGGCGATCATCTCTCCTATTATCGCCTACCCGCTTTGGTTTGCGGCGTTAATGCTGCACTTAACCATGATGGTGCTGTTCTTTGGCTTTCAACTGCGCAACTTTAAAATGTCCAACATTGTGCCGAGTTGGTTTCTCTATCCTGTTGGTGTGATCAGCAGTTCTCTGGCAGGTTCCCAATTTGGTTTAACGCTGTTTTCTGAAACCATTGTTGCCATCTGTATCACCATCTACTTTTTTATGCTGCCGCTTGTGCTCTATCGCCTAGTGTTCGAGGGGATGTTACCGCGCCGAGCCAGGCCCACCTTGGCAATTATGGCTGCGCCTATCAACCTCACCCTAGCCACCTATTTAGTCAATTTCAGCGAGCCAGACCCGATCCTCACCGGCGCGCTAGCGGGGATTGCCATCACCATGACCCTGCTTATCTACCTGTGCTACATCCGTTTGCTCAGGCTCAAGTTCCAACCATCCATTGCTGCGGTGACTTTTCCTTCGGTCATCAGCGCCATCGCCATGCACCGCTTAACGTCGTTCTTTGAACAGGCTTACCCACACTGGCACTGGTTGCATAACTTTGGTCTGTTTGAGCTCACCATTGCGACCGTATTGGTGATTTGGGTTTGCATTGGCTACATCAAGATGTATTGGCCAGAACTGGATCGCAATCACACCTCACAATCTTGAATTTACCCTCAAGCGTCACCTAAATATAGAGACTGAGATACGCTAACGTTTGATGATTTTGCATGAGTTAGACCCCAAAAGGGTAATAAATATTAATTAATAGTCATTACACACTTTTTTTGTTTGCTAATACGCTCAAAAAACAAACTATTTTACTAGACGGAATAATCTATTAGGTTCATACATATCCTTGTCAGCTGGCCATTCACTTGTTTTGAGAAAAGGATATGATTATGTTTACACTTGATAAGTGTTCGCCACTTCCGACGTTCGTTAATGAACGTATTTCGCACTATGTTGATGACCTAATTAAAACAAAAGATAATGGTCGTAATTTAGTGTTGGGTAAGAAGCCTAAACAAGGAGATATTCTTCTCCAATCCAACGATTATTTATCACTCGCCAATCACCCTAAGATTATTGACGCGCAAATCAATTCCCTCAGACAGGGGCAAGAGAGCGCGTTTATGTCGAACGTCTTTCTTCATAGTGATGCTCTCGACAAAACGGTACAGCAGAGAATGGCGGATTATACGGGTTTTGAACACTGCACCATCGCCCCCTCTGGCTGGATCGCGAATATCGGTCTATTGCAGACCCTATGTGATTCAGATACCAAGGTCTATATCGACTTTTTCGCCCATATGTCGCTTTGGGAGGGCGCGAGAATCGCCGGTGCTGATATCCATCCTTTCATGCACAACAATGTGAGACACCTTAAGCGCTTAATCAAACGACACGGTCCAGGCATCGTCCTGATAGACTCCATTTACAGCACCCTTGGCACCATTGCCCCACTTACAGAACTGGTTGAGAGCGCGAAAAGTCTGGGCTGCGCCATTGTTGTCGATGAATCCCATTCATTGGGTACGCATGGCCCGAAAGGCTCAGGGTTGGTGGCTTCACTTGGTTTAACACAGCAGGTTGACTTTCTCACTGCCAGCCTTGCCAAAACCTTTGCCTACCGCGCTGGAGCCGTTTGGTGTAACAACGACACGGGCGAAGTGATGCCCTATGTCTCGTTCCCATCGATATTTAGTTCGGCGATGATGGCGTGTGAACTCGACAGAATCGATGCAACCCTCACGGTGATCAAGGCAAGTGATCCAGCGCGTAAACAGTTGCATCAAAATGCGGCCTGGATGCGCAGAGCGCTGGCAGATGTCGGATTTGATATTCGTAGCGAATCACAGATCATCGGCTTAGAAACCGGAGATAAGACCAATACCCGCAAAGTTCGTGATTATTTTGAGCAACGTGGCGTGTTCGGATCGGTATTCTGTACGCCAGCAACGCCCGACAATAAAAATATTTTGCGCCTGTCGCTGCACAGTGCATTAACAGCAGAGGAGTTGCACAAAATTGCGTTAGTGGCTGAATCGGCATTTCACGATCAAAATTTACGGTTTATCTAAACTGTATTTATTCAAATTAAACAAGGAAAGGTGGCATTTCGGATAAAAAATAGGGCGATAAATTCGCCCTATTTTTATTCTTACAGGTACTCAGATATTTTATCAAATAAGTGTTCTTTATCGGCCGGTTTAATGAGGTAGTCATTCATACCCACCTCTTTTATACGCGCCATGGTCTCTTTACGATTATCACCAGTATGGCCGACGATCGGCACATTGGCGTAAGACTGCTGAGAGTGACGAATCTTCTGCGTGGTATCAAAGCCATCTAACTTGGGCATTTCAATGTCCATGATGACCAAATCAACCGTCTCTTGGTCGAGTTTCTCCAACACATCATTACCGTCTTGCGCTTCAATGACTTGATAACCCTGCTTGCTCAACAAAATCGCGGTGAGCGAGCGTAGCGAACTGTTGTCATCAGCAATCATAATGCGCTTCGCTGCCGTAGGTCGCTTGCGAGGAATGAGGTTGCGATTCCCTTCTCTTGAATCAAAAATCACTTCATCGATGAGCGCGATGCCCTCTGAGATCACCCGCTGCTTTTCAAGAGGATAAAAAGTGAGGTAGCGATTAAACGCGTCATGATAGACGCGATTGGGTTCAAACAGATACACCAGTTTGGCTTCGGTAAAGTGCAACTTGGATTCCAAGTGCTTAAACTGCGCTTCGTTTAAACCATCCAGATCGACGAAAATCAGATCGTACTCAAATTCGAACTCTTCACGCGCGCTGGCTTCGCTGTACGACCATCGGATCATTTTGAAACCGGAGTAGAAGGCGTCCTCGTTCAGTTTGCGCATGATTTTGGCGTCTTCGCCGATATAGACAATCGCTTTGTCTTTCATCAGATCGTGTTTGATATGACTGACTTGCTCAGAGACGTAGTTAGGGAAAAACAGCGTGAATTCCGTCCATTCACCATACTCGGATTGGCAACTGATGCTGCCACCAAATGAGTGCATTACCCGTTTACAAAACGGCAAGCCTAGCCCATGACTGGAGCTCTTCCCTGAGGTGTAAAAGTCTTTAAAAATATGCTGAAGCTTCTTCGGTTCTATCCCGACTCCGGTGTCTCTCACAGTAATGGTGTTGACATCGTGATGAACTGCGAGCGTCACGGTGATCGAAAAATCTTCGCTATTTTGATAGTAAAAGGCGTTTTTCAATAGGTTATACAAGGCATACTTGAGCAATACGTCACTACCAAAGTAGTCAAAATCGTGCTCAATATGGAGCGAGACGAGATTTTTAGAGTGCACGCCGGGGTATGAGAAACTCTCCAGTGTGTCCTCTACCACTTCAGCGGCGCTATGGCGCACAAAGGTTGAGCGAGAGACACGATTTTGATCAATCGAAGTGAGCAACAGATCGATCGCTTCATTGCCGTTATTGATGATGACGTCAGCGTTGTTCAGGATCTCTTTGATAACTTGAACATTCTGTTTTGACATCTTGACCTCTTCATCTTGATGACTGACATCCGGTAAAGAGGAGTTCACCACATCCACTGAGGCTTTCAGTGCACTGAGCGGATTGCGCATCTCATGAGCAATCCCGGCACCAAACGACTTCGCAATCGCCACTTTCGCTTCATGTTCAACCTGATTACGAAAATAGAACAGGTTGCCAAAGACATAAGTGAACAAAAAAATGGGAATGTATGGCCAAACCACATCCGGTGCGGGGTTGTAGTTGACCATGTTCAAGTCGCCGGCGAACAAATAGGCAAAGCCGACAGCGACAAACGCTTGCGCCAACATGACCCTTGTTTCGTGCACCAGTAAGACATGCAAAAAGATCGAGGCCATAAACGACATCGCCCACACCGTTGACCAGTGGTTCTTAAACAGCATGTAGGAGAAGAAAAACGGTAAACAGACCGCCACACAGCCTAAATAGTAATAGGGCATATAGCGCTGCAATGTCGCCGGGAGAAACTCGCGCAAAGCGAGTACGAGCAGCATCACGGAGCAGACACTTCTCAGCAGCAGATCTTCATAAGGCTGAGGATAAATGTATTGCCAAATCAGATAGTAGAGAGGAAAACCAATCGCCCCCATCCACCCAACAAGGGAGAGATTGGGCTCTGCATACTGGTAGACCTTTTTAACCGCATCCATATCGTGTCGTCACATCCAATGTCGTGTTGTCTTCACTCTTCAACTATCGTGCTACTTACTCAATTGGTCACTATGAAACCATCAACGAGTACAATGATCATACAAAACATCCTACTACAGTGAAAGAAGAAACCAATTGCACAACTTAAGTTTAGCTCAACATTGGGCCAACAACGCGAATCGTGCTCCCCGTTTTTGCACTGACCACGTCTATTCTGTGAGACATTTGCTCTTTTAACTCACTGACGTGAGAAATCACCCCCACTGTGCGACCCGTTTGTTGCAAGTCGATTAACGTTTGCACCGCCAAATCCAACGATTCAGGATCAAGGCTGCCAAAGCCTTCATCAATAAATAAGGTGTCGAGTCGAATCCCACCGCTGTAGGACTGCACCACATCGGATAATCCAAGCGCCAACGAGAGCGCAGCCATAAAAGACTCCCCGCCGGATAAGGTCGCGACATCGCGCGCTTTGCCTGTGTAGCCATCTTCGACCATCAGATCCAAGCCTCTGCCGGCGGCGCCGCGAAAGCCATGCGTTTTACGCGTGAGTATGTAACGCCCTTTGCTCATCAATGCCAGACGTTGTGACGCTTGAATCAGGACATCATCAAGTAAGACGCCGAGCACAAAGCGATGCAAACTGACGCGGCTACCGGTTTTACCGCTGGCGACATCGTACAGGGTGCCAAACACCTGATACTCTTTTTCCAATTCGGCATTTTTCTCTTTTAGACGCTCGATCTTGCGCTGCACGTTTTGCAACGTCTCAACTGTCGCTCGTTCGCCATCGAGTTGCTCTCTCACCTGCGCATGATGTTGCTGATGGTGGTTGAGTTCGTTTTGCAGCGCTTCAAGATCCGGCGTGGTCTGCCCTTCCAACGCGGTAGTGATGTCTTGAATGGTTTGCTCAAGACGAATCGTGGCTTGGTTATAGTCGTCCAATTCACTTTGCCACTTCGCCATTTGCTCGGCTGTGGCTTTCGCGCGAATAAAGGCGTCAAGCGTTGCCAGCTCACTTTGCTCTAAGGCCTGCTGCCACTGTGCGTTCGCTTGCTCGGATCGCACCTTGGCCTCTTGCAACAATGATTGGTGGGTGCCAACTTCAGAGGCGCATTGAGATTGCTTGAGCGTGCTCGCTTGATAATGCTGGTTTGCCCGTTGCTGCTCTTTCTCTATCGCTTCGATTTGGCTCGATAGCGCCGAGCGCGCGGCCTCAATTTCTTCTATCTCTTGTGTTGCGCCGCCAAGTTGTTGCGTCATCTCTTCGATGCTCGCCGCGAGGGAACTGACGGTATTGTGATTGGCCGCTATCTGCTGTTTGATCTCATTGATTTTTTGCTCGCCGATTTCACAGCGCTGCGTCAGTTCATTCACCTGCGCTTCAAGCGCCGTCACATCCAATGACATCAGCGCCTTTAAGCGTTCCTCAACCGCACTTAGGCTCGCTTGTGTTGCCGACAGCCCCTGAACGGCGACCTCACCTAACTCGTTTTTAAACGCTTCCACCGCCTGCTGGCTTTGACTTAACGCCTGCTTAAGATGTGAAACGTGCGCCTGAGCTTTCACCCACTGTGAGTGCGCCTGCGTCTCGTCACTGCGCGCCTGAGTCACCTGCTCTTTATTGACCGACTCGCCGTCAATTTGCGCAATATTCGGGTGCGCCTCGCTGCCACAAACCGGACAAGGCTCCCCCTCTACGAGTGTTTGCGCCAAAATGGCCGCTTGCGCTTGGTGCCAGCGCAGTTCAATGCGGTTCGCCGCCTGCTGTTGTTGTTCAAACGCTTGAGTGACGTTGACCAATGCCGCCTCTGCCGATTTAAGCTCTTCGGCCTGTTTGACCGCTTCTTGCTCCATTTGGGTCAGTTTGCGCAGATCGCTTACCGCGCGCGTCAATTCCGACTTCTGTTGCTCAAGCTTAGATTGTTCTAGTCGCTGCTCACTGGCTTGCTTGTGATCGTTTTTCGCACACGTTAAATCACGCTGGAGTTTCTCTTTATGAGAGAGGTACTGAGCGAGCTTCTCGTCAAGTACCGCACTGTGCTGCTGCGCCTCTTTCCGGCGTGAGATGAGCGCTTGTCTTTCCAACCATTTTTGTTTGATGGTCTCGAGCTTGTAACGCTCATCATTGAGTGCCGGTAGCTGTGCCGCTGCTTTTTCTGCCTCTTCATGCGCGATTTTCGCTGCTGCTAAGTCGTTATCTAGCGCCTGTTTGCTCTGCTGCAACTCAGTCAATTTGGTTTCAAAACGAGTGACGTCTTGTGCGCTCTGCCATTGATTTTGATAAGGCAGTTCAATACTCGCCGCCTGCTTAGCACTCTGCAAACGGACTTGAGTCTCCGCTATCTGAGACTTCGCCGCTTGATGCTGCGTGAAAGATTGCTTGGCCTGAGACAACTTGGCGAAATCATCGCGTATTTTCTGCCCTTGCTGAAGCGCTAAGGTCGATGCACTAAGCGCTGCTTGCGCTGCGGCTTCTTCCTGTTTTCGCTGTTCAAGAGCGACACACGCCAACTCGTAGCGGGTATTAAGCTCTTCGACGCTAGCGACATTGCCCACCTCAAGCGCGCCGCGAATTTGGTTGTCAAACTCATCTTTGCTTTTGCTGATCGAGGCGGCTTTGTCTTTGAGCGCGTACTCAATTTTTTTGTAGATATCGGTTTGGAACAGTTGGCCGAAAATCTCTTCGCGCTCTTTCGAACTAGCGAGTAGCAATTCACGAAACTTACCCTGTGGCAGTACCATGACTTGACGAAATTGGGTCTCATTGAGGCCAATCAATTCGGTGACTAACGTTTTGACCTGCGCCGTTTTGCTGGTCAAAAGCACCTCTTCGTCACCCAACTGATAGAGCGCAGCGCTGTGTTTACGTGTCGTTGTGCCTTCCCCGCGCGCTTTTGGCGCTTCTTGCTCTGGGGAGCGCGTTACGCGATAGCGTTTGTCGTGCAAGCTGAATTCGAACGTCACCTCTGTCGGCACATCCAACTTAGCGCTATCACTGCGCATCTGGGCGCCGAGTCGCTCATTACTGGTGGTTTCGCCATAGAGCGCAAAGCAGATAGCATCAAGCAGAGTCGTTTTTCCTGACCCCGTTGGGCCATTGATCAGAAACAGCGGATTGCTGCCCAGTTGACGAAAATCAATCGATTCGGTGCCCGAAAACGGCCCAAAGGCCTGCATAACTAAGGTGATGGGTTTCATGAGCGCCCCTTACTGCTGGCTCAGTTGTTTGATAATGGCCGAAACTGCGCTCTCTTGCGCTTGAGTCAGCTCATTGCCTTGCGCTTCTTTGAAAAAGTCGCGGAACATATCGACTTCGCTGCGCGATAGCGTCGCTTGCGCCATCGACTGCTCTACCCCCACTAACATGCCGGGCTTCTCCAAATGCAACACATTTGGGTAGACAGTACGCAGCTTCTCCATCGGATTGAGAATGGCGTGTTGGTCGGTTAATCGCACCAACAAATAGTCGTGGGCGCAAGGATCGGTTTTACCCGCCGCGAGGATCGCTTCCAGCTCCCCTTCGATGATTCGCATTTCATGTGGCGCTTGCAGCGGAATGTGCGTGGTCGCAACCAAACCGTTGCTATCAAGCTCCACTAAGGTCATGCCTTTTTTATGGTGCTGCTCTGAAAAGCTGTATTTCATCAATGAGCCACTGTAGCGAATATGGGCTTCGCCTTTGTATTGCGGCTGGTGAAGATGGCCGAGGGCGACATAGTCAAAATGGACGAAATGCTCATGACTGACACATTCAGAGCCACCAATCGAGAGTGGACGCTCCGACTCTGAGCTGATCGCACCATCAACAAAGCAGTGGCTAATCAACACATGACGTTGTGAAGAATTAAGATGAGGCGTGATCAAACCAACCAACGCAGCATGAGCGTCATCGTGAGTAGCAATCGGCTTTTGCGCCTCAGGCGTTGCTTCATCTTGCTGTTGAAAGGTGTGATTCAAGTAGTGGCGCACTGTCTCAGGATCGTTAAACGGCATGCCATAAAATGCCACCTCTCCGGCTTGGTCACTGCACAACACAACCGGTTCGAGCATCTGCTGAAAATCGCTGATAATGTGCAGCCCAGCGCCTTTCATGTGTGCAGAGCCAAACCCGAGGCGCTGCGCGCCATCGTGATTACCCGGAATCAAAATCACGGGCGTATTTAACTCCTGGCAAACACGATTTAGCGTTTCATTAAGCAGTTCAATCGCCGCGGTCGGCGGCACCGAGCGATCATAAATGTCACCAGCGATCACCAGTGCATCGACAGGATGCTGCGCCATGTACTCCACCATCTGGTCGAGCACCACACGCTGATCGTCAATCAGCGACACATTGTGAAACTGTCGTCCTAAATGCCAATCCGAGGTGTGAAGAAATTTCATCTTACGTCGTTGTCCTTATGTGATGCTGCCAGCCAGTCATCGACCATCATGAAAAAAGTCGCGACAATTCGCGACTTCTCATTGTATTGGCCTAATCGTATTTGTTGAGGCTGCATTGCCTTGTAAATTTAGGCCTGTTTACTCTGCGTGTGTTTTACAAAACGCGATCGCCTGTTCCAATAACTCAAGCGCAGACGCCTCTACTGGAGGAAGGGTGGCATCGCTTTGGCCTAGTGGCGTAACTCGCTCACCCCATTTTATGTGGCCTGCGCCCCAAGTTAAACCTGCGCCAAAGGCAGCGAGCAGTAGGTTGTCACCGGGCTTAATAAAGCCTTGTTCAAGCGCTTCACACAAGGCAATAGGCACAGTGGCCGCAGAGGTGTTGCCATAGTTCTGGATGTTAACAAACGCTTTATCTTGAGTAATCCCGGAAAGATCACACAAGGTTTGAATGATGCGGATGTTAGCTTGGTGCGGGATCACCACATCAACATCGTCAGTCGACAGTTCGCTACGCGCCAGCACCGATTGAGCGGCTGCGCCCATCCCTTTCACCGCACGCTTAAAGATCTCTTTGCCGACAAAATCAAACGCCCAGTAGCCGTTGTCCGCAGCGAAACGATCCATTGAGGTACCAAACTTGGGCACCGCCAAAATATCACGCCCAGCCGAATCACAGCCAAGCTGCGCCTGTTGCAAGCCCACTTTTTCCGTTGTGCAGCTCAACACCGCTGCGCCTGCGCCATCACCAAATAACACCGCCGTATCACGCTGGGTCCAATCGATAAAGAAAGAGAGGCGCTCTGCGCCGATCACGATTGCGTGGCGGTAATTGCCTGACTGAATAAGGCGGGTTGCCGTTTCCAACCCGTAAACAAAGCCGGTGCACGCAGCGTTTAAGTCAAACGCTGCGGCGGCTTGAACGCCGAGGTTTTGGGCGACTTTAGACGCGGTATTGGGAATCAGCGAGTCGGGTGAACAGGTCGCGACAATAATGAGATCCACCTCATCAACACTGACATTGGCACACGCGAGCGCGTGTTTGGCGGCAACGGTTGCAAGATCTGACGTATTCACATGGCTGATGCGGCGCTGCTCTATACCGGTGCGCGTTTTAATCCATTCATCGGAAGTATCTAGAAAAGTGCTGAGGTCATCATTGGAGAGCGTGGCTGGCGGTAGGCATTTACCCCAACCGGTAATTTCTGCGTAATAGCTGGTCATTATGTGCCTTTTTACATTCTTATTTGAGTCACTTGGCGTTTTCAGAGTATAACTAGTGTGTCATTGAGTTGAAATAATTAATAAAGAGAAAAGTCATGTCTACCTTCAATACACGATGCCCATCATGTTCTGGTGTCAACCGCGTGCCGCTTGAGCGCGTATCGGAAAGCCCTAAATGTGGTAAATGCCAATCGGCATTACTCGATGGCCAACCGATAGAAGGCACATCGCTGAACTTTAATGCCCTGTTGCAAAGCAGCCAACCTGTGGTGGTCGATTTTTGGGCGCCTTGGTGCAACCCTTGTGTGGGCTTTGCACCTGTCTTTGAAGAAGAAGCCGCCGCCAGACAGGGCGAAGTACGATTTGTCAAAATCAACACCGAAGTTGAGCAAGCGTTGGCCGCTCAGTTTCAGATCCGCAGTATTCCAACTGTGATGGTATTCAAAAATGGCCAGCGCGTGGATGTGATTAACGGTGCGCTTCCTCGCTCGCAATTTAGCCAATGGCTAACTCAAGCCATCAATAAATAACCCTTGGTTCCCACTAACGACTCGACAAAAATCTCTTGTCGAGTCGATTAATTCTTTTCGTTTTACCCACGCCACTATTCAGTCCATATTCGCGCGAAAACTCACTGGTTAATTTCTCAATCCTTGGTCCCTTATGGCCAAGGATTGTCCGTTTTGAGGCGACGACGTTGGACAACACTCTTATTCCTACCCGCACTATCCGTGTCACGGTTCCTGTGATTGCCTTGGCGCTGTATGCCGTTGCATCGGGCTATTTGATGAGTTTGATTCCGCTGATGCTGCCTCACTACGATCTGGATACCTCACTCGCCAGTTGGCTTGCGAGCGTGTTTTACGCAGGTCTATTGATTGGCGCGATGGGTGTAGAGCCTTTGGTGCGCCGATTAGGGCACAAGGCCGCGTTTGTCTGGTGTTTAGCGCTATTTCTACTCACGATTGTTGCCTTGCCATTAATGCCGTATGCAAGTAGCTGGTTGATCGCACGCTTTGTCGCGGGCGCGGCGGTTGCAGGCGTCTTTGTTGTGGTCGAATCTTGGTTGCTGCACGGTGACGAACAGTCACGCGCTAAACGCCTTGGCCTTTACATGGGCGCACTGTATGGCGGCGCGGCGCTAGGCCAATTGGGTATTGGCGTCATTGGCGTATCGGGTGGCGTGCCTTTTATTACTATCACTACCCTTTTATTGCTCGCCATCATCGTGCTGATGTTTGGTGACTCTGATCAACCCGAGCACGGAGAGAGTGCCTCACTCTCTTTTAAGCAGATGAGCAAATTAAGCCATGCCGCAATCATTGGCTGTGTCGTGTCTGGTCTCACCCTCGGCGCAGTGTACGGCTTGATGCCTGTCGAATTGAGTCAACGTGGCATTGCCCACGATGACATTGGCGGCTTAATGGCGCTGATCGTTTTAGGCGGTATGGCGATTCAGCCGTTAGTGCCAGCATTGGCGAAAGTGTTCGGTCGCACACCTCTAATGGCACTCTTGTGCTTGGTGGGCGTGGCTGCGATTGCCTTTACCTCTATGGTGCCGGGTCTGCGCGCACTGGGTGCAGGGCTATTTGTACTCGGTATGGCGACCTTCGCACTCTACCCCATCGCGATCAACTTAGGCTGTGATGGCTTGAACGCGCAATACATCGTCTGCGCAACACAAGTGATGCTGTTCAGTTACAGTGTCGGTTCTGTGGTGGGCCCTGTGGTAGCAGATGGGTTTCTTTCTGGCCCTCAAGGCTTGATGGGCTATTTATTCGCGGCGCTTCTTGCTACTAGCATCTATATGTTGCTTGCCTCGATACGGGGTAAACGCAAAGCCGCGATCGGTGAATAAATGAGTACCGCGTTTGTTAAAACATCGCACAAAAAAATACCAACCTGATCAACAGGTTGGTATTTGCCCCCTGGAAGGATAGGGCTAGGGTGAAACACGAGTCACTCGCGAAAACCTTGTTACGCCTTCGCGTGCCATTCAAGAAACACTTCATCGTTTTCCAGCAAAACTGGCCAATGAGCTAAACGCACGTCGCTGTTTTCTAAGCACTCGCCTGAGCGCAGGCAAAAATGCTGTTTGTACAAAGGGGAAGCGACACACAACTTGCCTTTGACATCTCCGACAATACCGCGGCTAAGCACAAAAGCTTTGCCGATAGGATCCCAGTTCTGCACCGCAAACACACCTTGATTAGGGATGAGAAACAGCGCAACTTGTTGGCCATCCACCAAGGCGACTCGCCCTTCGTAGGCGCACAGTGCGCTTAAGTCGCACACCTTGATTTTCTCGAGTACGTCCATCAATTCTCCTCCTTGACTGGAATACGTTGGCCACGAATGCGTTGGTAAGGCAATGCTTGACTTGGTTCGCCTGAATTAATGAATGGACGGAACTTAGTGAGCTTGGCTGGGTTATCCAACGTGCTCTTCCATTCGCACTGATAGGTATCCACCACATGCTGCATTTGCGTCTCCAATGACTCGCAAAGGCCGAGAGAGTCCTCTATCACCACTTGTTTTAGGTACGCTAACCCACCTTCTAGGTTATCCATCCACACCGAGGTGCGTTGCAATTTGTCTGCGGTGCGAACATAGAACATCAACACGCGGTCAATCAGAGTGATCAATTTATGTTTGCTGAGATCGGAGGCAAACAGGTCCGCGTGACGCGGGCGCATGCCACCGTTACCACACACGTAGAGGTTCCAACCGTTTTCTGTGGCGATGACGCCGATGTCTTTGCTTTGCGCTTCAGCGCACTCTCGGGTACATCCTGACACCGCAAACTTCAGTTTGTGTGGCGAACGTAGCCCTTTGTAGCGGTTTTCAAGTTCGATGGCGAGGCCGACTGAATCATCGACACCGTAGCGACACCAGGTTGAACCCACGCAGGATTTCACCGTTCGAACTGATTTTCCGTAAGCATGGCCGGTCTCAAAGCCCGCGTCGATCAGCGTGCGCCAGATATCCGGTAACTGCTCAACTTGTGCGCCAAACATATCGACTCGCTGCCCACCCGTGATTTTGGTGTAGAGATCGTATTTCTTGGCCACTTCTCCTAAGACAATCAGTTTGTCTGGTGTGATCTCGCCGCCGGCAACACGAGGCACGACCGAATAAGAGCCATCTTTTTGCAGATTCGCCATAAAGGCGTCATTCGAATCTTGTAAACGGCTATGTTGAGGCTCCATGATGTGTTCATTCCACAGCGAGGCGAAGATCGAACTGGCGGTCGGTTTACACAGATCGCACCCCAATCCTTGGCCGTGACGAGCGATTAAGGTGTCAAAATCCTTGATCGCTTCGACTTGGCAAATATGGAACAACTCTTGGCGTGACAGCGCAAAGTGTTCACAGACATGGTTGTTGACTTCAACGCCCATCGCCACCAATTCAGCATCGAGCACCGATTTGACCATGTTGCTACAACCACCACAGCCGGTGCCCGCTTTCGTCTGCGCTTTAAGAGCGTCCAAATCTTGTGCGCCCGCTTGAATCGCCGCCACCAAATCGCCCTTGGTGACATTGTGACAGGAGCAAATCACCGCGGTGTCGTTCATTTCACCATCGAGCATACTGGTATCAAACAGAAGATTTGCAGCGTGGTCGGGCAGCATGGTTTGGTTTAAGTAACATTGCAATAAGGCGTCGTAGTCACTGTTGTCGCCGACCAAGATAGCGCCAAGCAGTTGGGTGCCCGTCGCATCGACCACCAGCTTTTTGTAGACGCCGGTGACCGCGTCTTGCAAAACCATCTCTTGCGCGCCCGGGGTTGCTTTATGCGCATCACCGATTGATGCGACATCCACACCAAGCAGTTTCAGTTTGGTACTCATGTCTGCACCGGTGAACCCTTGGGTGTCACGATGGGTCAGAACGTCAGCCACGACACGCGCCATCGTATAGCCAGGCGCAACCAGGCCAAAAATGCGTTCTTGCCAAAGGGCACATTCGCCAATGGCAAAAATGGAGTCATCACTGGTCACGCAGCGATCATCAATCACAATCCCGCCGCGCTCGCCAATGGTCAGCCCAGCTCCGCGCGCTAAGGCATCTTGTGGACGTATCCCCGCGGAAAAGACGATCACGTCTACTTCAAGCGGGTCCTCATCTTTGAAGACCATGCGATGTTTTGCGCTCTCGCCATCACAAATGCGCTCCGTTGCCGTCGAGGTATGCACCGATAAGCCAAGCTGTTCTATTTTCTCTTTCAGTACGGTGCCTGCGCCGTCATCGAGCTGCACTGGCATTAGTCTTGGGGCGAATTCGACTACGTGAGTTTCCACCCCAAGCAAACGCAAGGCGTTCGCGGCTTCAAGCCCGAGCAGACCACCGCCGATCACCGCGCCAGTTTTCGCCCCTTGGCAGGCGGTTTTGATTTCAGAGAGATCATCAAGGGTGCGATAGACAAAAATTTGCTCACGATCGTGCCCCTCAATCGGTGGCACAAATGGGTAAGAACCGGTGGCGAGCACCAGTTGGTCATACCCCATCACGGTTTCTCCATCGAGCTCTATGCGTTTGAGCTCTGGCATCAGGGCGGTCACCTGAGCACCGAGCACCAACTCGATGCCATGTTTTTGATACCACTCTTCGCTGCTCAGCATCAGATCTTGATGGGATTTGCCCGAAAACAGTGCCGAGAGCTGAACTCGGTCATAAGCGATAAAGCGTTCTTCGCCAATCACGGTAATGCGTTTTTCGAGATGCGCGCCGCGCTCGACCAATTGAGCCACCAGATGGTGGCCGACCATGCCATTGCCAACAATTACTATCCGTTCCATGTTCACTTCCTTAGGCGGTCTTTGCCGCTGATTTCACATCGTCTTGGGTGGACGAGCTCGCGCTTGCTCTTAACGCTGTCTTGGTTTTTGATGCCGTAGGCTCGGGTTTGGCCTGCTTCTCATAGAGGAATCTCAACACTGACTGGCGATATTTTTGATACTGCGGGTTATCCGCCAACGCCACTCGGTCACGGGGTCTTGGCAAATCAATCTCAAGCACTTCGCCGATCGTGGCCGCCGGTCCGTTGGTCATCATGACGATTTTGTCTGAGAGCAACACCGCTTCGTCCACATCGTGCGTGATCATGATGACGGTGTTGTTCAAGTCAGCTTGGATTTCCATCAAGGAGTCTTGCAAGTGCGCGCGGGTTAACGCATCGAGCGCGCCGAACGGCTCATCCATCAACAGCACTTTTGGTTGCAACGCCAACGCCCTCGCAATACCGACACGCTGCTTCATGCCGCCGGAGATTTCATCTGGCTTTTTTTCTGCCGCGTGAGACATGTGAATCAACTCCAAATAGTGCTCGGTTTGCTGTTTGATCCATGCTTTGCTCTGCCCTGCGGCCACTTGTTTGACCGCAATTTCCACGTTTTCGTGCACGGTTAGCCAAGGCAGCAACGAGTGATTTTGGAATACCACTGCACGCTCGGGGCCAGGGCCACTGACTTCGCGCCCATCGACAATCACGCCGCCATCGGTGGGCATGTGCAAACCCGCAACCAAATTGAGCACGGTCGATTTACCACAGCCCGAGTGACCAATTAGGGAGATAAACTCGCCACGTTGGATTTGTAAATTAACATTCTTGAGCGCGATAAATTCGCCGTTGGGCGTCGGAAATCGCATGCCAAGTTGAGTAAGATCGAGTAACGGTTTAGACATGATGAACTCCTATTAACGCAATGCTTGCTGTTTGTTCCATGAGAGCCACTTCTGTAGCTGCAACATGCCGCGATCAAGCAACAAACCAATAAAACCGATGGCAATAACGGCGACCATAATGCGCCCAAGTGAGGCAGAACTGCCGTTTTGAAACTCATCCCAAACGAACTTGCCAAGACCGGGGTTTTGCGCCAGCATTTCAGCGGCAATCAGGACCATCCACGCAATACCGAGCGACAAACGAAGCCCTGTAAAGATCATCGGGATCGCCGACGGCAGGACAATAATTCGAATGTGTTGCCACCAAGAAAGCTGCAGCACTTTACTGACGTTGATCAGGTCTTTGTCCACACTTGTCACGCCAACCGCCGTGTTGATCAATGTGGGCCACAAGCTACATAGCGCAACAGTGAGCAGTGAGTTGACAAAAGATTTAGCAAAAAGCGGGTCATCACTGACGTAGGTTGCACTCACCACCATGGTCACAATAGGCAACCAAGCGAGGGGCGAAACGGGCTTAAGCAGTTGAATAATCGGGTTAAAGGCTTGATACAAACCGTGGTTTAGCCCAAGGACAATACCCAGAGGGACGGCGATCACCGTGGCGAGAATAAAGCCACTCGCCACCGTCACTAAGCTGGTGACAATCTGATCAAAAAACGTCGGTTTGCCTGTGTAGGGGCGAATTTTGACCTCGGCGTTGGGATCTTTGGCGAGCTTCTTGGCATTACGCTTTTCTTGGCGTTCAATGAAGGCTTGTTCTTTTTGGCGCTCATTCCAATGATCGTCCACTAAATTGCTAAATTGCTCGAACGTTTGCACCGGGCCAGGCAAGGTGCCTAATGATGTTTCGACCTGACGTGCACTTAAATGCCACATCATCAAAAACATCAATATGCCGATAAGCGGTAGCAGAACGATTTTACTTTTGTTCGCTACCACCGATTTACTCGGTATGAGGGAAATGACATTACTCGACATAAGCACTCCTATTACATCCTTGTTACGTCTTGTTGACTGTGTGATTGAGCGCAGCGCTCAATCGGGCTTTCCTAATGTGGGGGGAGCCACCACCCCCCCGATTTGACCCAATCTTGGGCGTTACACTTTGTCGCTGCCTTTTAGACCAATATTGAATTTTTCTAGGTAGGCATTAGGCTGGCGACCGTCGTAAACGATGTCATCGATGAAATGCGTCTGCGGCGCACGGAAACCATCTTCTTGACCAAAATCAGGGAAGTCACCTTGCGTCAGAACACCATCTTCGACGAGGGCTTGTGCCGCTTGTTGGTAGATATCAGGGCGGTAGACTTTCTTCGCCACGTCCATGTACCAGTCGTCTGACTTACCTTCGGCGATTTGCCCCCAGCGGCGCATCTGGGTTAAATACCAAATCGCATCACTGTAGTAGGGGTAAGTCGCGTTGTAGCGGAAGAAGACGTTGAAATCAGGCACTTCACGTTTGTCACCCTTTTCATACTCGAATGTGCCAGTCATGGAGTTGGCGATCACTTCGTAGTCAGCGCCGACGTATTCACTTTTCGCCAGCAACTTAACCGCTTCCTCACGGTTGGCGTTGTTGTTCTCATCAAGCCAATGGGCCGCGCGAATCAGCGCTTTCACGACGCGAATGTGCGTATTCGGGTACTTCTCTGCCCACTCTTTTGAGACGCCAAATACTTTTTCTGGGTTGTTTTTCCAGATTTCGTAATCGGTGACCACAGGCACGCCGATCCCTTTAAACACCGCTTGTTGGTTCCACGGTTCGCCAACGCAATAACCTTTGATCGTGCCGGCTTCCATTGTGGCGGGCATTTGCGGTGGCGGAGTCACGCTCAACAACACATCCGCGCTTTGCTGGCCACTGTTATCTCCCGCTTCTGGCGCATAATAGCCAGGGTGAATGCCCCCTGCGGCAAGCCAATAGCGCAGTTCATAGTTGTGAGTGGACACAGGGAATACCATGCCCATATTGAATGGCTTGCCTTGGTCAAGGTAACCATCAACCACAGGCTTGAGCGCATCCGCCTTGATCGGGTGAACAGGAAGGCCATCATCTTGCTTAGGCACGTACTGTTTCATTTCTGCCCATGTGTCGTTGGAGACAGTAATCGCGTTGCCATTGAGATCCATACTGAATGCGGTGATCACTTCCGCCTGTGTACCTATACCAATGGTGGCACCGAGCGGTTGACCTGATAGCATGTGTGCGCCATCTAACTCACCATCTATCACTCGGTCGAGAAGCACTTTCCAGTTGGCCTGCGCCTCAAGCGTGACGTATAAGCCTTCGTCCTCAAAAAAGCCTTTTTCATACGCAATGGCGAGCGGCGCCATATCAGTCAGTTTGATGAAGCCGAACTTGAGATCTTCCAGTTCAGGCTCACCGACCTCGGCAGCACTCATCGGCGCGTAGGCAGACAGTGATAGCGTGACGGCTAAAGCCGTACTTTTAAGCAATCCAGCAGTGTTAAGGGTTGATTTCCATTTCATACTCTTTCTCCAATAAAAAAGCGCTACTGCTCGTGATGAGCAGTAGCGCCGATGCTGACTTAACGATTTACCGCCGTTGATAAACCTTAAGTACAATTGAACAAATTGTGTGGTTGCGCAAAGTCGTAATGAATCACGCTTCTAACCTTAGTTATTCCTATTCCAAGTAGCATGCCAACTTATTTAATACTTAAAATTCAATAAATTAAGTCAATCTCACTGACTATTCCTGTTGGTTCTGCTTTGCCTTAGTGCACTTCGCACCGAGTTGGAATTTTTCTTGTAACCCCAAAGTGGTAGCCTAACCTTTTAACGTCTCTAAGGTGATCAGTACGTTTTTCGCGACTTGAACCATAGATTGACTCGATTGCATCGCCGATTGGCGCATCGCTTTATAGGCGGCAGACTCGTCCACACCGTGGTGCTTCATCAATAACCCTTTGGCTTTTTCTATCCATTTCCGCTCTTCCAATTTACTGGCAAGTTCGGCCATTTCCTGTTCCATATCTAACATCGACTGGCGAACGGAAGCGGCGTGCAGTGCCCAAGGCGCCAGCGAACAACCACTATCGCTTGGGAGTAGCACATAATCCATTTTCTTAGGTAAGCGATTGATATCAATAGAACTCAATGACTGAACAATCACCAGTAGTGGCAATTTTTTCTCGCGGCAACGTTCGATCAGCAAGGTGAGCTCAGCGCACGGTTGTCGCCAGCCGACCACCACAAATGAGTTGGGGTGCTGCGTGATGAGCGCGTCAAATTGCGCCAGTTGGCAGCCTAAAATTGCATCAAAATCTTGGGCGAGTATTGCACTGATTCGGCTTTGCTCTTTGAGTGAATCGCAACAGACGATGATCGGAATTTTCGACATGGCTTGGTACATAGACATTCCTTGTTTTATTGCTCCAGCTAAGCTTTTCAAAACAAGGAATGTGCCAAGGTTGTCAGATAGAAAGAAATGAGACTCTATCTAGTTGAATAGATTCGATTTTTCTAGACATTTCAGCTTCAAGTAGTGGCGCAGTAGTCCTCCCAAAGCTGATAGGCCGACGCAAACGCTTGACTGTAATCGTTGTGCAGCGGGAACAACACAGTCGCCATGGTCGCGATAATGGTGTTCGCCATCATGTTCCAATCACTTTGAGGCGTCTCTAAAGGGCATGCCTTCGGTAGTGGCACATCGGTGAGCAGCTGCTCTGCCTGGTAGTGGGAGGTCACGCCGTTTTCTGAGCTCATCCAGACCGTTTGGCTTACCTTGGGGTTGTATTCTGATTCTCCCGATTGGCCTTTGAAAGAGACCACCGCATGTTTGGTCAAGCCAATTTCATGCTCTACCTCTGCATGCAACTGCTGAAAACCTGGGTGGAAACTGCCGCGAATACCAATCGCTGCGCCACTTGGGTTCAGGGCGCGAACCACCGTATTGATCGGCGTTCTGAGCCCATAGCGATTTTTCCAACCGATCATCTCTTGCGCTTTGGGCGCAAAATGACGCAGTGGCAAGTAAGCGATACCGTGCTGCTCGAGCAATGTTTTGGCCTGTTCTGGCGTTTTCGCCATCTCGATGCCAAGCTCGGTCAAATAATCCTCAACATGCTCTCGCCCCGCGGCAAGGTCATGATAGCCATGCAGCAGCACCTTGTGCCCAGCGTTGGCAAGAATTTTGGCCGCTAGTCCATGCCACGGCTTGCCACTGGCTGGGCGTTTACCGGCGTAACAAGGCCAATCGATGTCGGCACCAAGCTGTGGCATACGTGACTGAAACGCTTTGACGAAACCGGCAATCTCTTGCTTGGTCTCATTTTGCACGCGAATCAGCATCAGCAGCATGGCCATTTGATCGTCCGCGCCCTGCCCATCGAGATATTCATCCATTACCTGATAGGCTTGCTCAAAACTCAGAGGTTTGCGCCCCCTCTCCCCACGCCCAACCGTGCGAATACATTCCTTTATTGTGCTCATACAGCCTCATAAGCCACAGACGCTATGGTCTTCGTTAATTGTTCTCGTAGTTTGACCACTTCACCTAAGATAATCAACGTTGGACTCACGCCTTTTAACGCTTGAGCCATCTCGCACAGCGCCCCGAGTGTTGAGATATGGACTTGCTGCTGACGACTGCAACCGTGCGTCACGATCGCAAGAGGGAAATCCGCTGCCAACCCATTAGCCATCAACCCTTGTTGTATGTCGTCGGATTTCTCAAGCCCCATATAAAACACTAATGTCTGCCCCTGTCCGACCAAATGTGCCCAGGTCGGCAGTGCGCCCGACACTACTTGCCCCGTCACGAAGGTTACACTGCGCGCGACCTCTCGGTGCGTGAGGGGAATAAAACTGCTCGCTGCGCAGCCAATGGCGGCGGTGATGCCTGGGATCACCTCATACTCAATACCTTGCTCGGCAAGTCGCAACCCTTCTTCACCGCCGCGTCCGAAGATAAAAGGGTCTCCCCCTTTCAAGCGTACGACCTCTAATCCCTGCATCGCCAAATCCACTAAGATTTGACTGATCTCTTCCTGTTTTAGACTCGGTTTTCCGCAGCGTTTGCCCACGTAGATGAGTGTCGCGCTCGGCTTAGCCAAATCCAAGATATCGACGTTCACTAATCGGTCGTAGACGATCGCGTCCGCATTCTGAATAGCCTTCATCGCTTTGACGGTCAGCAATTCAGGATCATTGGGCCCAGCACCCGTCAAAAAGACGCGACCCGTGCCGGGTTTTGGACTCGCCAACTTCAGCGATGCGCCACGCTGGGCATCGTGGTCGATAAATCCAGCGCTAGATAGGCTTTTCCCAGCCCCTTCTCGAAGTCGGTATGTGTCATTGTGTTGATGCGGTAACTTATCCATAGCACTTACCTCATTGTCGCGTTCGGCGACGTATCTACTACTGTGATGCTTTGCGTCGTTGTGTCAGGCGAAACCTGCGTTTGCTCGAACTCTTCCACCAAACGTGCGACTTGTGGTAAACAAGAGCCGCAGTTGGTGCCGCACTTCAATCTGGTTTGTAACTGCGCTACGCTCGAACACTCCCCTTCGCTGAGCGATTGCAAAATCTGATCATCGGTCACTCTAAAGCAACTACAAATAAGCTCGCTCTGGCCTTCTTGCGCTGCAAGAGAAATAAGACGGCTGAAATTGAGCGCCTTGCCGACCAACTCCACTAATTTGGTGTAATCGGAGTGGATAGGTTGCTCTGACGTGACCAATAAAGAGCGGACAATGCGCTCATCTCCAACCTCATCAAAATCCACCGCTAACCATCCAGAAGAGGTATCAAGGACGACTCGGCGGGTTTTGATATGGCTGAGGCGGCTAGGTCTGTCACCCACACACAACGTCTGCTTATCTGCCGGCTTATCATGGGCAAAGCGCCAAATACCGACACGATTCTCCACTTGAAAGGAGTGATACAGGCAATCGTCGGGGTCAAATTGGCTGCCAATGTAGAGGCCATAAGTCTTAACCGATACTGGCAGAAGCTCGACCTCGCTTGACTTAAACGCGGGCTGACCAGAATGGGGGTCGGCATCTCGACTCACGACGGCGTTCACTTGTGACTTTCCGCCATACGCCGCCGCCCAGTGCATCGACATAAAGAGCTGTTTGTAACTCAAGGTCTCATCCATGCCCACTTTCGCCACAATAGTGGCGTGTGGCCCTTGCGCCGATGCAAGTTTGGCAGGTGAGATACGTATAAGTTGGCCGGCCTCAATACCCAAATGGCTTGCCGATAGCGCGTTCATGTACACCGTCGGCTCCGTTTCTGAGGCGGCAAGATGAACCACATGCCCTGTGCGCGTCATGGTGTGCCATTGATCGCGCTGACGACCGGTATTGAGCCACCAGCCTCGTTGCAATGCGCCCTCTTTCGCGGCAATGAAACGCGCTTTACCGTCGGCGAAACTAAAACGCTGCTCGGCGTAAGGTCTCTCCCCGCCCCATTGCTTAGGTTGCCATTGACGATACTCCTCATCCGTCAGCTCAGCATATTGGCTGATATCCAATAAACGTGGAGACGTTGCATTGATGCCCGTCATGGCGGCATATTCACGAAACACGTCCGCTTCGCTTTGAAAATCAAATCCGTTGCTCACACCGAGTTTTTCACACAAAAGCGCGCCAACAACGCTCATCGCACGCCAATCGGGTAAAGCCTGCCCTGGTGGTGGTGTGAACTGTCTTTGGCGCGACATGGTGCGCTCTGAGTTGGTCACCATGCCCTGCTTTTCGCCCCAACCTGCGGCGGGCAACAGCAGATCTGCGTATTGAGCGATATCTGAATCGGCGGTGATGTCTGACACGATAACCAAAGGACAGGCTTCAAGTGCGCGGCGCACATAGTGGTTATCTGGCATCGAGACCACTGGATTGGTTGCCATGATCCAAATCACTTTGATCTCGTTGCGCTCAACCGCTTCAAACATCTCGATCGCTTTTAAGCCAGGCTTTCTGGCGATATTAGGCGCTTGCCAAAAATCTTCTACCAGTGCAATGGACTCATCATCGAAGCCGCAATGGACAGCCAATTGATTGGCGAGCCCGCCGACTTCGCGTCCGCCCATCGCATTCGGTTGCCCGGTGATAGAAAACGGCCCTGCGCCCTGATAGCCGATCGCCCCTTTAGCTAAATGCGCGTTGATGATGGCATTGCCTTTGTCTGCACCACTTTGCGATTGGTTAACGCCTTGGCAAAACAGCGTGATCGCCTTGCGCTCTTGCGCAAACCAGCGATAGAAGGTCGCAATTTTCGCCGGCTCGACGTTGATACGTTCTGCAATCGCATCCAACTGATATTGGCTAGCGTTCACTTCAGTCAACAATGCCTCAAAGCCTTCTGTGTGGTTGGTAATGAAGTCATGGTCAAGCGCGTCGTGTTGATGTAAATAGCGAATCAGTCCGTGAAACAGCGCCACATCGCCGTCATTGTCAATAGGAATATGCAAGTCCGCTTGGCTCGCGGTGACGGTTTCGCGTGGATCAATCACGACCAGCTTCATCTCTGGATTCTTATCGCGCGCTTGTTGGATTCGACGAAACAGTACAGGGTGCGTCCACGCGGTATTCGCTCCACAGATGACAATCAGATTGGCATGATTAAGGTCATCATAATTGACCGGTACTACATCTTCGCCAAACGCGCGATTGTGCGCCACTACCGCTGAAGACATACACAAACGTGAATTGGTGTCGATGTTGGCACTGCCAACAAAGCCTTTCATCAGCTTATTGGCAACGTAATAATCTTCTGTCAACAGTTGCCCTGAAACGTACATGGCGACCGAATCCGCTCCTTGCGTGTGGATCGCCTCCGCCATCGCACCGGCAATGCGCTCTGCCGCTTCATCCCAGCTCACTTCCTTGCCCTGAAATTTGGGGTAAAGCAGACGCGACGGCATTTTCATACTCTCTGCAAGCGCGGCGCCTTTAACACACAGTGCGCCTTGGTTGGCTGGGTGGGCTTTGTCCCCAACAATACCGAGTGGGCTAATTTCGACTCCGCAGCCGACGCCGCAGTACGGACAGGCCGATTTGATACATTCCTTTGCCATGATTCCTTCCTCTAAAAACAACAAAGCCTCTTCCTGTTGGGAAGAGGCTCCTTTGCCGTTGACGTTGTTATTGTATTGTGTGACTGAGCACGAATTTACTTAGGTCACTTAGGGTAAAGCAATGAAGGTGCCAAATAAAAAAATCAATAAAATCATACCATTAAATATTTTCAACACCCTAAATTGCACCAATTATGTGCGCAGCAGGATCCTCACAGTGCGCATCTTTGCTTCACTCACTGAACGATTAACGAACGCGCACTCAATCACACTCTCATAAATAGTGATTGTTGTTTTTGAAAAGCTATTTTATATTTCAGGTGTTATTGTCATACAAATATTAAGGATTCACTATGTTTACTGCTAGCACTGCAGAGCTCTCCTTTGCCCGCTTCCTACAGCCTAAACTCATCGAGCTGATTGAACGCGTAATGGAACAAACTGCTCAACCTATCGAAAATGGCCGTCATGATCTGGAAGGTGACAGCGCCTTTTTCTTGGTGATGGATGACAACACTCAACCACTTGAACAGCGTAAGTCAGAGTGCCACCAACGTTACCTTGACGTGCAATTGCTGCTCGAAGGTGAAGAGACGTTTGGCTACAGCCTACTGCCGTATACGGGATTGGATGAAGATTACCTAGCGGATAAAGATTTGGCGTTCAGTGAGCAGCTACAACAAGAGCAATTTGTCACCATTAAAGCCGGTGAATTTGTGGTGTTCTACCCGGGCCAACCTCACCGTCCATTGGTTGCTGTCAACAACCAGCCAGCGCCGGTGCGTAAAGTCGTGATCAAGATTGAAAAGAGTCTGTTTGAGTAAACTGACCGACGTCTTCGACATATAACCATAGCGCGGCCGAGACGCCGCGCATATTGATGTTGTACAGGTTTAGCAACTAGCCCTTGATGTAGCGCAATAGCTCGTCGTTCAGTGCGCGAAGTACGCCTGAATCGGGCTGAGTGTGAGACAAGGTACGCATGCCATAAATCCCCATCACTAAAAACTGTGCCACCAGCTCAGGCGAGCGATGATTGGCAATTTCCCCCAGCTCCATCATGACCGCTATCTTGTCCACCAGCCATTGCTGCCAACGGCGCAACATGTCGCTGATCAAAGCCTCAACTTGTTCATCTTGATGAGCTAGCTCGCTCAGCGCTTTTTGCAGCAAGCAATCTTTAATCTGCTCTTGTTCGCACTCTTCGAGCACCGACTCCATGTAGGCTTCAATCCCTTCAAACACCGTTGAGTAAGACGCAAACAGTGCTTCCATCGCTTGGTGTCTATCGAGTTGATACTGCTCCAATGCGGCGATCAATAGACCACGCTTGTTGTCAAACGCACAATAAATCGACCCAGGATGTAGCCCGGTTGCCAACTTAAGATCTTGCATACTGGTTTTGCCATAGCCTTTCTCGACAAACTTGGCCATTGCTTGCCTTAATACCACTTGGCGGTCAAATTCTGCGCTGCGCATAACATCACTCTTAAGGTTGGAATACCCACATAGTAACTGATGTTGAATGTGCATTCAAAAAATACTTGAATGAGCATTCAAAATATTCTAACTTGAATAGGCATTCAAATACTCTCGAAGGACACGTCGATGAATACCCTATTTCAACCGTTCAAGCTCAATGAGACGCTAACGCTTAACAACCGCATTGTAATGGCTCCCCTAACTCGCTGCATGTCTGACGAGGATCTGGTGCCAACGGATGCAATGGTGGAATACTATGGCCGCCGCGCCGACACAGGCTTAATCATTACCGAAGCGACCTTAATCAGTGCTGACGGTCAAGGCTACCCTAACACCCCTGGGCTCTTTACTGATAAGCAGATTGAGGGCTGGAAAAAAGTCACTCAGCGTGTGCATCAAAATGGCGGAAAGATCTTCGCTCAGCTATGGCACACCGGCCGCGTTGCGCACCCGTCGTTTTTTGGTGGTGATAAAGTGATTGCCCCTTCTGCGATTGGTGTCGAAGGGACCGTGCCACGCATGCGCCACCTCACCTATCTAACGCCAACCCCAGCCAGCAAAGAAGAGATTCAGCGCTTGGTCTCCGATTTTGCCAAGGCCTCTCAAAACGCCATCGAATCAGGCTTTGATGGTGTCGAGATCCACGGTGCAAACGGCTATCTCATCGACCAATTCCTTCACTACAGCAGCAACCAACGTGATGATGAGTATGGCCAAACAGCGGAAAATATGTCTCGTTTTGCGCTAGAAGTGATGGACGCAGTCGTGGAAGCGATCGGCGCGGATCGCGTTGGTCTGCGTCTCTCCCCTGGCGCTTACTTTAACGTCGAGGCTGACCCACGTGATCGCGACGTGTTCGATTATTTGCTCAAGCAACTCGAAGCACGTGATTTGGCCTACTTACATGTGGGCATTTTCGATGACGCTATGACATTTGAGCACCTAGGCGGCACCGCCTCGCAATACATGCGCGCTCAATACTCGAAAACCTTGATCGGCGTGGGTGGTTTTGATGCTCAAACCGGCAATGAGGCGATTGAAGCAGGCAAGTTTGATTTACTTGCGATTGGCCGTCCTCTGATTGCCAACCCAGATTACGTTGAAAAAGTGAAATCGGGCCAAGCGCTCACTCCGTACAGTGAAGAGATGCTGACCTCACTAGTATAAGGCGCGCATCAGCAGCCTTTAGATGACTGAGAATAAGACAAAAGCGCCGATACTCTCGGCGCTTTTTCCATTTTTCATTCGGTAAAACTCTGCTACCAAACAGTAGAGAATTTTGTACTATGGTCAACTTGTTAACTCTCCCCTGTCCATTGCGAGTGCAGTCAAGTCATGAATGAATACGACGAAAACACTGAACGTCTTGAGAACGAAATCGCACAGTTGAAACGCGACAATGCACGCCTGCAAGAAAAGCTCAATGCCGCGCTCGATGGCACCGGGTTATGTTTATGGGAACAACATATTCCGACGGGGTCGTTAACTATCTTCAATATGGAATGGGGAGCGATGCTCGGCTATCAAACCTCTGAACTCAGTGCCACCGTCGATACCTGGAAGAGTAAACTTCACCCCGAAGACTATGATCTTGCGGTTGGCGCATTTGAAGACCATATCGCAGGGAAGACCAAGCACTACCAAGTGATTCACCGTATGGTGCATAAAGATGGCTCAGACAGTTGGGTACTTGACCGTGGGCGTATCGTAGAATTCGATTCGCAAGGTCAACCCATTAGGATGATGGGTACACACATCGACATTACACAAGAAAAACGCTATGAGTTGCAGTTGGCAAAACTCGCCTCTAGCGATCCGTTGACGGGCCTCCTCAACCGTAAAGCACTGGAGCAGCACTATGACAGTATCGAAACAGACCACTCCGTTCGCTCAGCGATGATTTTTATCGATGTCGACAACTTCAAATCAGTCAACGATGAACTCGGTCATAAAGTGGGGGATCTACTCCTCATTGAGATTGCCGAGTGGATTCGGGAAATATCAGGACCGGAAGGTCACGCCGCGCGTTTGGGTGGCGATGAATTTGTGATCTTTTTTGCTCAGTGCGATTTAACCCAGCTTGAGGCTATCTGTCAGCGTCTACTCGCATTTACATCCTATACCCTAAGCAGAGAACATGCGAAGGTGACAATAGGATTCAGTATCGGTGCATGCCAGTTTCAGCGCCAAGAACAAAGCTTTGATGCGATTTATCAACATACCGACGACGCGATGTATCAAATTAAGAAGCATGGTAAGAACAGCGTCGCTATAGTCACGCTTTGAGGCTGCTTTTCGTTTAAGAGATGAATAGAGAAAGAATGGAGGCGCGTCCCGGAGTCGAACCGAGGTCCACGGATTTGCAATCCGCTGCATAGCCACTCTGCCAACGCGCCTTTGTATCTACGACTTGATAAGCCTGTTCTGCTTGAGTTAATGGTGCCCCGGGCCGGACTTGAACCGGCACAGCGCGAACGCCGAGGGATTTTAAATCCCTTGTGTCTACCAATTCCACCACCAGGGCAACGCAATAGATGCGAAGGTCACACCATTTCTCTTCGGCGATTGCCGTGAGAACGAGGCGTACTTTAACGAATTGAGCGAAGCGGTCAACAAAAAACTGTAACTCGCTGAACCGTTTAGATAAAAAGCCATCAATCCGTGCAAATAATCATCGTCACAACCCTTTTGCGTCTAGCACACATTCATGGTACTGATAGACGCTCTTATAATAAATCAGTGGCAAATCACTTTACTGCACACTGGCTAGGAAAAGTCATGCTTACTCAAACTCAACAAGTGGACAGCACTGAGCTGCATCATTTTACTCGTTATGATGTTTGGAACGGTTTTCGAGAACTGGTTCCGCTGTCATTCTTTGTGATTATCTTCGGTATTGCGTTTGGTGTCGCTGCGGTCCAAGTCGGCTTGGAACCGTTATCCATTATGCTAATGAGCGGATTAGTCTTCGCAGGGGCGTCACAGTTCGCGACGTTAGAGATGTGGGGACAAGAGGTCGCGTTGATTCCCGTTTTAGTGACCGTCTTTGCCATTAATGCGCGTCATTTGTTAATGGGGGCGACCCTTTACCCTTGGCTACGTCACCTTCCGGCCAGCAAACGCTATGGCGTCATGCTATTTGCCTCAGACGCCAACTGGGCGATGTCAATGAATGCGTTTGGCCGCCATCAGAGAGGGATCGGCCTTCTGCTCGGTGGCGGCGTGGCGTTGTGGTCTTTTTGGATGCTAGGCACCTGGCTTGGCTATGCGTTTGGCAACTTGATCAGTGACCCAATCAGTTTAGGGCTCGATATGGTCATGGGTTGCTTTTTACTCTCTATGGTAGCGATTGGCCCTAAGAGCCTGCGTATGTTCGTTATTTGGGGCGTGGCCGCATGCGCATCCTTGCTGGCCTATTATTATTTGCCCGACAATAGCCATGTTGTGGTTGGCGCGCTCGCAGGAGGGTTGCTCGGTGCCTTTTGGACGGAGAAACAAGCATGATGATCTCAACCGATTGGCAAGGCACGTTAATCATTATTATCGCTATGGCACTGGTCACCCTGCTCACACGCTGGGGTGGCGTGTTCGTCATGTCGTTTGTGCCAATTAGCTATCGAGTGCAGCAATTTATCACCGCCATGTCGGGGTCGGTGTTAATCGCGCTATTGGCACCCTTGGCGGTGGAAGGTGACACGGGGGCTCGCGTTGCACTTTTGGTCACTGCCATCGTGAGCTTTACCACCAAAAAACCGTTGCCAGCAATCGCAGCAGGTATTGCCGCAGCAGCGATCACGCGTCTCCTCTAAGCGGAGATTAAGGACAAATTTGTCCACAGTGAAAGGGCAAATTTGCCCTTTTAAACCCACGCACTCGACACCATGTGTTAGATAACATTCATCAACAGGCCATACTCATCTATGTCTTTCCCACGCTTATCCGTTCTTGATTTGGCGCCCGTTTCTGACGGCACAGACTTCTCTCAGACTTTTCAACGTTCAGTCGAATTGGCGCAAGCCGTCGAATCTTGGGGCTATCACCGTTTTTGGATGGCGGAACACCATAATATGCCTGATATTGCCAGTGCCGCCACCAGTGTGTTGCTCAGCCATATCGGCGCTCACACCCACTCGATCCGTTTGGGCTCCGGTGGCGTTATGTTGCCCAACCATGCGCCCCTTGTTATTGCAGAGCAATTTGGCACATTGGACGCGCTCTACCCAGGGCGGATCGATCTTGGGCTGGGACGAGCGCCAGGTACCGACTATCCGACAATGCATGCGCTAAGGCGCGATCCAGAGCGTATGGATCCCGACTTCGCTGAGCTGCTAGAAGAGTTGACGTTTTTTCTCGGTCCCGTATCCCAAAACCAACCCGTTGCGGCTTATCCTGGTAACAACACGTCCATACCGATTTGGTTGCTGGGATCGAGTACGTACAGTGCTCGTTTGGCCGCACAGAAAGGACTGCCCTTTGCGTTCGCCGCACACTTCGCACCAGACGCGATGTCTCGAGCGTTAGCTTATTATCGTGAAGAGTTTGTTCCGTCGCAGCACCTAGCAAAACCTTACGTGATGATTGGAGCTAACGTCATTGTGGCAGAGAGCCAATCGCACGCAGAGTATTTGGCGACGACAGAAAAACAGAAGTTTTTGAAAATGGTACGCGGCCGTCGTGAAAAGCTGCCCGCTCCCGTACACAGCATGGCACCACTTTGGTCAGCGCAAGAAAAAATGCACGTTGAAACCCAGTTGCGCGAGTCAATTCATGGTGACAAAGCCCATGTTAAGCACGCCATTGAATCACTGGTGGAACGGACTGGTGCCGATGAGATTATGGTCAACGCAATGGTGTATGATCAGAGCGAAAAACTGCGTTCTTATCAGCTACTGTCTGAATTGATGGAATAACAAGATAGAGAAAGAATGGAGGCGCGTCCCGGAGTCGAACCGAGGTCCACGGATTTGCAATCCGCTGCATAGCCACTCTGCCAACGCGCCTTTTTTAGAACAGCACTGAGTCTCAGTGCTGCGTTCGGCGCTTACTTTACGTATTCAGCACGAGGAGTCAAACAAAAATCCCTATTTTAGGCGTGTTCGCTGACAAATGCGCCAATTAGAGCAGACATTGTTCAAAATGGTCGTTCAATATAGTCGTCTACCTCTCGCCTGTCTTTGACGACGCTTACCCCTTATCTGCTAATGCTTGACCTTCAAATTTCACACCTTGCCAACCGGTTTGCATAAAATTGCGGATGTTCGCGTGATCATCCCCTGCTGGATGGTTGAGGACATCTTCACGATAATAACGCCCAAAGCAAGCGAGGGTTTGTGACTCTGACAGTTGATTCTTTTGGCCAAACGCAAAAATCTTGCACGACCCATTGTTCTGATTCACCTCATTGAAGGTGTCACCATTGGTGAACGCGGTAGGCGTAAACGTGTAGTAACGCTCAATGATTGCCATGGTCTGATCAAACTCAATCGTCTCCGGAGAGTGTTCAAGGGTGTGGATGAAGGTGGTGAGTTCCATTTGGTTAAGCTCCTTATGTCATAAAGGGCCAAGTCTACGGGATCGTCCTCGATGGCAAAAGGAGAAGATGGACCAACCACTCAGTATTTCAATGTAGACACGATTCATGTGGCACATCAAACACACAAAAACCATAACCAACCAAACACTTATGCAAGTGTAATATGTGCGTAAAGTCTAATTTCTTTTACTGATAGAAAAAAATAACTCGAAAAATCAATAGCAAAAGGGTTTACTAACCCGCAGCAATTTTGAAGCAATGTCTCATTATTGATACCAATGCAAGCCGAGAGGGTTTGATTTTATGGCAACGACGACTGGGTCAACCATCATCTTATGAAGATTCTGGTTTGTGATGACTCTAAAATCGCGCGCAAAGCGATTTTATCGAACATTGATACACAGGCAATCACTCTTTACCAAGCAGAAAATGGAAAGAGCGCTTTAGAGCGCCTTGCATCTGAGCCTATCGACGTCCTGTTCCTCGATTTGACCATGCCTGTCATGGATGGTTTCGAAGTGCTTGCCTCGCTACCTGTCCATGCGCACCCGACCCAGGTTATCGTGGTATCAGGGGATATTCAAAATCAGGCAAAACAGCGCTGCCGGGAGCTCGGCGCCCACGACTTCATTGAGAAGCCGTTCAGCGCGATGGATCTTCACGCGGTGTTTGAACGCTACGGGATCCCAGTGTGCCCTTCGGTGCACACACAGCCCACACGGCAGCTCTCCGCTCACGAGCTACTCAATAACATCAAAGAGATCAGCAATATCGCTCTCGGTGCCAGTGCCTCACTCATCGCAGAACAAACCGGGCGATTTATTGAAATGCCTTTACCTAACGTTGCCTCCTTGCATCAATCGGAACTCAAAATGACGATTCAAGACATCGTCAACAATGCAGAATATCGCGCCGTGTCACAGCGCTTTGTTGGCAATGGCATCAATGGTGAGGCGCTCGTCTGCTTACACGGGCAAGGCATTGATCAATTTTCGGCTGTCACGGTTGACAACTTTCATGCCGAAACCAACGAAGCGATCTTAGATATTGCCAACTTATTAGTCTCCTCGTTTTTGGTGTCATTTAGCAAGCAGCTCGACATTGCTATCTCTTTGCGCCAGCCCATCGTGCTGGAAAAAGAGCCGCTACAACGAGCGCTAAGCTGCTCTCAGTTTTTAAACGGCTACGAGCAAGAGATTTTTACCATTGAGTTTGTTTATCACGCCGAAAATCTCGATGTCGCCTGTGACGTGATTTTCCTTATGGACAATGACTCAATGAAGTCCATCGAATCCGTATTGGAGTGTGTAATGTGATCAAGCATGATATGGGGGATTTTCACTGGGCGATGCAGATCATCGGCGAGCTGGATGCAGGGCTTATCGTCTTGGATAAGCACTACCGAGTCTTGGCGTGGAATTCGTTTATGCAGTCGTACAGTGGCATTCGCGCCGATGCGATCATTGGCAAAGTGTTGTTTGACGTTATGCAAGACTTACCTGAAACTTGGCTGCGTAATAAAGTCGACACCTCGTTTCGTTTGAACAGCCGCGGATTCTCTTGCTGGGAAGACCGCCCTTACCTGTTCAAATTCAAAAACTTCAGCCCAATATCCAACGGCTTACCGGAGATGCGCCAAAACATCACCTTCTCCCCTTTAACGTCAGTGAACGGCGAAGTCTCTCACGTCAGTCTTATCATCAATGACGTCACGGACGTCGCGAAAAACAAAACCCACCTCATCGATTCCAATCAAAAACTGTCGGATCTCAGTCGCACAGACGGCTTAACTCAACTCTACAATCGTGCCTACTGGGAAAGTTGTCTTCAGCAAGAGTTTGATCACGCTAAAGTGACCGGGAAACCAGCGTCACTGGTTATTTTCGATATTGATCACTTCAAGCGAGTTAATGATAACTTTGGTCATACTGTCGGGGACATGGTGATCCGCCACACGGCAAAAGAGCTCATCAAAGCCTCTCGTGGCAGTGATATTTGTGGCCGCTACGGCGGTGAAGAATTTACGGTTATCTTACCGGGTACGTGCTCTGAGCAAGCGCTCTATTTTACGGAGCGCCTTAGAAAACGTGTCGAACAGTCGATTGTCGAATGCGAAGGGTACTCTGTTCGCTACACCATCAGCCTCGGTGTGTGTGAGTTGACTGAACAACAACCCAACCACCTAACCTGGTTACAACATGCAGACAAAGCGCTCTACTATTCAAAAGAATCCGGACGAAACCGATCAACCGAGTTTGATATGTCGTTTGTGAAATAGCGCGACTCGCCATTCAGTGAACGACGCTGTTATGTTGACTTTTGCTTACTGACAATACTGGTGATGACCTGCGATTTGGCCGCCTCACTGTGCTTTTTTTTATCACGATACATTTGTTGATCGGCGAGTCTGACCGCGTCTCGCATCGACACTGGGTGCTTCGCCGTTGATTCAGAGACACCAATACTGATCGAGACGTCATCGCGGATTTCCGCCAAACGTTCAATCAGACGTGGCACATAGGTCTTCTGCGCGTCTTGCTTTTTACAGCTTGGCATCAACACCACGAACTCATCGCCGCCAAAGCGGAAACTTTTGTCAATGCCCCTAGAAATCCCTCGAATGGCATCCGCCACCGCAATCAAAACGTTATCCCCCTCCTCATGACCAAAGTTATCGTTAAACGCCTTGAAACTGTCAATATCCATATAGAGCACCGTAATACTGTCACCGTGTGCATGACACTCTGTGAAGAGCTTTTCTGCCACTTCTTCAAATGCGCGTTTATTGTATAAATTGGTGAGAGGATCTTGGCTTGCCATAAGTTCAATGTGCTTGGTCCTTTCCCTGACCATCTCCTCCAATTCATTGACGTATTGGTAGGATTTATTCCGCTCCATCTCGATTTCATTCATCATGCTTTTTATGTAAGTATCAAAGACATAAGAGACATCAAAATCCATCAAACGGCTTAAAATTTCGCATTGATAATTGGCTATGGTGGTATCAGAAATATTCGAGCGGATCGTCGATGAAAGCACTTCTTTGAGGTAACTGACGGCAGACAAGTAGAGTTTTGGATCAACGCCAATTCGTTTGTGTACCAACCCGATTCTCAATCTATGTTCAACGTAGTCAAGATCGACTTCTTTGGAGAATAAATCAATCACATACTGACGCAGAGCGCTCATCAAGCGTTGCAGAGTGCCGGCATCGCCAATTAAAGTCTCTACATCAGGGGTATTCGTCTGATGCTCATAAAAACCTGCAACGATTGAATCTAACTGGCGAACTATTACGCCTTTCAGTGAACGTAGCTCCACTAGCTCACTCGACGTTAGGCGAAATAACTGAAGCCGTTGTTTGAGCTCAGATTCTGAGATCTGTTGTTGCTCAACCAAGGATTTATCTGTAATTCTCATTGCTTTGCTTCCATAGCCAACTCATGCTTTAGTTTAGACTATAAAACCCAATGCATAGTAGTTTTTTCATTCGTTAATTCAATGAATTACATGACCATTAACCATATGTAAAGCATGGATATAGACCATTTTTAAGAAGTGAGGTGAACAGGTTTATCTACAAAACAACATAGTGCGTCAATCGAGATCGGCTTCGAGAACCAGTAACCTTGATAGTAACGACATCCCATGGCTCGAAGTTCAGTAAATTGTTTCTGTGTTTCAATACCTTCCGCAACCGCATCATATTTAAACGAGTCTGCTATCTTTATCATGGATTCGATAATGGCCTTACCTTGGACAGTGTCCATTTGATTGACAAAACTACGATCAATTTTAATTTCATCAACTGGGATATTAACCAGATGGTTGTAAGAGGTGTAACCGGTGCCAAAATCATCCAGAGAAACATGACAGCCAAGTTCACGCAGGATCTCAATACTTTTGAGATGGAAATCTTTCATCTGAACAAAGAAGGTTTCCGTGATTTCCAAACAAACTAAATGCTCTGGTACACGATACTGGCGAAGCAGGCGTTTAAAATCGTTGATAAATTGTTTATCAAGAAGTTCTCGTGATGAAATGTTGATAGACAACCGAAAATCATTCGGCAATTTATCACGATAGGTTTGATATGTTTTAAAGCACGCTTCAACAACCCAAAGATCAATGTCGCGAATCAATCCATATTGTTCTGCGACCGTAATATACACCTCAGGTGAGAGTTGACTTAAACTCTCTGAATGGCACCTCAACAGTGCTTCTGCGCCAACAATTTGCTCTCTCTCTGCATCGTACACAGGCATAAACAGCAAGTAGAACTGCTCACCTTGTAACGCCTTACGCACACTGTCTGCAATTTGATACTCTTCTTCATGAGCCATCATAGTGTCGAAGTTGAATTCAGCGGATCGCTGCTCATTTCGCTTGGCAATATTGACAGCAAATCGCGCTCGCTCTAATGCTTTGACGCCCGTTTCAGGTAAAAAGTCACTGGATACATAGCCAATGACGATTTCCAGCATTAGATGACCAATCCCATCAAGATTGACACCTAAATCATTCAAATCAAGTAAATACTGAGACTGCTGAGAAGTTAAATTCTCACCCACACACTCGATCAACAATTCATCTTCTGTCACCCGATAAATCGTCAGCTTATGATTAGGTAATTCTCGCACCATTTTTTGCCACATTCGTTCCATAACTTTGATGACCGCGGGATTACCAAAATGGTGGTTTAAGGCGTGATAGTTGCTGATCTTGACCAAGTAAAGTCTCACGGGTTTGTTGTATGCAACTAGGGCTGAATAGTTTTTTACGAAGTGATCAACCGTGTAAAAGCCTGTTTTCTTGTCTCTATACACATTGTCATTTGCAAGAAGCAGGAGTGACTTCGTATAAAAAAGGTAATGCGCTAAACAGCCCACGAGAAGAAGCGGCCAATAAAAAAACATTAGTTTAACAAACGTTGATTCATTGTAGATTTGCCAACTAAACGAGAGGCTGTTAATCGTTATCCCCCACTCTCCGCGCGCTTTGACAGGAATACCTCCAGTGTAGAGCTCAAGCGCAACGAGTCGGCTAAAATCTAAATCGGCTTGCTCATAAGGGATATCAAACAGCTCTTCCCACCATGTTTCGACACGAAATCGACTCAAAGGGATAGGCTGGGTGCTTTGAGGTTCAAACCGTACGGCTTGATATTTGGTATCTTTGACAGCGTAATGCTCGGATTTCTCATTGGTTAATAAGGATTTAGCAAAGATCGTGACCCCCGGCTGCTCTGTGCTACCCGACCAAAGCGACTCAACCTCCACATTCAGTGTTGCTTTTGTGCTGAGGGACAAAAAATGGCCATTTTGTACATCATGAGGTAATGGGAATACGATGCCGCACATGTCAAGCTCTGCTTGAGGTGCATCACTACAACGTATCGACACACCTCGTTCAGAGACATTGAGTAACTTAATACCCGCGTCATTGTTTCCTGCGGTAAGCGGCGCAATATTTGCGTGGCCTAGTACCTGGAAAGAGGCTTGATTTAGCGGTGAGCGAATGATGGCAAAAGTCACAAGCGCAAACGATAAACTGGCTAAAAAGAAGAACAGGTAATGTCTAACTACTTTTTTTTCTTTACTGTCCATGTGAAAAACCACGCAAGGAAAATACGTCAAACGTTCTGAGTGGTCTCATTTCACCTTGGCAGCATAAAAAGGCAAAGAAATGTGACATTCAGCGAATAATTATTTGATAAATATACAAACTTATCTTTGCCTTGGCGAGAAGTAGCCCGCTAAATTGCGCATAAGTTGATTCCCATCACAGATGGATCATTTCAAAGCATTCACCAAGCACATCAATTGACTGGTCATAAAACGACAAAGCCCCGCGAAAGCGAGGCATTGTTCAGTCAACTTGGATAATGATTTGGGGCAGACTATGGCGTTACCATTTCTTCATCAGTCTACCGACTAGATTTGGATGGTAAGACCAACAATGATCAAACATGCTCATCAGCTCTGGGTTTCCATACTTTGACACGCTCAAGGCGTGGAAGCGGTTTTTGTTCTCTTTTAAGCCCGCGACCTTATCCAGTACTTCTTGTGACTGTTTCGGGGCAATAAAGTCCGAAATCACCACCATATCGGCGTTTTTGTACTTTTCACTGCTCATCAAATCAATCGATTTAAGAATCACGGGCTCAAGATCCGTGCCGCCGTGAAAGCTGTAAGACAAGAAATCACTCGCTTCGCGCAAACCGTCTTGACGTGTCAGCTCGTAGGTAATCTGCTCCGTAGAAAACAGAATAACAAAGCAATCGCGATCATCCGCCAGCGCGATTTGCATTAAGGCGTAGGCCATCGCTTTAGCACATTGCTCTGGCGCCCCTTTCATAGAGCCAGAGGCATCCACACAGACGATAAAAGGTCCTTTTTCAATCTCAATACTTTTACTGTCAGGCTGTTGAGCCGTCACTTTACGCAACGTGCGATTTTTCCCTTGCACGCGATAATTCATCAAACGCTTATCCGCTAGGTGCTTGTAAAACACCACCTCAAGCTCTGGGTATGCCAAAAACATCGTCTCGTTGGGCAGTAGCTTGTTGAGATCATCACTTTCGTGGATACCGACAATGTCATCCGTCGCTTCGTCGGTTTTCTCTTCCACGACTTCAATCGCTTCCACTGGCGCTTGGTTTAAATCAGGATCATTGACTTGCCCCGCCATGCGGCCGAGTTGCTCGGCGATTTTTTGCAGCCCGCTGTTCTTTTTCAAAAACTCCGCGTGTTTCTTCATGGTGCCGAGATCGGTTTTGCTCAGCTTCGCCGCAGCCATATCCCACAGACGCCCAACACTCGCTTCGTCTCCCTCTTTCGCAACGTTGTCCATGTTTTTCATGGTTTCCATGCGTTGATAGAGATCTTTGAGGGCTTTTTCTTTGCTCGCTTCTAGCTCACTCAACTGGGCAGTTTTTATCGCATCCACCAAGCTTTTGTACCATTGATCGCAGAAATAGTGGGCGAACATTGGGTTCTTAACCCCTTTATTCTTCTCTACAAGACGCCTCGCCTGCATGTAGAAGGCCGAGTGCCACTCCAACTTCTTAATGACCTCAGGCAATTGAGCGTGAAACGTGGCTTCATCCCAATAAATGACTTCTTGATAAAGCGCGAGCTCTTGTTGAAAACGTTCCGTTTCACACACCTTAGTGATGCGCTTTTTGACACTGCCGCGCCATTTCATCAGATGATTTTTCACCGAGGATTTCATTCCTCGGTTCTCAGCCATGATCATCACTTGTGAGCGCGCAACAATATCGTTCATCGCGCTTTCAACGATGCCCGAATCGGCGATCATTAATGCTAAATTAAGTCCATCTGCACCCAGCACAACGTTTCCCCTTACTCAAAAACCGGTGGCAAAGTTTGCAATCGATAAAGCGCTTTTTCGCTCTCTGATTTGGCCGCTTCCAATGCTTGGGTTAAGCCTTGTAGCCCAGCTTCCATCTCACGAGGGATCGCCTCGTCGATAAAGTTGTGTGGTAGTGCAGCGTGGAAACTGGAGCGCGCTTTACGCAAGCGATGCTCTGCTTCTTCTAACGATTTCAACGCCTGCTCTGAACGCGTTAACCAATTTTGGAAGCGCTCTTGGTCTAGCCCTTCACTCTTGACTGGTGTCAACAATACTGCGCGATTCGCAATGTCTTTAATGACTAAGTTATTGGCTGCGTCCACATCAAAACGAAGACGACAAATCGCCGTAGATTGGTTGACATAACCGCTCACTTCGCCGTGGCCATCACGAACCAGTTTTTCGAGATCGGGTTTACTGACGAACACACAGCGACTGTCACCTTTTTCGGATTCAGACACCGACATGTTGGCCTGAAGCAGGACCAACTTAATAAGACCCGGAGTTACACCCACTTTATACAAACGTGCATCGGAGAAATCGTACGACTGAACTTGTTTCTTTAGTAGCCCAGTTGAAGATTCAAGAGAGAGCTGGATAGCAAACGTCTCTTCCAGTTCTTCTTGAACGTCTTGTAGCGTTTCACGGCAGAGGGTGATTTGTTGCTCTACCTCTTGCTGATCAAACGCGTAATTGAGCGCAAACTGACGAATGACGCGGCGCACCACATCACGAGACTCAGGGCTGTTCCATAAACAATCTTGCAGCAGCAACAGATCCAATGCGTTGATCGCATCGCGTCCGTTAAAGTAGGCGCTGGCTTTCAACAGCTTAACGGCTTTTTTCCAGCGTCGATCAGACACATACATGTCCTTATCCACGCTCGAACCGGGCACTTCGCCGGTCTCTTTCTCAAGTAAGCTTTTGAGTTCAAACAGCTTCTCAAACACATCATCACTCAGTTCAAGCGTATCGAGCTCTTGCTGCCAGAGGTGGTATTCTTCATCGGTAATCGCCAGACCTTCCGGAATCTTGGCCTCTTGCGTCGTGCCGACGGTGAGCATGGATTTGAAGTTTTGCTTATTTTGAATTCGATTAACAAACAAACGCACCAGCATGCGGTCATAAAGTGCCTCTAGACCACTGTCTTCATCGGGCAATTCATTTGATGCCGACACTAAAAGACGCATGGGCACTTTCTCAATATCACTACCATTTTTAAACGTTTTCTCGTTCACCACGGTCAAGAGTGTATTGAGAATGGCGGGGCCGGCTTTCCATATCTCATCGAGAAAGACGACTTGAGCGGTAGGTAAATATCCATTGGTCAGACGCACGTATCGGCCATTGTCTTTCAGCTCTTGTATGCTGAGTGGGCCAAACACCTCTTCTGGTGTAGAAAAACGTGTCATCAAATATTCAAAATAGGACGAGTTATCAAACGCTTGAATCAGGCGCTTAGCAATCAAACTTTTTGCAATACCTGGAGGGCCTAGTAGAAAAACGCTTTCACCGGCCAGGGCCGCAAGTAAACACATTTTGATGGTATCTTCACGTTCGTAGACACCGTCAGATAGGGCGTGAGCCAACTTATTGATTCGTTCCGACAGTAACGCTTTTTGCGAGTGGGGGACTCTATTTTGACTGAACATTATTGGGCGATCCTCGGGGCGCTAAGCGAGCGTAATGTATAACGTGCTTTATACATTTGTTATTACTTTGTTACAAGTATAGTTTATTATAATCAGCCCTTTGTTATATCAGATTCGCTTTTTACTTAATTTTCTGTAATCAATGTTTGCATATTTGCGCGATTCATCACACCTAGTTATTAATCCATTCCAACGCATCGCTCTTCATTACTTTTCATCGGGTGCCGAAATGGGTAAGGTAGGGTCAACACGCTAGGGACACCACATACCCAATGGACAAACAAACCACGATTCACACCTGGAAACGGATTGCTCTTATTGAAGAACCCGTGACCTTACCCAATGGTCAACAGATTACCCATACCACGATTTCTCACCCGGGCGTGGCGGTCATGCTGCCTATCGATGACAATGGTGATATCGTCATGCTGAACCAATATCGGCCGTCTCTTAAAAAGTGGCTGCTTGAACTCCCAGCAGGCACGCTAGAAGCGAATGAAGCCATTGTCGATTGCGCTTCACGTGAATTGGAAGAAGAAACGGGCTATCGCGCCTCAGAGTGGATTTCTTTAGGGCAAGTGACACCGCTCGCAGGTTTTTGTGATGAGATTCAATACCTTTTTGTGGCCAAAGGTCTCACAGCTTCTAAACGCTTAACGTGCGATGATGATGAAGTGATTGAGGTACTGACTCTATCGCTGCGCGACATAGAACAACGCATCATTTCAGGTGAGATCACCGACGCCAAAACCATCGCATGCATCAGCAAAGCGAAACTGTGCGGCTATCTCTCTTGAATTTCGTTTTCCCTCATTAATAAGGATAGGTTATGGATTTTCGCTCTGACACCGTGACTCAACCCACTCCAGCCATGCGTGAAGCGATGGCCCACGCCGCTGTTGGCGATGATGTGTACGGCGATGACCCGACCGTCAACGAACTTGAGTCTTTCGCGGCCAAGCGTCATGGGTTTGAGGCTGCACTTTTTACCACATCGGGTACGCAAGCCAACTTACTGGCGTTGATGGCACACTGTGAACGTGGCGACGAGTACTTATGTGGGCAACAAGCGCACAACTATCGCTATGAGGCAGGTGGCGCTGCGGTGCTTGGCTCAATTCAGCCTCAGCCGATTGAAAACAACCCGGATGGCACGCTCGATTTCGACAAACTTCGAGCCGCCATCAAGCCCGATGATTGTCACTTTGCTAAAACCCGTTTACTCAGCTTGGAAAACACCATTAATGGTAAAGTTCTACCACTCGATTACCTGGCACAAGCGCGAGAATTTGTCGATCGACACGGCTTAAGCCTGCATTTAGACGGTGCTCGCGTATACAACGCCGCCGTCGCGTTGGATGTTGATGTCACTGAGATCGCACGTCACTTCGACTCCATGACCATATGTCTTTCTAAAGGTCTCGCAGCGCCGGTGGGCTCTTTGCTACTCGGCAGTCACGCCTACATTGCCAAAGCACGACGCATCCGAAAAATGCTCGGTGGCGGCATGCGTCAAGCTGGCATATTGGCTGCTGCAGGTAAATTAGCTCTGACTGAGCAGGTAGCTCAACTTTCTATTGACCACGCTAACGCCAAACAGCTCGCGCATGCCCTAAATGCATTGCCCGGTTTTTCCGTCAACCCAGAGTTCGTGCAGACCAATATCGTCTTTGCCAAACTAGAGAAACACCTTGATATAGAGGCCATCGCAGAAGCGTTGGCCAAAGAGAATATTCTCATCACACCATCCAATCCCATCCGCTTTGTTACTCACAAAGATGTGACCCAAGACGACATTTCCACACTCTGCGCGCACATTCAACGCGCGCTTTGATCTCGCCCATTGAGCTTCCCCCTAGGGGAAGCTTTATTCTCAGTCCACACACACCGACACTGAGAGTACAAATGAATCGATGGATACGCCACGTATGCCTGCTGGCCACGAGCACAGCGTTAACCCTCGCTAGCGGGGCACATGCGAAACCTTTCGGCGACGCGCAGCTTGGACAAGTCAAATCACCCAGTTGCGTTTTTTGTCACGGCAGCACCGGCCAAAGCGCCAATCCCAATTACCCTCATCTCAACGGTCAAGATGCCACTTACCTGTTCAACGCGATGCGTGCATACCAACTTGATGAACGAACTGGCCCACTCGCGCAGATGATGAAAGCGCAACTTTCCAAACTCAACGAACAAGACTTACGCGATATTGCTGCGTTTTACGCCACTCAAGAAGATTAATTACACCTCAAATAAAAACCGCTTCTCAAGGGTTGTACGTCGCTATTCAATACGGCCGTACGACCCTATTCAAAAACTATCAATCATCATAAATAAGCAAATAAAACCGACATATAGTGATAAAAATCTCATTGTCCTAACGATTTAGTTGTACGATTTTTATCACCTCCGATTTGAAATTCCATCAAATATTGTTTAGTGTACTAACGTTTTTAAGCAAAAAAGGAAATCTTTGATGGATCCCATACTGGAAGTAAAGGGACTGTACAAAGTGTTTGGTGATGAACCCAATCACGCATTCGACCTGTTGGAAAAAGGGTTGGATAAAGACACTATTTTCGACAAAACTGGCCTCACTGTTGGGGTCAATGATGTCTCACTCACGATTAATGAAGGCGAAATCTTCGTCATCATGGGCTTATCGGGCTCTGGCAAGTCCACCTTGGTGCGACTGCTCAATCGATTGATTGAGCCAACACGCGGCAGTGTTCTGTTCAAAGGCAATGACATTGCTTCGATTTCAGAGCAGGCACTGCGAGAAGTCCGTCGCCACAACATCTCCATGGTGTTTCAAAACTTCGCCCTAATGCCCCACATGACCGTGGTTGAGAACGCTGCTTTTGGCCTAGAACTCGCCGGTATTGATTTGGAAGAGCGAAATCGCTGTGCCCTATCGGCACTAGAGCGCGTCGGTTTAGAGAGCCATGCTGATTCCTTCCCCGATGAGCTCTCTGGCGGTATGCAGCAGCGTGTCGGACTGGCTCGGGCGCTAGCGTGTGACCCTGATATTCTGTTGATGGACGAAGCCTTCTCAGCCCTTGACCCGCTGATCCGTAGCGAAATGCAGGACGAACTGATTCGTCTTCAAAACGATGATAAACGCACCATAGTATTTATATCGCACGATCTTGATGAAGCGATGCGAATTGGTGATCGTATTGCCATCATGCAAGACGGACAAGTGGTCCAAGTCGGCACACCAGATGATATTCTCAACAGCCCTGCCAATGACTACGTTGAAGCCTTCTTCAAAGGCGTCAATGTGGCCAGTGTTCTCACAGCGAAAGACATCGCCCGAAAACAGCCGACCGCAGTGTTTAAAAAATCTGAGCACGATGGTCCCGGCTCAGCGCTGCAAATGCTGATGAATCACGACCGCGAATTTGGCATTGTGGTCGATCGTGCTAGCCGCTACTCCGGCATCGTCTCTCTCGACTCGCTGCGCCAAGCGCACAAAGAGAAGCGCTCTTTAACCAGTGCTCAGATCGATGACGAGGTGACCTTGTCACCCGAGCAATCCATCAATGACATTCTTGGCATCGTTGCTGAGGCGCCGTATGCCGTTCCAGTCATTGGTGAAGACGGCCACTATTACGGAGTCATCACCAAATCTCGCCTATTACAGACGCTAGATAAGGAGTAACGCGGTGTCAGAAGAAACTTCTCAAACGGACCCGTGGTCACAAACCACGGCAGATAACACAACACCATCGGATCCTTGGGCAACGGCGACATCCAACGAGGGCGCAGACTGGCTGACATCCGAAGTGGCGCAAACTCAAGCGCTCGATTTAATGCACCCCTTCAACGAGGCGCTCTTGCCCGTCGATGCTTGGGTTGAGACGGGCCTAAACTGGCTGGTCGAACACGGTCGCCCGCTTTTCCAAGCGATCCGCGTTCCCATCGACCTGATCCTGAGTTCATTCGAACTGGCGCTTGTCTCCACTCCCGCTCCATTCATGATACTCGCCTTGTTTCTTTTGGCATGGCAGTTCTCAAACTGGGGTCTGGGCGTAGCGACCTTGGTTTCGCTGCTCACTATCGGTCTGATTGGTGCGTGGAGCCAAGCGATGACCACCTTGGCCTTGGTGCTCACTTCAGTCTTTTTCTGTTTGCTCATAGGGTTACCTTTAGGCATCGCATTGGCTCGTAACCCAACTGCCGCGAAAGTCGTCAGGCCACTGCTCGACGCGATGCAAACCACCCCAGCCTTTGTCTACTTGGTGCCGATTGTCATGCTCTTTGGTATCGGTAATGTGCCCGGCGTTGTGGTGACGATCATATTCGCGCTGCCACCTGTGGTCAGGCTCACCATACTCGGTATCGTTCAAGTGCCCAAAGACTTGATTGAAGCAGGGCACGCCTTTGGTGCCAACAAGAAGCAAATGCTGTATCGCATCCAACTGCCGCTAGCGCTGCCTACGATTATGGCCGGCGTAAACCAAACCTTAATGCTGTCACTCTCTATGGTGGTGATTGCATCGATGATCGCGGTCGGTGGTCTGGGTCAAATGGTGCTGCGCGGCATTGGTCGCTTAGATATGGGCTTAGCCGCCGTAGGCGGATTGGGCATCGTCATTCTTGCCATACTGCTTGATCGCATTACCCAAGCACTGGGTGAAAACGCAGGCAATACCAAGCGCCGTTGGTATCACACTGGTCCTGTTGGCGCAGTAATCAAGCTTGCTCGAGGCCGTCACTCAGCCCACGCAGTCAACAAACAAGGAACTTCACTTAGGGAGAAACAACAATGAATAATCTATGGAAACAGACATTCAAACTGACATCGGCCTCGGCCTTGGTATTATCAGGCGCAGCTTTTGCCGCATCGCTGCCGGGCGAAGGAATCACGGTGCAACCGGTGCAATCCACCGTCGCCGAAGAGACCTTTCAGACACTTGTCGTCAGCCGTGCCCTCGAAGAGCTTGGCTACGACGTGGCTGAGCCAAAAGAGGTGGATTACAACGTCGCTTACACCTCAGTAGCGAAAGGCGATGCCACATTTCTTGCCGTCGGTTGGTTCCCTCTTCATGCCGATAAATACACCATGGCGGGCGGCGATGACGTATTCTACCGCCAAGGCGAATACGTTAGTGGTGCGGCTCAAGGTTATTTGATTGATAAAAAGACCGCGGAACAGTTTAATATCTCCAACATCGGTCAGCTGCAAGATCCGAAAATTGCTAAGCTGTTTGATGCCAATGGAGACGGCAAGGCTGATCTTACTGGCTGTAACCCAGGTTGGGGCTGCGAAATGGTGGTCGAAGCGCAACTCGACGCCTATAAACTCCGTGATACGGTGACGCACAACCAAGGTAACTACGCCGCCATTATCGCCGACACCATCTCACGCTATAACAAAGGTGAGCCAATCCTATATTACACTTGGACACCGTATTGGGTGAGTGGCGTGCTGGTCCCAGGCAAAGATGTCGTTTGGCTTGAAGTCCCTTTCTCTGCCCTACCGGGAGAGCGTAAAGACGTTGACACCTCACTGCCGAATGGCAAAAACTACGGGTTCGAGATGAACTCGATGAAAATCGTCGCCAACAAAACGTTCGCCAACCAAAATCCTGCTGCGGCCAAGCTGTTTGAAATCATGAAACTCGATATCAATCATATCAGTGCGCAAAATATGATGATGAGCAAAGGCAAAAACAGCTCTGCGGATATAGAGGCTCACGTTGAGGGTTGGATAAAAGCCAACCGCTCGCTGTTTGACTCTTGGGTTGAACAAGCCAAACAAGCTGCCAAATAACGCTTCCGCCCCTTGCTTCGCAAGGGGCTTTTTGATTTGAGTGTCTACATCTTGACGAGCGTCATGCACAAATTTTCACTTTAGGGCTCTGCCTACCGTCACTTATGCGAGTCATGTCTTATAATTTAGTTGATGACTCACCTAGACCCTACGATTGAGTGACGCTGCCGATGAAAAAACACGTATTAATCTCTTACTCCACACTCCTTACTGCCCTGCTCTCGCCACTCTCTCTAGCGGAAACCGTGCATTTCTATAATTGGGGAGGCTACATCGATGAGGAGGTGCTAGCCGAGTTTGAGCAAAAATCCGGCCACCGAATTCAACAAGACTATTTTGAAACCGAAGCGATCCGTGATGAAGTGATTAACAGCGGCCGATCTGCCGGTTTTGATGTGATCATCATGGACAGTTGGAGTTTGCACATCATGGCGGACAAGGGATTGTTCCACAATGTCGCCGCTTTGAATGAGGAGTTGGGTGACACCTTTTTCCCACAAACGGCCAAAGCATGCGGAAACTTCGGTGTCCCTTATGCTTGGGGTACGATGGGCCTGCTCTATCGCGCCTCCGTGTCTGACACCCCCATCAACTCTTGGAAACAATTGTTCTCACCGCCGCCCGAGCATCAAGGAAGCGTGGTGATGTACACCGATGTGATAGACGGTACCGCCAGTGCACTGCTGGCGCTTGAGTACTCTCCGTGGACGTCTGACATCGGGCAGCTCAAAGAAGCCTATTCGCTGCTACTCGCCCAGAAGCCTGACGTGATTGAATACGCCTACAGTGATTCCTATGCGCTAAGGACATTGACCGACTCCAAAATGACCTTGGGCCTTGGCTATGCTGGCGATGAATATTCTATGGCGGAATCCACCGAGCAAGAAGACTGGCAATACGTAGTGCCAAAAGAAGGGACGGTGATCTGGGTGGAATGTTTGGCCTTTCCCACCACCACCCAACTGCAAGACTACGCGCTCGATTTTGTTCGCTACCTCAATCAGCCAGATGTCGCCGCGCGCAACGCGCAAAGCATCTGGATTGCGACCCCCAATCGACATGCCTTTCAACTCGCCGATGAGGAGTATCAACAGGACAAAACCCTGTTTCCGGATCAATCAGTCATTGATCGTAGCTACCTGTATGAATCGGTCGATGCGGACGGACAACGTATTCGCTTAAAAATGATGCAATCACTCAATTGATGAGCCGCGATTCACTGACAATAGTTCACCACAAACAAAGGAATCCAAAGCGAGCAATGCAACGACATAGCACACCAAGTCTTCGAGGGCAGCGATGCGATTAGTCAAACGGGTCGATTTCACCTTACTGCCGTTTATTATCCTAGTGTTTTCTCTGGGAGGGTACTTCGTCTACGATTTGGTGAAAAATCGCACCTATGATCTGTACCAAGTGATCATCAAGCGAGACTTGGAGTCGCTCGATAAAGAAGTCAGCCTTGAGATTCGCAGCTACGAATCTCTCCTGTCGGAGGTCATCAACAGCTCTGAGTTTATCCGCTTCGCCAATGAGCATGACCCTCACTATCAGGCTTTCTCGCTCAATGCGGCGCTGTTCCATTTGTTAGAGAGAAAGCTAAAAGATAGCGCGATAGAGAGCCTACATGTGCTCGATTATAACGGCGATATCATGGTTGAATATGTCCACTATGCCGATCCATTTCGTGAGCCAAACCTACCAACGCTGCCGAATAATTTTGTTGAGCGCACCATCACTGAACTCAAAGCGGCCGATCAGTTCTCGGAAGTCGCGATCGTCTATCAAAATGACGCTGGTGACTACTTATTTGCCTTTGGTCAATCATTCTCTAACCGATTGCTGCCGTACGACAAGATCACCAACTTGAATCGAGACTATTTGATGGCCTTTACCGTGGCGAAACTGGACTCTTTTGCCCACTTCCAGCAGCTGTTCAGTCAAGTGCTCGACGAAACCATTCCGTTTACCCTAGAGGCAACACCGAGACACAAGGCGCCCTCGACGTCGATTGTCGATATCATAAGGCATGACGGCGATATCAGCGCCGAGCTCACCTCCCACTATTTTCGTTACGCCGCCACCATACCCGAAGAGACGATTCTCAACTCATTCTCGGCGCAGACGACCTTAATCGTCAGCGTGGTGCTGTCGATCTCGTTTGTTTGTTTTCTGTTTTTGCGTTGGCTTATCTTTATTCAAGTGGTTCGCCCTATCAATGAACTTGCGGCTAAAGTGATCGCGACTCACGACCTCGCCTCCACCAAACTGGAAAAACTCGACAGTGAAGACGAAGTTGCAGAGCTAAACAACGCGTATCTGCAACTGTTAGAAGAAGTGCAGCATCTCGCGTCCTTCGATACCTTAACGGGCCTCGCCAACCGACGCTGCTTTGAACATTGGCTTGAGTCTCACGTCAAAGCGCCGCACCAAATCAATGATAAAACCGCGCTACTGTTTATCGATCTCGACAACTTTAAAAGCGTCAATGACCAATTTGGTCACGCGACGGGCGATGCCTTGCTGCGTGAGTTCGGCACCCAGCTCAAACAAGTGATTCGCGCCTCAGACACGAGCTTGCCCGTGCATGAAGCCAATACCGCTCGGCTGGCCGGTGATGAGTTTGCCGTCGTATTGGCGGATATCGACAGCCTAGACAGCGCCATTTCTGTCGCGAAGCGGATTCTGCGCATCTTTGATCACGGAATTATCGTTGATGAAGTGAGCCATGAAGTCAAAGCCAGTATCGGTATCGCGCTGATGCCCGATCATGGCAGCGATGCCAACAGTCTATTGCGCCATGCGGATGCCGCGATGTATCAAGCCAAAGCCAACGGCCGAAACCGCTATGAAGTCTTCAATCAGACCATCGCGCAGAAGATCACCAAGCGGGATCTGATAGAAGCAGAACTCAAGCAGGCGCTGGCAACCCATCAGCTTGAACTGGTGTACATGCCTACCTACGATCTTCGCCATGAGGCGATTATTGGCTACGAAACGCTGTTGCGCTCCCCATCATTGCAATCACAAGGCATAGGGCCCGATGAGTTTATCCCCATTGCAGAAGCGTCTGGGCTCATTAAGCAAATTGACATGTGGGTGCTAGAAAATGCGCTACACCGCTACAAAGATCTGACGCTACAAGGTTTTAACGGTTACGTGTCAGTCAACATCTCTGCTGTAGAGCTAAAAAACGACTATTTCGTACTGTTTGTCCATCAATGCCTGGAACGCTACGCCATTGATGCCAGCCAGTTGCATTTAGAGATCACTGAAACCCGTTTGGTCGATCCTGATGACGCCTCCATCGAGACACTGCGTCAGTTGCGCGATCTCGGCGTTTACTTGGTGCTGGATGACTTTGGCACTGGTTACACCGCCTTCAATCAGTTGCTGCTTTACCCGGTACAAGCGATCAAAATTGACCGCAGCTTTGTCAGCCACATGGACGAACATGGTCACAAAACCTTGGTCGATACCTTCCTCGCCATTGGCAAAATTTATCAGCTCGATGTGGTGGCAGAAGGCGTTGAAACCGCTGACCAGATGGCATTCCTGCGCGCCCATGGCTGCCACTACGGGCAAGGGTACTATTTATCCAAACCCATCAGTGAAGACGCCTTTATCGATATGACCATCAAGCAAACCACCCGCTAATTAGTCGCTCAACACACATTCATTGCCGCTCACTCTTGTTTCTAGCGGTCGGGCGCGTCATCATAGTCCTTGGCCATCATTTTGTTTTCCGCCCACTTTTTAATCTTCATTTTATTTCGCGGATTTCTCTTGGGAGGCAGTTGTGAACATCGTGATATTACATGGACTCTATATGCATGGCCTAGCAATGCTGCCACTCAGTCAGCGGTTACAAGACCTTGGCTATGACACAAAGACGGTCAGCTACAACAGTGTGGCAATCAATGAGCAGGTCGTTTTTTCTGACATTAGTTCAGCGCTCAGTCGCCATCAACCAAATGTGTTGGTCGGTCACAGCTTAGGCGGACTGATTATCAAACACTACCTCGAATCGACCCAACCGAGCACAGATACGATCTCACATGTTGTCGCTATAGGCTCGCCACTTCAAGGTGCCTCTATCGCAACGCGAATACAGAAGCTCGGCATGGGCGCCATTTTAGGCAACGCCCCCGAATTTGGGCTCACTCAACATAAGGAAAGACTCTGGCGAGTACCACAAAAGCTGGGCAGCATTGCCGGTACCTTGCCCGTTGGCGCACGCCCCCTGTTGATGATGGACAATAGCGTCGCCTCCGATGGTACGGTGACGCTCAAAGAGACCAAAATCGATGGTATGACCGATCACATTGCCAAAGACTACAGTCACACCAGTTTAATATTCAGCCGCTTTGTGACCCAGCAGATCGATCATTTCATTCGCTATGACCATTTTGACCATTCTGCTACGCAGTAACACATAACTGACAGAGATGTGTTTCATAAATATCGCTATGTATGTGACGTGCAAACAATGTGTTATTCTGTGATATAGATTCAGAATATCCGTTATTCCGAATCGCTCATAAGATTCTTGTATTATCGCTGATGGAATAATTACCAAGGCAATATAGCTCATGAATCCATCAAAAAGCGAAGCATCCAATCAAGGAGCGGGTGCAAAATTCATTAGGATCGTCAAGTACATAGCTTTGTTCATTATCAAAGCTGTGGTCGCCATTTCCGTCCTTGTTGGCTCCTCGCTTGCTCTCTCAAAGCTGGGTCGCATTCACGGTAAATCACTCCCTGAAGAGTACTTTTCAGGCGGTTATCCCACCATTTTGCGCCTACTCGATTCTGAAATCTTCATGGGCTTCGTTTTCTTTGTCACCGTAGCGTTGATCGTCTACGTCGCCTACCTACTATGGCAACTTCACGAAGTCGCGGTTCACAAAGCGGCGGAGATGTCGAGCGCGCACACTCAAATCGTTTTTGCATTGTCTCTTTGTGGCCTTTTCATCGACAAAACATGGTGGGTTCTTGCCATCATCATCGCCTTCGCTCGTTGGGACGTCTTAGCCAACGAAATCTCTAACATCATTCGCAATGGCCGCAAGCCTGAAAGCCAAGCACGCGTCGAGGACTAATCCATGAAAGAAATTATGCTACCTTACGTCCTGATCTGTTGGATTTTGGTGAAAGCGGGTGTAGTGCAATGGACACTACGCAATGCGGCTATCATGATCGGGACAGGCTTTTTCATCGCGATGGCGCTCTTTACCGCGCACCGCTTCTGGTCTCCAGCTGATCTAACTGACAGTACGACAGTTAAAGCGCCGCACGCGGTACTTAGCCCACTGCTTGGTCAAGAGATCGATCAAGTGTATGTCACGCACAACCAACACGTGAAAAAAGGCGACTTGATTTACACCCTGAGAACCGAAGACACCGTGTCTCAAATGAAAAGCCTAAACGCACAAAAATCAGCGGCGGAAGCGGAAATTCTCGCACTGGTGCGCCAGATGGACAACGATCGTAAAACGCTCGACCGTCTCAATAAACTGAAAGATTTTGCTAACGAAGCGCAACGCGACGACACCCGTACTCGCATTGAAACCACGGAAGCAAAGATCGCCTCTGTCAATGCACAAATCCTTAATATTGAAGCGCAGATCGCCACCGCTGATTGGCAAAACGATCGCCGTGAAATCCGCGCGCCGTTTGATGGTCAGCTAGGCATCACCAACATCGTTCAAGGTACACGCATTGGTAACATGCACCTGTACGATACCAGCAAGAAGTTTGTTGAAATGCGTATCGCCGATCAAACATACAGCGGCATCAAAATTGGCCAGTTTGCTGAGTTTTACGTCGATGCTTACCCAGGTGAAATCTTCCGTGGCCGCGTACACAGCATTACAACCGGTACCGGTGAAGCGCAAGTGTCTGTCTTCAACGGCTCACAACATGTGCGTCAGCACGTCGGTAACAATATGGGCTCACACGGCCGTACCATTGTCATCGAATTTGTAGAACCAGAAGGTTACAACATCCCAATCGGTGCAACCGGTTCAGGTTGGGTATCGGCGAAAAAGCCGCACCAGATGCTCGGTTTCATGGACATCATTGGTGGTGCAACCGTACGTTTGAAAGCATACAAAGCTTACCTCTCTGCTTTGTAATGATTTCTTGACGTAAAAAAGCGCGCTGTGAATCACAGCGCGCTTTTTTAATATCTTAATGGTGGGGTTATTGCAACCAATTGTGTACTTGCTCATGAATAATCGGTTCAATGATGCTCATCAACCATTTTGTTTTCGCTGAGTTTCTTCGAGAAGACTTAGTAATTAAAGCCACTTCCAATGTCACTTTTGCGTGACCGTCATCTGGACGTACTGGCCGGTAGCGAACCGTATAGCAGCGCTCCATTAATTGATTCATTAAGTCGTAGTTGTCGACAAAAATGCTCGCTTCGATGCTTGGGTCAAGGCGCTGAAAGTAGTTGTGGTAGTCGTTGATGCCAGAGACCAAAAACTTGACGTATTCGCCAGCGACATTACCTGAAAACTCGCCCGTCACACTCTGAATACGCTTTTGATAAAAGACTTGAGGTTTGTCATTGAGCATATGCAGACCAATATCGACTTCACCCTCTTCGATCATAGATTCGCTGAGTTTATTCCAAACGCGTAATTCGATGATGGCGTCGGTTTGTTCTCGAATCGCCATAATGATCTCTTTGCCCGCTTGCACCACATAAGGCTCCACCATGTGGATGACCACTTTCTGCACGTTTTTGGGATCAAACTCTTCTGGGTTGAGTGCCTGCTTAACTTGCGCAAAGGCGTTGCGCAATTTGGGTTCAATGCTCATCGCATAGGAAGTGGGGGTGAGGCCGTCTGCACTGCGAATAAACAGAGGGTCATCGAGGTCTTCACGCAGCTGCGCCAACACTTTCGACACATACGATTGAGAGCGCCCAAGTTTACGCGCCGCCGATTGGGTGGAATGTGTCTGCATCAACACGAGAAAAACTTGGAGTGAGTTGTAGTCTCTCATTCAAAATGACCCATCTGGTTTTAACTGTAACGAAAGATAAACAGTATCCTAGCCTATGTCTAGTGTGCGCTTCGCATTATCGCCACATGTTTCTGTTGTTTATCAGCAAGTTGAAGAAAGTTATAAACAAATTGTAGTTAATATATGGCTAAGCTAACACAAACCGCCTGATTTATTCAGTAAACCGAGGAAAGATTCTGCGCGTCGACATGGCGCATAATCACTCAAGTTGAACGATCGTTACTCCCTTCGCTATACTAGAGCAAACTCGCATTCGTCAACGTCAAGGATCCCTATGCCAAGCCGAGCCAAATTCAATCGTGATGATGTCATTGACAAAGCCAAAGACCTCTATTGGGAAAAGGGCTATCACGGCACCTCCATGCGTGCGCTGCAAGAGGCCATTGATATGCGCCCGGGGAGCATCTACGCCACATTTGGCAGCAAAGACAAGCTCTTTAGCGAAGCGTTGCACCGCTATGCAGAGTTGGGTCGTGAACGTCTACAGCGCTGCGTCGCGGAAAGTGACACTCCACTGGCGGGGCTAAAACAATTTGTGCGTGCCTTAATCATTGATAGCCGAGACAGCGCGCCGAGCGCGATGTGTATGATCGTAAAATCTGTCGCTGAATTGACCGAGTCCGATAATCCTGAACTGCTCGCCGAAGCGAAAACGCTGCTTCGACGGGTAGAAAGTGCGATTGAGCAGGTGCTCATTGACGCCAAAGCGCAAGGTGAACTGAGCGAGGAACAAGACCCAGCGGAACTGGCTCGCTATCTGCAAGTGCAAATCATTGGCCTGCGCACTTACGCGCGCGCCTGTGACGACCGCTTGTTGATAGAAAACATGATTGACGCGGTATTTAGCCGGTCACCGATACGAACGTAAGGCATCATTGATCCAAAACTAAAAAACACGGCGCTCGATGCCGTGTTTTTCATTACGCGCCTAAAGCGAATTAGTCCTCTTTAGGAAAGTTGGACGGAAACAGCGCTCGGCGAGCTACATCGTCCACCTCAGTTTTAAACTCACACGCTTTTGCCATCGCGCGTGCCTTCTCTACCGCCGGTCTGGCATTGATCGCATTGAACCAGCGCTTCAGGTTCGGGTATGCATCCAACGCAGCGTCGTCACCTAACACAATCGGCGCTTTATCAATCCAACCCCACGCCGCCATATCAACGATGGTGTAGCTATCGCCGACAATGAAATCACGCCCCTCAAGGTGTGAGTCCAATACTTGATAATGACGCTGCGCTTCGCGGTGATAACGGTTTGCCGCGTAGTCGTTGCCTGCTGGTGCGGCGCGTTTAAAGTGCACCGACTGACCCGAGAACGGACCAAGACCAGAAGCGATAAACATCAGCCAAGAGAGCAGTTCCGCGCGATCGTTCGCTTCACCGCCAAATTGACCGGTTTTCTCCGACAGATAGAGCAAAATCGCGTTGGAATCAAACACACGTTGGCCATCGTCTTGCAATGCGGGGGTCTTGCCATTGGGGTTAATGAGACGAAACTCTGGAGTGTGTTGTTCGCCTTTGAGGGTATCAACGGGCGCCAATTCAAAATCTAGCCCCGCTTCTTGCAGAAATAACGCCACCTTCATCGGGTTTGGCGTGTGGTGAAAATAGAATGTCAGCATGACTCGTTCTCCTTGTTTGAACACTTATTCAAGCACAACAAGAACGATCGTTCAACTTAATCCATCAATTTGTTTTTTGACCCTTGAAGATCGCAGTAAACCAATCATCTAACTGCTTCACCTCTGCCGGTTGTCCATTGATGACCACCCAACCCTGCGCTTTAGCTTGCGGCCAATCGATCACGCCTGTTGCTAACGCATCCAGCACATCCAACTCGGTCACCAACAAAAGATCATGCTCATTCGGTAGCGTATCACGGCCTTTCATTGACACTTTTTCGCCCAGCACGACCTCACTGTAGTGGCCTTTGACCGCTTCAAATAGGGAGAATGGGATTGGCGTGTCCGCCGATTTCGATAACGCTTGAGTAAACGCAAACAGGTAAAACTGCTCTGGTTTCGCTTGATTGGCGAACTGGTTGGATTGGCGTGCGGTGATCACCTTATCAAACACTCCAAGCGAGCCTGGCTCTGAGACAAAGTTAAACCCCGCCGCTTGGTGCAAACCGCACGCCAGCAGCGTCGGTGACAGCATCAATAACACCAGACTAAAACCGCGTTTGGCAAGCCAGGCGCAGTAAAGCGTGAACGTCTTGGTACGCATAAGATTCCTCATTAAACCATTACTCTATAAACAAAAAGGGACCGTGAAGGTCCCTTTGTCGTCAATGATGTCCATGAGTAGAGTGACGAATGAACTCTACGTTATGTACGACTTAGCGAACAATCAGCATCAAGTCTTGTGGCGCTGTTGGCTTATCGAAGTAGCTCATGAACTGGCCAAAGCCTTGAATGTCACCCGCTGCGAAGGCAAATTTACCTGCTTGTAGGTTCTTACCAATCGCTTGCTGAGCGTTTGGTCCCGCAAGAAGAATCTCGTTCAATACGGCACGAGTAGTGTCAATCTGCACGTCCGCGTTATCAAGCGCTTTAGTGTGCAACTGCGCAATACCGTTGCGGATTTCGATAGTGAACGCTTCGTTGGTATCGCTAAAGCGGTACGTCATCGCCATGTTCACATCAAGCGTGTTTTCCGCAATCAGTGTCGCCGTCATCATGTCAAAGATTTGCTTGCTTGGTAGCGCCGTCAATACGTCAACCGATGCGAAGCTGATCATGTTAGAGAAGTCACGTGTACCCTCAAGTTCAGCCGCCGCATTTAGCGCCCAGTTACGCCAGTTGATATTGACTTGCTCAGCTGCCCACGCTTTGTAAGCGGTCGCTTTTAGCTCACGCGCCCCCATATCGTCTTTGTTAACCGTGATTGGGTAAGACAAAATTTCTGCTGCGAACGTGTGGTTACCCGCATCGATAGCCGCTTGCGCTGTGTGCATGATGTTGTCACGGCCACCCATGATTTCAACAAACGCTTTCGCGCGTTGCTCGTACGCCATTGGCTCTAGCTGCCACGGGTCACCTTCGAAGAAGCCGTTGTAACCCACGTAAATCTGACGAACCGAGTGGGCAACGGTACCGTAGTGTTCACCAAGCCAAGGGTGTCCAGCCAAGTGTGCTGGCAATTTCACCACTTCAACAAGCTCATCAGGTGTTAGGCCTTTGTTCATGTTGCGGATGGTTTGGTCGTGCACGTATTGGATCGCATCACGGTAAGCCGTCAAGACATTCGATACCGCTTCTTTGCCTTCCACAGGACGACCGTGAGAGTTAATCATGATTTCAGTGTCAAACTGACGCATGATGTCGATGCCTTTGAACCATACCGATGGGTCACGGAACTTGGTACCACGAATCGTGTGCAGGTTAGGGAAGTTTTCACCTTGCAATACTTCTGCTGCGTGCAGCACTTTTTGTTCTGGTAGGTAAACGACCAGCTCATCCGCCGTTTCAGATGGTACGTGAACGATTTCAAGCTTCACGCCTGCAATCGTGATGTCTAGACGATCTTTAAACTCAAGGTTTGGCTCAATGAATGAGATGTCACCTTGCATAAAGCGTGGACCTAGACCGTCGTTAACAGTACCGAACTCACCTTCAGGCACGTGTTTTGCGCCAGTATAAGATGTGCGGTGACCAAACAGTGGACCTAGGTTTGATGACCAGTTTGCCACTGCTGCAGTCAAGGTTTCTTGTGCGATGATTTTTACTTCACCAGACGCCACTTGCTCATCCGTTGCCCAAGCGCGAACGCCGGCAATGTGGTCAATGTGGTTGTGTGTGTAGATGATCGCTTTTACTGGCTTATCTGTGATGGCTTCAAATTGCGCTTTCACTGATTGTGCCATTTGTACCGACTCGCCTGGATCGATCACGATGATGCCGTCATCACCTTCAATCATCACTGGTGTATCAAGACCAAAGCCGTAACCTAGGTAGATGTTGTGATCCACTTGGATGATCGCTTGGTCCATTTTCAGGCCGTGCTTAGTTAGGCTTGGGTGAACATGGTCAGACTCTTGGGTAAACGCCAAAGATTCACCGGTTTTTGACAACACTTTAATGCGCTCGCCTGGACCCCAGAACATGTTGGATTCGTGTTCAAAAAGAACATCGCTGTTGTAGCGAGCCAGTAGATCAATATTTTGGTATTGAGCCGCTTGAGCAGTGCGAAGCTCCACACCTGCTGTCGATGTTGCTTCAACGACTGGCGTGTTCGAAGAACAACCTGTCGCAAACAGTGCGCTTGCGATTGCCAATGGGAGAGCGAGTTTTTTCAATGTCATTGCCATTTTCACGACCTTAATTTTGTCAGGAAACATTAAATCTTTCGCAGTGATTGTATGACTTGATACCCATCGCAAACACAGAGCAATACGATTTCAATCCATCGAAATTACGATATATAATTAAAAGTACAATCGGCGGATACGATAGGTAAGTAAGCTCATGAAAAACAACGACATCCCTAATTTCAACCTGCTGGCTGTGTTCGCCACCGTAATAGAGCATGGCTCACTGAGCCGAGCAGCGGATCATTTAAGCACCAATCAATCCACCATCAGTACGGCAATTGCAAGGCTTAAACAAGAACTCGGTCAAGAGCTGTTTATCCGTCAAGGTCGAGGGGTGGTGCCGACCACTTATGCGTTAAGCCTCTACGAACAAGTACGAGACCCCATCCAGCAACTCGGCGGGGTGTTTAATGCGCTCGAACAGTTTGATCCACGCACCTCTCAGCGTAAATTTGTCTTGGCCGCGCCAGAACATTTGCAGTGGGTTTTGCTGGATGGTTTCTCAAAGCTGAGCGACACACAAGTGACCCTTGAGATCTACGATCAACCGGATAATGACGATAAAAGTTATGATGGGTTAGTGACGCAAAAGTTTGATGCGATGATCGACATCTTAGTTTCTGAGTCACCCAGTATTGAAAGCACCCACCTTTTCGATGGGCGCTTTGTGATTGTCTGCCGCGAGCAGCATCCGCGAATTCAAGGCTGCATGACTCAAGACCAATATTTTGGAGAGAGCCATGCCATCTTAGAGCGCACGCGTAATCAAACCTACAGCTTAGGCCACTACACCAACATCGACATTTCTCGACGCAAGGTGGTCTATCACGGTCGATCGTTGTTTAACAATATGATGCTGTGCAGCCAGTCAGACATCATCACTATCGTCCCGCTGTCGGTCGCTTTGCAGTTTAAAGCGCGTTTGCAACTGCAAGTGATCAACCCGCCCTTCTCCCACACCCAGATGTCGAACTATCTGATATGGAATAAGAAACACAGTAAAGACCCGGCGCATCAATGGTTTCGCCAACAAGTAATGCAAAGCTTAGACAACACCAAGCAGCTGATTAACCCGAATATGGGCTCAGGCGCTATTTAAACTCGTAGGTGTAAGATGCGCCAAGTTTGTTGGTTTTACCAAAATCATCGTCTGCGATGATGCCGAAGAAGTTAAACGACTGCGCCTCAGAGATTTTGTAGCTCGCGCCCGCACCGCCCCAATAGCCCGAGTAACTGTCCGAACCGCGCGATGCACCACCAAACGTCATCATCGACCAGTTCTGAGTCAACGGCTTGAGGACAAACGCACCGATGTAGCCACCGTGGCTCGAAGCTGCCATCAAGACGTAGTCGTTCTCGATGTCGCTCTCATCACGCACGGCAAATTCACCGTCGTTGTAGCTATAACCCGCCATTGGGAAGATCTGCCAGCCCATTGGTGCGATATCAAAATAGCTCAACGGAACAAACGTGCCGATACTGTAGTTGTTTTTGTACGCATCATCATCAAATTCGGTACGGCTAAAGTTGAAGTTGAGAATGCCCATCGGCAGCAACCAAGAGCCCCCGACGCGCCACTCATCGCCATCCGCGTTGATACGCCCATTGATCATGCGCGCATCATCAAGGCCAATCGAGCCAGAGAACTTCAGCCCTTCACTGTAGGCAAAACCGGCTTTAGTGACAATTTTGGTTGGATCTTCATGGTGCTTCTCTTGAGCAGAAAGCCCGGTTGAAAGAAGAACAGAAGCGAATAAAAACGAAAACTTGCGCATAAACATCTCATGTAAGTTGCAATAACTGATAATGAGCAACTCAAAGTCCGTTTCATGCCAACACTCATTACAATATTTGGAAATTTAGACCATTTAGTCTAATTCTCCTCTGCGCTCTGGTGGGAATAACCGATATTCCTACCCCACTCAGACAACTTGTGTACAAAGCGCTTGAAAGATCTCAGCCAATTGACGGATGTGTTCATCGATATGTTTGAGCGGCGCATTACCAAAACCTAGCACTACGGCTCCGTATTCTCTCGGATTATCGACTGGCTCGTAATACGTCAACGGACGTACTACAATTCCCTTCTCCTTAGCTTGAATGGCAAAGCGCTGTTCATCCACAGCTCGTGTCCAAGAAACGGTGACATGCAAACCTGCACCTTGAGAAGTCACCGCCCACTCATTGCCCAAGTAACGTTCAATTGAGACGAGTATTTGCTGATACTTCTGCTCATACAAGCGGCGCATTTTGCGAATGTGTCTGACCAATCCCCCTTCGTCTATAAAATCCGCCAACGCTGCCTGTACGTGACTGGGGCTGTCCCCGGACATCGCGTCTTTAATGCTCATACACCTCTCAATCAATGAGTCGGGCACCACCATATAACCGATACGCAACGCATTAAACATCACTTTGCTCATCGAGCCTATGTAGATCATGCGTTCTGCGTGACCGCGCTCAACGGATAAGCCTTGCATACTGCGCAAAGGTCGACTTTCAAACTGAAATTCACTGTCATAGTCATCTTCTATCACCCAACTTTGGTTTCTCTTAGACCAATCGATCAATTGTAATCGCTCAGAAATGGGCATCGAACGTCCCATTGGATACTGGTTACTGGGTGTTAAATAGATTCCACGAGCACCGCTAGTCAAGATTTTCTCAATATCCCATCCTGACGACGGGTTCACATCTACACTCTCATAGGGGATGGCAAACATCTCCAACGCCTTGATCACCTGTTTATAACCCGGAGACTCTACAAGAAAAGCGCGCTCGGCAGACGATGTGCGCGTTGCTAACAGCGCAATCGCAATAGCTTGCTGGGCACCTGAGGTAATGATGATTTGATCGGGGTGGCAAGAGACACTGCGACTGGCTGTGAGGTAACTATGTAGAGCCTGCCTGAGTGGCAACAACCCTTGCAAATCCTGATTACCGAGCAGTGTTGAGCGATTGGCATGGCGAGAGAGTAATCGCTGCCAGTGCGCCATTGGGAACTCGGCAAGATCGGCCACCCCTGGAGAAAACAGACCGTCACTGGGTGATACATCCCGAACTGAGCGCCTTGATTCTTGGCATAATGCTTTGTGTGAGGCGGCTGAAGAAAGATAGTGATCAGGTACCAGCCGCGCTACATAGTAGCCACTGCCTTTTTGGGCCACCAAATATCCCTCAGCCACCAATTGTTCATAGGCGAGAATCACGGTATTGCGGCTCAATCCCAGCTGACTCGCTAAAGCACGTGTTGATGGGAGTCTAGCTCCTGAGGACCAACGAGCGTCTAGTATCCTCAAACGAATTTGCTCAAACAACTCGGACTGGAGCGAACCACGGATGTACCTAAGCGCTAGATCGCTGGTGTTAATTTCCATACTCATTGCTTTCTCTGGATTTCTTTGGTGACTGGCACAGCCAAATTGGATCCATTACTATAATTACATTGGCTCTATTAGTAGAACCAAAACTATCCTAATTTGGCTCTACCGTCACATTCAGGAGCCATCAATGCTATCCAACACACCACGCACTAAGTTAAAAAAAGCCAGCCATAAAGCCGTATTCGACAATAACTCGCTCTATGCGATTATCGATGAATCTCTCATTGCCCACATCGCCATTGTCGAGAATGACACACCGGTTGTGATTCCAATGCTGGCTTGGCGACGCGGCAACTACGTCTATATTCATGGCGCTAAAAACAGTCGCTTAATACGTGCACTAAAAGCAGGACAATCGACGTGTTTAACGTTCACGCTGTTTGACGGTTGGGTGTTGGCACGATCCGCTTTTCACCATAGCGCGCACTACCGCAGCGCAATGGTATTCGGACAGTTTCACAAAGTTGAAGGGAGCGACGAAAAGGATACGATTCTTAACCACTTCATCGAACATATTGCCCCTGGACGCACGCAAGAAGTGCGCCTCAGCAACCCAAAAGAGTTGGCTGCGACTGAACTACTCGCCATCGCGCTAACCGAAGCGTCGGTGAAAATCGGGCATCACGGTGTCAATGATGACAAGGAAGATCTCACGCGTCCCGTCTGGGCTGGCGTCCTACCTTACAAGACAGTGGTCGGCCCGCTCGAACCGTGTGAAGATCTAGGAGAGGTCCCAACACCAGACTATTCTTCAGCCTATGGACAGCGGTGGTATGAAAATAAGGATTAATAAAATATTAGGTCCGGTACAATACTTTCACCACGTGCCAACCAAATTTGGTTTTCACTAGGTGCGGGACCAGTGTCTCACCCTGAAAACAGACTTTGTCAAACTGAGGCACCATCTGACCGCGGCGGAATTCACCAAGATCACCGCCGCGTTTGCCAGATGGACAGGTGGAGTGCTTCTTTGCCAGCGTCTGGAATTTCGCGCCTTTTTTCAACTGTTTAATGATGTCTTCGGCTTGCTCTTTGTGCTTAACCAGAATGTGGAGTGCGGCGGCAGTGTTGGCCATAGTCCAAACCTCAATGTTAGGTAGATTTCAACGGAGCGTGATTGTAACCAAACAAAATGAGATCTTCACCCCATGTTTGAACCTTGAGTGTCATTAATGCTGCGAATGCCATTCAAGTAAGACTAAATTTGCCCGATATCATTGAACCTACCTCAAGATCCATTACCATTTATTAGGTAGAGACCCAACGAGAGTATGAAGTAAATGGCGAAAACTCCGAGTAAAGCAAACCAGTCACAAGGCATGTTGATGTTCACCTTGACCAGCAACAAACAACTGTTTGCGATCGGCACACTGAAAGTACGCGAAATCGTCCCTTTTCAGCCAACCACTCAAATACCCTACTCGCATCATCATGTGATTGGCACTGTGACCATTCGCAACAAGACCATTCCTGTGATTAATATGCCGGCCGCGATTGGCTTTCGTCCTATTCAGCCGGAGGAATATAACGATTGCTACCTGATCGTGACCGATTGTCTGCGTACCGTCGTGGCGTTTATGGTGCGCTCGATTGAAAAAATTATCGAATGTGACTGGAAGGCAATCGAATCGGCACCCAAAAGTGCCGGCAACAATGTGTTTGTCACGGGGATCACACGCTATCAAGACAAAATTGTGCAGATGTTGGATGTTGAGCTGCTGCTCGCCAAGATTTACCCGCAGTACGAATCAACCAAAATTCCAATGCTCACAGACATTGAGCGCGAGCGCCTGAAAGCGCTCAATATCTTGTTGGTGGATGACTCTTCCATTGCACGTAAGCAACTGGGGGATGCGCTCGACAGCATAAATATCCCTTACAAGATTTGTAACAATGGACTCGATGCATTGCAGTTGATGCGTGAAGAGGCCGCGCGCGGCAAACCGATTGAACTCTTGGTGAGCGACATCGAAATGCCGGGCCTGGACGGCTACGAACTGGCGTTTGAAACGCAAAGCGAGCAGCAGCTTAGCCGAGTGTATATTATTTTGCATACCTCTTTATCGAGTGAAATCTGTGTTGATAGAGCGCATCAAGTCGGCGCCCATGAAGCGTTAGAGAAGTTCAATGCCGCGGACCTGATTAAGGCGATGCTGCGCGGGGCGGCCAAACTGGAAGAGGGAAACGTGCGCAACGCCGATGCGGTCAGCATATGAGCAAAGTGATGATTTAAACACCAAGCGCTCAATTCGGCTGTTATTTTTACCCGGTATGCATCACGCATTTGCATGAATGGCCTAAATAAAAACTCGTTAATTTTAATAAATTTAGGCATCATTCATTAATATCCACTAATCTTATTTTAAGACTCCTGTTACGGCTAAGAACTATACAACAACGATGACAGACGAAGATTTCAAAAAGTCGACGGCGAATTTGAGAAAAGCGGTGCCCCTGATGATGAAACATCATGTTGCGGCCACGCCCTCAAACTATGCGCTTTGGTACACTTATGTAGATAATGCGATTCCCAGATTGAATCGTGAACTCGATGCCGTGCTAGAAAACTATGGCATCTGCCCACCCGCTACCTGCGAGCAACTCTACAAAACCCATGTGGCAGGCCAAGTTGAAACCGATATGAGCAACCTGCGAGCCAATATCGAAATACTGGTCAATGAGGTAGCGAGCTCAGTAAGCGATACGCTCACTGACACCTCTCAGTTCTCACAAATGATAGATAAAAGTTTTGAGAGCTTAGAGCGCGTCGATGGCAATTCAATGACCATCGATGAAGTGATGAAAGTGGTGCGCCAATTGGTGTCGGACTCCCATGAAATTCGCCATTCAACCCGCTTTTTAAACAGCCAACTTGAGACAGCGACCGCTGAAATCAATTTGCTCAAAACGCAATTGGCCGAAGTGCAGCAAGATGCCCTGTTTGACTCGCTCACTAGCCTCTACAACCGTCGCGCATTTGATAATGACCTTCGTACCCTTATTCGCTCTGAGCAGAGTATGTGCCTAATTCTGGCTGATATTGACCATTTTAAAGGCTACAACGACACGTACGGCCACTTGTTTGGTGACACGGTCATCAAAGGCATCGCAAAGCGCATCCAAGTGAGCTGCCGCGAAGGTATCCATGCCTATCGCTTTGGCGGTGAAGAGTTCGCCCTGATCGTACCCAATAAGTCACTGAGGATCGCCAGACAGTTCGCCGATAGCCTACGCCGAGCGGTAGAAAAGCTCTCTATCCGTGACAAGCGCTCTAACAAACCGGTGGGCAACATTACCATGTCACTCGGCGTTGCAGAGTTTGAAGTGGGTGAAAGTGCAGAGTCGTTAATTGGCCGAGCCGATGGCCTGCTCTACGAAGCAAAACAGCTCGGACGCAACCGTGTAATGCCGCTCTAAGCGCTGGATAATGCGCAAGTGTGCACCTTTTCCTGATTGACACTGTTCATCTTTTTGGCAACGGGTTCTCGATAACACGCAACGCCTAATGACAAGCCCCGCTCTACTTAGCGGGGCTTGTCTTACCTACCTATCGTAATCAACCTTTAACCCTAACCGTCTGCGGTGATCGCCGCGATCAGTGCCTGTTCCACTTGATCGGCTTTATCATTGTCGATTTGGCAGGTTCCGGCCGCTTTGTGGCCACCACCGCCGTATTTTAGCATCAGTTCACCGACATTGGTTTTAGAGCTGCGGTCAAAAATGGACTTGCCCGTCGCGAAGACGGTGTTTTGTTTTTTGAATCCCCACATCTTGTGAATCGAGATGTTGCATTGTGGAAATAGCGCATAAATCATAAAGCGGTTGCCCGCATAGATGGTCTCTTCATTGGTGAGGTCAAGCAGCACCAAGTTGTCGTAAACCGTGGCGCAGCGCATGATCTGCTCTTTGAACAGGGCTTCGTGCTCGCGATACAAATCAATGCGCTCTTTGACATCAGGCAGCGCAAGAATGTCTTCAATAGTGTGATTTTTACAGTATTCGATCAGATCCATCATTAGGTTGTAATTGGAAATGCGAAACTCGCGAAAGCGGCCTAAGCCCGTGCGGGCATCCATGAGGAAGTTGAGCAAGTTCCATCCGGTCGAATCTAACACCTCATCTCGATTGAATTGAGCGGAATCACCCTTATCGACGGCTTCCATCATATCTGTCCAGTGTGATGGGAAGACCGCCTCCCCACCGTAGTAATCCCACACCACACGCGCGGCAGAAGGCGCATTAGGGTCAATAATATGATTGGGGCGCTCGCCCGCGTTGCGAATCGTCTCAGACAAGTGGTGGTCAAAAATCAAATGAGCGTCTGCCACATAGGGCAAGTTCGTCACAATATCGTTTGGAGTTATGTCAACAAGACCATCTTGCATGTCTTTAGGGTGTACGAACTTAATATCATCAATCAAATTAAGCTGCTTCAATAACACCGCGCATACTAGACCATCAAAATCACTGCGAGTAACAAGTCGATATGTTTGTTCGGACATCTTGGTTTCCTTTGCCTACTGTCTAAATGGGAAGACCTTCCCTGCTGCTTCTTAAACTTTAGTACCAACAGAGCAAGGATGAAAACCGTTAACTCAATAAAATTTGGAGTAAAACATCCTTTTGGCAAAGTTAAGACACGTTTCTTTAGGTAATCTTCTATACTCGATATGCATCTAATTGAAATTTGGAGATATTACATGAGAAATGCCGCTTTGCTTTTGACATCGTTTGGCGCCGCTGTGCTCACCGGTTGTGCCAATGAACCCGACGAATATGAAGTGAAAGAGTACACATCCATCGCAAATCCAGCCGCTGTCTACTGTGTTCAGCAGCAAGGTGAACTAGATACCGTGAGCGAAAACGACAAACGCGTTACCTACTGTGTGTTGCCAGATGGCAGTCGACAAGAGCAATGGGAATACTATCGAAAGAGTCAGCAACAGCAAAGCCAGTAAACGCCTCCTTGGAGAAGAGCGCTAGATTTGGCGCTCTTCTTTATTTCAGATAGGGCAAGCTAGACTCAATCGCAATCGCATCATGACGCCAATACTCAATATCAGTGAAAACCGGCTCTCCTGCACTATTCAGATAAACCTTCTCTAACACCAACGCGGACGTACCAACCGTTGCGCGTAGGGCTTGAGCGATCTCGCCATGCAGCGCGCTCATACGAATGGCGTAGCGAATTGAGGCGATGGCTAGAGAGTAGTGCTCACGATAGAGCTGGATAAGAGGCAGAGTCAAATCGTGATCCAGTAACGTCGACACCCCCACATCACCGTCCATTCTGGCATAGCTACGCATGTACATTACCGGACGCTTTTCGAGATAACACACTCGCTCGATGTCATACACATCAGAAAACGGTTTGAGAGCAAGGTATTGCGTGGCTTGCTTGTTGGCAAGTGGTGCGCTCGCGCTCAGAAGCTCAGTAGTGAAGTGGCGATGTTGGGATTGAGCAAGCTCGGGATACAGCAATGGCTTAGCCGGGTCGCAGCGCAGTGGCGGCGGCGCAATGAACCAGCCACGGCGATCTTCTCTATAGATCCTGCCTTCCGCTTCTAATAGAGAAAGCGCTTCTCGAAGCGTTACCCGCGTGGTGTTAAAAGCCTCTGCTAACTGCCTTTCTGCGGGCAATTTCTGCCCAGGCGATAGCATACCGGTCTCAACCTGCTCAACAATCGCCTGCTTAATGGTTACGTACTGCACTTTCTCTCCCTTCTCCCTCTTCCTCTCCCTCTTCGTTTCGCTGTCAGTTTACGCGCCCTTGTCCGGGAAAGAAAGCTCGCTAAAGTCATGTGATTGTTCTGGATCCCAATGGCGATTGAGCGCTTTAAGGGACTGATCAAAGCAATTTAACGCACCCTTAAGCTGCAAAATAGAGTTCGCCTCTCTCGTGACGCGCAGCGCCTCCTCTAACTGAGATAGCAGCGCCGCCCCAACGCTGTCTCGCGTCAACGATTGGAGCTGTTCGAGCGCGTGATGCGCCTGATGCTCACAATATTGACGCCTTGGAGAAGGATGAAAATCAATCTTGCCTGCCACTACCCCTTCTAAGTAAACACGGTAGGTCGTCAACGCATCACAGAGCAAAAAACCGATCCCTTGTGTTGGGTATGGGTAAGGTGCCAAGACATGAGCGTCCGCTTGCGGGCAAATAGTGATGCTTAGTCCTTGCCGAGCACACTCTCGCGTCATCATGCCTAGCAAACCCTGTTCAGGGAGCCAGTGTTCAATCTCAAAAATGCGCTTGAGGTGATAATCGGTGGAGACAAATAGAATATTGAGAGGAGTTCTTCCCCCTACTAAACCACTTTTCACCAAGGTGTTCGCGGCATTGGCAACATTTTCGATGGTATTGGTGGATGTGTCCTCAACCAAGAGCCGGTCTTTAGGCAGGCTAGCCCAAAACGAATCGGGCGCACGCTGATCGAGTGCTTCGCGCATTGCGCTCGCCTCTGAGACCGTTTGACCTGACGTTCGGCCGCCACAGAGCACCACGACACTCTGGGCAAGGTTCAATCGTTCTGCCTGATGGATCAACGCATCGATTCTGGATTGCCCTTCGAGCGTCAACTGATTGTTGACCAAGCGTTTTCCCAACACAATGACGGCATGAGATATATTCATCAATCGTTAACTTCTCGACTTTTTATTCTAGATATTAATAATCTCTGTACAAAGTTTCGCTCATTACGTAGCGTAAAGCAGACTATTCTAAAAATAGCTAGAATAAGTAAAGATCAGTGATACTCGTACAGCTTATTTACGGCGCACCGCTGAAGAACGTGGCACAACGAGTACAACAATAAGAGAGCCTGAAACCACAGGTCAATAGGAAGTGATGAACATGCTGTCAATTTTCGACATATTTAAAATCGGCGTGGGCCCATCGAGCTCACACACCAACGGACCCATGCTCGCGGGGTATCAATTTACCCAGGCGTTAGACGAGCAGCTCAACCACACCTCTCGAGTGCAAGTGGACTTATATGGCTCACTCTCATTGACGGGTAAAGGCCACCACACGGATAAGGCCGTCATTCTCGGCTTACTGGGTAACCGCCCCGACACCATAAAAATGACCAGCGCCAAAGCCTTGTTGCAACAAGCGATGGACGAGGAGCAGCTATTATTTGCGGGTCGCCAAACCATCGCGTTTCATTACCAAGGGGATATTCTGTTCCACGATGACAGCTTGCCTTTGCATGAAAATGGCATGACCATCTCTGCTTTCGATGAAACGGGCGCCTTACTGCTAAAAGAGACCTACTATTCGATAGGCGGCGGCTTTATCGCAACGGAAGATGAACTGACCAACGGCAGCAAAACAACCCCCGTTACCGTGCCGTTTCCATTTAAGAGCGCCGACCAAATGCTCCAGATGGCGGAGCAACATGGATTGAGTCTCGGTGGAATGGTGCTGCAAAATGAGTTGTGCTTCTTCTCTGGCCAAGAGATTGACGAAAAAGCCGAGCAAATTTGGAAAGTGATGACGCTGTGCATGCAACGAGGCTTTGATACCGAAGGCATCCTTGAAGGTGGCCTGAACGTAACGCGACGCGCGCCAAACTTGCTTAAAAAGCTGGAAGCCAACGCCGCCGTGGAAAATGACCCAATGGAAATCATGGATTGGATCAACTTGTTTGCCTTTGCTGTCAGTGAAGAAAACGCCGCCGGTGGCCAAGTAGTAACATCGCCGACCAACGGCGCAGCAGGTGTGATTCCCGCTGTACTCATGTACTACCACCGCTTTATCAAGGAACTAAATCTTAAACAGATCAAAGACTTCTTGGCCGTGTCCGGCGCTATCGGCATCTTGTATAAAACCAACGCGTCCATTTCAGGAGCAGAAGTAGGCTGCCAAGGTGAAGTCGGCGTATCGTCGTCCATGGCGGCAGCGGGCTTGACCGCGCTTCGAGGAGGCAGCAATGAACAGATTTGCATTGCGGCCGAAATAGCGATGGAACACTCCTTGGGTATGACCTGCGACCCAATTGGCGGTTTGGTGCAAGTCCCATGTATCGAGCGCAACGCCATGGGCGCAATGAAGGCCATTAACGCCTCTAGAATGGCGCTCAAACGAACTAGCAAATGCCTGATTTCTCTGGATAAGGTGATCGCCACCATGTATCAAACCGGCAAGGATATGAATCGTAAATATCGCGAAACCTCACTCGGTGGTTTGGCTGTGATTCACATGGCGCCGTGTGAATAACCCTAAGGCTGAGTCACCACTCTGAACGCCCTGTTACGCCAACAGTATCGCTTTGAGATCAAACAGAGACTCTACGGTATAGTTTGGCGTAATGCCTTCTACGTTTGGCAAGCGATGTGTGTTGAGCCAACAAGTCTCAATACCAAAATTTATTCCGCCCAAAATGTCTGAATGGGGGTTATCGCCCACCATAAGGACTTTACTTTTACACGGCTGCGCCATTTTTTCATGGGCGTGCACAAAGATCGCCAGATCAGGCTTGGCTACGCCGACTTCTTCCGAGATGATCACGTGTTCAAAGTATTCACTCATGCCAGTGCGTTCAAGTCGAATCGCTTGCAACTCAGTAAAGCCGTTGGTGATGATGCCAAGCTTCGCGCGCCCATTCAGCGCTTCCATCAGCTCTTTTGCGCCGGGAAGTAATGTGCAGATATCTGCCATCGCTTCAAGAAACGCACGGTTAAGCTCTGCGGTAGTGGTGTTCAGTTTTTGCGCCCACTCAACAAATCGTGTGTGTTTCAGCTCATCAGCGTTAATTTTCCCCTCTTGGTACTTGACCCAAAGGGGCTTATTGATGGCTTGGTAATGGTCATAATCCTGCTCGGTAAACACCACACCCTTACGCGAAAACATCAACTGCATGCCTTTGAAGGCATCAAAATGGAACAGGGTGTCGTCGGCATCAAACAAGATCCAATCGTATTTCATTCTTCTCTCCTCACTGATTGGCCGCTAGTGTAGATTGTTTTCAAATAGATGATAATCTTTATATAAAGAACTTATTGTTGAGAATTTTTCTACTATGCAAGCATTTTCGGCCATCCCAATCTTTATTGCCGTTGTTGAAAATGGCAGTTTTTCTTCCGCGGCTAGCCAGCTCAATATAACGAAATCGGCCATCAGCAAGCGAATTACTCAGCTCGAAGAAGAGCTTGGCATCCGACTCCTCAACCGAACCACACGTAAATTGAGTTTGACCGAAGCGGGCAGCCGATACTACGAGTACGTTGTTCAGTCCTTCAACCTCGCCCAGCAGGGTGTGGATGCAGTGACCGAACTGCAAGGGAGCCCGAGAGGAAGATTGAAAGTCACCACTCCAATGACGTTTGGTGTGCTGCATGTCGCACCGCTCATCAGTGAGTTTCTCAAGCAATACCCGGACGTCACCATCGACTTGCAACTCGAAGACAAAATGGTCGATTTAGTCGAACAGGGATTTGATGTAGGTATTCGCATCGGTCAATTGGCGGAATCCAACCTCGTCGCCAAGCGTTTGGCCCCGTGCGTCAGCGTGTTATGCGCATCTCCCGAATATCTCGCCACGCACGACACCATAGTCACGCCCCGTGACCTGATCAACCACAACTGCCTGCTGTATAGTTATTACCGTGGAGGAACCGAGTGGAGTTTCACTCAGCATCATCAGGAGCATCGCGTCGTACCGTCGGGTAGCTTGAGAGTCAACAACAGTGAGGCGTTGCGAAAAGCCTCTCTCGGCGGCGCAGGCATTGCCAATCTACCGACCTTTATTGTCGCTAACGATCTCTTGGAGGGACGGCTCGTCCATGTTTTAGCCGATTACCAGTTACCACAACACGCCGTCTACGCCGTTTTTCCCGAAAGAAAGCATATGCCGTTGAAAGTACGCGCCTTCATCGACTTTATTGCAGATAAACTTGGCACGGACACCCCCTACTGGGATAAAGGGCTCAAACTATCACAGTGATTATTGTTCAACACTATGATTTTGCTCAAGACCGGATGGAAGAGAACAAGCGACACTGAGGCTAACCTAGTTTGCAAAAGAGTCGCCAATATGAAACGTTTCCTGCCATCCAGTGTCATGCTGATACCCTTTGTCGTTAAACACTATGACCAAAACGAAGAAGAGGATCAAAACCTTGATCCTCCAGAGAGCGCATACCAAGACGAGGAGGAAGACGCCTAACGTCCTGCCTCACTATGGTTAACGCTTATTTGCTTTGTGATAAGAGCCAATTTCTTACGCCGCTGAGTTGATACGCATAGTCGAACGAGTACATATGTTCAGCCCCTTTGCCACTCTCCCCTTCTGGTGGCACCGTGCCCGGCGTAAACTGAATAAAGTTGATTGCACGTTGCTTGCTGATAAGCCGCTCGACTTGATCCTCTTGCTCTGCCTGAGGCAACTGTGCGGAAAATTCCGTTGTCGCATAAGCCACACCTTTTGAGCTTAACAAGTCGCCCAGCTCAGCCATGCCTTTCGAGGCTTTCGGATCTGCGGCAGAAACGATATAAAAGAAGTTCATCTCAGCTAAAGGATCAAGGACATTCACATCCCACTGGCTACCAACAAATAGTGAAGCCGCAAACAGCTCAGGGTAACGAGCGTTGAGATAAAAGGAGATCATTCCGCCCATCGATTGCCCCGTAGTATAGAGGCGGTGTTCATCGATACTGTAATCGTTCACCACCTGATCCAGCAGACGCACCACACTGTCTACTTCATCGGAGACTTCCCACTTATCATTAACGACGTTGTCCGGCCCTTCAAAGGCAGGAACCAAGACAAAGCTCTCATGTTGCGCTTGGCTTTCTGGAGTCGCCCAAATGAAACCGCCATACCCTTGTTTCAATGGAGCCATGGCCCCTTTGCCGGTTGTACTGCCATCCGCCATAAAAAGTACCAGCGGGTAAGATTGATTCGGGTCGTAATTGTCGGGGATAAACAAATTGTATGTCATCACACGCCCAGAGACCGGGTCGACAAACTCCCGTGTTTCAAATTTAGGTGCCATCTCCTCTCTGAGTTCGAGAAGTTGGGTATCGTAACTTTTGTCTACCCCGCCATAGGCATCATCCCAAGCCGAAGCGCCAATTTGACTGCAAGCGCTTACCGCGCTGACCAAAATCATCGTTACTAAACTCTTTTTCACACTGCCTTCTCCCTATTGAACCAAAGTCAATCCATCGCGCTTTCGCACAAATTCCGCTTCGATTTTGTCTATCTTTTGCTGATATTTCTCTTTCACTCGACGTACTTTGTCGTTTTTACCTTCCGAGATAGCATCCTCTAGATCCGCCTCATACTCGAAACGAGCGTCAGCCAAATCGTCTTGCTTCTCTTGCTCAAGTTCGGCGATTTTTTGTCGGTAGCGCTCAGGTGATAACTCAACATAGCGAGCACAATTGGTTTCTATTTGAGCAATGGAGTGCTGCAGTGCGAGAACTTTACTTGTGTCCCCGTATTGCTGAGCTTTCTCCAATTCATAGGTTTTCTCGCAGAGCGAACGGTCGCAGCGACTCTCTTGGTCGCATTGCGCCGCGGCATGCACGGTCAAGGTCGTTCCTGCCACAAGCAGCCCCGCTACGAACCAAACGTATTGCTTAGGTGTCTGTCTTGAATAGGTCACTCTAATCACTCCATCAATACTAATTGCACCATTCATTGATGGGGCAATCATAAAGGTTAGAGTAACTCTAAGGTCAACGAGGTCGGCTCTCATTTACCTTTCTTTACGAAACGATGCTCGCGGCTAACCAATGGATGGAACCGTCGGTTCACGGCGCAATAGCAGTTTCACGAGAAAATCTTGTTTGTTTTTCTCTATCACAGGGCCCGTCACTTGTTGGATAATCAGTGTTGAACTATGAGTAAAGTGGTGTTGACGTGCATAGTTGAGCAAATCCGTTATGTGAGGATTGTTCTCCATACTGCCCGCGCACGTCATTGTCAGGTACTCCCCTGCGGGAAAATGGTATGGGGCAAGCTGATGTACACGTGTATTCTCAACAAACATGGCTTCAAAGGGGTAGCATCCCTGATCTACTTTGGCCAAATCCACTAGCACCCCGTGAGAGTAAAAATGGGGCCAAGCAGGATCCTCCATAATGTCATCACCTTCATCGAAGTAGTCAACAATATCACGTGGTTGCGCAGGGATAATTAAACCGACATCGCGGCCACCAAGCTGTTCAATTTGCGGCTGATTGAGCGTTCCTCTGATCGTCGTCAGACGTTGTAAATCTTCTATGTGATCGCCCAGAGAACGATACACCTGCCGCATTCGGACTATCTCTTGACGCAGCTTTTTATGATGTTCTATTAAACTCTCAAGCGTGCTGAGGGACTGATAATCCTCCAACATCCTTTTTATCTGTCCATTGCTGAACGTTGCCTGCTGCAACAAAACAATCATTTCAGCTTGAGCAACTTGGGCGACGCTGTAACGGCGGTAACCGTTTGGCTCTCGCTGTGGCGACAACAAACCCACTTTATCAAAATAGCGTAACGTGTGAGCGCTGACATCCGTCACTTTTTCAAACTGCTTAATGGTGTATGAACGTTGCACCGTCAACTTCCTCGCCATTGTTCGCACTAGGATAAAGGGAAATAGTGCCCTAGCTGGTCTAGAAAAACAAAAAAAGACCGCATAATCCCTACGCGGTCTTGATGGTGTTCACTTGGGTAACGTCATGTTCTACCCCTATGTCGTTTGCGACACAGTTATTTTACGCTACCAAGTATAGTTAAGCGCAGCATTGAACGAGCGACCCGGGTTATAGTAGTTGGCCGTTCCTGAGCCCACAACGTATTGCTTATCCGCGATATTGTGAACATTCACTGACAAGCTCGCGGACGTCGAGATACGATAGCTTAGTGCGGCGTCAAACAGAGTCGCAGCTTCACTCTTGGCACTGTTTGCGGCGTCAAAGTAGTAACTACCGATATAACGCGCCCCTAAGCCGATATCAATGCTTCGATTCGGCAGAGTGTAATAGCCCCAAAGTGACGCAGAATGATTAGGGGCACTCGCAAACGCTTTACCTTCGATGTCCGTTCCGTCACGTAGCGGATCCGACCGGACGACCTCTGAATCCATGTATGAGTATCCGCCCGTTACATTGAGATCATCCGTCAGTTCCGCTTTCACTTCCACATCCAAACCTTTCACCCGGGTTTCACCCACGGTTTCACGCTCAATCGTGCCATCATTCTGTACGACGGCCATGGTGACGTCTTTTTTGGTGAGATCGTAAATCGCTGCAGAGAAAAGTGCGTTCATCGATTGTGGCGCATATTTCACACCAAGCTCAAGCTGCTCTCCGCGTTCAGGTGAAACACCGATAGAAGGCGGTGCAACAGATTCCACTTGGCTAAGGTAAGTCGACCACTCTTGCGTCACTTTGAACGTCAAAGCGGCGCGCAATGACGTTTCAGAGAAATCGTCGCTGCTGTATACGCCGCTGATATCTTCACTACCGAGATCCATATAGTCATGGCGAGCGCCGAGAGTCAAAATGTATCGGTCATCGAGAGAGAGATTCTGCTGAACAAAGACCGATTTGGTGGTGTAGTCTTGATCATTTTGTGCATAAGGAGCGCCAATAACAGGTACACCGCTATAGACCGGATTGTCAATGTTGATGCTACTCGCCGTCCCATAGATGGAAGTATCTTGACTCGTTGCATCACGATATTCTAAGCCCACCAATGTACTGCTATCAACACGCTCTAAACTGGCATCGTATTGCAAAATAGTATTGCCTATCAGCTCTTTTGAACGAGTATCGGTACCAAAGTAGTAACGCGATAAATCGCTACCTGTGCGGCCCTCAAAATCATAGAGGTAGATGTAGCCGAAATCGTCTTCCAGATCGCTGTATCTTAGGTTTCCGCTCAGTTTGAGACCATTAGAAAAATAGTGCGACAATTGCGCCGTGATGTTGGTGCGCTCTACCTCATGATGGTTGTAATCCGGCTCACCAAAAAACTGACTGCGGTCGTATTCTTTATCCAAAGGATAACCACCACTGTTAGGTGTTGAGTCACGCTTTAAGTAATCAATCAGTAGACTAGCGCTCGTGTCATTGGTTGGCTGCCATGTCACCCCTCCCATCAAGAGCTGAGAATTATCTTTTGAGTAGTCATACTCCAAATCACTGTCTTTGATTTTCGCCGTCAGACGATAAGCAACGGTTTCACTAGCGTTGAGCGTATCACCGAAATCCACCGCGATTTCTTTATTATCGAAGGAACCGTAGGAAACGTAAGTACTACCAAAGCGCTCAAATTTGGGCTTTTTGCTGACAAAGTTCACCGAACCACCAGGGTCAGCTGGGCCAAAAAGCGTAGAGTTTGCGCCGCGAATCACCTCCACGCGTTCGTAGGCATACGGATCTTCTCGTACTCCTCGCATCGAGCCCAACGTCATGCCATCTCGGTAGGTCGTCGCTTGATAACCACGTATTTTAAAGTAGTCATTGCGATCATCTGACCCATAATAGTCAGTGATTAACCCTGGTGAATACTGAAGCACCTCTTCCGTTGTCGTCGAATTTCTCTGTGCGATCTCTTTTTCCGTAATCACAGAGACCAATGCGGGCGTATCTAAAACGTTTGTCGCAACCTTGCCACCGACCCATAACTCTTTAGCCACTGTGGTTTGCGAGTCATCAGAAATGGGTTGACCATAAACGGTAATGGTATTGATACGATAAGCATCCTCGTCCATCTCTTCTGCGTATGCCATCGCCGAACATGCCAAGATTGGCGTACAAGCGTAAATCATCGGTTTTGCCACACGGCTTGCCTTTGTGGCAACATAGTGGCCTCGATTCGTTTCCATCTACTTGATTCCTATACTTCTTTTCATTTTTATTGTTAAATGCCGTAGCTCTACGCCACGACGTTTACTTTTTAGTGACTGGCGACTGCCCATGTGAGCCGATCCCGAGCCAATCCCTTCTCAATGAATGGTGAGAAGAATATCAATTAATACAAATGATAATACTTACCATTTGTGGTCAAATAAATTAATATATGGTTATCAATTGATGCCGATAGAGAAACCACCGAGTGGAATTACGTCACCTAAAATACTTTTTGGCTGTCGCCGAAACGCAAAGCATTCGCTCCGCAGCACAAAAAGTTCACGTCACTCAACCCGCCATTTCCCGTAAAATTAAAGAGTTAGAATCAGAGCTTGGTGTTTTACTGTTTGATCGATTGCCAAAAGGGTTGAAGCTTAGCCGTGCTGGGAAGGTGTATCAGAAAGAACTGGGGGCCATCATCCGTCAGATTGATGATGCCAATGAGCGCATTCGCCAATTTGCGCATACTGAATATGGATCCCTGGCGCTTGGGGCTCCAGATTTCGTCCTATGGGAAGGCGATGTCACACGGTCAATCAATCAGTTTAGGCAAGCGAATCTGGAGGTGGAGTTTGAGGTTTACTCGGATACGCCTATGGTGTTGCTCAAACGTTTGGAGCTTAACCAGATCGATGGTGCATTCTTATACCATTTTGGTGAACTGCCCTCTGAGTACACTGTGCTACCTATTGCACAAGACAGGTTAGTACTCGCCTATCCCGTGAGCTGGGACGCTCATGTTGATGCAAAGATGAGTATCGAGGAACTCAATACGCTACCGGCCGTACGCTTACCAAGAAGCACCGATCCGTACTATTTTGATTGGCAAGATAGATTATTTGGGCAAATAAACTGGAAACCAGATGTTACACAATGGGCGCACGGAGAGAGCACTATGCTCGGTTTGGTGGCGTCAGGCAACGGTGTGGCCTTGGTGAATGAGCGTCATTTTAGTCGTCAATCGTCCATGGTTGCCTATACGCCATTGGATATCGTGCCACACAAGACACCGCTTAACTTTGTCTACAAAAACACCTCAGATAACCCTGCGTTAGACGCATTTCTTACTCTACTTGCTGGATGATAGCCTCTCAAATTGCACCTTTACCCAGCTTGCCTATGCCTACCGATGGGGATCATCATTGGCATGTTGGAAACCGGATCTTGAATGATCTGGTTTTCCAGGCCAAACACATCTTGAATCAGCGAGCGGTTCAATACATCGCTTGGGTGACCGTGGGCGTATACCTCACCGTTTTTGAGAGCCACAAGCTCATCTGAATATCGCGCCGCTAAATTGAGATCATGAAGGACCATGACAATGGTTGTGCCGCGTTGCTGATTTAGATCAACCAATAAGTCCAACACTTCTACTTGGTGGGCAACATCAAGAAAGGTCGTCGGTTCATCAAGTAGCAATATCTCTGTCTGCTGCGCCAAAGCCATTGCAATCCAAACTCTTTGGCGCTGGCCCCCTGATAACTGATCGACCTCGCGTTCCACCAACTTGGCCGTTTGCGTCATCGCCAATGCGTGTGCAACAGCATCTTCATCTTCGCGCCGCCAACGTGACATCAGCCCTTGATGAGGATGTCTTCCTCGACTGACCAAATCTCCAACGGTGATTCCCTCAGGTGCAATGGGCGACTGTGGCATTAAACCTAATGTCTGAGCGAGTGATCGTGTCGCCATATGGTGGATAGAGTGTCCATCTAATAACACCTGCCCCTCCATCGGTGACAACAGGCGTGATAGTGTGCGCAACAGCGTCGACTTTCCACACGCATTGGCACCGACAATAGACGTGATTTTTCCGGGAGCGATGGTTAAGTTAACTTCTCGCAAAATCGCCTTTTCTCCGTAGCCAGCCTTCAACGCATCGGTTTTCAGTTGGTGTGTTTTGGTCACAAAGTGCCCCCTTGACGATTAACGCGAATAATTAAGTACAACAAATAAGGCGCGCCCAGCGCGCCGGTCACTACCCCAACCGGATAGCGACTTGGTAATAGAAACTGGCCGATGTAATCCCCCATCAACACCAAACACGCCCCAATCAGCGCCGATGGTAGAAGCAGTGGTCCTCGATTACGCATTAGACGAGCGGCAATTGGACCAGACAAAAACGCAACAAATGCGATGGGGCCAGTGACGGCAGTAGCAACCGCAATGAGACCCACAGCGCACACCATCACCATCAATCGGGTCTTACCCACTTGGACACCAAGCGCCGTCGCCGTCTCATCACCCAAACGCAGCGCCTCGATATCGCGCTGCTTATAGATCAACACGCCCGCAAATAAACATAAGGAGAAACACAAAGGCAGCGCTTGGGCCACTTGTACCGCGTTGACGCTTCCTGTCATCCAGCGCATCGCCTCTTGTAGATCCCACGAGTTGGCTTGAGACAGCATATAAGCGATCACACTTTCAATCATGGCTGACACACCAATCCCAACCAAGATAAGCCTGGCTCCCGCAACTCCCCCTCGATACGCAAGCACGTACACCGTCAAGGCCACCAGCAAACCGACAACGATAGAAAACAACGCCACCGCTCCGCCATCTAAACCTAAAAAAACAATCGCAAACACCGCAGCGGCGCTTGCTCCAGACGACACCCCAACAATATCCGGGCTCGCCAGCGGATTTCTCAACATGGTTTGAAACGCGACGCCAGCTAAGCCGAAACTAAACCCCGCTAGTGTCGAGATTACTGCCCTAGGCAGACGCAAATAGCCAACAGTAAAACTCGCCCCTGGGACATACTCGCCTTGCAATATTTTCATCACCACGGAAGGAGGTGTGTAGGATTGCCCTACCGTCAACGTGACCCCAACCGCAACAATAAGAAGTAGGCAGAGGAAGAAAAGTACAGTCAGCCAATAGCGCTGACGACATCGGCGTCCAGCCCTCAGCTGAATTAAAATAGGAGTCAATGATGACATTACAACTCTCTCACTCTTTGACGCCTCACCACCCAGATGAAAAATGGCGCACCGATTATGGCTGTGACCACACCCACTGCCAGCTCACTCGGCCGAGCAATCCACCTGCCTATCACATCAGCAAGCAATAATAGACTGGCTCCGAAGAGTGCTGAGAGCGGCAGCAACCAGCGGTGATCAACACCAATTAAGAGTCGGCAAAGGTGAGGGATCACCAAACCAACAAAGCCTATTGGTCCACATACCGCTGTGGTCGCGCCACACAACAAGATGGCGGCCGCACCCGCGCAAGCTCGAGACAGCGCCACGTTTTCACCCAGCCCAACAGCCAGTTCATCACCCAACGCTAATGTGTTGAGCTTGCTCGCACTTATCGCCGCAAGCAGCACACCAGCCAGCAAAAAAGGCGATACCATCGCCAAAGCTTCAAACGTCGCTCCACCGACGCCGCCGATTTGCCAAGATCGTACGCCTCCCGCAATATCATTTCTTGGTAAGACCACAGCAAGAGTAAAACAAGAAAGCGCAGCAGACGTCGCCGCCCCCGCAAGTGCTAGCTTAAGCGGTGTCGCGCCTGCTCGCCCCAACGATCCAATAGCAAACACAAAGAACGCTGTTACTGCGGCGCCAACAATAGCCATCCACACGTAGCCTTGCAGATGCTCTAGGCCAAAGTACGCCATCCCCACCACGATGAAAAACGCAGCACCAGCGTTGACACCTATAATCCCCGGATCCGCCAAAGGGTTTCGTGTGATGCCTTGCATAATCGCGCCCGACATGCCCAATGCAGCGCCAGCAAGTATTGCCAACAACGTTCGTGGCAAACGCATCGCCACCGCCGCCTCACCAATAGTGTCTGTCTGGCCCCAAAGTGCCGACCAAATTTCTTCTCTGGCCACCTCACGGGATCCAAACGACACAGACAGAACGCTAAGCCCTACCAATAACAGCATGAGCAGCGCAACTGTCATCAAATGGCGGCGTATTACCTGCCCACCTCGCCATCGAGCAACAGTGGGTTGTATCGACGTGTCCCTCATCTTCATAACCGGTGACTTGATTGTGAATTCCGCGCCGCTTTAGCAAGCGCACCTAAATAGTCATCGAGCACCCAAGGAATGGATAAGGGAGTAGGATTTGCCGCTGTTGCCATTGGACCACGACCCAGCATCACTACCGAATCGGTACTGACCGCTCGCATTTTTGCCATTAGCGGATTGGTTTTTAGCGGAGACAACAGCTCATCGCTTCCATAGGTTACGAACATGTCGACATCGTCAAAATCGTCGATGTGCTCAATACTGGTTTCCCCTGAAAACTGCCCATTGCAACTCACTTCTTCAACGCGTGATGGCGTCGCTAAACCAAGATCGGCAAAGAACTTCACGCGAGTGTCGTTGGCGGTATAAAAACGCAGCACACTCAAATCCGTCGGATCAATATGGGTGATGAACATTGCACGCTTGCCCGCAAGTTCAGGGTAACGTGAAACTTTATGCGCGACATCTTGTTCAATATGAGTAATGAGCGCTTCACCTTCTTCGGCCATTCCCATACCCAAGCTATTAATGCGAATCATACTTTTCCAGTCCGTTGACCATGGTGACGAGGGGTAAGCCACCACTGGAGCAATGAGGCTCAAAGTGTCGTAATCAGCGCGGCTTAAACCTGAATAGGCAGCAAGGATCACATCCGGCTGTGTCATCGCAACGGCTTCAAAATCAATCCCGTCTCCTTCATCAAATAAGGTCGGAACCGGCGCATCCAGTTCAGCAAGACGCGATTCCACCCAAGGTAACAGGCCGTTGCCATCATCATCGCCAAACTGAGCCGCAGCGAAACCAACCGGCACTACACCCAAAGCCAAAGGGACCTCATGGTTTGCCCAAGCGACTGTGGCGACTCGTTTGGGTTTATCAAAAATAACGGTAGTGCCAAAGGCATGTTGAATTTCAATCGGATACGTCGTTTCTGTTCCTGCAAAGCTTGCCGTGGCAGCCAATACAAAAATCAAACACGTTGAGAGGGAGGTTAAAAATGACATAGCGTTCGCTTCAATTGAGTCTTAACAAGTTTTGTTTGCAGGATGTGCAAAAGGCTCGTTATCATGGTTTAAATATGATAACGAAAACCATTAACCAATAATACTAAGTATCATTTACAAATAGTTAATCACTGATAACCAAAGAGAAAGCATGTCATGAGTCAAATCACCACACTTGAAGAACTGCGCGAACTGTATGCGATGCCCCACCCCCTTGCCGTCGCTAAAGATCTTCACCACATCGATAGCCATTCAAGGACCTTTATTGAAACCAGTACGCTGTTTTTCCTCTCGTCTCACAATCAAAATGGTGGGCTGGATATTTCCCCTCGTGGCGGCGAATCTGGCTTTGTGAAAGTACTGGATGAGAAGACTCTCGCTTTCCCTGACAGTCCTGGCAATAATCGCCTAGATACATTGACCAATATACTCAGTAACCCTAGTGTGGGTTTAGTGTTTGTAGTACCCGGAATTGATGATGTTGTCAGAGTGCGTGGCAACGCCACAATTCATGTCGATGACGAATCGCGAGAAGAGTGCTTGGATGGTAAAACCAAACCCAAGCTCGTGATAAAAGTGGCAGTCGATACCTTGTTATTCCACTGCCCAAAAGCGTTCAAAAAAGCCGACGTTTGGAACAGTGAGCAGTTTTATGACAGAGACTTTTTGCCTTCTCTACTGCAGATCATCAAAGATCAACAAGTTGAAAAAGAACAACGTTCGGCGTAGTTAAGAGCCAGGGCCCTAGTTGGCTCTGGCTCTCGTTCTACCTTGGCGCGCTACTCACCAATCTGCCATTCAACCCCTGCGTCCGAAGCAAAATCGTCATCGTGAGTCACTAATAGAAATCCCCCGGGATACTCATTGAGTGCACGCGATAAATCTTGTTTCGAGTCGAGATCAAGATGGTTGTCAGGTTCATCAAGCAAAAGAAAGGGCTGATTGAGTTGGTGACTGACAATTAACATCGCCAGCTTCATTTTCTCGCCTCCGCTTAATACCTCCGCCAATCGAAAGACAGTGTCACGCCGAAAACCTACACCAGCCAACAGAGTGCGTGCCTTCATTTCCGTCATACCCTGGCACTGTGTTAACAGATTATCGAGCATAGAGCGATCGCCTTTTAACGCCACAAAGTGCTGGTCTAAATAATAGAACTCAGTATTGATTCTAAGATGCCCTTCACGCAGTGCGTACTCACCGAGTAGGGTTTTGAGCAAGGTTGATTTACCGCAGCCATTGTCGCCAACGAGCCGCACCTTATTGTTGGCGGTTAAGCGCAGTGTCATCGGCTCTGAGCGACCATACGCTAAGACGCCATTTTCCATCATCACGACCGATTTATCGCGAACCTTTGTCTCGGTGAGATAAAATGTCTGCGCTCGGTTTTCCTCATACCGAGAAGTTAGCGCTTGCTGCGTCTCAGTGAGATAGGTTTGTCGCTGCTGCTCATTTTTATTGCGATTGGAGGCGCGCGCTGTCGCGTTGTCCTTTTTACCGTCGAGCAAAATCTTTGGCTGACTGCCACTGCGGCGAAGCCGATTGCCTTGTGCGGCTCTTTGCTCCGCTTTCTCCCGGTTACGTTGCGCCTCCTCCTTGAGCTGTTTTTGCTGCTTTTTGAGATGGGATAATTGCCGCTCAACCGCACTTTGTTCAACGCGTTGCTGCTCGGCATAGTGATCGTAATTACCGCCATAGATGTTCATCCCTAGGCTTGATAACGCCCATATTTCATCCATCTCCCGCAATAACGATCGGTCATGACTGATGACGAATACCGCCCCTGTATACTGCCTGATTTGCTCTATTAGCCATCGCTTCGCCTTGATATCAAGGTGGTTTGAGGGCTCATCGAGGAGCAATAACTCCGCTTGTGATTCAAACAGTTGCCAAAGCTGAAGACGAGCCAATTGACCACCACTAAGCTGGGCGCATAACATCTGTGGCTGAGGAGGCAAACCCAACAGAACCAGTTGCTCAGATAGGCGCTGCGGCAAGTCCCACTCATCACCGACTTGTTCAAACCACTGCGTGTCGCACTCGCCATTTTCAATCCGCTCAAGCGCCTCGAAAATGGCGTGCTTACCCAAAAATTGGGCAATGGTAAGCTCCCCGCTCACTAGCCCTCCCCCTTGTTGGCGATAGATTGCTGTCTTTTGCGGAGACATCACATGGCCAGAGCTAGGCGCTACCTCACCTAACAGAATTGAGGCTAACATGGATTTTCCGACCCCATTACGCCCGACAAGACCAACGCGGGATTTGGTCATCGAAAAAGTTAAAGAATCAAACAGTCGCTCACCATTATTAAATTGGTAACTCACTGAACTTGCTTGTAAAAATGGCATAACAATGCCTCCTGTTGTAACAGGGGCCTTCGCCGCAGCAATAGATAACCGAATGTATGCGATAAGCGAATTCGTTCTTTGAGGATAGAAATCCTAAACGACACGAATAGCGAATAGTTGATAGTGAGCTACGCCGACTAACCCTGTGAATCCAAAAAACCGATGTGATATGGAAGCAGGTTTAGTTGTTCATCGCGGCGCAATCTCCAATAGAAATGATGTGTGAAGAGTAGCCCAATGGTCAAAGTTGGATCAAGCGTTGTGGAAGAGCCAATGGAAGAGTCGTGACCAGGAACTAAAAAAGCGAGCACTAGGCTCGCTTCTAACTGTTCAGTGACCGATTTGCTTACAGCAACTCAACTGACTGCTGAGCAATCACAAATTCTTCGTTGGTTGGAATCACTAGGGCTAGCGCGTTAAGCAGCTCAGACTTTCCAATGATACCCGCGCTGCCAAAGCGTGCGTCTTCGTTACCCTTCACATCTTCGACAAAGCCAAGTAGACCTAGGTTGTTTAAGATCTCGCGACGGATATCCAGCGCGTTTTCACCGATACCACCGGTGAAAATGACCGCATCTAGGCGATCGAGTGGGATCAGGTATGAGCCAATGTATTTGGCAACGCGGTAGGTGAATACCTCGAATGCCAATTTCGCGCCTTCATGGCCTTCTTGCATTGCTTGAAGAATGCCGCGCGCGTCAGAAGTCACACCCGATACGCCCAAGAAACCTGATTTTTTGTTCAGCGTTTCAAATACTTGCTCTTGGGTCCAACCTTTTTTCATCAAGAACTCGATGATACCTGGGTCTAGGTCACCGGAACGTGTACCCATCATAAGGCCCGCTAGCGGAGTGAAACCCATTGAAGTATCGACTGATTGACCATCTTTGATGGCACACACAGACGCGCCGTTACCCAAGTGAACGGTGATGAAGCTGCACGATTCGACGGGTTTATCCAGCATTTTTGCCGCTTCGCGGCTAACGAAGTAATGGCTCGTACCGTGGAAACCGTAACGACGAATACCGTATTGTTTGTACAATTCGTTGGAAATTGCGCCTGTAAACGCTTTTTGTGGCATGGTTTGGTGGAACGCAGTATCGAACACGGCAAACTGTGGCAGTGCCGGGAAAGCGTCCATCGCCGCTTTGATGCCTTTCGCGCCAGCAGGGTTGTGTAGTGGAGCAAGATCAGAAAGGTTTTCGATCTCTGCCAGCACGTCCGCGTCGATACGAACCGTTGAGGTGAATTTCTCACCACCATGAACAATGCGGTGACCCACAGCGACCAAATCCTTGTCCAGACCTAGCGACTCGATAAGTAATACAATACGATTAATTGCGTGCTGATGATGGTTGTCTGGCGCGTCAACTGTTTCTTCTGTTTTCTCGCCATTAAACTTCCAACTGATGGTCGCTTCGGGCAATCCAAAGCATTCACCCAAACCGGAAACGATTGCGTCACCAGTGGCAGAATCAATCACTGCGAATTTTAGTGAAGAACTGCCAGAGTTAATCACTAGAACGTACGAATTAGACATGGGGGAGAGTTCCTGTTTCAACGTGAGTGGGGAAAGCCGTCTGCTTCATCTACTTAAAATCATTATTCAATATTTTTTTAATCTTTCAACTAATTTTATCAACATTAAACAAATCAGATAAAATTTATTGATCTGCCGCAAACTCTGAATTTTTTCTTAGCTAAAAATTAATACAAATTGTCACCGATTTTAGGGTTACACAGAGTGTTGTTATCTGACAAAAAGCGAACGCAAACCCAAATGTTGCAAACATCGGATGAGACGCCGTTTGGTATTCCCGCGAGAACACGCCTACACTTGAAAAAGCAGTGTTCATTCAGTTGCGTACCCATGACACTGACCTACTTTGTTGTTAATCCGCTGATGAGAGATAAATGTGTCAACCATTGCGATAAGCTTTATTGCCCTTGGCATTCTCCTACTCGCCGCGAGCCTTGCGACCGCGCGTGAGATCTGCAACAACACTCGCTACATTGGTTGGCGGTTGCTGACATTACTGATCTTTCTTTTTATCGCTGGCTACAGTGCCATTTTCCTTATTTTGCTTAATGATAGTGATGTCGGTCATGTGATGTTTGCACTCAGCAGCATTCTTTTTGCCGGCAGCGTGTTCGTCTTTATGGTGACGCGTTTTAGTTTAAGCAGTATTTCTCGCCTAAAGGATTTGGCCGAGCAAGAGAAATACAACTCACTGCATGACTCGCTCACGGGGTTGCCCAATCGCAAGTACTGTATCGACGCCTTGGATGAGTACATTGTCAACGGGCGCACTTTTCAGTTCCTTCTGCTCGATATTGTCAACTTCAAACAAGTCAATGATGGCATGGGTCATTTTTGTGGTGATCAACTCTTGATTCAAATCGGTCATAGATTGAGTGCCTTGATGGGTCAAGATGCGATGTTGGCGCGCCTCGGTGGCGATGAGTTTGCGGTGATTGCCAAGCTAGAGCATCGTACAGAAGGGCTTAAATTGGCCAAGAAGATCAACAAAGCGTTGAGCCAACCCTTTCTACTCGAAGGGTTTGAGCTGACAAGCAGCGCGGCGATTGGCATTAGCCGCTTTCCCGATCATGGGCTGAGCGCCGAAGCACTGATGAAATCCGCTGATATGGCGATGTACTGGGCGAAAAATAACGGCAACCTTATTGCCCACTATGATGAGCGGATGTACCAAGGGGCGAAACAAAAGCTGCAGATCTCACGTCAGATTGATGCGGCACTCGAAACCAACGAGTTCCAAATTTTCTATCAGCCGATCATCAATAGTAAAAAAGAGGCGGTGTGTGGTTATGAAGCCCTGATTCGCTGGATAAAAGATGACGGTACGGTGATTAGCCCCGTTGACTTTATCCCTATTGCCGAGCAGAGCCACAAAATCGTTTCAATCACCAATTGGGTGCTAAAACGAGTGACGCGGGATATTGCGCAATTTCAGCAAAGTGGTATTCATTATCCTCTTCACATTAACCTTTCCGCCAAAGATTTGATGGGCCAAGGTTTGGTCAATCAACTGCGTGAATTGGTTGACGAACACCCGGAGATTACCGATTACATCGTACTGGAAATAACGGAAAGTACCGCCATCAACCGTTTGCACAGTCCAGAGAAACTGCTCTCTTCGATTCGGGCGTTAGGGTTCAAAATCAGCTTGGATGACTTTGGTACCGGCTACTCTTCTCTCTCTTTATTGCGTGACTTGCCCGTCGATCAAATCAAAATCGACCGCTCTTTTTTGTATCAACTTGACACCAATGATCGCAACGACTCCATTGTCGCCAACGCCATCACGTTAGCGCACGGCTTAGGGTATACCGTGGTCGCCGAGGGCGTGGAAGATCAGTCGGTGCTTCGTACACTGAAAGGCTATGGCTGCGACTATATCCAAGGGTATTACTACAGCCCAGCCATGGCGCTTGACCAAGCCATTCGTTGGACTCATGACCACACGACTCAGACGGCTGCCCCACTCGCTCAATCCCATAGCCTCTGACAAGGGGCTCAAACCACCGTTCAAAAGGTTATGTTTGTAGAGATTGACAGGTACAACCAGTTAGCTAAAGGTAAAATTTCGCACCCACTCATTCATGGCTCAGATAAGAGCAAGACAGCGCAAAACCCACCATATTCATCTTCGCCTAAAGATATTCTAAAAATAACCAATAAAAAATATAAAAACACAAAACACCACCAGTAACCTGCTGTTTTTGTTTGTTATTTCAAATCTCTAACATTTTATCATGTTTTTGAGAGCTTCATCGAACTTTCAAGATAAAGTGCATCCCACGTAATCAAACGTGATAACCCGCTCATTTCGTTACGTTTATCGAATGGGCTGATTCAATATGGACTTTATGATGAAAAAAACGATTCTTGCAGTAGCAATTGCATCTCTTTCTTCAACAGCAATGGCAGTTGAGCTTTACAACAACGACGGCACCACTTTCGCAGTTGGCGGTCACGTATCAGTTAACCTACACGGTTCTGAGCAAGACGACACTGGTGTTGGTTCTAACTCTCCACGCATCAACTTTACTGCTACTCAAGACCTAGGCAACGGCTTCACAGCTGACGCTCGCGGCGAATGGCAACTGAACTACCTAAACGGCGGTGACAACTCTTTCACAACTCGTCTAGGTTACGTTGGTCTAACTCATGAAGATTTCGGCCGCGCAGTGGCAGGTACTCAGTGGGCACCTTACTACGACGTAGCGGGCGTAGCGGATATGCCAATCGCGTTTGCTAACGACTTCCTATACGTAGCACACGGTGAGACCGGTACTGGTCGTGGTGAGAACATGATCTCTTACCGCAATGGTTTGTCTTTCGAGGAAGCTGGTGCGATCAACTTCGGTTTTGCATGGCAAGCTAAGCAAACGACTACTTATACTGACGAATATACCAATGATAATGGCTTCGTAATCCGTGATGAGATGAAGGTTCGCTACGGTGACCGTATTCAAGCAACAGTATCTTACGAGTTCATGGGCGCTAAACTGGGTTACGCATACAACACTGGTGATGTAGCTGGTGACTCACTTGACTACAACACAGTAAGTGCAGCGTACGGCAGCTACGGTAAAGGTTTGTACCTTGCCGGTGTGTACCAAAACACCAAAGACAAATACGATAACTCGAAAGCGGAAGGCTACGAAGCTCTGGCAGCTTACGGTCTTGCAAACAGCCTAAATCTAAGTATCAACTACGAGATGGTTGAAGTTAAAGAAGGTACAACTGGTGAAAAAGCGACCACTCGTGAAGAAATGGCACTTCAAGCAGAGTACAACTTTAAACCAAACTTTGTTGGCTACACTGGTTACCAATTTGATCTAAACAGCAAGCCAATGTCTGGTGTAAAACGTGATACTGATGACAAATGGGTTATCGGCGCACGTATCTACCTATAAGTTCTAGGTAAACGACTGTCCTTATTTGCTGGCGAATATTGCTAGCTATGCTCACCCCTTTCGGGGTGAGCTTTTTCGTTTTGGTCCCTTGATATTTTTGGCACTAGATAGGTGCATCAGCGATCATTTCGTAGTACAACATAGCCAAATATGAGACGAGAGGAGAGCGCATGAACATTGGCAGCGTCGCAGAACTGACAGGCCTATCCAGCAAGTCTATCCGCCTGTATGAAGAAAAAGGCCTCATTACCCCGCCAAGTCGCAGTGATTCCGGCTATCGGGAGTATGGCGAACAACAGGTTCAAGAGCTGAACTTAATCTCGAGAGCAAAAAACGCCGGTTTCTCTTTGCAAGAATGTAAGGAGTTCGTCCAACTGGCGCACAACCCGCAACGTAAAAGCAGTGAGGTGAAAGCCAGAGCACAAGTCAAACTGGATGAAGTACAGAACAAGATTCGCCAGTTGCAAGAGATTGAAAAGCAGCTCAAAGAGTGGGTCGCCGCTTGCCCAGGCGATGCGAGCAGTGAGTGCCCGATCATTAAAGATTTAACGCAATAGATTGCATCTTTGGTCGATGCCAGTACACTGCGCGGCACGATTATAGTAATAGTGATGCAAGAAACGTGTAGCATCAGGATTTGTGAGAACCCGTTATGTCTGAGTATGAGTCAGAAGAGATTGAAATTGAAGCGATCGGTATTGAAATCGACTCGCAACCTATTGAGCTTTATAAGATCTTTAAAATCGCCAATCTCGTCAGTGGTGGCGGTGAAGCCAAGCACATTATCTCTGAAGGCTATGTCGCGGTGAATGGTGAAATAGAAACGCGCAAACGCCGCAAGATCATGGACGGCGATTTGATTGAGTTCAATCAGCAGTACTACATCATCATTTGTGCCGATGGTGAAAACAGCGGTGTCAACGACTACTACTACGCTGATGACACAGGCGAAGAGCACGACATCGAGAACCCGGTGGATGCCACGCAGCCAAGCGCACTGGAACTTGAGGAAGAGAAATCAGTAGCCTCGACTCAGGCGTCAAACACGGCCCCTGAGCAGAGCCCTTCACACAAGTCTAAACCAACGAGCGCACAAACATCATCGACACCCGATGAGCCTGCACCAAGCAAAAGTGGCGGGCGTAAGTCGATCGACTTCTTCTAAGAGATTGATATGGTTGGCATGTTGACCCCGTTGACATGCCGCTGACCGACTTTCCGAAACGGAAATTCCTCTTTTCCACACCGTCTTTCAGATTTGGATTACATTAACGCCATCGATTAGTGCATGGATGCGTTTCACGTAAATCAATAAGAGAGATAAAAGATGAACGCACAGCTCAACACACCGTTTACCACACTCATCATCGACCGTCAGCCAATGTTTCAAGAAGCGCTTACTCAGGTCATTGAGACACTTTTTCCAAATGCGCAGGTGGAAGCGACCAGCTCCTCACTCAGCGCACTGCAATATTTGCGTCAACACCCCTGTCATTTGGTGGTGCTTGATGTTGAACTCGACAACTCTGACGGTTTTGAATTTGTGCGCCGCGCCCGCGCTCGCGGATACACAGGCAAAATTGTTTTTGTCTCAGGCCACCATCACCCACTCTATTCCGATACTGCGCATAAAATTGGTGCCAATGGGTTTGTATTAAAAACAGAATCGAGTACCACTATTGCCGAATCAATCAATAGCGTGGTGCGTGGCTACTTGGTTTTCAAGCAAGACACTGAGCAAAGTGCAAAACATCCGGCGCTTTCAAGTCGAGAAACCATCGTTCTCAACTACTTGATTCAAGGCTACTCGAACAAGCGGATTTCTGAGCTGCTCTCTTTGAGCTCGAAAACCATTAGTACCTATAAGACCCGCATTCTCGATAAGTACCAAGTTGAGTCCATCATCGAGTTGACTCGTCTGCAAAGTCAGCTCGCCGCCTAAGTACGGTAGACTTAACTGGAGAAGACATGCTGCTTGAGTTTACTCACCAGCAGATCGTGTAACGGACCCCCTCGATTCTTTAAGCGCGATATGCTGACAATCGGGGGCAGCGGCGTTCCCATAAGGCTATCAGGGAGCACAGTCACCGCCAGATTTGGCCGCTTGGTCAGCGCGGGAAGCTTAGGTAAGAAGGCAGCGCACTCGATTTCATCAAGTACCTCAAACAAACAGGTCATGTTGTCTACGGTCGCGATGTCATTGATGGCAACGCCGCGCTCTGCCAATGCCACTTTGGTGGCGGCTTTCGAGTGCTGCCACCCTTTCATTTCCATCAATACAAACGGCATCGCAAGCAAATCGTCTAGAGTTCGCCCGGCATAGCGCTTGGCGCAGATTATACTGGCATCACACTGCCCTAGCCTTTGCTGGTAGAGGTTCTTCGTCAAGTCGCCGTTAAAGTATTGAACGCCAATATCGACTTTATCATCAAGAATGTGGCTGACCGAATAGTCATTCCAAGTGGTGATATCAATCGACGCGCGTGGGAACGTGTCGAGCAAGTCAATCAGAAGATCTTTACCCACCAAATATTGCACCACACTCGGCAAAGCAATTTTTATCGGCTTTTGATACAACTGAGGTTCAAACGTTTTGTCTTGTACCGAATATTGGATAAGCTCCAACCCTTGCTCAACACCAGGCAAAAGCTTGAGCGTGAACTCAGTGGGCTCAAACTCGTGTGCCCCTCTGACGAATAAAGGGTCATCAAGCTGCTCACGCAACTTAGCGAGATGCTTACTGACCGCACTTTCGGTTTTTCCCAACTCTTTTGCGACCGGTTTTAACTGCTTATGTTTCGCCAACAGCAGCAACACTTTAAGTAAATTGAGATCAAGCTGAGACTTCATAATAAGAGACGAGTTTGATAGTTTTGGATAATGCCACCGTAGCACAATCCACTAAACTCGCCAACGCACAGTACCTTAGGTGACTCTCTTCACACATTCATCATTATTATTGAATAATCACTCAATAATATGGTCTATTCACTGTATCTATATCAAAATTAATAGAGAATCGTTATCAGTTAACGCGCTTCTTGCTGGCAGTAGCATCAAATGTATGAAACAATGTTCAAAATTTTTGCTTAACGCAGATAACCACAACAAAATCAATGATTAAGCAATTTAAGGCTAGGTTTTCGTTTCGATATGTCTAAGTACACCATCCACAGTCTGTTTGATACGCTCAAAGCTGCAGAAGAGGCTGAAAGCGACGGTGCGATAGAGTCGATTGACCACGACGCTGAGCATCCTCTCTCTGGCGCTCAGCTCGACGGCCTAATGGACAACCACTTTAAGCACATGTTTGATGTGTTTAATGACGGTATCTTTTATATGTCCGACAATGAACATGTCTGCTTTTATAGCCCCGCCTTTTATCGCCGATTTGGCATCAATACCGGCCATTCTTGTTTGAATGAGTGGCTGAAACTGGTGCACCCATTGGACAGAGAAATGCTCGATGGTCGCGTCGATGAGCACATCGCGCAAGACAACCTCAAAATGACCACGCAATATCGTATTCGCGCCACGACCGGCGACTACGTTTGGCTAGAAGCGACGTCTATCACCAAAACCATCAACGGTAAGCGTTTTATGGTTGGGTGCCACAAAGACATCTCACAACAAAAAGATATGGAAGCGTTTTTACGTCACACGTCGCTGTTTGATATTCCGACGGGCCTTGCCAACGAGCAAAAACTGACCCTCGATCTTAACCAACTGACCGCGCCGGAGGGCGAACAGTATCATCTACTGAATATCCATGTTAGCGATCTCCGTACCTACCTTAGCCTGTATGGCTCACAGAGTATGCGCGATGTGCTCAATCACCTGTTGATCAGCCTAAAAACATTGCCTGATGTGTTGGTGGATATTTACCGTATTCGCTCCGATGACTTTGTGATTCTGTGTAAAGGCGACTACACCACCGCTGCACTGAACGATCTCGCCCAGCGCATTATCACGCAGTACCAAGATGCGCTCAATGAACAAGGTGTGTTGTACGGTCGTGATATGGTGATAGGCATCTATCCCAACTTTCCTACCGGTGCGGCGCCAGACGATACGCTTAAAATCGCTGCGCGTACCTGCCACTTTGCACTGGAACAAGGTGACGGTGCCATCAGCATTTATGATGACAAAACCAAAGATAAGGTCGATCGCCACTTCTACATCGAACGTGAACTTGGCGAGGCGATACAAGGCGAAACGCTGAACGTGAAGTTTCAGCCTATTATTTGTACCCAGCAAAACCGCGTCGCCAGCTTTGAAGCACTCGTGCGCTGGAAAAGCCGCGAGATGGGGGAGATTTACCCCGACGAGTTTATCGCGCTAGCGGAAAAGAAAGGCTTAGTCTCTGAATTGGGCTACTTTGTGTTTGCCAAAGCCTGTGAGTTCATCAAAGCCTACTCACATCAGCATCAATCGGGCGTTCGGGTGAACATCAACGTATCCGTATTGCAGTTGTTGCAACAGGATTTTCCGAAAAAAATTAAAGCCATGGCAGACCACTACGGCGTGCCTACTAGCAGTATTGTGCTAGAGCTGACAGAGACCATCATCCTTGATGGCAATCAGAGCGCTTTTGACCAACTCTACCGCCTCAATGGTTATGGTTTCTTACTCTCGTTAGACGATTTCGGATCCGGCTACAGCTCTCTCAATAGCTTTTTTGACCTACCGCTAAAACAGATCAAAGTCGACAAATCCATCGCGTGGCGCTCGCTGCAAAACCCCGCTACCTTCGAGTATCTCGCCTTCATCACTAAGCTGTGCAAAAGCTACAGCGTCGATATTGTCATTGAGGGAATAGAGAGCGCCGAAATGCAGCGAATCTTCACAGATATGGGCGCGTCTTACTTGCAAGGCTATTGGTTTTCAAAACCGCTCTCTCTGGCGAGCGCCAGTCGCTACACCACCATTTAGCGCGACAACACCGTTTGACCAACACGCTGATACTGACCTCTATGATTGCTGTCTAAAACACGCTGACTCGCTAAAACGACGACAGCGTGACCAACTCCTGCGTGTAAGGATGAGCGGGTGAGGTAAACAACTGCTGCGTCTCCCCTTGATCGACAATCTGCCCCTGTTTCATCACTATGGTGTAATGGCATAACGATTTCACTACGTTGAGATCGTGGCTAATAAACAAATAGCTCAGCTGATACTTCTCTTGCAGCGATTTGAGCAAATCGAGCACTTGAGCTTGCACGGTTCTATCGAGTGACGAGGTCGGCTCATCAAGCAAAATGAATTCTGGCTTGAGTACCAACGCCCGAGCGATGGCGATACGCTGACGCTGCCCACCGGAAAACTCATTGGGGTAACGGTGACGAGTGTTCGGATCCAAATCCACTTCTTCCATCACTGCGCAGATTTGTTCGTCGATCTCTTCACCACTCCATTGCTTGTGCACGCGCAATCCTTCCCCAATCACTTCAGCCACCGACATTCTTGGGTTGAGCGCTGAGAACGGGTCTTGAAACACCACTTGCATTTTGCTGCGAAACGGCAGCATACCCGCGCGATCGAGCGTGTCCAGTGAATGTCCTTGATACTCAATATGCCCTTGAGAGTGAACCAGTTTGAGAATCGCCATACCTGTGGTCGATTTCCCTGAGCCACTCTCGCCAACCAATCCAATGGAGTGACCTTTACGTAGAGTAAAACTCATCTCTGTCACGGCTTTCACGTGATCCACTACCCGCTTAAACAGACCACCCGTGATGGGAAACCACACTCTCAACTGATCCACTGTCAACAAGGCGGGCGAGTCAGGTTCAACCGGAACAGGTAAGCCTCTCGGGTCTGAGTGAATCAGCTTTTGCGTGTAGGGGTGGGTCGGGTTTTGAAAGATCGCTTTGCACTCCCCTGTTTCAACTAAATGTCCGTGTTGCATAACGGCCACTCGGTCAGCTATACGGCGAACGATACTCAAATCATGGGTGATAAACAGCATCGCCATGCCCATCTCTTGTTGCAGCGCTTTGAGCAGATCCAGAATTTGCGCTTGGACAGAGACATCGAGCGCCGTCGTCGGCTCATCGGCAATCAGCAGCTCTGGCTCATTAATTAAAGCCATCGCAATCATCACGCGCTGACGCTCTCCTCCCGACAACTCATGCGGATAGGCCTGTATTTTTTGCTCAGGGTGACGAATTCCGACTTTTCCTAGCCACTCAATGGCCCGCTGTTGCGCTTGAGTCGTACGCATGCCACGGTGAATCGCCAAGGTCTCGACCAGTTGTTTGCCCACCTTATGCAGCGGATTTAATGACACCATAGGCTCTTGGAAAATCATCCCAATTCGGCCGCCGCGAATACCACGTAACTGACGCTCCGAACAACTGAGCATGTCAATGCCATCAAACTGAATGCGGCCTTCCAGATAATGGGCTGAACCTTTTGGCAACAGCTTGAGAATCGAATTGGCTGTCACCGACTTACCTGAACCGCTTTCGCCGACCAAGGCGAGCGTCTCCCCTTTGACGACATTAAGTGACACTTGATGGGTGACGGTCTCAGGCGCATCACCGGCGCCAAAGCCCACCGATAAACCGTCTATTTGTAAAATAGGAGTACTCATGATTATCGTCCTTGGTGGTGGGGGTCAAACGCGTCACGTACCGCTTCGCCGACGAAAACGAGCAAGGTCAGCATGATAGAGAGAACAAAGAAGGCCGAAAAACCGAGCCACGGCGCCTGCAAATTGGCTTTACCTTGCGCCAGTAACTCACCCAGTGATGGCGAACCGGCCGGCAAACCAAAGCCAAGGAAGTCAAGCGAAGTTAATGTTGTGACCGAACCGGATAAGATAAACGGCATCATGGTCAGTGAGGCGACCATCGCATTGGGCAACATGTGGCGACGCATGATGCGCCCGTCGCTGACGCCCATCGCATGCGCGGCGCGGACGTAATCAAAATTTCGGCAACGTAAGAATTCGGCGCGCACCACGCCGACTAAGCTCATCCAACTGAAGGCCACCATAATCCCCAGTAACCACCAGAAATTCGGCTCGACAAAGCTCGACAAAATGATCAATAAAAATAGGGTCGGCATTCCGGACCAAATTTCGATAAAACGCTGACCCAACAGATCCAGCCAACCACCGTAGTAGCCTTGCGTCGCGCCGACGGCAACACCAATCACGCTGGAAATGATGGTCAACACAAAACCAAACAGCACCGAAATTCGAAAACCGTAAATGATTCGGGCCAGTACGTCGCGGCCTTTATCATCCGTGCCAAGCCAATTGACGCTATCGGGCGCCGATGGCACGCTACCGGAAATATCAAAATTGATCGTATCGTAACTGAAACGGATCAGAGGCCAAATCAGATAGCCCTTCTCTTCAATAAGCTCAATCACATACGGATCGGTGTAATCGGCTTCGGTCTCAAACTCACCGCCAAATTCCGTTTCTGCGTATTGTTGAACGATAGGAAAATACCACTGCTGATCGTACTCCACCAGCAATGGCTTATCGTTGGCAATCAGCTCGGCAAACAGACTCACGGTAAATAAAACCAAGAAGATCCACAACGACCAAAATCCGCGCTTATTAGCCTTAAAGCGTTGCCAGCGAGCTTCGTTGAGCGGGTTACGTCTTTTCTTCGCTTGCATTAGCGCGCCTCAAAATCAATTCTTGGGTCAACCCAGGTATAGGTCAGATCGGAAATAATACTCAGCAGCAGTCCGAGCAGCGTCATGATGTAGAGCGAGCTAAACACCACCGGATAATCCCGCTGTATAGTCGACTCGAAACCGAGTAGACCAATGCCCTCAAGAGAGAACATCACTTCAATCAGCATCGAGCCGGTGAAAAAGATGCTGATGAATGCTGCAGGAAAACCCGCGATAATGATGAGCATGGCGTTGCGAAACACGTGCTTGTACAAGATGGAGCGGTCGTCCAACCCTTTTGCCCGCGCCGTCACCACATACTGTTTGTTGATCTCATCCAGAAATGAGTTCTTGGTCAGCATGCTGAGCGTCGCAAAGCCGCCAATCACCATCGCGCAAATCGGCAGCGCCAAATGCCAAAAATAGTCGAGGATTTGTTGATACCAACTCAGCTGCTCAAAATTGGCCGACACCAAGCCACGCAAGGGAAACCAGCTGAAGTAGTTGCCACTGGCAAACAAAATAATAAGGATGATGGCGAACAAGAAACCGGGAATGGCGTAACCGATGATCACCAGTGCACTGGACCAAATATCAAAGCGACTACCATGATGAATCGCTTTTAGAATCCCCAAAGGAATCGAGATCAGATAGATGATCAACGTACTCCAAAGCCCGAGGGAGATGGAGACGGGCAACCGCTCGACAATCAAATCAATGACGTTACCGCCTTTAAACAGACTTTCACCAAAATTAAAGGTCGCGTAGTTTTTGAGCATCTCAACATAGCGCTCAAGCAGCGGCTTATCAAAACCAAACTGGACTTTAATCGCCTCCACCACTTCTGGATCCAAGCCGCGAGAGCCTTTATAACCACTCACGGCATTGTCATTGGAGACACTCAGGTCGACTTCGCTCCCACCGCCGGCAAAACGCTCCATAATACCGGAACCGAGCCCTTCCATCTGGGCTAACGCTTGCTCGACAGGGCCGCCTGGCGCTATTTGAATAATAAAGAAATTGATGGTGATGATCGCCCACAAGGTGGGGATCACCAACAAAAGTCGTCGAAATATATACGCTGCCATGTTTCCCTCGAATTGGCCTTGCTCAATATCGCCCTACAGGTTTAGCGGCGTTTTTCTGGCAATTTGTCCGCTTTTTGTTTATCGACCCACCAAGTGTCAACGCCAAGATCGTATTTGGGCGTCACAGATGGGCGTCCAAACTTGTCCCACATCGCAACGCGGTACTCGCCAACATGCCACTGTGGAATCACATAAAAGTTCCATTGCAGTACGCGATCGAGCGCTTTACCCAGTGACAACAACGCCTGCGTATCTTGCTGACTGTTGGAAATCTCAAGCGTCAACGCATCCACGACGGGGTCCATCACACCGGCAGTGTTGTAGGTGGAGTCAATGTAGTTGGAGTTCCAAACGATCATTAAGTTCGGGCTTGGATAAGGATTGGCGCTGTAAGACGAGGACACCATATCAAAATCTCGGTCACGCAAGCGTTTGATATATTGGGTGGTATCTACCGAGCGAATGTTCATCTCTACGCCCATGAGCTTGAGATTTTTTTGCAATGGAATCGCAATACGCTCCGTGGTTGGGCTATAAATCAACAGCTCAAAGGTGAGCGGTTGACCGGTCTCTTTGTTGGTCATTACTTTGTCTTTAAGTGCCCAACCCGCCTCATCGAGCAGTTTAAACGCGACTCTAAGCTGGGCGCGAATTCTACCACTGCCATCGGTGACTGGCGGCTGATACTCCTGGGTAAACACTCGCGCCGGCACTTGAGTTTTATAAGCTTCAAGCACCGCTAATTCGCCCTCATCAGGGAGCCCTTTGGCTTCATAGTCAGTATTTTGAAAGTAGCTGCGCGTGCGACTGTATTGACCATAGAACATGTTTTTGTTCATCCACTCAAAGTCCATCGCGTAAGAGAGTGCTTCTCGAACCTTAGGGTCGCTAAACAGATCACGCTGGGTGTTAAACACGAACCCTTGGGTGTTCTCTGGCTTCTCATGAGGGATCTCTTGTTTGACAATGTATCCCTTATCAAAGTTGACCCCAGTGTAAGAATTCGCCCAAAACTTGGCGGAATTCTCGAGACGAAAATCAAACTCGCCCGCTTTAAACGCTTCTAGCATTACGGTGTCATCGCGGTAATAGTCGTATTGGATTTGCGCAAAGTTATCGCGCCCCACGTTGACGGGAAGATCGCGTGCCCAGTAATCCTCTACCAGTGAATAGGTGACGCTCTGGCCAGATTGATAATCGGTGACTTGATAGGCACCACTGCCGATAGGTGGCGTCGATAACGGTTCTGAGAGGTTTTTGTCCTGCCAAAAATGTTTAGGCAGCACGCGCGTGGACTGCGCAAAGCTAAACAACTTTTCTCGATTGGGCGTCGCCATCTCAATGCGCACCGTGAGATCATCTTTAGCGGTCACAGATTGAATGTCTTGATAATAGACTCGGTATTGCGGCACTCCCTCTTTCATAAACTTATCGAAGGTAAAGGCAACATCGTGCGCAGTAATAGGCTGACCGTCGTGAAAGCGCGCTTTCGGGTTGATGTCGAGCTCTAACCAGCGGTAGTCATCCGAGTATCGGACACGCTGTGCAATTAAGGGGTAATAAGCATCGATCTCATCGCTTGGAGAGAACATTAAGAGATCGTATAGCTCGCCACTGGCCGCCGCCGCAACCCCGCGAGAAGCGTAACGGTTAAAGTTATCGAACGTGCCGACTTGTCCATACGTCACTTTGCCGTATTTGGGGGCATCTGGATTGACATAATCAAAGTGGGTGAAATCTTGCGGATATTTTGCTTCACCAAATCCCACCAGTGTCGTGGTTTCAATGACAGCCGCATATGACGTGGCCATGTGCATCGCAAACGCGACGGCAACTAGGGTGCGCGTGATCGTGCCCATCGTTCTCTCCCTTTATTATCCTTTCCTATCAACGAGGCCAACTCGACCTCGTTAAGCCTACTATGTCCATCAAACCACGAGCACAAGACCGTACTCAGAGCACATAGTTTAGCAATTCAAATACTTGGATAAGTATATACGTAACTCCCGCCAAGATGTAAGCATCTGTGCGTCATGGTTTCGTCAATGTGTTTGGGGATCAGCGATAGAAGATTTCGCCCGTTTGTGCGTTGAGGTAAATTTTGTTCGCCTGTTTCAAACCGCCGCAATAGACAAAGTAGATATCGTCGCTACTGAAGGTAACAGAACGCACCCAACCGCCCAACTCTTCAAAGTCTTCTGGCGAGCACGTCCCCTCTTTGAGCAAGCTGTCGGTGGACTGGATAAAGCGGTCAAAAAAGGTTTTAAAATCATCGGAATTTTCGATGTAGCCACTAACCGTCTCAATACGCTCTTCCCGAGTAATCGTGGGCGCAACCTCGAGCAGTGCCTCCATCGGCACCCATTCAGCGACTTCCGGCCCCCCTTCTTCATACACGTAATAGGGGGAAATGCGTCCCCAACCGTCTTTTTTTTCCAAAACATGCAGTTTATCGCCGCGATACACCACACTCTCGATAAACGCCTGTTCATCGGGTTGCTCACGCACCCCAAGTTTGGCTGGGTTCACGTAATAATCTGTGATGGGCTCGGGTTCTGGCTCTGGTGGCGCTTTTTTTTCCACAGGCTTTGGTGCCTCGGGCTCCGACTCTTGTGCGGCGAGTGCCAACGCATCTTGTTGAGGCTTATAATAAAAGATGTAATAACCGCCACCGGCACAAGCAATACCGACAAGCAGCAACAACACCATGATGATTTTTTTCATAGTTCCATACGCAAGCGCTTTGTCGTTACTGTAAAGAGTATAGCGACCATTATCAGTAACTCTTTAGCTTTGTACACAAGTTAAACAAAACTACGTTCAATTTTTTCGAACTAGTCCAACTAAAAACCATGATTTTTCGTGACCAAAATCACATTTAATATTCCTATCAAGCGCTGAGATAAACTCCAGCAAACTTAATTCCACCTACTTGTTGAGGAATACTCTATGAAAACTATCATCACTACTCTTGCACTCTCTTTGATTACTGCAACATCAGCATTTGCTGCCGACAGCCACAACTACACCCTTGATGTAGCAACAGCCAATAACGGCGCAATCGTCACGGTACTTGACAACGGACAACCCGTCAGCGGTGTTGACGTCACGGTCCGTGGCAACGGTGTCAAACATTTCGTCAGTGGCTCAAAAGGAACATTCTACGCCGCTAACTTGTTTGATAACGGCCGCACTTTCACGTTCGAAATTATTGATGGCGATAAAACTCTCGCCAAAGAGCAGCGTTACCTGACCGCAAACTAATACGCCGCACTGAGACGATCCTCACCAGTCCACCACTGGTGAGCGATTGTTCCACTCACGCTGCCATTATTCAACAACCTCAATATTTACTTTGATATTGATAATTATTATCATCGGTGCAAATCCCTCATTTGTATTGTCAATGTGAAACTCTCCCTTTCTTATCAACAGCTCAGTGTGATTTGGATTACAGGCATCGCCTTGTCACTCATCAGCATCGCGACCATCGACTTTTATGAAACCCAACAAATGCGCTCACACCTCGAAAGGCAGATAGACAACAAAGTTCGCGCACTCACCCAATCTTTAGAGACGGTGGAGCGTTTCATGCACAGCACCAAAGCATTTTTACTTCATGGTAACCACCCTTCACAGCAGCAGTTCGAACAGTATTTAGCTTCGCGCTCCGATTTATCGACGGGCGTTCAGTCGATCTTGTGGGCTCCACTGACTCACCAGCGCGACTTGCAAGCTTTAAAGCAGCAGGCGTTGGATAATGGCCACTTTGGCTATGAGTTAACCAATGAGCCCGGAGTCGTGCGTCAATCAGTCAACTCGCAAACCTTTCCGGTGCTATTCGTTGCTCCGCTTTTTGAAGCCAGTCAATATCTGGGTCTGTGTTTGGGCAGTGACCCTGACACCCTGAACACTCTATCGCTGGCCATAGAGCAAGGTCACATTGCGGTCTCGTCCTATCGCGAAGAAAACACACCCGGCGTGAGACTTTTTCTCGCTGTGTCCAATAGCGATGGCAAATTGCAGGGTTTTGTTGTCGCCAACATCATTTTGCATGAGTTTTTGGGGGTCGCTTGGCAAGATGAAATTAATGCCACCGATACACAGATCAGTGTCACTCTCGATCCTCTGACCGATGACAGACTCTCCGAGGAGATCTTTCAATCACACGTCAACACCCAACTGGGCGGCGGTGTTTTTTCTGGCCGGGTGTCCCATCTGAGCACACCGTTTTTTAATCCACTGTTCAATCAACAATGGAGGATTCATGTTGCGCTGTTCGATTCCTCTGGCAGCACAATTTGGTATAGCATGGCCATCGTATCCTTGCTGTTATTGCTGACCGCATGTGTCACGATGGCGACCAATTTCTACGCAAAACGGCTGCAAGTGTCCGATCGCTTGATTGAAGAAAAAACACGTTCGTTGGCCATCCAAGCCATCAAAGACAGCTTGACGAACTTGTACAACCGAACGGCGCTCAACACTGAAGTAAACAAACGGCTCTCCCTACTTAAACATGGCCAGAGCATTGGTTTCTCGATCCTTTTTATCGACCTCGACCGATTTAAAGTGATCAACGACTCGATGGGCCATGTTCACGGCGACCAACTGCTCAAGCTCGTTGCCCAAAGACTGATTGAGAATTGTCGTTCTCAAGACATCAGTTTTCGATTCGGTGGCGACGAGTTTGTGATTTGTTTACCGGAGCAAGTCGATCGTGACGACCTTAGTCATATTTGTCAGCGCTACGCCCAGGTGCTGAGTCAGCCCTATCAGTTGGAGGAGACGACCTGTCACGTTGGCGCCAGTATCGGTATTTCTATCGTCATAGACCACCAACAAACCCTGACGTCAATTCTTCGCCAAGCCGACACCGCCATGTATCAAGCGAAAACCGCCTCGCACGACAAAGTGGTGTTCTTTCACTCTGAGCTACTGAAAAAAGCTGAACAACGTTTTCTCCTTGAACAAGAGTTGGCCGTCGCGATGGAGCTCAAGCAACTTTCTCTGGTCTACCAACCCATCTATCGAACCAGCAATGACGCCATTAGTGGATTTGAGGCGTTGTTGCGTTGGCACCACCCAACTTTAGGGCAAGTCTCTCCCGATGTTTTTATCCCAGTAGCGGAAGAGACGGGTATGATCATCAAAATCGGTGATTGGGTAGTGAAAGAAGTGGCGAAAACTCTGGATCATTACCTGAAAAATACGCCAGACAGCGAAACCGTTCGCTTTAATATCAATGTGTCAGCCAAACAATTTGAGTCCGACCATATTTATCACACATTGAGTGATGTGCTTACCCACTATCGTTTTGCTCCTCATCATTTGGGCATAGAAATCACCGAATCACTGCTAATTAGCGGGAGCGACTGTTCGAAAGAGCGCTTACACAAACTTCGTTCCCTAGGGGTCGCCATTTATCTGGATGACTTTGGGACAGGATATTCATCCTTGTCTGTGTTAAGCGACTACCCGGTTGACATCGTCAAAGTCGATAGGAGTTTCGTCCGTGATATTGGCGGTGATGATGCGCGCGCGAATCGCTTGTGCCAAGCCATTATAAGTATGGCGCACACCATCAATTTACAGGTCGTCGCGGAGGGAGTGGAAACAGAGCGTCAACTTGAATTGCTTGACCAATTTCACTGCAATTTCATCCAAGGATATTTGAAATCGAAACCGATCACCGCTTGCCAGCTCGAGCGACTCTACCCTGGCGAATCAACACAATCAACACAATCGGCGCTATCCAAGCGACAGACTATCCCTTTAGCGAAAGCGGTTCACGCGCCTAGAACAACGGGCTAGTACGCCTTAAAAGCGGTCACACTTGGCCGCGCAGATAAAGTCGTTTTGGTGCAAGCCTTTGATGGAATGGCTCCACCAGGTGACGGTGACCTTTCCCCACTCCAGCAGTAGCGAGGGGTGGTGGAACTCCTCTTCAGCAAGCTGAGACACTTTATTGGCGAAGGCCCACGCCAGTTGATAATTTTTAAAGCGATACTCTTTTTCCAATTGGGGGATGCCGTCTCGATCAACGATTTTCCATCCCTCCAACTCCGTTAATAGCAATCTTCGTTCCTCAGGGCCAAGGGGGGTGGCATCACTGTGGCATGCTTCACAACGCAATTCATTCAACATGGGAGATTTCCTTTGGTTCAAATAGTGGAGGGAGTAAGCCAGCTTGCATTGCCTGCTCGACGTGGGCCATTAAGTCCATGTTGCTCAGGGTATACAACTGCTGAAGATCCTCTAAAACAAAATATTGTGGCTGCATGATGTCAATCCGATAGGGCGTACGCAGCACAGTATGCAGATCAAAAGGGGTTCGTTTTGCACTCGCGTCATCCAATGCATAAACGGTTTCGCCGGGCGAAGAGAGAATCCCCCCGCCGTAAATCTTGGTGGCCCCGGCTTCTTTCACTAAGCCGAACTCAACCGTAAACCAGTACAGTCTTGCGAGATAGATACGCTCTTCTGGTGTTGCCGCTAACCCCATTTGGCCATAGGTGTGTGTGTAAGCAGCAAAATCGGGATGAGTAAGCATGGCGCAATGGCCGAATATTTCATGAAAAAAGTCGGGCTCTTGGAGGTAGTCGAACTCTTGTCGTGAGCGTAAAAACGTCGCGACAGGAAATTTCTTTTGCGCCAAGAGCGCAAAGAACTTATCAAAACTGATCAACGCTGCCACTGGCTCCACTTGCCAGCCAGTTTCTCTGGCGAGTACGCGGTTAATGTCGCGCAGTGCCGGGACTCGGTCTCGGGGCAAATCCAGCAGCTTAAGGCCATCTAGGTAGGCTTGGCATGCTCGGGTTTGTACGACCGCTAATTGGCGCTCAACCAAGGCTTGCCAAATCTGATGTTCTTCTGCCGTCCAGTCGATCTGCCCTTGCGCATCGACAGGCTTAGAGTGATACGAGGTCATGATGTCAATCCATAACAATTTTGTTACATAAAGCGTATCCATACCGACATTGAGTGACAATCATGGCTTGTTCAATCATTGCCCAACTCAATGTAACAATTATTTTACATTTTCGGTTTTTTTACTTGTTTTTCATGGATATGAAAAGAAGTGCAAGGTTTGACTTTGGCGATATTTGCACCAAAAATCAAAACAACGAAAACAATAAACACGCTGGATACGCCAATGACTGACTCTTCTGCTCTCTCCCCCGAACTGCTTTGGTCACCCACGACTGAGCGACAACGCAACGCCAACATGGCGCAATTCATTCAGCACATCAACATGCAAGGCCAAGCTATTGAGTCTTATCAGGATTTGCATACTTGGTCTGTTGAAAACCCCAACCAATTTTGGCTCGAAATTTGGCAAGTCTGTGACGTGATTGGCTATCGCGGTGAGTGTATTAAGGGAGAAGGTCTAGCGAAATACGGTCAATTTAGTGCCAGTCGAGACACCATCTGGTTCCCTCAAGCACAGCTCAATTACGCAGAAAACTTACTCGCCTATGCGTATCAACGTCCAAATAATCCGGCGATTTGGTTTCACAATGAATCTGGCGTAGAAACGCAGCTGAGTTGGCAAGCCTTGTGCGATCAAGTCTCCATCGTCCAGCAGTGGCTGCGTCACAATGGCGTCGAGCGAGGTGACGTGGTTGCTGGCTACCTGCCACACTGCCCTCAAGCGGTGATTGCCATGTTGGCAACCACCAGCCTCGGCGCGGTGTGGACCTCTACCTCTCCTGATTTTGGCGTAGACAGTGTGGTCGAGCGCTTTGGTCAGGTACAACCTAAGATCTTGTTTTGCTGCAATGGCTATCAATTCAGTGGCAAAACCCACTCTATGGTGGAGAAAAATGGCCAGATCTGCGACGCCATTTCGAGCATTACCAACACCTGTCAGATTGAATACCTCGCGGATCACGCCTGTGATCTGTTTTTCAACGAAAGCTTTTCCGATTGGGAATCTGTGCTCTCAAGTTGTTTACCTAGGGGTATTGAATTCGCGCGGGTCGGCTTTAACGATCCGCTTTTCATCCTCTACTCCTCTGGCACCACGGGCAAACCCAAATGCATCGTCCACAGTGTCGGGGGAACCACATTGAATCACCTCAAAGAGCATCAATTACATTGCGACATCAAACCCAATGATCGTGTGTTTTATTACACCACGTGCGGTTGGATGATGTGGAACTGGCATGTCTCTGCCCTTGCCAGTGGCGCAACCTTAGTGATTTATGATGGTAGCCCCGTTTATCCAACGCCAGCGACACTCTGGTCACTGGCTGAACGCGCGCAAGTCAGCCTATTTGGCACGTCAGCCAAATATCTAGAAGCGATTGAGAAAGCTGGCTACACGCCAAAAAATGAGGTGAACTTGTCGTCACTAAAGACATTGTGTTCCACCGGTTCGGTGCTCTACCCCAACCAATATCACTATGTGTACGATAAGATTAAATCCGATCTCCATCTCGCATCGATTTCGGGGGGAACAGACATTTGCGGCTGCTTTGTCCTGGGTAACCCGTTGTCTCCCGTTTATGTAGGCGAGTGTCAAGGCCCCGGACTTGGGCTGGATGTCGCGGTGTTTGATGAAAAGGGGCAAGCCGTGACAGATCAACGCGGCGAGTTAGTGTGTCGCAACAGCTTTCCAAACCAACCGCTCGGCTTTTGGCACGACGATGGCCGTCGCTATCATCAAGCATATTGGGCGAGATTTGCCAACACTTGGCATCATGGTGATGACGTTCAAATGAGTCAAACCGGTGGTGTGCGCTTTTTTGGCCGTAGTGATGCCACCCTCAACCCGGGTGGCGTCAGGATCGGCAGCGCTGAAATTTATCAGCAAGTGAACCAGTTACCAGCAGTCCTAGATTCTATCGCAGTTGGGCGCGTAAAAGAGGGAGACGAAACCATTGTCCTGTTCGTCCAGTTAGCGGAGGGGGTAACGCTCGATGAGAGACTCAAAGCCGCCATCACCGCACGACTCAGAAGCCAATGCTCACCACGCCACGTACCCAGTGAAATTTACGCGTTGAGTGATATACCCAAAACCAAATCTGGCAAGTTAGTTGAACTGGCGGTGAAGCAAGTGCTTCATGGCGAGACAATCAAAAACCTCGGTGCTATTGCTAACCCCGAGGTTTTAGAAGAAGTTCGTCGCTATCAGCATTAAGGGCATCAGCATTGAGTGTAAAGACACTCAGCCTCTTAGCGAATTTATTTTTTGGCTATCGCCATCAAAACCGGCAGCTTGCCGTGTGGAGTATCTATCGCGAACGGTACCGAAGTCAGTACTTCGCTAAAACCCACACCGGTGAGCACTTGGTTAACGTGCTCCTTGCTCATTCCGCCCTCTTGATTGCCGTCAGAGAGCCAATCCCAATGAACAAAGTGGCCACCGGCATCAAGTAGGCTGTAAACCACGTCGGCGGTTTCCGCGTAGTTAGGAAGAAAACTGCACACCGAGGAGGCCACGACGAGATCAAACTGGTGTCGAAAGGCAGGGTGCATGGCGACTAAGCCGCGTGAAAGAATATCGACGACGGGCTCAACATTGGCGAGCTCTTTAAGATCGAGTTGTTCAATCATCGCTTCCGAGCTGTCTAGCGCGACGATGTCTTTCACCAATGGAGAGAGTTTTTGGCTCAGTAATCCTGTACCGCAACCAAAATCTAACACATGTGTATTTTGAATGCGGACTGCATTCTCCAATGACTCGAATGCCTTTTGCGCATAAAGGCTGGTGGACTCATCTTTCTCCCAGTCCGGTGCGAGTTCATCCCAAGTTGCCGCCATCATGATCTCCCTATAACATCTTCATTTGGCATAGCAGAAGATTACCAAAACTGCATGAAATTGATAGCATTTCACTACTGAAAACAGACAGACATCTGTTATTCGTATAAGATCGATGATAACCCAACCAAATTGACCAAAATATGAACTTATCGCAAATTGAGGCATTTTGTACCATCTCCGATACGGGTTCCGTCTCAGAGGCCGCTCGCCAGTTAGACTGCAATCGAACTAAGCTCAGTATGGCCATTAAAGCGTTGGAAAAAGATCTGCAAATCGACCTGTTCATTCGTACTGGCAACCATTTGACCCTCTCTGAGGCAGGCAAAGCCATCTACAAAGATTGCCAAAACTTGCTGGTCACCGCCGCGAGAATTCGCCAAACCTGCGCGCAAGTCTCGGGTGAGTTTAACGCCGAAGTGTGGATCGCTCGTGACGATTCATTGCCTGACGATATGTGGCTGGATCTTTCCCACAAACTCAACAACCAGTTCCCTGCCACCTCGTTCAACCTCGTCTTGGCATCCAGTGGCGACTTGGCAAACTTGGTCGCCACCGGGCAAGTCGATTTTGCCTTTGGTGTGGATTACGAACGCATCGACGACCCACACATCGCCTACCAACCCTTAGGCAAAATCCGCATGATGTCAGTGTGCAGTGCGGATCATAAGCTCAGTCAGTTGCGCCGAGTATCCGACGATGAACTGCGCAACGCCATGCAAGCAGTCATGGTGTATCTAAATGAGAAAGACAACCCAGAACTTCAGCCTTTTTCATTGCGACACATCGGTTTTTCAAGCTTCGATTATATGCTCAAAACCATTATGGAGGAGGACGCGTGGGGCGTGTTGCCTGAACCCTTGATTCGCCATTTGCTGCGTCAGCAAAAGCTCTCAGTCATCAAACATACCTACGGACTTACTCAGGAAGATTACTGCATGTTTACGTCTGCGGGCATGGCGGAGCACCCAGGGATGACTTGGCTTGCGGATCGCCTCAATGAATATTTGTTTGATTTCTAAACCGACCGACAGCCAGTGTCAAATTCATTGACACATAACTTTCTTGTTAACCAACTGATTTATAATAAAATATTTACCAACCCTTCCTTTCACCCTTCGACCATGCACATTTCTCAGTTGTTTAAATGTCCGCTTAAGTAAAAACTATAAGCGTGTTTACGACAGAGATGATGTTATGTGTGCTCAAACCAGCTTGAATGAAAAACGAATACTGACCTTTTCAGCCCTTATTGCGTCTGGCTTTGCTGTGGGTGGTTTGGTACTCGGTTCATTAGTTGGATCACTGGTTATCGTCTTTGACGGCGTCTATTCACTTGTTAGTTTACTGTTAACTTTATTGTCGCTCGCAGTATCACGTTACATTCAGAGCCCACAGAAAAGTCATTTTCCTTTTGGTAAAGCGGTGTTAGAGCCGGTGGTCATCGCCATCAAAGGGGCGGTTATCTTATCGATTGTTGGTTATTCGCTGTACTCCGCACTCATCGCTGTTGCGAATGGCGGCCGCGAGGTTGATCCTTCGATTGCGACTCTGTTTGGCATCGTGAACGTCATTGGCTGTGGTTATGCATGGTGGATGATCGCGAAAAAATCCAAGCGTTTTTCCTCTGGCCTGATTGAGGCGGAAGCCAAGCAGTGGCAAATGGATACACTACTCAGTGTCGCGGTTACGCTCGGTTTCTTACTCGCTTTGGCGCTAACCTATTCGCCGTTCGCGCACTACGCAGTATACGCAGACCCGATGATGATGATTGCAATGTCGTTTTACTTTATCAAAGTACCGTTTGATATGATTCGCGATGCGATGCGAGAACTACTGATGATGGCACCAAGCAAAGAAATTCTGCGACGCGTAGACAAAGAAGTGAGCGCCCTTGACGCGCAACTTAGCTCGCAACTGGAAGTCGCTGGCGTGACGAAAGTGGGTCGAGAGCTGCGTGTTCGCCTCGATGTCACCACCGACCAGAAACAGCTGAAAGTCTCGGAGTTGGACACCATGCGTCAAGTGCTGAAAACCAAACTCGCCTCGCTATCGTTGGATTTACAACTCTCCATGAACATCGCACGTTGAACATCGCCACTTCAGCACAGAACCGCTCAAATAAGGAGACCTCGCTAAGGCGAGGTCTCTCTTTTGTTTCTCTTCTTTTTTCTTGTCATACCCTAGGGTGGCAAGCTTAGATGAGCAACCGAACTACTTGCGCAGAGCGTTGAGTTTGGCCTGCGCAATACCAAATATGGTGTCAATCGGGTAGCTGCCCTCATCGCTCGGCTGACCAGCGGCTTTGCCGGTAAACAACTCAATCGCCTCCGTCACATGATCAATCGCCCAAATGTTGAACTCGCCTTTCTCCACCGCTTTGACGATGTCAGGACGCAGCATCAGATTGTGCATATTTGAGCGAGGAATGATCACCCCTTGATTTGGCGAGCGACCTTTGATGGTACACACATCAAAGAAGCCTTCTATTTTCTCGTTCACGCCACCAATCGGTTGAGATTCACCAAATTGGTTCATCGAACCGGTGATCGCAATATCCTGACGATTTGGCTGCTTAGAAAACGCAGACACCACCGCGCAAAACTCCGCCATGCTGGCGCTGTCGCCATCTACCCCACCGTAGGACTGCTCAAACGTAATCGTGGTGCTGAGCGGCACTTTCGCGGTTTTACCAAACACCGATGAGAGATAGGCGGTTAAAATCATCACGCCTTTAGAGTGAATGCTGCCGCCAAGGTCGACACTGCGCTCAATATCAATCACATCACCATCACCATAACAGGTGGTGGCCGTGATGCGATTCGGCGCACCAAACATGTACTCGCTGGTACTGAGCACCGACAACGCATTAACCTGACCGACCGCCTCGCCTTCCACTCGAATCAGCGTTGTACCGTTGGTGAACCCTTCCATCACGGTGTCTTTCAAACGGCTCACTCGCATCTCTTGATTGGCCAGTGCCTCCTCGACGTGACTGACGCGTATCATGTTGGAGTTAGCTTGACGCGCGACGTAGTTCGATTCACGCAACAAATTGGCGATGTTGGCCGAATGGAGTGATAACTTGGTTTGATCGCCCGCCAATCGTGAACTGTGTTCGATGATGCGCGCAATCGCTTTACGGTCACAATGCAGCATACTATTGTCGTTCACGACACTTGAAATAAAGCGCGCATAGTGCAATTCCGATTCAGGCGTGCGCGTCATCTCATCTTCAAAATCGGCGGTGACACGGAACAGTTCGCTGAACTCAGGATCGTAGTGTTGCAGCAACTGATAGGTGCGATAATCACCAAACAGGATAATTTTTACATCCAAAGGAATCGGCTCAGGATCGAGTGAGACGGCGCCGGTGAGTGTCACCTCTTTCTCTAGCGCCGTTAAACTAAGCTGACGAGCCCTTAACGCCCGCTTAAGCCCATCCCACACATAGGGCTGTTCCAACACTTTTTGCGCATCCATCAGCAGTACACCGCCGTTGGCTTTGTGCAAGCTCCCCGCACGTATCAACGAGAAGTCGGTGAAGACTGTGCCTTTAAAGGTGGCGGTTTCGATGTAACCGAACAAAGTGTGGTAGTTCGGATTCTCTTCCACCACAATGGGGAACTTGCTCTCTTTACGGCTTACTAGAACGTTAACCTTGTAACGGCGGGGCAGTTTTTTGTCCAGTGAAGCCGCGGCCACCTCTCCTTGCTCAGCGCTCTGCTCAAGAAAGATGTCGGCATTCTCGACGATGTCTTGCGAAAGCTCACTCAGGTAGGATTTGATCTCTGGGTATCCGGAGTAATCCTTTTTCAACTGTTTGATAAAGTGCGTAATCACATCGAGTGTCACGTCATCATTGAGTTTTTTGATTTTTTCGCTGTAAGCCTCTTCCCACTCGGTGAGCTGACGCACCATGTTTCTCAAGTTGACTTCAAGCTCATCAATGGTCGCGCCGAAGTACTCCTGCTCTTTTTTGCTCAGTGCATCAAACGACTCTTCGGTGTGCATCTTTTCGCCGTTCATCGCAACAAACTGATAATCGCCTTGCGTCGTGATGGTTAGGCTGATGCCTTTGGCTTTCGCTTCTTTGGTGATATTGGCAAGCTCAGCTTCTTGCTTGGCGGCCAATTGGTTTTTCAATTTGTCCGCACGGCTGTAGTAGAGTTCGTTATCAAACGCGAGAGGCATCGCATTAACTAACTTGCCCATCAGCTTTTCAATGTCTTGTTTTAGTCGGCTGCCAACACCACAAGGGAGCTTCAACACTCTTGGGGTACGGATATCCTCGAAATTCGCCACATAGCACCAATCGTACAACGCACTCTCATCGTGTTTGTGGCGGTTGAGATAACGTAAAATCATAGTGCGCTTGCCCAGTCCATTCTGGCCAATCGCGTAAATGTTGTATCCCTTCTCCTTGATCGACATCGCAAACTCTACCGCTTTCTGCGCGCGCTCTTGACCGACAATCTCATCAATAGGGGCCAACTCTTTGGTTGATTTGCTGTCGAGCTTTTCTAGCTCCGCAAAATGATACAGCTGACTCGCCTCAAGTCTTTGAATAGCCATAGTTCGGTCCTTCATTGTTATTGTTCTGTTTCCTTAGTTTAGGTCAGTTTTATTTAGTTTTTAGTGACTTACACAGTATTCACGTTCAACTGCTCAAATAACCATCAAATTACCCCAACAAAATAACAAATGATAATTATTTGCATATAATAACCAATTGCATTTAAATACGCAGTGTGCCGTTTAATGTGGAGTGATATCAATGGATTTACAGCAATGCTGGACACACTATCTCAAAGCCGAACAATTGCTGGAGCAAGGACATTGGCCTGAAGCCTATTACCTGTACGATCAAGTGCTGGCCTACCTACCCAGCCATGTCCAACACGCGATGGAGGATGACAACACCAAACCATGCCAGTTTCGCTGTTTGACAACAGCATTACGAGATACCGCCATCACCCAATCAGAAATCCTCAACAAAATGGGGCAACATCAGCGTGCCTTTGAACTGCTCAACCAAACCTACGCCCAACTTCAGTTTATGTCGATTGAGCCCAACCCATTGGTTGAGGCCATCAGTCATATTCTGCACCACCAGTGCGAGGATTTGCTCCACCACATGACCGCATTTTGCAGTGCTCAGCGCAGTGCACAATGGATGCTAGAGCTACAAGAGGTACAAAAAGCCCATGACCACTTTGCCACGCTGAAAACCAACTCATCGGCACAAAACCACGGCCATGCACATACATTGAATTAATAAGGAAATACCATGTCTGATTCCGCTCTTTTGACGGTCGATAACCTCTCCGTCAGTTTTAAGACCAACGATGGTATCGTCGATGCCGTCAAGCATGTCAGCTTTGAGCTCTTTCGCGGAGAAACCTTAGCGATCGTGGGAGAGTCTGGCAGTGGCAAATCGGTGTCAACCAATGCGTTGATGCAGCTGTTACCCAATAACGCCATTGTGCACGCCCATTCGAGCATCCGCTTTGAACAGCAAGAGCTGCTAGAAAAAAGCGAAAAAGCGATGCAATCCATTCGCGGTAAGCGTATTGGTATGATTTTCCAAGAGCCGATGACGTCACTCAATCCTTACATGCGCGTCGGGATACAAGTCGCGGAAGCACTAATGTGCCACCAAACGGTCTCGCGAGCCCAGGCCAAACAAAAGGTTCTGGCACTGTTTGAATTGGTTCAATTACCCAGCCCTTTGATCGCTTATGGTAAGTTTCCTCATGAGTTCTCGGGCGGCCAGTTACAACGCATCATGATCGCCATGGCACTGATTAATGAGCCGGATATTCTCATCGCCGATGAACCCACTACCGCCCTCGATGTCACGGTGCAAGCCGAAGTACTCAACCTAATCAAAGACATTCAGTCAAAACTTGGCATGTCTATACTATTCATTACCCACGATTTGGGCGTCGTTAAGCACCTCGCTGATCGAGTGTTGGTGATGTGCAAAGGTGATGTGGTCGAACAAGGCTCATGCGAAGAGCTGTTTGCCAACCCTCAGCATGATTACACCAAAATGCTGATTAACTCTGTGCCGCGCGGGAGCAAAGATGCAGTCAAAGACGACGCGCCCGCGCTACTCTGCGCGCAGGATATTCGGGTTAAATTTTTGGTCAAATCCCACATCATCGCCAGTCGAGCACAGTACTTTGAGGCGGTGAAAGGCATCTCTTTGGAGCTCAAACAAGGAGAAACACTTGGTATTGTTGGTGAATCTGGATCGGGCAAATCAACGCTTGGACGCGCCTTAATTGGCCTTCTTCCGTCGACCGGGCAGATTACATTCAAAGGGAGGGATATGGCCGCACTGAGTGACAAAGATCGCTTCGCGCTTAAAAAAGAGGTGCAGATGGTGTTCCAAGACCCGTATGGTTCACTCTCTCCACGCATGACCGTCGGCGACATCATTACCGAAGGACTCACTGTACACCAACCACAGTTGAGCAAATCACGACGCATGCTGAGAGCCAAACAGGCGCTCGAAGAAGTACGTCTCGATGCCAGCGCAATCAACCGCTATCCACACGAGTTCTCCGGTGGGCAGCGTCAACGCATTGCCATTGCACGCGCTTTGATTCTCGAGCCTTCATTTATTTTACTTGATGAGCCGACATCAGCACTTGATCGTTCGGTGCAACTGACGGTTATTGACCTGCTAAAAGAGATCCAGAAAAAGCACAATATCGGCTTTTTGTTCATCAGCCACGATCTCAGCGTCGTCAAAGCACTGTCCGATCGCGTGCTGGTTATGCAGCAAGGCGAATTGATGGAACACGGCAGTGCCGAGGAGATATTCCATCAACCCAAAAGTGACTACACGCGTAAACTGATCGCGGCTTCGTTTGATTTAGAACCTGCGTAAAGTGCCGTTCGCTAACCACGTTTTTAGGTATTGTTCTTTATCCGATGCCTTCAAAAATAGTGCGAAATCGCCAGATATCGGGTGCGGATGTGTTCAATCAACAGCTTAACCTTGTTGGGTGGCTGGCGAGTAAAAGGATAGACGGCGTAAATGCCGAGCCGCTTAGCGACTTGTTCTGGGAAGAGATCAACCAGCTGACCGCTGCGCAAATCATGATAAACCAAGCAGCGCGGTACATAGGCAATGCCGTGACCACCGAGCGCCGCTTTGCGCAGAGCGGTTGCGTTATCGGTAGAAAAACTGCCGGAGACTTTAACGAAGTAGTGGCTCTGCTTGCCCTTGAACTCCCACTCACTGGCGCCCGTGGTTTGATAGGCGTATTGCAGGCAGTTGTGCTGCAACAGATCGCGAGGCTCAATCGGCTTGCCTTGTTTGGCAATATAGGAAGGGGACGCGCACACCACCCACTGCGAGTCTAAAATATGACGCGCGATCAGGCTCGAGTCTTCCAGGTAGCCGGTGCGGATCACTAAGTCAACCCCCCCTTCCAGCAAGTCGACAAACTTGTTATCCAGTGACATATCGACCGTTAAACCGGGGTGAAGATTGCAAAACTCCGCCACCGCGTCAGCCAAGATCAAATCGCCCGAAATGGTCGGCACCGACATGCGAATGTGACCCGATATACTCTCACCATACCCTGACACCGTATCGAGCGCTTCCTGCGCGGCTTGCTTCACACTTTTCGCACCTTGCGTCAGGGCTTTGCCCGCTTCTGTCAGGGTCAATTTGCGCGTTGTACGATATAAAAGCTGCACGCCGAGATCGTGCTCCAATCTTGCGATTCGTTTGCTAACTACCGAATTTGTCAGGTTATTTTGCTCTGCTACCTTGCTGAAACTGCCCAGTTCCACCACTTGGGAGAAGAGAATAAGATCGTCTGCGCGCATCGTATTATGTCATTTTTGGAATTAATCATTTTCATTATTTCCCTATACCGAGAAAAAGGAAAGCGATAAATTCACAATTAAGAAACAATTCAATCACAACCTAACGCTGTAAGGACATCGCAATGATCATTTCCGCCCCTACCGACTATCGCGCGGCCGCTCAACGTGCCTTGCCTCCCTTTCTGTTTCACTATATTGATGGCGGCGCAAATCAGGAGCATACACTGCGCCGCAACTGCGAGGATTTACAGGCCATCGCGCTTAAGCAGCGGGTACTGCGCAACATGGAAGATCTGTCACTCTCTTGCGATCTGTTTGGCGACACCCTCTCGGTGCCTATTGCTCTGGCCCCCGTCGGGCTCACCGGTATGTACGCTCGGCGCGGCGAGGTGCAAGCGGCGCGCGCCGCTGACAACAAAGGCATCCCGTTTACGCTCTCCACCGTGTCTGTCTGCCCAATTGAGGAAGTGGCCCCTGTGATGGCGCGCCCGATGTGGTTTCAACTCTATGTGCTCAAAGATCGCGGCTTTATGAAACACGCTCTTGAGAGGGCCAAAGCGGCCGGCGTCACCACCTTAGTCTTTACCGTTGATATGCCCGTACCCGGCGCGCGATACCGCGACCGCCATTCAGGTATGAGTGGTGATTACGCCGCGCTAAAGCGAGTCTGGCAAGCAGCGTGTCACCCAAAGTGGGCGTGGGATGTGGGTCTCAACGGTAAACCGCATGATCTGGGCAATATTTCAGCTTATCGCGGTGAACCGACTCAGTTAGAGGATTACATTGGCTGGTTGGGGGCCAATTTCGATCCCTCCATCAGTTGGAAAGATCTCGAGTGGATTCGTGAATTTTGGCAAGGCCCGATGATTATTAAAGGCATTTTAGATCCTGAGGATGCCAAAGACGCGGTGAAATTTGGCGCTGATGGCATTGTGGTGTCAAACCACGGCGGACGCCAACTCGACGGCGTCCTCTCCAGCGCCAAAGCCCTCCCCGCGATCGCCGACGCCGTCAAAGGTGAGGTGAAGATCATGGTCGATTCGGGCATTCGCAGCGGCCTTGATGTCGTCAGAATGATCGCCCTTGGCGCCGATTGCACCCTGCTCGGTCGTTCATTTATTTATGCTTTGGCTGCGCAAGGTCAAGCCGGAGTTGAACACTTACTGAGCCTATATGAAAGTGAAATGCGCGTCGCGATGACGCTGACTGGCGCAAAATCACTTGCGGATCTCAATCTCGATGCGCTGAGCCAAATATAATCAGCAAACCGTGCAGCAAGACAGGCACCAAACGACATAATAAAAACAAGTGGTTAGGCCATGATAGCCCCACTCTACACAGCAGGAAGCGGATATGCCCAATACGTTGAACTCTCATCCTTACTCGGCCTTGATTGAGACGCTGAGCCAGCGCCTTGATAAAGATAGACTGATCACCGATGACGCCAAGCGCCTTGCGTATGGCACCGATGCCAGTTTCTATCGCTTGATTCCAAAACTAGTGGTCAAGTTGTCCAACCTCGATGAAGTGATTTGGGTGATCCGCACCTGCCGCGAGTTTGCGGTGCCCTTTACCTTTCGCGCCGCTGGCACCAGCCTTTCAGGCCAAGCGGTGTCGGATTCTGTGTTGATCACCTTGACCGATCACTGGCGCGGCCATGAGATTATCGATAATGGCGAAAAAATCCGCCTGCAACCCGGCGTAATTGGCGCTGACGCCAACCGTTACCTTGCGCCCTATCAGCGTAAAATTGGCCCCGATCCCGCCTCAATCAATACCTGTAAAATTGGCGGCATCGCGGCGAATAACGCCAGTGGCATGTGTTGCGGTACGGCGCAAAACTCCTATCGCACCATCGATAGCCTGACACTGGTTTTAAGCGATGGGACTGTGCTCAATAGCGCCAACCCCGACAGTGTCGATGCATTTAAACGCCAGCGCCCTGACATCATTGACGGCTTAACCCAACTGGTGGCAAAAACGCGCGCTAACCCCACACTCACCGAACGCATTCGCCACAAATATCGCCTAAAAAACACCACGGGCTACGCCCTTAACGCATTGGTCGATTTTGATGATCCGATTGAAGTGCTCGAACATCTAATGATTGGCTCAGAAGGCACCTTAGGCTTTATCGCAGACATCACTTACCACACCGTGGCCGACCACCCGTTCAAAGCCTCGTCGTTACTGGTGTTTGCTGATATCGAGACCGCCAGTCGTGCCGTCACGACTCTGTCTCAATCGCCCGTTGCCGCCGTCGAACTGATGGATGGCCGCGCGCTAAAATCCGTCGCCGATAAACCGGGCATGCCCGACTTTATGTCGACACTGACCACGGATGCCGCCGCGCTGTTGGTCGAAACCCACGCGGAAAGTGCCGATCAGCTCGAGACGCAATGTGCGCGCGTGATGGCGGCTCTGACCGATTACGCGATTATCGAATCGGTCGATTTTACCCGCGATGCCAATACCGTCGCCACGCTGTGGGGCATTCGCAAAGGCATGTTTCCTGCGGTCGGCGCCGTTCGTGAAGTCGGCACCACCGTCATCATTGAGGATGTCGCTTTTCCCGTTGAGCATTTGGCTCACGGTGTGCGCGATTTGCAGCAACTGTTCGATCGCTACCACTACGATGAGGCGATCATTTTCGGCCATGCGCTGGAAGGCAACCTCCACTTTGTTTTTACCCAAGGGTTTGATAGCCAAGAAGAGATCGCCCGCTATGGCGCATTTATGGATGACGTTGCCGAGTTGGTCGCGGTGAAATACCAAGGTTCACTTAAAGCAGAGCATGGCACAGGGCGCAATATGGCCCCTTATGTCGAGCTCGAATGGGGCCAGGACGGCTATCAATTAATGCAGCAAATTAAGCGCTTGTTTGACCCAGAAGGACTACTCAACCCCGGCGTCATCATCAACGACAACCCCAACGCGCACCTTGAAGATTTGAAGCCGATGCCTGCGGCGGATCCTCTTGTCGATCGTTGCATTGAATGCGGCTTCTGTGAGCCGGTATGCCCATCACGCACCTTGACGCTTTCACCTCGCCAGCGGATTGTGTTGTATCGTGAGATCCAGCACCGCAAACGCCATCAACTGCCTAGCGCGAATGAACTAGAGCAGGTGTTTGAACATCAAGGTTTGGATACGTGCGCCGCCACCGGACTGTGCGCCGATCGCTGCCCGGTGGGCATCAACACGGGTGATCTGGTCAAGCAACTGCGCAGTGCCAAGTATCACTCCTTCACGCCAATTGCACGTTGGACAGCGGATCACTTCGCCACCACGACCACGTTAACCCGCGCCGCGCTAGGAGCAAACCGTATCGCCTCTGCCCTGCTACGCCCTAACAATATGGCGGCGGTCATGAGCCAAATTCGCCGAATCACCAAAGGCAAAACGCCACAATGGTTAGCAGAAATTCCCACCGCAAACCGCCACCGCGTCGATAAAGCGATGGAACTCTTGGTCAAATCCGATAAGAAAGTGGTCTATCTGCCCTCATGCGCTTCAAGAACTATGGGCCAGCAAGCGGATAACCCAGACTCGCGCAGCTTGACTCAAGTCACGCTCTCGCTGATCAAAAAAGCAGGCTTTGAAGTGATCATTCCAGACGATCTCGACAACCTCTGCTGTGGTATGCCCTATGACAGTAAAGGAATGACGGATCTCGCCAAGCAAAAATCCCTACAACTGGAAAAAACGCTCTACGCCGCCAGTTACCAAGGGGAATACCCTATTTTGATGGACACCAGCCCGTGCGCGAAGCGCAGCATTGAGCACTTTACCCAGCCGCTGACTATCGTCGAGCCGACGGGCTTCGTTCATCGTTACTTGCTGCCACACTTAACGTTGACGCCCAAACAAGAAACCGTGATGCTGCATGTCACCTGTAGCGCAAGACGCATGGGACTGGAAGCTAACATGCTTGCGCTCGCCAAGGCGTGTGCCACCGACGTCGTGCTACCTGAGCACATCGCCTGTTGCGGCTGGGCGGGCGACAAAGGCTTCACCACGCCGGAGCTCAACCAAGCGGCTCTCGAATCGCTCAAAGCGCAAGTTCCCGAAGGGTGTCGCCGCGGATTTAGTAACAGTCGCACCTGTGAAATCGGATTGTCCCATCACAGTGGCATCCCGTATCAATCGATTCTGTACTTGGTGGATGAGGTGTCGACGCCGTCCTAATCCTCGCCTATAAAAACATGGCTTCGATTTGCGCTCTTTGTGCGCCGCTTACGTAAGACAAGCGATAACGTATTTTGACTCAATACGTACTAAGCTTGTTGAAACAACGGAGGTGAACAATGAAAAAGAGAATCGGGTTAGGGTTAACGCTACTCAGTAGCGCGCTGATGAGCGTCAATGCGTTGGCAGGCGAAAGTAAAATTTACAATGTAAATGGTAGTGAATACGAGGGCTACTGGTCCAAAGCGGGTGACGACGCCCCGTTAGTCTTACTGGTGCACGACTGGGATGGGTTGACCGATTATGAAATGAAACGGGCACAGATGTTGACAGAACAAGGCTACAACGTCTTCGCTGCGGATTTGTTCGGCAAAGGGATTCGGCCTGAGAAAATTGAAGATCGCCGCCAACACACTGGTGAGCTCTACAAAGACAGAGACAAACTGCGCGCTTTGATGCAAGGCAGTTTGGACTTTGCCGCCAGCTTAGGGGGCGATGTCAGCAATGCGGTGGTCATGGGTTACTGTTTTGGCGGAGCCGCAGTGCTTGAATCAGCGCGTGCAGGCATGCAAGCAAAGGGGTTTGCGACGTTTCACGGCGGCCTATCGACGCCTGAAGGGCAATCCTATCAACAAACTAAAGCGCCTATCCTAGTGCTGCATGGTACCGCGGACACGGCCATTACCATGGATCAATTTGCCGCGCTCGCAACCGAGTTAGAAGCGACCCAAGTGCCCCATGAAATGATCACCTACAGCGGCGCGCCCCACGCATTCACCGTGTTTGACAGCGACCGCTATCGAAAAGACGCCGACGAAAAATCATGGCAACGCTTTGGTGAGTTTTTGGCCTCAGTGACACAGTAACAGACGCGCTATAAGGCGCGCAGTGAAAAAAAGCAGCCTCCTTACGGGATGGCTGCTTTTTTTGTTGGCGACAACACCGTTTGAGTTATTGACTCAGCTTGCCCGCGCCGACCTTATCTTTCAATGTGTTAAGCAACTCTGCGGGTGCTTTGACATCATAGGCATAGTGTTGGCTCGGGTGCCAGAAACGCGCCTCTTGAGCTGGGTCTAGCGAAATCAGCGGCGCATTGCTTTTGCTTTTCTTCGCCTTAGCGTGAGCAACCTCATTCAACTCGACAGGCTGACCATTCAACCAGTTGTTGTGCGCGAAGTAATAAGAGCCGCACTTTGTTTCGCTCCAACCCGCATTAAGACACTTCTTCTTGTTGCTTTGGCTAGAGCTGTAACCAATCAACTTGTTGACGATGTCTTTTTCTTTGCCGGGAATCACAAACGCATTCTCTTCCACATAGAGTTTACCTGCCGTGCCCACCATCATGGCATCGCCCATCCGATATTTAGGATAAGGAGAGGTGCGGTAATCGAGTTCATATAGGTTGTTGAACACATGAACGCGACCAAAGCGCACGCGCGGCATACGTTGCCCTGTGGTCTCGAAATGGTTGTCATGAAAAGTGACATCCAACACGTCTGGGCCATAACCGGTTTGTGCATTGGCACTGTCAGAACCACCAATCAAGCCGACCTTATCGTGATGCTTGAAGTGGTTGTTCGAGACCGTCACTTTGGTTGACGCGCCAACAATATCGATCAAGGCGTCGTGGTGTTGCACTTTTTGCGTCTTTTCGTTGTATGGCGCGTCCCAAACGGGTGGGAAGCGATCGTCAGTCCGTTCACCATCACTAAAACTGTTGTGATCAATCCACACCATAGAGGCGTTTTCTACTGTGATGTTGTCGTACTCAGAGTTCCAACGCCCTCCGCGCAGCGCGCATCCGGTTGGATTGACCTTGTCATCAACAAACGTCTCACTGCAATTTCCCTGACCAAACTCTTTTTTGTCGACTTTAAACGAATCTCTTGGTCCCCACCCTGGGAAATCATCAAACGCATCGGTAAAGCGAAGATTTCGGATCACGATATTTTGCGCATGATAGTTGTACGGTTTGGCTTGATTCTTTTCTCTGTCATAGCGCAGTTGACCTAATCGCAACTGACCATGCTTAATTTCCGCGTCGGTGCCAACGCCAATCAGTGAGGTGTTAGATCCGACACGCAGCACGATATGGTTGTTTTGCTGGCGACTAAAGCATTGACGCAGCGTTTCCAGTTCCCCCGTTAACTCCGGCGGACGACCGTTTACAAGCGATTGTTTGTTCCACTCTTGAGGACGATAGGCCTGATAATAAGCGGCATAGAAATCGTCGTAGCTATCGTAGGGCGAGTCACAACGTGCCATATACTGCTCAGGTGCGATGGGTTGACCTGTCGCATCACTGTTCAAATCGATGGAACCTTTGACGTAAATGATTTTTGCCTGATGAGATGGCTCAACCCACGCACCATCTGCGGCGATGCTTGGTTGACCCGCGTAGAGTGCATCCATCAGCTCTTGACGGTTGGTGACTGTGGCGATTTGTGTCGCGCCGCATCCCCCCGTCACACCGGTGGCCCAGCCTGTTGCGCCAAGAGAGCTTGGCGTCGAATCGGTGTCAGGTGAACACGCAGCCCATGTGGGTAGCGCCAACATGGTACAGGGAAGAATGAAAAGTGAGGCGATTTTCATCGTGTTGTACTCCATAAAAAGCGATAAAAAAAGGCTTAGCGTTTGCTAAGCCTTTCGGTGGTTAGGGTTGTGATAACAACGCTTTTAAGCGCATCGCTTCCGATTGACCGGGAACCGGTTCTGTAGCGGAAATTTTCGATGCTTTTTTCAGCTCCACCAAACGCTGCGACTCAATCGCCTGACCTTGGTCGTTGACGGTAATGCCATCCGCAAGCAGGTAGTTGTTCTGCTTCACATCCGCATTCACCACATCGCTGTAGTCACTGTCGACAAAGAAGCGGTATGACTGGTTACCCGTAAAGGTACCTTGCTTCACTGTTTCTGTGTATGGGCTCTTACGTACGAGGAAATTGAAACGTTTGTTGTCGATAGACACGTTATTTTCCAATTGCAATGCACCCGGGTTGAAGTTATCGGTAAAGCCGTCCATGTGGTTGTGGAAGGCTAAGTTGTTGCGCACAATATGCGCCACAGGTAAACCTTCACCCCCGAGCTTAAAGCCATTACCGCGTGAACCACCTTTACCTGCTACTTCAAGCGTTTGTCCATTTTGGTACGCAACAGAATCGAGAATCGTCACGACGCCATTGGCACCATCTTCAACCTTGTTGAACAAATCCCAGCCATCATCGATGTTGTGATGGGCAACACAACGGATAAAGGTGTTGCCGTCACCGATGCGCATTTTGGCAGCAAAACCATCAGCATTGATTTGAGACTCATCCATGTTGTTGTAGCTTTCGCTGTTTTCCACCACGTTGTAGCTTGCCCACAGTGCACGGCCAATCTTCGCCTGTGAGGTGATTTGGAAACCTGTATCAGGTGCACTGTGCGTCACAATGCGATCAAAGTGGTTGTGGCTGCCGTGTACGATATAGCGCGCACCTGCCACCTCGATATTCTTCACATTCCAGTAGCTGGCGTCATGCAAAATATCGCCGCTAAAGGTCACGCCATCTTTTGCGATCAGATGCTTAGGTTTATCTTGGGTACCACTCACCGACACTGGCAGCGTCAAACCTGGGTAGACACCCGGTTCTAATGTGATGGTGCCACCCGGTGCCACTAGCTCTACTGCGGCCGCAAGATCAAGCTGGCTGTTAGGGCTAACGGTGAGGTTCATTGGATCGCTCAACGTGACTTTTTCAACCGATTGAACGTAGCTTTTCGCGCTCAGATCCGGCCCTTCGACAGGAGTGTAAGTCACAGTAAATTGCGCTTGGTTTTGCTTGAGCGTGGCGTCGTAGTTGAAAAACTCACCAGCACTGACCGCCACGTTATCGACCAAGGTTTGCCCGTTTTGGCTCACGCTGAACGTACCCGAATAGTTGGCACGCGACTGCAAGGTATAGTTATCAATCGCACTGCGATCAGGCGACGCTTGTTGCAGCACCACGTCTTCCAATGTGGCTTTGTACAGCGGCGCATCCACTGTGTTGGCTGGGGTTAGCGTGAGATCCACATCGCTGACGGTAATTTTTGCGTTTCGAGAGGCAAAGAAACCGATGTATTGGTAATTCGGATCTTGCACTTGAACAATATTGGCATTCGCACCTTTGATCTCTTCGCTCTGCTGCACTGTGCCATCATCATAGGTGACAAGGTAGCCGCTGTCGGTACGTGTTAGCGACATTTTGTAGGGCTTATCCGAGCCAAATGGCACGCCTTTAATGAACTCATCACGGCTCATACGGTTGCCGCCCGTACCCCAAGGTTGGTAGATACCTTCACGGTAATTGGCGTTGATGTTCACCAAACCATTGGTCGCTTTTTTGTTTGCACGCAGCGCATGCATCACCATGTTCGATGCCGAAGGAAACTCTTCCAAACCTTCAGGTTGAGGATTCAATCTTGGTTCACCGATGATATCGCGTACCATGATCCCCGCCCCTTCTTGGCGGTTGGGTTTTGAACCGGTTTCAGGGCCAAGCTGATCCAAGGTGATGGTCGCAGACAGGGTGAAATTCACATCGGTTGGGATTTTGGTGTAGTAAAACGTCACACCTTCATGAGAATTAGCGAGCTTGCCGCCACGGCTTTCAATGGTAAAAGTGTCCGCCAAAGCACCCGCGGTGGCCGGTTTGCCATTAACGAGCACTTCATTGGTGCCGACCTTTTCCGGCAGTATGGTTGAACCAAAGTTTAAATCGGTGGATTGGCCAAACGTAATGGCCTGCCAAGTGAGCGTATCAGGAGAGAGAGATTGTGATTGTTGCGTATCGGTCGCACATCCAGTGATAGACATCGCCGCCGCGATACACAGAGCAATGGGCGTTTTTTGCATAATGGGTATCCTCATTGAAACCCTATTGGCACCGAAGTACCAACAGGGTTTTAGGTATCGTCAAGATGGTGATTAGAAGCTGTATTTCATGCCGATACGGTAACGAGGTTTCCAAGCATCTTTCTCAGAGCTGTTCTCTTTCTTATCTGGTGTCACACCAAATTCAGCAAACGGATACCATCCGCCACCCATTTTGTACTCTGCTTTGAAGTTGAATTCAGTAAATCCGTCACTGTCACCTTTCCACACATCTTCACCCTCTTGTTTCCAGGTGTAGTCTGACGTTGCACTGAGCGACCAGTTGTCGATGCCTTTGTAACCTAGACCCACTGTCCAACGGTTGTAGTGTGAGTTATCGTCGCCACCATTTTTGATCTCATAGTGGTAACGATGACGGAAAGATGTCGACCAATCGTCGTTAATTTTGTAACCCAACGTTAGGTTAAACTGGTGGGCATGCTTATTACTACCCGTTTCCCATTTGTACTGAGGGGTGAGAGTAAATTGGTCATCAAGCTTCCAGCGGTAGCTGATGTTGGCTTGGTTACCCGCATCAACAAACTGGTCGAAGTCAAAGAAGCCGTCACCACTTTGCCACTTAGTTTCCACTTCCCAACCGACACCATTCGCATGGCGATGGGAAACCGCGATACGGTCTTTATGGACTTGGTCTTTGCCCTCAAATTTAGGCGTCCACTCGTGACGCATATTGATAGAGACCGCATGCGCCGCTGTACTGGTTAGTGCGAGTAGGATAGCAGAAGTTATAATTTTATTTTTCATTTCGAAACACCGTTTTGTTCTCGTTAAGTTCAATTTAACTTACGCCTTAAAGACCCTTATTTAAAAGTGGCATTTGACCAAAACGTGATCAGTGAAACGATGTTTTAATAAATTACGTGATTAAATGTGATTTAAATAATATTTACTAACTCCCTATAAATTAATCTAAAAATATTTAGTAAAGACAAATCAAAAAACCTGAATTAGATCACAATGAAATACTGTTTCTATTTATTTTCAATAACATAAACAAAAGGATTTACAGCGTGAATAGATTGGTAATTCTTGGAATCGGAGCAACGTCAGCTCTGCATATTGCCACGGCTTGTTCTGCGGTTTTGTATGATGTTCGCGTCGCCCCTGATGGCAGCGCTGACTTCACCACCATCTCACAAGCGATTGCCCAAGCGCCGGACGATCATAGTCCTTATGTCATCTACATCGAAAACGGTCGATATCCGGAAAAACTGCACATAACTCGACCTAATCTCACCTTAATAGGTCAAGATCGCGACAAAACCATCATCACCGCCACCACGGCAAACAGTATGGTGGATGAGAACGGGAAGAAGTTTGGCACCTTTGGCAGTCGCACGGTCAGTGTCGATGCCGCTGACTTTCAAGCTCGAAGCCTCACGATAGAAAATGGCTTTGATTTCCCACAAAACCAAAAGAAAGCAAAAGACGATCCGAGCCGCCAGAATGGGACTCAAGCGGTGGCGTTGCTTATTTCCCATCAAGGGGATCGCGCTCAATTTCGAGATGTTTCCGTTAACAGTTATCAAGACACATTATATTCTCGTGCTGGGCGCGCCTATTTTGACGAGTCACAGATCAGTGGCACCGTCGATTTCATCTTTGGTCATGGCACCGTATTAATTGAGCGCAGCGACATCATTGCTCGATATCGAGAAGATACCCAACCTAACGAGCCGCTCGGCTATATCACCGCACCCGCGACCAATATCGATTCACCGTATGGTTTGGTGTTTAAAGGGTGTGTGATGAGTAAAGAGGAGCACGTTCCAGCGGGGAGCTACGCACTTGGCCGCCCTTGGCATCCAACGACACAATTTGATGATGGCCGTTACGCCGATCCCAATGCGATTGGTCATGCGGCTTTCATTGATTGCCAAATCGACGATCATATTTATGGCTGGGACAAAATGTCTGGTAAGGACATCAACGGCGATAAAATCTGGTTCTATCCTCAAGATTCCCGCTTTTGGGAGTACCAAAACGTGGGTCAGGGCGCAGCGATAGCTGACGATCGTCCTCAGCTCTCCGATGCGCAAGCTGAGCAATACCAAACCCAGACCATCTTATCGGGATGGTTACCCGACATCAGTCTTGCCCCTCAAAGTACCTTGATTGGCCAGATCACACACGCCAGTATGCAGTTTCCAGCGCAAGTCGCCATTAAAGACAGTTTTGGTCGCCTCGCTATGACAGAGAGTGATGCCAATGGCCGTTATCGCGTCAACATCGCAGGCATGAGTGCGCCACTGCTGATTTCAGTGGATGACCAAAGTGGTGAAAGCTGTATTCGCAGTGACGTGCGCCGCTCAATCTGCGCGACCGCGCTGGCGGTTGACGTAAACAACAATGGCGTGACCACAGCGAACGTTAACCCATTTAGTGACCTTATTGTCTCAAACCTTGCCGCCCATGAGCGCATCGATGGCCCACAAGCGTTGTTTATGCAAGAGAGGTTACCCGCGCTCTCCCGTCACGCTTGGAAAGCCGCCAATCAAGCGTTCCAACAGACGTTCCAATACGCTTTAGAGCGCCACGGGCTCAACCCAAAGATTGACTGGGACCCGGTTCACTATCCCTCACACTACCAACCTGTTTTCAACGAACTGGCGGCGCAAGTCATTCACAATTTAGGCCACAATACCAAAACCGGATTACTGTCCAACACTCAGCTGTTTGACCGCACGTTTCGCCCCATATTGTCGCAAGAGACGCTCGCTTCCTATCAACTCACGTCTGAACAACTGAGCTTGGCAGCGGCGCAAGCAACGCAAGCGCAAACACGTCTATTTATCGTCGGCGATTCGACTGCATCGAACTATTCTGCGGATGTCTACCCACGAATGGGATGGGGACAAGCCCTCGCCGACAAACTCAATTCAGAAACCTTGTTGGTCGTGAATGCGGCACAATCTGGGCGCAGCTCACGCGATTTCATCAATGGTCGTTGGCTCGATTTCATTCAACCAATGACGAAAGCTGGAGATTATTTACTGGTCCAATTCAGCCACAACGATGAAAAATGCAATGGCGCCGCGAAAGGTCGAGGCCCACTGGATGTAGCGACCTTGTGCACTTACCCCAACTCACCACAAGGCGAGGCGCAACATCCCGACAACGAGCCGCTGATGTCGTTCCAACACTCACTTGAACGCTATCTGACTTTTGCTAAGCAGCACGAGGTGCAGCCCGTATTACTGACCTCCGTTCCACGCGCTAAAACCGATCAAAACCAGCCGGGTACACCGATTTCACTCACGCAACACGTCACCAAGCAGAACAAGGATAGAGGCTATCGCTTCGTTGGTGATTACACCCAAACCGTGCGCCAAACATCCCGGGACAACAAGATTCCTCTGCTGGATGTGCAAAACCGCTTGGTGGACTTAGCGAACCTTGGCGAACAAGGAGAGTGGCAATCACTTTGGTTGGTCGTCGATCCAGAGCGTTACCCTTACTACCAAGGTCGCTCGGGGACTGCCATCAAACCGGACGTTACGCACTTCCAAGCCCGCGGCGCAAACTGGGTCGCAGACGTTGTGATTGATGAGATCCACCAGCAAGAATCACTAGGTGGATTGAGTCGCAAAATAGCGCTCGCAACGAAATAGTCACGAGCTACAAGCCAATATGGGAATGAGTGAACATGGGAATAAATGAAACCCATGTTCGCTCACAGCATCTCTTTGGCGATCAGTTGCAGCAAGAAGGTTTCGCGCTCGATGCTCATGCCCTTTTTGTCACTTTGCGCCATGGTTTTCTCATTGTGAGCGATGGCATCGTGAATATTCATCCACACGGGTTTCATCCCGTTTTTTATTTCGTAATCTTCATAGGCCGTATCACCGAGCTCTCTGTCCACCTTGCAGGTGTAGCAGTAGGAGATCATGTGCATCACATCGGCGTCATCTTTGTACCAAGGACGAAACTCTTCATAAAGGCCGAATGGCTTGATGGCGTGAATATTTTGCGCGCCGGTTTCTTCTTGCAGTTCGCGCACCATACCTGCGATGACATCTTCATCGGGATCGAGGCCGCCACCAGGGATGGTGTAATCGTGGTAACGCGCGGTATAGAGTAAGAGGATATCCTCTCCACTGATGACAATGGCGCGTGCAGCATTACGCTTAAACACAATTTTGTCGTCTAGGTGATCAATATCAGGGTGAAGAGTGGTTCTAAGGTGTCTCATAATGAATCGCGCAGCTCTGATGGTTGTTGCTCTAAATAATGGGTCGTGATTCTATCATCAGAGCTGGCGATTTACCTCAGTTGTCGAAAGAGGTGCCTTGTGTGTTGAGAAACGTTTATGCCAGCTTGAAGCGCTGGATCATCGCCAGTAGATCATTGGAGACACGGTTCAACTCTTGACCTGATGACGCCATTTGTTTTGACTCTACCGACACTTCTGACGCCATATCACGCAGGCTGACAACATTGCGGTTGATGTCTCCGACCGTGACCGTTTGTTGCTCCGCAGCCGTTGCGATGTGCTGGTTCATCTCCTCAATCGTGTGTACCTCTTTGTTGATGAGATTCAGTGCATCCCCCGCTTGGCTCGATAACGCAGACGCACTGCCCGCTTTTTCAGCGCCTTGGTTCATCACCTCCACCACATTTTTCGCGCCGGCTTGCAGTTTTTCAACAATGCTCTGGATCTCTAATGTCGACTCCTGCGTTCGCACCGATAGCGTTCTTACTTCATCGGCGACCACGGCAAAGCCTCGTCCTTGTTCACCGGCGCGCGCCGCTTCAATGGCAGCATTGAGCGCCAATAAGTTGGTCTGCTCAGCAACGCCTCGAATGACTTCCAGAACCGTGTCAACGTTATTCGCATCGCTCGCTAGTTGCTGCACCACCTCTGTTGCTGCTTCGATTTGCTGTGCAAGTTCATTGGCGACCGCGACATTTTGACTAATAATCGCGTGGCTGTTCGAAGCTTCTTTCGCCGCCAATCCACTGGCATCATTGGCCTCAACGGTGCGACTGGCCACTTCTTCCACCGTCGCGAGCATTTGAGTCATCGCCGTCGCCAACATATCGACGTCGTTTTGCTGCTGATTCAAACTGTCATCAATATGATGCACCGAGTGTGTCAGTTGCGAAGCAGATGCTGAGACTTGAGCCCCGGCATCGCTGATGCTCTGCATGATGGTCTGAAGTGAGGCAATAAACTGGTTGAAATAACGCGCAAGTAGTATCAGCTCAGCACTGCCCTCTTCCGGCAAGCGCTGAGTCAGATCGCCTTCACCTTTTGACAACTCACGCATCGCTCTCACCGTGCGTTTAATTGGGCTAGTGATGGTTTTTATGAAATAACCGACAATCAAGGATAAGACCACCAAAATCCCCAGCGCGTAACTCAATGAGGCGATTTCCGACATTCTGGTTGCATTCTCAAGCGCCACCATGTTCATCCCAGACCCTATCATCCAACCCCAGGGTTCAAACTGCATCACATAACTGGTTTTCGGATCGATGGTGTTTTTATCTGGATTCTTCCAAGTGTAGTTGACGAAGCCGCCACCACTTTGCGCCATCTTGTACAAGTCTTTAACAAAAAAGTGTCCAGAGCTGTCTTTGAACTCCATGATGTTTTTGCCTAGCAAAGAAGCGACGCCCGTTGCCAATTGGACACCGTGTTTGTCTCCCACGAAGATGTAGTTACCCTCGTCAAAACGCATTGCAGAGATCGATTGAAGGGCGTTCTTTTGCCCCTCTTCCAGCGTCAGTTCGCCACTTTGGACTAATTCGTAATAGCGATTAGCGACACCCATAGCGCTTTGCACTAAGGTTTCAACCCCATGTTCGTAGTTGTAACGCATGTGCTCTCGGGATTTGTCGATGTTAAGTAGAGTGTTAACGATAAGCCCCAGCGCGAATAGCGCTAGGATTGACCATGCTCTGACCGCAATGGACACGTCCTTGATTTTTAGTGGTTTCATACCTGTTTTCCTAGCCATTCTGAATCGATTTTATCGTTATTGCTTTGAACTGCTTCCAACGTCACACACTGGGTATGATGTTGAATTCGTCGCTGTTGTTATTATTTTGTAAATTTAGCACTCTTTTTATGACTCGATATCACAAAACATTGAATACAGAGCGCAACATGTCTTATTAATAATTCGATAGATAAAACCTACTGATTTAGAGCATTCACACCATGAATGATTAGCATTTTATGCTGCAAAATTTCCATACTGGCATCAAAATTGGAGCATCCTACTTTTGAGACGGCGTGAAGACGATCGCTTTCTCTGTTGCATAACAGCCTCTCGAAGCGTAGCATTAATCGTCTTTTCACGATTAAGGAATCGCAACATGAGCACTCACTGCCAACCGGCGAATCTTCAGGATGTAGTGCGCGATGAGCGCGACACTCTCGAAGAGGAAAAAATAGCGTTATTGGCCAAGGCACTCGCTCACCCGGCTCGGGTGCGTATCCTGCGCATTCTTCTACAAATGGATAAACGCGGAGAGTGCCTCAATAGTGACCTTGTGGGCGAACTGAGGCTGGCGCAATCTACCGTCTCCGAACACTTGAGAATCTTGAAACAGGCAGAATTTATCCTTAGCGAGCCCAAACCACCCAAAGTCTGCTACCGCGTCAATACTGTAGCACTGGCACAATTTGGCGATTTGTTTCACCACTTGTTCAGCCCAAATGATTGACGTCATTTGTCTTAAGCTATTAATCGAATTTCGACGATAAACGAATACAGAGACCCAACCATGAATGCTAATCACGCTAACGCAGCTCAAAACATGAGCTTTCTCGATCGCTATCTCACTGTGTGGATATTCGCCGCAATGGCACTCGGTGTTGCGATCGGCGCACTATACCCCCACATGGCTGAATGGAATCAGGCAATGTCAGTGGGCTCAACCAACGTGCCACTCGCCATTGGCTTAATTTTGATGATGTATCCTCCTCTTGCCAAAGTGGATTACCGACTGCTTGGCCAAGTTCGTCGCGATAAGCAAGCCATCAAACTCTCTCTGATCATGAACTGGCTCGTTGGGCCCATTTTGATGTTTGTACTCGCACTGCTGTTTCTTGCAGACAAACCGGGTTACATGGTGGGCATCATTTTGATTGGCTTAGCGCGCTGCATTGCAATGGTGTTGGTGTGGAACGATATTGGCGGTGGCAACAAAGAGTACGGCGCCGCATTGGTGGCACTCAACAGCGCCTTCCAAATTGTTACCTACAGTTTTATGGCTTGGCTATTTATTACCGTTCTGCCGACACTGCTCGGTTACCAAGGGTTTGAGGTCGATATCTCTATGCTCGATATTGCCGAAAGCGTCCTGATCTATTTGGGTATTCCTTTCCTTGCTGGCTTTCTCAGCCGCCAATGGCTCACCAAGCTTAAGGGCGAAACTTGGTACAACGAGGTGTTTGTACCACGTATTTCACCCATCACTCTGATTGCACTGCTTGCGACCATTGTTCTCATGTTTAGCCTCAAAGGCGATATGATTTTGCAATTGCCTATAGATGTCATACGTGTTGCGATACCGCTCACGCTCTATTTCGTATTGATGTTTTTTACCAGCTTTTGGATCGGGAAAAAGCTCGGAATTGAGTATGATAAAAACGCCTCGATCGCGTTTACCGCGACCGGGAATAACTTTGAACTGGCGATTGCGGTCAGCATTGCGGTATTTGGCCTCCACTCGGATCAAGCCTTTGCAGGCGTCATTGGCCCGTTGATTGAAGTGCCAGTGTTGATTGCGCTGGTTAATATTGCGCTGAAAATGAAGATGCGCTACACCCAATAATCCAGTGCTATAGAGTGACAAAGGCTCGGACATCTATCCGAGCCTTTGTCGCTATTACATATGGGAATTTACATATAGTAATTACATATGGTAGGTGCCGCTGATACCAAAGGTACGCGTTTGCCCAACTGCCGCTCGTGAACCACTGTTGTTGAAGTAGATTACGGTTTCGTCGGTCAGGTTTTTCACGTAACCATCAAGAGTGAAATTACCAATGGTGTATTGAACACGCGCATCAGCCGTTGTGTAATCACCTGCTTTGTACTCTTGCGTGTTTTCCAGATCTGAGTAGTACTCTCCGACGTAATACACATCCGCACCAACAGACCAGTTTTGACCAAAGTGTTGGGTAAAGCCAACGGAGACATTGGTATCTGGCGCATTCGGTAGTTCTGCACCTTTAAAGGATTGGTCATCACTTAATACTTCAGTATTGACGTAACCAAATGAACCACGCAAGTTGAGGCTGTCTGTTGCCCAGTAATCACCAGAGAGTTCAAAGCCATAAGTGCGAGAATCATCAATGTTCGCGATGTATTCCGATTGGACGAACGCCTGGTAACCAGAATAATCATTATAGAAAAGGTTGGCTCCTAGCTGACCATGTTCAAATTCCGCCAATAAGCCCGTTTCGTAGGCGATAACGGTTTCTTCATCGTAGGTGTAGTAGTCAAATGTATCCCAATTGACGGATGCACTGCCACCATTGTAGCCCTTACGGATAGACGCATTCAAAGTGGTGGTATTATCCAGGTGATAGATCAAGCCTACTTTCGGTAAGAATATGTTTTCACTTGTGTTTTGCTCAAAGTCCTCGATATCACGCGCGTAGTCCAAAGAACGATCAATTTTCTCGTTTTCAAATCGAGCCCCACCAACCAATTTAAGCGCCTCATTCACCGCGTAAGTCGTCTCTCCAAACAACGCCGAAACTTCGGTCTTGCTCGGGCCAGTGAAGGAATTCGAGACATCCAGTAACGTATCGTTGTTTGAGTAATAAACGCCAGCTACCCCAGACCAATCAGAACCTGGTGTTTGGAAGAGCAATCGGTTTTCAATCGTCAAGTTGTCGATGTCAGACGTCACATAAAATTCGCGCGCGGCGTTAGGGTATTGGTCAAAGCGCACATCCGTTGTGAGGTAGCTGATGTGAAGCATATTACTGATCCCGTCACTGAGCTCATACGAGACATCTGCGGCGATCGTTTCCACTGTTGAATCTTGCAGTCTAACGTTCGATCGATTCGAGTCATCCAAGGTCAACGTCGGTTCATCATACTCCGTCGCCCAGTTGAGATATTCACCTTCATGAGATTGACGATTATAAGTGAGCTTGGCACTCAGCTGCGGCATGCTAGCTGGCTCCCACAACAATTTAAGGCGGCCGTTGATGTTTTCCGCACTCTCAAGATCAGGCGAGCTATCGAATTCCGTATCCGCTTGGGCATAATTCATATACCCATCTCCTTTTGAACCATCAATGGCGATACGAAAAGCAAGCTCATTTTCAATCAGAGGGCCCGAAGCCATCACTGCGAGATTACTTTTTATATTTCCGTTTTCGTAGCTTTCCAAGCCTGCACGAACTTTGCTTTCCCAATGGTACGTTGGATCATTGGTCACCACTACGAGCGCACCGCCAATTGAGTTGGTTCCTTGCGCTGTCGATTGTGGGCCACGTAAAACTTCTAGCTGCTGTATGTCCCAAGCGCGACTGGGGGTAAAACTGTAACCAGACCAGCTCTGAGTGGTGCCATCTACTATGGTTGAAATACGCGCTCTAGCACCACTGTAAAAGGCATATCCTCCTGTTGCAGCGCCAGTACCATCAATACCACGAATGCTGATCGCGCCAAAACCACTGGTAACGACGTTCGGTGCTGACACTGCAATGTCGCTGATGGAGTCTTTCTCTCCACTTTGCAAGTCATCACCATTAAACACCGTGACGGCAGTTGTGGTATCGCGCAGTGACTTGTCAATGCGTTCCCCAACGACCGTGATAGTCTCCATTTTACTCGACTCTGGCGTCGGTTCAGCCGCCATAGTGGTCGCTGATACACTCCCTAAACAACCGAGAGCGAAGGCGATACTGACGCTCAACGGATTCCTTTTTATGACATGTGAAGTATTCATCCATCTTTTCCTTGTTACTTCTTGTTACAAATAGATGGGAATAATATGCATTTGCATTTAATTTATCAATAATGATTTTCATTATCATTTAATTGATTCATTATTCGTTACGTCGAATGCTTCGCATAAGGCACGATCATGGGGGTGTTGGCAATAGGGTCCGAGATAATGACACAATCTAAATCAAATACTTGACGAATCATTTGTGGCGACACGATAGCCTCTGGCGCTCCCTGTGCTGCAATTCGCCCCTCAAACATCACAATCAATTGGTCTGCATAGCGAAAAGCCTGATTCAGTTCGTGCAGCACGATGACAATGGTTCTACCTTGCTCTCGGTTAAGTTGGCGACAAAGCTCGAGCAGTTCGAATTGATGCGCGATGTCCAAGTAGGTGGTCGGCTCATCTAAAAACACGATCGGAGTTTGCTGAGCGAGTACCATGGCAATCCAGACTCTCTGCCTTTGTCCGCCGGATAATGTGTCCACTGCGCGCTCTGCCAACGGCGCTACACCAGTGAGCGCCATCGCCTCTCGTACCGCCTGTTCATCATCCGTTGTCCACTGTTTAAACAAACGTTGATAGGGGTAACGCCCCCGAGATACCAAGTCTTTAACCCGAATCCCTTCTGGTGCACTGGCTCTTTGCGGCAGCAATCCTACTTGCTGCGCAAAGGATTTCTGAGAGAATTGAGAGACCGCTTTTTCATCTAAATAAACCTGACCTTGCGTGGGATTAAATAGCCGACACAAGGTTTTTAGTAACGTGGATTTACCACACCCGTTGGGACCGATAATGACGGTCACTTCCCCATCCGGAATCGCCACATCTAAACCACGAAATACCGCACAATCTTCATACTCTAGAGTAAGATCACACCCTTGAATTCGATGGAGAAGGGAAGAGTTAGAACAAGTTTGCATGAGAGATTCCACTTACATCTGTTTACTTCGAGTGAGTAACCACAGGAGGTATAAGCCACCAACGAGACTAGTCAATTGACCAATAGGCAAATAAATATCAAAAGGTTTAAGTTGAGACAGCCAATCAGCCATTAAGAGTAAACTTGAGCCCATGGCGGCCGAAGCGACGACCGGCAAAGGTGAATGAACAAGAACTCGTTTGGCCAACTGTGGTGCCGCCAGAGCGATAAACCCAATAGGTCCCGCCGCCCCTGTTGCTAGTGCAGCCAATGCTACCGATAGCAAGGTCATTATCAGGCGTTCACGCTCAACGTACACACCTATTTGACCGGCTATCTCATCCCCCATTTCGATCAAGTTGAGCGTCCTCGCTTTGAAAATCACAATAGGAACGATAACCAAAACACCGATCATTACAGGGATGGCGTGCCCCCACGTACGGCCATTTAGAGAACCTGCAAGCCACAGATTCGCCACTACCGCTTGGTCAAGATTCCCTTTTACCAACATCAAGCCATTCAACGCACTTAACATCGCACCAATACCAATCCCCATCAGAATCAAACGATACCCACCAACCCGGCCCGATTGTCGTGAGACAAAATAGACCAAAACTGCCGTTAAGATGCCGCCCACCAAAGCGGATAACATCACTCTTTCTGACTGTTGCTCGAAAAGAATGATTTGCACCAAGGCCCCCGTCGCTGCCCCCGTGGTAAACCCGATAATATCCGGGGAACCCAATGTATTTTTTGAAATAGACTGAAACACTGAACCAGAAACACCAAGAGCAATCCCCACAAATAGTGCGGTAACAATTCTTGGTAAACGAATGTGCCACACGATGCGATCATCGATAGCCGTCTTGGGCTCTCCGGTTAATACAGCCACCAATTTTTCAAGGGTTAATGGATATGACCCAACCGTCAGTAAATAGAGACCAAACAGTAGGACAACGAGCAGTATAACGGCCGAAAATCGCCATTCATCAGCGCTGTAGCGCACTGACCAAGATTTGTAACGGAGGATCTGATCACTTAGCATTGGCGACTGACTCATAACTCAACCATCTTCCAACGTTTGACGAGCCAGACAAAGACCGGGGCCCCAAGCAATGCGGTCATGATACCAACGCTGATTTCATCCGGCGCAACAATCAGTTTTCCAACGACGTCCGCCAGCGACACCAAAGCCGCAGCAATAAGCATTGAGTAAAGCAATAACCACCGATGATGAGTACCGACAAAAAAACGAGCGATGTGCGGGGCTGTTAAGCCAACAAAACTGAGTGGTCCCACCGCAGCGGTGGCAGCGCCACACAATACAGTGATGGCAATAGCACAGCGCCACAAAACTGACTGCTGTTGTATACCGAGTGACAGACTCACTTCCTGGCCCAGTGCAAAGGTATTGAGCTCGCGAACTAAGCTCATTGACACGAGCAGCCCAACGAGCGTTAGCAGGGCAACTGGGTAGAGCACATCAAAGCCGCGCCCTTGTAGAGATCCAACGGCCCAATGACGGTACTGATTAAACGCCTCATCTTGGCTGTTGACGGTAATGATGGTGGTCATCGCCAGTAAGATCACCGACAGCGCCATCCCCGAAAGCACGACTTTGACCGGGTTTACGCCTTTGTCCATTCCAGCTAAAAGGTAAATAAGACTCCCCGCTCCCATCGCCCCAGCAATAGAAAACCACATGTAGTCTGTCACGTCACTCAAGCCCCAAAAGGCAATCGCACATACAACAGCGAGCGTCGCCCCCGCATTCACGCCAAGCAGACCCGGATCAGCCAACGGGTTTCGAGTAAGTGTTTGCATCAAAGCACCTGCCGTTCCCATGGCACAACCGACTACACACGCCAACATCGCTCTCGGCAATCTTAAATGGTGGACAATCAAATGCTCAGTATTCGTTGAAGAGAAGTGGAATAACGCCTGCCAAGTGGCGCTCACGGGGATATCTCTGGATCCAACAAACACACTGAGCATGGCACTGATTCCAGCCAGTGCTATCAGACTCAACAGCCCAAGCCACAACCTCTTGGTTCGGCGCTGTTCATTGATCGTTTCATTCACGAACGCCGAACTCCTGCTTGAGTAATTCGATAATCTCTAAGCTGCTGTAATAGTCAATACGAAAGGAGTTTAGCCCAAGAGGATACACTTGCCGCCGCTTCACTGAAGGAACATTCGCCAGCACCACGTCATTCATTACATCGTCGGCAACCGCCCTATCTGCGACGATCACAAAGCTGGTGGGAGCTTTAAGTTGCGTCAAGGTCTCGTAATGAACTCTCACAAAGTCTTGGCGTCGATCAGCAAACGTCTCCCACTCCTCTTCCGTCGATTCTATACGAAATCCGAGCGCACTCAGCAGTTGTGTATGCGGACCTGTCGATTTAGCAATCGCGTTCGCCACACCCGGTCCACTATAACGAATCACGTTGGCGTAAGGTTCGGCAATGTTCAAATGCACACTGTCGACATAGCGGTCAAATTCGCTGATTTTCAACGCAACTTGATCTTCAAGCCCTAATGCCTGGCCAAGTTTCTGTGCTAACGCTTGCCAGGGCTGAGAGCCGTAATCAAGCACGATAACTGGGGCGATGAGTTTTAGCTCATCCACGTAATCCATCACAGAATCCCCGCCGGTTTTAGCCACAACAATCAAATCTGGCATCACCGTATAGGCCATTTCTGTATCTACTCCTCCAACCGGCCATAACGGTTTAATATCTCGCGCTTTTGCATGAGACGCCCACTGGGCAAAAAAGTGCCCATCACCGGCAGTCGCGCTGGCGGTAACCGGTGCGTCAATGGCAATTAAGGTACCTGTTATGGTCACCGAGGTGGAAAGGATATTCTTGGGTTGCGCAGGAATGACGGTCTGAGTGCCATCCGCATTTTGAAAACTCCTTGGGAAGCCTTGATTGCTTTGTTCGGCTTGAGCCGTATTCCCAAACAGCATCAATATAACAAATAAAATACGAATCATAATCATTTGCCTTATCATAAATTGGCGTTATCCTATCACATAATTTTTCTGACAATAAAGATTTACACGTCAATGAGCCCAACTTCGACTTCACCCAGCATCGAGAATTGCAACAACTCTCCCCGCAACTTTTGCGCCCTTTTACAAACCACAGAGATAACCGGTCTCGACATCGGCTCAATAGATTGGTGGCAAACGATTGAACGTATTGGCACGCCCATCGTGATTGATCAGTGCGATGGAAACGCCGCAGTGATTTTTCTTTGGCGCCAACCCGAAGTAAACGCACCGAAAGCCGTGTATATCGCCATCAATGGCATTATCGATCACCATAAGCTCAATGCTGCTCAGTTCGTTCAATACCAAAATAGTGACGTCTACTATTTTATTCAGATCATTCCTTCGTATTGGGCTGGCAGCTACTCATTGATTCCAGTGGATAAAAACGGCTTACAACCGACCTATTACGGCACGGCACAAGAGGTGATATTGCAGCATCGTGAGTGGCTGGTTGCCCGCTGGAAAAAGCACATAGCAGATCCGTTGCACCTAGCTAATTTGCATGCTTGTCCTTGGGGCATCACTCAGTCACCACTATATTTATCCAAGGCCCAACCTCCTCTAGCGTGGCGCGATTTTGATCAACTGCATGGCCAGCACACGCCAAAAAACAAAGTCGAAAAACGCTCGATTCCATCGAGCGGTAGGGAAATAAGTGATGGTGAAAAGCGCGATATTTGGATCTATTCGACAGCGAATGATACCGCTGAAGATCTTCCACTTGTGGTGCTACTTGATGGCCAGATTTGGGCAAAAGAGCTGCCTATCTTCTCAGCACTTGATGTTTGCACTACGCAGCAATGGCTGCCGAGTGCCGTCTACGTAATGATTGATGCAGTGAGCCAAACACAACGTGGACATGACCTGTGCTGCAATCTAAATTTCTGGCAACACATTCAACAGTCTGTACTTGACGAGCTTGAAGACAGATTCTCATTGTCGCAAAACCCGGCGAGGCGGATTGTGGTGGGTCAGAGCTACGGTGGACTTGCCGCGATGTACGTTGCTACGAGAATGCCGAAACAGTTTGGTGCGGTAGTCGCACAGTCCGGCTCTTTCTGGTGGCCTGATGATAACCTAGTACGGTTACCTGAGAACCGGGCAAAGATACCTCCTTTGCCGGATGTGCTTGCGATCGAGAAGGATATTCTCTCCATGCCGCCAAATCACGCAATGAATGTTTTCCTCGAGGTGGGCGAATGTGAAGGCGTGATGGTGTCATTGACGGATCGCGTTGCCGACTCATTAGCCGCCAATCAGCATACCGTTACTAAACAGTACTTTTATGGTGGCCATGATCGATTGCGCTGGCGGTCAGGTATTATCGAGGGTTTAATCTGGCATTTGAACCGCGAGACCTAAATAGCCCCTGACCTATCGGCTGGGTGGTGCACTCCGTCCATCGTCGTTATGTCGCCAAGGTCAAACGGGTTCACCTCTTCAAGGCACCCGACATTGTAGCCGTACTCTGTCGGGTTCGAACGGCGCTGATGATGAGTGTAGATGCCACATATTTTGCAAAAATAGTGTTTTGCTGTGTGGGTATTAAATTGATAGAGAGTCAGGCTCTCTTCGCCTTGCAGTAAGGTGATCCCATCCAATGGGACAGAGGCTACTATCGCTCCTTTACGACGACATAAGGAGCAATCACAACGGCGCGGTTTCTCAATCCCATTAGGCAAAGAGAGCGCCAGTTTAACCGCACCACAGTGACAACTTAGCGTGTGTGTTTCTTTAATTGTTGTCGGCCCCACTTGCTTAATCATGCTCTCCTCCTTGAGAATTTCTTGATAACGCTACGGCGCTACCTTAGGAAAACGCTGCTCATACAAAGCCATAAAATCCATACGAATCCCCTGCTCTAGATGAGACGCTTTGTCTGTAGGGCAAAAGAGAGTGAACTGAACAATTTGCTCACCCGTCGCCGCACTGGTGACCGCGATATGAGGCTCTGAACCGGGCAAATCCACCCCCGCTCGCTTTTCAATAATGGCATTGTATCGTTTGGCGACTTCACTAAAGTAATGAATGCGTTCATTAATTTTATCTTCGACATCTTTAAGCATCGGATACAGATTGACAAAATCCGGCACGATGATTGAGAAATGGTGGAACACGTACCGCTTCATGAAGTTCAAGTTTTTGACCGGATAGGTAAAAAATAAGCTGTTTGGTAAGGTGATGGTCTTGCCTGTGTAGTTGTACTCACCGTGATAGATATCAATCTCCTGAATCACGGTGGCCATCAAATTGTGTTCGATGACTTCACCAGTACTTTTGCCCACTTCGATCCAATCGCCCATGCGAAACGAACGCGAGCTCGCACGCTGAATGGAGCCAGTGAAACAGAGGATAATCTCTTTTGAGGCAACCACAATGGCCACCGCAATCGCCGTCACTGAGAGTGCGAATTCACTGATTTCCGGTTTCCACAATGTGAACAGCAACACCACAGTGACCGCAAAAGCGGCGTTTTTTGTGCGATACATCCAACTGCGTTGCTCTTCACTGACAAAAGCCACGTCACCACGAATCTTAGCCAATACCACGCGACGGACCAAAGCAATCAGCAAAATAATCAGCGCTGTAAAAACCATTTTGTGAGTCAACAGGAAGTCAATCACTAGGTGAATTTTGTCCACACCAAACCTCGTTATGTTGCACAGTGCCCATCGCCGAGCACTGCAAATATTATTTGTCCTTAGTGTACTGAATACCTAACCATACAAACAATGAATGAAGGGAATAAATAAGTGACTTTGACCAAGGGGCTCCTGTTATTAACGTCAAACACGCTTTATTTGTAACGGGCAGAAGTAATAAATTCTTTGAAGGTTTCACACCAGACGATCACCGTGTTGTACTCTTCCACATGGACGCCAGCAGGAATGGTGAGATAAAAACGCTCGAAGGTGTTCACATCCCCAATCAGCACCATTTCTGCCTGAAGGTCCAAAAACGACGCTTCGCTTTCCACATATTGAGGCGAAAGATAGAGTTTATAATCTGGGCCCGGTGCAAGCTGACCTATAAACCCGATAGCATCTGGCGTAATCGACACAGAGCCCTCTCCCCAATGAAGAAAATCACTGTCTTGGCGCGCTTTATCAAATGTGGCGCTGTAGAGCGCGGAATGAGACAAGGCTTTAATCTGACTGATATCTGGAGACGGAGGCTGGGTAATAATCGGCAGTGCGTAGATACCCAGTCCAATCCCCGCAGCAAACACCAAGAGATGGCTGAGTAGCCCCAACAATACTCTCATATAACACCTCATCTCCTTGTCATCGTCCTAATAAGCGTAATGGTATTCACCAAATTTTTCAGTTATTTAGCAAGGTGTTTAATGAGATTGTGATAAAGATTGCATCCCACTCTTTCAGTGATTGAGTAGAGATAGGAACTCGATAGCGTGGTGACACCACACAATTTTGAAGTGAGATCACAGTTTAGGAAGAATAATCGATATCATTATCAACAATTATTTGGCAAACCGAGATCGCTCTTCTAGATTTACAAGACAAATCTGGCGCGAAGCGTATACAGACTAACAACGACATTGGCTAATCACATCCCCCTCCCTGCGACTCTTATTCATGCACAGCGAGGGGGATTTTTGTTTGAACTTCAGTTCAACACTCAGTTTTGTAACACTTTACGTGCACCAATCGCTTGTAGCGGGCGATTATTGTGTCCCATGAAGTGCTCAAACGACGCCACCTGCTGTGGTGAGAGGGAGCTCGCTTCTTTCATCACATACCAACGCACGCCTTCCGAACACGGGGGAGTGGTCAGTGAACCATTAAAACGATAATAGCCATCGGTACTTGGCAACATATCACTTAACGCCACGGGAGTCGGCAATGCGACTTGCTTGTGAGCCCCAGGGGCAGACGCCAACAGCGATGCAAGCTGCGGATTAGCTTGGGTATCTAGACGATACATCACTGAGAGAACCGCGAGATCACCTTGCGAGTTTTGATGAACAAAGTGTGCCTCAAGTGGAAAACGCTCATCCTTGATTTGATTTTCTGACGGCGTATGAAAATGGAACTGCAACAGACGAAATTCTTCGCCATCGACCTTAAGAATATTCTCTCCTGAGACTTTCGCCTGCAAGGTATGACCGTTATTAGCCATCTCGGTCACCTCACCCGGATACTTCACCTCTAACGCCGCTAAGTTCGCTTGTACTGGCTCGCTAATATTGATCGGGCTTTGGTTTCTTCCTGCACTACATTCACTGGCGATGTTACCCCAATGTTCAGGGCCGTGTTGACCTTCGTACCCCCAGTCACTGGCTTTCGCCACAGTAATGAATCCGGCGTTGATGACCAAAGCGGCGATCGCCGTGCTGATGATAGATTTTTTCATAGTCTTTCCATGTAACGTGATTGAAGTGACAAAATAGTAATAATCAAACCGGTGCCGAAGTGAGACGAAATCATAGATTTCACCACTGACGACAAGCAGGTTTGTTGTCATCTCATCGCCTCTGTTAGACTTCATCCAAACAGAGCAACACCAACATAAGGAAAGGATGATGAAGATACTGGTTACTGGCGCGAGTGGTGGAATTGGTTACGCGCTGACGCAGCAGCTCTGCGCCCAGCAGCACCAAGTGTTTGCCACCGGAAGAAATGCAGCAGCACTGGCCACCTTACAACAAGAGACCGGATGCCATGTCGCAGCGTTTGATCTTGCCGACGCCAACCAGTGCGTAGCGCTATTCAAGCAAGCGACCGACACCTTAGGTGGGCTAGACGTGCTGATCAATAACGCCGGCATGAACAGCCGAAAGTGTGGCCTTGATGAGTTCACCCTAGAAGAGTTTGACCAGCAATACGCGATCAACTTACGTGCTCCCGCTCTTCTTTGCCGAGAAGCGCTACCACTGATGAAAGCGCAGCAATCTGGCTACATCATTAACGTCGCCAGTACCGTGGCCAAACGCTCCAGTGAAACCATGGGGGTATATACGGCGATGAAGCAAGGATTGGCAGGTCTGACGGGCGTATTGATGAAAGAAGCGCAACCACACGGCATTAAAGTCACCAACTTATTCCCAGGTGGTACAGACACTGGATTTCGCGCTGCCAGTCGCCCTAACTATATGCAGCCCGCTAGCGTGGCACAAACCGTCCTCACTTTATTGAACCTACCGGACGATGTCGTCATTCATGAAATGGTCTTTAGACCGCCAGTTGAATTGGAGTAATCCGACCTACTTGGCTCACGCTTGCGGCTATCTTAGCCTTTGTCCGGATGAAGTAGTTTGTTCTTGTATTGCTCTGGCGTTTGGCCAGAGTACTTCTTAAACATGCCAATAAAGGGGCTGGCTTGGTTATATCCGAGCGTCAACGCCACTTCTTTCACCGAGTGACCATTACGCAGCAGTTCCATCGAATGCAAATAACGAACGCGCAATCGCCACTCGGTAAAACTCATCCCCAGCTCGGCTTGGCAGTGACGGGCCAACGTGCGTTCCGTCGTATGGACGCGCTCAGCCCATTGCGACAAGCTCGTGTTATCGATGGGGTTCTCTTCCACCGCGGCTAAAATCGGCGCCAAATATTTATGATCGCTCGAGGGCAAGAAGTGATGCTGAGTATCTCGGGTGGCTAATTGGTCAAGCAGCACCTGAACCAGGCGTTTATCCGCATCAGAATCAGCAACGTTGATGTCTCGCTGACGAAAATCATCAATGATCGCGGAAACAATCGGCGTCACTTTAATCAGGCTGGTTCTATCTGGGAAATTTGTCGTCAGCGATTGCGCCACGTTGAGAGAACAGTAAGAAATAGGTTTGCGATTGTAACTGGTATGACGAACGCCCGCAGGTACCCAAATAGCCAAATGGGGCGGAGCCAAAAAACGCGTATCTTCGGCTTCCATCTCCAATATCCCACCACTGATCAGTTGAACTTGTCCCCAAGGGTGGCTGTGCATACGCGTCTCCGTATTCGAAAGAAACGCCTCGAAATTCATAAATACGTCTGATGGTGCCTTATCAATGGATAAGGATGGGTGAAGGTGTTTTGCCGATTTTCTCAAGATTGTCTTCCTATGACGCACAATGTCTTTATGGAGATATTTGTAATTATATAGACCTGTCACACTCGGTTCCACTGATTACTTTGCGATGGGGCTCACATGAACTACTTACTTCCACTGTTTACCGTATTCATTTGGGGCGGGAATACCATCGTAACCAAACTGGCCGCCAGCCACATTGAACCCGGGGCGATGAGTTTCTATCGCTGGTTTGTTGCCGTGGTACTTTTATCGCCTTTTTGTCTCCCGAGCGTGGTGAGGCAGTGGCACCACGTCAAACCGCACCTGACGAAACTGGCGTTTCTTGCCATGCTCGGCATGGTGCTCAACCAGTCGCTCGGTTACTACGCGGGCTTAACAACGACCGCCTCGAACATGGCGCTCATCACCTCTTTGGTACCGCTGCTTAGTGTCTTTCTGAGCGTCCCTTTGCTGGGTAAATCGATCTCTGCGGTGAGTATTCTCGGTGGCGTACTTTCATTAATTGGCTTGAGCTATATGTTGGGCCAAGGCGATATGACCTATTTCCTCCATCAAGACATGACGCCAGGAGACGGCTTGATGCTGTTAGCCGCACTTTGCTACGCCGCCTACTGCGTGTTGCTTAAACGTTGGAAAATGCCGCTCTCAAACTGGGTCGTCATCTATTTACAAGGCGTGTTTGCACTCATGATGCTATTTCCATTGCTCGTCACCAGTGCGTCGCCAATACCCAGTGGCGATGCTCTGCCGCTTATCGCTTATGCAGGCATCGCCGCCTCAGTGCTCGCGCCTTGGATGTGGGTCAAATCGATAGATGCTATCGGCGCAGACTCAAGCGCAATGTTTATGAACTTGTTGCCGATCTTAGCGGTGACATTGGCCTCTGTGTTACTGGGTGAAACCATGCATTTCTATCACCTTGTCGGAGGGTTGATGGTGATCACTGGGGTCATTTTGTCGCAGCTCAAACTGGGGCGAGCCAAACCGCTATTAGCATCACCTGTGGCCAAAGAGACGGCCTAGTTGCCCACTCCGGATGCGCGAGTCCGAGTTTTTCCGCTGAAAACTTAAACTCGTCACGCGCGTTTTTGTGAACATTTTCTGAAAACGCGCATACTTTCACTTCGAACGACCAAGTTCATTGGCTTTTCTCTGCGACTGTCCGTACACTTCTGTGTTGTACGCCATTAAATAAGGAAGTGAATTTGAAAGCGTTAAAACGTCATCAAGAGATCATCGAGCTCGTTCAAACCCAAGGTTTCGTCAGTACCGAAGAGTTAGTTGAGCGTTTTGATGTCAGCCCACAAACAATTCGTCGTGACTTAAACGAGCTGGCCGAGGCGAACAAGATCCGCCGGAACCACGGCGGCGCGACCATTGTCTCAAGCTCAGAAAATTCTTCCTATCAAATCCGTCAAGTCTCTCACCAATCGGAAAAAAGCAAAGTAGCACAAGAACTTGTGACTCACATCCCTGACGGTGCCACCTTATTTATCGACATCGGTACAACGCCTGAAGCCGTCGCGCGTGCACTGATGAGCAAGCATCAAAACTTACGTATCGTCACCAACAACATCAATGTCGCCACCCTATTAATGAGCAAACCGGACTTTAAAGTCATCTTGGCAGGCGGCGAAGTACGCGGTAAGGACGGCGGTGTGACGGGTGAAGCAACACTGGATTTCATCTCCCAGTTCCGCCTCGATTTCGGCATTTTGGGCATCAGCGGAATTGACTTCGATGGCTCATTGCTGGATTTCGATTATCATGAAGTGCGCGTCAAACGCGCAATTATGGAAAACAGCCGTTGTGTCTTTCTTGGCGTCGACTCAAGTAAATTTGGCCGCAATGCGATGGTAAAACTGGGTACCTTGGCCGACATTGATTTAGTCATCACCAACGAAGCGCCGCCAGAAGAGATTGCGCTGTTTGCACAGGAAAACGACACACCGGTTATTGTTGTCAGCGGATAGTGAGAACCCCTCTCACATTAAGGCCCCTATCGCACGGATTGTATGCTGCATATCTTCAGCGCGATTGGGGCTTGTTTCATTTCAGAGGTAAGGTTATCTCTTTATTTAACTGATCTATTTAGCTGATGACTTCAATGTCCGATTTCGGCACACAGCAGCAAGCTAACGCTAATCCCGGTTCGTGAGCAAAGCCATGAAGTGCCGGCACATCTTCTTGGTCCACTTCGCCAGATTCCACCGTAACGCGGCACGCACCACACAGCCCAGCACGACAACTGTTTGCCATCGGGATACCCGCGTCCTCCGCTTGCTCAAGTAAGGTGCGTTGGTTATCACCACTGAAGATGTTGCCGTTGACACTGATGGTCAGCGATTTTACTGAGTCCTGCACTGGCGCTTCCACAGCAGAGAGGCTCGGCTGACCTTTGTCAGCGTAGAACTCTGGCTCTTTGTACTCCAACACTTCTATCTCATCACCTTGTCGAATCAAGCCTTCGTTCTTTGCGACCAAGTTTTGACCAAAGAACACGCCACCGCGCTCATTGGCGCGAAATTGCGATAAGGTTTGTAAAGGCTCTTTACTTCGACGAAACGCGCCTTTTTCGACTTCCACTGTGGTCAACACACAGCGCTCACAAGGCTTCACCGCTTCAAATTCAACGTCACCGATTCGAATGCGCTTCCAGCGATCTTCCTCAAAAGGCGCAGTGTTGCCCGCCACTAAGTTGGTGCGAAACTGCTCCATATCGTGGCGTTCAGGGCTACGGCGGTTGAGTTCATCGAGCGACGCCTGACTGATAATAAGCAACGGATAGCCATCAGCGAAGCTGACATTGTGGCCCAGCTTTTCACGCACACGATTGGACTGTTCTCCGGTATAAAGCAGTTCAACCCGTTGACCAATGACTGCGCTAAACCAGTCATCGGCCTCATCCGTGGTGGTGTAGGCAGTAAATCGGTCATTCCACACTTGAGCAGACGCCGCTTGCATTTTAAACGCATCGTAGCGTAAGCGAAGTGGCGCATGCCCCTCGGCGGTTATCACCAGCCCATCTGCCGTTAAACTGGAACGAACCGTGATCATCTGCGGGAACTTGCGCGCGGTGACCATTTGACCATCGGCAGTCGCAAGCATAAAGCGACGGTCAAACGTGAGGCCTTGTTTTTCCACCCACGAGGTCGAGAGCGCAATACCGCCCACCGATTTGACGGGGTAGACATTGATTTGGGAGAGTTGCGGTTGTTGTGAAGAATCTGGCGCTGACATTGCTAATCCTAAGCGTAATGATTGTCTCAGCAGTATACGCTGCGGCGCGCGGATACTTAAGGCGAAATCGGTCAAAATCCGAGAAAGTAGATGAAATTCCAGTGACTTTGCTCTATCATCCTGTCGCCTAAACGTAAGCGTTTGCCTTCACACTTTTCGCCGCGTTTAGGCTCCAATCCGATAATTCAATCTATGGTGGGAGCAATCAATGACAACACTTACGATCACACGTCCTGACGACTGGCATGTTCACTTACGCGACGGTAACGTACTCAAAGACACCGTGCGTGACATCAGTCGCTACAACGGCCGCGCGCTGATCATGCCAAACACTATCCCACCTGTGACCAACACCGAGATGGCGCTGGCCTACCGAGAGCGCATCCTGGCCGAAAAGCCAAGCGAGCAGTTCGAACCGTTGATGGCGCTGTATCTGACTGACAACACCACCGCCGAGGATATCCGCCAAGCGAAAGCGTCAGGCAAAGTGGTGGCGGCGAAACTCTACCCAGCGGGTGCGACCACTAACTCGGACTCTGGGGTGACCAATGCGAAAAACATCTACCCCGTGCTTGAGGCGATGCAAGAGGTGGGCATGCTGCTGTTAGTCCACGGCGAAGTGACTCATCACGAAGTGGATATTTTTGATCGTGAGAAAGCGTTTCTCGACACTGTACTTGCGCCAATCGTCAATGACTTTCCTAATCTAAAGATTGTTCTTGAGCACATCACCACTGCCGATGCCGCTGAGTTTGTGAATAACGCCAATGACAATGTCGCAGCAACGATTACCGCTCACCATCTTCTCTACAACCGCAACCATATGCTTGTCGGCGGCATTCGCCCACATTTCTACTGCCTACCGATTCTTAAACGCAACACCCACCAAAAAGCGTTGATTGAAGCGGCTACCAGTGGCAGCAAAAAGTTCTTCTTGGGCACCGATTCGGCGCCACACGCCAAGGGCAAAAAAGAAGCGGCTTGCGGCTGTGCGGGTTCTTACACTGCGCACGCAGCGTTAGAGCTCTACGCTGAAGTGTTTGAGAACGAAGGAAAACTGGACAAACTGGAAGCCTTCGCCAGCCACAACGGCCCTGATTTTTACGGCATCCCTCGCAACAGCGACACCGTCACTTTGGTGAAAGAGAGCTGGTCGGTCGAAGCAACCATGCCGTTTGGTGACGACATCGTGGTTCCTATTCGTGGCGGCGAAACCATCGCTTGGCGTGTGAAATAAGCCACACCCAGCGCGCGATCGAGCCATCGGTCACTTTTATTGACTAAGACCACCGAATTCGGTGGTCTTTTTCTATTAAACACAATTATATCAACTACACTTAAACACAAATAAATCAAATGGATCATAAACTTGCTGCGTTTAGATATTCCGACCTTGTCGGTGATTTGTGTTTTTTTGTCGTTTACGTACGCGTTTGGGCTTTTGCTGATTCAGCGCCTACAGCCAAACATTAGGGGAATCAATACCATAGCGCTGGCGCTGCTTTTGCTCGGCGTGGGTTTTCTATTTCTGAGTTTTGGTAATCACACCTCTTATTGGATCTCAAAAATCACCGCCAATTCAGCGATTGTGCTCAGCTTTGTTTTGCTGCTCCACGGCGTGTGCTTGTTGCGCAGCTTTCCTCATCGTTTGGCGAACATCGGCTACTATGGCTTGCCGATGATCATTTTGGGGCTGACCTACTTTACCTATTTCTCCCCCTCGACCAATGTACGGATTTTTTTGGTCGCCAGTTTCATTGCATTAATGTGTTTTCTCACCTTATACGCCAACCTCAAAGGGACGCACAAAGACATCCCTGGCTCAAAACGTTTACTTTCTATTGCCATGATTATTCAAGGTGGATACAGCCTGTTTCGCGTCGCTATTTTGCCGTTCCAACAACAAATTCAGGATTTCATGCAGTCTGGCTTAGTACACCAACTGGCGTTCATCTCTCTTATTTCGATGGTGATTTTTATTGGTTTTTCGATCACTTGGCTCCTAACCGGTCGCTTGGTCGCCACCATCTACGACACATCCCTGAAAGACGATCTCACCCAACTCTATAATCGACGTGCACTGTCTGAATTGGCGCCCAAAGAGTCCGCCCGAGCACGCCGTTTTCAAACCGATCTCTCTTTCGTATTGCTGGATATTGATCGGTTTAAAGAGATCAACGATTTCTATGGACACCAAACAGGTGATCGCGTGTTAAACAGTATCGGTCGTATTCTGCACGTAGAAACCCGCGCCAACGATTTTTGCTTTCGTTACGGCGGTGAAGAGTTCTTGCTCATTTTGCCCGAGACGTCACTTGAAGACGCTGAATTTGTCGCAGAGAAGCTGCGTCAGGTGATTGAGCGCACTCACTTACTTCCTAAACACGATGAATTCTGCACAGCAAGCTTTGGCGTCAGCAGCCTCACCATGCATGATACTTGGAGTGAAGCGGTATCACGCGCTGACCAAGCGCTGTATGAGGCGAAAAAGGCGGGGAGAAACCAAGTCGTCGCCAGATAGTCGTTGGCGCCGCGCCCACGTCGATCAGCACAACGGCCATCGGGGATAAAAAGCAAAAAGGTTGGCAATGCCAACCTTCTCTTCTGCTTTCTTGACCAAGTAAACCAGCGCAATCAGTGAATCGGCGCGTCCGTCTTGGCGTAGAATTTTCCAAAGTACTCTTCCAATACTTCTGGAGTCAATTTGCCTTCTGCTTCAAGCTCTTTCAGCTTTTGTGCGATGGCTTTTTGCTCTTCGATTGATGGCAATGCCACCTCTGGCTCATCCCCCATATCTTGAGACATCAGCTCCAGTTCTTTTTCAACATCACTCATGATTGACATACCCTTACCAAAATAAAACTGGGGCAAGTTTACCTACTTAACCCCAGAGTTTCTAGTTTGACACGCGAAAGCGTTGAACGTCGTTATAGCTTAAAGCTGCCGACCATTTTGTCCAACCGAACGGACAACTCTTTCAATTCAGTACTCGCTGCTGCTAACTCTTCCGCCGTGCTAGTGGTCACTTCATTGATGGCGTTGATCTCTTCAATATTCTGATTGATGGTGTGCACCACGGTAGATTGCTCTTCCGTCGCTGTCGCCACTTGAGTGTTGCGATCCGAGATGTCATGGATACGCTCTGAGATACTCAGCAGCACTTTCACTGCTTCGTCCGACGCAGATACCCCTTCACCCGTGACGGATTTACCCGCCTCCATCGCCGTCACCGCGTCTTTAGCATCGCTTTGTAACTGGTTGATCATCTTCTGGATCTCTTCGGTCGAATCGGCGGTTCGACTGGCGAGATTCCGGACTTCATCCGCCACAACCGCAAAGCCTCGACCTTGCTCGCCCGCCCGCGCCGCTTCAATCGCCGCATTGAGCGCCAACAAATTGGTTTGCTCGGAAATGTCGCGAATCACGTCCAAAATGGAGCCAATTTCTTGCGTTGTCGACGCCAACTGCTCCACCACTTGACCGGTATTTTCGATATCAAGTGCGAGACGACTGATGGCATCTTTCGCTTTGCTGACCACTTGTTGCCCCACTTCACTGTTGTCGGACGCTTGGGTGGCAGTTTCCGCAGCCGTGGCAGCGTTGGTTGCGATCTCACTGATGGTGGCGCCCATCTGGTTGATCGCGGTCACGACTTGTATGGTTTGATCACGCTGCACTTGGCTATTGTCGTGCGTGGTGTTGGCTTTGTGTGAGACCCCATCCGCCGCTGATTGAAGCGCACTACTGGTCGAGGCCACTTCTTTCATTGACTGATGAATCTTCTCAATAAAGCCGTTAAACCCTTCTGACAATTGACCGATTTCATCGCGGCCTTTGATCTCGATACGTTGAGAAAGATCGCCATCACCTTTGCCCAGATCGCTAAAACGCAGTGCAATCGCACGAATCGGCTTAGCAATGCTGTTGGCCAAAAACAGCCCCATCAAAATAAATAGCGCCGCGACAACAATGGTCGTGACCAGCATTTGATGCGCCACTTTGGTCAAATCTGCGAACACTTCATCTACGGGCACCACGCCCACCACAAACCAGTCCATGACCGGAATATAGGTGGAAGAAACAAAGACGTTTTGGCCGTTGTAAGTCGCTTGGACAAGGTTAAAGTCTGACTTATCCAATAATTCAGAGGCGTTGCTGCCATAGAGTTGCGCCAATGTCGCTTTTGATTGGCTTTGGTCGCGGTGGATTTGTACTTCACCTTTAGCATTGGTTAAAAAGACAAAGCCGGTTTGCTCAATCTTGAATCCATTCAGTAGCTTCACCATGTCATCCATTGATTTTGACACCCCTGACATGGAGAACCCGTCGACTTGCTGGAAGTTAGCGAACATCTTCACTTCACCGCTGGCCTCTTGGAACATGCTGACCATAGTCGCATTGCCGGACTGCGTGAAGCCAAAGAACCAACCATCCTGCTGCTTGTTAAGCTCACGTAGGAAGCCATTTTGGTTCCAGTAGTAGGCGGTCTCTCGGTTGGCCACTGACGCATCGTTGAGTTTGTACTGCGTACGGACGTTATTCAGCGACTTCACTAAAAGACGCTCGCTATCGGCATCGATATTACGAGTGTTGATCGCTTGCTGGGTGAACTCATTGTTGGCGATCTGTTGCGCTGCCATCAACAACTGGCTCACTTCGTTGTCGATTTCCCCTTTGATTTTTTCCAGCATGGTTGGCAACTCAATATCGATCAAGCGATGCTCTAATACTGCTCTCGCTTGACGTTGAGCCATCACGCCGACAATGATGGTAGACGCCAGTACCGCAAAGGTAATCCCTGCGACCACTTTCTGTTTAATGCTAATGGAGTTCAAATTTATCATGCTGATCCTAGCCCTGTTGAACAAACAAGCACACCGACAGACTGACTGCTTTTACAGAGCCTAAGCCATCGAGTGTGCTATTCACTTTACTTATATCGTAAGGTTTAAGCATTACTTTACCTCTTTCATTTAGACTAGCTCACACTTTGGTTGTATTTCCAACACGCCTTAGGCCCATTGGCAAAATTTTGGTCAAATGACCGGGGAAAGAGTTGTATCTCGCGGGAAAATACCCATATTCTAATTGTTCTCAATATCAGAGACTTAACCTGCGCTATCGCCTATGGCGAGAACTCATGGAGAGATACGGCTCATGCACACTCACGCTCTATCACAGCTGCAACACTATTTGAACGGTCAAGTAATTGGTCAAAGTGAATTGGTCAAGCAATTGCTTGTTGCACTCTTGGCTGACGGCCACATCCTTGTCGAAGGACCACCGGGGCTTGCCAAAACACGCGCGGTAAAAGCCCTAGCCAATTGCATTGAAGGTAGCTTCCATCGCGTGCAGTTTACACCGGATTTATTGCCAGCGGATTTGACCGGAACCGACATATTTAGACCAGAAACCGGGGAGTTTCGCTTCCAACCGGGCCCGGTTTTCCATTCATTGCTGCTCGCTGATGAGATCAACCGCGCCCCCGCCAAAGTGCAAGCCGCAATGCTAGAAGCCATGGCAGAGAAACAGATTACCGCCGGCAAGCAAACCTACCCGCTGCCTGAGCTGTTTTTGGTGATGGCGACCCAAAACCCGATTGAGCAAGAAGGTACCTACCCCTTACCTGAAGCTCAGCTTGATCGCTTTTTGCTCCATCTTAACGTCCGCTACCCTGACGCCGACAGTGAGCTCGCGATCCTGCGCTTAAACCGCGGCGAAGCCAAAGGCGAAGTCGGCGCGCAGAAACCGCAACTCTCGCAACACGATATTTTCACCGCCAGACAAGAAGTGCTCAACGTACATATGGCTGAGAGCGTCGAGCAATACATCATTCGATTGGTGATGGCGACCCGCGAGCCCGAGCAATATGACGACAACCTCGCAACCATGCTGGAGATGGGCGTGAGCCCCCGTGCCACCATCGCACTGGATCGATGCGCACGCGCTCACGCTTGGTTGGCCGGGCGAGATTTTGTTACGCCAGAAGACGTCCAAGCAATGGCCTACCCTGTGCTAAGACATCGACTGCTGCTGACCTATCAAGCCCAAGCAGAAGGCATCAGCCGCGATCATGTGGTCTCAACCTTGCTCTCTCTGGTTGGTAGCGCATAAACATGGCCATAAAAAATACCGTCCTCCCTACGCCGACACTGCCGCCTCATAGTGATGGTGTGAACCTGACCATGAAGGAGTTGCTTCATCTTAAGCAGCACGCGGTGAAATGGCTGCCACCAGCCAAAAGTTTGTGGTCACAAATGGCAGGGCAGCACCAAAGTCGCCAACTTGGCCGCGGGATGGATTTCAGTGAAGTACGCCAATATCAACATGGCGATGACATTCGCAGCATCGACTGGCGCGTCACGGCGCGCACAGGCAAACCCCACACCAAACTGTTTAGTGAAGAACGCGAAAAGCCGGTTATCGTCTATGTCGACTTTAGTCCGAGCATGAGGTTCGGCTCAACGTTGTTACTAAAGTCGGTGCAAGCGGCGCATTTTGCCGCGCTCACCGGGTGGATAGCCACCGAAGGACAAGATAGAATCGGCGCCGTCATCGATACCGGCTCAACACTGACCGACCTCAAGCCGCTGGCAAGGCAGCGAGGTGCGTTGGCTCTCAATCACGCCTTGGTCAATGAACACCAAAAAGCGCTGATGAACCATCACGTCACGCAAAACAGCTCGATGGCACCCGCGCTGGAAGCACTCAACCGTCTCTGCCCCAAGGGCAGCGATATTATCTTACTGAGCGATTTCTCCCGACTGACGGAACAAGATGAGATCACCCTATCTGGGCTCAACACCCACAATCGCGTGCGCATCGTGCAGTTGTGGGATCCTCTTGAGCAAGGCGTGACTGATTTTCGCGGCTGCGAACAGGTGACGGATCGTCAGCATACCCAATGGATTGATTTTGGAAAAAAAACAACGCGAAAAAACATTGAAGCCGCCTTTAAAGCCAAGCAAAATCAGCTTTCTAGGCTCGCGCTTAAACTAGGAATGAGCGTCAGCGCACTCTCTAGTGCACAACCACTACAACAACAATTACACGGATTTTAGAATGAGCTCGAACAGTCAATCTTCATTGCTGCCGCTAGACCCTATGATGTTACCCTCGCCACCAAGTTGGCTACCGCTTACCTGGGCATGGTGGGCGAGTATCGCCGCCGGTATCATAACCCTGCTCGCTATTTGGGGCTTCACCCGTTGGAAGAAAAAACGCCTAGCACCGAAAAAAGCCGCCCTACGCATTTTGAAACAAGGCAGCACTCCCTCATCAGCGATTGAGTTGGTTCGCCAATCGGCGTTGTGCTATTTCCCACGCGAAGAGATCGCTCAGCTAACAGGAAAAGAGTGGTATCTATTTTTGGATGAGCAATTGAGCACCCCGCTCTTTGCCGACAATTACGATAAATGGCAACATGCGCTCTACAGCAAGCAACACAATGATGAGTCTCAGGCGTTGATCGAACACTGCGCCCATTGGATAGAGCACGCGCTGCCACCGAAGAAACGGAGGACATCTCGTGGCCCTGTTCGAGGCTGATTGGCAACTGCTGTGGTGGTGGGTGCTGTTTGCACTGCCGCTGCCCTTGTTGGTTTACCGCTTCGCTCCTGCCAGTGCGCAGCGAACGCCGCTCTATCTGCCCGTTTTACCTCAGGGCGCGGCCCAGGCTACGCCGAATTTGCGCGTCACACGTCTGCTACTCTCACTCACTTGGCTACTCCTGTTACTCGCGGCGGCGAGACCGGTGTGGTTTGGCGACCCCGTCACAACACAGCCGAAACACCGTGACTTAATGTTAGTGCTCGATCTCTCTTATTCGATGAGCCAGCAAGACATGCGTCAAGGGGACGACTACATTGATCGGCTGAGCGCAGTCAAACAGGTGGTCAATGATTTTGTCGCCAAACGGGAAGGCGATAGGATCGGCGTGGTGCTGTTTGCTGATCACGCCTATCTGCAAACGCCACTGACCCTAGACAGACGTACCGTCGCCAAACAAGTGGATCAATTGGTTTTGCGCTTAATCGGTGAAAAAACCGCCATCGGTGACGGGATTGGCCTTGCGACCAAAACCTTTATCGACAGTGATGCGCCGCAGCGCGTGATGGTCCTTCTCAGCGATGGTTCGAACACCTCGGGCGTTCTTGAACCTCTTGAAGCCGCAGACATTGCCAAGCAGTATGGCGCGACCATCTATACGGTCGGTGTGGGCGCTGGTGAAATGGTCGTCAAAGAGTTCTTTATGAGCCGTAAAGTCAATACCGCCCATGATCTCGATGAACGGACCTTGATGGCAATCGCCGAGACAACTGGCGGGCAGTACTTTCGGGCCAGAAACGCCGATGAGCTCGCCACCATCTACGACACCATTAATGCCCTCGAGCCCGTCTCGTTGGCAACGCAAGTCTGGCGCCCTCAAACTGAATGGTTTTATGTCCCGCTCACGCTCGCCCTTCTCACCCTACTCGGCCTGATTATCGTGCGGAGGCATCATGTCTGACTTTACGCTGCTCTACCCGATGTGGTTGTGGGCACTGCTGCCCACCTATGCATTGCTGTACTGGCTCAGCAAACGTCAAAAGAGCCAGACGCTCATTGCACCGCACATTGCTGCCGCGCTTGGTATGAGCTCATCACAGCCCACTTATCGACTATTGCCACTGCTAGGCGCAATGCTGACGCTTGCCATCGTTGCGCTATCAGGGCCAAGTTTTAGCCAAGCAGAGCGACCGGCGTTTTCCAGCACCGAAGCGCGAGTGATAGTGATGGACATGTCGATGTCCATGTACGCCAATGACATCAAACCCAATCGTTTGAGCCAAGCCAGATACAAGGTGTCGGATTTATTGGCCCAATGGCAAGAGGGTGACACCGCGCTGATTGCTTACGCCGGGGACGCGTACGTGGTGAGTCCGCTCACATCAGACAGCCAAACCATACTTAACCTGCTGCCCAATCTTTCACCTGACATCATGCCCTACCCGGGCGCTCGGGCAGACAAAGGCATCGAACTGGCGATTGAGTTGATGAAAAATGCGGGCTTAGATCGCGGCCATATCTTGCTTGTCAGCGATGATCTGGATGATGACGAGCAAACACGCAGCGCCGAGCTGATCGATTCTGGTGCTTGGTCGCTGTCGGTCCTGGCTATTGGCACTGAAAGCGGCGCGCCAATCCCTTTGCAAGATGGGCAATTGCTGACGCATAACGGCCAAACGGTGGTCGCGAAAAGCAATTTTGATAATATGCGCCGCTTGGCGTCCACCAGCCGAGGTATTTTTGTGCCCGTTCAGGTGACAAACGACGACATCAACCTCATTCACCGCGTGATGAATCAAACCGACCAAGCCACTCGCGCCGTCAGTCATCAATCGGTCAGCGATCAGATCAACCACGGCTATTGGCTGCTGCCACTCATCGTGCTGCTCTCGCTGCTACTGTTTCGCCGCGGCGTCTTACTGTCGGCGCTGCTAGTGCCGCTGCTCTGGTTCTCGCCCAGTCAGGAGGTTGCCGCTAACCCATTTAAACCCCAAGATCTCCAAGCGTATGAAGATTATCTCTCGGGTAACTACTCGGCCGCCGCCGAGAAGTTTAACGATGCGCAATGGCAAGGCTTGGCACACTATCAAGCAGGCGATTTTGACGCCGCCATTGAAAACCTAAGCGGCGCAAAAACGGCCAACCAGCACTACAACCTCGCCAATGCGCTCGCACAAAGCGGTCAGTATACCACCGCCATTGAGCACTATGAGCAAGCGTTGGCGCTTAACCCAGCGCTCTCATCCGCAAGCCACAACAAAGCGATTGTGGAACAAGCGCTACAACAGCAACAGCAACAGCAACAGCAACAGGGTGAATCAGGTGAGCAATCTGAGCAAGCCGCGTCTCAGCCAAATTCCCAATCTGGGAAAAACTCTGAAGGCAACGCTGGCGCGCAGCCCGAGCAACAAGACGAAGCGCCGCTCCCAAACAATGAACCTCAGCAAAGCCAGGAAAGGAAACCCTCTCAGCCGCCTGCGTCCGAGGCACCTTCTGCTTCTGAGAACTCTTCTAGTTCAGAGCAATCTTCAACTTCAGAGCAATCCACGACTTCTGAACAAAACTCGATGTCAGAGCAAGAAAGAGGTTCGCAGGAGGCAAACAACCAAACTGAGCAGCCTAACACACCGGTAACACCCGGTGACGCCACGACCAACGAGATCGATCCCGCGCTGCGTAAACTTGAGCAAGTCGAAGCCGCACGCGATCCCAGCCGTCTATTGCGCGCGCAACTGCTGTTGCAAGCGCAGCAAAAGTCTCCCCCAGCATCTACAGGAAAAACATGGTAATGACAGCGTTTCGATCCCTTTTTATCTTTTTTTTCCTTTGGTCTAGCGCCATCAGCGCCGCCACACTTCAAGTCACCGTGAGTAAAAATCGCGTCGTGAAAAATGAGGTATTCCAACTGCGTGTGGTACTGGATCAAAAAGCCGAATCGGATGACATTGATTTTAGTCTGCTTAGCGATGACTTTTATCTAGGGCGACCAAGCTTTGGCTCCTCGCTCAACATCATCAATGGCAATCGCTCCACACGCAGCGAATGGAATCTCTCACTGGCTGCCAGTCGCATTGGCACCGCAGTGATCCCCGCTTTTGAGGTTGGAGGTGCGCGCTCTGAGCCGATTGAGATTACCGTCTTGGCCGATCAAAATCCGCCACAAGTCTCGGATTTAATTGAAATCCAATCCACATTAAGCAAAGAGACACTCTATCCTGGTGAAAGTGCCACCTTGCGCACTCGGCTCATCGTCAAGGCCAATCCGCGTCGACTACAAAATCCGCAGGTTATCGCGCCTCAAGCGCAAGGACTGACGCTCTCACCGCTTGGGGAACCCAACCAATACCAAAGTGTGATAGATGGATTAGAGGTCACCATTGTCGATCAAGACTATCGAGTCACGGCGACCACACCGGGTGCACAAACACTGCACAGTATTGGCTTTCGCGGTAGTATCGTCTACGGCAGTGATCGTGACGGGAGTACCCGCCTGATTGATGCCAGCACTGCTGCGAAGGGCTACGCCATCACCGTATTGGATAAGCCGAGTGACTATCAAGGCACTTGGCTACCTGCCTCGGAGCTAACGCTGCGTCAGCAGTGGCAATCATCACAAGGTAAGCTCGGTGAGGCGACGAACCGCTTAGAGTTAGGCGATTCCATCACGCGAACCCTCACTCTTGAGGTCACTGGGATCAGCGCTGAGCAGTTACCCAACCTGTCAATAACCTATCCATCGTCTGTGCGCCAATACGCCGAAAAGCCGCAGGTGAGCGAACCACAACCAGGTGTCGTTCGCATGGAGTTAAAACAAGTATTGATCCCTCAACTGACCGGAGAGATCACTCTACCTGAGGTCATCGTGGATTGGTGGGACACCACAACACAGACCCAGCGCCAAGCAATCGTTGATGGTTTGACGCTGAGCATCAAGCCTGCCGTCACAAGCCATGCCTCTACTGCTCCGTCAATTTCAGCTGCGGCGCCCGTAGAGACTGCCCCACCCACCGCCACCATTGAGCGTGGTTTTTGGCCTTTGCTGAGTGCGCTACTCGCGCTGGGTTGGTTGATTACCCTTGGGCTGTGGTGGCGCACCAAACGCGCGCTTCACACGCTGACCACTGAGCAACAAAACCGTGAACCCACGCTAAACAGCGCTGGTTCGTTGATGGAGGCGCTGCGCCAACAAGACTATGTGCAAGCCAACCGTCTGGCAGCGATCTGGTTGGATGAAGTGTCTATGTCAGAAGAGTTGCGGGCATCGATACACGCCGAGTTGGAGGCGATGAACCGCAGTCAGTTTTCACCAAAAACCAGTGCTTGGAATAGCTCGACCTTGATCGCACTGGTAAAAAAAGCCAACAGAAGAAACAACAGCGGCAAACCTAAAGGTTCGCCGCTCGCTAAGCTCTGAGGTGGATAAAGGGTTAGCGCTTTGCTAATCCTTTACTGTTCAGGTAACCCAAGATGTGCGGACGAGATTCGCCCGACAGTTTGGCCGTCACTTGCTCTGACCAGCCACTCTGCTTGTTGTTGCTAGAGCGCTGTTGATAGTAGGTGTGCATGGTCTCATCGTAGTGTGCAACGGCCTGTTTATCGAGCGGATGATAGTGATTTTGATGGACAATCACCTCCAGCGGCAATCTCGGTTTTAGATCTGGGTCTTGAGCGGGATGCCCAAGGCACATGCCAAATAACACAGCGCAGTGCCGCGGTAAACCCAATAACTCGTCTACCTCAGCCGCGCGATTGCGCAAACCACCAATGTAAACACCACCGAGCCCCATCGACTCTGCCGCTACCAAACAATTTTGCGCCATAATGCCAGCGTCAACAGCGCCGATTAATGTCAGCTCGGTAAAATCTGCCTGCACGTTTGGATTAAGTTCCACATGGCGCTGGTAGTCGATACAGAACACGAGAAACTCAGCAGCACTCGCCACATAAGATTGATGGCCGGCAAATTCGGCCAGACGTGCCCGCTTATCAGGGTCTGTCACACGAATCACTGAGACCACCTGTAACAAGCTCGATGATGATGCCGCTAATCCCGCTTTGAGCACAGTGTCAAGCTGCTCAGGGCCAATCGCCTCAGAGGTAAACTGACGAATGGAGCGGTGATTCAATAACGTGTCTATGGTGCTGTTCATGGCAAATCCTTGAGTATCACAACATGAAGAATCAACACCTTATAGTGCTTTGGCGTTAGGGTAAACCCTCTTCGCTGTATAGCGCTTGCCATGAGGAGGGTTCGCCCTCTAGGGTAAGGGGGTGAAGCGGTTGGTCTGGTTTTGCATAACTCAATCGATGGACTCTCTGCGTGACGTGGTAACTATCCAGACCCGAGATGGTCACGGTTTCTAACTGCTCGTGGTCAAGATACCCATCGGGCATCACTGCCTGCTCTGGCAGCAATAATCTGACCACTTCACCAATCAACATTTCTGTTTGATTGCTTTGAATCACCATATGCTCGACCAGTTTTAATCCGATTTTTATTGGGCTTTCGAGTACGAAGGGCGCTGCGAAATCGTCATGGTAATAGCGAGTCAGCCCCGTTTCATCGAACTCGCTTACGTCACTAGGATAACGCGCCGAGGTTTGATGGGCCTGCAGTGCGCACTCGCGTGTCACTGAGTTGATGGTAAACACACCCGTGGTGAGGATGTTATTTAAACTGTCGCGTTGCGCAGGTCTTGGCATCGACGCACTTGACCTCGACGCACTTGGCCTCGACACAAAGCCAAGTAGCGGCGGGTTAGAGCCGAAATGAATCACCGAGCTGACAATAGCAAGATTATCGTTCCCCTGCCCATCCGTGGAGCCAATCACATTAGCGCTCTTAAAACCTGGCAAGGAATTGATTAACCGAGCACGGCTACGCGGAGCCATTTGGTCAATATCGTCTGCGCTCCACTCTTTCTCTATCATGCTTGTTCTACCTGCGTGTCATCGACATTACTGATGGCGATTCGTACGCGGTCAACTCGCTATCGATCACCGTGTATTGATCACCGCGCGTTGACTTTTGACGAAGCACGAACATGAGTGGCAAGCACCTTACGTCCCTCACGTTTAACATCTAGACGCTTTTTCCAACCCCATAAACGCTCTCGCGCTTCACTGGCCGCAGCATCGAGATCAATCACTGGCCTGAGATAAGGGCTCTCTTGAGGCAGTTGATACAACGCTGCTTCCATTGCACTCATGGCCCACGGTTTGAACAGCAGCGGAGTATGCACCTCTGAAAGCTCAGGTATCCACTGGTAGATAAATTTTCCGTCGCCATCATGCTCCTGCGCCTGTTTGACCGGGTTATAAATGCGAATGGTATTGGTCCCCGTGACACTGGCTTGCATTTGAAACTGGGGATAATGAATACCCGGTTCAAAGTCGAGAAACAGCTGCGCCAAATGGGCAGCGCCCAGGCGCCAATCAATGTTCATGTGATGCGTCAACACACTGACCAACATCGCGCGCATACGAAAGTTCAAGTATCCCGTACGATGCAAACAACGCATACTGGCATCCACCAAGGGTATTCCGGTTCGCCCTTCTTTCCATGCATTCAGTTTTGTTGTGCTTTCCACGCGCTCATTGGCCAACAAGGCGTCATACGCCCTATTGACACAAACAAACTCCATCTCACACTGAGACTCAAACTTTTGCATGAAATGACAATGCCAATGTAGCCGCGAAGAGAAGGCGACCATGCTTCGCCTCAACCCGGGACTATGCCAATGAGCCAGCAGTGCTTGATAGACTTCGCGCAACGACAGATTGCCCCAAGCCAGATAAGGTGACAATCGACTGCACGCATGTCGAGCAGCCGTAGGGCTTGAGATACTTCGATAATACAAAGTCGCTCGGCGATCAAAAAAATCTTCTAATGTACGCCACGCCATCGTCACGCCACCGGTTTGAAAGCCACTCACTTTTTGTTGCCAAGCCTCAGGGGGATCCACACGCCATTGCTGGCATCGTTCATCGAGTTGAGCGATATTGCGGTCGGAAAGCGGTACAGGTTCAATCGGTGTGCGCATAACGGATGACCAATGTTGATCCCAACCGTTTCGATTCTTCGCCCCGCGAATCACTGCGCCCATCGGCGATTCAAACCAAGCAATCCCTTTTTGTTTGAACCATTGGCTTATGCGCCGATCTCGTTGGAATGTCACATCTAAACCAATTTCTTGATGGGAATAGACGGCGGCAATGGTGTAACACTTCGCCAACGCCTCGAAACACGCTTCTGCTGAACCTTGCAGGCAGTGAACCTCACCCTCAAAGGGGGCCAGTCGCTGATTGAGATCTTGTAGTGACTGCCACACAAAGCGCCAATGCCGCTCACTATAGTGGGGGTTGCTGAGCAACTCTGGCTCAAAAAGATACAAAAGTAATGTCGGTCTTCCTGTCTTTAGAGCGCGATTAAGTGGCTCATGATCGCTCAGCCGCAAATCGCGCTTAAACCAGACGACGTTGATAGATTGCATGTGTACTCCTCATTGTTCGAGGGTTTTACGTGCAATCCAAATGAAGCGGTCACTCTTACTCTACCACCATATCAACTCTGTTCACGATTAGATCAACGTGATGAAGACTGCGCCGATTCTAACCGTTTGGCGATCTCCTCTTGCTGCTGAGAGATCGAATCTAGCGCCTGTGCCGTGGTCTTTATTGCTCCGGCCATTGAGGAGAGGTGTGAAGTCGCGCCGAGCAGTGTCGCTTGCATCGGACGCAACACGAACCAAAAAATGGCCGATATTATCCCGATGATGACCACTCCAATCAGTGCGATCGCCACTAGCACTTGCTGGCGCAGCTCATCAAAGAACTGCTGACTTTTCGTGGCGATGGTCTGTTTAGAGTGCTGAAATGCGCTTGGCAGTGCCTCCATAGACTGTCTAGAGAGCAATACCAATTCGTTGAGATTGCCAATGGTTTGGTCGAGTTTTTCTTGCTGTTGTCCTGTCAAGTGCTCACTTTGCGCGATGTCTGCAAGCGCGCTACCAATGGTATCTAACGACTGTCGGGTGTCATCCAGTGCCCGCTCAACTCCCTCCAACTCTAATGTCATCGACACCTGTACAAAGGGCTGATGCGCCTCCTCCTCTGCACTCACCACTGATGCCAATAGCACCATACTCAAGCCTAGCCACCACTTCATCGCCCTATCCTTTTCATTGTCTGTTCTTTGACATCATAGCGCTAAGCCATTGAAGGTGTCGTCTTTAATTACTCGGATAAGGAGATTGAGACTCAAGCGCCATCGCCAACAACGTCATCGGGTGGTGACACGCGAGGGAAGTATTTTCTTCAATCTGCCATTTACACGCCTCACAGTCGGTTATCGCATAGTCCGCACCGGACTCTTCCATCGCCGCAAATAAAGGCGCCCCTATCGCCATTGAGGTGGCGTAATTTTCCGATTTGAATCCATAAGTACCCGCTAATCCGCAGCACTGACTGTCTAACACTATCACGGTTAGGCCGGGGATCCGTTTAAGCAGTTCGATGGTAAAAAGATGCTCACCACTCCGCTCAAGGTGGCACGGCGTGTGGTACACCACCACTTTGTTTAATGGTTTGAGTGTCGGCCCCTCACCTTGCTCAAACGCGCGCAGCAAAAAACGACTGAAAAAATGCACGTCGTTGACAATGGCATCATTCTCAACCCCTAGCACGTGAGGGTACTCTTCTTTCAATGCTAAACAGCAACTGGATGACGTTGAGATCACGCCGTGGCTGGAGCCATGTAACGCAGCGGTCATCTGCTCAACGTTGAGTCGCGCGTTTTTGCGCGCTTTATCTAAAAAACCATTGGCAATCAAGGGTACGCCGCAGCACTTTTCTTTATCGAGTAAGGTCACGCCATAATTCATCGCATTCAGGACCGCGACCACATCTTTGCCCAGTTGCGGATGGTTGTAATTGACATAGCAGCCGTGAAAATAGCTCACATGTCGGGAAAACTTTGCCTGTGACGACCTCTGCTTTTTAAACCATGCGCGAAACGTGCCTTGGGCATATTTAGGTAAGGACTTGTGGTGATCCACCCCTAAGGTTTTGTCCAAAATGGTTTTAACTGGAATCAGTTGCGTCATCTTGTTGACAACGTGTCCCATCGGCGTGGCCAGTGAACCGAACAAGTCGGTGTGGCTGAGCACATAATCGCGCACGGTTTTTGGGCTAAGCGTTTTTTTCCCTAAGGAGCCTTTGGCGTTCGCGATCAAATCACCAATGCGAACTCCAGAAGGACAAGCGGTTTCGCATCGCTTGCAGTTGGTGCACATCGACAGGGCCTCATCATAGTAATCTGGGCTTTTGATGCGTAAGCGTTCGCCATCCGGGCCACACTGTTTCGGGCCGGGGTAAAGAGGGTTGGCCTTGGCGACCGGGCAATACACGGTGCACACCGTGCATTTGATGCAGTTTTCAAAAGACAATTGACCAACTTGAGCGTTCATACCTCAATCTCCTCTTTAAAAGCTGCGTGTTGATGGCTCTTTGCGATTGCAGTGGCGGCATGATAAGCGGTGCTGATGGCGACGCCGCCCCCGCAACCTTGCTTAATCGGGTCAAAGCCCTGCAACAGTGCGCCAACGCAACGCACGTTGCGCACCGTCTCGCCATTCAGTAGAGGGGAAAAATCGGCATTGGTCTTGACGCCAAACGCCAAGAAAGGTTGGGAGTCGGCAGCAAAAAACGCGTCATTGGCCCAGTGGTCACGCTCGTCATCGGCACTGACGTCAAAATGAAAACGCGGCTCCTGCACTCCTTGTCTCTCAGCCACCAATCCACCACTAAAGAAACTGCCGGTCGCCATAATATAGTGAGCCGCACGCAATGTCGTCTTGGCCATCTTCTGGGTATAAATCCGCTCTAGCTGATATCCCGATTCCGCCTCGATGAGCTCGCCGCCGACCACGCTGTCACCTGTGAGCACCACGCCACCCAGCTGGCGAACCGCGCGAGTCAAACACTCTTCAATGCGTATGCCCATCAACGATGGTGGCATGGTCGCCACTTCAAATAGCTGTCGCTGTGTCTGCGCTCTCAGCTGTTCAAGTAGGATGAGCCCATCGCCATTTCCGAGCACGGCAGGTATCACCACAGCATCGTCCGCTTGAGACACACGTAAAAGTTGGTGAGCAAATTCGTTCAGGACATGGGGCTGTCGCAATAAACGCGATAAATCAATAGAGCGCAGATCGCCACATTGACGGCCAAACCCACGCAGCGAGGGCAGGTCTACGGTGACACTGCGGATGGTTTTGCCTGTGAACATCGGCTGCTGCGCAAGGTAATCACGAGTCATGTTGGGATGAAAATCTCGAAAACCCGCTATCGAGACCACTGTAATGCGGTGAAAAGCGCTGAGCGCTGACCCGTCAAAATCCGTACACAACGCATAAGGCTGAGAAAACCACGTCGGTTTAAGCGTGCCCACCGTTGTGAGTCTCAAGTGATTTTCTTCTTGACCTAAGGTGCGCATCGGCAAGCCTTGCTCAGCCATCATAGCGCCGAACCATTGCATCGCTTGTCGTACTTTGTCTGCGCCTAATTTAGCATAGGGATGCATTGGGCAAGCTTGCGTCAGTTCGTCTATCGCGGGGTACGGTAAGCGCACCGCCTGTCCCGTCACTGGCGAGTGGGCGAGCAGATCAATCGAGCCGGATGAAAAGTGCATCGCACTTTGCCCACTAGAGACCACCGCTGTCTTAAGCCCCAATTGCAAACAGCGCAGTGCGGCACTTAGGCCTGATAGTCCTGCGCCCATCACAACCACATCATAATTGAGCATCTGTCGCCTCCTCGTTACCGGTAAACTGTGCGTTAAAGTCGGTGGGTTCGATACCCAATAGGCCCTGATAGACCCAATAACTGAACTCGGCCTCACGAAGCGCATCTCCCCATAAAATTGGTTTCACCCCTTTCCAGCGCTCTTCAAGAAACTCGACCAACAGCTCACCTGATTCTATTCCGCTGCATTGGGTAAACTCATCGAAAAGCCCCGCCGCGCGGTAGGTGCAAAGCTCCCCTTGGCAGGGTCCCATTCCAAGACGCGTGCGGCGGCGAAGATCAGTCAGGTTGTGAACATCAAGCTCTTTAATCGCGTATTCGATTTCGCCACTGGTGACCATTTCACACTCACATATCACACTTTGGCTTTGCGGGGTTTTCTTGAGATAGCTGATAACGCGTTGACCGTGGCGATCCACCGCGGCTAATTCTGCCGGTTTGGTCTGCAATGCATGGCGACGCTTGGCGGTTTGAGGAGGTTCAGAGCCCGGCAGCGGACGGCGGTGAGTGTCACACTCCGCCACATGACCTAATTTAGTGGCAATCAAATCCGTGGTCATTTGAGCCATCAAGCGGTAGGTCATCAACTTACCACCGGTAATGGTCGTGAAGCCTTTTAGGCCGTCGCGACTTTCATGGTCCACCAACACAATACCACGGCTGATATTTCGGCCACTGCCATTGTCATCCAAGGAGACCAAAGGACGCACCCCCGCATAAGCGCGCAGCACACGACTGTGCGCCATGATCGGCGCAAGTTTCGCCCCTTCTTCTAACAGCAAATCCACTTCTCTGGCGCTCACTTCTAGGAGATCGATCTGATCGTAATCAATGTACTCTGATGTAGTACCGATAAGCGAAATCGTATCAGCGGGGATCAGGATGTCGGCGTCAGCGGGCTGACGACACCGATTCAGCACCACATTATTGACACGATAATCGAGCACCAACAGCGACCCTTTCGCTGGGAACATGGTGATGTTGAGATCGGCGTATTCGCAAATAGTCTGCCCCCAAATGCCCGCAGCATTGACCACCTGATCAGCCCAGATCTCAAAGGACTCGCCCGTGCGTCTATTTTGGCAGCGTACACCCAGCACTTGATCTGCAACTCGAATAAGCGACGTGACCTGAGTATGGGTAAATAAACGCGCGCCGTGATCTTTGGCATCGAGCACATTGGCGGCACACAAACGAAACGGATCCAAAGTGCCATCGGGCACTTGCACCGCACCGAGCAGGCTTGGATTTGCATTGGGTTCCAGTTTAAGCGCCTCTTTAGCACTGAGAAGTCTTGTCTCTATGTCAGCGGCTTGGCATGCGTCGACAAAGGTTTTTTGGTACTCAAGACCATCTTCTGGTAATGAAATAAATAACCCGCTGCTGTCTTCAACACAATGGCGCGCAATGCGTTTAAGGATCCGATTTTCTTGAATGCACTCTCTCGCCGAATGCGCATCCGTCACCGCATAACGCGCACCGGAATGAAGTAAACCGTGATTGCGCCCCGAGGTGCCCGCAGCCAAATCATCACGCTCGACCAAAATACAATCGATGCCGCGCAAAGCGCAGTCACGCATGATCCCTGCGCCCGTTGCGCCGCCGCCAATAATGACCACCTGAGTTTCAAATCGCGTTGCCATCGCCGACTCCCGTTTGTCTATTCTGCTTTTAGTCTCGCACGGTTTGTGGCTATCGTTTCGAGATCACACTCACAAATGCTCGAACGAGCATTAATTGATTATTTTCACAACATCGATGGAGTAAGAGAAAAATTGACAGTTTTAATGAACAACTAAAGAATAATCAGGTAAAACACTAATAATAAAGTACTATAAGCGCGTATTTCTACGTAATCCATGATTAACCATTAGTTAACACCACCAATTAACCATGATATTTATGTGGGATAGATAACAAAAACGAACAAAATAAAAACATTTTCGCTCATATTAACTTCATATGAGAGCGAAGTACCGTTTCATATCCAACCTTTTCTATACACTCACTCGCGCTCAATCGGTTTTTGTTGTACCGAACCAACATCCAACCTTAAGGACATCATTATGGCTATACGTAAAGATCACACTCTATTAGGGCAGTGTATTGCCGAGTTTATAGGAACCGGATTACTCATTTTCTGGGGGGTGGGCTGCGTGGCAGCGTTAGTACTGACAGGCGCTCAATTTGGTCAGTGGGAAGTGAGCATTGTATGGGGCATGGCGGTCGCTCTGGCGGTGTACTGCACCGCAGGTGTATCGGGCGCGCATATTAACCCAGCGGTGACCATCGCACTTGCGGCTTTCCATGGGTTTGAAAAACACAAAGTCATCCCCTACATCGGCTCACAAATCGCTGGCGCGTTTTGCGCGGCGGCGCTCATCTATGGCTTATATGGCAATCTGTTCGTCGAATGGGAACTGGCTAACGGCATCGCAAGAGACACGCCTGAAGCGCTGGCGACCGCCGGTATTTTCTCCACCTTCCCTAACCCATCGCTCTCCTTTGGCGGTGCGATGGCCGTGGAATTTTCCATCACCGCCGTTCTGATGTTTGGAATTTTGGCCTTTGGTGATTCCAACAACGGTGGTGAATCTCGCGGAGCGATGGTGCCGCTATTGATTGGCTTACTGGTCGCAACGATTGGCGGTTCATTAGGTCCTTTGACCGGCTTTGCGATGAATCCCGCGCGCGATTTTGGTCCTAAACTGTTCTCTTTCTTAGCGGGCTGGGACTACGCCCTCACTGGCGCGAAAGAGATTCCTTATTTCATCGTCCCCATCATCGCACCCATCGCTGGCGCCTGCTTTGGCGGTTGGCTGTACCCGAAAGTCATCGGCGCGTACCTCCCCGACGATGGCGGCTGCACCAGCCCAGCGCAATGTGATGATTGCGTCGTTGAAGATAATGAAGTGCACCCATAATGCACGCGGTGCCTCGTCAACTCGACAAGGTCTACCTACAAAAAAGCATAACGTGATAACAAGGATTACCCCATGACTACTCAATATATTGTTGCTCTTGACCAAGGAACCACCAGTTCTCGCGCCGTTGTACTGGATCACGACGCCAACATCGTCAGCGTCGCACAGCGCGAATTCACGCAAATTTATCCCGAAGCCGGCTGGGTGGAACATGACCCACTGGAAATCTATGCCACACAGAGCTCGACACTCATCGAAGCGCTAGGGCAAAAAGGCATCACCTCAGATCAGGTCGCCGCGATTGGTATCACCAATCAGCGTGAAACCACCGTGGTATGGAACAAAGAGACCGGTGCGCCCATCTACAATGCGATTGTCTGGCAATGTCGTCGCACGGCCAACTTGTGCAAAGAGTTGAAGCAACGTTCCGGCCTTGAAAGCTACATCAAAGAGAACACTGGCCTGGTGTTAGACCCCTATTTTTCCGGCACCAAAGTCAAATGGATTCTCGACAATGTTGAAGGCGCCCGCGATCTGGCGAACGAAGGGAAGTTGCTGTTTGGCACCGTTGATACCTGGCTGGTTTGGAAGATGACCCAAGGACGTGTGCACGTCACCGATTACACCAACGCCTCTCGTACCATGTTGTTTAATATCAATACCCTTGAGTGGGATGAACGCATCTTACAAGAGTTCAACATTCCCCTATCCATGATGCCTGAGGTGAGGCCGTCTTCAGAAGTGTATGGCAAAACTAACATCGGCGGTAAAGGCGGCACTCGCATCCCTATTGCCGGTATCGCTGGCGATCAACAAGCGGCGCTGTTTGGTCAAATGTGTGTCGAGCCCGGCCAAACCAAGAACACCTACGGAACCGGCTGCTTCCTACTGATGAATACCGGGCATGAGAAAGTGACCTCGAAAAATGGCCTCCTCACGACCCTTGCTTGCGGGCCAAAAGGTGAAGTCGCCTACGCACTCGAAGGCTCTGTCTTTATGGGCGGCGCATCGATTCAGTGGCTCAGAGATGAAATGAAATTGCTCGAAGATGCCCACGATTCAGAGTACTTCGCGACCAAAGTAGACTCATCCAATGGCGTGTACGTGGTGCCTGCGTTTACTGGGTTGGGTGCGCCGTATTGGGATGCGTATGCTCGCGGCACCATTGTCGGAATGACACGAGGCACAGGTTCGAATCACATCATTCGTGCCACGCTGGAGAGTATCGCCTATCAAAGCCGCGATGTGATTGATGCGATGCAAGCCGATTCTGGCATCAAACTCTCCACACTCCGCGTCGATGGCGGCGCTGTAGCGAACAACTTCTTGATGCAATTCCAAGCTGACATCTTAAACACCCAAGTTCAGCGACCAAAAGTGACTGAAGTGACCGCACTAGGCGCCGCATACTTAGCCGGTATTGCGGTCGGATTCTGGGATGGTTTGGAGGAAGTCTCCAACAAAGCCGAAATCGATCATACTTTCATTCCGCACGATGATCCGGAGAAACGTGAAGCCCGCTACAGTGGTTGGAAACGCGCCGTGCGTGGCGTGCTCGCTTGGTCTGAAGTGGTGAACTAAGTGCTCACATTAGCAGCGCACTCATACCGTGTGCGCTGCTCTTGTCTGTTAGTTGGTGTTCACCTGCAATGGTCCCAAATCAATGAAAGTCCCATCCACGACCTGATCTTCTCTCACTTGAACAATCATCTCTTGCGCAGCGCCATCATAGAAGTAGACTCGGTAATGGCCCGGAGGGAGAATATCCAGCTCAAAGCTGCCATCTTCACCGGTAAAAAACGGGTAGGTCTGTGAGGAGTTCTCTTTTTGAAATTCACCGACCAAGTCTACGATGGGCTGGTCATTGCGGTCATAAAATTGGCCACTCACAAAATAACCACGACTTATCGATAGCTCGTAAGCCGTACCCGATCGCCGATGGCTAATCGATGCAAATTTACTGACCATCAGCTCTTCGTTGAAATCGAGCTCACTACCGTCAACGTTGATGGTTTTATAACTGCGATTGGCCCCCTCAACCAGCTTATACGACCCTTCTCCCTCTTCTTTGGGAACAATCTTCATCCGACCGTATCGGTCCGTTTTTAACGCGTAGGTGTCTTGAAACTCTTCAGGCAATGAGACTATGGTAAAACTTCCTGACACGGGTGATGTCCAAATCACCTCACTGCCCGCCCAAGCCACCGCGGTCTCAGCACCCACTGTAAGAGTTCGGTTTTTGCTGTCTGTGTTTTCATTGCTAGTCGAGTAGCGCGCGTTCCAATCAACCCTATCTCCGTAGATTTTCCCGTACCCATCGAAGCCCTCGTAATCCGTGTCATTGAACCTCGCACTGGTGCGCCAGTAATAGTCGGTTTGAAACTGCGATGCGGTCAGTTCATTTTTGTTCATATCGGTACGCGTATCATAAGAGGAGCGCGAATAGACACTGACATTGTTCCAATTCAATGGCAGAGACATCGAAAAATAGACACTGTGGTTGTCTTCACCATTGGCCCGCTCCCAGCGAAAATTCAAGCTGGTACTCAACCGATTAAACCAACGATAACTGGTATTGATCGACGCAGTTTGCTTGACGCTCTCACTGTTTTCGAATGCGTTACTCAAGACAAATGATAAATACCCGTTCTGAAGCGGTGTACGGACACCGGAGCTTAACGATACTGTGTGTGTCAAATGCTCGGCAGCCGACGAATCATTCAGTTCGTAGTTCACATTGACACTTTCTAAACTGTCAGCAAGCAGCGTATCGGCATAAAAGCTGATATTGCCTTGGCGGCTATACACATCCGACTCTTCGAGATAATACCCATCAATGGAAATAAAATAGTCACTGAGCGCAAAATTGTTGCTCAGCATAAATTTCTTGCGCTCCTCTCTCCACTCAACCTGAGGAGCACTCGTCCACCAATCAGTCACACCGTAAGACATAATGGCTTGGGCACCCGGTTTATCTCTATCGAGATACTTGAAACCGTCGTCGTCATAGTCTTGTACGACACCCACCACCCATTGCGTTTCCAAATCGCCTTGTAGTATCAGATCTGGACTGTCGACAACATTAAAGAATCGGCGCTGTTCCACACCACTCTGGTCAACATAAACAACTTCGACTTCATTTACCCCCTGTTCCAGCGGTAAATCGCGGATGTTGTATTGACCGGCTGCCAACCTCAGCACTCGATAGTCTTCACCATTGATACGAACCGTCACAAGAGATGCCGACTCTAAGGTTAGAGGCACGATGTTTGGACGAGTGAAACTGTTCAAGTATCGGGGCTGATAAGAGTAGGACAAACCAAATAAGTCTCCACCCGGTAAAGTGCTAATCGAGGTCTGTGTTTGGTAGTCCCCCAGCTGAAACAAGCCAAAATCATCAGGTAAGTCGTAAGTCAGGCGAGTTTGATTTCGATACCACTGACCTTGCCCATCCCAATGCCGATAACTGTAGCTATGCTGATCTTCCAGCGTGAAATGACCTAACGCGATAGCGCCTTTTAAGGTCATCAACGTCGATTGATACTCAGTGTCAACCAAGTTTCTAGAATGTGACAGACTGGTGTTGATCACACCGCTAAATAAATTTGGTGTCACGTGCTCAATACCTTGCGGAGGGACATGCGAGCCTCGCATCGTCATAGGTAAATCAATGATCTGTTTTTCTTCGACGGGGATAGCGATAATGATCCTGAGCTCATCGGGTAAATATTGAACCTGCCATCCAAGCGCGGTCAATTGATTGTTGGTTATCTCGCTGTCAGCGAACTGGCTTCTCAATGACTCTAGTCTCGTGCTGTCTAATGACTGCGCTAGTACCTCGATAAGCTCATCACCGCTGAGCGCCCAATACGTTTCGTTCTCATCATCAAGGTATGCCGTTATTTCATATGGCTTATCGAACACGATCACATCGAGCGGAAATTCCAGCACAGAGCCAGAACTCAACGGCGCTACCAGACTCAGCAGTAGGGCAGCACAAGACCCACACTTCACGCCACGCACCATAGCACTCCTTGCCTCCAATGCGCGTTATTGCAGCAACACTTGCGCTTGGTCGTAGCGCCCTTGAACACGATTGAGTGGGATATGCACTTCACTGTCGGCTAAAACATTAATATCGGGCAGTGTTCCCTCATATTGCGTACTGCCTTGCTGGCTACTGAGCTCTAACTTCCAATCCGTCAGGACGATATGTTTGTTGCCTGCGTTCTTGAGTTGCAGAATGTAGCCCTGCCCTTGCTCAACTAATGTCGATATCAACTTCGCCTTAGCTTCATCAGGGGTAACGTATAGAGCTGTTGCAAAGTTGTATTTTGTTTTGACTGACTGCTCTTGTTGCTTCGAGACATCAATATCTAGCGATTGAAACAACACACGAAAGGCTTGCTCACTGGTGAGATTTCGTTTACCAAGATATACCACTTTAATCCGCTTCTTCTGCCCCGACTCCAAGATAATCTTGGATGGGAAAGCGCGTAGTAACTTAGTCGCTTCACGTTGCTCTTCGCCATCGAGTGCAATACGGCGTGTCGTCGCGACTATCTCGTAGGCAGCACGCTCAGAGCTAAGATTCTCTAAGGTAAAACTCGCCGATTTTTCTTTTACGCCAAGAGATACAGTTAGTGGCGAGATGTTGAAGTTGGCCAGCACAGGACAAGCCATTAAGATCAATAGAGTGACAAGGTAGCGCATACTATTCCCTCACTGTCTACAAAGATAGGGAGGGTTTCCCCTCCCAACTTCCCGTTATAGTGCAACGAGGTCGAACGTTAGTGTCTCGGTATAAACACCGGAGTAATCAAAGGAGCCTTCTGGGACCAGTTTGATTTTGAAAGTCGTCAATGCGGTACTTGAACCTTCACCTACCTCATAGGCAGTGCCAGCCATGGGAGCAAAAGCACTACTAAATAGGGAACTGTAGTTAAATGGCTGACCGGCTTGAGGTAATTTATCGAGCTTATAAGCCACGGTGCGCTCTTGTGCTGAGTCATTGTTTGACAGGTGCCCATTGGTCGCCACAACATTCACTTTGAAGCCACCTGACGCATTACATTTCACTTTACCTGTGATGGATTGGCTGCCATCCCCTAAATCATTCAGCTCGCTCGTTACATATTGTTCACCCACTTCACTGACTGAACCGCCAACGCTTCCATCTTCGTTGGTTGCCCACATACCGATGTTACATTCCTCTGCGACGGTCTTAGAAATCGTGGTTGCTGCGGATTTCATTTCGGCTTGTGCAAGTGAACTGCCAGTCGCAGCAAGAATGGCGACGGTGATTGCTAACTTTTTCATAGTATTTCCCTTTTGTACCTATTCATTTCATTGACGTTTAATTGCGTCGACGTTTAATTGCGTCTCAAAAGTTACTTCCTTCCTGAGACGTCAATTATCTTAAACAAGAACATCCGTCATCCTAGAACCAAGATAAGAATGATTTGGAGTGTGAGAAATAGGCGTAACAGAGGAGAAAAAGTATGAATAGTTACTCATACTTTTCTCTATTTACGTTGTGGTTCGATTCATACTACGCGTATAAAAAAAGCAGCGTCGTTACGCTGCTTTTCATCCACCTCTAATTTTTTATTGCCCTTTTTTTAAAGATTTTCTTTTGCCCACATAATTGCCTGTGATCGGTTTTGTGCATCAATTTTCCGAAATATACGATACAAATGGGACTTAATGGTGTGCTCACTGACAAACAGCGACTCCGCAATGTCGGTATTTGATCCCCCTGACGTCAAGGACTTTAACACTTGCCTTTCGCGTCTCGTCAGAACCATATCATCGCAGTGCAGGCTCTTTTCAATCGGACTTCTCTTCTGCAGATAATCGAGCAAATCATGACACAATTTACGTGATAACCAACTTTCTCCTCTTGATATTGCACGTAAGCCTTCACATACGTGTTCAAGTGAATCTGTTGTATAAAACACGGCGCGAAGTTTCTGCCAACGTGCCAATTCACTGGCTCGCGTTTGTGGATCAACATTCAGCAAAACAATGCCAGAAACGTTATTCTGGGAATTAAAATGCTTACAGACTTCTATCGGCCACTTCAATTGATAATCAAACATCATGATAGAAGGCTGTATCGGTTGATGAAATTGCAGACAGGCACTCGAATCAATAAGCCGAACAGGTTGGTCCGTTTTTTCTGCAATCGTTGCTCTAAAACTTTTATTTTGTAAGCTAGGTTGTGTAACCAAGTTAAGATGTAGCTGACGTTGTTTCATCATTATTTTCATCCATAAATATTTATGAGAAAAACATTGACTCCATTATTGCTAAACCAAAAAACATGGATTCTGCTTAATCAGCCACATTGTAGACATCAGACTGAACCATTTATTATGAAAGACTGAGTATATAGTGCTCAAACTCTAGTGCGAGTGCCTATTTCTATTTTCATCCCAAAATAAGAGTTGCTCTCATAAACATGACTGGAGTGAACATCAACTTTGAAAAAAGTGATAGATCTAAACTAATTGTAGATTGCACTGAAAGATGACAATAAGGTATACCCTAATGCTCACACGGTAACACAATGAAAAATAGAGAGAAGTAAAATCACTTCATACTATTTTCTTAGTCATGAAAGTAATAAGTTTGTAGAAAAAGCACACTCTAGCGTCACGCTTAGGTCAACTCGAAACTCTTCCCCAGAGCCAAAGGTCGCCTTCTATTCCTTCATTTTCGTCATTGAGAAAGCCGATCACTTCCAACACAATGAACCGAGAGCTCAAAGAATCAATTCCATTTTGATCAAATCCCAAGACACACCTTCATGCTTTCGTGCACCTTGCTCAAACGCCACCGTTTCGAAACCAAGGGATTGATAACAGCGGATAGCGGGGTGATTGTGTGCAAACACAACCAGAGAGAGTTTTCCAGCCATCAGTGTTGTCGCCGCGTGAATGATCAGCGCCTTAAGCATATGCTTGGCCACGCCTTGGCTTCTGTGTGAATCACTGACAAACACTCGGCATATGCGATAGTGTCCCTCTTCAACAAAAAACAGTTCGGCAACACCAACTCTCTGATCATCACGTTCATAGAGAAATGGCGTCACTTCTTGACGTTTAATGTGTCTAACGATCTGTCTTTTCGTAAGAGGGAATTGATAGGTAGGCCCGCCCCATTGGTAATTGAGCGAAGAAGAATCGATCCAAGCAATCAGTTGGTCAATGTCACCTTTGTTGAATGGTCTTAGCGGCATGCGTCCTCTTTCCTATGGTACTTACTCCATTCAACATAGAGTGTCTCGAAAAGAAAAACCAGATCCCAGAAACGAAAAAACCGCTGTAAAAACAGCGGTTTTTTCTAGAATAGTGGCGGAGAGATAGGGATTTGAAAGCTATATCCGCAAGATTAAAGTGCTTATTTTACAGCAAGTTACGTCGAAAACTCAAAAGCCGAGTTTGCCTTTTGTAGTGTACATAATAAACCAGTTATCGGTGAGAAATCAATGCATTGAACGCGTTGGACTCATAGCTAAACTTAGATTCATAGTCATGCATCTCTGACTATACCCTCCATGAAGTAATCAAAGATGTACCTGTCAAAAGAATCACATGATGCATTGAGCCTTGCTTGATGCTCAATAGACATGTTCGTAAATTCTTCTAAAGCATCGTGAATCTCAATATCATCTCGTTCAAGGTCAATCACTCCAAGTTCATGGATTTTCCTAGATAACATCCTTGGTAATCCGTACTCCTCTAACTGGTATACCAACGGAGGCAGGAAGGCATTTGAAACTTTACCTATAAATGGTGAAATATCTATGTTTTCGTTAAGAATATCTTTCTGAAGTACATTTACATCGTTGAGAAGTGACGTCAGTTTAAATGTTGCGATTTTCTCTAGCTCAAAGAACTGATCAATACCGATGTCTAGATCTTCCAGTCTGCTAAGTAGTTGAGGTATCGTTAAAAACCAATTCTCAGATAATACCTTAACAAACCCTACAAACTTGCTGTGCGGGCCTCCCCAACCACTAGGAGACAGTCTTATAACTTTATACAAATAGCCTTCCCAATCATCGGGGTGGCTCGAGTTTAAATACCCTAAACCGTTCCAAGTTGGTTTATTTGTTACTAAGTCTTTTGCGATGCTATGAATTAAATACGAATCACTTGATTCAAGCTGACCACCTTTTTGAAGTTGATTCAGTCTACCTTCGCCCAATAACTCCTCCATATCTTCTTTGTAGGCGATTATCCTAGCTATTTGCTCCTGAGTTAGCTCAGTTTTATATTCCTCTAAATCAATACTACCAACAAGTTGGTCAGGAAATTCCAGATCTAGCTGAGTCTCTGTTTCTTCTGGGGGTTTCTCTAGAATATAGATCTTTCCAACAAAATGTCTGAACATTCTTCCACCACGCCCAATGATGTTCTTATAACTAAAATCATTTATGCGTGCTCTCCCTCTACCGCTGAGGTTGCTCCATAGTACAACGTTTTCCGCGGAAGTATTTACCCCTTCTATAATAGAAGACGTGGATACCAAATTTTTGAGACCATTTTCTTCTTCAAACAAGCGTACTTGAATTTGGCTTAGTGAGCGATGTAAGCGTCCATTGTGAATACCTGTCCCCCTTTTTACCAAGTTGGTCAGCTTCCAATTAACATCATAATTTTTCCCCAACCAATGATGAAAATCTCTCAGAAGACCACTTTCTGATGAAGAAAAGCGGTCTGTGAGTAAATTAGATACGCTATCAATATTTCTAAACGTTCCTGCGTAGATTAATGTTTTACCAGCAGTATTCGATAGGATGTTAATTAATGTATCACTCTTAGCTCTTTCATCACCGTTGATCTCCTCATACAGTTCATGCTTTTCGAGAAAGACCGTATTGAAGTTCACGTTCACAAATTCCATATTCTTTGTAAACAGGCTGTCATTTAGTGAAGAGATATTTGGGGCAAGAAAGTACTTTTGCTTTGCCTTTGAGCCAAGCTTTAATATGGCGTTTATTAACGAGGGAGACCTATCCTTATCAAATGCTGAACTAGCTTTATAGAACTCGTCGACTATCAAAATGTCTATGTTCTCTAACTGTTCTGCATAGTGGATAGCTCGTTCTTGAGGAAAAACAAAGATGTTTGATTCACCAAGCCTAACTTCAGAAGTTGTGATGATTTTATAGTTCGCGCCAAACTTCTTATGCAGCCTTCTTCGAGTTTCATCTGTTAGCGCAATCGTAGGAACAATGATTACTACATTTTTAGGCTTTTTTAACGCTATAAACGCATCAATAACAAAACTCTTGCCAAAACTAGTGGGAGCACTGACGGCAAGGTTTTTTCCTTCGATTAACTTTTTGAGTATTGAGGATTGTTCCCTATGTAGGGCCAGAGTTTCTCTTTCACCAACATCTACCTTGAATGCTTCATGAGCATATCTATCTTGCCAGTCACTGGTTTCCAATTGAATGTAAGGAAATAAACCAACCTGTCTAATCAGGTTGTTGACCAAAGGTGAATATTGGATTTGGTTAGACTTATGATAGTCCAGCAGTTTAATGAGTTCATTTCTTGCGGACATCTCATCTTGATCATTTATGTAATCATTTATCTGATGGCACTTTTCGAATACATCCATTAAAACTCCTCCTTCAAGAACTCAACCTTTTGAACAAATTTATCAACAATTTGAGCCTTATTTGGCACTGGAAACAGTATGATATGGAAGGTTATTTGGTCGTAAAGGTGTACATCGCTCATCTCTGATATCTGCTTCTCAAAATAAGCATTTGCTCTATCTAAGTGGTATTCCGTAACTTGCGTTTGGTATTCTTCTGACCACATGGTAGTGCCTTGAGTAACCTCACACTCATGAAGGATAAAAATGGGAATATGGATTTTGGGTTTAATGGAGTCCAATGATACTTTCGATGACAAGGCATCTTTGATTTGTTGACGCAATTCAGGGCTTGTAATCAAGTGATCAATATCACTAACGTTTGTGACAATACTGTTTTCTTTCTTCAGCTTATCTGGCTTCAAGGAGTTCTTTACAGATGTAACTATGGAACCTAGCCTTGCATTCTCGATTGACTTGTAGAACTTGGCCTCGCCAAACCAGAGGGAAAAATCATCATCATGCACAACTAGGTGGACACTGTCTGCACCTTTCGCATTATCTTGAGCATTTTGTTTATAGAAAATCTTGGGAACCACTGGCAAAGCACCATAGTGGTGCTTCATAATCCCGTACAGAAAAATTTCGGCTAATTCACTACCTTTGCCAATATCTGTTTCTTTGTCTGTTAGCCTTAGATTAGCCGCAGAGGCTGTAAGTAATGACGAGGACTTGTTGATCAACGCTTCTCGCTCCTGAGACGATAAAGACGTTTCTGCAATATTGTCCCAGATGAACATGTGAAAATTTTTATGACGCCAACTTCCTTCCTCAAAGTCATTTGCGATACTCAGGACATGCTTGTTGCCTTGAGGGCTAATACTTTGTGTACAAACACTGGAAAATGAACTGTCCACTAGTACATTAAATTCCATAACTCACTAACCCAATTAATTATTTTTTTCATAATATACAACTGGTAACACTGCATCAATGTAAACTAACATTGTTCATTAACAGAGCGTGATTTCGCGTCATTACGACTTGACTATATTAACAATTTACATTGATGTCGTGAGAAAAGGAGCAGAGTAGGGAGTTGGGTAGGTTTGATATAGAAAAGCTTGCTCTTAGCCTAAGAAGAGAAAGCTCAGTCTCTTCTTAGGCTGCAAAATGATAAAATAGAGTTATGTTAGAAGTTCATTTTGTATACCAAAGAAACAAAATGGGCTACCAATTATCTCCCGTTATCCCTTTGGTTCTATTTTCAACTGCTTCTTGGAAAGCGTCAACAGCCTCTCTTTCATCGGGAGCGAGAGTGGACTTATCAATACCCTCTAAAACGGCAATGATCGTATCGACGGAGATAAAACTCTCTAAATTTTCCAATTTAATGTACGTATTGATCTGCGCTACATAGTCTCCCATAGTTTGGGAAGATGACTTACTAACAAAGGCTTTAAGAAGTAATATACTGCCCTCTAGAGTGGAAATTTGCGTTTCTAACCAAGCAGTCACTTTTTGGCTATCCCCCCACTTTTGCCAGCGATATAGAAAAGATACTAAATGTTTATGAGACATTAGCAATTCAGGTGACTTATCAGCCATTTGGTTCACTTTACTTACAAACATCTCTTTTAGAGTATCGAAACTTTTATCATCAAGGATGATGTCAGATTCTTTCTCCTTTCTACGATTTTCGTCTGAAACCAATATGTGCTCTACTACTGATAGGCCTTTTGAAAGCTCAAAACACTTGATCAGTAACTGACCTCGCTCTTCTATACTTTCAATCCGCTTTAAAAACCACACTACCAGTCGAATAACATGAAGGTTAGCGCTAAGCATCGTGAAACCTGTTGATTCTGATTCGACACCATCCGCAATATCTAGCAGAGCCTTTATGTAGCTCAAGCCGTTAGTTAGTGGAACTTTATCTGTAAACGACTCAAATTGGGCTAGAGCATTTTTTAATATACCGCGACTTTCTAACGACATGATAAATGAACAGAAATTTTCACTATCGTTAGTAAGTGATAGCATTTCCTGTAAGTCAGAGTTTGATAACTCTCCTGTTGGAATAGAAAACTGGAAGTACTTATCAAAATTTGAAGGGTGGCAAATTCTCATTTCTTGTAACCAAGAGTCCGTGAAGCCTCCTGAATAAGTCGTCCCACCAAAGGCCCATTCTATTGTCGGGAATAGCTGCTCTATTATGACCCTTACTTGTTTCCTTGATTTATCAGTAGACTTACTAACGATGTCTTCTATAAGCGAACTAGTCGCTTCTCTTTCATATCTGCCTTCACCATTTTTGGTGAAAATGTCTTTGGCTCGACTGATCTCTCTATAGACATCAGGTTCGAAAACCCTCAAGCATTCAATAGCAATAAGATCTACAGGATTTACTTCAAAAGCACTCCTACCTTTGAGAAGTGCAAAATGAAATGAAAGCGTTGAAGTGTAGCGATAGACGCTTCTCAAGTTGTCAAAATATGAGTGCAGCGCACCGTGAAACAAATTACCCCATCGACGGGAGTCAAACATTTGAGAAATCGTCTTATCCTGTTCAAGGATTCGGTCAAGCTTATTGAAAAGCAAGTTATGCAATTTAGTTTTTTCTATCTTAGGAATATCAAAAGGAACTTGTATTATTTTTTCAAGATAATCCCTACCAGACTGCTTACCATCTGTCAGTTTCTCTTCTACGATATCTCTTTGAAAAAGTAGAACAAAAACAACATTAGGAAACTCCAAATTTGCCTTAATTAACTGAAAAACCATTCTCAATTGAGATGAAGTCAACCTATCCAAATCATCCATGACTACAATAAGTGGTGATTTCCTATTTGATAACAAAGTAGTAAGGTCAGACCTAATGTCACTTAATCCTTTCTCCTGTTCTTTAGCGCTCGCTTCAACGTTGCCACTAATATTACCTAGAAAACTTTTCCCCCATTTTAACACAGCAGCCCAAGATGCTAGGACTGCTAAGAGAATTGCACTTGTGTTCTTAACCCATTCTGTGTCACTGAAGTTTCCACCGAAACCAACAACTGTAGCCAATACAAATAGAGTCGGTAAGGCAGAAGAAAGTCCAGAGACTACTACCTCTCCTGTGTTCAAGTAACGACCGTATCGTTTAAAAGTAGCTGCTAGTTTCTTCCCAGACTTACTTTTGTCTTTTTGACCTACTGATTTAGAAATTTCCTCGAAAAATGAAGCCGTTATTTTCTCTTGTGCAGCCCACTCCCAAGGAGAAAATTCAATTACATCTGGTTTTTCACCTTCAAGTTTTTTTAGCTTAGATAGTGCCATATTTTTAATCGATGATTTACCTGCCCCCCAATCACCATGAAGAGCAACAACAAGGCTGTCTTCTCCATGCCAACTAGAGATTGCGTCAGCTAAATCAGAAGAAAAATTAGCTCGGCCCAATAAGTCCTCTTCAGGCCGAGTAATCGGTCTGTCTGAAGCAAATTCATGTGAATCTTTTAATTCCATTATTTGAACTCAATTTCTTACATTTCATAATCTATCAGTGCACGCTAAACCCTTGAATCTATGTTAAAGATAAGCATTTATAATGCAATTGCATGTATAATACTCATTCTGTTGTAAGTAGGTCAATTTTGTCAGAAACCATAAGTAATCTGTCGTGCTTAACTGCAAAGAATTAGTAAAGGTTGTCAGCTACTTACCATATTTACCTTTAGTATTTTGGTTTCAATGTAAACATCTCTCCCTTTGAATCCCTCTACTTATATCATAAGCCGTTGATCCAAGAAGGGAGGAGGCTCAAGTGCAGTATTGAGTGTTTTTATCTTTAGCGTTGAAGCAAGGGTTACGTCTTAAAAAAAACATTAATTAGTTTTGGCATGATTACGTCAGTTAGTTCAGAGCGGGTTGAGATTACCGTGATTGGTAGGGTAAGTCTTACACGTGGCCTTTCTGACGCATGTAATAAGTCCTAAAAGACAGTTAGCTATGCTTTAGCCTCAGCTAACTGCTCTTTTACTTCCTCATTTCTAGCAGTCAATTCAGCAATGCTGAGACTGATGGCTTTTATTCTCACTCAGCGCAGAATCCAGCTTCACTTTCACAGATTTATACTCATTTTGCAGCGCGGAAAGCTGTTCATTGATGGATTGATGAGTCCCTTGAAGCGTGTCGTATTTCTCAGCAATGGAGTTTAAATTGCTTGTAAGTTTAAGATTGTCTTGAATTAACTCGGAATGACTTTGTCTAGATTCAGCCAGCTCACATTCTAGTTCTTCAATTTTATCTTCAAGTTGTTCTTTTTCCACGACTTGTTTCTTAAGCCGTTCTTCAATATCAGCAAAGTCAGCTTCAGCTTGCTCCTTAGCTCTATATGTTAGATTGTACTTTGCGTCGAGATCTCTGACACGAATAGCCATCATGGTTTCATAATGCTCGTGCGCCTTGTTATTCAAAGCAGTCGTCATATCACGCATTACTTTACAAAGCTCTTCCTCCCGCTTAGCTAAAAGTTCCTGCAACTCCACTGGAAGTTCATAAGACAGAAAAGCACGGGTAGCTTCACACTCTTTATAGTCTTGCGCATTGAGCGCTTCAACCGAGATATGTCCACCTTTTATCAGGCGATCTAAGTCCGATTGAATTGCGGAAATTTTTCCTCGGCCTAATAATTCTTTTATGCTCCAGCCCGAAGGCTTCTTTCCTTTACTGATCAATTGAGTCGCAATGTTGATGATATCGTCATCCGTATATGATTTTGGTCTAGCCATTTTTCACCTGTTTTTAGTTATCATTTTTAGGTTTGTTAGTTAGTGAAGTAAGTTAGTCACGTTAACTAACTTACTTATCCAGTGAAGCTTCAGCTTCAAAATTAGTGCTGGCTTCCTTTATGGTTTTGATTTCCTTGGAAACGCCTTGCGCTACAGAAGGAGGAAGGTCAATGGCAGCGTTGAATGCTGCTTCAAGGTATTCAGCCTGCTTGTTTAGCATGTTTTTATCCTTAGCATTTAAAGCAAGAAGAACCTTCTTAAACACCTCAACAAGCCGTGGCACCAAAGCTTGTGTTAACTCCTGCGTTAGTGTTATAAGTCGCCTCGTTTCTGCCGTTAAGTCTGATACTTCTATTTGAACGAAGTCTTTCTCTACCTGAAGCTGACTCAGTCTCGCCTGTGTCTGTCCAGTATCATCAACTAATTGAGCCAGAAGTTGCTCTACTTTTTCTTGTTCATTTAACAAGTTAGCGAGCTTCTTTTCAGTCAGTTCAACCTTATCCTGTATCAACTCTAACTGATGCGTGTGATAGTTATAACTGCGCTCGGATTTAGGCAAATTAGCCTCTCGGTTCATTTCTTGTCGTCTTTCTGACTGCCGTTCAGTCTCAGGTGCAAACACTACATTGAGACCTTTGGCATGAAACAGGTGCTTATTTGCAAAGTCCTTTACCATCTTCTGGAAGAATCGCCCAAAGTCTTGTGACTCCTCACGACTGAGTCTGCTATCAGGGGGAAAGAAGTTATCTACGGAGTACACCCGATGGATATACTCATTCACGACTTGAACTTGACGCTTATGCAGGTCATATTCGCCCGTTTCACTGTTACGGCCAGATAGAAAGTAGTGAGGATGGCAACCAGTATTTTGTTCATGACTGCGTTCATCATCGTGCCCTATGATGGCTTCAATCGGGTACTGCGGAAAATAATGACTTAAGAACTTGCGCGTAAGTTCGATGTATTCCTCAAGACTGACGATATCCGAACCCACTTTCCAACGGTGAGGAATTTTTAGTATTCCTTCTTGCAGATAGACGGCATTAGTGGGAGCACGCCTTTGGACGTGATTGTGGGCATTCAAATAGGTCTCAAGCATTTTAATTCGCTGTTTTTTCCGCTGCATCGTGAGCTTTCCAAACTGTTCGATCTTGGAATACGAGACATGTCCTTTAGTATCGAGCACTGTCTGAAGAAACTCCGCTGCCTCAACATTACCTTTTCGTGTCTCACTGGTAATCGCTTTTTTGAGTTTGAGTCGGTATTGCCGATGTTGGGTTTGAAGTTCCTTCTGCTTATGGAGGCGCGGAACAGGTGCAATACGATATAGTAGCTCGGCACGCGCTTCTTCTGACCAGTCGTCTAATTGTGATAACTTGCTGTTACACCAAATAAGATTTCTGTCAGACAACACCTCATTCCACTCAAGCGTTTTAGTTGGCTTAGCCTTCGCCTGTGAATCGGATAAAGTGGCGGTAATTCTGAGCGAATGCTTGAGCGATGATTCGCATTTCAGGCGGCTAACTGATTGAGAGGTGTAGTTAAACCTGCGATGAAAATGATGGATGTCTCGATTCATTCTGGCCTCGCATGAGGCCAGGTTTCTAGAGAGTCAAGAGAGTCTTCTCTTGCCCGCAGCTCACGTTCATCTTTTGCGCAGCAAAAGTGTGACGGGAGCGCAGCGGGTTGCTTTGTCATCTCACTTTTTAAGTGGATGACTTTGGCACCGATAGTGCCATTCATGGCGGTGAAACTGCCATGGCTGACAACACAAATGCCAATCGTTGAGGAAGCTATCATGACTGGCTCCCAGCTATCGTTTGCACAAGTGTAAGCAGCTCAGGTTTAGCTTGTAACGCTTGAATCAAAGCTACGAACTCAGATGGAATTTCTGTCACAGGCACGGGCTCAGAGACTTTCATCTCAAACGTGCTAGACAGATTCCTTGCAGATGCACTTGCGTAGTCGGGAGAGTCTACGGTTATCCATTTGCCATAATGCTTGTCTACCATCGCCGTATCGCTATGGCCCATCTGACGTGCAATCCATTCTTTGGAAATGCCAGCAGTTAGGTTTTGGCTTGCAAAAGTGTGTCGAAGTTGACCTGCGCCACGGTGCGCCACTCCAGCCTTTTCTAAAAATGGCTTGAAAAAGGTTTTATTAAACTGCGCCGCGTGAATGAACGGGGCATCGGTTTGACTGTTATAAAAGACAAACTGTAAGTGTTCTTTGACGCGACTTTTGCTATCACTTTGCAGTACCGAGATTTCACAAGTTGCCTTGTCACCTGTCAACTTGAGTTGCTTTTTCAGCACTTGAATAGCCAACTCATTGAGCTCCACTTTCCTCGTTGACTCTTCAGTTTTCGGGGTCTTGTAATCGTTGAGTACCTTGGCTCGACGGACAAACATTTCTTTGCGCTTAAAGTCTATATCTTCCCAAGTTAGTGCAATTAATTCACTAATACGAACGCCTGTAAGAACGTTCAACATGAGCGCATGCTTGCCATGTCGACAGCCTTTAGTACTGTGTAGACGGTTCAGTTCCGATTTTGAGAAAGGTTTTGGTTCAACTTTGCACGCTTTAAAGTTCTTAACGTCTAACATTGGGCTTACACCAATGGCACCATCATTGACAGCGTGTTTAAAAGTACCTCTTAACACAGTCATGAACTCATTGATTGTTTTGTTCGCGTAACGTTCGTGAAGGTCGTCAAATAAATCTAGAATGTCGCTATGACAAATGTCCGAGATTAATGTCTCACCAAAGTGGCGCTTCAAGGCGCTTGCTTTGCACTTGTTGTTAACAAGAGTTGATGGAGCAACTCTGAATTTGCGGCTTTTGATGAATTTATCGGCGTAATCTTTAAATGTTTTGGGGTTCCTGTTTTCCATTTTCTCAACTTGGCAGCTCCTGCTGCTCTTCTATTTGAGAGCATCATATCTAGGCGAAATTAGAAAATCCATACTAAAAATACTAATATTATTAGTTACTTATTATAAAATCAGAGCACTTTCGTTCTTAATCAATCAGTTAAGAGTTAGCATTTTTTTTCAAAAAAAATGGAAGGCGGTACTGCCTTCCAGTGGTTGAACTTCAAGAGGTGTAACGGCTGATCTCTTTGAGGGTAAACCGACCGATTAAACTTTTCTTGCTGCTTTACTGACATGTTCTGCAAACTTCTCAGCCTCTTGTTCTGAGTAGTATTTACGCTTTTGTCGATGCTTCATTTTGCTATCTCCTCGCTCAATTTTTGTTTGGCTATTGAGTTCTACAGACGATGACTTTCTAACGAACTCATCAGGTTGATTTTTTGTTTCACTCATGTCTTTGCTTCAGTTAGATAGCAGCGCTTTCAAAAGCGCTGCGAATACGGGTGATTAAATTTCTGCTCATAAGTAACTCCATCGGATTACCATGAGTGAGCAACGACATAGATTTTGCAAATCTGTCGCTGCAACAATGGCTATTTAATTCACTTCTGGGATTAAACTAAGTAGAAAATTGCTAGGATTACCATGAGTCAGCAAACGAACTCCTCTTGTTAACTGGTGATGCAAACTGGATACTGAGTTCTTCACGGCATCATTCACTGCATAAGTCAGCGTAACGTCATCACACAGCTCTTTATTTTGTTGATTTACCAAACCCGTTTCAAACAGGTATTGCATTATCAGCAGATACAGCTCATCGACGTAATCGTTCCTGGTTGGTATGTGGTTCTTATAAGCAAACTCCTCATACTCTTCTTCAACGATATTCCACAAACTGTAGAGCGAGAAATTAATCGCTTGAAGCTCAGAAAACCAACTAATATCGTCACCAATGCCTGATTCTCCTTTTTTTTCAAAACGGCACTCGTTTTCATAGTGATCAACAATACTCTGCGTCATTATCTCTGCAAGTCGATAATGCTCATGTACAAACAGGAGCAAAAGATGGCAGTCACGCAATTGATGAAGTTCGTTATAAAGGGAAGAGTACTGACTATTCAGCTTTGGTGCATGCCGATAGGCATCCATTAGAACTTCGTTACATGAAAGTGACATGATCTTATAGGTCTGCTTTTCAAAGGCAGAATAGCGCTCTTTGACACTGCTGGGAGTGTAAAGACGCATATTATCTAGTCCCGTCCATGAGTTGGGTACGATCATGTTATCTCGTGAAGGAAGTTGCCATTTTAAAAGATAATGGCCTGTTGACGCTTTTGTTTCGTTTTCATCCGTTACTAAAACAAACTCTATACCGAGTGCACTTTGAAAGCTCATAGATATCAAAGATGGTTCTAAATCTAACAGAGCAGGTTTGATAGTGCTTGCGACTAATTCGACCAACTGCTCTTCCGATAAGCTGTAATCGCAGAAAGCCTTGCTGACACGTTGCCAAATGCTGTTTTGAAAGCGAGCCTCTAAAACAATGTCACTTTCTTGTGTCCAATCCACCAAAACATCCTTATTGCGACTAAGCCGTTGATGGACTTCATTGGGCGTGAGGTTTAATAAAATGTGCGCGAGCATGTCATCCCGTTTTCTGAAGGGAATATTTAGTTCTAAATTGCGTCGCAGGTGTTCATTGAAGGCATTGGTTAACTTAGTGTAAGTCGATTTGTTGCGTAAACGCATAGCTGTCTCTCCAACATGCAATAGCAAGCTGCGGCTGGCGTTTACAAAAGCTTACTAATGCACTGGGTTTCAGCACAAAGACTTTAAATTAAGTTAAATTGAGTACGGACAGAGGTAGGTATCGCCAGCGACCAGTGTATGTCATCCGCACTCATTGTAATCGGTTCTAAATTTTCAATGCAAGAGATTTAGAACGGATTAAGCGTAAATGCATTAACAGCATACACCAGCTTCTCTGCTGGAAGTTGCTTGCCGTAGTGTCCGTAGGTCATGCTGGTATTTTTATGCCCTACGATTTGAGCTACCACATGTTCTTCAATATTAGCTTGCTTTAGTTCATCGACGAATGTGTGGCGAAAAGAGTACGCAGTAGGGCGATTACCCGCATTAAAACCACATGCGGTCAGAACATCACCCATGGTGTCCCTGAAGTCTTTTGACCAATCGTAATCCTTGCCACGTGGGACAAAATCAAACAATTGGATTTTCTTGTGTTGCTGCCGCTCTTTTACATAATCGAGAAAACCAGACTCCAATAATCTTTGATGGATGGGAACCTGTCGTTTGGACGAGACACTTTTTAGATGTTGCTGCTCTCCGCTATCAGTAAAAGAGATGGTTGGTATCGGGCCATCTATGTGGATATCAGCTACTCGAAGTTGGCAAGCTTCCGAAGGACGGCAGCCATGCAACATCATGACTTTTGTGGCCCATTGGAAGGATGAACCCTGTTCTTGAAAAGCACGACTGGAAAACAGGCGTGTTAGCTCCTTTTCGCCCCAGCGTAGACGCTGGGAATGAGACGAGGTGTTTTGGGAGGGTAGCTTTACATGTGCAAATGGGTTGGTGGTTATCAGCTCTTGCACGACACACCAGTTCATGAATTGTTTGATGGCCGCGAGATAGTCCCTTAAAGTCTTATGGCTTAATCCTCGACCTAAGAGCTTATCTCGATAAGCCATAGCAACGCTACTGGTGATACTCGTTCCTTCCAGTTGCTCTACAAACGTTAAAAAGTCCCCATTACGCTGCTTTAACTGCTTAAGAGTGAGGTTAGTGACTTTTTCTAGGCGCTTAGAGTCAATAAAACGAACAAGAGCATCACTATTGATGGATGGTATCTGTTTCTTTGGCTCGGGCTCATACGTTTCCGAGAGCAGACGACATGCTGAGTCACCATCACCTGTTTGTTTATTAAAAGAGACTCTAAGCTTGTTAATCTCGGCATTAAGCTTTTGCTTAAAATCAGGAAAGGGTAGAGACTTTGTCTGTGCTAATTCGAAAAGCTCGAAGATTACTTTTGTTTGGTCAAGATTGCGCTTGTAAGCCATACGACGATCACGCGTGGCTAGGGATAAGCGAACTTCCTTAGGAAAACCGTTTTTTTGAAGGGAAGTAGGGATTGCAACACGTGTGTAGTACACGCTATTGGGTTGTCGAAACAAATACATCTGTATCATCCTCTTGTATTTGTCGACTTTTGAGTTATAAAAACGAAAAAACCGCTGTAAAAACAGCGGTTTAATCTTTAAAAGTGGCGGAGAGATAGGGATTTGAACCCTAGATACGCTATTAACGTATGCCGGTTTTCAAGACCGGTGCTTTCAACCACTCAGCCATCTCTCCGTCGGTGAGGCGTATATTAGGTACTTGGAGAAAGGTTGTAAAGTGCTAATTTGCTTTGAATTGTTCGAGTGATGACAATGTGAGCAAAAACTTTCTCTCTACTGTGATTTTTTAGCCAATTAACGGGTGTCATTGGTTTGAAATACTAGTGTTGTAGCTCTAATTTTAACGAGCCAATAAAATAGTGTTTTATTGTTAATTGTTTGAATTTATTAATTAAAACACTGTTCAGTTAACACATGTGCGCCCGAAAGTATTTGAACAATAATGTGAACTAATTCAAAATTAGAGAATTCGTTAGGTATTCTGTATAAATTCGAGGCTGTTATGAAAGTTGCTGACTTGTTCAAACATCGTGGTGAGTCAATTTCAAAGCATCATTCTGATCTCATGCAATGGATGTCGCCTGCAGTACGTGAGTACTGGGGAGACTTTTTAAGCAAGGCCAATAACCGTCAATTGTTCACTCGACTGCGCGATCTTCAACAACCCGCAGTGAACGATGAGGCATCTGAGCCTGTTGAGAAGCCAATCGAACTTAAACCGCAAGCCCAAGCTGTCTTTGATGAGCTACAGACTCAATTAGGCGAGATCATTCATACGGGTGAATGGCTCGATGTCTCACAAGAGCGCATCAACCAATTTGGTCTGGTCACGGAAGACATGCAGTGGATCCATACCGATCCTGAGCGTGCGGCCAGTGAATCGCCATTTAAAACAACCATTGCCCACGGTTTTCTGACCTTGGCTTTGCTGCCAAAATTGACCGACAGTGTCGATCCAGACAACAACCTATTCCCGACGGCTAAGATGGTCGTCAACATTGGGTTGAACCAAGTGCGTTTCCCTTACCCTGTCAAAGCTGGCAACCGAGTCCGTGCGGTCAGTACTTTGTCTAAGGTCACGCCGATCCGTAAAGGATTAGAGGTGGAGCGCGAGATCAAAGTCGAAATTGAAGGCGTTCGCCGTCCAGGTGCTGTTGTCACGTCAGTTATTCAACTTCATTTTTAGCAGCGTGGCTCAAAGCCAATAACCAAAAAAGGATACGCATGTCGTATCCTTTTTTGACTTTGTACTAGAGTGGCGCTTAGTTGCCCATAGTGTAGCAACAGCCTAATTGGTAATCGTCGCCATTTTTCGCCGTGTACTCTTTCTCTTCTGTACACGCTTGTGGTTTACCCTTCTCATCGCCTTTAACCAGGCTAATCCAGTGACGCATTGCCGACATCTCGCCCATTTCGTGAGGGAACATGGTGCAGGTTTCAAGTTGGATGTCATCGATACACACGAGCTCCACACAACCTGTCCCTTTGTGATGGCCAAAGGTCACTTCAACATGGCTGCCAGTCCCATCACGAAGCAGTAAGGAGGCAGGCGTCTCTTTACTTCCTGTGTAAGCAACAAAGTGTTTGGGATGCTTGAGGCCACTGTGACTTCCATCTTTGAAGTACGCCATAACGTGTCGATAGTCGATCACGTACGCTGTGACATTTTTGTGCGACCCATTTTCTAGGGGGAACAGTCTATCGAGCAGCTGCTTCGATTTGGTTTGCTTTTCACTTGCTTGATTAGCGTTGATGGTTTCTACCGCGAAGACTGCTTCAGCGATAAAAGGGCGGTTTTGATTTTGGATTTCTGTCTTATCGAATGTCAGCATATTCATAGTGTTTCCCTCACGGATATTTCACAGCATCATGTCCTAGAGCAAATATTTCAAACTCGCGTTTAATAAGTTGCAAATTTGTGACTTTGCTTACTTTGTATACTAGTGAATTTTTGACTACAATTTCACAACAAAAATTTTACAATGTGAATTTTACAAAATGCCAGTGTCAAAAAGCTTGATTCGCCAATCCCATTTCCTCGGGACTAAAATTAGAAACCTGAGAAAACGCAACCACTTAACTATGGAGGATCTCTCTGCACGCTGTGTGAGAGTCAGCCCTGAATACGCACCGTCGGTCTCTTACCTTTCAATGATTGAACGAGGAAAACGCGTGCCCAGCATTGATATGCTGGAGGTCATTGCACAAGTTTTCCAAAAAGATCCCGCTTGGTTCTTAGATGACGAACCAGAGCAGGCCGACATCACGCCTGATAAAGGCAATCGCGGCGGGATCAGCGGCATGGCCCTAGAGCCGAGCTTTCTGTTCTCGAATGAAATTCTCCAAATCGCCATCCCGGAGATGCTCTCGCAAACCGGCATTACAGGTCGTCAGTTTGCTCATTTGCTGATTCGCGCTCATCAAGAGAGCCATCAAAACCACTTTCCTGATCTCGAACGTGCAGCAGAAGAAGTGGGCCTCAAGCGCCTCAACCTCTCAGCGGAAGATTTGATGGGCATTGCTCGCAGCCTTGGGCTCACCATTCGCTGGGTCAAACGCGCACCGCAAGATGTGGTGGATGAGCTTGGGATTAACGCCAAGCAAGTCGTGACATCCTTCTTTGAACCGCCCGGTACTTTGTTCCTTAATGAAATCCTCAAAGAGTATCCGACCCGCCTCAAGTATGATTTGGCGGTCTATATCGGCCATTGTGTTCTGCACAGTAAAGAAGGGTTGAAAAGCGTACTGACGGTGGGGCATGCCAACAGCTGGGAGGACTACAACCAAACCACGCCGAGCTCAGAGCTCAACTCGCAAGACATTTTGCAAGCGTGGCGTGATTTTGAGTCGAGTTTTTTTGCGGGCGCGCTACTTTGCCCTAAAGTCCCTTTTCGACAATTACTAGACCGCAGCGGGTATGAGATTGACGTCCACCTCAAAGCCGGCGTATCACCATCAGTGGCGATGCGTCGTATGACCGTGGTTTCGCCCTATCCTCACTGGCACTATTTTGATGCGTACGGACAAAACAAGCTTAAAGCGGTCTATCGTGGTAATGGGATCCCGCTTCCGTGGGGCAACATGCGTAAGGTCAATGACCCGTGTCAGCACTGGGCTGTTTTCCGTCGCTTGTCTGAGCCACAACAAGGTAGCTCGGCGCAGATCTCTATTCTCAACGTCGGGGATGAGCCAAGAATTTACTGCTGTGAGTCAGTCAACATGACCGATCCTGCAGGGAACAACCGCGTCTTGTGCGCAGGCATCGATCTTAACCCAGCCATAGATGCGCAGGGCGGGAATTCACACGATATCGCTCAGGAGCTCAAAAGTTTATGCGTCAGTCAGGGTGGTAGCGCCCCCATTCCACGTCATATCAGCCGTGAATTCACCACCATCGCTAAAATACTCAACATCAACTGGATTGAGCGAGGCATTCAATCAGATGCACGCGTGATATGCTCACGAGGTGCCGTGTGTCCGAGGAAACCAAGCTGTTATGAAAATTGCCAAGGTGGTGAATAGAGGTTGAAGAAACCCATTCGAGACAGAAAGAAAAAAGCCAATCACAAATCGGTGTGATTGGCTGTATATGATTGTGAACAAAATCGTATTCACTAACAACGTCAGTTGGCTAGGTGACCCTCGGCTTAATAAGGGTCACTATAAATGAAGCAGTAACCGTGCCAACTTTTAAGCTAACCAAAAATCAATCACTTCGCTCACTTCGTCATCAGTTTCACGCAAACAGAACACATAATCGTCAAGCAAAATAAGAATAATTGCGTTTTGCAAAAATATAAATCATTGCAAAATGCAAACTATGACGCATCGAGTTTCCCTGAGATCAAAAAAGCGCCGCCCAACATCGGTTAGGCGGCGCAGAGAACGAGGGATGGAATCATCGACTAGCGTTTACGAAATACCCAAATCGGTCCAATCAGAAGAAATTGGATGTCTTCGAAAAACGACGGCTTCTTCCCTTCGATCTTATGACCAATAAATTGTGCTATCCAGAGCACCGCAAACAGTGCTATGGAGACAAGTAACACCGGCGCTCTCATGATCTCCAGAGACCAAATTAACGCAATACACGCGAGAAGGAAGCCTAGCATCATAATAAACACGCTAAGCGACAAGCGAAAATAGAACATCATCACAGGGAGTGCGGCCACCCAAACCCAATTGAGACGGAACCCATACAACTCCAAACTCGGCAGTGACCAAATCAGCCCAACGACCGACAAGAAAATACCCGGCACCGCCACTTTATGAATTTTCTGATTAATCGGGTTTTGATGGCTCTCACCGTACGCCGCTAGCCATTGAGTCAAGTTCTTCATCATCCACCTCTAAGACGTACCGAATCCCTTGCGGTGATGGCGTTTGATGTCATACATACTGCTATCCGCGAGCTTGAGCAGCTGATTAATATTGCGCATATTCGCGTTGTACATCGCGTGGCCGATACTGACCTCTATTGTGATCAAGTGCTGCTCATAGATGATTGGGTTTCGGGCAATCGCTTTGGTTAACTCCGTGCGAATGCGGTCTACGTCCTCTTCACGATTGACGCGAGGTAGCATAGCTAAAAACTCATCCCCGCCAACACGAGCGATCGTGTCCGAGGCGCGTAACGTGCTAACCAAACGCTCAGCCACTGCCACCAGCACCTTATCACCCGCGGCATGCCCGTAGGTGTCATTAATGAACTTGAAGCCATCTAGGTCGATATTCAAAAGAGCAAAGCCGCCTTTTTTCTCATCTCTTGAGACCAGATCAAACTGCTGCTGGAGTGAGTACATAAAGTAGCGACGATTGGGTAGCCCAGTGAGCTCATCTTGCAGTGAGCGTTTATGTGCATTGTCATACAATCGATAGATGGTAGAGAACGCGAACAAAAGCAGCATGGTCATCGGGTAGCCTAAAATACGCACGGCGTTAACGCGATACCACTCAATAGTGGCGAGCAAATCGGTTTTTTCTGACGCAGCAATTTGCCAGCTCCCGTAGGGGAAACGCACGATCTCTTTGGAGAACGCCTCATCAAATACCGCTTGGCTACCGTAGAAAATCTCACCTTCTTCACCGGATGAGTCTACCCCCCGCATGGCAAGGTGGTATTTATACTCAAACCCCTCTACACCGACTTGTTGATAGAGCGACTCTATCGACATCACCACACTACATACTCCCCAATATTTGCTGTTGTAGGGAGGGTCAATAAAAATCGGCACGCGAGCAATCAATCCTTGTCCGCCTTGCACGAGATCGACGGGTCCAGCGATGAAAATTTCTTGTAATTGCTGCGCTTTTCGTACGGTACGCCACTGCTCCGGAATGGATTGATACACCAAACCTAGCGCTTTCTCATTGCCGTCTAACGGGTAGATGTATTGGATCACGTCATCCGGTGCCAGTGCGACGACCATGACATTATTACTGCGGCGCATAATGCTCGATGCGATTAAGTCCCAACCAGAAAAGTCAAAGTCAGGATTAGCCGCAACCAAAGAAGAGAGGCCGTTCGCCACATAAATATCGGACACGATTGACGCTTCAATCTCTGAGCGAATAATGGACAACTCTTCTTTCGCTCGCGCTAACATACTATCGCGCAGAAAGCTCTTTTGGCTGCGGTCGAGGAACTCCACCAAACTCACGGAGCAAACAAACAACAGCATAAACAGGAGATAGACTGGCCACTGCCTACCAAAGCTTGATTTCACTCAGCCTCCTAATGGCTTTGAAACACTTAAAAATAAAAAACATAAAGATCAGTGATTTATTATTGACGCAAATATTAGTTATTACCAGTATTGCCCATAAGGTTACACACCTTTGTTAATATTTTCAGTCGCTTCATTCACACTTGTTAATTTAATGATAGCTAAATTAACAATAAAGGCGTCACTTTCTCACCCCCTCCTCTCCATCGCTTGTGCTTTACCTTATCTCACGTATTATTCGCCTTCATTTGACGGGGCGCTTACATAACATTGAAGAATGTTTGTTTTACTCCACGCTCACCGTTTTTGTCTCGTTATCCGATTGTAAGGACACATGAATGCGACTCCCTGCCACTTTGCTTATTTTGTGCATAACCACATTGAGTACGCTGCTTCACGCTCAGACGATGACGTACGAGCAGTCGGCAGAGGTTATCCGCCAAACTTACGAGCGTAAACTTTACACTTTGCCAGCCTTTAAAGAGGGCCACTACGGTTTGAGAATGTATCGCCAAACGCTTGATGACCAATACGCAGCCGCAGTTTGGAGCGATATGGCAAGGGTGGCGAGTCGACTCAACCGATTTGCAGCGCAAGTCCACACTCCAGAGCAAATCATGGCCTACGCTCAAAAGCGCAATCGCAGCTATGAGGGGGATTCAGACGAGCGCAGTCAACGCCGTTATCAAATAACTAAGCGCTACCCCGAGTACATTTACCTGGGTGTCGACCTGCTCGGCTCTCTGGCTCGCGCCAACGAATATCATTTAGAGCATCTGGATGATAACGCGCTACGAAACGTGATCCGTCGCTACGATTTCAAACGCTATGTCACCGACCCAGACATGATCAAAGCGTGGGCAGCCCAACTGGCCAATCAAGTCTATTGGCTACAACAACTCGAAGAGCAAGATGTGGTTGAGGCATTTACACAGACCTTTCGAAACACCTACCCAGATGCCGAAGACGCTGCCTTATCCAATCAACAATACGGCAATAAAATCTACGGTATGACGCACATCATTTTTGCCGCATCACACTACTATCAGCACGCGGTTGACGAGAAACAGCACGAGTGGATTTACCACTATCTGCGCGAGAACATCGACACCATTTTAGCTCGCACCAAAGAGGACATTATCGCCGAAGTGGGCATCGCCTTTTTACTGGCGGGGCTTGAGGATGATCCTGTTGTCGATAAAACGCGCGCCGCGATTCAACAATCCATCAATGCTGAGCGCGGTATGATCGCTTCAGTCGGCGGTGATTTTGATTTGACCTACGGTGAACATCGCAACGTCTTGGCCATTATGCTGCTTGACTGGCAAGGCGTTAATGAGGCTCCGATTCCGTCTCGTCACAAATCGGTGTTCAGTGCGCTGCCTTATGGCTTGCGCATCAAGCCATCATCGATTAACTAGGGGCGCTCGGTTTACATTGCGCCATTATTCCTAAGGACTATCTATTCCATAACAGCTTGGGCTTTTTATTCTGCCAGTGAGGCGCTAGAACCACCATAACGTTAGCGAGAACGATAATCGACAGGCCAATCCACTGCCATAGATGGTAATGCTCATCATAAAAGGCCCATTGCCATAGGGTGGAAAAGATTAAATTGGTGAAAATAAGCGGAGCAAGTTGAGAGCCCGAAGCCGCTAAACGGTATGCCTTGGCTCGAAATACCTGAGTGTTAATGATCAGCAGTGACATCAACACGATCAACAAAGCCAGTAAGCCCCAGCCCCAATGGAGCGAATAACCAGTCAGAGGAGAAACAAGCGGCCCAGAGGTGACCGCTTGCCAAATCAAATAGGGGGCAACCAGCAAGGCCGCAAACACGAAGGTCCAAAGGTTAATCGCCAAACTGCTCATCGACGAATGACTGACTCGGTACAAACTGAGCTGCGAGCCCGCATTAAAAAGACCGGCCAGTAACCCAACCAATAACGCCGGTTTGAAGGTCAACGCTCCCCACTCCCCTGCGAGCAATACCACGCCAACAAATGTCAACGTGAGTCCCCACAGCGCGATCGCTCCAATAGCAGTACGAAAGATGAGTTTTTCCAACACGGGGATAAACAGCGGCCCGGTACCAAACAGCACCACACTTTCAACCAAACTGAGATGGCTCAAGGCGTAGATAAAACAGATCTGACACGCAGCAATACACAGCGCACGGACCCATAGTGCTTTTCGTATTTGTCCGCGAGGCAACGTCCATGACGACCGACTGATCATTAACCCAATCAACAGTGCAGGCACCGCAAAACGCAAAAAACTCAGCGCGCTCGGTGCGATAGAATCTGTTAAAAGTTTTGACATTAGCCCAGTCAGTGACAAACTGAAGGTAGAGGCCAACATAAAAAGGACAGGTGACGCAGAGATGTCTTGTGGTGTTTTCATTATTCCTCCATTATCTGCGCCCAGTCTATCGACCTTTGTCAGCAATGAATAACGAGTAATCACAACATTAACTGTTAGAAAAACTTACACATGAAAATAGTTGCTCCGATGAAATCCTTATATGCGTTTGTTGCCGTCGCCGAAACCGGGAGTATGACGGCTGCCGCTAAAGCCTTGTATGTCAGTCATTCCGCGATCAGTCAGGCGATAAAAACCCTCGAGCAGCAACTTGAGCAACCTCTGTTTACTCGTGTGGGTCGTCAAGTGGTTCTCAACTCAGCGGGGCGGCAATACTATCGCCGCGTGGCACCTGCGCTGGAAGAGATCGTCGCGGCCACGTCGCACCTTTTAGCCAATCGCCACAGCAACCGTCTGACCCTCAACATGGTTAACTCGCTTGCTATGCACTGGTGGATCCCACGGGTAAGCCAGTTCAATCAACACGCGCCCGATATTGATATCCGTATTTCCACCTTGATTGGTCAATTCGTTCTAGAAGAAGAAGGGGTGGATGTAGCGCTCATTCATGGCAATACCCGCGATTGGCAAGATTACTACTGTGAAAAACTCGCCGATGACGAACTCGTACTGGTCGCCAGTCCAGAGGTCGCTAGGCAGTGTTATGCCGGTGACGTTGAGGATCCGCATTTGATGGATCCTGCAGTCATTCTCACTCAGCAACCCGCCATTGTCGCGCTCAACGATCGACGCAAAAACGACTGGCAAATCTGGTCTGAAGCCCATCAACTTGCTCTGCCCACCTTCGCCAAAAATCTGAGCTTTAGCGCATCCATTCAAGCCGTACAGGCCGCAGCACGTCACTTGGGCGTGTTGGTTACGCACCGAATGTTCGTTCGAGATGACATTAAATTGGGGTATTTGGTCGAAATTGGCCAACCTGTGCTCAATCCGCATCAAGCGTTCTACTTTGCTTGCGCGAAAGAAAAACTAAAAAACGAGCACGTGTTGATTCTGCGTAATTGGATGAGAAGTGAATTTAACGAGACATGTACATCAACCACAAACTGAATACCATCACAACCACTAGCCACACGGCATAACGAACGGTATTGGGTTTGTCTTTTTTAGGACGATAGACAGGGCGAAATGCCGCATCCTTCGCAGCGCGCGCAGCGGACACTACCGAACCGCTCTCTGCCAGCTCTTTACGCCTTTCATGCGCTTTGCTAGCCGCTTTACCAAAGCGATGAAGCTGGTCGGCGGTTAAATCCTGGCTGGGATCGTAACGGCTATTCTGGTCTTTGTGTTTGGGTACAACGGCCATAGTCACCTCCTCACGATGCATCACGGCATACTAATGAGTATAGTTCATGGTTGTCGTGATTAAACTGATAATAACTGACTATCCTTTCGGATTTTTCGAAACAACCGTTGTCATTTTGGCGCAGAGACAAAAAAACCACGCCATTGCGTGGTTTCAAATCTAGACCACTACGGTTCTCACTGCATCAGAGATATTCACACAGGTAGGCCGTCGCCTCTTTAACTTGCAGATCAAAAGAAGAGTCACCCGCCACATCAAATGACTCACCGCTGGAATAGGTTGTCCAGTCTGCGTCACCCACACGTTTGATGGTCAATGCCCCTTTCACCACTGTCATGCGCTCTGGTGCTGCTGTACCGAAGGTGTACTCACCCGCGAGCATGACACCGACACTCGACGCTTCACCTTGCTGATTAAACCCTAACGACTGAACGTTCCCTTCGAAGTACGAGTTGACTTTGATCACGATTCTCTCCTTGAATAACGACTCGATTATCATTGATGGAGTGAAACTTTTATACGAATCCGCCCGACAGAGCAAGCATTTCCTTTGCTGACCTTCCATTGCATCATTGCGCCAACGCATCGAACGCTATACTTATTGGATTTATATTGCGTCACCGCTTATCAAAGCATCATTATTTGGCTAAAGGTCAAACTTTTTTGTCTAAGTTCTGAATTGGTCTCATTTGAGATATCGAACTGGCGAGCGAGGGGTTAGACTGGTAGGACGTTGTTTATTCACACAAGATCGAAGCGAAACTATGAACAAAGTATCCATCTTTAAAGTGGTATTGCCCGTTGTGATCATCGGTTTAGCGCTCGGCTTTTCCGCACTCTTGTATGTGAGTTATCAAGACTATGTGCACCCTAAACATGTCTACGGACGCTGGATAGAAATTGGTGCCCCCACCTACAATACCGAAGTACTGACGCTCAGTAGCGAAGGGGTATTTCGTAACGACCGATTAGTGGCAACAGATTTCGAGTTTGATGGCAAGAAAGTCTTCGTCACCACAGGGGGTGGTAAGTCCATTTACCAAATTGCGGGCACTTTTAGCTCTCCGCAATTGAAACGACTCGAGCCCAACAGCCCCACACAGCGCTTTATCAAAGAAGGCTATGAAGATACGGTCGATTTAGAAGGTGGCGGCGCGGCCAAGCACCGACGTACGGCACTCTCCGATCACTTCAGCAGTCAATAAACTCTGACATTCGGCTGGTTTTCACAGCTCACCTAAACCTCTATACTGAACCCTCTGCGCATAACCCAAAGATAAATAAAATGAATGAGTTAGTCTTAGCTTGGCAACAGGATGTGCTACTGTTTATCAAAGAGTGGAACAGCAATGTTATTTTCATCACACTCGCCAGTTTTGTCGCTTGGATAGTCTGGCGTCTGGTTTATGGGCGCTTAGAAGTTTTGGTGGAGAAAACGCATTTCCATTGGGATGACCTCGTGCTTTCAGCGCTCAAAACACCCGTTAGCACGCTGATTTGGTGTTGGCCTGCGACCATCTCTCTCGGCTTTGTCTTGCAAGAGCAAACTGACTCTAACCTCAACTGGTTAAGCACACTAAAGCATTTTCTCGTTGTGGGTATCTTCATCTGGATCGTGATGCGCCTGATCAGCAATGTTGAAGAATACATTCTCAAACAAAAGAAGCGTGATGAAACCACGGTACAAGCCATCGCTAAGGTGACGCGCCTGTTCTTTGTCGTCATTGGCGCATTAACCGTTGTGCAGACATTCGGCTTAAGCTTATCAGGCTTACTTACCTTTGGTGGTGTCGGTGGTTTAGTGGTCGGTTTTGCCGCAAAAGATCTGCTGTCAAACTTCTTTGGCGGCATGATGATTTACTTTGACCGCCCATTTAAAGTCGGCGATTGGGTGCGTTCCCCAGACAGAGAAATTGAAGGTACCGTCGAGCGAATTGGTTGGCGAATGACCATCATCCGAACCTTCGATAAACGTCCTCTCTATGTGCCCAACTCCGTGTTCAGCAGTATTGTAGTGGAGAACCCATCACGCATGCTCAACCGTCGGATTCATGAAAACATCGGCATTCGCTACAGTGATAGCACCAAACTCGAACCGATCGCCAATGACATCAAAAGCATGCTGCAAAATCACCCGGATATTGACGCCAAGCAGACCTTGATTGTTAACTTTAATGGCTTTGCTCCCTCATCACTCACCATCATGGTTTACACCTTTACGAAAACTGTCAATTGGATTCGCTTTCATAAAGTAAAGCAAGATGTGCTGTTGCAGATTTTAGATATCGTCCACCGTCACGGAGCGGATATCGCCTTCCCAACCCAAACGCTCAAAATAGACGCCAATCAAACACCCTTAATTGGCCCGGACGAACAAGTTTGACCATCCAGAAACACAAAAAGCCTGCAAAATGCAGGCTTTTAGCTACAAGTTAGCCGATGATCGCAGGCTAATTTTGGTAGCTCAATTGGGCATTCGCCAGATAGGTGACAGGCTCTTGCCACCAGTAACTGGTTTGAATATCGTCACCGACCAAAATCGTCTCACCAATCATCGGCGTGACCAAGTGGGCGTTAGCGTGCTCCGCTTCCGCGATCAGGTCTGTCATCGGTTCATCCCATTTGTGAGCAAACAGCTCAAACGTGGACCAATGCACTGGGAACAGGTGTTTAGCCTCTAAATCCAAGAACGCTTGCATAGTATGTTTGGCCTGCATGTGGCCCCAGTTTTCAACGGGGAAGCCTTTGCCCTCTTTAACGTTTGCCGCCACCTCAATAAAGGCCATGTCAAATGGGCCTAACTTTTGGCCGATTTGAGCAAAATGATCGTCATACGCACTGTCGCCGCTATAAAACAGTGAACCATGCTGACCTTTGATTGCCCAAGAGGCCCAGAGTGTCGTATTAGAGTCAAAGCCCGTGCGGCCTGAATTATGGTTAGCGGGTGCAGCGATCAGCTCCACACCGTTCACGCGAGCTGACTCCCACCAATCGAATTCTTGGATTTTTTCCGCTGGCACACCCCATTTTTCGAGGTGACGACCAACAGCAAGAGGCACAAAGAACAACACCTCTTTATCGGCATAATAACGGACCGTCGACTCTTCTAAGTGATCATAGTGGTCATGGGATATCACAATCACATCCGGTGTAGGTAGCGCTTCACGGCTGACTGGCGCGCTGACATTACGATCAAACCATCGCTTCGCCAGGCGCGGGGAAGCGTATTCGAAAACCGGATCAATAAGAATGCGCGTTTTGTCGATATCAATAAACAGGCTCGAGTGCCCAAGCCAAGTGACACGCATCTCATCACTGCGCTGATTCAAGCGTTCAATATCCACCGGTCTATTGGGTAGAGAACCTTGCGGCTTTAGGGTACTGCGCTCAAAAAAGAAGGTCCACATTACCGAAGACATGCTCTCAGGAGAAGCCACAGACGGCATTCTGGTGATCGCTTTGCCATCTTGAAACTGAGGCGACTGCGCGATGCGCTCAGCGCGCTGTTGCTCGCTACGGGCGAGGGTTGAATCGGGATTGGCTTTGCTAAATTGACTTAATCCTACGACACCTAACGCAGAAATCACTGAGGCTTTAAACACGTTGCTCATTTTCATGACCTATTGGCTACCCAAAAAAGTAAACGATGGTGTATACTTTAGGTTCTATCCTAATAAAAGTAAACACTATCGTTTACTTTTAATTTTGTTGGGTTCGGCTAATGAGCACTAGAAGCGATATAAAACAAGAAGATATCATCAAATCCGCCATCGAAGTCTTTGCAAAAAAAGGCTTTGAGCAATCGAGTATGGAAGGGATTTCTCGCCATGCGGGCGTATCAAAACGTACGCTCTACAAGTACTACCCAAACAAAGATGCCCTGTTTGAGGTTATTGTAGACAAGCTGATATGTCGCTTTGATGACCAAAACGACCTGAAGTTTGACACTTCTGTTGCAATAGAGCAGCAGCTAAAAGCCATCACACGCAAACAGATGTGTCACATCAACAATGACGACTTCCAGATGACAGCGCGCATGGTGATGACAGAGTGTATGCGCTGCGCGGAGACGTCCGCCTTAATGATGGAGAAATTCTCCTCAATTGAGGATTCCTACGGCTTGTACCGCTGGGCGCAGCAGGGCATCGACGCAGGTATACTCGAGATCGCAAACATCCCACTCGCCATCGATCAATTTATTGGCTCAATCAAAGCGGTGATCTTTTGGCCTCAACTGCTTGGCCATATGCCAACGCCCAGCGATGAGGCCGTTGACGCCGCCATCGATCAGGCGGTGGCCACTTTCTGCGCCGCGTATGTGCGCAGCAGATAGCTTAACCCATCACGCAAAGTATACCTGCCTCTCGATAGCCAACCTCTCGGCTGGCTATCGCTGTAACACTAAGACCCTAATTGTGCATAATCACATTGCGCTCAAGTAAGGTGGATACTATTTGTGATGAGTCCATTTCAGCGAAGCTGATTTGCTGGCCAAGATCTTTTAACGTCACCGTCTGACGCGCGCCATTTTCTCCCTCGGGTTGAATCTCCAGCTCAATATCATCATCATCGACCAGTCTGGCATTGATATGACTGAGCAACACGTCCATATCCACTTGACTGGCTTTCAACTCAGGCAGCAATTCCCTCAAATCAATCCTATCGCCCTCTGCAATATTAAGATCCGTGACCGTATCTGCCACGCCATCTTCAATACTCTTCCACACAAAGGTGTCCATTCCTGGGCCTCCGGTAAGAATGTCAGAGCCTAAACCACTGACAATGATGTCATCACCACTGCCACCAACCAATTGAGTATCTTGGTCACCGGCTATGATCCACTGGGGACGAGTTTGCGACGAACCATCAATGTCACTGGTATCCTCTACCACCGTCAGTGACAAATTGATGGGTTCAGAGAAAGCGCTGTCGATTCCAATGCCCTCATCAACTTCCGTCGACACGGCGGTTAACGTCAAGGAATGCTCACCTAAGCTAACATTTTGTATTTCTAGAGAATTAATCGCATCGACACTGGCATACCAATCCCCACTCTCGTTGACTACCGTACCGCTGTCGCTACTGAGTATTGCGCCCTCTGGCACCCCCTCAACCAATAGGCTGAGCTCTTCACTACTGTCAGTGAGTGCTGCGACAATACCGAGTAACGCAATACCTTGATTGCTGACGCTTTGACTGGCAGTGATGTGTCTGATCGCCTCATTTTCTGGGGCAATACTCAGTGTCGGTATGTCACTCACGCCTTGAACATGCAGTTGCAGCTCCGCAGTATCTTGAAGAAAATCATCACTGCCTTGGGTTTGACCATTGTCTTCGATGGTATAACTAAACCGCACCGGACCTGAATAGTTTTCACCTGCAGTAAAAGTCCAAGATAAACCGTCAGAGCTTGCAATCAAGCTTCCTTCCCCTTCCATCAGTTGAAGATTGATTACCTTCAGCGTATCGCCATCAATATCTGAGCTGGCATCAATCAGTGACTGCGCGCTAATGACTATCGAGCCTTCTTCAGACATGGTGCCTAAATCTAGCGAAGCCGCGACAGGCTGATCATTGACTTCACTGACTCGAATCGCGAACGAGGTTTGCGCACTCTGGCTGGTTGACTCGTCGGTATCATCGACTAAACCAAAATTACCTAAATCGTTCACTTCGGCAGTGACGAGAGCAGGACCGCCACTATTCAAATCGTTCGCATTGTCCGCTGGCTGATAGACGATCGCAGACGCCGCAAGCGCAGCATTGATGTTCGCCTGAGTGCCTTCCAGAATCCATTGACCGTCGCTCCCTTGCACTGCAGTCAAGCCATAAACGAGCTCCGCATCACTAAGTACCAGTAATGAGCCTTTGTCCACACTTAGAGTAAGATGATACATAGCATCGGGATCATCGAGTGCGCTATCGATGTCATCAATCTGCAAAGTGTTGAGTGCCACTGACGTGTCTTCTAAGGTATCGACGTCAACAACATTGACGAACCTTGGTTGATCGTTCACAGCATCGATAAGCAGCATCACGGAAAATTCAGCCGGAGTGCCTAGTACTTCTACACCTTGCGCGTCGCTGTCTACCGATTGGATTTTAATTGTCAAAGGCTTATCAATAGCCGTCACACTTTGGCTGTCGCTGTTACGATCGCCTGAATTGAACACGATTTTATCTAGATGCTGCGCATCGATATTCAGCACCCATGTGAGTGTCGCGTCGTCGTACTGCGCTAGCGTCACGCCATCGGGATAGTAAATACTCGCGCCTTCAGGCACATCAGTGACGGTGACGCGCAGGGTTTCTGGGCCATTTTCATTCACCCCAGAAATGCTCGAAGCGCTGAACACATTGTCGATCACTGACGCGTCCACCTCGATATCGATGTTATCCCCTTCCAAGCCTTCAATACGATCCGTGCTGTCGAGGTCGACATCATCGCCTATCGGATTCACAGTGACGACAAATTTGGGCAGCGGAGCAGTCACTTCCGTTGGTACACCCAGTAGTGACTCTTGAGTAAATACCGTTAGGCTGAACTCTACCGTACCACTGAAGTCTTTCGGCGCTTGAAGTGATATTCCACTCAAATCCACATGAGTCATCTGCGCAGATGGCAAACGCACACTCCACACACCATCACCGTTGTTTTTCACACTGTAGTCACTATCCGCATCGGCGAGCAGCAAAAATCCCTCGGGTACCCCGGTCAACTTGATCGAAACGAATTGCTCGGAGCCATCGTCGTCGGTGAGCGCAATATCGATCGGCCCCGATGCGCTAAGTGCAATAAGTTCATCTTCATTGCCTTCAATCTCTATCGTGTCCGCCGAGTTACCAGGCCCAGACACAATCACGTCATCGACAACAGGCACAACCTCGAAGCTCACCGACGTAGTGAAGGTTTGGCTATCGCTGGCCTCTCCGGTTGACGGTAGCTGATTGAAGATCGCGCGATCCACAACTTCACCACTAATATTCACCACCACCTGATTATTGCCATCTGCAGACGGATAGTTTAGGGCTGGTTTAAACAATAACGTTTTCAATGCGCCCTCATCGATAGCTTGTTGGTCAAATGAGACCGAGGTGCCTACCCATTGATAAACTTGACCACCTGTTCCGTCATCGACCACTTGATAAAAGGCACCGACGTTAGAATCGGCCAGCGTCAACGTCACTTGATTCAAGGTTTCTTGGCCACCTTCAGTCTCACCGTTCAATTGATCGGCAATGGCGTGGGTGACGGCGAGCTGAATGTAACTGTCTTCATAGCCGATAGAATCGGATTGGCCGTTGTTATCAGCGTCAATAGCGCTCATGTCGTCGTCCAGTGAACCTAGAACATCGATAGAAAAACTCGGTTTGGCGCTGTTACCACTCTCCACATCGGCCACAGGGACGACTTGCACGATCACACTGGCAGACGCGACATTTTCATCGCCGCTCGTGGTGTCTTTGCTGATTACCGTAAACGGCAATAGAAAATCGCCGGAGTAATCTTTTGGCAGCACAAGCGACAATCCATCGATCGACCCCAAAGCGCCGTCATTGTATTGCGTCTGATAAACAAACTTACCGTTAACAAAATCGACATCGCCGCCTTGAATAATGATCGGATAAGGAACGCCGCCTATCTCAACATTCGGCTCAAAAACCAAGGTGACCTCATCAGGCGAGCCATCGATAGCGCCGCTCAACGACAAAACGCCCAGTGTGGTCATCTGCTGACCGAGATTGACAACCGTATCTTCTTGCGCGGTAACAATCTGATCTTCTGTGATGGCGATCTCTGCGGCCCCCTCATCACCCGGAATTATCTGTTTATCAAAGGCGATCACGACACTGGTTGAGCGCTGACCGCCAACCGAAGATTCATTCGGCTCCAAGAGGTTACCATTGACATCAAGGTCACCGGGGTCAACCACTTGGGTGTGCAAGGTCATCTGGAGCTCATTGGTACCGGTTAAATCAATATCACCAAAGTTAAGCCCTTCTGGTGCTTTGACACTGAAATTACTCTCGTCAGTGATCACCCAGCGCCCATTGCCTTCATAGGCCGCCCCTGTTACCAGTAACTGATCGAGGACAGAATCGGGCAACGTCTGATCGCTAAGCGGATTATTAGGATCTGGCACATAACTCAGTTCAAGCACCACTTGAGAGACCAGCTCGACAGACGAGTTGTCCGTCTCTTGATACGAGATAATGACTTCACCATTCAGCGCAGGATTGTCTTGATTGGTGGTAAACGTAATCGCCCCCGAAGTCGCGACGATCGGCACATAGTTTAGCTGCCCATCCATCCCCAAAGTGAGAGGTTCAAACACCACGCCTTGCTCATTAGATAAACGCAGGCCATTATTTTCATCTTGTGGCTCGACGACTGGACGCACCACCACTTCTATTGAGCCTGTGAGTGTCGCGCTGACACGACCGCCTTCGCCGACAATATCATCACTGGTGTATTCGACATCGCGCTCTTCTATCTCGACGCTTGTCGAGAGCGTGAAGTTGGTACTGGCATCTTTGGCAGGGGTGATCTGAATAAAATCCGCGTCTAAAGCCACTTGTGTGAACGCCTCATGGCTAAGTTCGTTTGGTTTGATTACCAAAGTACTTACCCCATTGGCGTCTTGTGTCACGTCGACACTGACGTCTGGGTTGTTGACGTTAATTATCGCCCCGCTTGGAATGCCAGAGATCGTGATCGACGTGAAGTGCTCGTCGCTATCGATATAGTCGCTCCCTTTGGGGTGCCAATCGATGTTAATAGCGGAGTCCTCGTTCCCCACCGAACGGTTGGTGTATTGCTCTGAGGCATCAATGACAGGGGCGACATTGACGCGGATGCCCGTGTCAAAACTCAAGCTATGCCCGTCATTTTCTGTGACGACAATGGTGGCAGTAATATCGATATTTTGGGTTGAAGAGTCGACAGGGCGAATAACGATGCCGGAATCATTGATAGCACCAGTAATGTTCGCCTCGTAGCTAGGTTGACCATCCACATAGCCGACGAAGTTTAAGTCAATAACACTCCCCTCCGTATCCTCTATCACCACCCCTTGTGGAATGTTCGACAAAATCACACTGAGCGTCTCTGAGTTATCCGTTAGCGCTTGCGCCTTCTCTCCTGAGAGCACTTCAAAATCGAGCTGAGCAAAATTGCGCGCATCCTGACTCTCTTCAATGGTCGTTTCGATACGCAGTTGGCCATTGTCGCTTACCGACACCCAGCCCGAATCAAATTGGTCGTTAAGTATCGGGACATCGGCCACCCCTTTCACTTCAACATTGACCACTTTAGGCCCAATGTAGGCGTCGTGAGTAGCACTCAACGTGGCATCGTTAGACAGTGACGCACTATCTCTCACGATACCAGTCACTTCAAAGCGGAAATCTTCATTGCTGTGCGCAGCGGGCACGACTTCAACCTGTGAAATCAGGGCATATGGGATCTCTTGGTACGTTACGCCATCGACGTTGACCTCCACAATTGGGCTGTCGCCTGTACCGACCCAATCCAGCGACGCACCTTGGGTGATATTGGCAATGCGCACGAAGAGAGCTTCAGAACCATCTGCGTCTGCCGAAGGCAACATTTCAATCACCTCATCCAACGTCAATGGATCACGATTGCCTTGCAGATCGGTATTGTCTGGGTCTGCAATGTTGTCTTCATTGATACGAATCCGGCTCACTTTGAGGGTACCGGTATCGGCATGCGGCGCGACATCTATAGTGATGGTCTTCGCTTCGGAGCGGGCCGTCGACTTATCGACAGACCCGTCGATGTATGGATTCACCTCTTCTTCACTGATTGCAACCACACTCAGTTGAATTTGCCCCGAAAAGTGCTCCGCAGGATCAATCTGAATCGAGTTGATATCGCTGGAAGAAACAAGATAGACACCATCACTATTTACCGTCAGCGGCTGACCGTCTTTGTCGAGCAGTTCGAAGTCTCCCGTCACTGCTCGAAGTTCATACGTAATGGTCTCTGGCGCACTGGTGTCTTGGGTCTGGGCGTGTAGAGTCAGTGTGACGTTACGATCATCCTCAAGCACTTCATAGTGATCGATGCTATTTGCTTCATCCCAAACAGCGATGTCTGCCACCGACTGAACGTCAATTCGGATTCGGCCAACCACGCTGTGATCGACTTCGGTACCATTGAGAATATCCAGTGAATACCGCACAGTCATATTGCCATTGGTGGCCAAGTTACGATCAGGAACAAAGTAGAGGTTATCAATAGTGGCAATGACATTATTGCCATCTTGAGCTTGGCTCTGCACCAGTTCACCGCCATCTAAACGCAGTTTTCCATCTGTATCCTGTTTAATGGCGTGGAATACACCAGTACTGTCTTGGTAATAGAATGTCCCTGCGTAATTACCACCAATGATGGTCAACGCGCCAATCGACTCGTCATTATCGACATCATAGAGATTGACCTGCACGCTCAATTTTGTCGGTGCATTGTCAAGCTCTGATTGATTGTCATAGGTGTTCTCGCGCTCGGGTTCATCACCAGCCGCGTAAACAATAGATGCATCTCGGCCGGCATCTTCAAAGGTGGTGACATTTAAATTGATCGTGCGTGCGTTTCTGTCTGTGATGGTGACATCTAACGTCGCTTGATCGATATCGTTATCGCCATCAGTCGCAATGGCATGGACACTGAACGTGATGTCGTCACCATCATGATCCAAATAACCATTGGCTTTAAATTGAACCGAACCATCGCTGTTAATACGCAGCACACCCAACTGTCTGGGGGCGTCATCCCCACTTAGCTGCTCAAACACTCGCACAGTTTGTTGCCCACTCGAGAGTTCAATGGCGCTTTCATAGGTATTGGCTGAGACTCTAAATACGATCGGATTGCCATCACCACTGACTCCGCCTTCTAGGCGCGTTAGTTCAGCACTATCAGCCCCTTGGTCCGTCATCTGGTCAAAAAAGCTGCTGGTAGTACCAAAACCACTACCCTCTACTTTGGTAATGGATTGGTCAGCCAAGGTTGCAACATCGTCAGTAATCACAATCGGGAGTGTCAGAATGTTGCTTGCATCGTGATCATAATCTACCGCAGCTACAGTGAAGTAGAGCGTCACATCGTCTTCACTGGTTGCGACCGGATGATCAATTGGCCCCAACAACTCGAACGCATAACTGTCATCTTGCGTATCAAATGTCATTCGGAAAACCGGGGTGGCATTGGTTGCGGTGACGGCGGTGTAGCTCCATGTGGAGCCAGTGTTAACCACGTCTTGCCAGACTAGACTATCTTCACCGGAGCTAACTCCGGCCAAAATGGCGCCCGCATCCATTAAGCGGTACTCAGTGACGCCATCCACACCGTCATCGACAACAAACTGCCCCAAGACGCGACTGGAATCACTTTGATCTGACCCAATAGCATCAATGTCATCCTCATCGACGGCATTGTCCCCGCTCCAAGCGCTTAATGTAGGTGTGTTATCTGCAACATTGATTCCGAGACGAAATGCAGAAGAGCGATCCCCATCGCCGTCCACAACCACCACCTCAAAAGGTATCGTCAGAACATCGGAACCTTCAGCATGGTCTAAAGCCCTCAGTTGCTCGTAGCGATAACTGCCGTCATCACCAAGAACTAAAGTAAAGACGGGTTGCTGATTGGCGACACCTTGATAGCTTGTCGTTCCATCTGCTCCTTCAATCAGTTGAATGACGACAGGAGTGCCGCCCGAAGTCAGGCCAATTTGAGTCTGAGCGAGATTGCTGAGCCCAAAGCTCACCACGCCATCCCCGCCCGGCGTATATTCCAATTGCCCTTCAACCAATGCACCACTGCCCTCAATATTGGCCTCTTCGACATTCCATTCGCTGGTATTACTTAATCCGTCGATGCTGGCAATATCATCGGTGACACTGATTTCAATGTCTGCGCTTAAAGACGCGTCGCCATCAGCATCTATCGCGACAATAGGTAAAGCAATGATCTGGCTATCGCGACCTTGCACGGTGTGATCAATATTAGCCAGTAAGGTAAAGTGATAGTCACTCAGCGACGGCTGACCTAAACCCAGCTCAAATATGGGTAGTTTTTCACCATCAAGTTCGATATAGCCGAGATAACTGCCTGGCTCAGTAGACTTTTCTTCAACCAAAATACGTTGACCAGACGAGTAGAGACCTTCGTTATTGAGATCATTAAACTGCTCCACATCGAACGCCAGTTTGGCAATATCGTCACTGCCTGTCGTTATGGTGACGGTACCTCTGACGTCGAGATCTGTATTCTCTCCACCTGAACCGCTTGAAAGGCCCGCCTCAAAGACACTACCACCAGACACTTGAGTGATCACAGGAAGGTTGCCATCTTTTATGGCGATAGTGACCGTACTGGTCAACACATCACCATCGCCATCTTCAATGGTCGCCACTAAGGTGTGGCTCACCACGTCACTGGCTGTGTGATCGATATTTCTGTCTGGCGCAAACGAGAGTGTGCCATCGGCAGAGACGATCACTTTGCCGTCGGTGACCAAGTATTCATTTTGACCCTCAACCAACGTAATCGGATCGCCGCCATCAAAGGTGAACTGCGTCACCACGCCTTGCTCGGCGCCCGAGGCGCTGATAAGCGTAATCGGCTGTGATTCGTTATCGTACTGCGTATCGGGCTCAGTAACAGCTATCTCGCCATCCACCACCGTCTGAATGTCGTCATTGACGGTGATCGCGAGATTCACCGACGCCGAGTCATCGCCGTCGCTGTCTACCGCGACCACCGGCAAGTGAATCACCAAGCTCTCATCATTATCACCGCTGTGATCGAGCGGTCTGAGCAAGGTAAAGGTGTAATCTTGCAGGGTGGTTTGATTGAGCGTGACCTCAAACACTGGCTCATCTTGCCCGTCAACGGTAATCACCCCCTGATATTGGCCAGGCACATCCGGATCTTCTATCAAGCTCACCGTTTGCCCCTGTGCTTGCAGTGTCGATTGCTCGGTAAAGCGCGCAATATCGAGTGTCAGCGCGGCAATGTCATCGCTGCCGACATCGATAGTGATTTTGCCGCTGTCTTGCACCGCAGCTTGGCCTGCTTGCGTGCCGCCGGTTAAACCAGACTCTGACACTTGCGCGGTCTCGATTTGAGTGATGACAGGGTCATTCCCATCGCGAATATCGATAGTGACCCTACTGGTCAACACGTCACCATCGCCATCTTCAATGGTCGCCACCAAGGTGTGGCTCACCACGTCACTGGCTGTGTGATCGATATTTCTGTCTGGCGCAAACGAGAGTGTGCCATCGGCAGAGACGATCACTTTGCCGTCAGTGACCAAGTATTCGCTTTGACCGTCGACTAACGTAATCGGGTCGCCGCCATCAAAGGTGAACTGCGTCACCACGCCTTGCTCCGCGCCCGACGCGCTGATGAGCGTAATGGGCTGTGATTCGTTATCGTACTTCGTATCGGGCTCAGTAACGGCTATCTCGCCATCCACCACCGTCTGAATATCGTCATTGACTGTGATCGCGAGATTCACCGACGCCGAGTCATCACCGTCGCTGTCTACCGCGACCACCGGCAAGTTAACCACCAAGCTCTCATCATTATCACCGCTGTGAACGAGCGGTCTGAGCAAGGTAAAGGTGTAATCTTGCAGGGTGGTTTGATTGAGCGAGACATCAAACACTGGCTCATTTTGCCCGTCAACGGTAATCACCCCCTGATATTGGCCGGGCACATCCGGATCTTCTATCAAGCGCACCGTTTGCCCCTGCGCTTGCAGTGTCGATTGCTCGGTAAAGCGCGTGATATCGAGTGTCAGCGCGGCAATGTCATCGCTGCCGACATCGATGGTGATCGTGCCACTGTCTTGCACCGCGACTTGGCCTGCTTGCGTGCCACCGGTTAAACCGGACTCTGACACTTGCGCGGTCTCGATTTGAGTGATGACAGGGTCATTCCCATCGCGAATATCGATAGTGACCGTACTGGTCAACACGTCACCATCGCCATCTTCAATGGTCGCCACTAAGGTGTGGCTCACCAGGTCACTGGTTGAGTGGTCGATGTTTCTGTCTGGCGCAAACGAGAGTGTGCCACCGGCAGAGACGATCACTTTGCCGTCGGTGACCAAGTATTCGCTTTGACCGTCGACTAACGTAATCGGGTCGCCGCCATCAAAGGTGAACTGCGTCACCACGCCTTGCTCGGCGCCCGACGCGCTGATGAGCGTAATCGGCTGTGATTCGTTATCGTACTGCGTATCTGGCTCAGTAACAGCTATCTCGCCATCCACCACCGTCTGAATGTCGTCATTAACTGTGATCGCGAGATTCACCGAGGCTGATTCATCACCATCGCTGTCCACCGCCCTCGCCGGCAAGTGAATCACCAAGCTCTCATCATTGTCACCGCTGTGATCGAGCGGTCTGAGCAAGGTAAAGGTGTAATCTTTAAGGGTGGTTTGATTGAGCGAGACCTCAAACACTGGCTCATCTTGCCCGTCAACGGTAATCACCCCCTGATATTGGCCGGGCACATCCGGATCTTCTATCAAGCGCACGGTTTGCCCCTGCGCTTGCAGTGTCGATTGCTCGGTAAAACTCGTGATATCGAGTGTCAGCGCGGCAATGTCATCGCTGCCGACATCGATGGTGATGGTACCGCTGTCTTGCACCGCGATTTGGCCTACTTGCGTGCCACCGGTTAAACCAGACTCTGAGACTTGCGCGGTCTCGATTTGAGTGATGACAGGGTCATTCCCATCGCGAATATCGATAGTGACCGTGCTGGTCAACACATCACCATCGCCATCTTCAATGGTTGCGATTAAGGTATGGCTCACCACGTCACTGGTTGAGTGGTCGATGTTTCTATCTGGCGCAAACGAGAGCGTGCCATCGGCAGAGACGATCACTTTGCCATCGGTGACCAAGTATTCACTTTGACCGCCGACTAACGTAATCGGGTCGCCGCCATCAAAGGTGAACTGCGTCACCACGCCTTGCTCGGCGCCCGACGCGCTGATAAGAGTGATAGGCTGTGATTCGTTGCCGTATGGTGCATCCGGCTCGATCACGGCAATCTCAGCATCGGATACCAAAGGAACATCATCCACGACTGTAATGACTAAATTGCTATTAGCGGTAGTATCGTTATCGGCATCAATCGCGAAAACAGGCAATGAAACCAAAACGTCGTCTTTGCCCTGCTCTGAATGGTCGAGCGGCGCAAGCAGTTCGAATTGGTACGCGGCTTCAAAGCCGCCAGAACTCAGGTTGCTGACTCCCTCAATGGTGAGGGAAAAGACATCGACTCGCTCCGCACCTTGTAACACAAATCCAACGTATCCACCCGGCTGTAAAGGATTGGCCTCTAAGGTCACAATTTGCCCAGAAGAGGTGAGACCACTGGCTTGTTGACTCAGGTTGAATGCCTCGACGTCGAGGCGTACATCCACCACTTGATCACTGCCAAGCTGACCGGCTATGGTTCCTGATACGATCGCGCCGCCGCTGCCAGCCTCCGTGCCCGTCGCCAAACTTGATTCTAGAGCCGTTTGACCGTCGATAGGGGCAAGTATAGCCTCCTCACCGTCACTGATGACCGAGCTCACACTAATGGGGGAGCGCAATAGGTTACCTGAAGCATCCGCCCCCTGAATCTCAACGTTAATCGTGATTTGGTCGTCATTATATGCCACTAACCCTCCCGCCACTGACGGAAGATGATCGATCGGCTGACTCAGCGTCGTGGTGACCTCCAGAACCACATCTCGGCCAACGCTGGTCGCGTCAATCTCAATGCGTAATACTTCCCCTTGTTCATTGACACCAATAATTGCATTTTGCGAGTCATTATAGGAAAACAGGACATCCTCGCCGTTCGAGGTAATGTCACTATTGAGTTCAGTCAGCAGAGCGGCTACGGACGAGCTCTCAGGTACAAAAGACTCGGGATCGAGAGCGAGATCCCCAGCGGTGATAAGTGTGCTGCTGACAATAGTAGCAGGATAGGTACCGAGAGATAACGAACCTTCAGGCAGTGTGGTTGCCGTACTCTCTCCACCTTGGGCAAATTGAAAACGGCGTCCAGTGTCTTGCGTTTCAGACTGGACCTGAGCATTAAAACCCGCCGTTTCGAAAAAGGTGCTAGCCAGCACTTCGGGATTATTGTACGCGATCGTAATGAAGCCGCCGTTGGCTGAGCCACTCGCCCCAGCCCCCGCAGCGGTCGCTTCTAAAATGGCCGTCGGGTCAGCGCCCGCAAGAATTGCCTCTTGAATTGCCGCCAATTCATCACCGCTAAGTGCGCCTTCACCAAGTAGCGTATCATCAACCTGAATATCGCCGCTGACTGGCGCAGTTGCCCATCCAAATCCGTCACCTGGTTCAATACAGCTGACGCAGTTTTCATCAATAAACAGTGTTTCTGATACGTCTTCGAGAATGAGTCTCCCGCCTTTGGCCGTAATGATCATCTCACCAATGTTAATATTCTCACCGACTAGCGCTTTGCGCGCCTCGCCAGTTGGCGAAGCGATAACCACATCACCATTCACTTCTTTGACACGACTAGGCTGGCGAATGACTTCTACGTCCATAACATTTCCCTTTGTGTAGTAGCGTCCCACCTCTTTGAGTGGATACGGATGTTGCACAGGAGCGAACTGACTGAAACGGTATATTTATTTTTAGAGTTGTAATTTTAGAAGAGCAAAAAACGTGCACATCTAGCATCATCACTCAATATCAAAGTGAGAGTAAGCAAAGATTAAGCTTATTAGCCACAGTCTCAACAGTGATATTGAACACTTTCAGTATAGGGGACGATAAAACAAAAAGAGCCAGCAAATGCTGACTCTGTTCTCATTATTATTTTTCTTTTGCGGTTTCTATGGCACACCGTGCCCTTTCGATGCGACCCAAACACGATACCACTGCTCACGTGTCAGCTCGAACTGTAGTGACTCGACGGCTGATTTCACTCGCTCAATTTTACCTGAACCGATAATAGGCAGCGGATTCGACGGTAGACGACGTACCCAGGCGTAAATCACTTGATCGATGCTGCTTGCGCCGATTTCAGCGCGGATCGCTTCCAGTACATCACGCACGCGAGTAGCTTGCTCTGTGTCACCACTGAAGATACTGCCTCCACCAAGACAAGACCACGCCATCGGTAGCGTGCGAAGCATTTGCATTTGATCTAGGGTGCCGTCATGGACAACATCAAAATTGAGTGGGTTAATTTCCACCTGATTGGTCACCAGAGGCTGTGAAACGCGCGATTGCAGCAGTTCGAACTGACGAGGAGAAAAGTTCGATACACCGAAGTGCTTCACTTTACCCACTTTGCGCAGCTCGGCAAAAGCCTCTGCCACTTCGTCTGCGTCCATCAAGGCATCTGGACGATGGATCAACAATACATCAATCTGCTCCACTGCCAAACGCTCTAGTGAATTGTTCACTGATTGGTAAATGTGGGCCGCACTGGTGTCGTAGTGGTTCACTTTACGCTGCGGGAACTTATCCACGCACAAGTTGATATCGCACTTAGTGACAATCTCAATTTGGTCGCGTACACAAGGATCCAGCTTCAACGCTTCACCAAACAGCTGCTCACACTCGTAGCCACCGTAAATGTCCGCATGGTCTACCGTGGTTACACCTAGCTCAATGTGCTGCTTAAGGAACGTCAAACGCTCTTGCGGCGTCATACCCCATTCTGCTAAACGCCAGTAGCCTTGAATCATCTGTGAAAATTCGGGCCCCTGCGGCGCAATTGTTACTTTAGACACCATCTTTTACCTCCTAAAAAAAGAACGCTTCTACCCTATTCTTGTTTGTTTCAACCTACAACGTATACTGTGCAGAATTTCGAACTGGAGTACGAAAATGAGTTTTGCACTGCGTCTTCAAGCCCTCATCGGTGAAGAGTCCATTTCTGGTTTTGCGCGTCGGGTTGAGCTCTCCGAAGCCCTGATTCGCAAATATCTCAAAGGCAGCGAACCTAGCTTGGCCAAAGCGAATCAGATCGCGATGAAAGCCAACTGCTCACTGGAGTGGTTAGCCACAGGGTGCGGGTATCTCTACAGACAAGCGGAAGTGGTCGATATGCCTGCCTACACCATGGCGTATGAGACCGTCATGGGCCAAACACCAGAGCCCATCGAGCAACATCGCAAGGTGATCGCGGCATACCAATATTTACGCGCCCATAAAAAATCCGATGGCTATCTTGACCAGGCGTCGATGCTGCAATTTCTTCATCGTCACAGCCCGAAAGAACTGTGACTAAGAGCAAAATTTAGGGCGTAGATCGGGGGTAGGATGTGGTGCCGCTTCGTTCGCAGTATTCTGTCTAAAAAAACAACAAGGACAGAACGTGAAACGATATCAACCACACTACATAGTGATTGGTGGGCTGTTGAGTGCGACTGCATTCGCGTCACCCACGCTCACTCTCTCAACCACAACCACCAGCCGAGATTTTCCTCTCAATAGCGATACGCCCTTGGTCTTACCGCTGCCCAAGCAAGAGTATACGCTACACATTTCCGCTACCGGTGGTGATTGCCCCACCACAAATGTCGAGCAGGTCAAGTTCAGGCAGCCGATTGCCCTGAACTGTGAAACGGCAACGACTCTGCCCGTCAATATCCGCTTTAGCGGCGATTACTCCTTCGAATACGACGCCGAAGCAAATACATTGGTGATCGCCCGCGAAGCGAAGAAAAACACCACCACTACATTCAAACGGCCACTGCCGGATGTGAATTGTCGTCAATACGTGGGTGGCCCCGTCACGTTAAACTTAGGTGATACCTTCCCCGATGGTACCGAGCTAAAAGAGGCCTTGAGCGGTCAAATCGTCACCGTACGGGGCGGTCAAGTCTCACTCGAACCTAGTGAGAGCAGTGGTGGCGTCCTACTCCTTGAGCCAGTGCTCACCGAACCCGTCGAGCGCGACTTTACCTATCGCAACGCCAACATTTATTTCGCGATGGTGGACAGGTTCCACAACGGCGATACCAGTAATGATGCCAGCTACGGTCGTCGCAAGGATGGCAAAGATGAAGTGGGCACCTTCCACGGCGGCGATCTTAAAGGGGTGATAGAAAAACTCGATTACATTCAAAGCTTAGGAACGGATGTGATTTGGCTATCGCCCATAGTAGAACAGGTGCATGGCTTTGTCGGTGGCGGCGAAAAGGGCAGCTTCCCGTTTTACAGCTATCACGGCTACTGGACACGTGATTTCACGAAAATTGACGCCAACTTTGGCCAAGAGGAAGACCTGAAAACTTTAGTCGCCGAAGCCCACAAACGCGGTATGAAGATTTTCCTCGATGCCGTGATCAATCATTCGGGGTACGCCACCTTAGCCGATCTGCAAACCGACAACATCGACGTCGTCAATGCGGGTAAAATGCCGGCCACTTGGCAAGATTGGCAACCAAACGGCGATGAGAATTGGCACAGTTTCCACCAAGCCATCGATTACAACAGCCCACAATGGCAATCTTGGTGGGGTGGCGATTGGGTCAGAGCGGGCCTACCGGGCTACCCTGCACCGGGCTCAAGCGACATCGAAATGACACTGGCTGGGTTACCTGATTTCCGTACTGAATCACAACAATTTGTGACACCGCCGCAATGGCTATTGGACAACCCGGGCACACGCGTTCAACGCCGCGATAATTATCGCGTCTCCGATTATCTGATTGAATGGCAGAGTGACTGGGTTAAACGTTTTGGTATTGATGGTTTTCGTGTTGATACCGTCAAACACGTCGAGGGCGAAGTATGGCAACGACTCAAAGAACAAGCCAGCACAAGCTTAGAGCAATGGCGTGAAGCCAATGGTCAATCGGGCGAGCCGTTTTGGATGATGGGCGAAGTCTGGGGACACTCGGCTTACCGCTCTCCCTATGCCGACCAAGGCTTTGATGCCCTAATCAACTTTGATCTACAAAAGAAAATGGATAAGGGCGCAGCGTGTTTTAGCAAGATGCAAAGCACCTATCAAAACTACGCAGATTCCATGCAAGAAACACCGGACTTTACCCCGGTGAGCTACATGTCATCACACGATACCGAACTGTTTTTCAGCCGGTTCAACTCGCTTGATGTGCAGCGTAGTGCGGCCAACGCGCTGCTGCTCAGCCCGGGGGCGGTCCAAGTCTATTACGGCGATGAAGTGGGACGTGAAATAGGCCCTTATGCCGATGACTTCCATCAAGGGACACGCTCAGACATGCTTTGGACACTGGATAAAGAGCGCCAGGCGCTTCTTGCGCACTGGCAGCGTGTGGGTCAATTTCGTCAGAATCACCCAGCGATTGGCGGCGGAGTACACCGCGTGATTGACAACAACCAAGAGTACGTCTTCTCTCGCACCTTAGGAGACGACAAGGTCATTGTTGCTTTTGTCGGTACCAAGCGCGAGTAAAGAGTGAATGAGAACACTAGCCGCTAACGTACATTAGCGAGTGCAATAGAAAAGCAAACGGGCTCCGCGGAGCCCGTTTTTCTTGGAAAGAGTTCAAGAAGGTGAGAATTAACGGTTATTACGACGCGTTTCGACCGATTGAGCGAGTTGGCGCAATACCTTCTCGGTATCATCCCAACCAATACACGCATCGGTAATCGATTGACCGTAAGTCAGCTCACAGCCCGCCACCAAATCTTGGCGACCTTCCACCAGGTGAGATTCAATCATCACACCAAATACTGCGTCTTCACCGCCTGCAATTTGTCCTGCCACGTCCTCTGCCACAACCATCTGGTTTTGGTACTGCTTTGAACTGTTCGCATGGCTAAAGTCGATCATCACTTTTTGTGGCAAACCTGAGGCTTCCAGCTCCGCTTTGATGGTGCCGACGTGATCGGCGCTGTAGTTTGGCTCTTTACCGCCACGCAAAATAATGTGGCAATCTGGGTTGCCTGCTGTCTCGACAATGGCTGAATGGCCAAATTTAGTCACCGAAAGGAAGTGGTGCGATGCGCCAGCGCTTCGAATTGCATCAGACGCGATCTTGATGTTGCCATCCGTGCCGTTCTTAAATCCAACCGGGCAAGAGAGACCCGAGGCGAGTTCACGGTGCACTTGCGACTCTGTCGTGCGTGCGCCAATCGCGCCCCAACTGATCAAATCCGCCACATACTGCGGGGTGATCATGTCTAAAAATTCGCTTGCGGTGGGCATGCCCATGTCGGTCAAATCCAACAGTAATTTACGCCCCATACGCAAACCATCATTGATCGCAAATGAGTCATTTAAGTACGGGTCGTTGATCAAGCCTTTCCAGCCAACGGTGGTACGCGGCTTCTCAAAATACACGCGCATCACGACTTCAAGACGATCGCCTAACTCATCGCGCAGAACTTTAAGACGCTGACCATATTCCAACGCCGCTTCAGGATCATGAATAGAACAAGGCCCAATGATGACCAACAAACGGTCATCATCGCCTTTTAAAATATTAGAAATCGCTTCACGCGAACGAAACGTGGTTGAAGAAGCAGACTCAGTCGCCGGAAACTTCTCTAAAACAGCAACAGGGGGTAATAACTCTTTTACTTGGTTAATTCGTACATCATCAGTTTGAAACATCGCTTACTTCTTCCTATTTTCTTGGCCTGAACACAGCATCAAAGACAGTGATGCAAAAATGTTCAATCTCTCGTCACTCTGTTCCCAGTAACTTATCTGCCAAAAACAAGGCTTGCAAGCATTATTTTATTTAAAAGGCAACATTTGTGCATTTTTTAATTTTTACACCGGGTGTACAAATAAAATTACACCCATTTGCCCTATCAAGACACGAAGTACACATTCACTTCATAGACTTGCCCTGCCTCGATGTGATTTATCACATTGGTTGGCATCACCTTTCCATTCAACTCTACTCTCGCATCTTCCAACTCTTTGATTTTTTGGTAACGTACATGGAATGTCGCTCCGCGAAAAGCCCGCGTCACCGCCGCATGTGCCCAATCAGATGGTAGATGAGGGTCGACTAACAGGCCCGATGACGTACCTTTTAAGCCGAACAATTGCTCAACAACCATTCGGTAAAACCAAGCCCCTGTTCCTGTATTAAATAGGTGGCTAGATCGGCCAGCGGATTCAGGAAACTGATGGTATGCGCCGCGATAGTAATTCGGGATGTAAACCGGCAACTGACCTCGTCTCTCGAAGGTCTCGTCCGTGGGATCAGCAATCATTTTTCTGAGCACTTCAAACGCGCGATCTTGCTCGCCAATGTGATAAAGACTGGCGGCATAGAAGGCAGCAGCATGGTTATAGATGGACCCATTTTCACCAGAACCCGGCCATTTTTGAGTGACGCGTCCAACATCTTCTCTCATTGCGGTAAAGGCAGGAGCACATAACATCATGCCGTAAGGGGTGTTAAGCTGACTATCGATGGCCTTAAGCATACGCTGAGTTTTATCGCTGTCTGGCATATTCGCCAACCATGCCCAACTTTGCGTATTGAGAAAAATGCGCCCTTCTCGATCTGAAGGCACACCAAATGTCACGCCATCATCGGTTATCCCTCTCGCATACCAATCCCCTTGCCATAGCCATTGTTCGGTTGCAGAGTGCAACTGATCTACAATGCGTTCGTAGCGAGCCAACGTCTCAGAGTCATTGATGTGCATTGAAATACGCATCCAGGTTTGCAACGCAAAGCTGAGTGCTTGGGCCAACCATCCTGACACACCCACACCTTTGGGGCCGACCATATTCATCGGGTCACACCAATCCCCTTGAGCAATATACGGCAAACCACGTTGATCCCTCGCTTGGCACATGTGATCCATTGCGCGATTCATATGCTCAAGCACGGTCGACATATCATCACAATCATGCCAACCCACTCGTTGATCAAAAATCGCCCAGTCATTGGTTTCGTTAAGGTAGGCATCCAGAATGATCGCCAACCAAACAGAATGATCGGTATGAGGGATTTGATTGATGTATTTCAGCGTCGCCTCTGACGACAGCAGCACTCCATCAGGCATTTCGCCATCGCTGTTTTGCTGACCAAGTGCAGTCAGAAGAACGTTTTTGGTCACCTGGCTATCAACATACGCCATCCCCATACCATCCTGAAGATAGTTTCGCGTTTGGGGATCGGTCGTCAATCGATGTGTGTCTCCGTGATAAAAGACTTGGCGCGGCAACCAGTGATTGATGAAGTGATCAAATTGTTCATCGGGCGTTGATGCATGAATGACGCCATGCCCCGATTCAACGTACGCTTGATACTGACTAGCGTTGGCTGCTTTTGCCTCGCCAAATCCCTGCTCAATCACCGCTGCAATTTCTTGCTTATTCTTCGCTGGGCCAAAAACAAAGTGGAATACTTCTGTCTGACCGGCTTTAAGTTCAAGATCGAACTGCATCACACATGCGGGCATTTCGTAGTGATTGTCTTGGTTTGAGAGTGCCTCACTACCTACTAACGCATCAGGCTGATGCAGGCCACCCTGCCCTTCAAAGCGCAATTGACTGGTCTCAAAGCTACTTGGTGCAACATCGCATGCCAGATAGGTAATGTCTTTAAGATGTTTGTTCTTTTCATAATCTTCGAGTTTTTGGTAAGGGGTAATGGAGGTCGCAACCACTGCGTTAAGCCTCTCATCGTAATGCGCTCCCATATTCATCCAAGACATGTAGCCCACAGGGAAGTAAGGCGTCAGTTTAAGCACTGCGGCCTGTGGACGTTGGTTGGTGACCTCTACCGTCCAAAACTCTGCGGTCAACTCAGTAGCGAGCGTCAACGTGATGTTGATGAGTAAATCCTCTTGTTCACATCGCCACTGAATATCTGACTTTCCAGGTTTAAATTCAAATCGGTCGAGTCTCTTTTTCACTGGGGCAAAAGGAACCGAAAATAAGGCGTTCGACTGAAAATCTTGAATATAGAAAAAGCGCCCGGGATGATGCGCGTAGTATGGTTGCTCTGGCTGCATAAAACTCGTCGCTGTCATTGTCGGAGCGTGGGCATACTTGCGTGGTTCTGGGTCCATGTATTGTGCAACCGCATAACCCTGACAATTCATGTGCATCATCATTTTTTTGTTCCACAAATACCCCGCTGCACTTGGCAGTAAAGACGGTGTATCAAGAGAAAAGCGTTGTCCGCCTTCAATAAATTTTGCCATAAGTAACCCCGAGTAATAGATAAATGCTGAGCTTAAGAATGAGAAACTGGTCCGGTTGATTGGCGGACTGATAAGGTGGGTTCAAACTGCGTTTGTATAGACAGTGCTTCGCCATAACATAAGTTGAGAATTTGATGGCAGGCATTGCGGGATATCTCTTCAAGCGGCATGTGTACGCTGGTCAGTGCTGGAGAGGTATACTGCGCAATATCAATGTCATCATAACCGACAACGGAAACTTGCGAGCCCACGGCGATCCCTCGTTGCTGCAACACAGACAGGGCCGCCATCGCACTATTATCGTTGCCACAAAATATCGCGCTGAAGGGAATGCCTTTATCAAGTAGCCGGATCGTCGCCTGAGCGCCAAGCTCGAAGCTGTAGCCTCCCGACTCCACCAACTGATCCGAAATTTGCACCCCATGGCGAGCCAACCCATCCATAAACCCTTGATGACGACTTTGTGCATCCTGCGCACTCATTCGCCCTGTAATGATCGCGATCTCGCGATGCCCCAGCGACAACAAATGCTGTGCCGCTAATTGGCCACCGTAGTAGTGGTTCGCACAAAAAGATTTATCTGAAAGTTCCTCGATCTGACGGTTGATGAACACCACTTTGGGGTATCTCGCCTCAATTTTCGCCAGTTCAAAAACGGACAGCTCGGGACACGACATAAGGATCCCATCACAGTCACGTTCGATCAGGTAATCTAAGCACGCAATGCGCTCTTCATCACTTTTGGCATCCTCTGCATTCGCCAAGATAATGTGCTTATCACGTTTACGCAGCTCTCGCTCAATGGTTTGAAGCATTTTTCGATGGAAAGAGCCTGAAAATGATGGGACCCAAAGGCCAATGATATTTGAGCGTTTAGAGGAGAGTGAGCGTGCCATGCTATTCGGCCGATAGTTGAGCTGTTCCATCGCAGAGGCCACTTTGCCCGCCGTTTTTGACGATATTGACGAGTTTCCAGATAAATATCTGGAAACAGTTCCAACACCAACACCCGCCAGTTTAGCCACATCTTTAATGGTTGCCATTTATCGACTCACTTTATTAGATTCTTGTACTTTTCAACCATATTACTCATAAAACAGGCAATATCATCCCATTTATGCTCCTAACATGGCCGTTTTACATAATTCGTGATCCATTACACAGGTTACAAAGTTGTTACTAACAAAAAGTAGACCCAACGAAATTTGGATAATATAAATACACAAATGGAATCGATTCCAAAAATAAGATCAAGTTGTGATTCCTAAAAAAGAAAACTCACAATAACGAAACAAAAAGGTCTAACTATGGTTAAGAAGATAATGCTTGCGGCCAGTATCGCTCTGGCTGTTTCCCCCGCCTTTGCAAAAGAGGAAGCGGAAGTCATGCACTGGTGGACATCGGGTGGTGAATCTGCGGCCATTCAAGTTTTAGCAAAAGCCTACCAGGATCAAGGTGGCGTTTGGAAAGACAGCGCGATAGCGGGTGGCTCGAATGCTCGTAGTGCTGCGATCAACCGTATGGTAGGTGGTTCCCCGACCACAGCCGCACTCTTCAATACGTCGCAACAGTACCGCGAAATGATCGCTGAAGGCATGCTGAACAATATTGATGAGGTCGCCAAAGCCAACAAATGGGAAGAGATCCTTCCAGAGCCGACCTTAAATGCCATTCGAGTCGACGGGCATTATTACGCTGCCCCTGTCAACATTCACATGCCGGGATGGTTTTGGTATTCCAAGCAAGCCTTCGATAAGGCTGGCATCGAGAACGAGCCCACCACCGTCGATGAGCTATTCGCTAGCCTAGATAAACTGAAAGACGCAGGGTACATTCCTTTGGCGCTCGGCGGTCAAAACTGGCAAGAGAACCTCCTATTTGCGACCGTACTGAGTAATGTCGGTGGTAAACAGCTTTATCTTGATACACTCGGAAAACGCGACAGCGCCACGCTCAATTCAGAAGCCTTCCATAAAGTCGTTGACACCTTCCTACGTCTCAAACCGTACGTTGACACTGGCTCTCCAGGTCGAAACTGGAATGACACCACCAGCTTGGTCATTAATGACAAGGCCGGTATTCAGATCATGGGTGATTGGGCAAAAGGCGAGTTTACACAAGCGAAGAAAGTACCCGGCCAAGATTACGGCTGCTTCCCAGGATTGGGTGATGAATCACTCTACATTGTGGGTGGTGACGTATTCGTCTTCCCGAAAACGGACGACCCTCAACAAGTGGATGCACAGAAAAAACTGGTTGAATCCATGTTGCAAGCGGACACTCAAGTCGCCTTCAACAATCTAAAAGGCTCCATCCCTGTTCGTACTGACATTGATGTCTCCAGCATGGATATCTGTGCACAAAAAGGCGCTGCTATTTTGAAAGTGTCCTCTCGTCAAGTTCCAGACGGCTCAATGCTGATGGAAGAGTACCTCTACGGCTCACTCAAAGATGCCGTGACAGAAGTGTGGAATACTCAAGGTATGACCACAGCGCAAGCAGTCAAAGTGTTTGAACAAGCACTTAGAGACTAGATCAAGATGAGGCCCGAAATTAGGGCCTCACTTTCCATTCTTTTTCAGGAGTATGGCTATGGACTTCTCGGCAGCACAGCGTCACCTTAAACGCAATGCGCTGGCCTATATCGCCGCCTTGCCCATGGCGCTGACCGTTTTTATCGCTTACATGGGAACCATGTTTTGGTCAGTGAGGCTATCATTCACCAGCTCTCGCATGTTACCCAAAAGTGACTTTGTCGGCTGGGCGCAATATGAACGACTATTTAGTACCTCTCGCTGGTTAGTCTCCCTAGAGAACCTATTGTGGATTGCGTTCATGTTCCTCATCATCTGTTTTGTTTTGGGGTTTCTCTTAGCGGTATTCATCGACCAAAAAATCAAAGCCGAGAGCTTTTTTAGAACCGTTTTCCTCTTTCCTTATGCCATGTCATTCATCGTCACAGGCTTAGTGTGGCAATGGATATTCAATCCACAGCTTGGCATACAACAAGTGCTCAATGGATTAGGACTCGAGCACATTCGTTTTGATTGGATTGTTGACCCCAATATGGTGCTGTACACCGTAGTGATTGCCGCAGTTTGGCAAGGCGCTGGCCTCGTCATGGCGTTGTTGCTGGCCGGTTTAAGAGGCATCGATGGCGATTTATGGAAAGCGACCAAGATTGATGGCATTCCAACGTGGCGTGTTTACTTGAGCATTATCTTACCCATGCTGCGCCCTATGATCATCACCACCGTCGTCTTGCTCTCTATCAGTATCATCAAGATGTACGATGTGGTCGTCGCGATGACGGGCGGCGGCCCCGGGGTATCGAGTGAGGTCCCCGCTAAATTCATCATGGACAACCTCTTTGAGCGCGCCAACATTGGTCTTGCGACTGCCGCGTCGACGGTATTGCTCACCACCGTATTGTGCTTAATCGCACCGTTCATTTATTCCAATTACATCAAAAAGACAAGGTAGGTAACGTATGTCGACCACGCTATCGCCCGCACTCAATCACCCGAGTGCCACTCGCCCAAAGAGCGTTAAGGCCACTTGGGGACGAGTTGGCGTCTATGGTTTTCTTACTGTGACGGCGCTCTTTTTCCTATTGCCACTCTACGTGATGCTTGTCACCTCATTTAAAGAGCTCGACGAAATACGACTCTCGTCCATTTTTGCACTCCCACAAGCCTTTTCGTTCGATGCTTGGAAAGTTGCTTGGAGCAGCGCGTGTACTGGACTCGAATGTAACGGGCTGCAAGTGGGTTTTTGGAATTCCGTTAAGATTCTTATCCCTAGCGTCGTAATTTCGGTTCTGTTTGGTGCCATCAACGGCTATGCACTCTCATTTTGGCACATCAAAGGTGCCAACCTATTGTTTGCTTGTTTATTGCTTGGCGCATTTATTCCGTATCAGGTATTCATATACCCCTTGATTCGCGTTTATGCCGATCTGGGTATTTACGGTACCGTTACCGGTGTCGTGGTGTCGCATGTCATTTTTGGTATGCCAATCATGACGCTACTGTTTAGAAACTACTACAGCACACTCCCGATGGAACTCTTCAATGCTGCACGCATCGACGGTGCGGGTTTCTTCAAAGTGTTTTTCACCATTATGTTGCCAATGTCGGTGCCCATCATCATTGTTGCAGTCATCATGCAAGTCACCAATATATGGAATGATTTCCTTATCGGCCTCGTCTTCGCCGGTAACGATAACCTACCGATGACCGTGCAGCTCAATAATATTGTTAACACGACCACGGGCGAACGCGCCTACAACGTGAATATGGCTGCCACGATTCTGACCTCCTTGGTCCCACTCATCATCTATGTTGCCTCTGGACGCTGGTTCGTTCGTGGTATCGCTTCTGGCGCAGTAAAAGGATAATTCTATGGGCATCGTAAATATCAATAAGCTCGACATCAGCTACGAAAAAACCAAAATCGTTAACCAGTTAGATCTCTCAATCGATGACGGTGAGTTTCTCGTCCTGCTCGGCCCATCTGGCTGTGGGAAATCGACCCTTCTTAATGCCATTGGCGGTTTGATTGATACCAGTGGTGGCAGCATTCATTTTGATGACAAAGACGTCACTTGGGTTGATCCTAAAGATCGCGGCATTGGGATGGTCTTCCAGTCTTACGCACTCTACCCTACGATGAGTGTGAAAAAGAACATGTCATTTGGCCTGCGCATCGCCGGTGTGGATAAAAAAATCATCGAAGAGAAAGTCGCTTGGGCGGCAAAACTATTGCATCTAGAACCATTATTGGAGCGTAAACCCTCTGCTCTATCAGGCGGCCAGCGCCAACGTGTCGCGATCGGCCGCGCCTTAGTACGTGATGCCGATATTTACCTGTTCGACGAACCGCTTTCAAACCTAGACGCCAAGCTTCGAGCTGAACTGCGTTTGGAAATTAAAAAACTGCACAAAACCCTCAATTCAACCATCATTTACGTCACCCACGATCAAATCGAAGCACTCACGCTTGCTGATCGAATTGCCGTGATGAAAGATGGCATCATTCAGCAGCTCGACACCCCTCATAACGTCTACAACAAGCCAAAAAACTTGTTTGTGGCGACCTTTTTAGGCTCTCCTGCCATGAATTGTATCGAGGGAACATTGACGACTCGCAACGATCGCATACTCTTCAGCGCTCAAGATATCGAATTGGATGTCACCGACTACCCGTTTTATTCCCCAGTGCAAGACGGGCAGTCAGTCACACTCGGCGTTCGCCCAGAAGACTTAATAACCACCGAAGCAAACTCATCGCAATCCAACCTATTATCAGGTGAGATTGAACTGCTTGAGCCTATGGGCTCTGACGTATTGGTTTGGACACAAGTCTCACTATCACTGACGTTGTCCCACCGTACGACCTCTGACCAAGCACTAAGCGTGGGCGATCAGACCTGTATTCAGGTAGATGCAACACGCTGCTCTCTGTTTGATACTCAATCCACCCTACGCCTATGACGTATGAGTTAAAGAGGTACTTAATGAGTAACAACATTGTCGTAATGGGCGTTTCTGGCAGCGGCAAGAGCGCAGTAGGCAAGGCTATGGCAGAGCAACTTGGCTGGACGTTTTTCGATGGCGATGATTACCATCCTCACGCCAACGTGGAAAAAATGCGCCAAGGCATCCCATTAACTGACGAGGATCGATGGGAGTGGCTCGCCACCTTAAGGCAACTACTCCGTGAACGTTCCAAGGTTGTACTGGCGTGCTCTGCACTAAAGCCGGAGTATCGACAGCGGCTTCAAAGCGAGACGGACAACCTTACCTTCGTTTACTTAAATGGCGAATTTGACACTATTTTGTCGCGGCTTAAGCAACGAAAAAACCACTACTTTCAAGGTGAGAAGATGCTGCGCAGCCAGTTTGATGCCCTGGTCCCCCCGACAGAGGAGGAGGCTATCCATGTGGATATACGCAGCGATATCGCCACGGTCATACAACAAGCACTCTCGTTGCTTAACCAAACCAATAGTGGTCAAGTAGTAACAGCAGAAACAGCAGCATTAACTGATAGATTGAGTACTTAAACGTCTCAATGGCTGATTTGTCGGTGGGAGCGAATTTCAGTTTCCAGGCATGAGCAACAAAGCCGAGGCAGAGCAGAGTTGCCCCGACCCAATACATTGTGCCTGCCATACCGACTAAGGCGGGCATTAAGCACACCAAGGTCAACAGCACGGTGTAGAGCAAGATCGAGGTTTTGGTGTACTCCTCGCCATGGGTCACAGGGAGCATGGGGATGTCGGCTTTGGCATAATCCGCTTTGCGATGGATAGCCAGCGCCCAAAAATGAGGCGGGGTCCAGATGAAGATGATCATCACCAGCAACCAAGCGTGTGCGTGCATCTCACCGGTGACCGCCGTCCAACCAAGTAAGGGAGGCATAGCCCCAGCGATGCCTGCGATAACAATGTTTTGCGGTGTCGCTCGTTTGAGGTAGAGCGTATATACCACCGCGTAGCCCAGAAGGCTCGCTAACGTCAGCCAAGCCGTGAGTGCGTTGACGCCAAAGAGCAACACCCCCATCCCCACGGCGCCAAGAGTAAAGGCGAACACAAATACATTGACCGCCTTGATGCGACCAGAGGGCAGAGGCCTTTGATAAGTACGCGCCATAATCGCGTCAATTCTGCGGTCGATCAGGTGATTAAACGCCGCTGCTGAACCCGCCATCAAGGCGATGCCGACCAACCCAAGCACCGTTTGCTGTATGGGTAGCGGGCCTTCCACGGCCAAACACATCCCCACCAGCGCGGTAAGCAGCATCAGCGCCACCACTTTCGGTTTAGTGAGCGTGAAATAGTGATGCGCGAGTGATTTCTCCGCGCTGGAGGTAAACGTCGCGGTTTTACTCATGAGCACTCTCCTTAATGTCGATCACTGACTGGCGCTTTGGGGATTGCGCCATCGCAGACGCGGCGATTCTCGGGCTGATGCGCTGCGTCGTTTTCGTTGGCGACCTGACTTGGCTCAGCAAGTAATTGGCTCTCAGCGTGGCGACCAACAGCAGCGCTGCGCCAAGGTTGTGCGCAACGGCAATAGCCAAAGGTAAACTGAGCAGTACGTTACTTACTCCCAGTGCGATTTGAAGGACCAACAGCCCAAGTAGCCAATGGGCACAGAGGGTAAACTCTGTATTCCGATAACGCTTAAGCGCGACCACCAACGCGAGAACAAACAGCATCACCAGTATGGCGCCAAAACGATGCGTGACATGAATCGTCATTCGCGCACCATAGTCGAGAGTACCGAATTCGTAACTCTCACTCTTGGGCTGGATAAGCTCAAAGGCCGTCTCAAAGTCCAAATATTGCGTCCAGTTTCCCTCACAAATCGGCAGCGAAGTACACATCAGCGCGGCGTAATTTGATGAGGTCCATCCCCCTAACGCCACCTGCGCTACCACTATCAATGCCGTGATCCCAGCCAACCAGCGCAATCCACGAGATACTGAAATGTCACCCAGTCGGTGTGCCAACGGATAACGAGTCACATGCCAATAGCTCAAACAGAGCAGGCTAAACAGCGTAAAACCGCCGAGCAGATGCCCCATTACGACAATTGGCATCAGCTTCATCGTGACCGTCCACATACCCAATAACGCTTGAAACACAATCACGGCAGGGAGTGAGAGAGAGAGCCCAACAGATAAGGCTCGATGTTTCAAGCCAAGGTAGGCGATGGCAAACACCAGTAAGCCAAGGCTGCCGGCAAAGTAGCGATGGATCATCTCAAGCCACGCCTTATCGGCTTCTACCTTCAGCTCAGGGTAAAGCGCATTCGCTTTGGCCAGCTCGTGGCTTTCATTGGGCACCGTTAAGTGGCCATAACAACCGGGCCAATCCGGACACCCGAGCCCTGCGTCAGCCAAACGGGTATAGGCGCCAAGAAGAATCACCATCAAGGTGAGCAGTAAACTGGCTCTTAGTAACGTAATCATACCTCCCCCTTACCCGACCCGAGACAGCTTGAGCAATTTGCGCAAATCCGCCAGTAAGCCTTTGCTTTGCGCGGGTAGTTGGGCGAGGTCTTGCTCTGGCGGATAACGCATCACTAGCTGCCCCAATGGGTCGATAATCACATACTCAAAGTCCCCGACCACTTGATGAAACGCGTCATTGATCGCAATGCTGGTCAGCACGCCCTCTTCTAGGAGCGGTGCGCTTTTATCGGTGCGCAGCAATACTGGGGTGACGCGTTCTTGATATTTTCCTAGTGCAATGTGAGTTTGACCAAGAAGGTGAATTTGCTGTTGGCATCGCGCCTCACATTCGCTCGGCACAACGTAGCCTAGTTGCCATTGTTTGTGCTGAAAAGGATTGGCAACACCGAGCGAATCAAAGGTGGTGAGCGGCTCGATGAGAGTTCCTTGATTGGTCACGCCCGAGTTGTACCACTGCTTGACCAAAATCGCCTTGGCGGCAATCACGGGAAGAGTGAAAAACAGCACCAACGCGATCAGCGTCAAGCGTCCTCGGGTGACACGACGTGTATCGATCGAATTCGGTGTTCCCATTTTAGCGGCATGAGTCATGCGACACCTCCTTGTGAGTAGAGTCTAGGCTGCGATGATGCGCCTTGACCTCTGCAAGCGTTCTTTTGATGGTACGAAACAGCAGCAGTGAGACAATCAGTAGCAAAGCCAGCGCCATAGAGAACCATTGCACGGCGTAACCCAAATGCTTCTCTGGGCTCATCGAGATGGGTTGCCACGGCTGAGGATAGGGCCAACTTTGCCCAGTTGCTGCATCCACCGACCAAGAGGTAGGCTGGGCGATAAATGTCGCCATCGGTGCGGCCCACTGTTTGGCGAGCGCCTCTGTATTGATGTTTTGCACCCGTGCGGGGTTTCCCGCTTCGTAATACAGCTCATTGCTGAGCGGGTTGAACGATTTCTGATACAACCTTGCGCTCATCGAGCCGGGCTCATCCAACCACTCCACCTCAGGTAATACATCTCGCGTTGCTTTTGCTTCCACCCAACCGCGCTCGACCAACAGATGCTCATTCACACCACGCACATCCACCAATTGAATCGCTAAGTAGCCAACCTTACCTTGGTAAGACTGATTGTCGAGCAAGACGGTTTTTCCTGCGATGGGGGTGTAATCGAAACGCACCATCACACCGGTTGGCTGCGCTCTCTGCGCTTGAGACAACGCACTGAGTGCGACAGGGCCTTGCTGCAAATGCTCTGCGACGCTTTGCGCGATCTGCGTTTTTTCTTCTGCGCGCGAGAGCTGCCACAAGCCAAGTTTGACCAAAAAGCAAAAGGCAACCACAGTTAACAGAACCATCAACGCAAAGCCTCGGGTGTAAAACCGGCGACGTAAGGAATCTCGGATGATTTTTTTGTTTAAACTGCTGCTCGTTCTCTTACTACTGTTCATTCTGTTTAATCTTGGCCTTGCATTAGTTGAGATGGTCAAAGGCCCGCGCCAAGACACCTCCAAAGAAGATGACAAGCCCATGAGTCACTATTTGGGGCGACGCGTGTTCCTCTCTGCTCTCGCGGTCATTTTGTTAATTGCCGCGCTGCTTAGTGGTTTCATTGAGCCAAACGCACGCCCCTATTAACCGCTCTCATCTGCCTGTCTTTTTTCTTTGTCTACCTCGTCTACTTCTTTAAAGCACGTAGACAAAGACAAACAAACACAACCACACCACATCCACAAAGTGCCAATACCAACTGCCCGCTTGGAAGGCGAAATGGTCTTTCGGCGTAAAATGGTCTTTCGCCACGCGTGCCAGCAAAATGATCAAAAACGTCGTCCCGAGCAAAACGTGCATGCCATGAAATCCGGTCAGCAAAAAGAAGGTGTTGCCGTACACCCCTGATTGCAGAGTAAGACCCAAATCTTGATAGGCGTGCACATATTCCACCCCTTGGTAGTAAAGGAAGAAACAGGCCAACACAATCGTCAGCTCCAACCAAACGATGAGGGCCATGCGGTGATTTTTTTCCAAACTGGTGTGGGCCAAATGCAAGGTGATGGAGGAAGTCAGCAGCAACAAGGTATTGATCAACGGGATGCCCTGCCAAGGCATCGCCGTTGTGGTCGTGCCTGAGGGAGTGGTGGTGAGCGGCCACAAGGCCTCAAAAGCGGGCCACAGCACCTCATGAGTCATGGCGTTGTTACTCGCGCCCCCAAGCCAAGGGACAGAAACCATGCGCGCGTAAAACAGCGCACCAAAGAAGGCGCCAAAGAACATGATTTCCGAGAAGATAAACCAGCTCATTCCTTGACGAAACGAGCGAGAAAGCTGCTCCGAGTATTTGCCACCCATGCTCTCAGTGATCACATTGCTAAACCAACCTGCAAACATATAGAGTAAAAACAGTAAGCCTGCGGTTAAAATCAGCTTACCAAAGACACTGGTATCGCCCCCTTCTGCCATACTCTGCACCGTGATCCCGGCGCCAACAGCAATTAAAAAGAGCGCCACGGCGCCGACAATCGGCCAGCTGCTCTGCGCGGGAACAAAATACGGTTGATGTTTCGTGCTCATGGGGTAACTCCTTGCTCAAGGCTTCCTTGACTCACCCTTTCTTGACTCACAATACCTCGACTTCCATTAGCTTGACGTCCATTACCTTGAAGGAATGTGTCTTGAGCCGCCAGTGGCACCGATGCCACCCGAGCCATCGCTGTGACAGGCGTTGAGGTGTCATCAACAACGGATGGCGTCTCTTTTTGCGTGATGTCATACAGGGTGTAAGAGAGTGTCAGTGTATGAATCGAATCGGGAATGTCCGGTTCGATGTAAAAAATCAGTGGCATCTCGGCATCAGCCCCTGAATCTAGGGGCTGCTGATTAAAACAAAAGCACTCTATTTTGTTGAAATAGGTAGCCCCTAGACCGGGTGAGACCGACGGTACTGCTTGCCCCACTACGGTATGATTGGCGAGGTTTTTCGCCTGATACGCGGTTTGAATCACCTCGCCCGGGTGCACATCGAGATGGGTCAATTTGGGCTGAAACTGCCACTCGATACCCGGATTATTGTGCGCCATAAATTCTACTCTCACGGTGCGCGAGGTATCGATACTCAACCCGGCAGGTGCCACCACCGACTCGCTGTTGGTTTTGCCATTGATGCCCAACGCATCGCACATCACGTCATACAACGGCACGAGTGCAAAGCCAAAACCGAACATAGCGACGACCGCAGCGCACAGCTTTAAGGTCAATTTCTGATTCGCATTTGCTTGGCTCATCTCTCGCCTCAATCAATCTTAGGTGGTGTTGAAAAGGTGTGATGTGGTGCAGGGCTAGGCACACTCCACTCCAAACCTTCTGCACGCTCCCACGGTTTGGCGCTTGCCTTTTCGCCGCCGCGAATACACTTAATGACGAGCCACAAGAAGATCAGTTGAGAAAGACCAAAGGCAAACCCACCTATGGAGACGATTTGATTGACGTCGGCAAACTGAATGGCGTAATCAGGAATGCGTCTTGGCATCCCCGCAAGACCAAGGAAATGCATCGGGAAGAACAAGATATTGACGGAGATGACCGAGCACCAGAAATGCCACAAGCTCAACCTATGGTCATACATGTGACCCGTCCACTTCGGCAACCAGTAATACGCTGCCGCCATGATCGAGAAGACCGCGCCCGAGACTAAGACATAGTGGAAATGTGCCACCACAAAGTAGGTATCGTGATACTGGAAATCCGCAGGAACGATCGCCAACATCAAGCCCGAAAATCCACCAATCGTGAAAAGAATGATAAACGCGATAGCAAACAGCATCGGCGTTTCAAACGTCATCGCCCCTCGCCACATGGTTGCGACCCAGTTAAACACTTTCACGCCAGTCGGCACCGCGATAAGCATGGTGCAATACATAAAGAACAGCTCCGCAAACACTGGCATGCCGGTCGTAAACATGTGGTGCGCCCAGACCAAAAAGGAGAGCAGCGCGATACTGCACGTCGCGTAGACCATTGAGTGATAACCAAAGAGCTTTTTACCACTAAAAGCGGGGATAATCGCCGAAATGATACCGAATGAGGGCAAAATCATGATGTACACTTCTGGGTGACCAAAGAACCAGAAAATGTGCTGGAACATCACCGGATCGCCGCCCCCGGCCGCATCAAAAAACGAGGTGCCAAAGTATTTGTCGGTCAACACCATAGTCACCGCCCCCGCCAATACCGGCATGACTGCAATAAGCAGGAACGCCGTGATCAGCCAAGTCCAAACAAACATGGGCATTTTGAACCAAGTCATTCCTGGGGCGCGCATGTTGACGATGGTGACGATCACGTTGATCGCGCCCATGATGGAGCTGATGCCCATAATATGTACAGAAAAGACAAACAGCGCAGTGCTATCGGGGCCATAGGTGGTCGATAGCGGCGCATAGAACGTCCAACCGAAATCGGGGCCGCCGCCTTCAGTAAACAGCGAGGCAATCAGAATCAAGAACGCAAAAGGCAGAATCCAAAAACTTAAGTTGTTCATACGAGGTAGCGCCATATCCGGCGCGCCAATCATCATTGGAATCATCCAGTTGGCAAGCCCAGTAAAAGCCGGCATGACGGCGCCAAACACCATGATCAACCCATGAACCGTGGTCATTTGGTTAAAAAACTGCGGCTCCACCAGTTGTAAACCCGGTTGGAACAACTCAGCGCGAATCACCATCGCCATCGCACCGCCAGTAAGGAACATGATAAAGCTGAACCAGAGATAGAGCGTGCCGATGTCTTTGTGGTTGGTGGAGTAAATCCAGCGGTAAATACCGCTTGGCGCATCGTGGTGATCGTCATGATGATCTTCTATCACGCCCTCAGCGTGTCCAGCGCGGCTTAGCTCCGCATCCGTTACAGGCGCAGATTTGACATTGTCTGCCGTCATAGAGTCAGATTTGGACGTTTTCATTGTCCCTCCTCGGCTGCGCCAGCATTGTTAGCGCTTTTTGAAGCTTTATAGGCATCAACGTCTGACGCTTGTATAACGTCACCCGTATTATTACCCAGTCCATTACGTTGATAAGTCACCACCGCCGCGATTTCTTTGTCGGACAATTGATTAGCAAACGCCTGCATGGCAGTGCCCGGGCGGCCATAGACAATGGTGTCAATGTGATTGTTCACCTCACCCGTTGCCACTTTACTGCCCGTGATCGCCGGGAACGCCCCCGGAATACCAGCGCCATTGGTTTGGTGACATACCGCGCAGCGATCGAGATAGACTTTCTCGCCCAAGGTGACGAGATCTTCGAGAGAGAGTGTTGCCGTCAGTGACGCCGCAGCCTCTTGTTTGGCTAAAGCGAGTTGTGCTTTTTTATCCGCTAGCCACTGCTCGTACTCTGCTTCTTCCATTGCGTGGACCACGATCGGCATAAAACCATGCGCCCTCCCACACAACTCAGCACATTGGCCGCGATACACGCCTGGCTTATCGATGCGCGTCCACGCCTCGTTAATAAATCCTGGAATGGTGTCTTTCTTGACCGCAAAATCTGGCACCCACCAAGAGTGGATCACATCATCGGACGTCATCAAAAATCGTACTTTGCGATTGATCGGCAACACTAACGGATTATCGACCTCCAGCAGGTAATGGGCGCCTTTTTCTTCAATGCCATCGATCGCTTTTTGACTGGTCGCCAGCAAGCTGAAAAACTCGACCTCTTCATCAAAGTAGCTGTAGTGCCACTTCCACTGCGACCCGGTGATTTTGATCGTTAAGTCCGATTGTGACGTATCTTCCATGGCCACTAAGGTTTTGGTGGCGGGGATCGCCATCAAGACCAAGATGACTATCGGGATCACCGTCCAGATCACTTCGACTTTGGTACTTTCATGGAAATGGGCCGCAACCGCACCTTTGGATTTTCGGTGGTGATACATGGAATAGAACATGATGCCAAACACCACCAGTGCGATGGCGCAGCAGATGTAAAAGATCAGCATGTGCAGTTCATACACCTGACCGCTGATATTGGTCACACCTTGTGTCATGTTGTAGGTGGTGTCTGTGGGGCTTTCCTCGGCCGACGCGTGGGCGGGTAACACCAACCACACACTGGTTATTCCATAGCCAAGCCATTGCCCAAGTAATCGCCACAGTGCCTGCTGTACTCGTTTCAAACGATGTCTCCTTTGCTCGGTAGCCTACTGGCTAACTCGCTTGAACTCAGCGTTCCCTCACCGCACCTCGGCCTACTACACATCACCCGAAGGGAGTCGCTCAGTTGATTCCTATAAACAGCGAAATTTGGTTTAATTTGTTATATTTATGTTAACAAAATGAGTGTAATTAAAAGCTAGTTGGCGTTTTCAGATTGTGCAAGCGGTTGACGAGGTCCAATGATTTTTTTGTGACCCAATGTTTTTTATCGACATAGTGATTTAACGATTGCGCTCCTATAAATGATAATTGATATCAATTAAAGTCATCACAACCCTATTTACACTGTCGTCCATTGCTGTAATAGATAGCTACAATACAAAGAGAACGACATACAAACCGTCAGTCGCAAGACCTACGAGGAACCCTTAACATGAAACAGTATGATCAATGGCTAGCACGCGATCCCGATCCCGCCACCCGTGAAGAGCTACAACGTCTCATCGAGCAGCAACAACAAGCAGAACTGGACGATCGTTTTAGCCAACGGCTCGAATTTGGCACCGCGGGCCTAAGGGGCAAAGTGGGTTGTGGGCCTAACCGTATGAATAGGTTGGTGATTCAAGAAACCGCAACAGGGCTAGGTCACTATCTGCTAGCACAAATCCCGCAGGCAGCTGAGCGCGGCGTTGTGGTCGGCTACGATGGCCGCATCGATTCCAAACAGTTTGCACACGATACCGCTGCGGTACTGACAGCCCTTGGGATTAAAGTCTTGCTCACGCATCATGTTGCTGCGACGCCTATCGTGGCGTTTGGTGTCAAACACTTTGGCGCGGCAGCGGCAGTGGTGGTGACCGCCAGCCACAACCCACCGGAATACAACGGATTTAAAGTCTATTGGGAGAATGGCGCTCAGATCATTCCACCGCATGATTCCGGCATTGCGAAGCACATTGACGACACTGCGACGGCGCCGCTCGCGCTGATGGATCTCAGTGACGCTGAGTCTCAAGGCTTGCTGGTTTGGCTTGATGACGCGTACTACAACACCTATCGACAAGCCATCAACACTCACCCGCAACTCGGCCAAGCGCCAGCCCCCATTACCATCAGCTACACCGCCATGCATGGTGTCGGCGCAGAGATGGCAGAAGCCCTGCTCAGCGATGCGGGCTTTAACCAAGTATACAGCGTCAAAGAGCAGCGTGAGCCAGATGGCCATTTCCCGACCGTCAACTTCCCCAACCCCGAAGAAGCGGGCGCGATGGACAAAGTGATTGAATTAGCCAAGGCGCACAACGCCGATCTCGCGTGTGCCAATGATCCCGATGCCGATCGCTTTGCGGTGGCGGCAAGAACCGCGCAAGGCGACTATCAAATGTTAACCGGCGATCAAGTGGGCGCGCTGTTTGGTCATTATCTACTGAGTCATTTTGATCGCAGCCAAGGTGTCACGCCACTCGTAGGAAATACCATTGTCTCTTCGACCCTGCTCGCCAGCATCGCCCGCTCGCTTGGCGGTGAGTACTACCAAACGCTGACGGGATTTAAGTGGCTGACTAACGTTGCCATGAGTAAAGTATCGAGTGATCGCCCGTTCCTGTTTGCCTATGAAGAGGCGTTGGGTTACACCATTGGCACCACCGTCTGGGACAAAGATGGCCTGTCAGCGCTGGTGGCGTTTGCTCAGTTGACGGCAGAGTTAGCACGCCAAGGAAAAACCGTGTGGGATCAACTAGAGACGATTTATCGTCAACATGGCATGGTGGTCAATGCTCAGCGCAGTATTGCCCTTGACCCAAGCGCACCCGCTATTGGAGAGAGCCTAAGAGCCGAACCGGTAAGCCAAATTGCAGGGCGTGACATCGAACAGGTCGACGATCTCAAAACGCTCACCACCACCTATCAAGATGGTCGAATGGAAACCATAAACTTACCGGCCAGTGATGTGCTTATCTATCATCTCGCGGGTGGCGCACGTGTGATTGTTCGCCCTTCCGGCACTGAACCTAAAATTAAATGTTATTATGAAGTGGTCGAAGCCTTCCCACCTGAGCAAAGTTTTGCCGAAGCCAGCAACCACGCCCAGCAAGTGATGGATTTACTCATCAGTGAACATCAAACGAGCTTAACGCACCTTTAAGCCTCACTATCTCCAATGGGAGTTCTTCTCCCATTGGGATGACACCCGCGAGCAAGCTGCGCTCAACAGTGGCTAGGCTTGTTCGTTCCACCTCTCCGCTTTTGCGACTATCAAATCAACCACTTGCGCTAACTCTTTGCCCTTATCCGTCAAGCCGTAATACACGGTCACTGGGATGGTGTCTTCCTGCCTGCGCCAAACAAAGCCCTCTTCCTTTAGCATTTTGAGCCGTTCACTTAATACCTTGCTGGACACAAATACCAAATTTTTTCGCACCTGGCCAAAACGGATCTCCGCCTGTTGGCCGAGTAGCCAAACGATGTGGGCCGTCCACTTAGTCGAGATTAAGGTTAAATACTTATCTACGCTGCAATACCCTTCGGGCTCTCGTTTATGTTCGCTCATAACTTACCTCTCGTCGTCAGTATATGACAGCGTCTTTCTCTTCGGTGTTGGTTACTTGAAGGTAACTAGTTTCAAATAGGTAGCTAGTTTTCTTTAGTAACTAATTTTCTTAATCTTATCTTCATACCGCGCGGCACCACAACTTTTAACACGCGCTCACGCGCCACAATTAGGTAACAATTATGAAGCAATTATTGGTTCTACTCATTAGCACGCTCTCCCTGTCCGTTTTTGCCAATACGGACTACCCAAAACCGCAAACGCCTCAAGCGCTGCACCAATTGTTTGGCCAGTACTTTGCCAAGGAAGATCTCGATGGTCTCGGCTCTCTCTTTCATGAAGACGCGGTCTTTATTTTAGATGCCGAGGGCAATCAAGCGCGCGGAAAAGAGGCAATCAAAGCGGTACTCAAAACCTTCATGCGGGGAGACGTGGAAATGATCACCCACAGTGTCTCAATACATGTCAACCAAGATGTCGCCCTAATTCGCTCTGAGTGGGAGATCCCAAATGCTGTCTCAGGTACCGCATTGGAGGTGATGCACTATGTCGATGGCGGATGGCTGTATGTGATTGATAATCCAAACGGCTATTAACCTCGCGCCTCTTGTTGTCTATCCATTAATCTCACGAAAGCGCTTTGTATAACGGCCTCATTATCGATAAGCTAGCAGAATCAATGGCATGTCGCCTATCGCGCTGGCTTTTCACCTGGTGAAAAATAGAGACCAGTGCAAAACGGATAATTGAGGCTTATGGATACCGACACACTCCCCACCCACCAAACCAGTAGACGAGAACAACTTCTCAAAGGTAGCCTTGCTATGGTGCCTCTGAGTATTGCGGTGATCCCTTGGGGATTGCTCGCAGGCTCATTTGCCATCGACGCGGGATTGACCAGTTTAGAGAGCCAAGCGCTCTCGGCGATTTTGTTTGCGGGTTCCGCGCAATTAGTCGCAACGGGCATGTTTAAAGCGGGCGCAGGGCTTGCCACTATGTTGCTCACCACCTTCTTTATTACTTCCCGTCATTTGCTGTACAGCGTGTCGATGCGCAATCGAATCAGTCCACTGCCACTAAAATGGCGTCTGACGCTCGGTTTTTTGCTGACCGATGAACTGTTTGCTATCTGTGGTCAACAATCTGAGCAGCAGTTCGATCGCTGGTATGCCTTGGGCGCTGGCCTCAGTTTTTATCTTTGTTGGAACCTAGCCACATTAGCGGGCATTGTGCTTGGCAACCAAATCCCGATGATGAATGAGCTCGGTCTTGAGTTTGCGGTTGCGGCGACCTTTATTGCCATCGTCGTGCCCAATATTCAGTCATCGCCAGTGATCGTTGCCGTACTTACCTCGCTGCTCGTCTCGGTCACTTGTCACTATTTCTCAATCGACGGAGGACTTATGCTAGCGAGTATCAGTGGCATGTTGGCAGGGTATGTGACGGAGCAAGTGAAAAGGAGAGCGGCATGATTTTAGGGTCAATTTTAGCGATGACGGCGTTGGTATTTCTCAGTCGCTACCTGTTTCTTGAGCCCAAATTACCACTCAAGCTCAATCAGAGTATGCAGCGCTTGCTCAGCTACTCCGCGCCTGCGGTACTAACCGCCATTTGGGCACCGATTGTCTTTATGCCGGAGGGAGAGCTGTGGCTGTCACACAGCAATCCCTATTTAGTGGGCGCAGTGATTGCGGCCTTGATTGCTTGGAAAACCAAAAACGTATTGCTGACCACCGTGATCAGTATGTGTCTTTTCCTGCTGTTGAAACTGATGTAACTCACACATCCGATTAATGTGCAATCCACTCAATCTCCATCAAGGTGGTGTCATCGGTTTTCAACCGCGCAAGGAAGCGATCGCCACTGTGCACCTCGCCCACCCCTTGTGGCGTGCCTGTCATGACCACATCCCCGTCATATAGCGTGGTGTAGCTGCCGAGCTCTTGCAAAATTGCTTGTGGAGAATAGATCATCTGCGTGACTGCACCTTTTTGCACGCGCACGCAGTTGATGTAGAGCTCAATGCTCAGCGCATTCACCTCTATGCCATCGAGTGGCATAAAACGGCTAAGCACCGCAGAGCCATCAAACGCTTTTGCTCGCTCCCAGGGTAAACCTTTCCCTTTGAGAGACGACTGCAAGCCGCGTTTGGTCAAATCAAGCCCTAGCCCCACATGGCTATACTCTCCGTTCGTCACCACAAAACAGATCTCCGCTTCGTAATGAAGTGGCTCTTGATGAAAAGAGGACAAGGTTGACGTAATTGCACTGGCTGGCTTGTTAAACACCACCATCTGCTCTGGAACGGCGTTACCCAACTCGTGAATGTGTTCGATATAGTTGCGGCCAATACAGACGATTTTGCTAGGGGTAATCTCACTGCTGCCGAGTTTTATTGACGTCATTTTTCCATCCGTGGTCATCAATTGTCGTTGTCAACTAAAGCACCGATTCTAAATGAGTTTTTTGACAATTTAACCTACCAATCTGATAAATTCAGATCTGAGACTGTTATTTTACAACAAAAAATATGTGTCTTTTTTTCGCCCACTCAACTCACACAATTTAGGTTGAGTTCTCCTCCTTTACTACGCCTCCCCCCCTCCTCCTCTACGCGAATTGAGTCTTATTTTTACACGCTATTTTGTGATCCTAAAAACACTTACTGTTCACTTTTTAACCAGCAATGTGAGACGCACTCAATCACGCGATTATTTCTCACACCAAAGCAACTTTAGCTCTGGTACTCACACATGGTGTGGCCTCTCAATCGTATGCTTTTTGTTGCTAATCAACAGAGAATGGAAGCACATAACGATGAAACACTACACGTTTAATCCGGTGGTTAAAGCCATCATACCCATGCTTGCCGTGGCCGCCTTGGCGGGTTGTAAACTCAATCCACCAACCGACGAGGGAGACGACCTCTACCCCGCCGCCAACGATGAGGTGGTGATCTACTACAAACGCGATAGCGAGATTGCGGCGCAGTCAACCGGCAGTGATTATGACGGTTGGGGCATGCACCTTTGGAATGGGGAGGGATGCACCAGTACTGATTTACCAGCAATGGACATTGCCGACACCGGTACGGATTGGAACGCGCCTTATCTTCGTACGGGTATCAGCGCTACCTATGGCGCGTATTACGTGCTCAAGGTGGATCTTGACGCCTCAGATCCACATAACTGCATGAACTTTATTCTCCACAAAGGCGATGAGAAAGCCTTTGGTAGCCAAAATGCTAAAGTGGATTTGACCAAACTTGGTCCCACACGCAGCCTATTTGGTTTCCATGGTAGCAGTGAGCTGTACTATACACCCACCAAAGAGCGGCCAGTCATGATTGATGGGCGTAAAGCCCACTGGCTCGACAGCGATACACTCGCTTGGGAAAGCGCTTCGAGCGCGGCATCGGTCAAACTCTTTTACGCGCCAAACGGCGGCATTTCGATGAGCAGTGACAAAACCATTCAGGGTGGTACTGAAGTTGCCCTCTCAACCAGTGGTAGCCTAAGCGATGACCTGAAAACACGTTTTCGCCATCTCGCGGAATTAGGCGCAATGACACTGGATGTAGATGACGCAACACTACGCACCATCCTAAAATCGCAAGTGGTGGTCGCAGCCTATAACAACAGTGGTAACTTGGTGGCCTCAACCGAAGTGCAAAAAGCGGGCGTATTGGATGCGGTATTTGCCGCAAGCGATGCCGGTAATGCCATGGCTGAAACACTCGGCGCCATCGTTGAGCAGGGCGATACCACCTTCAAACTGTGGGCGCCCACTGCGAAAAACGTTGAATTGGTCATCTACGATACCGATAAAACGGAACTAGACCGCGTGACGCTGAGTGAAAACACGACAACCGGCATTTGGTCGTCACAAGCACTGAGTGACAAAGTTGGCCTCTATTATCAATATCAAGTCACCGTTTACCATCCAACCACGGGCGTGGTGGAAACCCGTTTGGTCACAGACCCATACTCACTCAGCCTTTCCAGCAATTCACGCTACTCACAAGTGGTGGATCTCAACGACAGCAATCTTATGCCTAGCGGCTGGGAAAGTTCCACCAGCCCGGTGCTGGCTAAAGATGAAGACCACGTCCTATACGAATCTCATCTGCGTGATTTCAGCTTCAGTGATCAACTTGGCAGCCCTGAGCTCAACGGTAAATACACCGCGTTGACCGAAGCATCACGTGAATCCGTGCAGCACCTACAAGCGCTCAAAGATGCCGGCCTGACCACGCTACATATTCTGCCTGCATTCGACATTGCGACGGTGGATGAAGAGAGCGCCAATCGCGTCGACATTACCGATACCGTGGGCAAGCTATGCGCCATTAAATCCACAGCGGCGATTTGTGAGACCAATGGCGACAATGAGATCATCGAAGATGTGCTCAACAGCTATGACCCCACGACAGGTGCAGCGCAAGCACTCATGAACGATTTGCGTATGCTAGACAGCTTTAACTGGGGATACGACCCGTTCCACTACACCGTCCCTGAAGGCAGCTACGCGACCAACCCCGAAGGCACCACGCGCATTGTCGAATTCCGTGAAATGGTCAAAGCGGCGCACGATATGGAGTTGAAGCTGGTGATGGATGTGGTCTATAACCACACGAACGCCTCTGGCATCAATGAAAAATCGGTGCTGGATAAAATTGTCCCTGGGTATTACCACCGCCTAGACACCAATACCGGCCAAGTTGAGATGTCCACCTGTTGTGATAACACGGCAACAGAAAACTTGATGATGGGCAAGTTGATGGTTGATTCGCTCAAAGTGTGGGCCAGCGATTATAAAGTCGATGGTTTCCGTTTTGACTTGATGGGCCACCAGCCAAAAGATCTGATGGTCTACGCGTTAGAGCAAGTGCGCAGCATCGACCCTGACACCCTCTTCTATGGCGAAGGTTGGGATTTTGGTGAGGTGGCCAATAACGCTCGTTTTGATCAAGCCACGCAAATCAACATGGCAGGCACCGAGATCGGTACCTTCTCCGATCGCTTACGTGATGCAGTACGGGGTGGCAGCCCATTTGACGGCGGACAGAACTCACAAGGTAAGCACCCACTTCGCTTTAATCAGGGCTTTGCCAACGCGGCATACCCTAACGAAGAGGTGACTCAAGATCAGGCTTATCTTGATACGATGCTGCACAATCAAGATTTGGTGCGTCTTGGTATGGCCGGGAACCTTGCCGATTATCGCCTCACCGATTATGAAGGCACGCTGCAGATGGGGAAAAACATCGACTACAACGGTGCGCCGGCTGGTTACACTCACAAACCGTCTGAGAACATTTCGTATGTCTCTAAACACGACAACCAAACCTTATGGGACAACAACGCCTATAAGATTGCGACAGGCACCAGCAGCGCCGAACGCGCCAGAATGCAGACGGTGGCACTCTCTACCGTGATGCTTGGCCAAGGCATTCCGTTCATTCATATGGGCTCGGAGTTGTTGCGTTCGAAATCGATGCAGCGTGATTCTTATGATTCAGGCGATTGGTTCAACCGCGTACGTTTTGACGGCTCAGACAACAACTGGAATGTCGGCCTACCGCGTGAAGACAAAGATGGCGCCAACTGGCCGCTGATTCAAACCCTGCTCAGTGACAACACCGCAAAACCTGTCCCGACCGATATCGAGCTGAGCAAACAACAGTTCCTCGAGCTGCTTACCATACGCAGCACCAGTGAGCTGTTCCGTTTGCCAAGTTTGACCGAGGTACAAAACCGCGTTGATTTCCATAATGTCGGACCTCAGCAAACTCAGGGGCTGATTGTCATGTCTATTGACGATGGCGTGAGCGCAGGCGACGATTTGGATGCCAACTATGATGCGATTGTGGTCATCGTCAACGCCACGGCACAAACACAAGACTTCGATATCGCAAGCGCGAGCAACTTTACCTTACACGCTGTTCAACAAAACTCGGCAGACAGTGATGTCCAAGGGGCAAGCTTTAGCGGTCACACCTTTAGCGTGCCAGCACTCACCACCGCTGTGTTTGTTCAAGAGCAATCTGGCGTGCAAGGCGCTGGCTTACCCGTGAGCAGTAAAGATCTCTCCGACACACCGCCATACGGCGACACCACCGTGTATGTCAAAGGTGAAATGAATGGTTGGAGCGATGATGCGAACTGGGCGATGAGCTTTATTGGCAACGGCATCTACAGCGTCACCCATACCCTCGATGCCGGAAGCTACGCGTTCAAATTCGCCGACTCTGGTTGGAGTAACCCCAACATCGGTTGCGACAACGCCGCACAAGCCAGCAGCTCACTACCACTTGGTAGCGACGGCAACTGCTCAGTCACCATCAGCGAAGCGGGTGACTACACCTTTACGCTCAATGCCATTTACCTACAAAACGACAGCGAAACTCAGCCTGTGCTTTCTGTGGTAAAGGCCAACTAACCTAAGCTAAACGAGGCGCCGATGGGCGCCTCGTTTATTCAGATGGATTCATTGAGTTAGAAATGACCCATTCATCACTCGTTCAAGTAAGAGAACACTTTCAACGACGTTCGTTTTCCTTTGAGCACAACCGTGTATTCTTCCAACGTTTCAACATTAAAGTAATGTTCTGTCGTTTCTAACACCTCACTGCCCTCCGGTTGATAAAACTCAATCAGTTTAAATTCGTTATGTTGAGTAGCAACCACACCACCAAACTGGTACCCGTCTTCCCACTTCCTTCTGACAAACTCCGTAGTATAGAGATGTGCCTCGCCACTCTGGGCATTGAAGACGAGCGCCTCTATGGGGTCACCGACTTGCGATATATTCAAGGTGATTAAATACTCTTGAGTGGCGACATTTCTCAGGCAATGGGTATAACAGTCTTCCCACCAACCTTCGTCGTGGATCAATTCGAAGTTACGCTCACTGATGTTGAACACTTTGCCATTCATATCCATAAAGTAGTCACCGCGCGTGATATTGCCTCTAAATAGCGATGCCTGATCCAAATCGTGACCCTCTGCAAGATCTAAAGGTTCTAGACTGACTTCTGCGCCGTGAAACACGTATTTGTAGTAGCGTTCTTGAAATTCCGCCGAAGACAGAATGGCAATAATCTCACCCTGTCGTGTCGCTGGATAGGTCTCAACGGGTAGCACCCATTCTTGCATCACTCCGAAAGCAGGGACGGCAATGACTCGGCGCTGGTGATAGTGCTCTTCGAGTTGTGGTCCGTAGATGATGACGTTATTGTCTTTATCTACGGCAAAACCATAAATATGTTCATTGTCTAGCGCTTCATACACCACCTCAGAAACAAAATGCCTATTCTGCTCATCGAGTTGGTAACGGATTATCTGATAGCTTCTCCCATATTCAGTAATTTGAAGCTGATACAAGGCATCATCATAGGCGATGTTGTCCGAGCTGTTTTTGCTCACAAACTCATCCGCTATCCACAGTGTTTGCAGCTCACCATCACGCACCATCGGATAAAGTTCGCCCGACGTTTTATCTTGCACAAAACTGTACTCTCCGACCGTGGTCGTGCCTTTAAATTCAACCGTCGCGTTACGAGCCTGAATTAGCGCGTACTTACCATTGATATCAAACACTCGGAGGATCTCTGGCACCACCATATCGCATTCGTTTTGCTCATAAGGATCAATGATCTTGCAAGAAAGAACCGCTGGAATACCCATGCCTGTATCGGGATTGCGGTATTCATAACCACTCACCTTTTGCTGTGCAAGATCAAAGGTTTGATAATCACGCTGAGGCGGGGTGAGATACTTCAGCACATCACCACCATTTGACGAAGCTGAACCACCGCCACTCTTGCAGCCGAGCAGTGCAAAAAGCGAGACGAATATGACCGAGATGCTGCGTGTCAACCTTGATTCCCCATATTGGATATAACTTCAAAGTATGCATTGTCCCACATTGAAAAAGCCCATATGTAATAGTGTTAATTCCATATGGGCTTTCATTGACCAACCATAGTTCACCTATGATTTGGCATAACACTTTGCACCTTGGGCGCGTTTATCGTGCATTCACCGCTTTGATAAAGGTCTCTTGTGCGCCTTCAACGTTGAGCGCTTTGGCTTCTTCTAGCAGGCTTAAGGCTTTGTCGAGTAACCCTGCATTGACCGCGTTTTCAATGCTAGACAAGTAGAAAGACTGCTGAGCGTCAGTCAACAGTGATGACTCTGCTACTTCATCGGTGCTGATCACCGCAACCTCTGACGTCAGTTGATTCGCGGTGCTCTTCTGCTCTGCCAACTCTTTTTGGAACTGAGCATGAGCGGTATCCGTGCTTGCAACTGTGATCGGCTCTTCAACGATGACCGCATCATCCACGGTTGCAACCAGTGTCAGCTGGCCAAATTCCGCATGAGGAATGATTGGGTTAGGGACATCAGGCGGATAGTTTCCGCGAGCAATAGCGTCAAGCTTGACGGGATGCAAGACTTCAGACTCCCCCGCGACCAACTCAGGCGTTGTAAAGACCAACAGTTTGACTTTCTGTTTACCTACAGGCTGAACCGTCACTTCACTAACAAGGCGATCGCCATCAAGCGCGTACGCATGTTTGTATTCAAAATCGTCTTTTCCAAAACGCTTGAGGACTTGATTGTTTTCATTGAGCAGCAGCGCGTTGGGGTAAAAGACCGTTTTTTTAAAATGACTAACGAGTTCTAACTCCAACTCTTTGCCTTGCGTATCGATAGTAAACGCCGCAATCGCACTTTGACCCGTCGCAAAGGTGTAGGTCTGGTTGGTGTCATCAATAGCAAAATTAATTCGCTTGGTTGGCGTTACCTCAACCCATTGAATGTCTGAGTATGACTGAGCCACTTGAGCGACACCCGCGGAATCAAAAACAACGGTTTCCGTCGTGGTACAGCCAAGTAGTGCCATGCTGATTGCACAGCCTAATACGAGTTGTTTCATCGCTACCTCTGCGTTAAACGAAAAAAGCCGACTATAATAAGCCGGCTTGGATTTATGGACTTATAAGACTAGGAAACTATATTACCACCAAGCTTCCATTTGAATACCAACACTGAATTCTGTGTCATCGGTACCATTTGCAAAGCTATCTGCTTCATGATCCATGAAGTATGAACCATAGATACGGATTTCAGGACGAGCCCAGAAGCTAGAACCCGCAGACCATGCTTGTGCAATCGTTAGCTTAGAACCAGACGCGTCTGTCGTCGTGCCACCAGACTTTGTTTCGTCAGCAAAGTAACCCGCTTCAAAGATAGTACGCATGTTCTCATCCCACTTATACATTGGGCGAACAACTGCGTTGTATGCGGTGATATCACCATCATCAGTATCATTTGCCTGTGCATACATGACTACGTGACCCAATTCCCATGCATCACCAAGTCCAGTAACACCCCAGTTGATGATACGGAAGCCATCTGCGTCATTGTTGCCACCTGAGCGATTAAACCAACCGCCACCACCATAGGTCGCCATTTGCTTACCGTAAGAAGAGGTGCCGTATTGAAGAACAGTTTGGTTGAAGCCGTTAGATAACCCCGTACCAAAAACCGCAGTCGCTAGTACACCGTCGTCGGCGGCCAATGTTTGGCCTTCAGCTTCGTTAGCAAAATCGTAAGCAAGAGCAAGCTCTAGGTTAGTACTGTCAGTAATCTTAATACCCGCGAAACGAGCATCAAGGGTGTAACCTGACACTGTTTCAGCATCATCACCATCACCTTGGCTACCATCATCATGCATCAAAGCAACGGACAGTTTACCGCCACCTAGAGATAGATTTTCGATACCGCCACCAGCACCACCAGACGTGTCTAGGAAGTAGAAGTCAGTGATATGAATGTCTTTACGTTGGTAGTAACGCTGACCGGCCCATAGAACGGCGTCTTTGTCTGAATCGATCAAGCCTTTGGCTTGCACATTCATCACACGTAATGCGTTCGCGTTACCTTCCCAGTTGTTGTTACCCGCTTGGCCGTAAGCAACCAAAGACTCCAGTTTAAAAGAGACATCGCCTTTGTTGTACAGCTCAGCATTCAAGCCAATTTCTGCGTAGAGGTCATCTTCGTTACCAAGACGGCCAACTTTGTTTTTCTCGTAAGTTACGTGAGAACCTTCACCACTCAGGCCAACACCTGCACGAGAGTAACCGTGGAATTCCACATCAGCTGCGAAAGCACCAGCAGATAATGTCGCAGCCACTGCAGCAGCAATTACACTTACTTTTTTCATTATTTAACTCCATTTATAGGGATTATTATTCTTTTGCTCTCTTCCTCTAAGGACATCCCGCAAGGCAGTAACGGAGTGTTTGAAAAAGAGAGGTAAGATAGGACTTGGCTTACGCTTCATCCTCGTTCGTTTCAACTGTGGCTAGATTAACGAAGCGGGGTAAGGCTGACTTCCTCCACCTCAGATTAATTTGAGGGGGATGAGAAGGGAGGAGGAATGTGGGAGTACGCCGTTGATTTGGTTGAGATCACACTAATCGGGAGGAGTAGAGGAGGATTTCGAAACAAAGTTTCGCACCAAATGACACACGGCTCACGATTTGGTTTTTTGGTTTCATTAAATTGTAATTAAATTTCATTGAGAATTATTTTGGTAATAGGCTTGACCTGCTATAAACAAAACTATTTACTAAAGTGAGATTGAAAAACACACGACAATAAGTAAAAGACAATGCAGTGCTCTCGCCCATACCCATTAGGGGCCACCTTGGATGCAGCAGGTTGTAACTTCTCGATTTTTTCGCCTTCTAACCAAGACTTACAACTCGCGCTTTTTAAAGCCGATGGCTCTTATACGACGTACCCGCTCGATAATGAAGACGCGGGTATCAAGCACACCTATATAGAAGGGATTAAAGCGGGGCAAAAATACGGCTTTATTACCCGGGTCAACGATGCAGAGCATTATCTCTCTGATCCTTATGCCAAAGCCCTCGACAAGCCTCTCTTCTATGACCTCCCTTTCAATGCTGAAAAAAGTTTCCAATTAGCCAAGTGCGTCGTCACTAAAACCAGTTTTGATTGGCAAGGTGTCGCTAAGCCTCATCGCCCGCGTGACGAAATGGTACTGTTTGAAACGCACGTCAAAGGGGTCACCAAACTTAACCCGAATGTGCCTGAATACTCGCGTGGGACCTACTTGGGCTTAGTCAGCGAAGCGATGATCCAATTTTATAAGCAGCAGAACATCAATACCTTGCAACTGCTGCCTGTCGCCGCATGTATGCATGAGCCGCACCTGCTCAAGATGGATAAGGTCAACTATTGGGGCTATAACCCATACTTGTTTATGGTGCCTGACCCAAGATACGCGATGCACGACGCTGTGACTGAGCTGAAAACTACCATTCGCGAGCTGCATCGCCACGGTATCGAGGTGATTTTGGATGTGGTCTACAACCACACCGCCGAAGGTGGCGCAGATGGTCCAGTGTTTAACCTCAAAGCGCTGGATGCTAACTACTACTTGCGTCACGACGATCACTACGCCAACTACACCGGCTGTGGCAATACGGTGGATCTCTCTTACCAGCCGAGCCTCAACTTAGTCATGGACACGCTGCGTTATTGGGCGCAGGAGTTCCAAGTGGACGGTTTCCGCTTCGACTTAGCCGCGACCTTGGGTCGTGAACGTGAAGCCTTTAACCCCAATACAGCTTTCTTTAAAGCCGTCGCCCAAGATCCTATCTTGCGTGAGGTGAAGCTGATTGCCGAACCTTGGGACATTGGCCCGAACGGCTATCAAGTGGGGAACTTTCCGGTTGGCTGGAATGAGTGTAACGATCGCCTGAGAGACATCACCCGCAGCTTTTGGCGCGGAGACCAAGGCTTTATGAAAGAGTTTGCGACGCGCATTATGGGCTCGCGTGACCTCTACAGCGCTGCGAATTGGCCCTATAAACTGACCGTTAACTACATCACTTATCATGATGGCTTTTGCATGCAGGACTTGGTCTCCTACAAGCAAAAACACAATGACGCCAACGGCGAACAGAACCGGGACGGTCACGGGGATAACCGCTCCGCAAACTATGGCATCGAAGGGCCAACTGATAATCCGCGCATTATCGAAAAACGCGAGCGGCAGAAACGCAATTTCATGGCCAGCTTACTGTTCGCCTTCGGCATTCCGCACATTTTGACTGCCGATGTCCTCTCACATACCCAAGGTGGCAACAACAACGCCTACTGCCAAGACAACGAAATTAGCTGGCTCAATTGGTCTATGACCCAAGACAAGCAGAGCTTTCGTGAGTGGCTGGCGCAAATGGTCAAAGCACGTCAAACCTACATGGTACCGTTCATTCGCGCCTTTAGTGGCGATACCCGCAATGAAAACCGCGTACTGTGGCGACGCATTGATGGCACCTTCATGGAACATGAAGATTGGAACCAACTCAGTTGTGTCGCGTTGCAACTGGGCATCGACAAAGCAGGTGACGAGCTGTTCTACTGCATCAACCAAACCACAGCGCCCGCGCGCTTTACCTTGCCTGCAGAAAATCAACAAGAGTGGATGATGATCTGCAACACCGATTCGCACGAAGTGCATCAAACCATTGATCACAAGCAAGTGCTGATCGCGCCAGGGTCAATGGCGATTTTCCACTACAAGGCGAGTTAAGCCAGTGGCCGACAAACTCTCTACCACCGCGCTGGCAAAACAGCGCGGCTTGGACGCCAAAGCCTTGTTCAATCAGTTGAAACTGGCTGGCTACATCAATCGTGATGACGAGAGTTGGGTGCTAACGGAGCTGGGCAAAAAGTTTGGTGGTGACTACGCCACCCACCCCAAATTTGGCCAGTTTATCGTCTGGCCAACCAACCTACTGATTGATAGTGACGCCACCAGCGGCAAAACGCTCACCGCCACGGAGCTCGGCGAGCGCTTTTCGCTGGCGGCGAAAAAAATCAATCAACTGCTTCAAGAACTCGGTTGGATCCAAAAAACCGAACAAGGCTGGCAAGTAAGTCAGACGGGGCTCAGTGTCGGTGGTTACCAACGTGAGGATAAACAGAGCGGCCAGAAATTTGTCGTCTGGCATGACTCAATCGCGCGTAACAAACGCCTGAGGCAAACGGTGGTCGAGTTTTCCGGCCAAGATGCACACGCGCACGCGACGGATAAATCCCTCTCTAGCTTTCGGCAAAAGTTTGAAGCCAAACATCGCACCTTAGACGGGCACTATGTTCGCTCAAAAGGTGAGCTACTGATTGATAACTGGCTGTACATGAACGGCGTTGTCCACGCCTACGATAGACCGCTGCCTATTGAGCAAGATGTGTTGAGCGATTTTTATCTGCCAACGGGCAACGTCTATATCCAGTATTGGGGCTCAGACAGCGGCGCAATGCCAGATGACCAACGTGAGACCCTTCGCGCCCTCTACACTCAACATGGTTTTGAACTGATTGAGATACACCCAGAAGAGGTCGAGACACTCGATGAGTGTCTACCCGCCAAACTGCGCGCTTACGGTATCAAGGCGTATTAATCTCTCACTGGCCAAAGACTAAGGCGTATTCACCGACGCCAACCATTCAACAAAGGCGCTCAAATTCGGATTGTCGCTGTCTGCGGGTGCCATCAAATAGTAGCCTTTGCCCGACAACACCTCTTGCTCAAAAGGCTGAATCAGTTGCTGATGCTCGATTTGACGTGCTGCCAGCGTGAGATCACCGACCGTCATCCCGTAGCCCAGTTGCGCGGCATTCATCGCTTGATCTAATGTGGCGAAGGTTTGGTTACGTGCGCCGCGCAGTTGACTTAACCCAATACTATCAAGCCACAGCTGCCAATCGGATTGCTCCGCATTCGCGTGCAGCCAGTTAACGCGCCGCAATGACTGGTAAGCATCACCGCCCCCCTCTTGCTGCGCTTGGTGCCAGATCTGCGGTGCACAAACCGGGGAAAGGCGCTCCTCAAACAAAAGCACCTGTCTCACACGCTTGGTCGCACTCGCTCGGCCATACATGATCACCAGATCAAAACTATCAAAGTTAGGGTGGAGCTGATGCTTGGTGGTCGAGGTAAGCTCAACATTAATGTCCGGATGAGAAATCTGAAACGCCGTCAATTTTTCCAGCAAAAACGTGGTGATGCAGCTAGGCGCATTGAGTTTAATGCGGTTGGCGCTCTCTGCGACCTCACGCACCGCATTTTGCAATTGGTGGATAACCGCTTCGGCCAGTGGCACAAACTTGAGTCCATCTGGTGTCAGCGCCAAACCGCGAGCGTGACGATAAAACAGGCTCACCCCCATCATGGATTCAAGTGACTGAATCTGACGGCTGATCGCCCCTTGCGTCATCGCCATCGCACTCGCCGCATGAGTAAAATTGAGATGCTCCGCCGTTGCCAAGAAGGCTTGCAAATTTTTTGTCGAAGGAAGTCGATGATTCATCGTCAATACTTGTCTGCCAGAATGCCACGACTCTAGCACAGGTCATGTTAAAACCCCTAGCACAAGTCATGACAAAAATGCATAGCTATCATGTATTATTTTCGTTTCATCCAACTCCCATTTTTGACTAAATTGGCAATACAAACCGCTTATAAGAAATAATTTTTCATTGTGAGCGACTATAAAATCAGTCAAAGGAAAGTAAATGGATTCATTAGCGGATAAATTAGCGCCTGAGAGCATAAAAAAATTAATACCTTATCAATCTGCTCGACGCATCGGTGGTCATGGGCGCGTGTGGCTCAACGCCAACGAGTTGGAGACCCCGATCTTTTTTGATGAACAACAATCCGATTACTCCCGTTACCCTGACTACTTGCCTCACGACATCGCGCGCGCTTACCAAGCGTATTGCAATACCGATCAGGATGTGATGGCCGTGCGCGGCGCCGATGAGGCGATTGATCTGTTGGTCAGAACCTTTTGCCAGCCAGGTAAAGACAAGATCGCGATTTGCTCGCCAACCTATGCCATGTATGAGTTTTGCGCGGAATCCTTCGCGGTCGACACTATTGATGTCCCTTTGATGGGCCATGCTTTTGCGTTAGATGTTGAAGGCATCACACGCGCAGCGCCAAAGGTTAACCTTATTTTTCTCTGCTCGCCGAATAATCCGACGGGCCAACTGCTCGCCCGTCAAGACATCATTACCGTGCTCGAAAATACCGCGAACGACGCCATCGTGGTTGTGGATGAGGCATACATTGAGTTTGAACTTGGCGAGAGCGTGGTCGACCTTATCGATCACTATCCGCATCTAGTCGTCATCCGCACCTTATCCAAAGCCTTCGGTTTGGCGGCGGTGCGCTGTGGTTTTATCATCGCTCAGCCAGCGGTTATGGATTATGTGAAAAAGCTCGTCCCTCCTTACCCGATGCCTGACAGCACGGCGGAGATTGTGCTTAAAGCGCTCAGCAACGAGGGACTAAAAAAAGTCGCCGCGGCGACTCAGCGTCTGATTGAGACCAAACAGCGCTTTATCGCGCGCATTGCCTCACTGAACTGGATCGAGACCCTCTATCCGAGCGCGACAAATTTTGTTCTAATTCGCACCAAACCCGGTGTGGATCTGTTTCAGTACCTCGCCGAGCATGGCGTGGTCACGCGCAATCAGGCTCATGAGCCAAGCTTGAAGCATTGCGTTCGTATTACCATCGGCTCAGAGCAAAGCATGGATGAAGTTGCCGAGCTCATGTGTCGCTACCCCGCCACTTCGGCGCAGTAACCCATTATAAAAAGGAACCACGATGAAAAAACTCCTCACTCTCATTGCTTGCACCGCGACTATGATGACCGCCCCAGCGTTGGCGAAAACCGTGCGTCTAGCGTCTGATTTCACTTATCCCCCTTTCAACTACATGGATGCCGATGGCAAACCAGCGGGTTTTGACATTGAAATCGCCGATGCGCTATGCGCTGAAGCAAAACTGGAGTGCACATGGGTATCACAAGGTTGGGATGCGTTAATTCCAAGCTTACTCGCGCGTAAATCGGACGTCATCATGGCCTCGATGCGTATTACTGAAGAGCGTAAAAAGCGCATTCTATTTACCGACAAGTATTACCAAACGCCAGCACGTTTTGTTACCGCTAAGCAAGGCGACATTGAGATCAGCCAAGCCGGACTGAAAGGGAAAGTGATCGGTGTGCAGTCAGGTACGATTCACGACCGTTACGTCACCGACAAGTTTGGTGATGTGGCTGAGATCAAACGCTACAGTGGTCAAGATGAAGTGTACATCGACATGCAAAACGGTCGCCTGGACGTCACCTTTGGTAACTCAGATCAACTCGCGCTTGCTTTCTTGGACAAAGAAATTGGTGCAGGGTTTGAATTTGTGGGTGAAGCAGTGACTGACAAAGCCTACATTGGTGAAGGCACTGCACTGGCACTACGTCAAAACGACACAGCGTTAGCCGAGCAGTTTAACCAAGCCATTGCCGCCATTCGCGCCAACGGCACTTACGACAAGATCGCCAGCAAATACTTTAGCTTCGACATCTACGGTGAATAAATAACGGCGAACCAATGACTCATTGAGTCACTGAGCGTAAGACACGTTTTCCTAATCGTTCGTCTAGAGCGTCAAAAAGAGAGCCCCGCACACTGTTATATATAGTAAGCGGGGCTCTTTGGTGAATGGTACTCAAGGAATCTACGGGCGATTTGAATAGCGTGCCCGAGCGGCTTGCTCGACGGGCACAACCGTTTTACCAATCGGTGCGAGCGAAATCAGCGCCAATTTCAGGTGTTGCAGCGCGAATGGGATACCAATGATGGTGATAAAGCACGCCACCGCAGAACAGATATGACCAATCGCAAGCCAAATCCCCGCCAGTAGAAACCAGATGATATTCCCCACCAGCCCAAATGGACTGGTCCCAATGTCGACCTCATTGGTCAGCTCTTCACGGGAAATCGCCTCTTGGCCAAACGGAAAAAAGGAAAAATTGCCCATCACAAAGCACGCACGTCCCCAAGGAATGCCAATGATGCTGATGAACGCCAGCAGACCAAATAACCACCACATCAGCCCCATAATGACGCCGCCGCACACAAACCAAATCACATTGCCTAGCATTCTTAGCATAGTCATTCCCAGATCTCCTCAGTCACTGTTGGTCGGTGGGTTTTACCCCTACCCCGTTGGTCATCTATTCAAACACAAAACCGCTTCGCATGCTCATTAGCTGGCCAGCGCCTGCCACACGGCCGTGATACCACTGATACTGCACAGCAATAAGGCGCCCACGCGAATTTTCTCTTTGGGTAACGAATGCGTCGTCATCTGAGCCAGCTTGTAGCCCACCCAAGCAGCAGGGATCAGCGGCACGGTGATCCAGACATGGTGCCAATTCAAAAAGCCCGCTGGCATTTGAATCATCAGAGAAATGATCGAGCTAAAGACAAAGAAGGCCGAGAGATTACCGCGCAACTGGTTTGCTTCTTGATGCTGCAACAAGAGCGCCATCGGCGGCCCGCCAATGGCGCTGCTGGTACCAAAAAAGCCAGAAAAAAAACCTGCGATGCCCATTTTGACGGGGGTTGGCTCAATACGAAAAGGCAGCAGACTCACCGCCACGGCAAACAACACTAATAAACCGAGCCAAAGTGCGAGCATGTCAGTCGAGACCATCACCAGCAACACACCACCAGCGATAGAGCCCGGCACCCGACCAATCAACGCCATTTTCAAGCCGCCAATTTCCACACTGGCGCGATGCTTGAGCGCATTCAGCAGCGAGATAAACAGCGCAACGAGACAAATCGGGGCGGGAACATAATCCGGTGACACTAAAAACAGCAGTGGCGCCGCCACAATCGCCAAACCAAAACCGATGGCGGTTTGGACAAAAGAACCAATAAAAATAAGCAGCGCCGCAATCAGCGCCTCTGAAGTCATCCACTCAGCAAACATAGGTCAACACAAGCAAAAAGCGGTGTTTACCGCTTTTGATAATCAATCAATAACTTATCTTAACTGAGATAGCGTCATGGAGATACCACAGATCACGCTAAGTAGGTGCAGCGTTACAACGCGTCTATCTGCGCTAGGTAACGCTCCGCCGTTGATAACACCTCTGCCTGCTCGGCCTCTGACAGCTTATCCCAACTGCGATAGATCATACCGATGCGCGGGTTGCGACTGAGACGCTCACGATGAAGCAACATAAAACGCCAGTACAAACTATTGAACGGACAAGCCCTCTCTCCGCTACGTTGCTTCACATCGTAGTGACACCCTTTGCAGTAATCGCTCATCTTGTTGATGTAGTTTCCGCTCGCACAATAAGGTTTGGTCGCAGTAATGCCTCCATCGGCAAACAGCGCCATCCCTCGCGTGTTGGGCATCTCTACCCACTCTATGGCATCAATATAGATACCAAGGTACCACGCATCGACCTCATCCGGTGCAACACCAGCCAGCAAGCAAAAATTACCCGTGACCATCAAGCGTTGAATATGATGAGCGTAAGACCACTCAAGCGATTGACCAATACAAGCACGCATACACTTCATCTGAGTGCGACCATGCCAAAAGTAGCTCGGTAAGGGGCGCTGGGCTTGCAGCTCATTGAGCGTCGCGTAGGTTGGCATGTTTATCCAGTAAATGCCGCGCATATACTCGCGCCACCCGATGATCTGACGGACAAAACCTTCAATCTGCGCCAAGGTAATCGGGTTATCACTGCGCTGACTCTGGTGGTAACTCTCTAACGCCGCATCCACCACCTCCCTTGGGCTGAGCATTTTAGTGTTGATCGCAAAAGAGAGTCTGCTGTGGTAGAGGCTCCATTGGCTAGGATGCTGATCGGTCATCGCATCTTGGAAGCGACCGAAAAGCGGTAGACACACTCGGCAAAAGTGTGCCAACAGATTCAAGCCTTGATGGCGAGATATCGGCCAGACAAGATGCTCTTGCTGCTGCCCGATCGTCGGGATTTGATGACGCTTGATACGCTCATTGAACGATGTGACATCGTTGGCAAACAGCAGAGGTCTCGGCAGCGCCGAGATATCGGACTTTTTGAGCTTATTGCGATTGTCGCCATCAAAATTCCACTGCCCACCAACGGGGTTGTCTGCATCCATCAAAATATCAAAGCGCTGGCGCATTTTGCGGTAGAAATTTTCCATCTTGACCGCTTTGCCCGACTTAAAGTAGTCGCCAATCTCATCAAATGGCAGCAAAAAGTGGTCGCTCTCGACGCAACGCACTCTACATTGAGGCAGTGACAACTGCTCTAGCTGCCGCATCAGTCGGTATTCATCCGGCCTTTGATACTCGAACGTCTCGGCATTAACCCGCTCGACCCAATGCGCAATGAGTGAGGGCAGATCCTTGTAGGGCTTTGTGTCATCGAGCGTCAGATGCACCACGTGATGCCCCGCTTCTTGCAACTCACGTGCAAAGTTCTCCATCGCGGCAAAAAAAGCCGCGATTTTCTGGCTATGATGACGGGTGTAGTGGGCTTCTTGATGCAGCTCTGCGATGAGGTAAAGCACCCCCTCCTCTTTCTGCGCAAACCAAGCGTGATGATGATTTAACTGATCCCCCAAAATGAGCCGAACACAAGAATAGTTCACTTATCTCGCCTCCCTGCAATCCTCAATCGGCCAGCCATTGTAATCGAAGGCATCTAAGCACGAGTGAGAGGGTGTCCCTTGCCAGCGGCGGATAAATTCACCGTCAGGGTCGTAAGTTTGGGTCTGTTTCTCGAGATTAAATTGACGTCCGCTGCGTGGATCCGCTCCGACGCCCGCAAGATACTGCCAGTTTCCCCAGTTTGAGGCCACCACGTAGTCCACCAACTGCGTTTCAAAGTACGCAGCGCCATAACGCCAATCCATACCCATCTCATGAACCAAACAGCTCGCCACCAGTTGACGGCCACGGTTGGACATATATCCTGTCGCACGCAACTGTTTCATGCATGCATTAACGATCGCATAAGGCGTCTCCCCTGCTATCCACGCTGCAAAGCGCTCGGGGTAGAACGACGTGAGCGGCGCTTGATCTGTGATACCTCGAAAAGCGAACAAGCGCTGACGGTGCAATCTTGCATACCAGTAGAAGTAGTCACGCCACAGTAGCTCAAACGCAATCCAATAGGTTGACTCGTTGGCTCCATGAGTCGCCTCATACTGCGCCAGTTTGGCCAAAATAGTCCGTGCACTGAGACAACCTTGAGCGAGCCACGGTGAGAACTTGGTCGAGTAAGCCATGCCCTCAAGGCCATTGCGGGTCGCTTTATAGTGACTCGCGTTGGACGTCGAAAAGTAATCGTCACAATGGGCTAGCGCCGCGCTCTCTCCCCCCAGAAACTGCCCGCTTTGGCAGAGACTCGTCGTCACTAGGGGGTAATCGACCTCAATCACACTTGGCAATGTCTCCACCGCAGGCAAGGGCCCTGGCACTGCAAGGGGTTCGACACGCTTTCGAAATCGGCTAAAAGTGGCAGGCAGTTCGGCGAGTGAAAAAGGCAGCTCAGATTCATCAAGTATGTGGCCACTCTCTCTTTGGATGATATTGAGGTCAGGACACGTTGCTTGCAACGCATCCACTATGCGCTGCTCATCTATACCGGCAAAACGTTGACAATAAAGGTGGGTAATGCCCTGCTCTCGAATGAGAACTGCGAGCGAAGCGGCGCTAAGATCTGGCAAACAATAGAGGCTTTGACCTAATTTAGCCAAACTGGCCGCCAGATCGATGGCCGATTGAGACCAAAAAGCCTCTCTGCTCGCTCCCAACTGGCACTGCTGAGAAAAGCGAGAGAGGAAATAGGTCATTTGAGGCGGGCTGCAGACGCAAAGCATCTCATCGACCTGCTCTGCTGCGGCTTGAAGTAATGGGTTGTCTGTCAGACGAAAATCATTGTGAAACCAGTACAACCCTCTTCGAGATATGGGGAGTGACAAAGCCTTGCTCCATAAAATCAATCACTCCCATTCAATACGCAGTTTGTACCATTATGGATTAGTTTGAGCGGACGAATCAGCTTGCAGCGGCCAATCTTGCTACAGGCTTGTCGTTGATCGGCAAATGAATCAATGCCGCAGCAAAGGCCAAGACCACGGTCGACCACCAAATCGGATCGTAAGAGCCATAGTAGTCATAAATTCGACCGCCCACCCACGCGCCAAGAAAGCTACCGACTTGGTGGCTGAAAAACACCAACCCATACAAGGTGGAAAGGTATTTTGCGCCAAAGATCTGCCGAACTAACCCCGACGTTAGCGGCACAGTCCCTAGCCATACAAAGCCGATCGCCCCGCCAAAAAGCGCCGCCGTCGACTCAGTAACAGGCAAAGTGACAAACCCCGCGATGACTATGGTGCGCATAACATACAAAGCCGCCATCACGTGGCGTTTGCTGAATTTATCACCCAGCACACCCCAAAAGTACGAACCAAAAATATTGAAGATACCGACATACGCCAGCGCCATCGCTGCCGTAGACGCAGGCAGGGCTTTATCGGCCAAATAACTGGGCAAATGGGTTGCAATGAACATCACATGAAAACCACAAACAAAGAAGCCACCATGGATCAGCCAATATCCCTTGTGTGAGAAGGCCTCTTTCAGTGCCTGTTTAAGGTTTTGATCGTCCGTCACCTGCGTGGTCGCCGCACTCGTTTTAGGCGTTTTCATAAACAGAGCAAAAGCCACCATAGTAGAACAAAGCAGCGCAAACACCTGCATCGCGCCTTGCCAGCCAAAATCAGACAGCAGAGCTTGAGCGCCCGGGATCATCGCAAACATGCCAAACGAGCCCGCGGCGGTCGTCAATCCAAACGCTTTGGCCGCGTGCTGTGCGGGCACCACTTTGGCGACGGCCCCGAGCACAATCACATAGCTGGTTGCACTAAGGCCAAGGCCAACCAACACACCCAATGAGAGATACAACACGCTGGGCGCGGTGGCAATCGAGGTCAAGTAGAGCCCCAATCCATAGGCCAGAGCGCCACCGACAATAATACGTTTGGCGCCGAAGCGATCAGCGGCCATACCAACAAACGGCTGAAACGCACCAAATAGCAGGTTTTGTAGGGCAATCGCGAAACTAAAAAACTCTCGACCAACCGTAAAATGCTCTGAAATAGGCATCATAAAAATGCCAAACGATTGGCGAATACCCAAACAGATGATGAGAATGGCAATGCCCAGCCAAACCATCAGTGGAAATCGAAATACACTCATTATTGTTGCCCTTAATGATAGTGGTGAGAATGACTATTGCCGTGACTTGATACACGTGAGTTTTGGCTTGAAGCATCATCGAACTCAAGCTCTTGTCCATGACACCCCAGTGCCATAGCTTGTTCGGCCAGCGTACTAAGCAAGGAAGGGGAATGGTGAACACCCACCAAGACAAGCACAAGCACTAAGGTCATTCTCACAAGTTGAGCACTGAGTGATTGCGATAAAAGGGATGAAAAAAGCATACGTTTCAGCCTCAGTGACAGTAAAAAGAGCGCGGAGTGTAGAGCGCCGCGCGCTATGACTCAAATGACATTTCTACACTCATGTTATGCATAAGATGCATTTTTCTGCTCGCTCCTCGAACCCGTGACCAGAGCAAAGCCTTCATCCTGCCAACCGGTTACCCCACCAATCATCTTTTTCACTGGCCTGCCGAGGCGAGCCAAACGAACGGCGGCTTTTTCAGTGCCATTGCAGTGTGGCCCTGCGCAATACACCACAAACAGCGTGTCTTGCGGGTAGTGAGCCAACGTACGTTCATTCAATCGAGCATGGGGAATCGATACCGCACCCTCAATATGCCCTGCGTCAAACAGCGCCTCACCGCGCACATCGATAAGAACGAAATCTTGTAATCCGTTACTTATCGCATGGTGCACGTCCCAGCAATCGGTCTCAAACTGCATTAACGACTCAAAATGGCGCAGCGCTGACTCACTGCTCGCTGCCGGTACTCTTGATACTGCGCTCATGGCTCTCTCCCTAGTTTATTGAGGTTAGCATCATTATCCGCACAAATTATCGCCCCCGCCATTGGCTTAAACGCCAATGTTCGTTAATAATAAGCCAAAAACCGCGATCAGCTGGAGGCAAATAATGAGTAACGACAAACAGGGATCCACTGCAAAAGCCTACGCAAATCAGACCAAAACAGTGCGCGTTGCAATATTGGCGCATCAGCACGTGACTTTATTTGAGCTCTCCTGCGCGGTTGAACTGTTTGCCCTACCAAGACCTGAGTTTAAAGAGTGGTACGACACCCAAGTCATCACACTGGAAGACGCGCCAATTCAGACCACAGGCAACATGACCTTGGTCACTGAGTCAGCAAGCTCGCTTGAGCTGTTTGACACCTTGATCATTCCCGGTTGGCCTACAGGGGATGACACCATCCCACCACTGATTGCGAAAGAGGTGACGGGGTTTGTCAACGCAGGTAAGCGAGTGCTGTCTCTATGCTCTGGCTCATTTTTGCTGGCCAGATTGGGGCTTCTCGCCGGTAGAAAAGCCACCACGCATTGGATGTATGAGAGCAAGTTTCGTGAAAAATTTCCCGATGTGGACTATCAATCGGACGTGCTGTACGTGTTGGAGGGGCAAATAGGCTGCGCCGCTGGCAGCGCCTCTGCGCTCGATTTAGGACTGGCGATCATACGCGAAGATTTTGGTTACCAAATCGCCAACCAAGTCGCAAAGCGCTTGGTTATCTCCTCACATCGCACCGGCGGACAAGCACAATATGTTGAAACGCCCATGCTCAAAGTGCCGAGCTCATTTTCCAACGCCGTTGAGTGGGCTAATGAACACCTCAGTCAAGCCATCAGCGTCGACGAATGGGCAAGCCACGCCAATATGTCGCGGCGCACGTTTGATAGAAAATTTCGCTCAAGCTTCAACCTCTCCCCTAAAGCCTGGCTTATCAAGCAGCGTATTGAACGCGCCAAAGGGTTATTGGAAACCGAGCCGCTAAGCATTGAGCAACTTGCTCAACAATCGGGTTTCGACAGCGCCGTCACGCTGCGACATCACTTCCGTCGTTTAGTCGGCGTATCGCCTCAGCAGTATCGGGAGAAATTTCAGAGAACAGAAAACGCATAATCTGATGAGTTAAAGCGGCGGAATCGTCACCTCAGGCAACGACTCAAATCCTGGTTTGGCAATCAAATAGCCTTGAATCAGTTCCACGCCTATCGAGTGTAAAAACTGATACTCTTGCAGAGTTTCCACTCCTTCCGCTAATGGAGTGATCTGGAGCTCATTGAGCATCACGACCATATTCCTTACGATCGTCTGTCGACTGTGTGATTGATCTATCCCGCGAATCAGTCCCATATCCAACTTAGCGATGTTGGTCTGAAAATCGGCCAACAGATTAAGGCCGGAATAACCCGCACCAAAGTCATCAATCGCCGTTTTAAAACCGAGGCGATGGTAATACTCCACAATGTTTCGTACGTGTTCAGTATCTTCAATGCGCTCGACTTCGGTAAACTCAAACATGATCTGCGAGGTAGGAAAGTCATATTTGTTGGCAAGCTTCAAGGTTGTGGCCAAGCACCGTTCCGGCTCATAGACAGCATTAGGAAGGAAGTTGATACTCAACATCTCCTTCATACCTAATTTGGCCGCTAATTTTATCGCTTTTGCACGGCACTGCTGGTCAAACGCGTATTTATTCTCTTGATTGACTTGCGAAAGTATCTGGTAAGCAGGCTCATTGTTGAGCCCCCTCACCAAGGCTTCATAACCAAATACCGACTGAGTGCGACAGTTCCAGATGGGTTGAAAGGCCATGGTAAAAGCCTCAAAGGAACGCTTTTGACACTCACAATGGTCACATCGAGTGACCGCGGGCTCTACTTCTTTAGAGTGATGGGTATTCATACATATCCTCAACAACGTATAACAACATCATAGACGAAGCTGGAAGCTTGGTACGCGAATATGTCGTTGTTACAACAAAAAAATGTGTCGCCGCCAAACCAGCGATGTATTATAGACATCAAATCATCCAGCTGTGACGCTCATGCAAGATAAATTCAATCGCGTTTTACTCGATATTGCCCTTAACCTCAGTTCTAGCCAAAACAGTGAACGTCAATATCAAGTCTTAATTGACGGTGTTGATCGTGTCTTTCCCTGTGATGCAAGTGCGCTGTTCATTCTCGATCAGGATGGGCTGCTGACACCCGTCGCGGTAAAAGGCATTGCAGCGAGCATCTTTGGTCGCCGTTTCTATCCGAACAACCACCCCAGACTTCAAGCAATCATGCAAAGTACCTCCCCGGTGCGTTTTGATGCTCAATGTGAGTTGCCCGACCCGTTCAGCGGCATCATGCTCAGCGCAGAGAATGATTTGGATGTCCATGACTGCATGGGGTGCAGCTTGTATGTGGAGGGGCAATTGGTTGGCATCTTAACTTTAGATTCACTCACGGTCGGCGCGTTTGACAGCATCGATGTTGTCACGGTTGAAACCTTTGCCGCGCTCGCGGCGGCGACACTGCGTAATATCTCGCAGATGAATGCGCTCAAAGCGCAAAATCAGAAACAGAAGTCGGTGACGCAGACGCTCATCCAACAAGCACGATCGCAGACGGGTGAGATGATGGGCATCAGCCCCCAAATACGCCAGCTGAAAACCAACATCTCAACCGTGGCGCAGTCGGACTACGCTGTGCTGATCACCGGAGAAACGGGTGTGGGTAAAGAGTTGGTGGCACACAGTGTCCACGCGCAAAGTCATCGCGCGGACAAACCGATGATTTACGTCAACTGCGCCGCATTACCAGAAGGATTGGCTGAAAGCGAATTGTTTGGTCATGTCAAAGGCGCTTATACCGGAGCCAGTCAGCACCGAGCGGGGAAATTTGAACTGGCCGATGGTGGCACGCTATTTCTCGATGAGGTCGGAGAACTGTCGTTAACGCTGCAAGCCAAACTATTGCGTGTGCTCCAGCAAGGTGAAGTGCAACGCGTAGGCAGCGATCAACGTTTGCTGGTTAATGTGCGCATCATCGCCGCCACCAATCGCGATCTGGAAAAGGCGGTCAATGCGGGTCAGTTTCGCGCCGATCTATTCCACCGCTTGAACGTTTTTCCTATTGATGTTCCTCCGCTTCGCAAACGCGAAGGCGATATTGCGGTGCTAGCGGGGTATTTGTTGGAGAAGGTTCGCAACCAGTTCCACATTCCTAATTTGCATCTGCATCCCAAATCCATTCTCTTGCTGGAAAAACAGACCTGGCCAGGTAACGTCCGAGAGCTAGAACACACCCTCACGCGAGCGGCCCTGCGCTGCATTCAGCAGCAGCAACATATTATTCAACCGAGTCATTTTGACACTGGGCTAACTACTTACAACACCGCATCACAACCGCACTTTTTACCCAAAGAGAGTCAGCCAATGCGCGAGCTTGTCGAGGCCTATCAAAAGGATCTGATTGTTCATGCGCTTGAAGTCACCAACGGCACCTGGTCAAAAGCGGCCGAGTTTCTTCAAATGGATCGCGGAAATTTGTATCGGATGGGCAAAAAGCTTGGGGTGATGGTGCAGGGGAAATAAACTCGAATGAAATGGGAGGGACTCACCTCTCCCATCTCCGGCTGCGTTAATTGAAATCGTGAATCCATTCCGAAGTAGCAGGTAGAGTTAACTCCGCTATTTGCTCACTTGGATTAGCAATCACGATATCCGGGTCGTAATTGACAGGGTCGTCGTCATAGCCGTTACACGTAAACGCCACGGTGTAGTCACCTGGTGGTAAGTAGCCAAATTCGTAAGATCCCGTATCCGCAACCGATGCAGATGCAAATGGACTCACATACTCTTCAGGCAACTGTCCCCCATCCACGTAATCCTCATCGTTAACATCAATGCTATCGATGAGCTGTTCTGTTTGATAGCCATGTCCTTGGTAGAGGTAAACGATATTGCCGCCTTCCAGATCACATCCTTCGCCAGCCGTAAACAAAGATGGGTCCACTTGCCCCTTGAGTGACGCTGCCGAGTTGTTGTCAACAATGGTCACCCCATGAGGTTTGAGGTTATAGCCATTGTTACTTGAAGTATTCCCTCTCATCACTAGCGCACGACGCAAATCGAACTCTATCGTAAAGGCTTGAACGGCTTGTTCCGTGGTTTCAAAACTGCCAAGTCTCAATTTGTTGCTTGGCACTTTCAAGGTATGTTGACCATTTGCGGTCACCCAGTTATACGCTGCCCCCGCCTTGGTGTGGACGATCAACTCTTTATAGCGCCCAACCTCAATCTCCTCATCAGAGAGAATCATACGCGCATCTGTCCCTTGGTAGGACAGTAGGTCAACTTGTTGATAGGTATTCGATTGATCAGTGTCCACCACATCCAAAAAATAGCGCGTACCATTCTCATGAATCAACTCTATAGCATCAAATGCGACCACAACTTCACTGGCGTCTTCTACTGGTGCGTCCGAAACTTGAAAGGAGGCTTTTGTTGTTTTAGGTGCACTATCGGACCCGTTACACCCAACAAGAGCCATTACCACTGTACTTAATATTGTTGTTTTAAAATGCATGAAAGCGTGTCTCTCTGCTTTGTAAATGTCACGCTCATGGTAGCCAGTAACAACATTAGAGAGTCAGAAATGAGTAGAAGGTAGGTGAAAGGCGTGTAAAAAAATGGCCCGCAATGCGGGCTATCATTCAATAAGGGCGTTGATTACAGTGTATCGAGAATTGCTTCAGCGCTGCTTACCTCAAACTTGCTTGGCTCTTCAACGTTGAGTTGGGTGACAACGCCATTGTCGATCACCATCGCATAGCGTTGTGAACGCAGACCACCGAATGAAGCGGTGTCTTTCTCAAGCCCTAACGCTTTGGTGAAGCTTGCATCACCATCGCCCAGCATCATAATTTCGGTGGCGTTTTGCGCTTCGCCCCATGCGTGCATCACAAAGGCGTCATTGACGGAGACACAAGCAATCAAGTCAACACCTTGCGCTTTGATCTTGTCTGCGAGCACAACGTAACCGGGAAGGTGCGCTTCAGAGCAGGTGGGCGTAAATGCACCAGGCACCGCAAACAGAACCACTTTTTTACCTGCGAATAGTTCAGAAGTTGAGTGTGACACCATTCCATCGCTGGTGAGCTCACTCAGAACCGCTTCTGGAATAGTTTGGCCGATCTCTATCATGGTGACGTTTCCTATGTCATGGGTTTTACTCATCATAGCGGTGAATAGCCAGATTAACCACGGGTAGATTCTAGGGGTATTACACCCTCAGCAAATCAAGCGCACGACAAGTGACCCCGGCGCACGAACCGCTTCAACATTGTGGCTGATCACCGTCCCCGAGACTGGCGCGACGTACTCATCCACCACGTCGCCAAAACTGTCATATTGCGTCGCCAGCGACTGACCGACTTCAACTTTGGCTAGCAAAGGCACATGACATAGGACAAATCCGCCCTGGTTGGCGCGAATACTGACGATCTTTTTCCCTTCAACACAGGGAGTTTCGTTGCGTGATACGGGTTCATCCAACATCTCATAGGCGCGCAAAATGTTCAGCACACCTTGCGTCGCTCTTCCAACCATGTCGATGTCGGTGTAACGCCCAACGCCCACTTCAATCGTGATGGATGGGATCCCCGCCCGATTGTAGACGGTTTCCAAAATACCCGGGTCACCGGGGTCATCAAGAATGACATCAGGATTGACGAGTCTTGCCATCGCAATGGCTTCTTCCAAGCGATAGTCGGCAAACACATACAAAGGATACGCCGAGCCGCTGGTTTGCGAATGCAGATCAATCGCCAGATCTGCGTTGGGTTTGAGCAAGTTTTCCCACAAACTGAAGGCATAGCGACTGGCATCGTCCCCCTCCGCACTGCCGGGAAACAGACGGTTAAGGTTAGCAGAAGAGCTGTCTGGCGCGGCGGAGTGAAAGTCGCGACTGTGTCGCTCGATACCCGAGAGGTTAACCGTTGGCACTATGGTCACCGTGCCAGCTAACTTTTTGCCCACTAAGGCTCTTGCCAAACTTTGAGCAGTCAAGATGCCATTTTGTTCATCACCGTGAACGCCCGCCGTGATCATGACGCGCTTGCCCGCTTGCTCACCTTTGAACACTCTAACGGGTAAAGTTTGAGCGTGGCCCACCGCGTCGGTCGCCACCGCAAACCACAGTTTGTGCTCGCCGGGCGCGAGCGCGTCGACATCCAACGCTTTCAACGTCGGATACATAGGAACGATATTTTGGTTGAGTGAGGTCGCCTCTTGTTTCACAACGTTAACTCCATCTTAATAGTCGGACTTCATTCCCTTCTTCAGGCTTGGTGGGAATGTTTAAAGATAACAGTAGTGATACCCCTGCCATCGCCACACCGATATAAAACACCGCCGCGGGAGAGACAAGCCAAATAAAGCCAAAGGTCACTGGAATGACAACCGCAGCAATATGATTAATCGTAAAGGAGACGCCCGCAGTTGAAGCCATATCAGCAGGATCGGCAATTTTCTGCAGATAGGTTTTTATCGCCAACGCCAAAGCAAAAAAGAGATGATCAATCACGTACAAAGCGGCGGCCCACTCTGCGCTTTGCACTAGGGCGTAGCCGACAAACACGCCAATCAAGCCGACGTATTCAAACATCAAGGCTTTGCGCTCACCCACATGGCCAATAAAGCGACCAATGCGTTTAGCAAACAGAAAGTTAAACAGATAGTTGATCAAAAACAGCATGGTAATATCGGCCGCCGAGTAGCCAAACTTCTCCACCATTAGGAAGCCGGCAAAAACGGTAAAGATTTGGCGACGAGCGCCACTCATAAACGTCAGTGCGTAATAGAGCCAATAGCGTTTGCGTAGCACCAACTTCTTATTTTGCGGGGTTTGTGCTTCAAATTGAGGAAACGCGAACGCCATCCAAGCGACCAACGCTAGCCCTACGCCGCCAAAGAGCAGGTACACCCATTTAAACTCCATCGCGAACACTTCCAAACACAGCCAGAGCGCGCCGTAGGTAACCAGAGAGGCAAGCGCGCCAACCGATATCAGCTTGCCGAGCATTTCTGGTGCTTCGTCTTTATTTAACCATTGCAGGGAGAGTGACTGTTTTAGAGTTTCAAAATAGTGAAAGCCGGTCGACATCAGTAATGTGGTCATCAATAGGCCAAATAGGGAGGGGAAGAACCCCGTAATCGCGGTGCCCAGTGTTAACGCCACCAAAGAGAGCAACATGAACTTTTGCTCACGGACAAACAGCAAAACAAACACTGCGGTAAACGCTAAGAAACCCGGTATCTCACGCACACTTTGCAATAGGCCGATGTCTGCACCATCGAAATTGGCCTTCTCGATCACAAAGTTGTTTAACAGTGCCATCCAGCTTGAAAAAGCGATGGGCACAACGATAGAAATGAGCAGCAGAAAGTTTTGCGGGGTTTTCCAAGAGGCAGAGCGATTCATAAGCCGTACATGTTGATGTGAAAGAAGTGTTACATTAATCGCAAACTGGCGACTTTACCAGTGCGGAATTCGCCAGTAATGTAGGTCAATCAGTACGTAAAGAGTATCAACAAACATGGATATCGTTATTCGCCCAGCCAAACTCAGTGATGCAGAAGCCATTTGTGACATCTACAGTCAGCCTCGCGCACAAGCGGAAACATTGCAGCTGCCCATGCCATCCATTGATCTCTGGCGTGAACGGTTGGCGAATCAATCTAGCCACCATTACTGCTTTGTCGCTGAGGTGGAGGGTAAGGTGGTCGGCAACATTGGCTTCGAGCACTCAAAGTGGCCCAGAACCCAACATTGCGGATCATTCGGCATCGGCGTTCATGACCAATACCACGGACTAGGCATCGGAAGTATGCTCATTGAGTCGGTGATTGATTTGGCCGATAACTGGCTGCAAATCAAACGCATCCAGATTGAAGTCAACAGTGATAACGAACGCGCTATCGCCTGCTACAAAAAGTTTGGCTTCGAGATTGAAGGGCAAGCGCGCTGCTCAGTATTTCGCCACGGTCAGTACATTGATACTTACTATATGGCGAGAATCAAAACCGATTAACATCTCACACCACTAAATGTTGCCACTCAGGGTGACGCTCAAGGTAGTGGACTACGTAGCTGCAGACCGGGTGAATTTTTAGCTTTCGCTCCTCGAATAGGGGAAGGATCGCTTCCATCATAACCTTGCCATAACCTCGCCCTTGCAGCGCGTCAGGCACTTTCGTTGACGTTATGTGGTAGACGTCTGCCACTTTCTGGTAACGAACCAGTGCGTACTCTTCCCCTTCAAGGTGAACACGAATTTGACAGTTCGACTCGTCAAAAATCAGCTTTTCCTGCATAGTTACTCCCCAAAATGCTACTTAGCTCATAGTTTTACCGTAAATAGATGTTTGAACAATCCTTCAAGCGTGAATAAAATCTAATACATTCGGAAACATTCTGACATGATTTTCGAAATAATATGATGCCTACCGCAAAAAACAATGATAAGGCGGCGAGCAGGAGGCTAGATGACATCACAGGCAGTGTTAAAACAACAACGACATTCAGGTTCGAAAATCAAAGATAAAAATAAATCCATAATTAAGAGCTCGGACGCTCTAGCCATGGTTGAACATGGTGGAGAATTAACCATCGGCATTACGACTCCAGTGGGCACGACATTCCGCTGTAAAACCGCGTTCATCGGTTCGCACTCTGAAAACTATGTGTTAGCCGAGTTACCCAAGGTCTCCGACGATGACCTTGACTATTTCTTTCAAGAAGGATTTTGGGCGACAGTAAGAGCCATCTCACCCCGTGGTGAAGGTGCCTTGATCCACTTTCGCTCGCAACTCGTGCACGTCATGGTCTCCCCAGTGCCTATGGTCGCACTTTCCGTACCACAAACTATGGAAGTCACCCAGCTTCGCAAAGAGCCACGTTACGATGTCAACCTCGCGGTCAAAGTGATTGCCGAGTCCCATCGGCTGGACGGAGAAATTCGCGATCTCTCCAAAGGCGGTTGCCGATTCATTACTGCGCCACTGAGTCGTTCATTCCAAGTCGGAGAAGAAGTCTCTCTGAATGTGATGGTGCAAAGTGGCAAAGGTGTTGAATTTCAGCCTTTATTTGGCAAGATCTGCAATCTTCAGCGCTCACACCATTACTCTAGATATGGTGTTGCCTTTACTGAATTAGGGGCAGAAAACGCGAAAAACCTGCTCGGTAAACTGAAGTTCGACGGCACCAAGCTCACCTTGAGATAAAAACAATGAAAAAAGATCCAGCGTGGTAACACGACTGGGTCTTTTTTATGGGCTCATTCCACTAACGGATAAAACTGATATAGCCTTGCAGAATGACCAAATTGACGATATCGATAAAAAACGCGCCAACAATCGGCACAACCATAAAGGCTTGAGGGGATGGGCCAAATTTATTGACCAACGAACCCATATTCATGACGGCGGTGGGCGTCGCGCCGAGCCCAAAACCACAATGGCCACCAGCAATCACCGCCGCATCATAGTTTGCTCCCATCACCTTGAACGTCACGAAATAAGCAAACAGGCCAAGAATCACCGATTGCACGGCCAAAATCAGCAAAAACGGCAGCGCCAAATCAAAGATGTTCCACAACTTTAAACTCATCAGCGCCATCGCCAAAAACAGCGACAACGATACCGTCCCTAAGATGTCAACGGTTTCGGTGTCCACTTTGTGAGTTTTGGTGACTTCGAGAATATTGGTGATAAACACACCGATAAACAACGCATAAACAAAATCGGGAATCATCAACCAGGAGATCGTCAACTCGCTGACGCACTGCTCTAGGTATTTAGCCCCCGTCACACAGAGCAGTAAGATAAAGAGCACTTCCACCACTTTTTTCGCGTTGACCTTGTCCTCTTCGTACTCGTTGTAGGTGACAAGATCAGGAAACTTCTCGTGCGTGTGGCCGCCTCGTCCATATTGAGATTCAATCTGGTGTTTATTAATCAGCTTCTGAGCCACAGGGCTGCCAATAATGCCACCAATGATCAAACCAAACGTTGCTGATGCCATCGCGATTTCTAAAGTGTTCGGTAATCCAAAGCTTTCAGAGAAAGTTTGCGACCAAGCCGCCCCAGTGCCGTGTCCACCCGACAAGGTTATCGAACCGGCGATAAGCCCCATGAGAGGATCAAGACCGAGCGCGGTCGCCAAAGAGATGCCTACGCCGTTTTGAATCACGATGTAAAAGGAGGCGATCGCAAGAAACAGAAAGACCTTCGCCCCGCCTTTCATCAATTGGGTATAGTTGGCCGCCAGGCCGACGGTGGCAAAAAACATCAACATGAAGATTTTTTGCAGCGGTAAAGAGAAGGTCACATCGACGTGGTTAAAATGCAGCAAGGTGATGATGAGCGCCACCACAAGCCCGCCTACAATGGGTTCAGGGATATTAAAACGCTGCAAGATTGGAAGACGAGCATTGATAAACTGGCCGAGAAACAACACACTGATTGCGACTAAGAACGACTCTAATGGCCCAACGGAGATTATTGGATTCATATCACCTCTTTAACGTTGCTATGCCATCTTCCTTAATGACGTGGGTACTTTTCCTCTAGTGAAAACAACTGGATAAAGACGATATCGACTGACAATCGGTCGTAAAAACTACCGTCTTTGTGCAATAAAAGCGGCCATTATGGAGAAACAAGTGGGGATTTGTCGAGTTTTTCCGGAAAAAAGGCAAAAAAAGAGCCAACCGCAATCGTGCGCTTGGCTTATATGTATTGTGAACAAAATTCATTCACTAACAACGTCAGTTGGCTAGGTGACCCTCGGCTTAAGAAGGGTCAATGATATGAATGCATGATGCATGCCAAGTTTATATTGGCCGTTTTAGCCTGTTGTATCGCACTTCTTATCAGGCTTTGATTGTATTTTTGCAAAGTGCAATTGCATAATGCAAACAATGTGCATTTCAATAAGAAACTGATCTCTTATATTTAATTTTATCAATGGTGGCTATTGATGTTTTTTCCACATAGTCAGCGCTATACATAGCGCGATAATTTAACTCCAACGTCTTAGGCGTTATACTCTCGCCACACAGAATAAGTGACCATAAACAATGAGCTATTTTTCTACATTTTTAAAAGGGTTAGCGATGGGCGCCGCGGATGTCGTCCCGGGTGTCTCTGGCGGCACTATTGCCTTTATTACCGGTATTTATGACACACTACTCGAAAGCATTCGACGTATTAACCCAAGTCTAATCGGTGTGGTGAAACGTGAAGGCATCGCCGCGGCGTTTTCTCATATCAATGGCCTTTTCCTCATCAGCTTGTTTGCTGGGGTATTTACCAGCATCGCCACATTAGCCAAAGTGATCTCTTGGCTGTTAACCTATCACCCTATCCCACTCTGGTCGTTCTTCTTTGGCTTGATCTTAGTATCAGTGGTACACATGCTTAAGCAGGTGCAACATAGATCGCTCAATCGACTGGTTTTTCTCGCGCTTGGCGTAGGGTTTGCCTACAGCATCACGGTGTTACAGCCCTTGCAGCTTGAACCTACCCATCTCAATGTGTTCTTAGCAGGTACCATCGCCATCTGTGCGATGATACTGCCTGGTATTTCCGGCAGCTTCATCCTGCTACTTCTTGGCATGTACGCGCCAGTGCTCGGCGCGGTCAAAGCTTTCGATCTGCCTATCCTGGCACTGTTCCTCACTGGGTGTGTAGTCGGCATATTGAGCTTCTCACATCTGTTGTCTTGGCTATTGCGACGTTTTCGAGACTTCACTTTGGTCTTTCTGACCGGCCTAATGCTCGGTACCCTGCCGAAAATCTGGCCTTGGAAAGAGACCATCAGTTGGAGAGTGAACTCGAAGGGAGAGCAAGTACCCTTGGTACAGCACAACCTCTCACCGTTTGAATTTGAAGCGTTAACTGCCCAGTCTTCTCAGTGGCTATTGGCGATTGTGCTCATGCTTTGTGCCGTTGGGCTGGTACTAGGATTAGAGAAGTTTGCCGAACGTAATGACGGCTAAGCACAGTCCTAACTTAAGGAAAAATGGGCTTAAGGAAAAAATGGGGTTAAGGAAAAACGGGGCGCTTCAAGCGCCCCGTTTACAATTTCGCGATAAGATCTGGATTGATGCCAAAGCTGGTTTTGTGCTCTTCAATCACCACTTCACTGCGGGTTTGAATCACACCCGGTAATGTCCCCATCTTGCTCGACATGAAACTCTGATAAGCCTTCATGTCTTTCACTCGTACTTTGATCATGGTGTCAAAGTCACCAGACAAGGAGTAACACTCTTCTATTTCCGGAATGTCGGCCACGGCTTGGGCAAATTTATCAAAAATAGAGAAGCTGGTTTGATCAAGACGAATATGGATGAAAACCTGGACATCTAAGCCCAACTTTTCTGGGTTGAGTTCGGCATGATAGCCTTTGATGTAGCCTTCTTTCTCAAGGCGTTTCACACGATCGGAACAAGGAGAGGTTGTGAGATTCACCTGCTTCGCCAATTCAACAATGGGCAGGCGACCCTTAATGTTTAAGGCGCGCAGTATTTCTTTGTCTATTCGGTCTAGTTCCATTGTGCATCCAATCTCGCTTTGATTCCAATCGAGCTGGATTATACAACGAACATAAATAAAGTCTGAGTCTTACGCCGCTTTTGCGTGGTCGAAATCTCTGTTCGAAGGGACATGGGTCGCTTGGGTGTTGCAGACACGACAGAAGCTTTGTTGCTCCATTTTCACGTAGTGTGCACCTTTAAAAAGAGTAGAGAAAAAACACGCCAAACTTTTTACGACGGAATCATGATTTTCATCACATCGTTTCATCACCGCTTTGTGCGCTGTTACCTTATCGCAGCAATGGCAGTACATTTGTGGCATTGTCCTCTCTCCTTTTCTATGCGTTCCATTTAATCGACATAGTTTTAATGACAGAGTTCCGAGTTCTCAAACTTTAGTTTAAAAAATGTGAGCCGTGTACAAATAATAGACTGGAAAACGTCTAAAGCCCTGCGGACAGAGCTTTAGACATTAGAGTGGTGATTGATTAATCAAGGGTTTGCAGCTGTTTCTCATAGTCAGCAAATTGTGCTTTTACTGCCTCTTCAGGCTCTGCGCTCAATAGACTCACCACCACGATCGATAGGGTTGAGAACACAATTCCTGGAACGATTTCATACACATCGAACCAACCGCCTGACAATTGCTTCCATACCACGATTGTCACACCGCCGACAATGATACCCGCCAACGCGCCATTACGATTCATGCGCGACCAGTACAAGCTCAATACTAATGCAGGGCCAAATGCAGCGCCAAAGCCTGCCCATGCGTAAGAGACCAAACCCAGTACAGAGCTGTCAGGTGTCATCGCTAGTACGAGCGCGACAATCGAAATACCGACAACCGCAACGCGTCCAACCATCACAATCTCTTCAGAGCTGGCATCTTTCTTAAACACTTGTTTGTAGAAATCCTCCGCTAACGCCGATGAAGACACAAGTAACTGAGAGTCCGCCGTACTCATGATCGCGGCTAGAATCGCAGCCAGTAAGATACCGGCAATCACTGGGTGGAACATCGCGTTCACCAACAGCATGAAGATTTTTTCACCATCATCCACATTACCGCCTGTGTTGGTCACATAAATAAGCCCGACCATCCCGACCAAGAGCGCGCCAGCCATAGACAAGCCTGTCCAGATCACCGCGATACGGCGTGCCGTCGTCAGATCTTTGTTGCTGCGAGATGCTTTAAAACGCGCCAAGATGTGTGGTTGACCAAAGTAGCCCAAGCCCCATGCCACAAGCGAAATGATCGCGATAGCAGAGAGTGGCTCGCCTTTGGAGTCATTCCACAGTGTCAGAAGTTCCGGGTTGATGCTAGTTAGCTGAGCAGCCACATCAGACAAACCACCTTCCATCGCCACAACGGGAACAATCATTAGCGCAGCCGCCATCAACAGCCCCTGAACCAAATCCGTCCAAGAGACCGCAAGGAAGCCACCAAACAATGTGTAAGAGACCACACATACCGTGCCGATGATCACCGCCATGGTGTAATCCAAACCAAACACGGTTTCGAACAGTTTTCCGCCCGCGACCAAGCCAGAGCTGGTATAGAAAAGGAAGAACAGCAGAATGAAAAATGCGGAAATCACCTGAATCAATTTTGAGTTGTCATTGAAACGACGTGACAAGAACTCAGGTAGCGTTAGAGAGTCGGTTGTAATCGAGTAGGTGCGTAGGCGTTTGGCGTTGATTAGCCAGTTGAGCCATGTCCCGACAAGAAGACCACCTGCCAACCAAAACGCTTCAATACCAGCTGCGTAGGCATAGCCAGGCAAACCCAGCAGCAACCAGCCACTCATGTCGGATGCCCCAGCTGAAAGCGCCGCCGGCCAAGGGCCAAGCGAGCGACCGCCCAAAAAATAGTCCGACGAATTTTTCGTTCGCTGATACGCAATCACGCCAATCGCCAGCATCATGATCAGATAGGCGATGAACGTTGTTGTAATAGCAAAGCTATTTTCCATCTATATTGTCCTCTTTTAGAATTCGCTTTCCCTAAACATCCTCTTCCTTAGAAGAGGATGTCGCATTTAGGTTTAGTGGCTTTCACTACCGAGCTCGAGCAAGGTAGCGTTACCACCAACAGCAGTTATGTTTATCGTTCTAGTGCGCTCGGTAATAAACCTCAGCGCTAAATGCGGATCCTGCGCCACAGGCAGCGCGGATAGATCCGTCTCCGAAACTAAACTGACAATCGCGCCAGAACGTTTCGCAAGTTGTCGGTTGAGGCGAACAAGCGCCTGCGTTTGACCGACATAACCGATACAGCGTATATCGGATTCCAATAGCTGCGGGTGCGCCTCTAATGGGGCGACCTGCAGCACATGAGTAGGCAGTGATGAGTGTGTGCTGGCGTCTTCTAACACTGTGCACAGTGTGTCGTCATCGCTGCATAAGATGACGCTATTGCCCGCGAGCAACGCCGTCGTCAGTTGCGCAAGCACAGACCACTTCGCTTGTGCTGATTTTTCTTCCTGAATGAGAACCGTCACACCGCGACCTGCGGTGTAGAGCTCGTTAGTCTCTCCGGTTGGGCCAGACAACTCATGGCAATGCGCCAACAGTGATGTCGCACGCGCAAGTTGAAAACGCATGACGTTCAGCCCAGCGTTCCAATCTGCGTGTTCACTGGGGCTTTGTACTTTGCCCATCGCTTCAATCAATGAGGAGACATCCTCCTTCTTAGAGGCAAAATCGGTCAGATTCCAATTCTCAAACGCAGAGAGAGCATCGGTATAACGTGTCACTTGATGAATCATGATTATTCTCCTGCCTCTGATGATTGAACGGCCTGCATGTAGTGTGGCTCGGTAAAACGATACAAGTAGTGTGGGCCACCGGCTTTAGGTCCGGTACCCGATAAACCTTGGCCGCCGAATGGTTGCACACCAACGACTGCGCCAACTTGATCGCGGTTGATGTAGCAGTTCCCCACCCGAGCGTGCTTTTCGATCCAGCGGTAGGTCGTTTCGTTGCGGCTGTGAATGCCCATCGTCAAACCAAAACCCGTCTGGTTTATTTTCTCTACCACTTGCACTAGCTCACGGGCTTTAAAGCGCACGATGTGCAAAATTGGGCCGAACTGTTCTTCGCTGAGCGCATCGATGGAGTCAATCTCAAACGCAGTCGGAGCGACAAAATCACCATGCTGATGGGTCTCATCCAACGTCAACTGGGCGACAAGCGTTTGTGTCCGGGTCATGGTATCAATGTGTTGATTGAGTTTCGCTTTGGCTTTGCCATCGATCACCGGTCCCACATCCGTTGAATGCAGATAGGGCGCCGCAACGCGCAACTCTTGCATCGCGCCTTGAATCAGATTGACGATACGATCAGCAATGTCTTCTTGGACATACAAAACTCGCAGCGCACTGCAACGTTGCCCCGCAGAGGCAAACGCCGAGCGAATCACATCACGCACCACCTGCTCAGGCAAGGCGGTACTGTCGACAATCATCGCGTTCTGTCCACCGGTCTCCGCAATAAACGGTACCGGGTCAACATCGCGCTCCGCCAACGTTTGATTGATGCGTTGCGCCGTCGCAGTCGAGCCCGTAAAGGCAACACCGGCAATCGCTTCATGGGAGGTCAACGCGTGACCGATATCGCTGCCAAGCCCAGGCACAAGTTGGATAACACCAGCCGGGAAACCAGCTTTAAGCATCAACTCAACGGCACGCGCCGCAATTAAACTGGTTTGTTCAGCCGGTTTGGCGACGACGGTATTTCCGGCAACAAGCGCAGCGGTAACCTGACCAAGGAAAATCGCCAACGGGAAGTTCCAAGGGCTGATGCACACAAAGACACCTCGGCCTACTCGCTCAACCGTTTGAGGCTCACCACTTAGCGATGTGGTGGTCATTGGCGCTAGCTCATGAACTTGCTTGGCGTAGTAGCGACAGAAATCGACCGCCTCGCGTACTTCATCAATACTGTCATGAATAGTCTTACCCGCTTCTTGATGACACAGCGCCACCAATTCTGCCATGTGGGTTTCTAACAGTTCCGCCAACGTCTCCAAGGATTGTGCTCGCTCACTTGCAGGAGTGGCGCGCCATGATGAAACATGCTGCGCCGCAACATCAATCGCTTCGGAAACATGATCAAGGTTGGCATACAGTACATTACCGACTTCGATGCGACGATCATAAGGGGCCGTGACTGGCACAGACTGGCCACTTTCCTTGATCATGCTTTCGCTTGGCACGTGACCATTGATAATCGGCCCTGCATACCATTGGTGAGCTAAGAATTGCTCAACTTGCTGCTCAAAACCCTGCGCTTCACTTTCAATGTCAATATTGATCCCAAGCGAGTTTTTGCGCTCCGGGAAAATCGCGGGCGGCAGAGGAATGCTCTTGTTATCGAAGCTGTCAAAAGCGAGCAGCATATCGACCGGGTGTTGTGTCAAAGAGTCAATCGGGCATCGCGCATCGACCAAACGGTGGACAAAAGAGCTGTTGGCACCATTTTCCAACAAGCGTCTCACCAAATACGGTAATAAGTCTTTGTGACTACCCACAGGCGCATAAATGCGCACTGATTGTTGGTAGCTCGCCATCGCGTGGTGATACAGAGCGTCACCCATGCCATGCAAACGCTGAAACTCAAATTCTTTGTGCGGCGCCATCACTGCAATGGCACTGACTGTCTGCGCGTTATGGCTGGCAAACTGAGGGAAAAGTCGACCACGCACCGATTCACTGAGCAAAAATCGCGCGCACGCAAGATACGCCACATCGGTCGCTTCTTTGCGTGTGTAGACCGGATAGTTGTTATAGCCCGCCTGCTGAGACCACTTAATTTCGCTATCCCAATAGGCGCCTTTGACCAAACGCACCGGAATTATTGCTCCGACTTGTGCCGATAAGCCCGTTAACCACACCAACACAGGCAACGCACGTTTGGAGTATGCTTGAACCACAAGACCAAACTTGCCCCAACCTTTCACCAGATCCGTGCGGTAGATTTTCTCGAACAATTTTAGTGACAGCTCAAGTCTATCGGCCTCTTCGGCATCAATAGTGATCGCCACATCAAGTTCAACTGCGCGTGACAGAAGCTGCATCACAGTGTCATACAGCTCGCTAAGCACGCGCTCTTCGTTCGCCACTTCATAGCGAGGATGAAGCGCGGACAGTTTGATAGAGACCGATGGCGCTGGGCTGGTCTTCAATCCATAGTGATCGCTGCCAACAGCTTCGATCGCCATCAAGTAATCTTTGAAATATTTGTGTGCGTCACTGGTCGTCAGTGCCGCCTCTCCGAGCATGTCGTATGAATAGGTGTAACCTTTGTCGCGCATGCTGCGGCCATTCTTCTGCGCCTCAGCGATGGTGCGTCCCAAAACAAACTGATGCCCCATCACCTTCATCGCCTGATGCATCGCCTTGCGAATCACAGGCTCAGAAAGCTTATTGACCAATCGATTTACCGCACTGACTGGGCTTTGCGCTTGTGGCTCAGACAACCCAACGACTTTACCTGTGAGCATTAAGCCCCAAGTGGACGCGTTGACAAAAACAGAATCTGAGTGTTTTAAGTGAGATTTCCAATCGGCGACACTGAGCTTATCGCGGATGAGCGCATCGGCGGTGGCCGCATCTGGGATGCGCATTAACGCCTCAGCCAGACACATCAATAAGATCCCTTCTTGGGTATCTAGACTGTATTCAAGCAGCAGCGCATCAATCATTTGAATCGCTTTTTTGTCTGCGCGAATCGCTTTAATAAGCTGCGTTGTTTTTTCTAGTGTGGCTTGTTTTTCGTCTTCTGTTGGCGTGGCCAATGGAAGTAATTGTTCTAACCATTGCGACTCGTCCACCATGTAAAGTGGCGAGATCAACGACCAAAGTTTGTCTAGCGGTTGCTGAACAAACTCGGCGTTTAACACATCCGTTGCTGTAAACATGCGTTTTCCTCAATCTCACACCCGACGTCTGTCGGAAACGGCTCAAAGCGGAGAATGCTTTGAATTTGTTGATCACAATGGCAAGCAGTGTATTTTGAGCTTGAGTGGAATACTTGTCAAAAACTCCGAGCTTTTTGCTGAATTCTACGTTTTTTAACAAAACAAAAACAGAATCACGCTCAAATCAGCAAAACAAAGTATCGGAACTATTTTCTTTTTTAACCGAATTGTTTCTTGTATTGCGATGGAGAGAGGCCTTGCAGGCGGGTAAAGGTGTGAGTGAAGGTGCTTTGACCAGAGAAGCCGGTGAGCTCCGCAACTTGACCAAGAGAAAGCTGACCTTGTTGAATCAGTTGCTTGGCCATATCGATACGTTTACCCAGCACATACTGATGTGGGGTGATCCCCATTTGTTCTTTAAAGAGGTTATGAAACTGGCTTTCGCCAAGAAAAACGCTACCCGCTAACTGAGCCACGGAGATCTTCTGACTAAGATGCCGGTCGATATAGCGGTCAATAGACTCAAGATCAAAGCGTGACTCCTTGCGAATCGTCTCAAAGGCAGACATATGTCTTTGCAATAAAGCCACCACCGTATCGTTGCAAGCGCGGCTAAGCAACAAATCATCAGGGCTCGATTGCATTTCACACACTAGCATCTGAATCAACTTTTGAATTTGGCTATCGAGTTGAAAATAGGTGTCTTTTTGACTCAGTTCGTTGATTTTATTGAGCATCAAAGGGTCGTCTGACGTCGGCATCGGCATGTTGAGGACCAAGATATCCGATTGTTCTACCACGCCACCAAACGCATGATCAGACCCTGAGGTGACGACGCAACCCTGCCCTGGCCCCACGTAGTTCCCATAGCCATTAACCTCAAACTCCGCCTTACCTTTCAGACCAATAACCACTTGCGTATAACTGTGGTCATGGCAGGTCATATAAGAAGGTAGAGTGATCAATTCCGCAGGCCTAGGCGACAAAACTTTGGCAGGTTGAGTGTCTTGGGATTGAGATTTTGCTCTATTCATCAGCTTTTTCTTGCGCCTATCCGGTGATCTCGATCATGGTATAACAAAGTTTGACGAACACGAAATCCATCGAGCCCGTAGCTCATTGATCATAAAAATGGTGAAAATGTCATCAACACGTTGTTCATTATCGACAAGAATAGCAGGTCATTTCTTTACCGGAAGAATGATCAAGCGCACATAAATTACGGCTCATGTCACTTCTATCCCTTTTCTTATTTCGATATCGGGATTCTTTGCTTGCATATTTCATTAATCTGCCCAAAATGAGCAATGCACGGATAAGTTTTTTATAAATGAATGATAAACTTGGACATTGAGTATTACTCACCGTGCATAAATGGAAGAAAGATACCTCTGTAAGACAGCTGAGCCAAGGACTGTCAAAAGTTTGTCTTTTTACCCATACCGCTTTGAACGACGAGGTACAAACACTTTCTCATTCGTTCATCGTTTTCGGTATATTACATTGGTGAATTAAACGTTAAATTGTTGCAGGGACTTATGATCACACGTCGCATCCCAGCGCTTTTGCTTGCGCTAAGCCCACTTTGGGTATCGACTTCGACTTTTGCGGAAGAGAGTACTCAGGTAGACCCTGTTTCCGCTATCGACAGTAAATTAAACAATAAAGAATCAGAGCAAGATGCTATGGCAGCGGAGTACAAATCCGAAGCCGAGCGCCTTCAGCAACTTCAGAATGAAAAAAGTAAGCTTGAGCGTGAAGAGCAAGAACTGAACGCGAAGCGTAACCGCGCCAAATCCGCATTGGACAAACAATACAATCGCTTGTTGGACGATCCTGATATCGACCTCGTCTCTTTCCAAAAAGAGTACCAAGACGCTTGGGCTCAAGTGAAAGACAACCAGTCGGCTTCGCTCGAAAATCAACAAGCCATCGCTGAAAGCGAAATGCGTCTTTCCCAGATTAAGCAGAAGCAAGCGCGCATCAGTTCCGAGCTTTCTTACCTTGCTGAGCAGAAAGTGGAAGCGCGCGTGAAGCGACTCGAAGCGGAGCTTCGTCAAAGCGATGTATTGGAAACCAACTACAAAACCACCTGCGCAGCCACAATGACACTGGGTGAATGTACCAATCAAGGTCATTACCTCACCAAACAAAAAGCGGTGAAAACCTTTAAGGCGAAACTACTCGACAACCTGACTGAGTCTAATATCGCTAAGCGCAATGAAAAAGACGTGCAACTTAACGTCCACGTTCAAGAGAGCCAAATCATTCGTTCTGGCTTTGAAGGCACAGGCAGCTACTACACACAAATGCAAGCACAGCTGCAAGCCAAACCCGAAGCGACTGCGGCATGTAAACTGCTCGGCGTTTCGACTCGCTACTGTCTTCGTGGTGAACAAGCGGTTCAATCCGATAAGCAACAAAAAGAGAAGAACTGGGTCAACGTCACCGTTCGTTCAGACCAATATAACGACGCTGTGGTGATCAACGGTATCGACTACGGCAGCACACCGGTAGAAGTAGTCTTACCTCGTGGTCAACATCAAGTCACCGTCACCAAAGATGGCTTTGAAACATACAACCGTGTGATCACAGTGAATACCAATGACACGGTTTGGGTGAAGCTGCGTCCCAACGGATAAACATGCACCCAATTCACAAAGATGAGCGAAAGCGCCATTTTGACCCTAAGTTATTAAAAGATAACTTAAGACAAAATGGCGTTTTCGTTTAGAATGGTCCAATTAGTTAATTTTTGATGTAGAAGAATGACAATGCGATTAGGTTTATCGACCCTTTTGCTGGCACTTTCACCTTGTGTTGTTGCTTCTTATGCGATGGCTGAAGAGGCGCCCACCTCGCTGATCCAAATTGATGATCAGTTGTTCACTAAGCACTCTGAACTCAGCGATGCAAAGAAAGCGCTCGATGAGCAAAATACGCAAGTAACGAATCAGCAAGCCGAGTTAACCCGTTTATCTCAACAAGCCAAAACCTTGGATGAGGCATTCAATAAAGCCAAAGAGACGCTTGAACGTGATTATCAACGCATGATTGATGATCCCGCGATTGACATCGCCGCCTCTCAGCAGCGCTACCAAAGTGCGTGGGCAGACGTCAAACAGAACCAAAAGTCGCGACTCGAGGCCGAACAAAAGCTTGAAGAGTTGAAGCAAGAGCAATTGGTGAGACAAGCTGCGGTCGATGCGCTACAGCAAACCATCCTTGGGTTAGACAGTGACAAATTACGTGCTCGTGCCGATCGCCTAAAAGCGGAACTCAAAGTCCCAGCGAAACTCCCCATCAGTTTCACCAATCGTTGTCAGGCCGAATTGACGTTGGCGCAATGTGATACACAAACGCGCAAACTTGCCTTACAGAAAGCCGTCAAACAATTTCGCGCTTCTATCGCAGAGCAAACCTCTGAAGCTAACCTGGTTCAGCGCAATCTCAATGCGGTCGCATTGAATATTCATGTCCTGCGACACAGTGTGTCAGAATCCGGCTTTTACGATGGTGTGCGCTATCGAACCATCATGGATGTGGAGCTCGAAGCTCGACCTGCTGAAGCCGCCGCCTGTTCACTGCTCAACATCGATAAGCAATACTGCTTTGCACCGGGTACTCAGTTTGATGACACCGCCAACGTCGAACAAGAAGTGGCTTGGGTGACGCTGTCAGTTCGCTCGAACTTGTTTAACGACAAGGTCACCATCGACGGTGTTCATTACGGCAGTACGCCACTGGAAGTGATGCTTCCCGTCGGTTCACATCAGGTTACCGTAACGAAAGAAGGCTACCGTCCATTTAACCAAACGCTCAGCGTCAACAAAGACCAAACCTTGCGCGCGACGCTAAATGAAATTGAAAACCCACTCAAAGCAGGCGACAAGTTCGCAGATGGCTTGCCCGGAGGCACTCGAGCGCCAGAAATGATCACCATTTTGCCGGGGCGCTACTTCATTGGTGAACACGCGTCTTATCAAGCGCACCTTGATCATGCTTTCGGGATTGGCGCCACACCTGTTACCGTGACTCAGTTCTCTTCTTTTGTGGAGCAGACCAACTATCAAACCGATGCTGAATTGCAAAATACCTGTACCGCCATCGTCAATGGTGAAGTCACACCAGTTGCCAACAGCTACTGGCGTAACCCAGGGTTCAAGCAATACGCTAACTCACCTGTAGTGTGTGTCAGCCAGAATGATGCCAATGCATACGCCCGCTGGTTAACCAAGCAAACTGGCGCTCTGTACCGCTTGCCAACCGAAGAAGAGTGGGAAGTGGCCGCGAGAGCGGGCAGTCAAGATCGTTACTGGTGGGGAGATAAGTTTGTTCCCGGTCAAGCGAATACCGGCTGGAGTGGCACCCCTTGGGCAAACAAGAGCACGTCACCAGTCAGCGCCTTTAAGCCTAACCCACTCGGTTTGTATGACGCTGTGGGCAACGTATGGCAGTGGACAAACAGCGCTCGTCACATCGCCAAGGGTGGAGCTTGGAACTTTGCTCCGGATATGTCCGCCGCTCATCAGCAGCTTTATTTGTCCGACTCTACCGCCACCAACTATGTCGGTTTTCGAGTGGTACGAGACATTAACTAACGCTAAAGCCAAGTCTCTGTTGAGCTCGAGTAGCAATAAAAAATGCCACAATTGTGGCATTTTTTGTCTCTCTTACACTGAGTGTTTTGCGTAGACGGCTACGGCGCTAAACGATCCACCAGCCAATTGTCTTGCTGTTTCGAAAACAAGAAACGATCATGCAGACGATGTTCCCCCCCTTGCCAAAACTCGATGCTCTCTGGGCGAATGCGGTAACCACCCCAAAAGCTAGGCACTGGAATTTCACCCTTTTCGAACTTCTTCTTTAGCTCTAGGTATTTTCCTTCTAAGATGCCGCGTGCCGAAATACGGCTACTCTGCTTACTGGCAATGGCCGCAATTTGACTCTCTTTGGGTCTTGAAGAGAAGTATTTCATGTTCTCCACAACACTCAACTTCTCCGCCACGCCAGTAATGTGCACTTGGCGCTCGAGTGGGTGCCAAGGAAAGTGGAGGCTGACTTTCGCATTACCCTCAATGTGCTGAGCTTTGCGACTGCCTAAATTGGTGTAAAAGACAAACCCTTGTTGGTCGACATGCTTAAGCAACACAATGCGCTGAAAAGGTTGGCCGTTGGCATCTACTGTCGCGACGGTCATGGCGGTAGGGTCGGTGAGCTTGGCGTCTACCGCCTGCTTTAACCATAGATCAAATTGCTCAATCGGGTCCGCAGACAAATCTTTACGGCGCAGACCGCCTTTAGTGTACTCACGACGAATGTCTTCCAGTTCCATCTTTTCTCCTCATTGACCGCGACGATAAATTTTTGCTGATTGTGCGCCCATAAATCGTATAACTCAAGTGAAACACCCGATGAAGGAACTAAACTCAATGGCAAGGACTCAAAAAACATATAAAGCACGACATTCTATAAGCATTTTCTTAACATTTTGCTGGTTGAGTAATAAAATCAATTAAATAACCAAGATTGAAAAGGATAGCGAATGAGTAAGAGCGGTTACAACAAGCTCACTCCGGATGAGTTGGATTACGTCGATGATAAAACCGCGGCCCTCCTACTCAACACCCCGAGCAGCGCCCGCATTATGCTCTGGGTCATGGTGCTGTTTTTTATTTTGGCCGGTGTGTGGGCCTCTTGGGCGCAGATCGATCAAGTGACCGTAGGTCAAGGCAAAGTCGTTCCCTCTTCTCAAGTCCAAATAGTGCAAAACCTTGAAGGCGGCTTGGTGAAAGAAATCCTCGTTCGAGAGGGACAAATCGTCCAAAAAGGCCAACAACTGCTACTCATCGATGACACCCGTTTTCGCTCTGACTTTCGTGAGCGAGAGCAGCAAGTCGCAAACCTGACCGCCAGTGTCCTGCAACTCTCTGCATCCATTACCAGTGTTGAAGTGAATGAAGAGTTCGACGACAGCAACTGGCAAAGTAACGTTCAACTCGACTTCAGTAAGCTCGCCTTCCCTCCGATTCTGGAAGAGCGTCAACCTCAACTCGTCGCTCGTCAGCGGGCTGAATACCGTCAGGATCTCAATAATCTGCGTAACCAAATCTCTGTCATAGATCAGCAGGTTAAGCAGAAGCAACAAGACTTAGTAGAAATTCAAGCACGTGTAAGAAACCTGCGAGACAGCTATGACTTTGCACGCAAAGAACTCGAAATCACCGAGCCACTTGCAGAAGAAGGCGTCGTCCCTCGCATTGAGCTGCTCAAACTGCAACGCCAAGTGAACGATACGCGTAGAGAGTTGACCTCAAGCGAATTGAAAGTGCCCGTCTTACGCGCTTCGATTCGCGAGTCGATGTTGGCACGCATAGACGCGGCGCAGAAATTTCGCTCCGAGCAACAAGAAAAACTCAATGATGCGCAAGACAGACTTTCCTCTTTGACCGAGTCGACCGTTGGCCTCGAAGACCGAGTCAATCGCACCATTGTCACGTCTCCCGTTACTGGTACCGTCAAAACGCTCAATATCAACACCGTCGGTGGCGTCATCCAACCCGGTATGGACATCGTTGAAATCGTACCGAGTGAAGATACCTTGTTGGTCGAGGCCAAGATTGCGCCACAAGATATCGCTTTCCTCAGGCCAGACCTTAACGCGATTGTGAAGTTTTCAGCTTATGATTTTACCAAGTACGGCGGATTAGAAGGCTCTCTTGAGCACATCAGCGCGGATACCACCACCGACGAAGAAGGCAATAGCTTCTATTTGGTGCGTGTACGGACCAGCGAAACGTCATTAAACAAAGATGAGTCACTGCCGATCATCCCTGGGATGACAGCGTCGGTCGATATCATTACCGGTAAGCGCACCGTGCTGGAATATCTGCTCAAGCCGATCATGAGCGCGAAAAGTAACGCACTAAAGGAATAGTGAATGGACAACTCTAACGCACACAAAAGCGGCCTGTAATCGATGAAGTATTGTTGGGCCTTAGTGCTTATGCTCATAAGCTCCGCCACGTCGTTTGCTTTGAATACATCAGAGCAACGTTGGGTGTCGGCTGTGCATAAAGTCTATGGCCCAAGAGCTGCAAAGCGCGTAGAAACCTGGCGCAACGAAATCTCACAATATCAATCACTACCGGAAACAGAGCAGCTTGAAAAAGTGAACAACTTTTTTAATCAGCTTCACTTCGTTAACGATGACAGACTGTGGGGCAAAGCCGACTATTGGGCGACGCCGCTCGAATTTTTAGGCGCGAACGCCGGGGATTGCGAAGATTTCACCATTGCAAAATATTTTTCACTGCTTGAACTTGGCGTCTCAGACAGAAAATTGAGGCTGGTATATGTTAAGGCCATCGAACTGAATCAATTTCACATGGTTCTCGCCTACTATTCATCACCCAGTGCGGAACCTTTACTTCTCGACAACATTAACCCGCAGATTCGCCGCGCTTCCACCCGCCGCGATCTACTACCGATCTACAGTTTCAATGGTAAAAACCTCTGGTTAATGAAATCGAAAAACGGACAGTTAGCAGGAAAATCGTCCCGACTTAGCTTATGGAACGATCTCCGTGCGCGAGAAAAATCGCTCAAACTCAATAAACCAATAGTCAATTATGATGAGTAGGCAATATGACGTTATATAAACAACTTGTCGCGGGAATGATTGCGGTCTTTTTGATGTTAATGATCTCGGTCTTTATCATTGAATTCAACACCACGCGAAACAACTTAGAGCAGCAACAGCGCTCAGAAGTGAATAACACCATCAACACGGTCGGCTTGGCTTTGGCTCCTTATTTGGAGAATAAGGACCAAGTCGCGGTGGAATCCGTTATCAATGCGCTGTTTGATGGCAGTAGCTACTCTATCGTTCGTCTGATTTTCCTCGATACTGGCGATGAGATATTGCGCGCCTACCCTATCAAACCCGTCAACGTTCCAACTTGGTTTACCGATCTTAAGCTGTTTGACACCATTCACGATCGACGTGTCGTGACCAGTGGCTGGATGCAGTTGGCGGAAGTCGAAATTGTCAGCCACCCTGGGGATGCCTACACACAGCTATGGCTTGCCTTCGAACGTTTGGTTTATGCGTTCTGCTTTATCTTCCTCATTGGCTTGTTTGCGATCTCTTTCATCTTGCGCCGCGCATTAAAACCGCTCCAGCTCATCGTCACCAAAATGGAGCAAGTGGCGAAGAATCAATTCGGCGAACCTCTTCCCCGCCCTGCGACCAAAGATCTCATCTACGTGGTCGATGGCATCAACAGCATGTCTGCTCAAGTAGAGAAATCGTTCAAAGCGCAAGCTCAAGAAGCACAACAATTGAGACAACGTGCCTACATCGATCCCGTGTCTCAATTAGGCAACCGCGCTTACTACATGAGCCAATTAAACGCATGGTTGACCGAGGGCGGTATGGGTGGTGTTGCTATCTTAGAAGCGAGCTTTATCCGTGAACTGTATGAGGAAAAAGGCTATGAAGCGGGTGATGGCATGGTCAGAGAGCTGGCCGATCACCTAAAAGTCTCTATCTCCTCGCCGGAAGCGACCTTAGCGCGCATCTCGTCTGAAGAGTTCGGTTTCATCCTTCCGAACATCGATGACAGTGAACTCAAACTGATGGCGGACAGCATCATTACCTTTGTGCAAGATGTCAGTGCCGATCCTACCGGCATGGCGACCGCTAATGTATCACTGGGTGTGGTGTACAGCAAAACATCGCGCGGGACGTCTGAAATCCTCACCATGCTCGATAACGCGTTGGCAGCGGCCAAAGCAAACCCAGATTCCAATTATGGCTATGTGACCGGTGAAAACACTGAAAATCTCATGGGCAAACAGCAATGGAAAAACTTGGTTGAAGAGGCGATCAGCAACGATTGGTTCTCCTTTAGGTTCCAAGCCGCGAACGACTCCTGGGGACAGACATACCACCGCGAAGTGTTCTCTGCGATTGAGAAAGGCGATGAGCGTTATACCGCCAACCAATACCTGTTTGCGCTTGAACAATTGGGCGCAAGCCACATCTTTGATGAGTACGTCATTCAATCGGTGGTGGACAAGCTAAGCCGCGGCGAATTCAAAGAACCCGTTGCCATCAATATGTCGCAAAGCAGTATTTCCCAACCAAGCTTCATTCGCTGGATATCTCAATATTTAGCCAAGCACAGCAAAGTCGCCCCTCTGCTCCACTTTGAGATTCCAGAAAACTGCTTTATCAATGCGCCGCATCACACTGCTCTATTTTGTAATGCCATTCGTACGGCTGGCGCTGACTTTGGTGTCGATAATTACGGCCGAAATTTCCAATCGCTCGATTACATCAACGAGTTCCGTCCTGCGTACGTAAAACTGGATTATCTCTACACTCATCACCTTGATGATGAAAAGCAGAAGTTCACATTGACGTCTATCTCGCGCACTGCGCATAATTTGGGTATCAAGACCATCGCCTCGCGCGTGGAAACACAAACGCAGCTTGATTTCCTATCTGAACACTTTATTGAAGTCTTCCAGGGCTTCATCGTAGATAAATAACGACAAAGGGTTAGCATGCAGGATCCGCTATTAAATTCGCTTATCTACGTCAGTCGCTACTATGGTTTAGCGAACTCTCCAGAGGCACTCATCAATGGGCTGCCTCTTGCTGACGGGAAGCTCACACCTTTCCTATTTCCGCGCTCGGCTGAACGGGCTGGTCTAGTCGCGAAAGAAAACCGCTCAAAGCTGAGCGACATTCCTCAATTGGTATTGCCCGTTGTGTTGCTGCTCAAAAGCGGTGACGCGTGCGTTCTTAACAGTATCAATGACGAAGGCAGCGAAGCAGAAATCGTTACGGGTGAATCTGGCCTTGTGCCGATTTCCATTAGCATGGATGAACTCGAAGCGCTCTACATTGGCCGCTACTTCTTGGTCAAAAAGCAATTCCGTTACGATGAGCGCTCACCCGAAGTGCTCAATACCAAAAAGGGTCACTGGTTCTGGAGCACCATTTGGCAATCGAAACGCATTTATCGAGATGTGTTAATTGCGTCTATTCTCATCAACTTGTTCGCCGTTGCCGCGCCAATGTTTACCCGCTTGGTGTACGACAAAGTGGTCCCTAACTTGGCGTTTGAAACCTTGTGGGTGTTGGCGAGCGGTATCTTTGTCATCTTCTTGTTTGATTTGGTGCTCAAACTACTAAGAAGTTACTTCATTGATGTAGCAGGTAAAAAGTCGGATATTCTCATCTCCTCCAAACTCTTTAGTAAAGTGATGGGGATTCGAATGGAGTCTCGCCCCCCTTCCGTGGGTGCGTTTGCTCGCCACTTACAAGAGTTTGAATCGATTCGTGAGTTCTTTACCTCGGCAACCATTGGCTCGTTGATTGATTTGCCTTTTGCGCTGCTGTTTTTACTTCTAATTTGGCTAATGGCTGGCAATTTGGTGCTGGTACCGATTGTCGGTGTGGCAATCCTAGTCATCTACTCACTGCTCATTCAAGGGCCTTTACGTCATACCATCGAAGAGGGTTCAAGACTCGCATCGCAAAAATACGCGAACTTGATTGAGAGTTTGGCTGGGCTGGAAACCGTGAAACTATTTGGCGCACAGAGCCAATTTCAGTTCCGCTGGGAAGAAGCCGTTGCCCACATGGCCAACTGGAACATCAAAAGTCGTCGAATTACCGATGGTATTCAAAACACAGCGGGATTTGTTCAGCAAGCGTCGAACGTTGGGATGATCATTCTTGGCGTGTATTTGATCTCTGAAGGTGAATTGACCATGGGCGGTCTGATTGCCGCCACCATGTTGAGCGGGCGAGCGATTGGCCCTATGGTGCAGTTGTCACTGCTCTCGACTCGATACAACCAAGCCAAATCCTCAATGACCATCATTGAGCAAGTCATGTCGATGCCTGACGAACAGGAAGAGGGTAAACGCTACATTCACCGCCCAATCGTACACGGTAAGATTGAGCTTGATAAAGTCACCTTTCACTACCCTGACTCACCCATCGCGTCGATTCGTGACCTCAGTTTAGTTATCAACCCAGGTGAAAAAGTGGCGATCATAGGTCGAATTGGCTCAGGCAAGACCACACTTGAGCGCTTGATCATGGGCTTGTACAAACCCACTGAAGGACACGTGCGCATCGACGATACGGACATAGACCAAATGCACCACATCGACGTAAGGCGCAACATTGGCTGTGTGCCGCAAGACAGTCAGCTCTTCTACGGCTCGATTCGCGATAACATTACGCTTGGCAAACCGCTAGCCGATGATCGCGATGTGATGGATGCGGCTAACCGCGCCGGCGTGACCGTGTTTACCCAACAAGACCCTGCTGGGTTAGAAAGGCAAGTGGGTGAAGGTGGAATGCTGCTGTCCGGCGGTCAAAGACAATCCGTTGCCATCGCACGAGCCTTACTTGGCCGCCCACCCGTTTTGCTGATGGATGAGCCCACCAGCGCGATGGATAATCGCTCTGAGATGCATATCAAGCAGCAGCTCTCTCAATTGAAATCGAGCGAGACGCTGATCCTCATCACGCATAAAACCTCAATGCTTGATGTGGTCGATAGGGTCATCGTGATGGAAAAAGGCAGCATTATCGCTGACGGGCCTAAGGCTGAGGTACTGAGCAGCTTGAAACAGGGTAAAGTGCGAGCGGTCAATCACTAAACCACGTTCTGATGAAGCAACGCGCCACTCGATGTTAAACCGTTTGGCGCGTTGTTGTTTATGTGAACAGTTACCTAGGGAATACTTACCTAGGCAAATAGTTATCTAAGTGACTAGATCTGCACGCGAATGGCTATTTAGCCAAATAGACGCCATTACTTGGAGCGAAAACGCGCCGTAAAGTGACGCAGCACTGGCGGCTCGTAATCGAACGTCAATCCTTTGAGTTCATGTGCGCGCTCTTTCAAGGCAATGATCGCATCGGCAATATAATCCATGTGATCATTGGTGTAGACGCGGCGCGGAATGGTCAAACGCATCAACTCCAAATCAGAAGCTTTTTGCTCCCCTGTTTGAGGATCTCGACCAAGCAACAAAGAGCCAATCTCAACCGCGCGAATACCCGCTTCTAAATAGAGCGCATTACAGAGCACTTGGGCAGGAAACTCATCCGCAGGAATATGGGGCAAGATTTTCGCCGCATCGACAAACACCGCATGGCCACCCGTTGGCGTTTGAATTGGAATGCCGCCTTCTTGCAAACGCTCGCCAAGATACTCAACCTGACTGATGCGGTAGTGAAGGAAATCTTCGTCTGCCCCTTCATAGAGACCACGCGCGAGTGCTTCCATGTCACGGCCCGCCATACCACCATAGGTAACAAACCCTTCCATCGGCACACATCGGGTGCGCACCGCTTGGAATAACTCTTCATGATCTCGAATACAACATAAGCCACCAATGTTCACCATCGGGTCTTTTTTCGCCGACATGGTCAACATGTCCCCGTACTGGTACATCTCACGGATGATCTCAAGTATCGACTTATCTTGATAGCCGGGTTCACGGTGCTTAATAAAGTAGGCGTTTTCACAGTAACGCGCGGAATCGATTACCACTGGAATGTCATTTTTCGAAGCAATCTCGTAGACCGCGCGCATGTTGGCCATGGAAACAGGTTGCCCGCCCGAGCTGTTACACGTCACCGTCGTGATGATCGCACAGATATTGTTGGCACCATGAGCCTCTATGGTGGTTTGCAATTTATCGAGGTCAAAGTTGCCCTTCCAGTCATACGGTGTTGTGGTATCAAACGCGCGATCATCCACCACGTTAATCGCTTTACCACCGTTTAGCTCGATATGACCTGCGGTCGTATCAAAATGGTAGTTGGAGATAAAGACAGGCTCAGTACCACCGCGTACCACTTTCATTCTTTCAATCAACGCGGGAAAGAGGATCTGCTCTGCCCCTCGACCTTGGTGGGCGGGAACCGTAAGTTTATAGCCAAAAAAGTGCTCAACTGCCGCGCAAAGGTTGTAGTAATTGCGGCTGCCCGCATAAGACTCATCCCCAAGCATCAAGCCCGCCCATTGGTGGTCACTCATCGCCCCGGTGCCAGAGTCGGTGAGCAAGTCGATGTACACATCGTCACTTCTAAGCAAAAATGGGTTAAGTCCAGCCTCATTGAGCGCTTTAACTCGGTCTTGGTAGGTGGTCATTTTAATCGGTTCCACCATCTTAATGCGGAACGGTTCTGGAATGCGTTTCATCTTTTGATCCTTTGATTGATCGCCAGGCACTCGCGATACGCTAGCGTGCCAGAGCAGCATGCACATGCGGCATCTCGTAGTGGCGATCTTAAAATGTATTTAACGGTTGTGTTTCTCGCAGCGCATAACGCTGACAAAGAGGATCAAAGTGATGAGGATTCTTTGCTGAGCAGGGAAAGGCAGTAGTCCAAGTTGTACCACGACGACAACACGAGTTTGCTGTCTAATGCTGATTGTCGTACTAAAAAGTCGACCCGCATGCTGCTTGTCATAGCGTTATCCTCCTGTTGAATTGAACATTCCTACACTATAGCGAAAACCTTTTTGAGATTACCGTGAAGTGCGCCGCACAATAAACCATACAGAATCCTGTCTCATCGGTGTGCGACCTTTACGCCAATGAAGATTGTGTTAAATTTTCAAACTTCTCACATAAGGTTATTGAAATCGACGCCCGATACGCGCGATGATGCATGAGTTAAGTGCCTGTTTCATAGGCTACTCTGTAATTAGGGAATACCATGAAAAATCAATTTTGCCTTTTCGCTGCGACCGCATTGATCAGTAGCGCCGCCTTTGCCGATGTCACCATTTCCATTCCTGATACCATTAATGTTTTGGTGGTCAATGACGCTAGCCCTAAACTAGAAGGCGGCTTTTTCTCTGCGTCGAAAACCCTGACTCTACCAGATGGTGAGAACCAAATTTTGTTCCAGTACCAACCCTATTTTGACCAAGGTAATGATCGCGTCATTTTAGAAAGTGATCCGCTCGTTGGCACCTTCAACGCTTCAAACACTAAGCTGGAATTTGCTCTGCCTAAATACCGCAATGAAAACCAGGCGCGCAAGCAAATCGGTCATGTCGAGTGGTCACTTGTAGATGAGAGTGGCAACACGCTGGAGACCAGACAAGATAAATTGGTCAAAGATGGCTTTCAACTTGGGCGTAACCACCAAATCGAACTGGCCGAATACAACCGCCAAGGTGGTATCGCAGCACTCTCTACCGTCGCTGCTACGGCTGCAGTTGCCACGCCAGCGATCCAAGCCACGCTGGCCAGTGCGGCACAAGTTGACAGCAATACGGCCGAAGAAATGCTCCATTTTTGGTACAACAAAGCCGACGCAGAAACTCAAGCTCGTTTCAAAGCGCACATCAACAACCAATAATTACTCACGCGCTCAAACGAGCGCGTTATTTCTTTGCAAAGGAGTGCAAGCATGTTTCGTTATAAGGTTGATGACGAAGTCTCATTGGCACTGGTTCATGAGTCGTTCGCGACCCACTATGCTGAGTTGATCACAAAGCAACTGCCCTACCTAACACAGTGGCTAGCTTGGCCTGCACATTGCCAAACAGAGCAAGATTTTCGCCTGTTCATTCAACGCTCCTTACATGACTACGCCGATGGCAAATCCATGACCTGCGCCATCCTCTACAATGGCGATATTATTGGTAACTGCAGTTTCAATAGCATCAACCATGACACGAAGTGCGTTGAAGTCGGCTACTGGATAAGCCAACACCATCAAGGGAAAGGAATTGCCACAAGAGTGGTTCAAGCGCTGACGCACATCGCCTTTGACCAGTACCAGATGGAAAAAGTCCAACTGAGCGCTGCGGTCGACAATCACGCGAGCCGCACCGTCGCCACGCGTTGCGGTATGACCCTTGAGGGAATCTTAAGTCATCAGGAAAACATTGATGGCCGCCTATTGAGCCACGCTATCTACGGCCTGCTTAAAAAGCCTTGATTTTGCGCACAAATCCTTGCCGACCATACAGCGTTCACGTTGAGCTGTGGTAACATCCCGCCACTCTTGTTGGTCGATGTGACATTTTTTATGTGAGAGGCGGTTCGATGACATCAAGCTTTTCAATACACGGGAAAGGCCGTTGGCAGTGGCTACTGGTACTCATGGCGCTCAGTGGCGGTTACTTTGCCAGTGACATTTATCATTGGTTGAGCACAGCCCACCACCAACACACTTCCATTGACTTAAGTGAGTACTGCGCCCTCACCACCTCTTCGTGTCAATTGGGCACGGTGTCGATTCACGCGGATAAAGACACCAGTCAGCCTCTTCTGCCGACTACCGTCTCTGTCGCCTGGCCAAACAACGATGCTCAATCGCTGGTTCTGTCACTCCAAGGCGTTGAAATGGAGATGGGTTCGCCAAAGTTTTTGCTTGCGCGGACAGGAGATGGGCAATATCAAGGCGAACTGCTACTCCCAGTCTGTACGACAGACGCCATGACTTGGTATGGCACCGTCTCTGACGGTCATACCCACCATAAACTCTCAGTAAGGATGGAAAGATGAGTCGAAATTGGTCCCTGATTTTAGTCGTCGCCTTTGCGCTGGGATTTGGCCTTAAAAGCTATCTAGATCACCAATCGCTGGCTACCCCAACAAGTGATAGCCGTGACGCGTCCATATTGTATGGTGAGCAAGGCCAACCCGTTGATATTTTTGACTCGTCCGACCCACGTATCCGTGTGGTTTACTTTGGGTTCACTCGCTGCCCCGATGTCTGCCCCACTTCACTGGCCATGCTGGCTGGCGCTCTAAATCAGGTAGGTGAAGAGGTTCAACACCAATTTAGACCCATGTTTATCTCTTTAGATCCCGAGCGAGATGCCGCTGCCGATGCGCATCGCTACGCGCAGTATTTTCATCCGTCAATAGAAGGGCTCTCGGCACCTCTTGAGATCACCACTCCGCTCGCCCATCGCTATGGCGTGATATTTAGAAAAGCCGAACTGGAAAACTCTGAGCTGGGTTACACACTCGATCACAGCTCCTACTTCTACTTTTTAGCGCCGAATGGGACACTGTTGACCAAAGTCCCCCACACTCTTACGCCCGCGCCTATTGTTGAGGCGTTTAACACCGTGACCAAACAGCCCCAGCAGGCTGATAAAAAATAATTGATTGAGAAAGAAAGGATTGCCTGATGAAACTGCCTACACTTCTACTGTCTTCGTTGCTGATGAGCGCTTCAGCCGTTGCGAATACCGATGTCATGACGCACCATGCCTACGCTCGTGCCACGCCGCCCGCAGCGGTAACCAGTGCCGTGTTTGTCACCCTAATGAACAAAGGTGATGAGGAGCGAATCATCACCTCCGCCTCCACCAGTGCGGCAGGCAAAGTAGAGTTACATGATGTGATCAAAGAGGGCGATGTGATGAAAATGCGCCAAATTGAGCGCATCACCGTGCCAGCGCACGAGCAAGTGGAACTGAAACCGGGTAGCCTACATATTATGCTGTTTGATTTAACGGCGCCTTTGGTCGAGGGTGAAGAGATTGAAGTGACCATTGAATACCTAGATGGCGAGGCACAAACCTTTACCGCTCCGGTGAAAAAGGTGATGAGCGGGATGAAGCACCACCACTAACGTCTATGCCGAAAGCGGCCAATTGAGACAACACTGAGGGAGCGTATGCTCCCTTTTTCTTATCATTCTTTTATTGTAAAACACACCACACCAGTAACATATAATTTACAACTTTGATAAAAATCCAATTGTTTCATCTATGTTTCAATTAATTCTAGACACATTATTTCAACACGCTAGTATATCGGCTTCAGCTAGGAATAGCTGGAATAACTATAACCTCAGATAATTATTCATTGCAGGGATACATATGCAACACAACTCTATTTTTGCCCGCTTTGCGCGCGGAAATCTGGTGCTACAGATCCTAGCCGGTATCATCCTTGGTGTTGGACTGGCTACCGTGTCTCCGGAGTCTGCTCAAAGTGTCGGGTTACTTGGAAGCCTATTTGTCGGCGCACTAAAAGCCGTCGCGCCTATCTTGGTTTTCATTTTGGTGGCTGCGTCTATCGCCAACCAAAAGAAAAACCAACACACTTACATGCGTCCTATCGTGGTTTTGTACCTATTTGGCACATTAACCGCCGCGCTAACGGCCGTCGTACTGAGCTTTTTGTTCCCTACCACCTTGACACTGGTATCGGGTGCAGAAGGCGCTACACCACCGCAAGGCATTGGTGAAGTATTAAATACGCTGCTGTTTAAGTTGGTCGACAACCCAGTCAATGCGCTAATGAGTGCAAACTACATCGGTATCCTAGCTTGGGCTGTCGGTCTTGGTTTGGCTCTGCATCATGCTTCAGGCACAACAAAAGCAGTGTTTGAAGATCTTAGCCACGGCGTATCGCAAATCGTTCGTTTCATTATCCGTCTTGCTCCTTTTGGTATTTTCGGTCTCGTTTCTTCAACACTGGCAACTACAGGTTTTGAAGCGCTGGCTGGTTATGCCCACCTTCTGGCGGTATTACTTGGTGCGATGGCAATCATTGCATTGGTGGTCAACCCACTGATTGTATTAGTAAAGACAGGTCAAAACCCATACCCGCTGGTATTCCAATGTCTGCGTGAAAGTGGTGTTACCGCCTTCTTTACCCGTTCAAGTGCAGCCAACATCCCGGTCAACATGGCGTTGTGTGAAAAGCTGGATTTAGATGAAGACACCTACTCCGTGTCCATTCCACTCGGGGCCACCATCAACATGGCAGGTGCGGCTATTACCATCACAACCCTGACGTTGGCGGCGGTTCATACCCTGGGTATTGAAGTTGACCTAATGACAGCCTTGCTTCTAAGCATTGTGGCATCCATTTCTGCCTGCGGCGCGTCGGGCGTGGCCGGTGGTTCATTGCTGCTGATTCCTTTGGCGTGTGGCCTCTTTGGTATTCCGAACGAAGTGGCGATGCAAGTCGTCGCGGTCGGCTTTATCATTGGTGTTGTGCAAGATTCCGCGGAAACCGCGCTGAACAGTTCAACCGACGTTGTGTTTACTGCAGCCGTTTGCAAATCGAAACACAATCAAGAGAACGCATAATCACACATGCATAAACGACAAAGGCTCCCAGTCCAACTGGGAGCCTTTTTTATTGTTGCACATTCAATCATTCGTCGGTTCGGTTCAATCACCGGATGATTTAGATGTCGGTGCAAAATGTGACTGGCTAAAGTCTAGCGGATCGCTCGGTGTACGCTCCTCACCTTGACCTTGCGTTTCACCTTGCCGAGAAGGATCTGGCTGGAGCATCTCTGTTTGCGACTCTGGTAACGTAGAATCGCCTTCACTTTGCAGCGCTTCTTTGCTCAATAGATCATCTTTACTCAAGACCGATAGCTCCTGCTCTAACAACGGAATTTTGCGTTTATAGAGCTTGTTCAGCGCGCGAATAATCGAATGCTTGCTGACTTTCTTTTCTCGAATCTTCTTCAACATGGGTTTCGATAAGGCTTGTAAGCCGACCACAGTGTCCACACCAATATTTAATGCCACTTGATCGCGCAGTAATCTAGCTTGCTCGTAGCCGAGTTGCGCCGCTAAAAACAGCCAAATATAAGCGATTGAGTTGCCATTGGGGCGGTAATCCATCCAAGCTTCACCGGCACGGTACATTGCTTCAAGGTAGCCCTTTTCCGCCGCTCTTTCGAGCCAGTAACACCCTTTTTCATGGCTGACAGCAACACCACGTCCGTAGATATAATTCAGACCTAACTTCATTCGACCTTCGTTGCTTTTCAGCGCCGCAGCGCGACGAAAATAGTCCGTCGATTTTGTCGGATTGGTCTGTGGGTTATTCGGTGCAATATACCAATCGCCAAGGAAGTTGATCGCATCAACAAAGTTTTGCTTGGCGGCGCTTTCTATCGTCTCTAGCGCTTTCACAATGTCTTTCTCGACACCACGTCCGTGGAACAGCGCCACCCCCATCTCAAAGCGATGAGGAAGACTCCCCTCATGGGCGGCAATGCACGTTTGCCAATACTTGGCTTGCTCCTTCAAGATCACATCTTGTTTCATGCGATTGCTGATACGCACCACGCCATACATCCCGGTCACATTGTCCTGTTTGGCCGCTTTGGTATACCAATACAAGGCTTCTTGAATGTTATGGCGCTCCGCTTCTTTCGCTAAATACAGAATCGTCGGCACATGGCCAGACTCCGCTTTGTACAAGCGTTCCTCTTTTTCCTGCTTACGATTCTTCTCGATGGCTTTTCGTAGCGCCATATCACGCTCTTTACGCTCATTCTCTAAACGCTTTTTACGCAGCGAGAGTGCCAGCATCCAAAGAAACAGGCACAGTAACAATAATCCGGTCGCGCCAATCGCGATACCCACTATATTCATGATGGTCTTAGTTTCAGTTCTGTTGCGGCTTATATCGGCGATAAGCCCACTTTCTTAAGGCTTCCATCATACCATTCATTCCTAACGCAGCGACGATTATTGGCGACGATAGCGAGACCCCTTGGGTAAAAAACGAAAAATCCGAGCACCAAGGCTCGGATCAAACTTATAGGTAAACTCTATTCTTCCGGAAATTCGCCCCGAGCGCTCACCGAACGAGCATCGGCATGCCAGTGTTCTGAGGGATCAAACGCCTCATCACACAAGTCAATGGAATACCCTAACTCAAGTACTTCTTTGATCGTGAGATTATCCGCGACTTGGGTAATTTCACCTTTTTCATTGCGTAATTCCATACCAACTCCTTATGTTGTGACCATCGATATGAGCGGTTAGCCCACTCTTCGTCAATCCTCAATCTAAGTATAAGCAAGATGGCAGAATTCGCTCAAAATACATACAACCAATCCGGGTATAGAAAAAACGGCGCTGAAGAATCTTCTGTGGGGGTAGGAGCATTAATCAGCAGCGCCGCGTATCGGGGCTCGGGTTAATTCTCGACGAGAAAAAGAAGCGCCATGATCGCGGCGCGCTCGAGCGAAGAGTGGGTGATCATTAAACGCTGATAATAATATTCGATGATGGGGTGAGTCGTTGGGTTCATTCATGCCTCCTTAGTACAGCGTAAGTGTGCGACTTAATAAGGAAAGAAAAAAGAGTCTAAATTTTTCTTGGTCTTTCCCATATAATCGACATATCGGCTTCATACCGGCCAATAAGCGTGAATTTCGCCAAAATACGGAAATCACACTCACTTTCTGTTCTCATTATTGGAGGCCTAGTGTCTGACATCAATTTACTGCGTTATTATTCACGGCTTGCGCCGCTAGGAATAAGCGCAACGATTAAGATTGCGCTACCAACGGTGGCAGAACATTTGTGTACGACACCCCGACACGCTCGCAATTTGCTCGGTCAGATGCAAGCACTGAACTGGTTGAGTTGGGCACCAAAAGCAGGGCGTAATCAACGCTCCTCGTTGACACTTCACTACGCCTTGTTTGATTTAAAATCACAACTTGCCGCTGCCCGCATCAGTCAAGGCCAATACGAGAAAGCACTCCAGATCCTCGATGACGACCAAATAGAGTTTGGCCGCCTCCTTCAACACACCTCCGGTGCGACGCTACGTGAAGGAAGGCTGCATATACAGTTAACTTACAAACGTGCTTTTGAGCGGTTAGTGCCCCATCAGCTGCAACGCTCAAGTGAGCGCTATCTAATTCGCCAGCTCTATTGTTGCCTGGTTGGCTGCACCAATGACGGAATGCTTACTCCTCAACTGGCTCATCATTGGCACTATGATGAAGACGCGTTGACATGGACGTTTTATTTGCGCCCTGGGCTAACGTTTCACAATGGTGCGCCAATCGACGCAAACAGTGTTGTAGCACTGTTTGAGCAATTGCGTGAGCTTTGCCATTACCGCAGTGAATTGTCCCATTTAAAATCCGTGCACTCGCCCGGGCACAATAAAGTGATGTTCGAACTCTCCCTTCCCGACCAAGGATTTGGTGGCTTGCTCTCTGGCGTGAAGTATTCCATTCAGCCGCCGAACCAAGTCCATGACACGAAACAATCACAAGTTATCGGGTCGGGCCCCTTTGAAGTAAGCGAACATTCCAGTGCCAAACTGAACCTGCAAGCGTTCGAGCGCTTCTATGCCTGCCGCGCGCTTACCGACCAAGTGACCATCTGGCAAATTGAAGAGCCCACCGCCCACAAAAAACAAATCGAGACAAACCAACCGGGTGCGCTAGAACCCTGTCATCACTATCTCTCACATGCGGTGAGTCATGAACCGCAAACCGACATCAAGCGCTCTCGGGTTGAAGATGGCTGTATGTTTGTCCTATTTAATCAAACGGCGTGCAATACGCTCAATGATGCTCAACGCCGTTTTCTTTCGACCTTTATCACCCCCGAGCGAGTGCTCAAGCAGTTACAAGAGAGCGGACGTGCGTTCGGTTGTGAGGTCGCGCAAAACTTACTACCGATGTGGCACAAAGTGATTCGACCCACGATGCCTCGCGTACCGCTGCCCAATCACATCAGCATTGCCGTTTACGACTACACCGCGCTGCAAAGCTGCGCACTCGCTATTCAGTCGTTACTCGAAACCCTTGGCGTTGAGGTCACTGTTCACTCCTATTCTTATCGTGAGCTGACTGCGCTCGCTGAAAGTGGTCAGTTACAAGCGTCTCTGATCGTTACCAATATCAACCTCGATGACAATCGCCACGCCTCAGCGTTCAACAGCCTCTACCACAACCCGATTGTCCAAGCTTGCATTGGCGAAGACTCCAAACGTTGGCTGCTAAGCACGCTAGATGATCTACGCAGCACGACACCACTGGCGAACTACTTAGAGGCGCTAGAGCCCATCGCCTCTGCGCTCATCAATCAGTTTTGGCTGTCGCCACTGTTCCATCATCGGCAAACACTCAGATTTGAGGGTGTACTCAAAGACGTCGAGCTCACCAACTGGGGCTGGCCAGACATTAAAAATGTCTGGTCTATTGATTAACTCATTCGACCTCGAACGGGCACCATTCGGTAACTATGCATTGTGCGCAGATAATCGGTGCTAACTTCGTCATTAAATCCCTAAAAGCTCACTTTTTGTCTTGAAAATCGAGCTCTTGCTCCGTTTGTTAATTTGAACTCTAATGATTAATTCACTATTCTATTAACGGATTCATTTAAAAGGGAAATAATAATGAAACTCAAATCCGCCGCGCTAATTGCGCTCTCTTCTGTTGCCTTTCACTCACAGGCAAGTGAGTGTGGCTCTGTCACCATCGCTGATATGAACTGGAACTCCGCCAGTTTGATGGCCAACATTGACCGCTTTATTCTCGAGCACGGCTATGGCTGTGATGCTGAACTGATCCCCGGCGACACTATGCCCACCGGTACATCAATGATTGAAAAAGGCCAACCTGATGTGGCCCCAGAATTGTGGAGTAACGCGCTAAAAGATGCCCTAGACAAAGGGGTTGAGGAAAAACGTCTGCGCTACGCGGGTAAATCCCTCGTTGATGGTGGTGAAGAAGGGTTTTGGGTACCTGCCTATTTAGTCGAACAATACCCTGAAATCGCTACCATTGAAGGGGTGAAAAAGCACTCCAAACTCTTTGAGCATCCTGAAGATGACGAGTTAGGCGGTTTTTACAGCTGTCCTGCGGGCTGGAACTGTCAAATCAGCGCCGGAAACCTATTCCGCGCTCTGAAATTAGAAGAAGCGGGATTTGCCATCATTGATCCAGGCTCAAGTGCCGGTCTCTCTGGCTCTATCGCCAAGGCCTATGAACGTGAAGAAGGTTGGTTCGGTTACTACTGGGCTCCGACCGCCGTGTTAGGTAAATACAACATGGTCAAAGTCGATTTTGGCAGTGGTGTTGATTTAGATGAGTTCGTCAGTTGTACCTCTCAACCGGACTGTGCCGCTCCTAAAGCGACCATGTACCCACCTTCACCCGTTCATACTATCACAACAGAAGAGTTCGCCACTCGCTCACCAGAGGCGTACGACTACTTTACCAAACGTGGCTTTACTAACGCTGACATGAACCAGTTGCTGGCTTGGATGGAAGACAACCAAGCAGACAGTGAGGAAGCAATGTTCCACTTCTTAGAGTCTTACCCTCAGATCTGGCAAGCTTGGGTACCTGCAGACGTTGCCGACAAAGTGACGAAAGCACTCTAATTCCCCTCCCCAAACTCTGTTGTAAGTTGTACTCCTTCACGCGCGATGCGTGAAGGAGAATAAAAGGAATAAACACGATGTCTAGTGATAGTTGGTTTAGCAGCTTTCCAGAAATGGAACGCTCAGATTTGCGAGCGATTCGCAAAACACTCGATGGTGCTTACCGCGAATTTTCGCGGGAATACGGTGAAATGATCGAGTCTTTCTTTGACCCACTGCTCTCATTTTTAATTTGGTTTGAAAAACTACTGCTCTCAACGCCTTGGGTTATTGTTCTTGCGGTCTGTACCGCGCTGGTTTATCTGGCCAGTCGCTCTTGGAAGTTAAGCGTGGGATGTTTTGTCTCACTGATCTTCATCGGCTATTTTGGTATGTGGGAAGATACCATGCGAACGCTGAGTATCATTACTGTCTGTACCATGCTGTCGATTGTACTTGGTATCCCTATTGGTATTGCGATGGCGCGTTCAAATCGAGTCCAATCTATCGTCACGCCGATGTTGGACATCATGCAGACCATGCCCGCGTTTGTGTATCTCATTCCGGTCGTGATGCTACTCGGTATCGGTAAAATTCCGGGGCTCATTGCCGTGGTGATTTATGCGATCCCTCCGGTTATTCGCCTAACCAACCTCGGTATCCGCTTAGTCGACAAAGAGGTGCTCGAAGCCGCCACGGCCTTCGGCGCCAGCGCCAAACAACGCCTGTTTGGCGTGCAACTACCACTGGCAATGCCCACCATCATGGCTGGCATCAACCAAACCATCATGATGGCGCTATCGATGGTGGTCATTGCCTCTATGATTGGGGTAAAAGGCCTAGGGCAACCCGTTCTTAAATCCATCACCAACCAATACTTTACGTTAGGCCTACTTAATGGATTTGCCATCGTGGTGCTGGCTATTTTGTTTGACCGGGCCTCGCAAGCGTACGCGAAGCGCACCCAAGCTCATCTAGGAGATCTGAAACATGACTAAACCACTTATTGAAATCAGTGGCTTGTACAAGGTCTTCGGCGCCAAGCCACACTCTGTCATGGAGCGAGTCAAGCAGGGTCAAAGCAAAGACGACGTACTCGCTGAAACCGGCCATACTGTCGGACTGAAAGAGATCAATCTCCAAATCAATAAAGGGGAGATTTTTGTCATCATGGGCCTGTCCGGCTCTGGAAAATCCACCTTGATTCGACACTTTAATCGACTCATCGACCCTACCGAAGGTCAGATTTTGGTCGAAGGGACCGATGTGATGAAGCTCAGTCAAAGCGAGCTTGAAGAGTTCCGCCGTCACAAAATGTCGATGGTATTTCAGCGCTTTGGCCTGCTCCCTCACCGTACGGTTGTCGACAATGTCGCGTACGGGTTAGAAATTCAGGGTATCGCAAAACCAAAGCGCTTAAAAAAAGCCAATGAGTGGCTCGATACCGTTGGGCTGTCAGGCTATCAAAACCAATACCCTTCTCAGCTCTCAGGGGGACAACAGCAACGTGTCGGTTTAGCACGTGCCCTGTGTACCGATGCAGAAATCCTGCTTATGGATGAAGCCTTCTCGGCGCTCGACCCACTGATCCGCAGTGAAATGCAAGATCAGCTTATCGAGCTGCAAGAAAAACTGCACAAAACTATAGTGTTTATTACTCACGACCTGGATGAAGCTCTGAGATTGGGCGACAGAATTGCCATCCTCAAAGATGGTGAGTTGGTTCAGCAAGGCACACCGGATGATATCCTATTGCACCCAGCCGATGATTACGTCGAGGCGTTTGTCAAAGATGTCAATCGTGCTCGCGCGCTCACGGTGGAAACCGTGATGAACCCACCCGCATATCGCATTACCGCCACGACGATTCAAGACGCTATCAAACAGATGAAAGGCTTCAAACAGGATTACGCCTATCATGTCACTGAAGAGGGGTATCAGGGCGTGTTGACCAAAGAGGGTCTGATGGATGCCGCCAAAGAACATGGCGAAGACGCAATCAATCAGGAAATCTATGAGGAAGTGCCGACGGTCTCTGCCGATTCTGCCATCGAAGAGGTGTTGGTCGATACCATGTCGTACGACTACTCTCTACCCGTCGTTGATGACGAAGGGAATCTGCAAGGCGAGTTAGAGCGCAGCGCAGTAGCGGAGATATTTGCCGACACGGGTGAGGACGCCTCTCAGGATGACAAGGATAAACCCGCCAACACTCCCTCCTAGGTGATAGTAAACACCACTCTCCCTCAATCACGATTCAGCACTTAAGTGATACGAGTAGACAGAAAAACGCCTATACGATCTGTATAGGCGTGACTTTTCTGAATAGACAGGCTTTTGGCCTTAGGTTTGCTTTTATAAAATCTGATGTGTCTGTTTAGCGTATTTTTGTAGCAACGTGTTGTTTCTATCTTCTGGGTTAGCCGGTTGCCAAAGCCCTTGACTGATACCTCGAACAATGACGTGAATGACCGCCGCATCTATCGCAGACATCACAGCGACGTTCACTGGCTCGTTGTTCGTATACCCTGCTTCGACTTCAAGTAAATCTTGGTAGTCAATAAAGCGAAACGCCCCTGCCGTCAGTTCATGGGAAAATATCGTCTTGCTTGTGGTGACACTGAGCAGAATTTGCCCCGTACGAACATTCACCGCACGCAAGTTGACTGTGACTTGGTCTGTTCGGTATGTCCCCGATGAGCCGATGCCAAGATAACGCGCTCCCGCACCGCCGGTTTTAATGTTTGAGTCATAGGCGACAATACCGCCCTCAATCACGACGTTAGCAGAGCTCAGTGCACTCAAATCATCACCGTGGTTTTCTGCACCTGAGCCCTTATTTTGTGCTGCTCGAATGATCTTTCGCTCGGTCAACAAGTTTTGTAGACCTTCACGCTCAAGCGGCACAAACCATTTGGAGTCAAGCAAAGACGCAGTCAACAGCGCCGTACCACCTTGGGGGACCGCCGTCGAGAAGTTACTGTTAGGTTGAGGTTTATATTGACCGGTTTGATCGCGGAAGTCGTAGACCGAGACCAAAATCTTACCTCGAGGTTCAGGTAAGTTGACCAAGTCTTGGTAAGTTGCTCCGCGTGGCATCAAAGTCGGTGCTTCGTCGGTATCAGGCATATCCATAGAAATGGCACAACCGGATAATAAACCACAGAGTAAAGTGAGAGTAATCAGGCGCATGGGTAGTCTCCGGAAATAGTTATTGATCAGGGTTTAACCCAGCAACTTTGATTTCTGTGGACTCACCTGAAATCTTGTCGACAATCTGTACAATTAACGAGCCGTTGTCATCCACAATGTTTAAGTAGAAATCATCCGTTTCCAGTTGACCCGTATTCCCATTGCCTACATCTGCTAAGAGTTGGCTGATCAATCTGGATTCCAAACTATTGGCAAGTCGCTCTAACGCCGATTCTTCCTCAAAGCCAAATTGATCCCCTGGAGCCTCATAGTCATTAATTGCATTGGCTACGTTAAACAAATGAGAGCTGTTGAGTGGGTTTCCTCCAAAACTGGGATTAACTGGGGTATAAATCAATTCCGTTGCTTGAGTACTTATGGTAAGTAAACTCACCAAAAACACTGGCAACCCTTTCGCTGTTCGTTTCATAGTTTCGTCCTTTAGAACTCATCTCGTTCAAGATCAAAGGTATCTTGATACTCGCGTTGAGCTTTCCATCTCAATAGGTAATTTGTAACCGCACTAAGCGCATCTTTGGCTTTGTCTTGCGCCGTTTTTTTACCTGGGGATAACGCCGTACGATAAATGACTTTGTCTCGGTGAACGACACTAATAATACTGCCTGACAGAGCAGTAGGGCGCTCTTTCACCACTAAATTCTCTTGCAATGAACCATGGCGGTCATTCATATACTGGGTAAAGAAAAAATAGAAGTCGTCACCCAATCTTGTCATTGTTCTATCAACAATCAGTCCTTCAACTTCAATATAAAACTCATTGTTTTCCAAGTGACCATCGTCGCTTACCTCATCGCTCACCTCTGCCTTCTGTGCAACAGATAAAACACTAAACATCATTAGAAGAAAACCCAAAAAAATAACCTTTAAGGTGTTTGTTAGTGTCATTCTAAATGTCCACTTTTGTATGGTGAGTATGAGTACGCTTAAAACTTATATGATCTTTAAAAAAGTTAAAAGAACAGTTTGCCGACATTTTAGATCATCTCAAATTTGAGACAACAAGAAGTACCTCATGATAAATAAATCTTAAAATCAAATTAAAACTGACACAATCAAAACAAAGCAAACTCTTACAAATCAATAATATAAATATATATATAAACTTTACTATTAGCTATGAAACTAGTTTTATTAAACTTTAGATTGCACAAAGTAAAGCAGCGTCTCATAAGAAAGAAAATTAGAAAAGGACATTTTCAAATTTAAGTTCATTGTTTTTATGATGAACCAGAGCATAATTAATCGTGAGTTATGGAGAAGGCCTTTTAGCCGACACCTATTTAACGGAGGTTAAGGTGCAAAATCTAAAACAATTACGTCATGGTTTTGTTGTCTTATCTTTATTATCCATGGCTCATGCATATGCAGGTGTCAGTTATACGGATGAAATGTCAGTAGAATTTGGAGAGTTTTTTGATAACTCTTCTAGCTATCAAGATTTGCTTTCCGTTAACACACCTCATAACAATTATGCAGAGGTCACCATAATAGGTAGTTCCGGTTCAGAAATTGACATAGAACAAAACCATTATGGTCAAGGACAAAATAAAGCCAAGGTGGTACAACACAGCTCTTATTCAAGTAAAGCAGTCATTAACCAAGCAGGTTCAAATAATATCGGGATGATAGAACAGCAGGGCACTAATAATTATGCTTATCTTGAACAAACGGGTCGACACCACAACAGCTACATTAGCCAAGACGGCGACGACAACGTTGCTGTTCTTAGCCAGTGCAGTGGTTGGAACTGCAGCTCAAACTATGGAAGCGACATTAGTATTGTACAAACTAACGATAGTAATGAAGCGTACATATTTGATAAAGGCGGTTCTAGCTATGGTGTTGAACAGGATGGTAATGATTCCATCGTAATTATAAGCAGTATGAGTCGCGGTATTTATGTTCGGCAGTGATGCGTGCATAAAGGAACAATATCTATATTAATAATGGACATATAAAGGATCTATTCATGAAAAAACTAGCGATTACAATCTCAGCTATTCTTGCTTCTAGTGCAGCATACGCAGGTAACGAAGCATTAACGCAACTCCAGTTCGCCGTAGGGGATGACATTGAGATCACTCAAAACACTACTCACGCGAATCCGAGCTTGGGTAATGATGCCAATGTTTATATGACAAGTACTTATAAAAATGACACCGTCATTCTCCAAGAAGGAAACGAAAACCTTGCGGAAGTAGACGCTGATTTTGCAAGATACTCCGAGTTTGATATTACTCAAACTGGTAACGAGAACAAGGCATATATCAACGCTCAGGGTGTTTTCAATGTAGACAATGATCTTGACATTACCCAAACAGGCAACGGAAACGTATCAACTATTTCCGTTGACGATGGTGACTTCAATGACGCTGATGTAGATGTAGCTGGTAATGGCAACACCACAACTGCTGAGTTCAATGGTGGTTCTGCTGACGATAACCACATCAAAACCTTTATCGATAATGGCGACGACAACACAGTATCAAGTGTCGTGAACAGTGGTGCAGACAATGACGCACATGTTTATGTCATTAACAGTAACGATAACGTCCTAAACACAACGCAAAACGGCGACGATAACCGAGTATACGTAGCTGCAACCGGTGGTTCTAACGACAACGAAGTCGATGTAACTCAATCTGAAGACAACTACGCATTAGTAGACGTTTACTGGGGTAGTGCTGAAAACGACATCGATATTACTCAAGACGACGACAACGAAGCGTATGTAAGAGTAGGGTTTATGAGTTCAGACAACACTATCGATATCGAACAAACTGCTTACAACTCAGATGCTTCAGTTGGTCTTTGGGGTTCTAGTGGCAATGAAATCTCCGTATGGCAAAACTCTAACGATAGCGCCGTTGTAACCGGATTCTACTCTTACGGTAACAGCGTAAATATCATTCAGAACTAAAAATCTATGATATTCAAAATTCGAATCAAAGCGATACCTCCGGGTATCGCTTTCCTATTCTCCTTCCAAACACTGGCCTTCCCCACCCTTCATACGCTCCCTCCGTATGTGACACTTCACTGTGAGCACAATCCTACCTCTATCCATCTCACCATCACTGCGCTGCCCACAATCCCCTCTGGCAGCAAGATTAAACTGCAAGGTACAAACACGATTCAAAGCTCGTTGAGCCCAGGTTCGCGCGTGACTGTTACCCTCGATACGCTTCCAGTCACACTGTTACTGAGCGCCCCTCAAGTGGTACCGCTTCACTTGTCCTTACATCAAGACTGCACATTGTCAGAAAACCAATCGCGTTGATTTAAAAATCTCAATCTCCACTCATAACATGAGCAAAAGACGGGCACAAAAAAGCCCCTCTAAAAGAGGGGCAAAGTACCATCGCATATTATTATAGTGATATTGCCAGTAAATTCTGTTGATTAGCCGCTAAGCGTTAACCAAAGTCGCCGTTCACGTAGCCTTTGGTGCGATCGTCTTTAGGGTCGCTGAAGATAACTTGTGTATCGTCATGCTCAACTAACTCACCCATTAAGAAAAACGCCGTGCGATCCGAGATGCGACGTGCTTGTTGCATGGAGTGCGTCACAATCACGATCGTGTAGTTCTTTTTCAGCTCTTCCATCAGTTCTTCGATTTTGTGAGTCGCAATTGGGTCAAGCGCGGACGTCGGTTCATCCATCAAAATCACATCCGGTTCCATCGCAATGGTACGGGCGATACATAGACGTTGCTGCTGACCACCCGACAACCCAAAAGCATGCGATTTCAGGCGATCTTTGACTTCATCCCAAAGAGCAGCGCCACGCAGTGAACGCTCTACCACTTCATCGATGTGCTTTTTATCTTTGATACCCTGAGCACGCAGACCGTAAGCCACGTTCTCATAAATGCTCATAGGGAAAGGGTTGGGCTTTTGGAACACCATCCCAACACGAATGCGCAAATCCGCCACATCGATATTGCCGTAAATGTCGGTGCCGTCCATCTCAAGCGAGCCTTTGATGGTCACGCCTTCAATCAAGTCATTCATGCGGTTTAAGCAGCGCAACAGTGTCGATTTACCACAGCCTGAAGGCCCAATCAATGCCGTCACCTGACGGGTTGGGATCGGAAGGTTGATCGATTTAAGGGCTTGGTTCTCACCGTAAAACAGGTCTAGATTTTCAATGTTGAATTTGTTCATGGTCTTAATCTCTTAAATTTGGTCAGTCAGCGATTAGTAAGTCGCGGTATTGAAGCGGCGAGCAATCAGTTTAGTGATCATGTTGATCAATAGAACAACCACAATCAGCACTGTCGCTGTTCCATAGGCCTGATTCCACTCATCTATCGTGAAGAGCTCTGTAGTGAGCTTGTACAGGTGTACCGTCAGCGTTCTGCCTGAATCGAATAATGAATCAGGAATACGCGCGACCATACCTGCGGTGAGAAATACAGGGGCAGACTCACCAATCACACGACCAATACTTAGAATGACCGAGGTTAAGATACCTGGCATTGCGCTTGGCAAAATTAGGCGCCAGATAGTGTAAATTTTCGATGCGCCAAGGCCATATGAGCCTTCGCGATATGTTTGTGGTACGGACATCAACGCCTCTTCCGTGGTACGAATGATCACGGGAAGAATTAAGATGCTCAGCGTCAATGCACCCGATAGGATGGAGAAACCCAGTCCCAAAATCGCCACAAAGAATGTCATACCAAACAGACCAAAGATGATCGACGGGATACCCGCCAGTGACTCAGTACAGAAACGGATCACTTTGACCAATTTACTGCCCACTTTGGCGTATTCTGTTAGGTAGATGGCGGTCATGATGCCCATTGGGGCCGCAACCGCAATCGATGCGATGACCATGTAAATGGTCGATACAATCATCGGAAAGATACCTTGCTCATCACCGGTTCGAGTGTAATTGCCAGAGATAAATTTCCAATCAACATGCTGTAGGCCATTCGAAAGAATGTACCAGATAATCCAAAATAGGAAACCAACTGTCAACGCAGCGGACAACCAAACAAACGCATTGAGGATCTGATCCTTACGCTCTCGAGACTGTTTTAATTTCACGCGGTCCATAATCTTCACCTATCGCTTATTTCGCTTTTTCGCGGTTTAAGTACAACAATGCACCGTTTAACATCATGATAAACGCCAGCAATACCACGCCCGTTGCGTAGAGAGCGTTTGCATGTACACCGCTTGCGTAGGACATTTCAATCGCAATGTTAGCGGTCAGTGTACGCGCGGAATCTAAAATGCCTTGTGGCATCGCTGGTGCGTTACCCATGACCATAATGATCGCCATAGTTTCGCCCAATGCGCGACCAATACCTAAGATAACCCCAGTCATGATGCCGCTTCGTGCCGCTGGAACGAGAAGCTTAAAGATGGTGTAGATTTTTGACGCCCCCAGCGCTAACGACCCTTCTTTGTAGGTACGAGGCACAGCGCGAATCGAGGTCTCAGACACGGTAATGACCGTAGGAAGAATCATCACCCCGAGTACAATGATACCGGCCAAAATGGTGTTACCCGCAGGCACATTGAAAATGTTTTGAATCAGCGGAACGATGATGACGAGGCCAAAGAAGCCATAGACGACCGAAGGGATACCCGCTAAAAGCTCAACCGCTGGGCGAATCACATCCGCTAAACGTTTAGGCGCGATTTCCGCAATAAAGATGGCAGTCAATACACCAATCGGCACACCCACAATCACTGCGCCAAAGGTAGACACAATCGAAGCGACAATCATGGTAGCCACACCATACAGTGCCGGTGGCAACCAGTCTTGGCCTAGAACAATGCCGGTAATCCCCGCTTCTTGAAAGGCAGGAATGGATTCTTTAAAAATGAAGTAAGCAATGATGGCGAGAGAAACAATGCCGATAATAGCACTGGTTAAGAATAAGCCATGGAAGATGCGCTCTTTCCAATCAACACGCTTTTTAGCACGAAGACTTGGCTTAGATACTTGAGTCGCTTGAGTATTCATAAGCTTTTCACTACTTGTTGCGATGGTCATAAAAATCTTACCGAGATAACGAGTGAAGCACTCGTTTCAGAGTGAGAAAAGGCTCAGCCCAAAGGGGGCTGAGCAATTAAAATCTTACTGGAGTTACTTAACTGAGATGTAACCTTTTTGGTCAACAAGCGCTTGTGCGTCGTCAGACACCATCCAGTCTAGGAATTTCTGTGTTGCCGCAGTAGGTTGACCTTCACGGTAAAGAACTAGGAAAGGACGCGCAACTTTGTAAGAACCGCCTTTCACGTTGTCAACCGTTGCATCGACACCGTCAATCGCTAGTGCGTGAACCGACTCATCTACGGTACCTAGAGAGATGTAACCAATCGCGTATGGGTTAGAGGCAACCATGGTTTTAAGAGCACCGTTACCGTTGGCCACTTGAGCACGCTGAGAAATCGCTGACACAGTTTTGCCCGAGATCTTCTTCTTAAGGCTCATGATGTCTTCAAATGCGCCACGTGTGCCTGATGCAGTATCACGAGTGATCGCTACGATAGGCTTGTCTGCGCCGCCCACGTCTTTCCAGTTAGTCACTTCACCCGTGTAGATAGCTGTTACTTGCTCTGCAGTTAGACCTTTAAGATCGTTCTTAGGGTTCACCACAACAGCGATACCGTCGAGTGCGATGGTTAGCTCTTTCAGTGTTGGCTCTTTCTCAGACTCTTTCAGGTTACGAGAAGACATGCCAAGATCAGCACTACCGTTCTTCGCCGCTTTCACACCCGCAGAAGAACCTGGTCCTTGAACTTCGATAAACACATCAGAGTTTGACTTCATGTATGTTTCAGAGAAAACTTCCATCAGTGGAGTTACGCTGCTAGAACCTACAGCAGAGATTGTTTCTTTAGCAGAAACAGGAGTCACTGCCATGGCGCCTAGAAGTGCGATTGCACCGATTACTGTCTTTTTCATCACAATTTCCTTAAGTTGGCTTTATTGCCGTTGTGTTTCACTTGAACGCTGCTCACTTTAGGACTCAAATATGACAGTTGTGTTTCACTTCGTTGAAGCCTATATGACACATCGGTCTTATTTCTCGATATCAGCACATCATTGACGCCTACACCACCTGGACCGCTCTCGGTTCGCCCTTCTCTTTCTCATTTATCTAGCGAGTAAGAATTAACCACCTGATATTAATGCAAATATAAGTTGCATAACGTGTGATCAAATTAATCTATGTAAGATAAATTTGATCATTGAAATAAATCAGAGACAAATTAGAATCATTCTCCTTAACTATAAAAATAATAGATCTTATTCAGTTTCGTATGTAGAGGACCACTAATGCGCCAGTTACTCAGTAACCTTTCTATCAAGGTACAAGTTGTTGTACCTGTGATATTCACTCTGATCTTGCTCATCGCAGGCATCACTTACAGCTCAAATAGCCTGACTCACGCATTTCGCACCGTCAAAAACTCCACTGAACACCTCGTCAATCACAAAGAAGAACTCACTGACATTATCGACAACACTTACGGTATGCGTATAAAAGCCATTTACAGCTTGTTTCGCGCAGAAGATGTTGATGGACTCGCCAGCACTTTGTTAGAAAAACAGAGTGAAAATCAACGTCTGCTGGACTCACTCAATACCGTTGACGGCTTACAAAAAGAAGTCTCGGCTATGAAAGAGGCCATCGAGCACTACGTTCGCTACTCCATCAACACTATGGTGCCGCTCCTCAATCAGAAACATCAACAGGCCCAATCCAGTGCGGCGTTTAACCAACGTTTTGAGCAAGCTTCGGCAGTCTACCGCCAGGCCGGGCAAGAGATGGTATCAGCCATTGACCACCTCTCCACTAAGCTCAATGAACTGGCATTAGATGACTTGCATCGCAGTGAGGCAACCCACTCTTCGGTGATGAACAGCAGTATCATCGGCCTTGTCGCTGTGCTCGCCATCGCGTTGATATTAAGTTGGTTGCTGGCCGGAATCATCGTCACGCCGATTCAGCGCCTACAACAAGCCATGACACAATTGGCGCACGGCAATCTACTCGTTAGCGTGCAAGAAGAAGGCAACAATGAAATCACTGCACTCTCTAAAGACTTCAACAGTACCGTGAGCAAACTCCAGCAAACCGTCGACTCATTGGTTCGAATCAGTGTCGATGTCGCGTCCGCCTCTACGGAGTTAGCGGCCGTGATGACACAATCGAGCGTCAACTCCGACCAAGAGAAGAACGAAGTAGAGCAAGTGGCGTCGGCGATCAACCAGATGGAAGGCACGGCAACCGAAGTGACGCAAAACGCCAATCTGGCCGACTCTGCCGCGCTGAAAGCAGATAAACTGGCAAAAGAGAGTTTGGCAGTCTTTGATGAGAATACTCGTGAGAGCGAGAAAATGGCGCGTCAATTATCGGATGCTGCGCAAGTGGTTCACTCGCTCAAAGATCAATCTGAGCAAATCGGCAAAGTGATTGAAGTGATTGAGAGCATTTCTGAGCAAACCAACTTGCTTGCCCTCAACGCAGCGATTGAAGCGGCGCGAGCAGGTGAAAGTGGTCGTGGTTTTGCTGTAGTCGCCGATGAAGTTCGCATGCTTGCTGCACGCACACAGGAGTCGACAAAAGAGATCCAGACCATTATCGAAGAGTTGCAAAAACAGTCGGGCAGTGCCAATGACAGCGTGAATTCAAGCCTTGAGATGATCACTCGCAGTCAAGAGCAAGCAAAGTTGGTCAGTGTCTCGCTGCGTGATATTTCCACGTCGATTTCCGACCTGTCGAGCATTAACGCTCAAGTCGCTATCGCGTCCGAAGAGCAAGGGCAAGTTACCTCCGACGTCAACAACAACCTCAGCAACATCTATGAGTTAGTCAGCCAAAACGTCACTGGTATCACTCAAGCCGCCGCCGCCAGCCAAGAGCTCTCGGCACTGGCTGAAAATCAAAAGCAGCAACTTGGATTCTTTAAAGTCTAAAGCGTAAGATAGACAAAGGGACTGCCTCGGCAGTCCCTTATCATTTTGTGCGTTTTTGCTAAGATTATTCGTCGTCGCTACTCGGCGCGACTTTCTTCTTCGGAATAAACACGGAATCACCCACCGCCACGTTTTGGTAAAAACCTTTATCACGCTTAACAGGCTTAGTTGACGCCTTTTTCTTAGTCGTGGTGGTTTTCTTGTTCGGTTTGGCTTTGTTACGAAAATCGGGCTTACGCGGCTTCAAACCTTTGAACTTGCCTTTCAAACCTTCCAGCTCAGAAAAGGCAATGTCTTGCTGCAGATAAGCTTCCACACGCTTAAAGCTGTCCCAATCTTTTGGTCCTACTAGCGAAATGGCATCACCCTTGTTACCCGCTCGACCCGTGCGGCCCACACGGTGCACGTACTCTTCGGTATGCTTAGGCATATCAAAGTTAACGACGTGAGTCACGTTGGCAATATCAAGACCACGTGAAGCCACATCGGTGGTCACTAGAATCTTAAACACGGCACGTTCAAACTGACTCATGATGGTGTTGCGTTGAGTTTGATTCAGATTCCCGCTCAGCGCTACCGCTTTGAGCTTGCGCTCGTTCAGCTTGTCAGTCAGGCGCTCAGTGTCGACACGTGTTGCAGTGAAAATGATCAGCTGCTTGTACTGCGCCTCTTCAAGAATGCGATCTAAAATCGCTTCTTTATGATCGAGATGGTCACACAGGTAGAACTTCTGCGTGATGTCCTTGTGCTCTTCATTGGCCACGCCTACAGCGATACGCTTAGGCGCATTGAGCATTTCGAAAGCGATGTTGTTGACCTCTGCGTGGTCTAACGTGGCCGAGAACATCAAGGTTTGACGACGACGATGCTTGGCTGCATTGTGGATACGACGTAGCTCAGGCGCGAAACCCAAGTCCAACATACGATCTGCTTCATCCAGTACCAAGGTTTCCAAGCCATCAAGGAACAAGGATTTGTGTTGCAAGTGGTCGGCTAAACGCCCTGGTGTCGCCACAATGAATTTAGGGTAGCGCTTAAGCGCTTTGACTTGGTCGTTAAAGTTTTCACCGCCTAAAATCAGGGTGGCGTCGTACGTTAAACCGCCCAACATAGAACGCAATTCACCGTACACCTGCTTCGCCAATTCACGGGTCGGCGCTAGAATCAATGCGCGTGGGTCTTTGGCGGAAAACGATTTATTTTTTAGAGACTTGTGCAAAATCGGCAGAACAAACGCCAGTGTCTTTCCTGAACCAGTCTTCGAGGAGGCGAGTAAATCCTTACCAGCAATCGCCACGGGGATCGCTTGCTTTTGAATGTCAGTCGCCTTGGTAAAATTAAAATGGTTCAAGTTTTTTAATAAGCGATTATCTAAACCTAAATCTTTGAACTGCAATGTTGTCTCCAATAAATCCACATTGAACGGTAAACAGTGACGCCCGCTACATCGAGCGACGAAATCAAAACGGTACATGATACCTAGAATAGACGGTGATGGGTAGAGTGTGGCCAAAATATCGATCAAACCCTCTTGACTCTCAATCGCAAGCGTACTTTCTCACTGGATGAGTTTCAGCAGCCCCACTATTGATAGATGCTCATTATTGACTTCACTTGCATTATTTACTCTCACGAATGAGACATTCGTCAACAAATTCGATAATTACCTAAATTCTTGGGTTTTTTTGACTTTTCTCTACTTTTGGAAGTTAATATTTAGCACTACACTGTGGAATGTCACTATATGATGAAGAATGTATAGGGCAATCTAAATGATACTCATATAAGCAAGGAGTTCTAATATGAACAAAATGTTGATCGCAGCTGCAGCCTCTTCTGTTCTTCTACTAGCAGGTTGTGCTTCTGGTCCAGACGAAGCAACAACAGCGAAACTGGACGAGCTAAGCAATCAAGTTAGCCAGCTAAGCCAAGACGTTTCAGCACTGCAAGCAGACGTTCGTAAGTCAGGCGACGCAGCAATGGCAGCACAAGAAGAAGCCGCTCGTGCAAACGAACGCATCGACAACATTGCTCAGTCTTACACTAAGTAATTCAGTCAAGTTTTAAAGAAAGGGTCTGCATATGCAGACCCTTTCTCTTTTCTCATCATTGAGCGTATCAGCACATTGAAAACCCTGCACTCACGCTGACCATTCTAGCTACCACGCTATCGTTCATTCTCGATAAGCAAGTCATTCCCTACAAATAATCTGGCGCGACGATCTCTACCGGCACACCATTTTGCGCAAGGATCGCAGCTTTCGCTTTGGAATCAGAATGCTGAAACTCATCGAGCCACCAAGTGAGCTCTTGCGGAATCGTCAGCAACGTCTTGCTACCATCACTTCGTGTCAGGGGCTCATGCGCTTCAATAAAGACGCTTCGGTCTGGCTCCAACGCCACTTTCACTGGGTCATTGATGACTTGCACCTTAGTGCCCACATTGACTTGAGAGAAAAGCCACTCAATATCTTTGGGCTCCATTCGAATACAGCCAGCACTAACACGAAGACCGATGCCAAAGTCTTTGTTGGTTCCGTGGATCAGATAGTCTCCGACACCATAGGCCAAGCGGAGCGCGTACTCACCAAGCGGGTTTTCAGGGCCTGCGGACACCACAGGCGGCAACTCAATTCCCTTCGCCAAATACTCTTTACGAATGGAAGCCGGTGGCGTCCAAGTTGGGTTGGCGCGCTTTTGGCTAATGCTGGTCGTCATGGTGGGTGTATCGCGGCCGATTCGGCCAATCCCAACCGGGAAGATATGCACTACACCTTTTTCAGGTTCGAAATAGTACAACCTGAGCTCCGCGAGATTGATCACCACACCCTGCCTCTCGACATTGGGCAAGATCACTTGCGTGGGAATCGTCAACACATGGTCGGCGGCGGGCAAAAAGGGATCGACCCCTTTATTCGCGGCCATCAAGGAGAGAAAACCAACATCATAACGTTTGGCAATTTCCGCCAATGTTTCACCTTCCACCACTTGGTGATACTGAGTACGCCCGACAAGACGACTCTCCTCACCGGGTAATTCGTAGGTCGCAGAAAACGCAAACCAGGGTGTGACTAGTGCACACAAAGACACCCATTTACGCAGCATTTAGTTTCCCTTTGCTTCTTTGTAGATCTCTAAGGTTATCGCTCTTGCGCTCTTATGATCAACTATTGGTTGAGGATATTGACGACAATTTAACCCCGGGTCAGACCAAGGTGTGTGAATGTATTTGTCTGGCACCGAACTCAACTCTGGCACCCAACGGCGAATAAACGCGCCACGAGCATCAAAGCGCTCACCTTGAGAGGTCGGGTTAAAAATACGAAAGTAAGGCTGACCATCACACCCCGTTGACGCGCACCACTGCCATCCACCATTGTTTGCAGCGTAATCACCATCAATCAGTTGACGCATAAAGTAGCGCTCGCCAATACGCCAATCAACGTGCAGATCTTTAACCAAAAAGCTCGCCACAACCATGCGCAGTCGATTGTGCATCCAGCCCGTTTCGTTCAGTTGCCTCATCGCCGCATCGACAATAGGGTAGCCTGTCTCACCCCGCTTCCAGGCCTCAATGTGTTTGGGGTTATTTTGCCACCTCAACTCCTCTCCCCAAGCATTGAAACTCTCCCCTCTCGACAGTTTGGGTTCAAAGTGGAGCAAGTGTTGATAGAACTCTCGCCATACGAGCTCACTTTGCCACACTTCTCGCCCACCACTGAGTGGCAGCGTTTGCTGATACATTAAGCGCGCCATGCATTGACGCACCGACAGCGCCCCAATCGCCAGATACGGAGAAAGCTGGCTGGTATTATCCAACGCTGGGAAATCTCGCTTGTCACCATACTCATCCGCTTTGCTCTGCACAAACTCTCTCAAGGTAGCGATAATGTCTCGGGTCTTGACACTGTATCGCTCGCTCGATTCACGCGGGTAACTGAACGGACTCGCCTCATCCAACAAGGCGACATCTTGGTGTTGCAACGCCCCTGCACACGGCGTCGCTTTGAAGGTCTGGATGTGAAACCCTTCACTATAGAGTTTACTTAAATAAGCGCGTTTGTAAGGGGTGAAGACTTTGAAATAGTCGCCTTGCTTGTTGCGCACTGAGCCCGGCGGAAAAATACACTTGTCATCAAAGCGATGCACGTCCACAGAACTTGAACTCAACGCCTCCTCCAGCGCTTCATCGCGGCGACGTTCATTCAGTTCATACTCATTATTTAGATACAGACCCGTTGCTTGGGCTTGCAGTGCCAACTCAGCCACCAGCGCTGCGCTATCTGCGAAGGTCTCGACTTGCGCGTAATAAAGCGGGATGCCGAGTTCGGCCAATTCCGTCTTTAACTCGTGCAAGCGTCGGTAGATGAGATCCGCTTGCCTTGGGCTATGATCATGGGTTTGCCAGGTACCAGGCGTCGCGATGTATAACGCCACGACCGGTTGACCTCGATTCACGGCGCTCACTAAGGCATGATTGTCTTCAACACGTAAATCACGGCGAAACCAAACAATATTCAAAACGTTCTCCTTACCAATTCGATCATTTCTGACAGCGAGACTTGCCCATGCTGCACTTCTAACTCTTTGATCACACTAAGCTGAGATTCACTCGGTTTCGTGGCACTGTAAAACGCCAGTTGTTCAAAGCGGTGAACGGCGGTGTGCTCTAAGAGCCCCGACAGATCCTCGACGCCATCAATCATCAAAACCCGATAGCCTTGACTGACCAGACTCAGTGCCCACAGTTGGGTGTGAATATCGCGCGCCGCATCGAGGTTGATTGCCAAACATTTACCGCGATGGGCCACCTTGTTTTCTGCCTCAATGATCTGGTTGAGTTTGGTGACCATCAAGGTATTAAACAGACCAAGATGCAAAGAGCGCAGACTTTGTTTCACTAGAGCGAGCGCATTGAGCGTTGGCGTGATGAACTGACGCCCAACCAACTCAAGAGGGTACTCTTTCAGCACACCATTAATCACGCTCTCTGCACGCTTGGTATTGAGGTTAGTCAGCGCTTCAAGCACCTCCTCTACTGCCTCTAAACTGCCGACGTCTAGCGCTTCATCTGGCAAATCAGACCCGAGCAGGGCTTTCACTTTGCCAATCGAAATGCCTTTCGCGAGCCAGCCTTGAATCTCATTGATGAGTGCAATGTGCTCATCCGTGTAGAGTCTGTGGCCTTTTTCAGTGCGCTCTGGTTGGATCAAGTTATAGCGACGCTGCCACGCTCGCAGCGTCACAGGCTTAACTCCGGTTAAATCCGAGACCTCTCGAATCGCATACCAATTTTTTTCACAGACCATAACGCAGTCTTAACTCCTGTGGGTGTGGCTGAAGAAACTTTTGCTTCGCCAAGTATTCATCGGGATGAGTGGATAGATAATGTTTGATGAGCGTTAGCGGCGCCAACAAAGGCAGCAGACCCACACGGTATTCGTCGATCACGCGTCGCAGCTCAGACTTTTGTTCTTTGTCGAGATGACGCTTAAAGTAACCTTGGATGTGCATCAGCACGTTGGTGTTGTTTTTACGACTGGCGCGATTAGCCACCGCTTGCATCAGCGCGGTACGGTACAAATGGTAAAACTCTTCGATGTCGTACTCTTTGATGTTGGCAACCATGCGCCCAAGCTCTTTGTACGCTTCAGGGTGATGAGCCATCAAGGTCAACTTATAACGCGAATGGAAAGCGATGATTTTGCCACGGGTCGGCGTCTCTCCCATTGAGTCATAAAAATCACGCAGGGTATAAACGCGGGTAATGAAGTTCTCTTTCAACACAGGATCATTGAGCCGTCCATCTTCCTCAACGGGTAGCCATGGCATCTGCTCCATCAACTGCTGTGTATAGAGTCCGACCCCGATATTTTCCGCACCGGCTTTACGGTACACTTTAACACGCTCCATTCCACAGGTGGGCGATTTAGCGCAAACGATGTAACCGCATAGCTCTTCATCAACTAAACTGGCGACCTTCTGTTGGGAATAGCGAATCATGGCGTCCGTGTGATCTTTGCTCGAATCTTTGGTCTCTACTAGCGCAATACGCTCGTCGTTTGACATCAATCGAATCGTCGGCCTAGGAACCGGCATCCCCATTCCCACTTCAGGGCATATCGGCATAAATTCAAAAAACGGTGCCAACTCTTTCGTGACAAACTTGCTGATCTTATGACCCGAGTCGAAACGGACTTTTTCTCCCAGCACACAAGAACTGATACCGATCGTAATTTGCTTTTCCATGTTGAGCTCCCATCACCATCAAATGTGTACAACTTAATTTCTTGTATAACTTAATTTCTCATATAAGTAGTAGCACAGCACTTGAAACATGTACAAAAAAATTATTTGTACAATGCTACGCAAACTTAACCATTTTGGTTCACTCCTCAAGCAAACGTTTTTGCAAATCGATTGCCAAATCACTTTCAACACATTTAGTTATCAAGACCTCAAAATTGTCATAGCACACCCTATTTTGTGAGCAACCTCTCAAGGAACAATGGCTGACAAGGCTAGTATTGCCTCAACACAGAATTGAAGTTCAACATAATTGGTAATCAGCACAGCGATTACTGACCCATTTGGAGTAATGACTATGGCAACCCCACACATTAATGCTCAGCCAGGCGACTTTGCAGAAACCGTATTGATGCCAGGCGATCCGCTACGCGCAAAATACATCGCAGAGACATTCCTTGATGACGTCAAACAAGTTTGTGACGTTCGCAACATGTTTGGCTACACAGGCACCTACAAAGGCAAAAAAGTGTCGGTGATGGGTCACGGTATGGGCATCCCATCTTGCTGTATCTACGTTCATGAGTTGATTGCCGAGTTCGGTGTGAAGAACGTGATTCGTGTCGGTAGCTGTGGCGCAGTACGTGACGACGTAAAATTGATGGACGTCGTGATTGGCATGGGTGCCTCTACCGACTCAAAAGTCAACCGAATCCGTTTTAACGATCACGATTTCGCGGCCATTGCCGACTTCGGTCTTCTTGAAACCGCCGTTGCTCAAGCTCGCGCGCAAAACGTGCCAGTCAAAGTCGGTAACGTATTCTCAGCGGATCTCTTCTACACCCCAGAAGCAGACATCTTCGAGAAGATGGAAAAGCTCGGCATCCTTGGTGTGGATATGGAAGCTGCAGGCATCTACGGCGTTGCCGCTGACCTTGGCGCAAAAGCGCTCACCATTCTGACCGTCTCTGATCACATCATCCGTGGTGAAAAGCTGAGCTCAGAAGAGCGTCAAAAATCGTTCAATGACATGATGAAAGTGGCGCTAGAAACCGCCATCAACCTGTAACGATATTGCAGCCAAGTGACCGCTTGGCTGCCCAGATAGTCCCGAGGGGGAGAGAGTGACAACTGGCAAACTGCCAAAGGAAGCAGATGGGTTACAGCTCAATTTTTGTAAAACATTGGCGTGTGACAACTTTGGATTGAGTGATGCGCATCGTTACGTTGTGCAGCACGCTAACCCTAAACGGCCTGCGATGGTATGTCGGGAGTGCGGTGCTTTCCCCCCCTTACTTAACAATCAAGATGTGCTGACTGAACTGCAACGTTTACGCCAGCTACACAGCGATGGGCTGCCCGCTTGTCGCCAGCCTGATTGTCCCAACATGGGCCTTTCGGTCCACACACATAAACACCTCTACCACGCGTTTGGCTACAGTGGTGATAGGCAACGCTATCGTTGCAAAGCGTGCCAATCGACCTTTGTCGATAAGTGGTCAGGGGCGAACAAAAAGCGTCAGTTTCAAGAAAACCTGCTTGGGTTGCTGTTTACGGGGTATTCCGTGCGTGAAATCTGCCGCAAGCTTTCCATCAACCCCAAAACCTTTTATGACCATGTTGACCATATCGCCAGCCGCTGCCGACGTAAGCTTGCCATGATTGACGCTCGTTGGGTCAACCATGCTAAACACTATGAACTCGCATCTCACTACGTCACCCTGCAACCAAAAAGCAATAACGGCGTATTGTGGTTTGCCACGGGTGAAGCCCACAGCGGCTACATTTTGTGCCAACACGTCAACTACTCGGCCAATGAAGAACCCGTTGGTGGCATCGATCATGATCCGTACCAAACGCCTGCGCGTTTTGTCTCACGCGATCACTGCTCTGAGGCCAACCTGCCCGTACCAACGCCACCGAGCGATCTTCGCGAGCGTATCGATCAGCAGTACCAAACCATTTTGGCGCGAGGCAATGTGGAAGACCCTATGGGCAACCTCACCGTCTTCCATTACCCCTCAAAAGGGGCATTAATCAGAGCGCCTTACACCTCGTACGCTCATTTCTTACATGTGCTGGATTTGTGTCGGGATGACCGCCAAGTTTCCATCTATCTACCGCAAGATCCGGTGCTTCGCTCTGCAGCATTAAGCATATGCCTGCCTAGAATTCAGCGTCAAAATATCGACCTTATGTATGTCGAAGAAGATCCACAGTGGTCTCTGAACCACAGTTTGGACAAAATCGACATCGTGCATATGGGTTGGTGGCGTGATCGCTGGGCGATTACTTCCGATGGTCAATACGCCAAGGGCATTTGCTATCTCGCAGGACAAGATAATCGACCTAACTACTGGCTGCGCAGGGCTTCCATTCGTCAAACGGCGTTTTTCCAGTCCCGTTTTCAAACGCTCTTTAGCGGTTTTATCAATGAGCCGCGTCGCAAACTCAGACCGGGTGGCCTGCTGCCTATGTTGGATATTTTTAGAGCGTGGCATAATTTGTGCTACCAAGACAAACAAGGCATGACCGCAGCGCAACGGCTTGAATTGACTCAATCCCCTTTGACACTGCGTGAGCTGCTCTCATAATAAATAGAAGTGTGACGCATCCCTGTAAAAAGGTGGAATGTTTGATGCTTTTGATAGTCGTAAACCCGTCAATGTTCATATTATACTGAGGTTTAGTACTAAAGTTTGATAGGTTTACTTAGCGGTAAGGGATTGACTCATTGGAAAAAAGCCAACGCCTACTCGACACTGAGCTTGAACAGCTAAAAAGTAAGATTGAATCCGATCCGGACAAAGTCTTCGCTTCCGCTGAGCAGTGCTTAGCGCGCGCCGCCCAAATCCTCTACCCACCCGCCGAGGTGAAAAGCCTCATCATAATGGCGCGATGTGCGTGGGCATCGATGGACTACCGCAAAGGACTTCGCTACATCAAAGAGGCGCACACTAAACATAATGCCCTTGATACCGATGACCTGCTTCCTGAAATTCTGCACGTCTATGCGCTCCAATATTGGGGCCAAGCCAAATACTACTCCGCTCAACAATACTGGATTAACTGCCTTGAGCAGTCCGCACTGGTGGATGAAATTGAGTACCAAATCGAATCTTTGATTGGGTTGGGTAACATTTGGCGCATTACCCAAGAGTACGGCCTTGCCCAAAGTACTCACGAATTAGCGGTTATGGTGGCCAACCATAATCGCATCGCTTGGCTTGAGGGCAAATCGCGTATTTTGCTCGCTTGGGATCTCTACCTACTCAACAACTACGTCGAAATGCTTTCTGTTTTGGATGGCGCCTCAGACTTGCTCTATGATCACGAAGACAAAACCTGGCTGGCAGAGATTTGGGATTTCCGCGGCCTAGCGCTGCTTGGGCTAGAGCGTATTGAAGATGCAGAAGAAGCCACGCGAAAAGCGCACGATCTTGCGGTGAAACACGATTTGGTGTGGATGAAGTCTCACTCCTACATCAGCCGAGCGAGACTCGAGCTACTACGAAAAAATCCACAAAAAGCGACCGAGTTACTGATTCAAGCTGAGCAGTCCGCCAAGTCGTTTGATAATGGCGAGCTGCTATCACAAATCTGTTTCCAGCAGTCGCGCGTGGCGGAAGAGAGCGGTCAATATCAAGCAGCACTCGCATCATTCAAAAAATACCGTGACCACTCCATTAACATGCTGCGCGAGCAAACCGCACGAGTATCAAGCGATAAAGCGCGCGCGTCGAAACGTCAGCTAGAGCAACGAGCGCGCAAACTGATCAACCGCATCCGACGTCAACACGAATACGACCCTGAAAAACACCTCACACAAATGGTGTCTGAGACGTTTTGGTGGGAACAATTGGTGCTGTTTAAGACAGAGTTAAAGCACGCCAATCACGCGGTGATTATGATCCAACACGACGATCCGCTCTATTTGGATGTGTGCGCCGAAATTGCCCATTCACTGTGTAATAACCGCGATTTGTTGTCTCGCTTGAGCAGTCAACGCCTTGGCCTTTTGATTGCCGAAAAAGGCAGTGACGCCATCAGCGTTTTTCAGGTTCTCACCAAAATGATAGAAATGTACCCTTGGCATCGACGCGGATTGAGCCAGTCGCTGCCAAAAGTTGTGTTCAGTGACATTCTCTCCTTCCCGTTCACACTAGAACAACTCGAAGAAAACGTGTAGGAGGAAAACAGCATGGAAAGACTCCTCAATAAAATTTCAGATTCTGGCCTTGATCCCTCCTCCGTCTCTGGCGAAGAAGCGCTGATTTTTTGGGACCACGTCCGCCGACATATCGCTACCACACCGCAAGAAAAGGCCCAGGCTTTATTCATTAGCGCCGAATACCGCAGCGAGCTCAAGCAATTGCAGGCGAGTATTGATGAGCTGCAAACCTCGCTGAAGTTTCTCGCTCTGCCCAAAGACGCCGAAATGGTGCTCGAAGTGCGCAATAATTTGGCCGAGCGTTTGGTGGAAAACGGCGATTACTACGGCGCGTTAAGCCAGTACGCCAGTGCTACAACGATCGCTGTAGAGAGCAGTAACATTGATGCGTACGTACTCGCGGTATTGGGGATGGGCAATCTGTGTGATGCCTATGGCGATCACAATCGCGCGCTGCGCTACTACCAAAAAATCGACAGTATTGACCATGCGATCCAAAGTCGCTCGCTACGATTGCGCTATAAGCTCTATATGCTGGCTTGCTATATCGAGCTCAACCGTCTTACCGCAGCCACCGATTTGATCAAAGAGTGTGAAGAGCTCAGTATCTTGGTCAGCGACAAAGTGTTGGCGGGGCAGATTTTGCTCTATCAAGCTAAGCTATATAGACAAAGCGACGAACCAGAATTGGCGCTTAAATCACTGGGCAACGTGCAATACTCAGCGGGCAACATTCACTCCGCCTGGCTCTCAACCATGATCAAAATCGAACTTGCTTGTTGCCTCAATGACTTTGGCAAAGGCCACTTGGCCAGTTGGGTACTGCACCAAGCGCATCGCCGTATCGAGCGTCAACCCTCACCGTTATTAAACCTTAAGCTATCCAACTCGATGGCTCATGTTTCCGAGCAGCAAGGCGACTTTAAACGCGCCCTCGAATTTCAAAAACGCGCGTATCGCATCGAAAGCGATTTGATGAAAAAAATCCCTATTGGTGAGTTGGGCGCGAGTCAGCTGCGTAAATTGTCCCGCTTTGAATTGCAGCTCAAACTGATCCTCTCTGAGCTTGAGAATCGAGAGCTCAAAGAGACCACTGAGAGCCAAAAACACACTGTGGCTCAGCTTCAGCAAGACGTGTTTACCGATCCGCTCACCTCCTTGCATAACCGTCGCTGGCTCGACGTTAAGCTGAAAGATCTTCTATTACACGAAACGCCGTTTGCCCTGTTAGTCGTCGATATTGATCACTTTAAGTCCATCAATGATGAGCTCAGTCACCTAGTCGGCGACAAAGCGATCGTTAATGTGTCTCACGAACTGGCCGCCTACTTTAAGTTTCGTGGCGCCTCCTGCGTGCGATTTGGTGGCGAGGAGTTTTTGGTGATACTGGAAAACGCCTCCCTTGAACAAGCTGCCCTGCATGCCGAAAATTACCGCGAAAAAATCTACCAGTTTGGCTGGCATGAAATTCTCGGAGAGCGTGGCCTCACCGTCAGTATCGGCATTACTTTGCACCGAGAAGGGGAAAACACGCAGCGTACCTTCTACCGAGCAGATAAAGCGCTCTACCGCGCTAAAGCCAACGGCCGAAACCAAGTCTGCACCGAATAACTCTCTTCAGCGCGAATAGCGGCACTACCACGGCCTTGTTCGCGCAGTCCATCCTCTTGCTCTGCTCTTTTTGTCTGAATATTCTGATGTTAATAATCGTGAGCGAGTTTGCATCTAATTTGTTGTTTTTATTTCTATACTTTGTAGATAACTGACAGTACCCTGTATGGATTGTTTTTATTAATAAAGAGATAAGGACGTTGCCATGTTTTTAGACTACTTCGCACTTGGTCTACTCGTCTTTGTTGCCTTAGTGATTTTCTACGGCATCATCGTCATTCATGACATTCCCTACGAAATCGCCAAAGAGCGCGAACATCCCCATCAAGATGCGATTCACTACGCGGGTTGGGTGAGCCTATTCACACTCCATGCGTTGTGGCCATTTCTATGGATTTGGGCCACGCTGTGGCGCAAAGAACGTGGTTGGGGTTTTCAGAAATTGGAAGCCGAACAGCATGATATGCACCACCGAGTCGATGCGCTGATCGACCAAGTCAGTCAACTGCAAAAAGAAGTGGCTGAGCTGAAAAAACAACAATCTGACCCAGTCGCATCAACGGATGAGGAGCGTAGCTAATGGATCTCTTACTGATATTAACCTACGCGGCCATTTGTATTACCATCTTCAAAGTCTTCAAGATTCCATTGAACAAGTGGACCGTACCGACAGCGGTATTAGGCGGCGTGGTACTGATTGGCACCTTGATCTTGTTGATGAACTACAACCACCCGTTTACCCAAATTGGTAACCAAGTTTTCTCTAGCACGCCGATTGTTTCCGGTGTACGCGGTCGAGTCATTGACGTTCCGGTAGAGCCAAACGAGCCTTTGAAACAAGGGGATGTCCTGTTCCGCATTGATCCCATCCCTTACCAAGCGGAAGTCGACAAGATCAAAGCGCAGATCAAAGAAGCGAGCCAAGACGCATTGGGTCTTGAATCAAATCTACAAGAAGCCGTGGCAGACAGAGAACGAGCCATTGCAGATCGAGATAAAGCGGAGCGGGAGTTTAGCCGTTATCAACGTGGGTTTGACAGAGGCGCGTTCACCGAGCAACAACTCGATACCCGTCGCCAAGCGTTTAAAGCCGCACAAGCCGCTGTCGCTGCCGCCGAAGCAAACGTTCAGCAAGCTCAAATCTCACTCGATTCAGAGATCGGTGGTGAGAACACCACAGTTGCGCGCTTGTTGGCCGAACTTCGCCAAGCCGAATTTAACTTAGAGCAAACGGTCGTGCGTGCGCCAACTGATGGTTTTGCCACCCAATTGGCTCTGCGCCCTGGGGTCATGGCAGTGCCGCTTCCGCTGGCGCCCGTGATGACGTTTGTCCATACCGAAGAGATCATCTACACCGCGGCATTTCGCCAGAACTCGTTGCAACGTTTAGAGCCTGGATACGAAGCCGAGTTTCTCTTCCGCGCCTTACCGGGCAAAGTGTTTAAAGGGGAAGTGGTGGATGTGCTACCAGCGATTGGTGAAAGCCAGTTCCAAGCGCGTGGTGCCCTGCTAGGGACAGATGCACTGCGCACAAGCGGCCGTGTGTTTGTCACCCTGCGTATTACCGATGATTTATCGGATTACCATCTGCCACTGGGCACCGCTGTCGAAGTTGCGGTCTACTCGGATCGATTTGAGCACGTGTCTATTATGCGTAAGGTTTTGATTCGCATGAAGAGCTGGCAAAACTACCTCTATCTCGATCACTAGCCGTCAATAACGACTCAGGGGCCAATTGGCCCCTGAATTTTTTGCTCTATCCGTCATTAAAAGCGATTGATAAACATCACTAGGCAATATTGAGAAATAGCTCATCGTCTGTCATGTATTTATGTCGACTACCGCTGTTTCTAAGATGCATGAACATAAACTCTGGAAAGCCTGGTGCCAACAGATCATTGGGTTCCCATACTATGCCGCCGACAAACACGTAGCGGCCTTGTTTCTCATCTTCATGCAGTGGATTGTTTAACGGCGTCGAAAGTTCCGGTCTTACGCCCTCAATCACACACACCACCTGTCCCTTCGCAATACCAATCACTCGCTTAACCAAGTTTGCTTTCACGCCACATTTCCATGCTTGACGAGTGGCCATCTCAAAGCCTTGCTTTTTCACGCCTTTTTGAATGTTTACGATAAGGTTCATAGTGGGGAGTCTCTTTGTCATACTGCGATCACTCTCTGAGCATATAGTAACCGCAGCGCGTCACCTAATAGTATTTCTTCCCCTGTCGATAGAATTGGCCAGAATCGGAACCTGCATTCACTATTTCATTGCCTTATTCAGTCACTTGCGTCACATTGAGTTTACCAATGGAAGGAATCGACAATGAGTTATGCCAGTTTTATCCGTCTAATGATGCTTGCTGCTATTTGGGGTGGCTCATTTCTTTTTATGCGCATTGCGGCTAATACGTTTGGCCCTGCCTATTTGATTGAATGCCGCGTCGGCTTTGCGGCGCTAAGCTTGTTGTTGGTCTCTTATTATCTCAAGCGTTCTCTGCCCTTTCGCCAATACTTTCATCACTTTATGATCATTGGCCTGTTCAACACCGCGTTGCCGTTTCTACTGTTTGCCTATTCGGCGCAAACGCTCAATGCCTCGACGCTTTCTGTTCTCAACTCAACCGCTGTCATTTGGGGCGCACTTATTGGTGTGGTCTGGCATAAAGCACCGCTGACCAAACGTGTGGTTCTAGGCATGGCACTTGGCATCTTCGGCGTAACCGTGTTGGTCGGCGTTGACGCAATTCAGATTGGTACACAAGCGCGTCTACCCATAGTGGCCGCAATAATGGCAGCGTTCAGCTATGGGATCGCCACCAACTACACCAAATCGGCGCCAAAAGTCGCCGCCTTCGACAATGCACATGGCAACATGTGGGCTGCGGTGATCTGGATACTGCCTTTGCTGCCTTTCATCCCGATGCGCGGGGCACCGACGGAAGTTGAGATGATGTCGGTGGTGGCGTTAGGCGTGGTCTGTACTGGGGCGGCGTACCTACTCTACTTTCGCCTGGTTGCCGACGAGGGTGCGACCTCTGCCCTCTCGGTCACTTTTCTTATTCCGGTATTCGGGATTTTGTGGGGCGCGTTGATTCTCGATGAGCCTGTCGGCTGGTCTACCGTATTCGGCACAGGTTTAGTGCTAAGCGGCACCATGTTGGTGACTCATTTTTCACCCCTCTCCTTGCTGAAAAAACGGACCTTAGCTCAAGATCTCGCCGCCAAATGACGGCGGGACATACGTTGCCCTAACGCCTACTCATAGAGGTAAGATCATAGAGTTAATGTCATAAAGCGGCTATTCGGATCGGGGGTATACTCAGCAAACGGTTCGCAATAGTGAAAACCAAACTTCTCATATAAGCGGCGAGCGGGCTCAAAGAACGCCATGGATCCAGTCTCTAAACTGACGCGATGCAACCCAATGTCACGGGAGTAATCCAGTACGTGCACCAATAATCGAGACGCGACGCCCTGTTTGCGTGCTTGATCACTCGTGCGCATCGATTTCAGCTCACCGTGTGTATCATCAAGCTGTTTCAATGCTGCGCAGCCGAGCAAAACGTCGCCGTGCCAAGCCGTCCAAAAGGTCACTTCTGGCGCCCGCAAGCGGCTCAAATCCAATGCGTGAACGCTGTCTGGCGGCGATGTCGCGTTCATATCCTCAAGATGTTGGGTAAGCAAGTTGATGACCGATTCGTGCTCCAACTGACCTATCATTATTTTCATTGACGTTCCTTATCACTTCAATCGTGTGTTTTTATCATGATGCCGAAGACCTATCGACATAAGCACAGATAAAGCAAGTTTAGAGCCAGATACACGACGTCTATCGCTCGCAATCGACCAACACTCGCAGCGATGAATCGATTGCAGTGATAAATGGGGATCCAAGTCTCAATAAACGAAAAGTTCACTAAACATTTTTCAAAAATACGCGATGATACTCACATAAATATAAGTTCATTGCTTATTATTTACATGGATTTGCCGATGCAGTGTTAACCCACTCACCACTGGGTGGCTAGGTAGTAGCAGAGCAAACCGTGCGACGAACAAGAATAGGAAGTCACGAATGAAAGAAGTTGATTTTAGAACCATTGATAGACTTTTCATCAAAATGTCTATCAACGACAAGATGTGGACGATTTTCGCCATTTTTCTTGTTGCCTTAACTGCGATTGCAGGTGGACGTTACTACGCGACAGTTGACGCGCTAGAGCACAACGCCATCTACGCCGCGGAGCAAAAATTGGCCGGGATACTCGCTGCGGGCACCCCTGAGAGCATTAGTGCACAGAAAAATGTGTCTAAATCGACTTCGATGGCGCCTGCCAGCCTCAATAATGGTGTCGTGAAGGTCACCGCGCGATCCGCGGATGGCGGCCACTATCAACTGACGGTCAATGCCACTCAAAGCCTTGATCAAGGTAAATCTGCCGCACTGACCAGTTTCGCACTGAGCTACCTTTGGGTCATCCCATTTGCGCTGTTTAGCTATTGGGTCGCTACGTTTATTGGTGGCGCACTTTGGGTGCTCTATACCACTACCGAGCGTATCGGTGAAGGCGATTTAACGTCGCGCTTAGGCTTCCACCCTGGTCGTGATGAATTCGGTACCATTGGCTGCGCGCTGGATAAAGCCATGGATACCCTGACTGAACTCGTGGTAACGGTGAAAGAAAATGCGACCACTCTCAGTGAAACCTCTGCATCCTTCGAGCAAGAGATGAAATTGAGCGAGTCACAAATTTCAAGCCAGTATGCCTCACTTGATTCGGTGGCGACCGCGATGGAAGAGATGACAGCATCAGCGAAAGAGGTATCGAACATTTCTCAGCAGGCGACGTCGCAAACCGAGAATGATACCCATCACATTGATGGCAGCCACAAGCGTGTCTTGTCTGCAATTCAAGAGATCGACAAGCTTTCTAGCTACATTGAGCAAGCGTCTTCGTCTGTCTCTAGCCTGAATGAGAACACCACACAGATTAATGAGGTGATCACCACCATCAATGCCATTTCTGAGCAGACCAACCTCCTCGCGCTCAACGCGGCGATCGAAGCGGCGCGTGCCGGTGAACAAGGTCGCGGCTTTGCGGTAGTGGCCGATGAAGTCCGTACACTCGCCAGTCGTACTCAAGCGGCGACCGTTGAAATTCAATCAATGATTGAGAAGCTGCAATCAGAAAGCCGCAGCATCGCCAATATTACTGAGCAAACCGTTGCCCAAGCTAAAACCAGTAGCGATTTAATTGCCGAGCTAGGCAGCGATGTCCAATCCATCGCCGACTCAGCTCGCTCTCTCATGGATATGAGTATTCAGATCTCGACCTCAGCAGAAGAGCAAAGCGCTGTGGCGAACGATATCGCCTCAGAGCTCAGTGATATTCGCACCCAATCGAATACCATTCGTAGTGTCGCAGAGCAAAGCTCAATGGGCGTCGCGAATCTGACCAAAGCATCGTCATCACTGGCAAGCATTCTCAAGCAGTATCGTACGCAGTAAACTTTCGCGTACTACACGGCCTAAACATCGAAAGCCGAGCGCAGTTTTCTGCCGCTCGGCTTTCTTTATCCTTATTCTGCTGTTTATGCTTACCTGCGTTACTACCAATACCGCTCGAAGATGATGTTGCCACCTGTGGCGCGTCGATACTTATTTAGCCCCATCTCCATCAGCGTTTGTTGAGTATCTTTAATCATTTCAGGATTACCACACAGCATCACAAAACTCAGTTCGGGCGCCAAAGAAACATCGGCACTGCGGAGCAGCGCACCACTTTGCAGCAGTTGAGGAATTCGGCCGCTAAGGTGTGTGGTGTCAGGGTCTCTTGATACGACCGGCAAGTAGCGCAGACGCCCTTCGTATTGCTGTACCAATTGATCAATCAAGTAGCGATAGACCAACTCTTTCTCATGACGCACCGCATGAACCAGCACAATCTCATCACAACTGGGGCGAAAATTCATGTCATCCAACAGAGAGAGAAACGGTCCAATGCCGGTACCTGTCGAGAGCAGCCAAAGGTTTTGAGTCTGTTTGGGTATGATATCGAACGTCAGGTCGCCATAGGCCTCTTTGCCCACGTAGACGCCATCACCGGTTTGCAGCTGTTGCAGTTTCGGCGTCAGTTTACCTTCTGGATGCGCGACGATTAAGAACTCCAGCATGTCACTGGTATTGAGCGGCGCATTCACCAGTGAGTAGGCGCGCGAAATCATGTTGCCTTCGTCATCAAGCAGTCCCAATTTAGTAAACTGCCCAGCCTTAAAGGTCAGGGGGGCGCCGGTCAATCGTAAGCTAAATACGTTTGGCGTCCAGTCAGTCCGACGTTCTAATCGCGCTAAGTTGAAACCATCAAGTACCGCCATGCTACGCACCTCTTCTGGTTAACATTTCTTTAACTTACTCTTTCACACCTTTGAAGTAAAACTGGAACATGATTTAACCATCTAAGATCACAAATAAATAACAAAATAAAAACAACCCGACACTGAAGTTCTAGAATATTTACTCCATCCACAATAAAAATTAAGAGAACCCTATGAGTGATCTGTTGAGCGATTATCCTGTCATCACTGAAATTCCCGTCGCATGGGGAGAGATGGATGCCTTGCAACACGTCAACAATGCGGTCTATTTTCGCTACTTTGAAACAGCGCGATTGGAGTATTTTGCCAAGATTGACTTGCTCGTGAACATCCAAAAAACCCAGATTGGGCCCGTACTGAGTGAGACACAGTGTCGCTATAAACTGCCCGTCACTTACCCGGACACACTGTTGGTAGGCTCGCGCGTCATCGACCTCCAACAAGACCGCTTTACGATGGAATACCAAATCGTGAGCAAAAAGCTGGGTAAAGTCACCACCACCGGACGCGCCACCTGCGTAATGTTCGACTTCAAACACAACACCAAGGCCACCTTGCCAAGTCATGTTGCGCAGTTGATTCTCGCCACACAAGAATCGCATCCCGCCCCATAAACGGCAAAAAGCCCGCCATAAAGGCGGGCAAGATCAATAACAGGAATTACGGCGAATTCAACGAATCACCGTTTATCGACGTTACTGCAGTTTGTAGAACACCGTCGACAGCGGCGGCAAACTTAGAAGAAGTGAGTGATCCAGCCCTTCGCTGCTGACCTTCTCTGTCTTCACTTTGCTTTTCACCTCAAAGCCACTGCCGTGGTACTTCTCATCGTCGGTGTTGAGCAACAACGCATACTCACCCTTGATTGGCACGCCCAAACGGAATCGCTCATGCGGCACTGGTGTAAAGTTCGTCACCACTAAGATTCGCTCGCCGTTTTCGCTTAAGCGTTCGTGCGCCAAAATGGAGGCATCCGCCGCATCTTGCAAGCGCCATTCAAACCCTTTTGGCTCACAATCCCACTCATGCATCGCCGCTTCATGCTTGTAAAGCAAGTTGAGGTCACGCGTCAGAGCTTGTACCCCTTGATGGCGCTCAAAATCGAGCAAGAACCATTGCAGTTGATCATCATGATTCCACTCACCGGTCTGACCAAACTCTGCGCCCATAAAATTGAGTTTCTTACCAGGCTGACCGTACATGTAGCCTAGGTAGGCACGCAGGTTTGCGGTTTGCTGCCACTCATCACCGGGCATTTTGTTATGGATTGAACCTTTGCCATACACGACCTCGTCGTGAGACAGCGACAGCACGTAGTTTTCACTGTGCGCATAAATCAACGGGAAGGTAATGGTGTTGTGATGGTATTTGCGGTGCACAGGGTCTTGTTGAATGTAAGAGAGCGAGTCGTGCATCCAACCCATGTTCCACTTAAAACCAAAGCCGAGCCCACCCATAAAGGTCGGCGCTGAGACGCCCGGAAACGCCGTCGACTCTTCCGCGATGGTCATGGCGTTCGGGAAGTGTTTGTAGACTTCTTCGTTCATCCATTTCAACGTCGCGATAGCATCGTAGTTTTCGTTGCCACCATCGACGTTCGGAATCCACTGATCGTGACTGCGGGAATAATCGAGATAAAGCATCGAGGCTACTGCATCAACGCGGATACCATCAATATGGAATTGCTCAAACCAGTACAAGGCGTTGGAGACCAAGAAACGACGGACATGCTCACGACCCAAATCGTAAATGAACGAGTTCCAATCTTGGTGCCAACCGCGACGCGGATCGGGATCGTGGTAAAGAGGCGTACCATCAAAATTCGCCAGACCATGATCGTCAGAAGGGAAATGGGCGGGCACCCAGTCAAGCACCACACCTAGCCCTGCAAGGTGACACTGCTCAACAAAATATTTGAAATCATCGGGCGAGCCAAAACGGCTGGTTGGCGCAAACAGACCGACCGGTTGATAACCCCAAGAGCCATAGAATGGGTGCTCAGAGACGGGCATCAATTCAACGTGGGTGTAACCCATATCAACAAGGTAAGGCACTAGCTGATCGGCTAGTTCTCGGTAATTAAGGAAATCACCGTTGTCATCTCGGCGCCAAGAACCGGCATGCAACTCATAAAATGACAGCGCTTCATTGCGTTTTTGCGTGACAGGGCGCTGCTGCCACTTACTGTCTTGCCACTCATAGCGAGAGTGATCGTAGGTGACGGAGGCAAAAGAGGGGTATTGCTCTGCGTACGCGCCCCACGGATCGGCTTTGTGCGGTAAGCCTTCGCCATTGGGCCCTTTGAGTTCAAACTTGTAGCTGGTGCCTTCAGGTAGATTAGGCACAAACAAGCCCCAAATACCGTAATCTAAGCGCTGCATAGGATGACGGCGGCCATCCCACTGGTTGAACTCACCGACCAAACTGCACGCAGATGCGTGCGGTGCATACACAAGAAAACGCGTCCCTGAGATGAACTTGCCGTCACGCTCTAAGGTGACAAACTGCGCGCCCATGTGGTGATACATCTGCTTGGGGGTATGCAGTTCTTCGTATTCTGCGTAAATGGTGTGATATTGGTATGGATCATCCACCCATTGCTCTGTCCCCTGCCAATCGACCACGAGTTGGTAGTGGGTAAAGCGCAAATCTTTAGCCTCGGTTAATACAAAGCCTGAATCTTCTTCTCGCTGCAACTCAATGCGCGGTTCACCATCAATCACTAACTCGACTTTATCGGCTCCCGGCATCCAAACGCGCAAACTTGACGTTTTATCCTCAATAAACGGCCCTAGAAATGAAAATGGGTCTGCAAATTGAGCGTGAGAAAGTTGGTTATATTTTTGTGTTTTTTTGTCAATCTTGGTCACTTTTTTCAAGTTATTCTCTCCCTAACCTAACCTTCCGACTGCAAGTATCATTGGTATCAATCATCCCATTATTAGCTGGGGGTACCACTAATATAAACAAAGCCCGCGGGAATAATGCGGGCTTAGATAGCTTAATGAAAGTTTACCGAATTGCTACCTTACATAGAGTGACGCATTCGATACTTTTTTACGTAACTTAAGCAAGTCCTTACTTACTCACCTTAGCACGTACTTCCGTGAGTTTACGAGCGATACGGTTTACCCCATCATTGGCGAATACTTCGTCGAGATTCATTGATAATTTACGACGCCAGTTCGGGTATTCGTTCACGGTTCCTGGGATGTTAACCGGCTTATCCATCTCTAACCAATCTTCTAGCTGCACGCTGAGCAGAGTCGAAGAACCCGCAGCGACATGCAGTTGCAATGCTTCGGCTAGGTAAGAATCCATCGGAACATACTGCGCATCTCGACCGACACCTTCAGGCAGATAACCGTGCCATGCGACCGAGTCTAAAATCCCTTGCTTGCACTCCAAACGATCCGCAAACAGACCTTGTAGCTGCGCTTCGTTCAGATACAAACCCAACTCTTTACCCAGTTTCAAATCATCACAGTGCCAGAAACCACGAAGCGTCGGCATGTCGTGAGTACACAACGCAGACATTGACTGCTCAGCATAGTGCTTAGGTGAAATAAAGCCGCCATCCTCTTCTGAAGTTTCGAAGAAGAACACTTTGTATGAGTGCACGCCCGCATCACGCAGCAACTCAACGATTTCGTCTGGCACCGTACCTAAATCTTCACCAATCACACTGCATTGATGACGATGTGATTCGAGTGCAAGGATCGCCAACATATCTTGGACAGGGTAGTAGATGTACGCCCCTTTCGTTGCGTTCTCACCCTTAGGGATCCACCATAGACGCAGCAATCCAAGTACGTGGTCAATACGCAGAGCGCCACAATGCTTCATATTGGCACGCAGAAGCTTAACGTAAGCGTCATACCCCGTTGCTTGCAACACTTGTGGGTTGAGCGGCGGTAAGCCCCAGTTTTGACCAAGCGGGCCTAGTACATCCGGCGGCGCCCCAATGCTGGCATCTAAGATCAGGTTGCCATTGTCGGCCCAGGTTTCTGCACCTGAATCGGCCACACCGACGGCCAAGTCGCGGTATAGACCCACCGACATGCCTTTTTCTTCTGCTAGAGCCTGCGCTTCGTTAATCTGTGTGTCCGCGACCCATTGCAGATACATGTACAAATGGACTTTGTCTTGATTTTGCTTGATGAAGGCTTGCACCGCGCTGTTATCAAAGTGGCGGTACTGCTCAGGGAACACCGGCCAGCCCCAGACGTTGCTGTCTTTAGCGTGCAGTTCACTGTGCAAGGCATCAAACGCGGCTTGGTGAAGTAGGCTGTCTCCACCCTCTTCGACAAACGATAAGAACTGCTGAGCGCGCTCGGTGTTCTTATCGAGATGGCGTTTTTTAAATTCCGCAAACAGCAGCGGTAACACGCTCAGTTTGAGCTCCGCGACTTCGCTGTAGTTTACCCAATGAGACTCGCGCGCTTTTTGCAGGCGTTGCTGGAACTGAGCACTGCCCACTTGCTGCTGCGCCTCAACACTGAGCGCAAACTCAGGCACCGAGCTCACATCGATGTATAGGATGTTCAACCAGCGGCGAGAGGACGGGCTGTAAGGACTTGCCCCCTCAGGGTTGGCTGGGAACAAGGAGTGAATAGGGTTAAGACCCACAAAATCACCACCGCGCGAGGCAATATCGGCCACCAGCTGTTTTAGATCGCCAAAGTCACCCATTCCCCAGTTGTGTTGGGTACGCAGTGTGTAGAGCTGAACGCTCGGGCCCCACATTTTCTTGCCCGACAGAATCGATTCTTGCTTGTAACACGCTCTTGGCGTAACAATCAAGGTCGCCTCATACGGGGCTTTACGACGCTTACGAACGATCGTGAGTTTATGGTAACCCCACGCTAAATCGTTCGGTAAGGCAAACACTAAAGGGCCACCCTCGCTGCGCTCATCTCGCACGATTTGCGATTGAAGATAGCCTTCAAGTACCTCTCCTTGCTCAGTATCCAAACGCCAACTGAACTCACTTTCACGTGCGCTCGCGCCTAGATTCAAAGCCACTTCAAATGGGTCGCCATCGCGCACCACGGTCACAGGGTCCAACACATCTTTCTTGTGTTTACGCTCTGCGGACTTAAGAAGAGTCTCGTCGTTGGTTGTGTCATAGCCTAAAGAGTTTAGTAAGTGGAGAATGGTGGCTTCTTCCACTTTTGCCTCATCTCCCCACGCGCTCACGTAGCTGTCGGCAATTCTAGCCATTTCAGCGACTTGTTTTAATGCATTGTGATGTTTCATCGCTCTCTCCGAAGGACTGCTTATACCTTCAAATGTAGGGTTATTAAATCGTTATAAAGAATTGAGCCAAGGCGCGAACGCCTTGGCTTTTTGAGTCGTTTTAGCGTTTAACCGCTTCCAACTTCCAAATATTATTGACGTAATCTCGAATCGAGCGGTCGGAGGTAAACTTACCGACCAGCGCCGTGTTCAAGATGGCTTTCTTCGCCCAGCCCGCTTGGTCTAGGTACTGTTTGCCCATCGCCTCGTGCGCTTCGACGTAAGACGCGAAGTCCGCTAGACAGAGGTACGGGTCACCGCCGTCGAGTAGGCTGTCATAGGTCGCGCGCAGCAGGCCCGGTTGACCCGGCGTGAACTCTTCACCCGCCAGTAGATCCAGTGACGCTTTGAGCAGTGGGTCTGCGTGGTAGTAATCGTATGGGTTGTAGCCAGCTTTCTTCAGTGCAACCACTTCGTCGACTTCAAGACCAAAGATGTAGATGTTGTCGTCGCCGACTTCTTCACGGATTTCAACGTTAGCCCCATCCATAGTACCGATAGTCAGCGCACCGTTGAGTGCCATCTTCATGTTACCCGTACCGGACGCTTCTTTACCGGCCAACGAGATTTGCTGAGACACGTCCGCCGCTGGGATGATGATCTCTGCCATGCTCACGCGGTAGTCAGGGATGAAGACGACTTTCAGCTTGTTGCCAATGCGTGGGTCGTTGTTGATTTTCTCTGCAATCTTGTTCACTGCGAAGATGATCTCTTTCGCTAAGTGGTAACCCGGCGCCGCTTTTGCCGCGAAGAAGCAGACGCGTGGCGTACACTCAAAACCCGGCTCATTAATGATGCGGTGGTAGAGAGACAGGATGTGCAGCAAATCAAGGTGCTGACGCTTGTACTCGTGCAGACGTTTGATTTGCACATCGAAAATCGCGTTGGTATCGAGCTCGATGCCCATGTTGTCTGATACCCACTTAGCCAAGCGCTCTTTGTTCTCTTTCTTCACCGCCATAAACGCTTGTTGGAACTCGGCGTCATCGGCGTATTTCGCGATACCTTCAAGTTGCTCAAGCTTCGCTGGCCATTCAGTGCCGATTTTGTCAGTGATCAGCGCGGATAAACCTGGGTTACAGAACTTCAGCCAACGACGAGGCGTAATACCATTGGTCACATTGTGCAGACGCGTTGGGAACATCGCGTGGAACTCTGGGAAGAGATCTTTTTTCACCAACTCTGAGTGCAGCGCCGCTACACCGTTCACCGCGTAAGAACCGATCACACACAGGTTTGCCATGCGAACCATACGGTTGAAGCCTTCTTCGATGATCGACAGCTTCGCTTGTTTCTCACCATCACCTGGCCACATTGCGCGCACTTCTTGTAGGAAGCGATGGTTGATCTCAAAAATGATCTCCATATGACGCGGTAGCAGACGTTGAATCAAAGACTCTGGCCACGTTTCCAATGCTTCTGGTAGTAGTGTGTGGTTGGTGTACGCGAAGGTTTGCGAACTGATTTCCCACGCTTTATCCCAAGATAGCCCTTTTTCATCGAGCAAAATGCGCATCAATTCAGGGATAGCAATCGTTGGGTGAGTATCGTTAAGCTGAATCGTTTCTTGCTTTGGAAGATCCGCAAGTGCAAAACCCGCTGCTTCGTGACGACGTAAGATGTCACGTACCGATGCTGCTGAGTGGAAGTACTGCTGCATCAAACGCAGTGTTTTACCTTTCTCATGGTTGTCATTCGGGTACAGCACTTTAGTGATGTTACCGGCGTCAATCAGCGCGTGCTGCGCTTCGAAGTAATCGCCATTGTTGAAACTTGCCAATGAGAATGGCGCAATCGCCTGACATTCCCACAAACGCAGCGGGTATACCGTGTCAGATTCATAACCGACAATCGGTAAGTCCCAAGGCATCGCTTTCACGTTCATGCCCGGTACCCATTTGCGTACTTCTTTGCCGTTCTCGTAGCTCACTTCAACGCGGCCGTAGAAGCCAATTTCTTGCGCCAATTCTGGGCGCGCGACTTCCCACGGGTAACCTTCGACACCACGCCAAGCATCCGGCGCTTCTTGCTGACGTCCGTCAACAAAAGACTGCTTGAACAGACCGTATTCGTAGTGCAAACCGTAACCAACAGTTGGGAACTCTTGCGCTGCACAAGAATCCATAAAACACGCCGCCAAACGACCTAGACCACCGTTACCCAGAGACGGGTCGCGCTCTTCTTCCAACAAGTCGGTCAGGTTTTGGCCCAGTTCGGCCATCGCATCCGTGATCTGCTCGTAGAGACCTAAGCTGATTAGGTTGTTACCGGTTAAACGACCGATAAGAAATTCAAGAGATAGGTAGTTGACGCTTTTCGCGTTCTTGATGCGTGGGTCTTGCTCGGTTTTCAAAAGATCCAGCGTTGTGATCTCTGCCAGGGCTTTACCCATAGCAAGGTACCATTCACGCGGTGTAGCGGTGTCTACGGTTTTCGCGTAGGTCGCAGAAAGGTGCATTTTAACGTCAGCTTGAAAGCTGGCTTTATCAAATTTTTTCTGTTGAGTAGGTTTCATTAGAGAAATCTCACTTATCGGTTTCAATCCATCTGAGACATATCGTGCAATGCTCTGTCTTGCAAAACATCCTCCTACTTCGGTAGCGATTTAGGAGGAGGAGTCAGGGCGTAGAGGGCGTAATTCACAACAAGCAGTGATCCAACTCGCAATAAACCGATGAGTGAACTGGACTCTGTTGATTAAGATCACACCATGACCCTAAACGACCTTACCTAAGGTGTATGAAACTTCGTCGAAATCAAAAACTGGCAAATGAAAAATATGCAGCGTGAATCACAGAATGTTTTCATCCTGAGTGCAAATTACACGATTTCTCGTGCAAATCATGAGTTGAGACAAGTTTTACCGAACAGCTTAACGTGACTCAAATCACAAAACAGGGGCGTAGAGACGCACAAAATGTGAAATATGCGAAAAAGTCGCTCTCCTCACATAACAATCCCTCCAACTCTTAAGTAACATCCCACTCAACAACAAAAGATCGAACAAAAAACAACCCATCTTGACGTCGTGCTCGCTGATACGTTCACTGACAATAAGATAAGGATGAGAAGATGTGGATTCCTTCGAAACTCACGCGTCCTGGCCGTTTACACAACGCCATCGTACGCCCAAGAGTTCTTGATTTACTTCAGCAAGCACCCTGCTACAAACTGGTGCTTTTTCGCTCGCCTGCCGGATACGGTAAAACCACCATGGCCGCCCAGTGGCTCGCTGACAAACCCAATGTCGGCTGGTACAGCATTGATGAAAGCGATAATGACCCGTTCCGCTTTATGAACTACCTGCTGCAAGCGCTAAACAAAGCGACCAACCAGGCTTGCCCGAATTCGCAAAAATTGGCCGAAAAGCGTCAATTTTCCTCGCTTCACTCCTTGTTCAGTGAAGTGTTTGCGGAGATGTCCGAGTATTTTAACGAGTGTTATGTGGTCCTCGATGACTACCACCTCATTTCTGACGATGAGATCCACGAGGCGATGCGCTTTTTCCTCAAGCACATGCCCGATAACCTGACTTTAGTCGTCACCAGTCGCGCCGCGCCGCCACTGGGCACCGCCAACTTGCGTGTGCGCGATCTGATGATTGAGATCGGTGACGAGTTGCTGGCGTTCGATACCGAAGAGACCACCCGTTTCTTCAACCAGCGCATCGCCGATGGCATTGATGACGCCACAGCAGACAACCTGCGTAACTACGTCGAAGGTTGGCCATCGGCCCTGCAGTTGATCGCCCTTCAAGCGCAAGGTCAAAATCGCACGTTGGCGCAATCGGCTGAGTCTTTTTCGCAATTTAATCACGCGCATCTGTGGGATTATTTGATTGAAGAAGTGTTTGATCTGCTTGACCAAGAGACACGTCAGTTCTTACTGCAATGTTCCGTGCTGGATCACTTCAACGACAGCATGGTGGCGGCGCTGACTCAGCGTGATGACGCTCTCAGTATGATTGAGTCGCTCAACCGCTATGGGCTGTTTATCCACCCGCTTGAAGGTGAACAAAACTGGTATCGCTTCCACAATCTGTTTGCCGAGTTTCTTGCACATGAGCGCTCAGCGCGTATGCCGCAAAAAGAGCAAGAGCTGCACCAAGTCGCCGCGCGCGCTTGGCTCAAACAATCCTCGCCCCATGAAGCACTCAAACACGCGCAAGAAGCCAAAGACAGCCAACTGATCGCCGATATTTTGAGCCAGTTTGGCTGGAAAATGTTCAATGGCGGTGAACTTAAAGCCCTAGAGCAGGCAATTGATTCGTTATCGCCGGAGCAGCTCTACAGCGAACCGAAATTGTGTATGTTGCAAGCGTGGCTCGCGCAGAGTCAGCACCGCTACAACGATGTCGGTGACTTGCTTGCCAAGGCCGATGAGCAAATGCGCCAGTTCAACGTGGTACTCAGCAGCAAAGAGCAAGGCGAGTTCAACGCCCTGCGCGCGCAAGTCGCCATCAACCAGAACCAACCAGAAAAAGCGCTGGAACTGGCCGAGCTGGCACTGAGCCAAGTTGACAGCACGGTCTATCGAAGCCGCATTGTTGCGACCTCGGTAGTCGGCGAGGTCAACCACGTCCTTGGCCGTCTCAGCCGCGCGTTGCCTATGATGCAGCAAACAGAGAAACTGGCTCGCCAGTATCAGGTCTATCATCAGGCGCTGTGGGCGATGTTACAGCAAAGCGAGATTTTGATCGCACAAGGCTATGTGCAAGCTGCGTACGAAGTGCAAGACAACGCCTTCAAACTGATTGAAGAGCAACAACTGCAACAAGTGCCGATGCATGAGTTTTTGCTGCGAGTGCGCGCGCAAATCCTCTGGTGTTGGAACCGTTTGGACGAAGCCGAAGACTGCGCGTTCAAAGGCATCGATGTGCTGGGCAAACAGAGCCCAAGTAAGCACTTACATAGCTATTCGATGCTGGCTCGCATTGCAATTGGCCGTGGTGAGCTAGACCGAGCCGCAAAATACATCGACCATATTCTGCATCTGCTCAAACAGTCGACCTATCACGTCGATTGGACCGCAAATGCATCACTGTCGTTGATTCTGTTTTGGCAAGCACGCGGCGATCTTGACTCAATGAAACAGTGGCTCGATACCGCCGTGAGACCAGAAACCGCCTGCAACCACTTTACTCAATTACAATGGCGTAATATTGCACGAGCGCAGATCAATTTGGAGCGATACGAAGACGCGCAGCAAACGCTCGAGTTCATTCAGCAAGAAGCGGCAGACAAGCACTTGCTGACCGACACCAACCGTAATCTGATTGTCCAAGCGGTATTGGCGATTTCCAAGCAAGATGAAGAGAAAGCGCGTCAATTGCTCAAAGAAGCCTTAAAACTCACCAATCAAACGGGAATGCTAGGTAACTTCTTAGTGGATGGCGCCAAAATTGGTCACATCCTTAATAAACTCAACACCAAACAAGAGCTTGGTGACCTTGAACGTCACCGCGCGCAGCAACTGCTGAAAGATATTTCCACCACGCAACGCAGCCGTTCGGTTCATTTTGATGAGGAGTTTGTCGAGAAGTTGGTCAATCACCCGAACATTCCTGAATTGGTGCGCACCAGTCCATTGACGCAACGTGAGTGGCAAGTGCTCGGGCTTATCTATTCGGGCTTTAGTAACGAGCAAATTGCACAAGAACTCGATGTGGCGGGCACTACCATCAAAACCCACATCCGTAACTTGTATCAGAAGCTCAATATTGCCAACCGCAAAGAAGCGGTCAAAACCGCAGAGAATCTGCTGCAATTGATGGGCTACTGATCCTATCGTCCAATGCAAAGAGGTCGCCCACATTGGCGACCTCTTTTTCATTTCATCTTGTCACTGCCTAGCCTCAAATCACAGAAGCTCAGGATTGCGCACTGTGGCATTGTCCAAGTGCTAGAATGATTTCGGTGCGAATCCTGTCATCACTTCCAAACGCAGCTCTTTGCCGAGTTTCGTCATCGGGTGCACCACCACTAAGCCACGAACGGATTTTTTCAGCTTACCGAGATCCGCTTGCTCAGCCTTGGTAATTTCACGAGAAAACGGCATGTCGAGCAAGCTTTTGCGCTCTTTATTCATGTCGTACTTCTGCTTACCTTTTAGAGAGTTCAACTTCTTGGTCAAAGACTCCACGTCATCAGTAAATTTACTGATCATCTCATCGTCTTGACGGCTTTTTGCTGCATCAAGTTTACGATTGGCGCTGTCTAAACGGTTGTGAAGTTGCTGGATCTCTTGCTTTAAGCTCATGGTGTGGTTCTCTGCTGGCACTTGGGGGCGGCGAGTGTAGCATAGTGAGACAGCCCGACCTAGTCCTATCGTTCAATCACGACTTTTTCACCCCGAACCACCGCTGCACTGTCGCTGTGATTCCATATGAAATCACAAGCATTTACAACAAGATAGAACTGCTCCTACCAGCGATAGAATCGGTGATATTCCACACAATTTGTTCAAAAAACAGTAACACAACTATTCAGCGTCACATTGCGCTGTCGATATATAGGCTACTCTTAACTCATAAACCTTTGGTTGACTACCACTAATTTCATAACAACCAAGGTATGACAACGGCTAGGTTACAGTAGATAACCGCATGATAATAAACAGGAAGTTTTGTATGAGTCTAACAATCAAAAGCCGCCTATACATATTAGCGCTTGTACCTCTTATCGTTATAGCACTGGGCATGCTTAGCTTTACGTACATCAAAACCACAGAACTCAATCAAACACAGATTGAGATCACCCGTGAAAACATGATGAACATGAAGAAAGCTGAGCTAAAGAACTACGTGCAAATGGCGCAATCTGCGATCCAGCCGTATCTTGACCGAGGCGCTTCGCTCGAAGAAGCGATTCCAACCTTGAAACAGCTCGAATTTGGTGATTCTGGCTACATCTTTGGCTATGACTCCAAAGGTATCCGTGTTGTGGTTGGAAAGAGCGATAAAGGCATTGGCGACAACTTTTACAATCTGCAAGATCAGCAAGGTAACTACTTGATTCAAGACTTGCTGAAAAACGCCAAAACCGGGGATTACACCACCTACTACTTCCCTAAACCAGGCGGCACCGTCGCACTGCCTAAGTTAAGTTTTTCCATTTTTGTACCACAGTGGGATTTGATGCTCGGAACGGGTTTCTACACCGATGACATCGATGCGATTGTCGCTGAAATGGAGATGGCGACCACCTCAGCACTTGAAACCACCTTGTCTGCCATCGCCCTGTTCTGCTTGGTGATTGCCATTTTGGTGGCGATTTTTGCTGTCACCGTGAACCGCACCATCATGTCACCCATCGAACAATTTGATGCCTCTATCAGCTCCTTTGCCAGCGGTGAAGCGGATCTAACCGCACGTATGGAAGCATTCAAAGTACCTGAGTTTGCAAAACTCAGTACCAACTTCAATGCGTTCGTTGCCAGCTTGCAACAGATCATTCGCAGCGTGAGCGACGTCGGTCAGCAAGTATTGGCTGAAACCAATAACATGACTCAGCGAGCGACGCAGGTCGATGAACTGGCTTCAGGTCAACGTGAAGAGACCGAGCAAGTGGCAACAGCGATGACGGAAATGACCACCACCGCGTCTGAAATTTCTAACAACGCTAGCCAAGCGGCAAACTCGGCCAAGGAAGCCGACGATAACGCGAAAGAAGCGCGTCAAATCGTCAACTCTGCCGCCAACTCAGTAGAAGCCCTGGCTGAAGAGGTGATGCAAGCGGCGTCGGTGATTTCGCGTCTAGAAGCAGACGTACAGAATATCTCTTCATCGCTGGAAGTGATTCAAGACATCGCTGAGCAGACCAACTTGTTGGCCTTGAACGCCGCCATCGAGGCTGCGCGTGCGGGCGAACAAGGTCGAGGCTTTGCCGTGGTTGCCGACGAAGTCCGTAAACTGGCCAGTCGTACCCAAGACAGCACCGGTGAAATCCACAGTATGATTGAAAAACTGAAAGCCGCTTCCGATGACGCCGTACGCGCGATGGAATCGAGCCAAAAACGGGGTTCAGCCACTGTTGAGGAAGCCAATGCGGCCACCAAAGCGTTGATCCAAATTCAGGAATCAATCGATACCATTATGGACATGAACTCGCTGATTGCGACCGCGACCGAAGAGCAGAGCATTGTCGGTCAAGAGATATCGCAGCGCATCGTGGTGATTTCGGACCAAAGTTCGCAATCGGCGGATCTAGCCAATGAAAACCGCCAAGGCAGTAATGAACTCAATGGCCGAGCCAACGAGTTGTACCAGCTTGTGAGCCGATTTACGGTGTAAATTGCCCTCAAAAAAACGGCCCATCGCAAGATGGGCCGTTTTTATTGGGTGCCGTTCTGAGGGGGCGCACTTTAAAAGTGCTTAGTTAGCCTCTGACTGCGTCATCGCAATAGCGAGCGCTTCCGCAACCTTGATGCCATCAATGCCCGCAGACAAAATTCCGCCCGCATAACCCGCGCCTTCCCCAGCTGGGAAGAAACCTTTTAGATTGACACTTTGGTAATCTTTACCCCGTGTGATACACACCGGCGACGATGTTCGAGTTTCTACACCAGTGAGTAGCCCATCTTCTGTCGCAAAGCCTTTGATTTTCTTGTCAAACGCAGGGATTGCTTCACGAATCGCTTCAATCGCATAATCCGGTAGCGCTTTGGCCAAGTCGGTCAATTTAATGCCCGGAGTGAACGAGGGTTCTACCTCACCCAGTGCGCTCGGATCGCGACCTTTAAGAAAATCACCGATCTTTTGCGCCGGCGCATCATAGGTCGCGCCGCCAAGCTCATAAGCCGCCGACTCTAATTGGCGCTGAAACTCAATCCCCGCTAGAGGGTGGCCTGGGTAGTCTTGCTCTGGGGTAATCCCTACCACAATCGCGCTGTTGGCGTTACGCTCTGCACGAGAATATTGGCTCATGCCGTTGGTGACCACGCGGCCCTCTTCTGAGGTCGCAGCCACCACCGTGCCACCAGGACACATACAGAAACTGTAAACGGTGCGACCATTTTTACAGTGGTGCACCAACTTGTAATCTGCCGCGCCTAAAATCGGGTTGCCGGCATTTGGACCAAAACGCGCTTCATCGATCATCGATTGCTTGTGTTCGATACGAAAACCGACCGAGAAAGGTTTCGCCACCATCTCCACACCGCGCTTATAGAGCATTTCAAACGTATCGCGGGCACTGTGACCAACGGCAAGTACCACGTAGCGAGACTGAATTTGTTCGCCATTGGAGAGCGTTAACCCGGTGATCTGGCCATTATCGATGTGGATATCATCAACGCGCGTGCTAAAACGAATCTCACCGCCGAGTTCGATGATTTTCGCGCGCATCTTTTCAATCATGGTTACTAGCTTAAACGTGCCAATGTGCGGCTTACTCACGTAGGCGATCTCTTCTGGCGCGCCCGCTTCAACAAACTCTTTGATCACTTTGCGACCATAGTGTTTTGGGTCTTTGATTTGGCTGTAGAGTTTACCGTCAGAGAAGGTACCTGCGCCGCCCTCACCAAACTGCACGTTCGATTCAGGGTTCAGCGCGCGTTTACGCCAAAAACCGAAGGTATCTTTGGTGCGCTCACGTACCTCTTTACCGCGCTCAACAATGATAGGTTTGAAACCCATTTGCGCCAGAATCAAACCCGCAAACAAACCGCAAGGGCCAAAACCGATCACCACAGGGCGCTCGGTCAGATCCGCCGGTGCGTTGGCGACAAATTTGTATTCCATATCCGGCGTTTCTTTGACGTGCGGATCGCTGACAAACGCCTCAAGCACCGCGGCTTGATCCGCCACTTCAACATCCAGCGTATAAATCAGCAAGATTTGCGTTTTTTTGCGAGCATCGTAGCCACGTTTAAAGACATTAAAGGAAAGGATCTGATCAGCGGGAATCGCCAGTTTTTTCACGATCGCCGCGAAAACAGCGTCTTCCTCGTGATCCAAAGGAAGTTTAATTTCAGTTAAACGTATCATACGAGTATCTCAGTTAGGATGGTGTCTTAGCGGCGCAGTCTACCCACACCGCTCACAATGGCGCGCATTTTACGTCAACTCGATTGGCCTGTCATACGAAAACCACTTTTTGTCTCGGCGGAGGATTGCTCAAACTCAGCGGGATGGGTATTATCGCCGATTCGAAAATGAACCAAGATGAGTGCGCACCATGGCCTTTGTCGTGACTGATAACTGTATCCAATGCAAATACACAGACTGTGTCGCGGTCTGCCCCGCTGATGCCTTCTATGAAGGCCCGAACTTCATGGTGATCAGCCCCGTAGATTGCATTGACTGCGGCTTGTGTGTGCCTGAGTGCGACGCCAACGCCATCTTCCAAGAAGAAGAACTCGCGGAAGACCAGCAAGTTTTTATTGAGTTAAATGCCGAACTTGCCGAACTGTGGCCCAATCTCACTGAAGTCAAACCCGCCATGGACGAGGCTGAAAAGTGGAATGGCGTGCCCAATAAGCTCGGCATGCTGGAGAAATAGACCGACGCTTGGCCTACTGATGCTGCCTGCGCAGGTTGTCTAAAATAATGCCCGTCGCCATCGCGACATTCAGGGATTCTGCCCCGCCAAACGCCGGAATGGTGATTTTGTCACTCACATGCTGAGCGGCGTGCTCGCGGATACCGTGCGATTCACTGCCCATCAAGATGATGCCTTGCGACGCAAACTGCGTCGTGTGCACACTCTCGCCCTCTAGAAATGCGCCATAAACGGGTAAATTGGCACTGGCAAGATAGGCCGGCAGGTCGCACTGCGTCACGCTGACGCGGCCAAAACTGCCCATGGTCGCACTGATGGTTTTCGGGTTATAGGGGTCGGCGCAGTCCTGACTGGCGATGATGTGTTTGATGCCGTACCAGTCGGCGACACGAATGATGGTCCCTAGATTACCGGGGTCGCTGACGCCATCTAACGCGATGAGCCAACCCTGCGCTTTGGGCACTGGCAAGTTAGGGATCGCCACCACGGCGATGGCCGAATTATTACTCACCAATGTGCTGGCTTTCGTCAACTCATCCAAACTCGCTTCGACACAATCGTAATCGCTCAGCGCCTCTTGATGCTTGTCGAGAAAGTCTCGGGTGGCGAAAATCTGTTTGACCTCAAGATCACTCACGATGAGCTCTAGGACGTTCTTTTCACCTTGAACTAAAAACAGTCCATTGGCTTTACGCTGCTTCTTTTGTCCCAATGCGCGCAGTAATTTGAGTTGGTTTTTCGATATCATTCATCGCCCCGACGTGCGTTAACCCAGTAAAAAACTCGGGGAGTATAACCCTAAACCGCGCCGAGATGCGAGCGTTGACACCTAGCCTTTCAAGCACGTCAAACTGACGTGCTTTTCATAGTCAACATCCCTTGTGTCACGATGAAATCGATGATGGTGTTCAGCCCTTGGCTCTCTTTTAAGTTGGTAAACACAAACGGCTTGGTCGGGCGCATGCGCTGGGTATCCGACTCCATCACTTCAAGAGACGCCCCAACATAAGGCGCAAGGTCGATTTTGTTGATCACCAGCAAGTCCGAGCGTGTGATGCCTGGCCCGCCTTTGCGCGGGATTTTCTCCCCTTCCGCCACATCAATGACGTAGATGGTTAGGTCGGCGAGCTCAGGGCTAAAGGTCGCACTGAGGTTGTCACCGCCACTTTCAATGAACACCACATCGAGGTTTTGATGGCGTTTGGCCAACTCTTCCACTGCGGCGAGGTTCATAGAGGCGTCTTCGCGGATCGCCGTGTGAGGACAGCCACCGGTTTCGACACCGATAATACGATCAGGCTCAAGCGCCTCGGCGCGAGTGAGGATCTTCGCGTCTTCCTGGGTATAGATATCGTTGGTGACCACCGCGATATTGAGCTTGTCGCGGATCGCTTTGCACAGCACTTCCAACAGCGCGGTTTTGCCTGAACCTACCGGGCCGCCAATGCCGACCCTTAATGGCTGTTTGTAACTCTCCATTGTCCTTATTCTCCAATTCTATATACAAAAATGCACAGACGTTATGAGCGAAATAGTCGCGTGTATTGTGTCTCGTGTAAGCTGCTGGCGATGGAGACGCTGGGGGTAAAGCTGCCCATCATCCACTCTTCAATCTGCCGAGCGTGCGCGATGGCGTGCTCAAATTCGTCACTAAGAGCGATCAGCGCTCGCTGGCCATCCGTTTGACCCAGCGGCACCAATTTCACCCCAGCCATAATGAGATTTTCCGCCCAGCTCCAAAGGTAGCCTTGTTTGAGTGATTCAGGTTCGATCTGCCACTGCTCGGCGGCGACACACAAACCGAGCAGTTGATTGATTTTCACCTCAGGGTGATGAAACGCGTCGTGATCCACCCCCAGTTGCACCAAAAGCGTTTTGAGGGCGAGCCCTCGCTGAGACTCTTCAGCGCGCAACTCCTTGGTTTCACGACTGGCGTACAGGGTGTCACTGAGTGATTGAATGCGCGCGATGTCCGCATTCCCGAGCGCCTCGCAGTATCTGTCAATCAACGGCAGTTCTAAGGTCGCCACGCTATTGAACAACATGTTGCTCAACCATTGGTGCATGCTCTCTTTGTCGGTCACCCATTGTGCTTCGACCGCCCACTCTAGCCCTTGCGAGTAGGTGAACCCGCCGATAGGCAAAGAGGGACTGATCAGCTGGAACAGTCGATACACCGCGCGAGGTTCGCTCATCATTGGCTACATCCGTTACGGCAGCAGAATCAAAGCGCTGGCAGACGCGACGCCAACTGATAACCAAGGGCTCGACAACGCTCGGCCAAACTGTAAGCCCAGCACCATCAAACCGGCGGCGGCGGTCAACATGCCACTGGCAAAGGGAAGAACACTGCCCGTTGATTCAACGCCATGCGCGTAACCATGAAAGAACATCAGCCCAACGCTGAGGCCAACTGCCAAATTCAATAGCGGCTTGGAGCGATTGAATGACTGCCATATGGCGCCGCTGACCACAAACAGTGAGGCCCCAATCGCCAGCTCGACGCCACCAAAACCGCCAAACACTTTACCTGCGCTCAGCCCCAGTAATAACGTCGCGAGTGCCGCTAGCATCAGCGTTGCTTTGCCGCGCCAACTGACCGATAGACACGCAGTCAGCATGCCGAACGCAATCAACATGACGAGGTGATCCAGCCCGGTCACGGGGTGCGTCAATCCAGCCGAAAAAGATCCGCCCTCATGGCCGGGGTGAGCAAATACTGGGCTTGCCATCGTGGTGGCGGCAAATGCGCCGACGGAGGGAATAAAAGAGATTCGCATAACACTGTCCTTGTAAGTCGTCTATCCGTTGAAATAGGTTGAAAGAGAAACTGGCCACGCTGTCGTCAACGTTGACAACGCGCGCGCCCTATCAAATAGCCATTTAGTGATGGTGGTGATGGCCCCCAGCAGAACGCCCGCCATAAGCACCACTTTCTGGCTCAAAGGCCGCTTGCTCGACCGTCACTTTCGCGCCGAGCCCAGTGACCATGTCATCGAGTACGTGGTCATGCTGATAACGTACCCAGCCAAACGCCACTTGCAACGGCACATGGCGGTTTCCTAAGTGGTAAGCAACGCGCGTCAATAAATGCAGGTCACTGCAGTAGACGGTCGAGACACTTTCTGGCGCGGCAATCACCTCAACCACCAATCCGCATGGGCTTTTGAGCTGCTCTCCCCCGCGTAAAATGTGTCCGCGAGGAAGAAATAGTCCCGCGTCACGGCCATCATCCAATTTGACCTTTAAGCGGCTTTTGATACGGCTGTCGATCGGCAAACTGAGAAATGTGTGGGGTTGAATGGTTATCTCCTGAGCAATTTCCGTCAGTTCGATCATGGTTGTTCTCCTAGAATAAGAAATAGCGCTGCGCCATTGGCAGCACGTCTGCAGGTTCACACACCAGCAACTCGCCATCCGCGCGAACTTGATAGGTTTGCGAGTCCACTTCGATGTGCGGCTGCCAGTCGTTTAACTTCATATCGGCTTTACGGATGTCACGGCAGTGGCTCACCACACCAATTTGACTGCCTAAGCCAAGTTCAGCGGCAATCCCGGCTTGGTGAGCGGCTTGCGAGACAAACAGCATCGAGGTCTTTTGCGCCGCTTTGCCGTAGCTGCCAAACATGCCACGGTAATGGACCGGCTGCGGAGTGGGAATGGATGCGTTCGGATCGCCCATCGGCGCCATGGCTATCATGCCGCCTTTCAAAATCACGCTCGGTTTGACGCCGAAAAAAGCCGGTTTCCACAACACCAAATCCGCCAATTTACCCACTTCAATCGAACCAATTTCATGGGCCATCCCGTGAGTGATCGCCGGATTGATGGTGTATTTGGCAATGTAACGCTTCAAACGAAAATTATCGCTGTAGCTAGAATCTTGTTTCAAACTCCCGCGCTGCACTTTCATTTTGTGCGCCGTTTGCCAAGTGCGTATGATCACTTCACCCACTCGCCCCATGGCTTGTGAATCCGAAGCGATCATCGAGAAAGCGCCCAAGTCGTGAAGAATATCCTCGGCGGCGATGGTTTCTCGACGGATGCGAGACTCCGCGAACGCCACATCTTCTGCAATGGATGGTGAGAGGTGATGGCACACCATCAACATGTCCAAATGCTCATCGACCGTGTTAACGGTGTACGGGCGTGTCGGATTGGTCGACGACGGCAGCACATTGGCTTCACCGGCGGCGCGAATAATATCTGGCGCGTGGCCGCCCCCTGCCCCTTCGGTGTGGTAGGTGTGAATGACGCGATCGCCGATCGCATTCAATGTCGATTCGACAAAGCCGGATTCATTGAGGGTATCGGTGTGTATCGCCACCTGCACGTCCATCTCATCCGCTACCGTCAAGCAGGTATCAATAGAAGCTGGCGTCGTCCCCCAGTCTTCATGCAGTTTCAACCCCACCGCGCCTGCCGTAACTTGCTCTCGCAGTGCGTCAGGTTGGCTGGCATTACCTTTACCAAGCAAGCCAAAATTCATTGGAAAGCCATCTAAGGATTCGAGCATGCGATGCATATTCCACGGGCCTGGCGTACAGGTGGTCGCATTGGTGCCGGTGTTCGGGCCAGTGCCGCCACCAATCATGGTGGTGACACCCGAGGCGAGCGCCTCTTCAATTTGCTGTGGGCAGATAAAATGGATGTGCGAGTCGATGCCGCCAGCGGTCAGAATCGCCCCTTCCCCAGCCAACACCTCAGTACCCGGGCCAATCACTATGGTAACGCCGGGCTGAACATCGGGGTTGCCTGCTTTGCCAATCGCGTGAATGCGACCATCTTTGACCGCCACGTCGGCTTTGACAATGCCCCAATAGTCGAGCACAACGGCATTAGTGATCACTAAATCTGGGGTTTCTTGGCTTGGTTTTTGGCTCTGGCCCATGCCATCGCGAATCACCTTCCCGCCACCAAATTTCACTTCATCACCGTAGACGGTGTAATCTTGTTCTACCTCAAGCCACAATTCGGTATCCGCGAGGCGGACTCTGTCTCCGACTGTTGGCCCAAACATTTCGGCGTATGCCCGTCGAGAGATGCTTGCCATGACTTATCCTTGTCTGTTGCGTGTGCCATTACCCATTTGTCTATCAACTTGTCTGTAAACATGTTTTTCAACTGGGTGGTGTAACGCCATCGAGCTATAACTTGCCCATCACCTTGCCTTGAAATCCGTACACTTCGCCTTTTCCGGCGTATTCCACTAGCTCAACGCTGCGTGATTGGCCGGGTTCAAATCGCGTCGCCGTCCCGGCGGGGATATTGAGTCGAAACCCGCGCGCCAGCGCTCTGTCAAACACCAAAGCTTCATTCACTTCGAAAAAATGGTAATGCGATCCGATTTGAACCGGGCGGTCACCGACATTCTCAACGCTCACTTTGACGGTGCGGCGGCCCACATTGAGCGCAATCTCACCGTCGGCGGTCTCGATTTGACCCGGCGCCCAACCCTTACCGATTGTCGTCCCTGCCATCCTTGTTTCTCCTCGTCCTATTGACTTTGCCTTTACCCCTCACTGACTACACAATCGGCTCGTGCACAGTGACGAGTTTGGTGCCGTCTGGGAACGTTGCCTCAACTTGCACGTCCGGAATCATACTGGCGACCCCTTCCATGACATCCTCTACCGTAAGCAACGTACGCCCGTAATCCATCAATTCGGCGACGCTTTTTCCCTCCCGAGCGCCTTCTAAAATGGCGCTACTGATCAGCGCAATCGACTCTGGGTAGTTGAGTTTTAGCCCTTTTTCTTTGCGACTTTGCGCCAACAGGCCCGCGCAAAAAATGAGTAATTTGTCTTTCTCTCTCGGGGTGAGTTCCATTGCTATCCCTCGCAATTCATCGCTTTGTTCCGCGTCGTGCACTCTCATGCTTGTGGATGAGTGTGCTGTCGATGAGTAAGTCAGCTTGCATCCACACTCTCAGTCCACCTTATTAGGTAGCCCAGATCCTCGGAGGCTGTGGCTTCTCGCCAAACCAGTGCAACCTGATCTGTTGCCAAATACGCTCAAAACTGGCCAGAATCACTTCACTCCATTGACCTAATGCCCTGACGACTATCAGGTTTTCCAACTGAGTGGCACCAATAACCAGCGACGCCTTACCCACATCATCTTGTATAGAGCAGAGCAAGCTCTGTACCAGCTCGATTAAGTCCTCGTCCTGTGAGGAGATATAAAAAGTGCCCATCATTGGAAAACCAAGTAAGCCCTTATTTATCAGAGCTTTATCACCACCTTTCATATTGAGCCCTTCGCTGAGTATTTTGCTCCCTTGGTAGTAAATCTCTGTTTTTCCTACCAAATGTCCACTTGAGAAGCCCTCATTTAGTGCGGGCCTCCCAAAACAGTGCATCTCCCAGCCCATAAATTGTGCATCACGCTCTAGGTGGATCTGTGTGTCTAATCGCGCGTGGGCTTCGGGGAAAAAGATGTTCTCTTGCGGTAGCCACTCTAAGGTGGCGCTTGACGCCACGCGCAGTATTTGCGTCTGGCGAGCAAAACGCGCCGATGAACGATAAAACTTAGTAGCGCCGGGGGTCGTGACCAGTGCATGCCCCCCCTCTCGCACCTGTGCCTCGATGGATAACGTGTCGCCGCCGACCACACCGCCAGGCGGGTGCAACAAATAGGTATGGCACACCGGCCCCTCAGGATAAAGCGGGCGCTGTATCGCCAGCGGGCCTTGCTGCTGGCGCTCTTTGATCACCGTTTTATCTCCGCGGTCGGTAAACAGCAGAGCCAGTTTCGCTTTCCAGCCAGAGCGAGTATCAGAATCGAGTTTTTGTTCAAGGCTGGGTTTGTCGTTGTCATTGGCATCCGTCAAGGCAAATGCCACAGCAGGGTCACACATCATACGGTGAGATACTCCTTAATCAGCGCGTCGTTGAGCGCGTCCATGGGGCCATTGGCCACCGGCCGGCCGCGATCCAAAATGCAAAACTCATCGCCCACTTTGCGGGCAAAAGGCAGTTTTTGCTCCACCAGCAACACCGTCAGACCATATTGCTGATTGAGCATGCGGATGATGTCGCCAATCTCTTGCACTATATTGGGCTGGATGCCTTCCGTGGGCTCATCCAAAATCAGTAGACTTGGGTTGACCACCAGAGCACGGCCAATCGCCAGTTGCTGCTGCTGCCCTCCCGACAGATCGCCACCGCGGCGATGAAGCATCTCTTTAAGCACCGGAAACAGCTCGAAAATGAATTCTGGGATCTGGCGATCACCTTTGGCGCGTATCGGCAATCCCACTTCAAGGTTTTCTTGCACGGTGAGCATCGGAAAGATTTGCCGTCCTTGCGGCACATAACCGATGCCGAGTCGCGGGCGGTCTTCGGCGTCACGTTTAATTAATGACTGCTCACCCAGTTTGATGTCGCCACTTTGTACCTTCACCAGCCCCATAATGCACTGCAATAAGGTGGTTTTCCCCACCCCATTTCGGCCCATGAGCACGGTACATTTGCCCTTGGGGATCGTCATATTCAAGTCCCACAGGGTGTGGCTTTCGCCATAGAATTGGTTCAATCCATTGATGGTCAACATACTACTCTCCCAGATAGACCTGTTTGACTTGAGGATGGGCCTGAACGTGGTCCATCGTCCCTTCTGCCAGCACATGCCCCTGGTGGAGCACAGTGACATGGCTGGCAATTGAACGGACGAAATCCATATCGTGCTCAACGACCACGACCGAGTGTTTTCCGGCGAGCGAGTTAAGCAGCTCAGAGGTGCGATCCATCTCTTGGTGCGTCATCCCCGCGACCGGCTCATCGATGAGCAACAGCTTCGGGTTTTGCATCAAGAGCATACCGATCTCAAGCCACTGCTTTTGACCATGCGACAGGTTACCGGCGAGTCGCCTTGCACTGTCTTGTAAATCAATCAGCGTAAGCACTGACTCCAATTTGTCTTTCTGCTCGCCCGATAGCTGCGCGATGTAGGTACCCCAAACAGAGCGTACGCCCGCCATCGCCAGCTCAAGGTTCTCCCACACGCTTAAGCATTCAATCACCGTCGGCTTTTGGAACTTGCGTCCGATGCCGGCATTGGCAATTTGCGCCTCGTTCATCTTAAGGAGGTTAATGTTAGAGCCAAGCCACACCGACCCACTGTCGGGTTTGGTTTTGCCCGTGATGATGTCCATCATGGTGGTTTTTCCTGCACCATTGGGGCCGATGATGCAGCGCAGCTCGCCCTCTTTGATGTACAAGTTCAAGTCGTTGATGGCTTTAAAGCCGTCAAAGCTTTTGTTGACGCCTTCAACATAGAGCAAAATGTTGTGCCGCGTATCAATCAACGGGTGGGTATCGGGCTTGAGAAACGAAAAGACTTCATCACGACGGGTCAGTTGCTTGACCGAATCGGTCAATGTTGTATGGGTCATATTCATGCCGTCACCTCTTTGCTCTTATCTCTTTCCTCATCGCTTGCTGCGCGGCGCTTAGGCGTGTCGACCTTCGCGAGCTTGTCGCTGACAAACCCCATCAACCCTTTCGGGAAGTACATAGTCGAGAGCACGAACATGCCCCCGAGGGCAAACAGCCATACCTCTGGGAACTCAACAGTGAACCAGCTTTTGGCGTAGTTGATCACCAAAGCGCCAACAATCGCGCCAAACAAAGTGGCACGGCCACCTAACGCGACCCAAACCACCACTTCAATCGAATTGAGCGGCGCAAATTCCCCGGGATTGATGATGCCCACTTGCGGGACATAAAGCGCCCCCGCAATGCCCGCGATCACCGCAGAAAGGACAAACACCCACAGTTTGATGCCGTCGACGTCATAGCCCATAAATCGAGTGCGAGATTCGGTGTCGCGAATCGCCAACGCCACGCGGCCAAGACGGCTGGCCACCACAGTGCGGCACACCCAGTAGCTCAGGGCCAGCATCAGACCCGTGGCCATAAACAGCACGATGCGCGTGCTGTCTTGCTGCAAGCTGTAACCAAGTATGTCTTTAAAATCCGTGAGGCCGTTGTTGCCGCCAAAGCCCATTTCGTTGCGAAAAAATGCCAACATCAGGGCATAGGTCAGCGCTTGGGTGATGATCGACAGATAGACCCCTGAGACGCGAGAGCGAAACGCCAAATAACCAAACAGGTAAGCCAGCGCCCCCGGCACTAACACCACCATCACACACGCGAACCAAAACTGATCAAAGCCAAGCCAGAACCACGGCAGCTCTTGCCAATTTAGAAACACCATGAAATCCGGCAGAATCGGATTCCCATAGACACCACGATCACCAATTTGACGCATCAAATACATGCCCATCGCATAGCCGCCAAGGGCAAAAAAGGCGCCGTGACCCAAACTCAAAATGCCGAGGTAGCCCCACACCAGATCCACCGCCAAGGCGAGCATGGCATAGCTGAGATACTTGCCCATCAAAGAGAGCGAGAATGTCTCAACGTGAAAGGGATGGCCGACGGGCAGCAAGGTATTGGCCAAGGGCACCAACACCACCGCCAACAGAATGAGTGCCACGGTCACTTGACCACCTTTGTCGCCTCGCATCGCTGAGAGCACTACCGAGCGTGACTGAATAGATTGACTCATGTGAACTCCTTAACCTTCTGCCGCTCGGCCACGTTGTGGGAAGAGCCCACGAGGACGTTTTTGAATAAATAGGATGATAAACACCAGCACCAAGATCTTCGCCAGTACCGCGCCTGCCCAAGGCTCCAATATTTTGTTAAACAGCCCAAGGCCGAGCCCCGCCACTAAGGTGCCCCACAGATTGCCAACGCCGCCAAACACCACCACCATGAAGGAGTCGATGATGTAGGCTTGGCCCATATTGGGCCCCACGTTGGTGAGTTGAGACAGCGCAACACCTGCAATACCTGCAACCCCGGAACCTAAGCCGAACGTCATGGCATCGACACGCTCTGAGCGGATCCCCATCGCACGAGCCATCGCGCGATTTTGCGACACCGCGCGCACTTGCAGACCCAAAGGTGTTTTTTTCAAAACCATCACCAAGCCAATGAAGACACACGCGCAAAATAGGATGATGTACAAGCGGTTGTAGGTGAGAGAGAGCATGGGGTTGATGCTAAGTGCACCGGACATCCAATCCGGCGTGCTGACTGAGCGGTTAAGCGGCGAAAACACCGAGCGCACCGCTTGTTGCAGAATCAGGCTGATACCAAACGTCGCCAGTAAGGTTTCCAGCGGTCGTCCATACAAATGGCGAATCACGCTGCGTTCAATCGCAACGCCCACCAACCCAGAGACGACAAACGCCGCCGGGATAGAAAGTATCAACGCCAGCCCGATATGATTGGGCATCAATTGCTGCATAACGTAAGTGGTGTAAGCGCCAAGCATAATAAGCTCGCCGTGCGCCATGTTGATCACGCCCATCACACCAAAGGTGATCGCCAAGCCAATACCGGCCAACACCAATACCGAGCCTAGACTAAGACCAAAGAAAAGGGTCTCCACCCCCGAATACAAACGCTGGCTTTGTTGGTAGCGGTCGAGGGCCTTTTGCGCCGCCTCAATCACTTCCTCATCTTGCTCACGGCTTAATACTGCATTGAGGGTTTGTACCACCACTGGCTGTTTGTAATCCGACAGCAGCGCAATCGCGGCCACTTGGCCCGGGTCACTCGCATTGAGGGCACTGTCCACCGCCAACGCCAGATGCAACTGCTCAATCACCGCGGGCGAGGTTTCACTCGCCAGACGCTTTTTAAACTTGGCCACCACACTGGGCTCTGTATTGCCCACCAGCGCCGTCACCGCCGCAAGTCGCACCGCTTCATCGGCACTGCTTAAGCCCAGTGAGGCGATTTCAGCGCGAATCAGACCACGCAACGCGTTATTCACCCGCACTTTGCTAAACTGACGTTTACTTTCAATAACGAGTGTCTCTCCCGTCCAAACCTGAGTGGCGGTTTGTTGCGCTTTGAGCTCAGGCGCGATGTAAAGGTCTTGCTCGTTGGCTTTTAAGCTGTAGAGATCGCCTTCTAGCCATGCGGTCAAAATAGGCTTCGCTACCTCGGCTGGTTGCGACTCCACCAGCCAAGTCATGGCTTGCTCTTTCGCTTGATTGCTCTTGCCATTGAGTATGCCGGCAAAGTCTTCCTGACTTTGCGCGTTGGCGAGATTCAACCCGATCAGGCTCAATAGACTGATCCACATAAACTTGATAATCGGCGCACTCCTTGGCCTCATGATGTCTGTCCTTGCGTGGGTGAAAAGGAAAGGGTCTCAACAGAAAAAAGACGCCCAGCTTCCACGTAAAAGCCGGGCGCCAATCGTGGAGATTAATTAGAACCTGAACACTGCTTAGTTTCGACGTTAAACGCGCCGCAAGAGAAAGGTTTCGACCAGCTTGAGAACAGTTTCGCCGACTCAGGAAGGTAATCAGACCAAGCATCACCAGCGACTAAACCTGTTGTCTCCCACACCACATCGAACTGACCGTCATCTTGGATTTCACCAATCAAAACCGGCTTGGTGATGTGGTGGTTAGGCATCATGGTCGAGTAGCCCCCTGAGAGGTTAGGAACAGAGACACCAATCAATGCATCTTGCACGGCTTGAGCGTCGGTAGTACCTGCGTTCGTCACCGCTTGCGCCCACATGTTAAAGCCGATGTAGTGCGCTTCCATTGGGTCATTCGTAACACGCTCTTCACTGCCGATGAACGCTTGCCACGTCTCGACAAACTCTGCGTTGCTGTCTGTATCGACACTCATAAAGTAGTTCCAAGCGGCAAGGTGGCCCACCAGTGGAGAGGTATCCATACCCGACAGCTCTTCTTCACCCACAGAGAACGCGACCACTGGGATGTCTTCCGATGAGACGCCTTGTGCACCAAGCTCTTTGTAGAAAGGCACGTTCGCGTCGCCGTTGATGGTCGAGACCACCGCGGTTTTCTTCCCTTCTGCGCCAAATTTCTTGATGTCAGAGACAATTGACTGCCAGTCGGAGTGACCAAACGGCGTGTAGTTGATCATGATGTCAGACTCACCCACCCCTTTGGCTTTAAGGTACGCTTCCAAGATCTTATTGGTGGTGCGCGGATAGACGTAGTCCGTGCCCGCCAATACCCAGCGCTCAACGCCGAGTTCATTCATGAGGTAATCAACCGCAGGGATCGCCTGCTGATTTGGCGCAGCGCCAGTGTAGAAGACGTTTTTCGACGACTCTTCCCCTTCATATTGAACCGGGTAGAACAAGATGCTGTTGAGCTCTTCAAACACAGGCAACATGGATTTACGTGATACCGACGTCCAACCACCAAACACCACGTCGACTTTTTCTTTCTCGATCAATTCACGCGCTTTCTCTGCAAACAGTGGCCAGTTGGACGCTGGGTCCACCACCACGGCTTCGAGTTTCTTACCTAGCAAACCGCCTTTTTTATTCTGCTCATCGACCAACATCAGCACGGTGTCTTTCAGTGTGGTTTCACTGATCGCCATCGTCCCGGACAACGAGTGGAGCACACCGACTTTGATCGTCTCTTCTGCGTATGCCAAAGACGAGCTCAGTGCGAGTGTGGTGCCCAAAGCGGCCAGTTTCAGTTTGAACGTCATGTTCATAGTGGCTATCTCCTTATAGATGAATGGTTATTCAACCTGTCGGTATCTATATCCAACGAATCCAAAAAGGGTGCCAATAAAACTCGTTCAACAATTTAATTTTAACTCATTGAATTAATTTAATTTTATTCTAGTCCGCTTTTTGATAGTGCAAGGATGGTTATTTTTTGCGCTGTATATTAGTGCAATGGATTCTCTCCTCTCACCATTTTGGTCTGACCTTAAACCCACAAAGAAAACTTGTTGCATATCAGTCAGCTAGTTCAGCCGAACGCCCCTATCCAGAACCAAACCTCCCGGGCATACGGGATAAGATTGTGCATTCATCCCCATTGACGAAACATGCTATGCTCCGGGTTCAGTCTGGCAATCAAAAGGAATAAAAAATGGAAAAAGTGGCGTTTATCACTGGTGCGACATCTGGATTTGGCCGAGCCGCCGCAGAGCGTTTTGCACAAGCGGGTTGGTCATTGGTGCTCTCAGGTCGCCGCCTCGAGCGTTTGGAGGCATTGAAAGCCGAACTCAATGTGCCTGTGCACATCATTCAACTTGACGTTCGTGATTCAGACGCAGTGAAACAAGCCGTGGCAGCGCTGCCAAGCGACTTTGCCGCCGTGCGACTGCTCATCAACAATGCCGGTCTGGCCTTGGCTCCGCAAGCGGCGCAAGACGTCGAACTTGATGACTGGAAAACCATGATTGACACCAACGTCACAGGATTGGTGAATGTCACGCACGCGCTACTGCCGACCTTGATCCAATCTGGCGCCGGCAGCACTATCATTAATGTGGGATCTATCGCCGGACAATGGCCCTACCCAGGTAGTCACGTCTATGGGGCAACCAAGGCGTTTGTTCAACAATTTAGCTACAACTTGCGCTGTGATTTGCTCGGCACCGGCGTACGTGTAACCGACATTGCGCCAGGCATGGCAGAAACCGAGTTCACTTTGGTGCGCACCAAAGGCGATCAAGCGGCGTCCGATAAGCTCTACAACAGCACCACCCCACTCACAGCGCAAGACATCGCGGAACAGATGTTCTACGTGGCGACGCTGCCCGATCACATCAACATTAACCGCCTTGAAGTGATGCCAACACGTCAAGCATGGTCTCCGTTTGCGGTTGACCGCGATTAAGCGATGATTCAACTAGAGCGTGGTGAACTATTCAGCGCTGCGCTCTAGCCAAAATACTTCTTCTCAAACTCCTCAACGGGCAATGGCTGCGAGTAAAAATAGCCCTGATGACGCGCCACCCCGACTCCCTGACAAAGGCTGCTTTGGAACTCGGTTTCTATACCTTCAGCCACGGTATCGTACTCTAGACTGGTCGCAAACAGACAGATGGCCGTAAAGAGTTGCTGAGCGCTTTTCTCTTCCACGTTCGCCATGAACGATTTGTCGATCTTAATGATGTCAATCGGGTACTCTTTAAGATGCGAGAGTGACGAGTAGCCAGTACCAAAATCGTCCACCGCTATTTTGAACCCCAGCCCACTCAGCTGTTGCAACATCTCAGTTGAGGCGCCTTCTGCGACCAAGCAGTTTTCAGTGATCTCCAATTCCACCTGACTCGGAGAGACTTCATAAAACGAAAGGTACTCTTCAAGCTGCGTTTTTAAACTCAGCTCCGTCAACTGCTTGGGTGAGACATTAATGGCCACGACAAACGAGGCACTAAAGCGTTCAAATTGCTCTTTCCATATTTTGAGTTGATCAAACGCCGCGCGAAACACCCAATGACCAATTTCGATCATCAAATGGGACTCCTCCGCGATCGGAATGAAGTCGGTTGGTGAAACAATACCCAGCTTTTTGTGATTCCAGCGCAGCAGCGCCTCTGCTCCCACTAAGTTGGCGTTGCGGTCAAACTGAGGCTGAAAGTAGAGTTCAAACTCATCGTTTTGAATCGCACGTTTAAGATCGTTTTCAATGCGGATGCGTTTTTCAATCAAGTTATGAAACGCTTTCGAGTAATACTGCGCTTGATTTCGCCCTTGGTCTTTGGCTCGGTACAAGGCGATGTCGGCACACTTGGTTAAATCCACGGAGTTAGTGGCACATTCTGGCGCGGAAGCGATGCCAATACTGATGGTCATATCAATGCTATGGCTATCCACGATGATCGGCTCTTCAAACGCTTTAAGCAGGCGCTGAACCAATAGGTGGACGTGATTTTTCATCTCAAGGTTTTGGATAATAATGGCAAACTCGTCGCCACCGATGCGGCACAAGTAGTCACTTTTTCGTGAGCAATGGGAGAGACGCTGAGCCACGTGCCTAAGGACCGCATCACCGACAACGTGGCCAAGGCTATCATTGATGTCTTTGAACTTATCGAGATCAATCAAAAGCAGCATCAAAGGTTTTTTCGAGCGAGAGGCAATCAATAGCGCTTTTTTCAAGGTTTCATCAAAAAAGTAACGATTACTCAGCCCAGTCAAACTGTCCTCTTCCGCCATACGTTTGAGCTCGGTGTGTTTGGCTTGAATCTGCTGCTCTAGGTAATAGCGTTCGGTGGCAATCACGATAGCGCGACGTAATCGCGACGCGGTGATCTCTTTTTTCATGATGAAGTCTTGTGCGCCCACTTCAATACACGACAGTGCCAGCTCCTCATCATTGCTGTGGCTGAGCATCACAATCGAGGTAGAGAAATCGCTCACACTCCTCAATTGCATCAGCACTTCAATACCATTGGATGGCGGAAGCTGATAGTCGAGCAAAATCACATCATATTTATTGGCGAGCGCCATCTTGAGCCCTTCATGGGCCGTCGTTGCTTCGTCGATCACCTGGATGGGTAAATCGGTATCGCGCAAAGTCCGAATCGCGGCAATTCTATCGATGGTATCGTCGTCAATAATCAAGATTTTCATCAGTCAAATCCCATCCTTATGGAGTCACGGTTGGATTGGCGCGCTCGATGGTTAGCGCGGCAAAGTACGGCTGTTTGGGCCAACTAAAACGGAACGTGCAGCCCTGCTCAAGGTTGTTTTCTAATCGATAGTCGCAACCATAGAGATCCAGCGTTTTCTTAATAATCGACAGGCCAAGGCCACTGCCTTCTACTTTGTCTCTTGGTTGCAGAGTGTGGAAAAGTTCAAACACTTTCTCTTGATAGGCCTCTGGAATGCCCGGACCGTCGTCTTGCACGGTAAACACATAACGGTCATCGATTTCAGTCGCGGTCACGCGAATCAATCCCTTCGCTTTGTCATGATGCTTAATCGCATTACCCATCAGGTTTCTCAGTACCATTTCAAGCGGCGTGACTAAGGTGGAGATCTCACCCAACTGATCGTCATACTCTAAGGTGATCCCTGGCGGCGGGCTAAGCAACTCAAAAATCTCTTCAATCTTATTCCCGACATGAAACAGGTCTAGGCTCCACTGTTTCCTGCCTACACGCGAATAGAGCAGCAGATCATCCAGCAAGCGCTCCAAGCGGCTGACTCGATTTTGCAATAAGGCGGCGTACTGCTCTGTTTGCTCAGTGAGATGGGGTTTTAAGTCATCGATGGTCCACGTAACCAACTGGGATATGCCACGCAAGGGCGCTTTTAAATCATGGGAGGCGACGTAAGCAAACTGATCCAGTTCGTGGTTGGCCTCTTCGAGCGCGTGGTTGCGCTTCTCTAAATCGGCCGTCACTTGTTCTAAGGTTTGAGTGCGCAGCTGCAAATCATGGGTGACTTGATCGGCGTACTGCTGAGCGCGTTCTTTCTCACGACTGAGCATCAAGAAGATGACCAGTAGCAGGACATCAACCACCAAGCCAAACACTAAGATCAGCGCAGGTTGACTCAGGCTTTGCTGCTCTTTAAACAGCAATGAGGACTGGACATGAAACACCCAAGTACGACCATACAAATCCAAACTGATTTGCTCAGAAAACGTCGGATCGGCATCGTAATGACGGTTGCTATCATTGAGTTCACTGTAGAGCTCCGTGTCGCCATCATAGATGCTGAAATTCACTAAACGTGTACTTCTGTCGAGCGTACCATCCATCAATTTGTAAACCACAAAAGGCGCGTAGACTAAACCCTGAAAATCGCCGCCACTTTCACCATATTGATTGGTCTCCATACCTTGGCGATACCACGGGACATAGAAAAGAAAGCCCGGCGTGCGCTGAGAATCTTGCACCAAGACGATCGGCCCGGTGATGCTGGCCTGACCGCTCGATTTCGCCCGCTGCGCCGCACTGTAACGATTGGTTTCATGCGCCATGTCTAGACCCACCGCTTTGAGATTGTCTTGCTGAGGCTCAATGTAAGTGATAGGCCAATACTCTTTACCAGAGCGCGTGGGATGCATGGCATAGGTCGCCATCGCCTCACGCTGCCAAGACAAATACGTCGGCACTTTCTCTTCTGGCACGTAGTGAATCACACCAATCCCGTTGATACCTGGGAACCGAGATTCGATGCGCAGCTCATCGGCAAACACTTTCCAATCCGCGCGGCTCGCCGGTCTATCAAGCATGTGCAGTGCAGAGACGCCGGCCCATAGCGCTTCCTCATACTTCTCCATCCGCTCTTGAACCAAGGCGACCAATTGTTTGGCTTGATGTTGAAATTGAACCTTTGATTTCTGATGGCTCTGTTTGAGCGTCACTTGCCAAGCGGTCAGCGTCAACGCGAGCGAAAACACGATCACGACCCAGTGATACCAATGCAGGGCGCGAGGCGCCCGGACAGCAGAATGGAACAACGAGGTTTTCAGCATTCAACCTAGCCTGTTTTTGTGAGTTATTTAGTAATCACTCTAGTCTATTTTTTTTCACCCTAACTCGGTCAAAAGCACTAACTGGTCAATTTGTGAACTCCCGCTCCAATTTGTCTCAATAATATTAAAAACGACAATCTTTACAGTTCAATATACTGCAGTAAGCCATCAAGAGCTCTTCTCGCGAGAGAAACACGCTACTGGTCGATCAGCTCTGGTGAGTGTTTCAACATTTCCACCAACCCCTGCCTAACAGAATCGGAGCACCCTTTAAGCCAAGCTGCGGCCAAAGGTAAACCGATATGGCTGTGTCCCTCTATCTCCCTAAAACACACATTCGATGGGGCGACACCGGTTGACCAAGAAGGCACAATGGCTAACCCCATTTCCTGAGCAACCAAATTCAAAATCGTCTGCTTTTCATTGGCCACTTGTGAAATCCTTGGCTGAAAGCCTGCGGCCTGAAACAACTTAAAAGTCAGGTCGTAGCTATGAGGTCTGTCTTTGCGGTTCGGTACGATCATCGGAAAATCCGCGATCAAGTCGATGGTGACACGATCGAGCGTCGCTAATGGATGAGAGTCTGGAAGTGCCAAGCGCAGTGATTCATGGCAAATATGCTCGATTTCAATGCGCTCACTCAGACTGTCCGGCGGTCGAATGAGCGCCAAATCAATCGCGCCTGAGAGTAGTTTTGGAATCAGGCGCTTAGTTTTATCCTCGATGATACGAATCGATACGTTCGAATGAGAGCGCTTGTATTTAAGAATCAATTTCGGCAGCAACCCAATCGCGGCGCTGTCAATTGCCCCGACGCGCAATGTGTGAGGCGAACCAATCCGCAAGTTTTTGTACCGATTTTCTACCGCATCTATCTGATCAATGAGATGACACGCATCAAAATAGAACTGCTGACCAATCAACGTCAGCTCCACGCTTCTCGTCGAACGATTAAACAATACGAGCCCCAGAGATTGTTCCAGCAACTTAATCTGTCGCCCAAACGCGGCGGGTAGCATGTTCAAACTTTGTGCAGCGCGCCCAAAATGTAGAGTGTCGGCGGCGGCGATAAAACACCTAAGCTGTTCCGTCTTCATCTTACCTCCTGATTATATCGTTAATTTATATAATAGAACGCCAGTGATAACAATTCATTTACATCTCATAATCAAAATCTAACAAGTAAGAAGGTAACCATTATGTCAACATACAAAATCGCGACCATTCCGGCTGATGGCATTGGAATGGAGGTCATTTCAGCAGGGGTTCAAGTACTTAAGTCACTAGCGAACAGGTTCCCGGAGCTCAAATTTGAGTTCAAACACTTTGACTGGGGCTCGGACTACTACCGCCAACACGGCGAAATGATGCCCAAAGATGGCTTAGACACGCTAAAAGGGTTCGATGCGATTTACTTTGGTGCGGTGGGCGATCCTGACATCCCCGATCACATTACCTTGTGGGGCTTAAGACTGCAGATTTGCCAAGGTTTTGACCAATACGCCAATGTTCGCCCAACCAAAATCATCCCAGGAATCCCATCCCCCCTCAAGGGAAAAACCAAAGGCGACCTAGATTGGGTCATCGTCCGAGAGAACTCGGAAGGCGAATACTCAGGTCACGGCGGACGCGCGCACAAAGGTTTTCCAGAAGAAGTAGGAACGGAAGTGTCGATCTTTACCCGTGCAGGCGTAACCAGAATCATGCGATATGCATTTGAGATTGCGCAGCAGCGTCCACGTAAGCTCCTGACCGTGGTAACCAAGTCTAATGCTCAACGCCACGGGATGGTGATGTGGGACGAAATTGCAGAAGAAGTGGCGAAAGAGTTCCCTGATGTCACGTGGGACAAGATGCTCGTGGACGCAATGACGGTAAGAATGACGCTTAACCCTGAATCACTCGATACTATCGTCGCCACCAACCTTCACGCCGATATCCTTTCCGATCTTGCCGGTGCCTTAGCGGGCAGTTTGGGAGTGGCTCCGACAGCAAACATCGCACCAAATAGCCCTTACCCCTCAATGTTTGAGCCGATCCATGGCTCTGCGTTCGACATCACTGGACAAGGAATTGCCAATCCTATCGCAACCTTTTGGACTGCAGTCCAAATGCTCGAGCATTTAGGCGAGCACCAATCCGCTCGCCTGGTGATGAGTGCAATAGAGTCGGTGTCTTCCGAAGGGATTTGCACACCCGACATTGGTGGGAAAGCAACCACTAAGCAAGTGACCGATGCGGTCATTGACTACATCGAAAACCATTAAAAAATCGTCACACATTTAGAGGAGCTCATCGAACAAGGAATATCAAGGCGCGAAATAAGAACGATAAAAAAATCGTCACCCGCTTCGCGCTTAAGTGATCCAATAACGAGGACGAAACAATGAAAACAAGTAAGTTAAGCTGTATCGCTAAACCATTGCTCACAACACTAGCTGCCGGTGCTCTATCGCTGTCTGGCACTCTGTCTGCAGCCGATGACTACCCCAGCAAACCCATTAATTATATTCTGCCCTTTAACGCCGGTGGCGAGTCTGATCTCTCTGCACGCTTTCAACAGACCGTGTTTGAAAAACACGCAGGTGTGAAAACCGTCATTCAATATCAACCCGGTGCGGGTGGCGCAGTAGCTTGGTCACAGCTCAACAGTATGGAAGGTGATGGCTATACCGTGATGGGGATAAACATCCCACACACCATCATGCAACCGATTGTTAAGGAGTCTGGCTACACAACCGATGACCTCACGCCCATTTATTATTTTCATTACACTCCGAACGCGATTTTCGTCCCTGCAAACAGTCAGTTTCAGAGCCTACCTGAATTGATCGATTACGCAAAAGCCAATCCAGGACTGGTCACGTTTGCAGGATCGGGATCCAACTCAGCCAATCATATTGGTCAGGTATCGTTTGATAAGCAGGTGGGTGTGAAAACAACCTACGTTCCATTTAGCGGTATTGGTCCTGCCATGACAGCGCTAATGGGTAGTCAGGTGACCGCAGGTTTCAACTACGCCACATCCGGGGCAAATGCTGGTGACAAACTGCGCATGCTCGCAGTCTCCGCAGAAGAGCGTCTCGCGGCGTTTCCAGATGTCCCAACGTTCAAGGAGCTAGGCATCGATTTAGTGGGAGGGGCATACCGCGGCGTCGCTGTACCGAAATCGACCCCGGAGGCCATTCGTGTGGAGCTCTCTCGAATTATCGGCGATATCAATAAAGATCCTGATTTTGTGGAAAAAATGGAGAGCAATGGATTTGTGCTCACCGACATCCCTTATCAAGAGATGGAGGCATTTATTGAAAAAAACAAAGCTGAAAACCAAGAAGTAGCAAAACTGCTTGGGCTAGTGAAATAGGGGTTCACGATGGAATTGCTTAGTTATTTACTTGATGCACTCACACCGATCAACCTGTTACTCGCACTGGTTGGTGTCGTAGCCGGCACAGTAATCGGAGCAATGCCAGGATTGTCTGCCACCATGGCGGTGGCAGTTCTCGTCCCTTTTACCTATGTGATGGGCCCCGCTTCGGGCTTGATTGTCCTCGGTGCAATTTACACCGGGGCTATCTATGGTGGGGCGTTTGCAGCAATTTTGGTTAATACTCCGGGCACCCCTTCTGCCATCGCGACGACGTTCGATGGCTATCCAATGGCGAAGAAAGGTGAAGGGGCCCTTGCCATTTCCCTGGCAACGTTCGCTTCAGTAGGAGGTGGTATCGTGGGTGGTCTTGCCTTACTGATGCTGGCACCACCACTCGCTCAAGTCGCCTTGGCCTTTGGTCCATCAGAATATTTCTGGATGGCGGTTTTTGGCCTGACACTCATATCGTCTCTTTCGGTGGGCAACACACTCAAAGGCTTGATCGGCGCTTGCATCGGTTTATTACTTTCCACGGTTGGCGTGGCGGTAGTCGGTGGTGACGTCCGCTATACCTTTGATCAGGTCTCACTGCTCGGCGGAATTGATATTACCTCTGCAATCATTGGATTGTACTGTGTGCCCGTGATCATCGACCTAGTCGCGAACAAAACCCCTCATCTAGATTTTGCTGAGGTATCAGGTAAATCCTCGTTGTCACGCGCCTTTTCTCTGATCAAAAACAGTAAATTCAATCTGATGCGAAGCTCCATTATCGGCACCGTCGTCGGAATCCTACCCGGTGCAGGTGGTTCCATTGCGGGATTAGTGGCGTATACAGAAGCTCGCCGCAATGCGAAGAAAGATCAAAAATTTGGCGAAGGCGCATCAGATGGTATCGTCGCAACCGAATCTGCCAATAACGCGACCGTTGGCGGTGGTTTTATCCCAACATTGGTGCTTGGCATTCCTGGTACGCCACCTGATGCGATCATACTTGGGGCTTTGCTAGTCCAAGGCATTAAGACCGGTCCATCACTGTTCACTGAACAAGGCAGCATTGTCTACACCTTTATCTACGGTTTGATCATCGCAACGCTATTGATGCTGCCCGTCGGTTTAATTCTTGGAAAATATGCCTATCGTTCGATTGCCAAAACGCCAAAACAGTTGTTGGTCCCCACCGTCGCGTTCTTAACCGTTATTGGGAGTTATGCGATTCACAGCAACCCTCATGACACCTTTATGATGTTCATACTGGGTGTGTTTGCGTGGTTCTTAGGTAAATTTGGCTTCAGTGCTTCGCCAATTGTACTTGGCTTAGTGCTAGGAAAGATCGCAGAACAAGGGTTTGTTCAGGCCTATTTGATAGGCTCGGCGCAAGGTAAAGTCTTCGAGATGTTTTTTGCTCGCCCCATCTCTATTGGCATCATTATATGTGCAATCATTGCGCTTGTGTTCCCGCTCTGGGCAACAAAAAAGCATAACTTTGCTCCCTCTGACACGCCAAGAGATCACAAAGGCTCGACCATAGCGATCGGTGCGCTGCTCATCGTCATAGGTGGCCTGCTGCTCAATCAAACGCAGAGCATGTCTAAACTAGGCGCAGTATTTCCCACTTATATTGTGGTCGCCATGATGGTCTTGGCAGTATTACTCATTGGTAAAGTATGGCGCGCTAGCGATACGGTCAATTGGTCTTCGCTAAATATAAGCCCGACTATGCGACAAAGCGCTCTGATTGCCATTATGGCCCTCTGGACGCTCTTGATGACCACGCTTGGTTTTGGGCTATCCTCGTTACTCGCTTTTGTTGCCATTATGTTGATCGCGAACTTCGATAAAATAGAAACCTGCTCTATGAGTAAACACCTCACCGCTTCATTTGTTATCGTGGTGATGTTTTATCTGCTGATGCGCGATGTACTTTTACTCAGACTGCCCACTGGGTTATGGTTTTAACACTGATCCAACGTAGCCCGTTCAAACAATGGGCTACGTTGGGCATTCAGAAGTAAACACTCGCTTTGTCCTTGGTTCTTTGTGCTCAATACTTGCGTTCTCACCCACTCGGTTTGGTGAGTAACCAAACTGTTTTTTGAACGCGAGAGAGAAATTAGAGGGGTGACGATAACCGTAACTGTAAGCAGCTTCGCTGACCGTCATACAACCGGTCGCCAGTTTCACTCTGGCATCATTCAGCTTTCTGCACCGTACATAGTGAGCAGCGGTCATATTCATGTGATCTTTGAACAGCCGCTGCAGCGACGAAACGCTCATGTGCGCAAACTCAGCGATGGCCTCTAAAGTCAGAGCCTGCGTTAAATGGGTTTCAATAAAGGCAACAATCTCCGCCATCTCTACGTCTTGGCGCGCACTAGGATGAGGGGCCTGAGTCACCTCGCACGCACATAGCTGGCTCATCAATTGGAGAAGCAGCTGATGGATGTTGATCTCCAGTTCGATGCGTTTGGCAATCGTCTCTGGGGGCGGGGTGCGAAGCAGTCTTTGTATTTCTATAGCGGCCACGCTCGGCAAATCAAAACAAGCACTGGCGAGATGAGCGGAGTAAAAAGTGCGAAAAGCGCCACCCTCAAGCGGTTTTGCTTCAAACCAAGTTCGCGGTAAAACAAGGTGAATTTTCTCTACCCACTGGTCTTTCTCAACACTTCGCCAAAAACTGGCAGGGTGAACGAGATTGACGGCCATCACTTGCGCCTGAGGTTGCGCACTAAGCGTACATTCAAGCTGGTCATAACCAAACTCTAAATCTCCATCTAACAACACAGTAAAGATTACCGATGGCGTCGCGGGGGCGATCACTAGGCTCTCTTGCTGACTCCTCTGCCCGCCGCCGAAGACTTTGATCCCGTCCGCCATTTCCATGCGAAACAGTGACGGAGTGATCTGTTTAGAATGCATAACTTCCCTCATAACAAGTTGGCGATTTTGCATAACCATAAAAGCTGTTCATGTGCTATCGGTGTAGCATAACATTAATGATATTAATTATCATTTACAATGTATGAGAGGGAGTTCATGAACTCACATCACCAACCGATCGTTTCGGTATCGACTCTAGCCTTCGCCATTGCGGTCACACTCAGCGGCGGTGCCTATGCCGAGACCCAAAGCAACCATGCAAGCGATGAAACGCTCACAGTCTGGGGCACTCAAGTTTCGAGCAGCTCTGAATTCTTGGGCGATCAAGACATCTCCATTAAGCAAGCGGATCACATGTCGGATCTACTGCGCAGTGTACCCGGCGTCGATGTCGGCGGTACTCATTCTGTTAACCAACGCATTACTATTCGTAGCCTCGGGGAAACCGACTTAGACATTCGCCTCGATGGCGCATCGCAGCACGCTAATATGTTCCACCACATCGGCAACCTCACGCTCAACCCAGACATCCTTAAAGCGGTCGACATCCAAGTGGGTAACAACTCCGTCACCCAATCAGGTCTTGGCGGTGCGGTTTATTTTGAGACGAAAGACGCTCGCGACCTGCTGCGTTACAACGAAAACTTTGGCGTCCGCGTATATGGTGGCGTCGCGAGTAACGACAGTCGTCAAGGCTCTATCACCGCGTATGGTCTTTTGAACGATCGTATCGATGCTATGGTGTACGCGAACTACGTCGAACGTGATGATTTTAAAGATGGCAACGGCGACACCACGTATGGCGCAGCGGGCGATGTCTCGAATATGCTGTTTAAACTGGGTTATGAGCCTTCTTATCTGCACCGTTTTCAGCTCAGCTATGACCTCTACCGTGATGAGGGTGACTACAGCCCAAGACCAGATATGGGTGGCAGTGCCAACACCGAGCTTTCTGGTGAAGACTTAATCCCGACTCAGTATGACCGCGACACCTTTACGGGCTCCTATGAACTGCGGGGTGACAATCATCAAGGTAAAGTCACGCTCTATTCCAGTACCACTCAAATCGATCGTGACGAGTCAGCAATTACTGGCCGCTGGCCAGCCAACCGACATGCCCAGAACACCGCGAAAAACCAAAACTTGGGCGCCACCGCTCAGTTCCAATCTGACTTGATGCTAGCTGAGCATGCGCATCGCTTCACCTATGGGCTTGAATACATGGATAAAACCAGTGAAAGCGCCTATGGGGGTACGCCATTTATGCAAGAGCATGCGAAAAGCAGCGCGGGCTATCTCGAAGACAGAATTCAGCTCTCGCCAAGTTTCGCACTCACTGCGGGCCTGCGTTATGACCACTACATCCGTGATGCCGAAACCAGCAAGGACACATTTAACGAGTGGACTTGGGCGCTTGGCGCCGATTGGGATATCACCAAGCAATGGACACTCTTTGCCAGCACTCGAAGTCTATTTAAGGGCCCAGAGCTACTTGAAACCTTTATCGCCTATCAAGATGTCGCCTATCTCGCTGACGATATTAAGGCAGAAACTGGCCTATCAAGCGAAGTGGGCGCTCGCTACTTCCAACGCTTTGACGAGCATGCCATCAGTGCGAACCTGACGCTGTTCCAAAACGAGATTGACGACTACATCGGTGAATCCTACCAAGATGATGGCAGTTACTTGATTGAGAACATTGGTGATGCGGAGATCAAAGGCTTTGAGCTCAGCGCGGCCTACAGCTATCAGGCTCTGAGTGCGCGAGCGTCCTACGCTCGCAGTGACACCACCAACCAATCCACAGGCGGCCCACTGATTGCAGCGAACGGACGCAGTATGGACGTCGGTGACTCAATTTCGCTCGGCATCGACTATGAGTTTGCAGCGATTGATACCACCGTCGGTTGGACATCAATCATCGTGCTGGAAGAAGATAATGTTCAAGAGGATCAGTCAGTTAAAGAAGCGTATAACACGCACGATCTCTACGCTCAATGGCGCCCTAGCCAACTGGATCGCTTGCAGGTCACCTTTGGTATCGACAACATTTTCGATGAAGCCTACACCTCGCACGCCTCACGTTCTGGTGCCGCACGTGGCGCTACCTTGGATGATCTAGAACCCGGGCGCAACTACAAACTGTCCGCCTCTTACGAATTCTAATGATAAGGAGACGCGCCTTGGGCCTTTAGCCTAAGGCGCACATTGCTATGGAATCCAACCAACCCTCCCCTAACGATTGCCAGGTTCATACTCGGATTCGTTCTGAGCACTGCGCGCGCTACCTCACCACTTTATGTCGACATTTCAGTCGCAAGATTGAGGTTGAGTATAACGAGCGCCAAGGCGTCGCTTATTTTCCCTATGGGGTGTGTACACTCACCCTCAGCGAACCCGACAGTTTAGATATTCACTGCGCAGCACAAACCCCCGAGGCGCTCAGCGCCGTCAAGCAAGTGCTCACCTCGCACCTAGAGATGTTTGCCTATCGCGGCGATCAGTTTGCTATTCAATGGACTCAATCTGCTTCGGAGTAATGCACATGTTTACGCGTCTATTATTTCAATTCACGCTGGCCGTGATGGCCTGCACGGCACATGCGGCATCAATCGATGTCTCGCATATCAAAGGCCACATCGAGCTCGATAAGCCGGCACAACGGATTGTCGTGTTGACACATAGCGCCCTCGACACGCTCGACTTCCTCGAAGTAACGCCAGTCGGCGCGGTACATATGCTGATGCCGAGCTACTTGGCCCACTACGGTGAGACGGTCACCAACGTTGGCTCTCTGTTTGAGCCCGATTTTGAAACCCTCTTTACCTTGAAACCCGACTTGATCATTGCCGATGAACGCATGATGCGCATTTATGAAGATCTCAATGAGATCGCACCGACGCTCATGCTGTCCACGACCAATGGACAATATTGGCACGATACCCAAGTGAACTGGCGCGCTATCGCGACGTTGGTCGGCAAAGAAGATAAAATGGCGTCGAAGATTGAAGAGACCGAGCAGCGCATTAACGCCATCCAGTCTGCGGTTCGCGCTGAGAAACGTGACGCGATGATGGTCATGAGCAGTGGCAAAAAAATCGCGACCTTCGAGCCACAAAGTCGCTTTTCCATCATCTTTGAAGAGTTCGGATTTTTGCCCGCATCGAGCCAAACAGTGGCCAGCGAGACAGGCCCGCACGGTAAACTGATTTCGTTTGAATACATCGCCGATGCCAAACCATCCACACTGTTTGTGCTCGACCGAGAGCAAGCGACTGGCAAGGCCCACGGCGCCGCGCAGCAACTCTTTGACAATCCGCTTATCGCGCACACTCCCGCAGCCAAAGCGCAGCGCATTGTCTACGTCGATCCTGTTGCATGGTATCTCGCCTATGGAGGCGTGCATGCGACCGAGATCATGATGAATGATGTCGCCAGTAGCCTCGACAACTCACCTCAGTAGTGGACTTAGGCAACGCACATTAGAAACGCGAGTAAAACGCACACTCAATGGCAATGCCAAAGGGTGTGCTACTGCACCTTTTTCACAAACTGCGCCGTAATCACCATGTCACCGGCCCCATCGACTTTGCAGTCCAACTGGTGATCTTTACCTTCTGTAATGCGACGAATGAGGGCTTTAGTGCCAATTTTCAATACTAGCGAACTGCCTTTCACCTTGAGATCTTTTGCCAACGTCACTTTATCGCCCTCACTGAGCAGCGTTCCGTTCGCATCTTTGACTTGTGGCTCACCCTGAACCTCATCAGGATTCCACTCATAAGCGCATTCCGGACACACTAAATGGGATTGGTCTTGATAAACGTAGTCAGATTGACAATTCGGGCAAGGAGGTAAGGACATATCATCATTCTTTTAGCGAGGAAACACACGGATAGTGTTCAACGTCTTGCGAGCGAAAGCAATGTTTTCTTGGTTGATAAAACTAACAGGAATGGCCCCCGCTGATGCCCAAAGACCACTTGTCAATATATCTGTCGTCTGAGTCCAACTCCACGCTTCATCTGATAGCAATACAGGCTCGATACTGCGACCAATCATTACACCTAAAATCGCAGGAAATGACGTGTGAATAACAAACCACACACGCCCTTTTTCTCGTTCTTGCTTCCACTTGGACAGTTCGACATCCGAGTCTTTCATTAGCGCCTCCAGACGATCTTTCCCACGAATAGGTAGCACTGCATTAAGAAAGAATCAGACACTATAAACATATCCGCACAAGAGTAAGCCATATTTTCTGGTGATTGAGCGAAAGAAGGTACTGAACTAGCCCCAAAAATTCACCCGCCAACTAACGCCTTACTTGGTGACGCCTGCGATGAATTCACAAAGCCCACTGAACTCCAGTTCAAAACTACCGAGCACTTGGTGTCCACTTGAGTAACTTGTTAAATGCCAGATCACTGAACCTGATTTAGTAGTGGTAACGACACGAAATTATCGTTATCGCTCGATCGTCGGCTGCGTAAACAAGCCGATTAGTGTCATCAATACGACGAGACCAAAAACCAGATAAGTTCTCTTTTAACGGCTCTGGTTTACCGATGCCCTCAAATGGAGAGCGCTTAACATCATTGATGAGTTTGTTGATGCGCTTGAGAGTTTTCTTGTCTTGAGTTTGCCAATACAGGTAGTCATCCCAAGCGTCATCAGTCCACGACAGTATACGTTGACTACTACTCATCAATTAATTCTCGTGCTGTTGTCTTACCAGCACGGTACTGTGCTATTGAACGGTTTAGGTGTTCAGCGTTTTGAGGAGAGCGCAGTAAGTGAACTGTCTCCATAAGGCTATTGTAGTATTCTAAAGACATAACCACAGCATCTTCAGAATCGCGGCGTGTAATAACTGTTGTATCAGCGTCGTTAACTACACCGTCCAAAACAGCTTTGAGACTATTTCTCGCTTCAGTAAAAGATACGATTCTCATAAGAACCTCCACATGTACAGTTAATGGGACAAGTATAGTCTTCACCAACCGACTTGTACAGTATGTTGAACATGCGATACTAATAAGGAAACTAACGCCGCGTTAAGTGGTGAACAACGCCAACCACCAAACCTAAACCATTGTACCTTAAACACTAAATTCAATTTAAACTGAGATCGCCAAGCGTTGTGAATCCGTCTTGAACGCTTGTATGGATAATAACCAAGCCTAAAGGGTAAAGTGAGACCCAGGCTTTAGCTGCAACTAAAGCTTTCTATGTGGCAGTTCGATTGAACGCTGGCTCCTCTGTCGAGAGACCGATAACAAACATGAACGCCTCATAGGACTCCAAGCATAAACCTCGAATAGTCGACTGGGTCTCGAACCCGCATTTGCAAGCAAGAGTTAGCTTATTATGAACACAAACACACTTCAAAACATTAATATCGGTGTTGATACTGGTAAATCACAGCTCGACATTTACATCCGTCCACTCGATGTCTTTTTTACCGTCCCAAACAACGAAAAGGGTATCAAACAAGCCTTAACTACCATCAAAAAACATAGCCCGCAGCGTATCGTTATCGAAGCGACTGGGCGCCTGGAGATGCCCTTCGTGTTAGCGTGTACCGAGGCCGAGTTACCTATTGTTCGTACCAATCCTGTTCATATCAAACGCTTTGCCGGCGCTATTGGTCGTAGAGCTAAAAACGACCGCTTGGATGCACAACTTATCGCTCATTATGGCGAAGCCATTAAACCGGATTTGACAGTCATAAAGGCTAAAAACATACGTTTAATGAGTGATTTAGTAATTCGCCGCAATCAACTGCTCGCGATGCAGACCATGGAAAAAAATCGTATTCAAATTTTGCCAAAGCACTTACATTCGACCATCACACCCATCCTGACAGCGATAAAAAACCAGATTTCAAAGATTGAAAATAAGCTTGTCAAACTCATCGAAGATTGCCCTGAATACCAAACGAAAAACACCCTCTTACAAAGCGTACCTGGTATCGGCAATATCGCCGCTGCGTCTATCATCAGCAATGTGCCTGAGTTAGGCTACATCACCAACAAACAAGCAGCTTCACTCATCGGCGTCGCCCCGATTACACGTGAAAGCGGACGCTACAAAGGGAAACGAGTTATCCAAGGAGGCCGAGCACAGGTGAGAACCGTTCTATACATGGCCATGATGTCAGCCATGCAATGTAATCCTGTCTTCAAGGACACTTACGCTCGGTTACTCGAAGCTGGAAAACCAAAGAAAGTGGCGATTATCGCTTGCGTTCGCAAGATGGTGGTCATCTTAAACTCCATGCTTCGAGATGGCGTCATGTGGGACCAAAACATCGCCCAAAATAAAGGATTGACGCCATAGTCGTTTGTTAGGTGTTTCGTGGTATAAATTAAGGCTCAATAACCTATCGGCAAAGCTATCACTTTTTCGGCGAAGCAAAAGCGTTTTTTCCTTCTCCAGTTGCCTATTTGCTAAATCTGCAGCACCAATTAAATCAGGGAAAAGTGTCCCACTATGCACGTTCATTGACTCCAAATGCCTCAAAAAGTCATCTCTATTAGACATTGGTATTTTAATTTTATACAACACAGGTGCATGCCCATTTAAATTGAGCACCTTAGGGATGAATTCGTCAATATCTTCCCCGTTAGGCGTAAGTGTGAAAACTCCTCCCTGACTAATAACCCTTTGGTTTTCCTCACACAATGCATCATGGATGAATCTAATACTTTCGTCTTCTGATTCAACTCTATGGTCTTGATTAATATGTAAATCATGAAACGCTGCTGGAGAGAATACCCAAAGTGCGTGATACCCAGATTCAGGTAAAGTTTGAGAGATGAGTGAAAAATATAGCGATACATAAGGCGATCTAGACCAATCAAGCAAAGGTGTGGACAAACCAAAGTGCTGACCTAAAGACCACCATTCCATATCATTCAAGCTCGTAGGGCTAGCGCCTCTTCTACCAACAGTGTTAGTCTTAAACCTAGATAAATGTTCTTCAAGTAAATCATGTCGAGGCTTAAGCTGTATCAAACCTCTGATTTTAGAGGCTTTTGAAGAATTATAATTACTAATCTCTGAGAGCATATTTTTATAGTCCCGATCAAACTTAGATCTTAAAGTCCAATCAGAGTCAGCTTGTCCTCGAAATATAAATTCCGACCAGTCTAAAAAACTAGCTTCGAGGAGGTAGACCAAGTCACCCCAACATTCCACTGTTATCTCAGCGAACGCTTCTTTCACTTCCCATTGGTTAAACATATCTTCCATCCTCTAGAAACACCTAACGCCGCATTAAGTGGTGAACAACGCAGACCACCAAACTAAAAGTATTGTGCCGTAAACACTGAAGTTGAGACAAACCGAAAATGCCGAGCGTTGGGAATCCGTCTTAAATGCTTGTTATAACACAGTTTTACACGTCATCTTCCGACAACATTTGACGACAATTACGAACTGTTAGTACACGTATCTCATGACTTAAGCTATAGATAATACGATAGTGACCAAAAATGATTTCGCGATAATTCGTATGGGGCATTTCAGGAACAAAGCGCCCCATTTCAGGCATATTTCCAAGTAGTTCAGTTTTATCAAAAACTTCGTTTACCCACTTTTCTGCCGCAGGTGGATTATCCAAAGAAATAAATTCCGCCGCATCGCCTAGCTTCTGAAGCGCCAATGGAGACCAAACTACTTTCATTTCTTAATGCGCCCCAGAACTTGAGCACGAGCATCATCATTGGAAACGCCAAGGCCTGAAGCTAATTGGGCTTCAGCTGTGCGCATTTCTTCTAGTAACTCGATTTTCTCTTGCATTGCTTCATATTCTGCAACATCGAGAACAACAGCTACACCTTTACCACGTTGTGTGATAACCAATGGACGGCGAGTCTCATTGATTTGTTTGATGTAAGAAGCTACACCTGCTCGAAATTCAGACAACGGCTGAATATCTTGATCGAAATGAATACGACTCATACTGAACTCCAATTGGTACAAAATAACGTACAAATAATAGTTCAACTAACCGTTTTGAGCAAGGAGTTGATTCTGTGTTATAACGCCCTGCTAAGGGGTGAGCAACGCAATACCAAAGCCGCCGCATGCCACCTTAATCACTTAAACCCACGCATAGTAAAAATGCCTCGCGTTGCGAATCCCTCTTGAGCAGTTTGTTAGTCGCGAGGCACCGAGCGACAATTTTAAGCCGAACTAAACTTTGCGAACAACAAACTTTATGTGCTTTGATGCATTTAAGTCAGGCGTAGTCTCAAAGCAGCTATTCAATGAAACCACTTGGAACAAACAACGCCGTAGAAAACGGACTGACAACACCAAAAAGCGCTTTTGGAAAACCAATTTCACAGTGCGAACTTTCAACAAAGTCACTGAAACCACGTGGAATTTACAACACCAGAGAAAACGTCACTTCAGCGAGTAAATTGGCTTTTGTACCAACAAACTCACCGAGCAGAGTTGCAACCAAAAACAGACTCTCGATTACCCTGCACTGTCAGCACCAAAGAACAAAACAACCGCAAGGACAGTTACAAAGCTTTGGACCTGAAACAGTTGAAATTGAGTTTTGACCATCGACGACGCACCTGCGTATCAAACGATCATCCTCGGAATTCTAAGCTTAGAAACATGATTTTGATTGCTAGCTTTTTCTGGCGACTAACGCTTTATATACAACCCCACACCACCTAACCCAACCAACTAGTGCCGCCTATTCTGCATCGGTTCTGTGAACGGAATCTGCTAAATCCTTGCAAACCAACTCGATAAAGGATGAACCCTTATGATACTGGTCGCAATGTGCGGCAAAGTGCAGTCTAACATCAATAGGGCAGCGTACACTGTTTTATATCCGTTAACCGACACACAAAACGTCATGAAAATCCAATCACCGTTTCTGCAACAAGTGACCGATTATATGCGTGCATCGCACTATGCCAATAAAACGATTGAGGCTTACGTGTCGTGGATCAAACGCTATATTCTCCATCATAATAAACAGCATCCGAGCATGCTTGATGTCCAGCATGTTGAGCAGTTTCTCTCACACCTATCGCTTGATCGAAATGTCGCGGCGAATACTCAGGCTCAAGCGTTAAACGCGCTGGTTTTCCTTTATGATCATATCTTGAAACAGCCGATTAAAGTCGACATCCGATATCGAAAAGCGACCAAACAAAAGAAACTGCCAGTGGTGTTAACCAAACGAGAAGTCCGCGCGCTGCTCGAGCATACCAATCCCAAATGGCGTTTACCTATCCAGTTAATGTATGGCTCAGGTTTAAGGGTCAAAGAGTGTGTCAGGCTGCGCTATGGTGACGTCGATTTTGATTTTTACGCGTTGCGTATCCACCTCTCCAAGGGGAATAAAAGTCGCATTGTGACCTTGGCCAAAGAGGTGTGTCCGGCACTGCATCAGCAAAGAGAAGCGGTGGCACGCCTTTGGCAAACCGACCAGCTCGCAACGGAGTATGCCGGTGTGATGATGCCTAGCGCGCTAGACAAAAAGTATCCGGGCGCCAACAAAACGCTCAATTGGCAATTTCTCTTTCCTTCCGACAGGCTTAGTGTCGATCCTGCATCCAATCAAACTCGCAGGCACCACATTGATGTCACCACCATTCAACGAGCGATTAAAGCGGCGGCTAAACGGGCCAAGATTGAAAAACCGGTGACCTCCCATACGCTGCGCCACTCGTTCGCCACGCATCTTCTTGAGAGTGGCGCCGACATTCGAACCGTGCAAGAGCAGCTTGGCCATACGGATGTCAAAACCACTCAAATCTATACCCATGTGATTGAACGTGGGGCTAGCGGCGTTATCAGCCCATTTTCGACGCTTTAAGCTTGGTATTCCACCAAGCAGACAGGCGCATCAATTGAGCACTCATAACCGGTGGGCCTGAACGCATCACTGAGGGTATCTCGATAAAAACTGACGATGTTATTGGAGTGCTGATTGGCCACCAGCAGCCAATGTTCACAGGCGCTCAGGGTAAAATCGCGCGGGAACTGACCTTGTATATCGAGTCTGCCAATGTTCTGAGGTGGGGTCACTGAGACATCCAAAATAGAAAGGCAGTTTTGCTTACGACAAGAGATGTACACATAGCGCTCATCTTGGCTAAGGTAAATCGCACTCGCCGCCTCATAGACCGTTTCTTCTGGCAATAGCGGGATCTCAGCGCTCTGTGACCAACGGCCTTGAGAATAGGTCAGCACCGCAAGCGTTTCAGAGAGCTCGCACACCACATAAGCGAGGTTGCAAGCTTGATTGAATACAAGGTGACGCGGTCCACTGCCGGGAGAAAGGGCCACGGAGTGGTCCAGTTCAAACGACGCGAGCGAATCTTGATGACGATAAAAATGCACCCGATCACTGCCTAAATCGACCACCACCAACTGCCCATCGATAAAGGTGACTTGATGCGCGTGCGGGCTTGATTGCCGGTGAGTCTTAGGTCCAAACCCGTCAATAAAAAGCGTTGTCGACGTATTAGAGGGGTGATGATTCTCATCGAGTAAGTGAACACTTACATTGCCACTGCCATAGTTAGCAACAGCGACAAACCGTTGAGCGGCATCGATGGCGATATGGCAAGGCGCATCACCGTGGATCGGCGTACAGTTCATTGCTCCGTTCTTCTCCGCTGGTTGGAAATGGACAACTTGCGCCCCCTCTTGCTCAGAGACCTCCGAGAAGGTGTAGAGCCCAGTCGAGGTGTTCGCCAGATAGGAAGGATTACGCAGCTCACACACATCCTCTAAACGTGTGATTTCTCCTGTCTGGGTATTTAGGGCGATGCGCGCAATGCCGCGGCTTTGGCTAGGGGCATCGGTGTAGGTGCCGACGTAAAAATGTCTCTGCGTTATGGTCATAGTGCGTGTCTTGATGGAGTTTGTTCTACCATGCCGCCAGCAGATGCTGGCGGCAATCGTACTGAGCGATCAGTTATCGAAAGTGTGAAGTAGCCTCTCAGTCGGCGTGACGATGGCGACAATGATTTCATCCATGATGATGGCATTCTCATCAATCACCTGCTGATAGCTCGTGCGCTTGGATCACCAACCGCTCGATGAATCAAAATGACAAGGCGCCAACAACGGCGCCTTGTCACTTGCCCGCGTAAAGAAGTGTAAATGGCTCATTTGGTGTTTGCATAAATTATGAACCAGAGTATAGTGAACTCAATTATGAGCCAATACATTATTTGGACCTTTACGTTACCTAAGGAGTCACTATGGCGACTTACCTCTATACTCGCTTCTCGCCCAAAAACCGAGCGTATCAAGAACACTTAGCCGCACTGCAAGCACACACCGGCGATGCCAAGCACTTTGAAGACCAAGTACAAGGCTGCGTGCCACCCAATGAACGGGAGCAATTTCAATCACTCTTCAACACTCTGCAATCTGGCGATACGCTGGTGATTTGGTGGTTTACCGTGTTTGGACGTGATTTTAGCCAAGCTCTCGCAACAATCGAGGATATTCTCGACAAGGGCGTGACACTGCAAACCCTTTGCCAGCCCATGACCTTTACGCCTAATTCCGCAGAAACACAAACGCTACTGAGTATGCTCAGCGGCTATGCGCAAGTACAAACACAGCACCGCTTGTTTGCCGCCGAGCAAGGACGCCGAGCACTCAAGCGTCACCCTGAACAATGGAAACAGAAGTTTCGTGGTAGACCTGCCGATCGCAGCAAACACAAGCAGATTGCCGCACTACTCTTTGAAGGCCTTACCTTAGCTCAGGTTGCCGAGCAGTGTGATGTCAGTTTATCGACCGTCAAACGCGTTAAAGCCAAGCTCAGTGAGCATGACTACGAAGGTGGATTGCGCCGCCGCGGTCATGGAAAACACGCTAACTTTGCACGCAAAGGGGACCGTTAATGGCCAAGGCGATTCACTTTCGCTCCATCTTACTGGCGTGTCTTATCATCAGTATCGGCCAACTCAGTATGGGGTTGGTCTTTCCAGCGCTGCCTTGGATCGCAAAAGATTTCGCGATCACGCTTGATGAAGCGCAGCTGTTGGTCGGTATTTACCTGCTCGGTTTTGGTCCTTCGCAATTTATCTACGGCCCTATATCTGATGCCTTGGGTCGCAAAAAGGTGCTGCTGACTGGGCTGCTGATCGCCATGTCAGGTCTTATGCTGATCATTGCGCTTAGCGACTCATTTATGGGCATGGTTGCGGGGCGCTTTCTACAAGGGCTCGGCACTGGCTGCTGCGCAGTATTAGCGCGCGCGTCGACTCGTGACCGATTTAGTGGCCCAGAGCTGCCTGTGGCAATGTCATACATTGCGATGGCGGCGTCCATTACCCCACTGATGGCGCCAGTGCTTGGCGGATTTATCAACTTTCACTTTGGCTGGACGATGGTGTTCGTCTCACTGCTCGGCTATCTCGGGTTAGCCTGGGTAGTGATTGCGCTCCGTTTTGATGAAACGCTGCACAGCACCAGCGCCATCCCCTCGCCAAAGGCGATGGTGAGCCAATACCGCGCTCTACTGACCTCGCGCTACTTTATGAGCTTTGCTAGCATCGGCTGGCTTAATTTTAGCTTGATGATCACCACGGTATCGGTCATGCCGTTTATTATGCAAGATCACATCGGTATGACCTCCGACGAATATGCGATGTGGGCGCTGATCCCAACGCTGGGTATGTTGGCGGGCACGAGCCTGTGCAACCGAGTAAGACCGCTGATTGGCACCAAAAAGATGCTGCTGTTTACCCCAGCCTTACACCTCAGCGCAGCGCTGTGGCTGTTCTTTTGTCCGGTAAAGCCACTGTTTTTGATGTTGGGTCAACTGTTGATGATCTTAGGCAATGGTATTGCGCTGCCTTGCGCGCAAGCGATGGTGATGCTGCCTTACAAAAAGCAAGCGGGTGCGGCGGCGGCCATGTCGGGAGGCGGGCAAATGGTCGTCTCTGCGCTCGTGAGTATGACGCTCGTGCAGCTCGGTCTCAGCCAGGCTTGGCATTTATCGTTTGTCATCGTACTGTTTGCGGCGGTGACCCTGAGCAATATTTTGCGCGGGTTTGATGAAGTTGAGCGCTCAGCCGCAGCCGAGCGCTCTGCACTGTCCACCGATTGACTTAGCGCTATACGCCACCAAAGCAGAGGTATTTGATGTCGAGGTATTCATCCAATCCCTGCTTAGCACCTTCTCTGCCGATACCGGACTGTTTTACGCCGCCAAATGGTGCCACTTCGGTAGAGATAATCCCTTCATTGATGCCAACCATGCCGTAGTCCAGCGCCTCGGCGACCCGCCAAGCTCGGCCAATATGCTGAGTATAAAAGTAGGCGGCGAGACCATAAGGCGTATCGTTGGCCTGCTCAATTAACTGCGCCTCATCGTCAAAGGCGATGATGGGCGCGATGGGGCCGAAAATTTCATCTTGGACCAGTGCCATCGTGTGCTCAACATTTGTCAGGACCACCGGCGCCATAAACTGCCCGTCTAACGTCCGCGCTTTGTTGGCCACGACCGCGCCTTGCGCTTTGGCCTGCTCCACCAGCGAAAAAAGCTTTTGTTTGGCTTCATGGGTAATGATGGGGCCTATCTCTACGCCTTCGTCGAGGCCATTACCAACCGTTAACGCCTCCACTTTCGCAACAAATTTCGCCACGAATGCGTCGTAGATGTCACGCTGAACATAAAAGCGGTTGGCGCACACGCAGGTCTGCCCGGCATTGCGAAACTTAGAGGCGATAGCCCCATCTACCGCTGCGTCTACATCTGCATCGGCAAACACGATAAAGGGGGCATTACCGCCAAGCTCCATTGATGTGCGTTTAACGTCATGTGCGCTTTGCGCCAGCAAGGCTTTACCGACTCGGGTAGAGCCAGTAAACGAGAGTTTGCGAATCAACGGAGAAGAGGTAAACCGTTCACCCACCTCTGGGGCGCTGCGCCCAATCACCACCTGAAACACATCAGGGTGGATGCCCGCCTGATACGCTAATTTCGCCAATGCGAACGCGCTCAGCGGGGTGAGTTCAGACGGCTTAACGATAAAGCTGCATCCCGCCGCCAATGCCGGCGCCGCTTTACGAGTGATCATGGCAATCGGAAAGTTCCAAGGCGTAATGGCGCAAGCTACGCCCACCGGCTGCTTAATGGTCACAATGCGCTTATCCCCACTTGGTGCAGGGATTGTTTCACCGTAGGCACGCTTTCCCTCTTCTGCAAACCACTGAATAAAGCTCGCGCCGTAGGCCACCTCACCTCGCGCTTCGGGCAGCGGTTTACCTTGCTCGAGCGTCATCAAGGTTGCCAGTGCTTCTTGGTGTTCGAGCAGCAATGCATACCAGGCAAGCAGGCGATCCGCCCGCGCTTTAGCGCTTAGCGCCGCCCACTCAGGCTGTGCCTTGTGCGCGCGCCCGATGGCCTGCTCTATCTCTTGCGAAGTGCTAACGGGCACCACGCCCACTGGCTCGCCTGTCGCAGGGTTATGCACCGCAAGCCCAGCATCGGTGTCTGGTAAAAGAAATGAAATCTCGCTCGGATCAAGCCTATTTTCCATGATGTTCCCCTAACTCAACTATTCTTACTGATTGACAGTTCTTACTGACTGACTGCGCTTGTCCACTGACAGCTCTTGTTCACTTAACGTATGGATTTTCACTCTAAGTGGATAAGAAAAAGGGTGCAAGCACCCAGTTTCCGGTGTAGCTTAAATTTCAAAGACATCATCCATTTTCAAAAGGAATAACAATGAGTTCAGAGATGATCGCCCTGACCCTCGCGGGTGTCGGGGTTCTAGGATTAGTCTGTCAATGGGTCGCATGGCAACTTAAACTGCCGGCGATTCTCTTTTTGTTGATTGCTGGGTTGCTAGTGGGGCCAGTGCTTGGCCTGTTCTCACCCGAGCAAGCCTTGGGTGACCTGTTTTTCCCCATCATTTCACTGGCTGTTGCCGTGATCCTATTTGAAGGCAGCTTGACCCTGAACTTCAAACAAATAAGGGGGATCAGTAAAAGTGTCTGGAGTATCGTCACCATAGGGGCAGTGATCTCTTGGATCATTACCTCGTTCGCGACCCACTATTTGCTTGGCCTAGACTGGACCATTGCCTTCCTCTTTGGCAGCTTGACGGTGGTGACAGGGCCAACGGTGATCGTGCCACTGTTACGCACAGTCAGGCCAAGCTCACGCCTGGCCAATATTTTGCGCTGGGAAGGAATCTTAATTGACCCATTAGGTGCGTTGTTTGTGGTGATGGTGTATGAATTCATCGTCTCACAAAGCGAAGTGCACAGCTTAGCCGTGTTTGGCACCATTTTGGTGGTCGGTTTTGGCTTGGGCATCGCGGCGGGCGTGTTGGTGGCCGCCATGATGCGCCGCCATTGGTTACCGGAGTATTTACAGCCGTTTGCCGTGCTGACCATTGTACTGGGGGTATTTGCCGCCTCCAATTACCTTGAACACGAATCGGGTCTTTTGACCGTAACCGTAATGGGCGTATGGCTTGCCAACGTCAAAGGCGTCAGCATTGCGCACATCCTCCATTTTAAAGAGAACCTCACCATTCTCTTTATCTCTGGTCTATTTATTCTGCTCGCCGCGCGAGTGCAAGTGTCCGACTTTGAGCAGCTTGGTTTCGCGGCGTTGGTGCTGTTTGCCGTCATCCAGTTGGTGTCTCGTCCGGTGTCGATTTTCCTGTCCACGGCGCGCAGCCAGCTGTCGACCAAAGAGAAAGCCTTCCTCGCTTGGGTTGCGCCGCGCGGTATCGTTGCCGCTGCGGTCTCTTCCCTGTTTGCCATTAAACTGACCTTTTTGGAGGTCGAAGGTGCAAACTTGCTGGTACCACTGATCTTTATGGTCATCATCGGCACCGTAGTGCTGCAAAGTGCCACGGCCCGCCCGATCGCTGCTTGGCTGGGTGTCGCAGAGCCTTCGCCAAGAGGCTTTTTGATTGTGGGTGCCAACGATGTTGCGCGCAAAATCGGCAAGGCGATTTCAACCTACGATTGCCGAATTCTGATGGCCGATTCCAACTGGGACTACGTACGCAAAGCGCGCATGGACGGGTTTGATAGCTACTACGGCAACCCAACCTCGAGCCATGCCGAAGACAACCTTGACCTGATTGGTATTGGTCAGGTGCTGGCGGTCACGCCCGACCAACATTTCAACTCTATTGCCAGTGTGCAGTTGGCGACCGACTTTGGCCATCGCAAGGTGTTTTGTCTGCATGAAAAGAAAAGCGATGAGTCACAAGATAAGCATACTCACAACTCTGAACACGCCTACTCCCTGCTGCTCGGTGGCACAGTCAGCTATAAAAAGTTGGCCAGTATGATTGGTCAAGGGGCTGAAATGAAGCACACCAAGATCAGTGATAACTTCACCTTTGAGGATTACAAGGTACAATACAAAGACGCCACCGTGGTGCCGTTGTTTGTGGTCAATGTGAAAAACCGCATCCAGATTGTCAGCCAGCCAGATGAACTCAAGCCCGTGGCGGGCGAAATCATGGTGTCACTGATCCACAGCAAAGAGAACAATCACAAAGACAGCACTCTCAAAGACAATAACGGCCGAGAGGTGAAAGCCGAATAAAGGTGCTCTAGAAGCATCACACGCCAAGCCATAAAACCCATCGCCCACCGATTTGGTGGGCGATGACGTTTATCAATGACAGTTCTCTACAACCAGCGTTTGCGCCTAAAGACGTACAATAGCGCCGACGCGACACCAATCATCACACCCCACAACACAAAATAGCCGTGCTCAAACCGCAGCTCAGGAATGTATTCGAAGTTCATTCCGTAGATACCGGCAATAAAGGTCAGCGGCACGAAAATCGCTGATACCACCGTCAATAGCTGCATGGTCTTGTTCAGTTGATGTGAGCTCAGCGAGATGTAACCTTCAATCAAGTCACCGCACAAGTCGTAGTACATGGAAGTTAAACTTTCGAGACGATCGAATTTATCAAACACATCACGGAAGCTGTGTTTCACCTCTGAATCGTTCATATCAATGAAGGCCAGCTCTTCTTCCATCACCTGATCAATCAACTTCACGTGGTAGGACTGCACGCGGTGAATTTTACGCAGATGGGATTTAAGCAAAATCAGTCGCTGCATCAGCTCATCACTGGATTGCGTCAGCATGCCATCTTCCAACTCACTGATTTCATCTTCCGCTTCTAACACCGCATCGGTAAAACGCTGTGCCGAGGCGTTCATGATTTTACTCAAAAGCAAACTCGGTGAACGCAAATACTTCGCCAGCGATTTGTGCGCCGCTAACGCTTCAATACCGAACGAGTGCTCCACACGGCGGGTGATCAGGATGTTTTCCCCGACAAAACAGGCAAGCGCCATGGTTTTTAAATCGAGATGCTCTTCAACATGACTAAAACCGCGATAAAGCACGAAAGTATGCTGATCAAACTCTTCCACCTTAGGCGGACGGCGATCGCGCTGCGCATCTTGAATGGCTAATGGGTGACACCCTAGCTTAGCGAGAAGCTCGGCTTCCTGCTGAGCGGGCTCTTCATAAAAATCTAACCAAATGTGGCCACCTTGAGTTTGCCACTGAGTGATTAACTCCTCGCCGCCTTCGGACAACTGATTGTCATGTAGATAAAACGCTTTTAGCACTCTGACGCTCCTTAATTTTCACGCCCAACCGTGATTTTTTACGGTTAAAAAGTGAGTTGATAAAAAAAATCGAACAATTAACGGGATAAAACAAACATTATCTAATGCTGAAGGTTATCTAATACTATAGGGAAACAGCATCAGTGAATCTTCAATCAGCTCACGTTTGTGGCTGCTGGCCAAGTAAATCGCATAGATATCACGATGAAACGTCGGCGTATTGGGCACCAAATGCAGTTGCTGACGGCGCAACTGGGCAAAACACATCTGCCGCGGCAAGTACGCCGCCCCGCCCGCCTCGAGAATAAATGAGAGAGCAACATTGGGCTGCGTCATATGATGCCTTGGCGCGAGCTCTTCACCAAAGTGATGGGAAAACATAGAGTTAATTGCATCACCGTAATCCACCATCACAAAGCTCTCTAGCTCCGATGCCTCCCTCACTGGCGTCGTACTGACCAACACCAAAGGGACAGTGCAGAGCTTTTTCGCCACGACTTCATCGGTATGTGGCGGCTCAAACAGAAACGCGATATCCAAGATTCGGTTGAGGACCCGTTTACGCAATTCCACCGATGAGTAAGTGTGGGTGTAAAGATGGACATCATCAATATTACGGTGAATTTTTTGTAACCAGTCATGCAGCACCATATCCCAAATGGACATCATGGCGCCTAAAAATAGCTGCGAGCCATCGCTGTCTGTCACGCCCACTTCTTGCTTAATTTTGTGCCACATCGCCATCATGTCGTTGGCGTGCTTGACCAATTTATCGCCTTCTGCGGTGAGTTTTAGGCGCTTGTTAGCGCGATCAAACAGCATCACCCCCAACTCATCTTCTAGCTGTTTAATTCGGGAGCTGACCGCCGCCTGCGTCAGGTGTAAGTTCTGAGCAGACATCCGAATATGGAGCGTTTGGCTCACTTCAATAAAGGTCTTTAGTAATTCAATCTTCATCGGCTTTGATAAATTTTTTCAAACAAACTGTAAGAAATATAGAGTTTTGCTTATCGATTTTCAAAGACTACAGTTAAGTCACACAAACACAAAGGAGTGCCTCATGAAAATCGCTATTCTGTCTCGCAATAAAAAACTCTATTCCACTCAGCGTCTCGTCGAGGCGGGTATCGAACGTGGCCACGAAGTCGATGTGATCGACACTCTACACTGTTACATGGATATAACAAGTAGCCGCCCTACCGTGCGTTATCACGGTGAAGAATTACCATTGTACGACGCGGTGATTCCGCGTATTGGCTCTTCCATCACCTTCTACGGCACTGCGGTAGCAAGACAGTTTGAAATGATGGGCACCTTTAACGTCAATGAATCGGTGGCGATCAGCCGCTCTCGTGACAAATTGCGCTCGCTACAATTGCTGTCTCGCAAAGGCATTGGCCTACCAAGAACGGGCTTTGCAAGCAAACCAGACAACATCAAAGACTTGATCAAAAACGTCGGCGGCGCACCGCTGGTCATTAAATTGCTTGAAGGTACTCAAGGCATTGGCGTGGTACTTGCGGAAACCTCAAAAGCGGCGGAGAGCATCATCGAAGCCTTTATGGGCCTACAAGCGAACATTTTGATTCAAGAGTACATCAAAGAGTCTGGCGGCGCTGACATTCGCTGTTTGGTGATTGGTGGACGCGTGGTTGCTGCAATGAAGCGTCAAGCGGCCGAAGGGGAGTTTCGCTCCAACCTGCACCGCGGCGGCTCTGCGGAGATCATTCGTTTGACCAAAGAAGAGCGCGAAACCGCGGTCAATGCGGCCAAAGTGATGGGCTTGAATTTCTGTGGCGTAGATTTGCTGCGCTCTAACAGCGGCCCGATGGTGATGGAAGTCAACTCCTCTCCAGGTCTAGAAGGCATTGAAAAAGCGACCAACCTTGATGTCGCTGGCAAGCTGTACGAATTTATTGAGAAAAACGCCAAATTTAACGCCAACAAGACGCGTGGCAAGGGTTAATAAGCATGACAGAACTGAAAATTGGCGCTCACACGATTAAGCCGGGCGAGCGTAAAAAGATTGCGCTGCCAGTAGCAAAGCTGTATACAGACGCCGAAGTTTCGCTGCCGGTGTATATCGTGCGTGGAAAACAGGCAGGGCCGACGATTTTCGTCAGTGCCGCGGTGCATGGTGATGAGCTCAATGGCATTGAAATTGTCCATCGCATCATCAACATGAAACGCTTTCGTGTCCTGCGTGGTACGGTGATTTTTGTGCCTATGGTTAACGTGCATGGTGTGATTCATCAAAGCCGTTATTTACCTGATAGACGCGATCTCAACCGCAGCTTTCCGGGCTCGCCTAAAGGGTCGCTCGCGGCTCGAGTCGCCAATATTTTTAAAACCGAAATCATCGACAAATGCCAATACGGTATCGACTTGCATACCGGAGCGATTCATCGCACCAACTTGCCACAGATCCGGGCTAACGTTGAAGATGAGGTGACCGCAGAGCTGGCCAACGCCTTTGGTGCGCCTGTGGTACTGCACTCGGAAGAAATTGACGGCTCACTGCGCGATTGCGCCGCCAACTCGAATACCAAAGTCTTGGTGTATGAAGGAGGCGAAGCACTGCGCTTTGATGAGACCTCTATTCGTATGGGCACCCGTGGCGTGATTCGCGTCCTGCGCCACCTCAACATGGTCAGCAAAGGTCGCAACCAACGCAAAGGGGTCCCGGAGCCTGTGGTCGCTCGTGGCAGCCAATGGGTGCGCGGCAGTGCCAGTGGCATCGTCAGACATAAGTACCAGTTGGGTGACTACGTCAAGAAGGGCGATGAGCTGGCTACCATTAGCAGTGCGTACGGTGAAAAGTTGGCGGTGATTGTCGCGCCTCGCACAGGGGTCATCATTGGTAAGCAAAACATTCCTTTGGTTCAAGAAGGCGAAGCCATGTATCACATCGCCTATTTTGATGAAGATGAAAAAGCGGTCGCCGAACAGATAGACAAACTGTCTGAAGACGTCGCCTCTAGAGTGATAAAAGAAGGTCTGTAATGAAAAGCAGCAACACAGAAAAAGTCATTATTGGTCGTTTAGAGAACATTTCCTTGCCTGAACTGGGCATTGATAATCTCACAGTGCGAGTGGATTCAGGCGCACAAACCTCGTCCCTACACGTTGATCACATTAAGCTTATCAAAGTGAACGGTAAACCCGGAATTCAGTTTGATATTCACCCAGAAGTGCACGACGTCGACAAAGTGGTGCGATGCAAATCTGAGTTGTATGACCTGCGCAAAATCAAGTCATCCAACGGTATGTCAGAGCAGCGCTACGTGATTGAAACGATGGCCAAATTGGGGGAGTTAGAGTGGCCGATTCAAATCACGCTCACTGACCGCTCAGACATGACTTATCTGATGTTGCTGGGCCGCCAAGCGATGGGCAAACGCTTTTTAATCGACCCTGCACAGGTATTTTGCGGGTCTAGCATACAGGAGTAGAACACTATGTTTGAGCAAGCCATTTCATGGTTAGAAATGACGCTCTTTACCTTTAACGAACAACCGATCACCTTGTGGGCCATCTTGATGGTCCCAACTTGGATAGTGGTGAGCTTGTGGATCGCGAAATTGATGATCAAAGCGGTCTCATCAAGGTTGGCGTCCAATGGCAAAGATCCCAACATCATCCATTTGATTGAGCGGATTTTGTTTGTGATTGCCCTTGGCATCATCTTCCTCACCACCTTGTCGATGCTCAACATCCCGATCACGGCGTTTGCGTTTCTCTCCGGTGCCATTGCGATCGGTTTTGGTTTCGGCGCCCAAAACATCATCAACAACTTCATCAGTGGTTGGATTTTGATTGGCGAAAAGCCGATTCGAATCGGCGACTTTCTTGAAGTGGAAGGCGCAAAGGGCAAAGTGGAGCAAATCAACACCCGCTCGACCCGTATTCGCCGTGTCGATGGCGTGCACATGTTGATCCCAAACAGCAAGTTGCTTGAAAATACAGTGATCAACTGGACGCTACGCGATGAACTGGTGCGCGCGTCGGTTGTCGTCGGTGTGGCATACGGCAGTGATGTTCGCTTGGTCGAAAAGCTGATGCGTGAGATCACCACCAGCAATCCAAAGGTGCTGCCTAAACCTGAACCCAAAGTCTTTTTCCAAGACTTTGGCGACAACGCGCTGATCTTTGAATCCTTCTTCTGGATTCACTCGCAAGTTGAAGGGGGCATTCGATCCGTCTCAAGTGAGATTCGCTTCGAGATTGACGCCGCGTTTAACGAGCACGGCATCACCATCGCCTACCCGCAGCGTGATATTCACCTCGACGGGGCTATCAAAATAGTGCGAGAGCCGCGTTAAATGGTAAAGGAAGGGAGCGTGTTGCTCCCTTGTTCATACCTTAAACACCACCACACTTTGCGTTAGCTCGCCGGACACTTGTTTAAAATCGCCATTGATTTTCGCTATAGCTTCTGCGCTCTGAGTGATCGCCTGCGTCAATGAATGGGCTTGGGCGACTTCTTGATTGAGGGTTTGCATCATAGAACATTGATGATCCGACGCTTGTGAAATACGCGAGTTAATCGCATTGATCTCGGTCGCCGCGGTTTCAATACGTTGAATTTGTTCGATCACCTCTAGGGTACTCACTCTGCTCGCCTCACTGTTTTCCAGTGTTTGCGACATTTTTCCTGCCATCTGTTTCGACGAATCAGAGAACTGGGCCAACAACGAATCAATTTGCGCAGTACAATTTCGCGTTTTCGAGGCCAAGACTCGTACTTCATCGGCCACCACCGCAAACCCTTTGCCTGCTTCGCCGGCTCTTGCGGCTTCAATCGAGGCGTTGAGCGCTAGCAAATTGGTCTGATCCGCGATTTGAGAAATCGTATCAAGAATACCGCTGATGCCCGCAGAGACCGTATCCATCACGCTCATTGACGCGGAGATTTGCTCTGTATTTTCCACCAACGCCAATACGTTTTTCTCCGCACTGCTCCCTTTGGTTACCGCATTATCCACTTGGGTGCTGATCTGCTGAGCCAGTTGCATCGCTTGGTCGGTTTGTTGCTGAATGGCTTGGGAGGAGTGGCGAATATCCTCAATCGCACGCGAGAGACTGACGCTCTGCTCACCATAGCAAGCAACCGTCTCTACATTGCAACTGGTTTGATGGTCGAGCGCATCACGCGCTTGATTCAACGCGATATTCGAGTGAGAGATGTTGCGAAACAGCGATTGTAAGCTGTCCATAAAGTGGTTAACCGAGCGAGAAATTTGACCAATTTCATCACGACGGTTGAGATCGATGCGTTGGGTCAAATCCGCATCGTGCCCGGACAGACTCTCCATCAGCTCTTTGAGTCGTACCAAAGGATCAATTTGCACTTTGAGGCTGTATAAGGTGAAAATCAGCATCACGAAAGCGCACACCGCAAGGTATTTAGTGATGTCTTGATTGATACTTTGCGTGATGCCATCGATATAGTCCGCTTCGATGTAGGCGCGTAGCGTCCATGTGGACTCACCGACGGTAATGGTGTCGGTTTGTTTGAGTTGATGGTGCGCTTGACTGGTGGAATAGATAGCATGGCCTTGGCTATCAAGCACTTCAAAGTAGACTCCAGGAATACTGTAGCGCTCAATAAGTACACCAATCAAACTTAAATCTATGGTGAAGAAATCGACCACGCCGCTTTTTTTCTTCGAGATGATCACTTGCGCCGCTCCTTGGTCTGAAAGCGTTTGGGTGATCTTGATGCCTTCTTGGTGTTGCCGGGCAAGGTCGATGAAATACTGCGCGTCTTCGGCTTTTAGGCTGCCTTTGTCACTCAGCGCGGTTTTATTGATCAATTTAACCACTTGCTCATAGCCGAGCTTTTGTTTGGTATCACGAATACCAATGATGCCAAAATCGAGACTTTCAATAACAGAGATATCACGCTCTAACGATTGCTTGATTTCACTGCTGATCAAGCTAACGTTTTTCATCATGCGCGTCTCATAGGAGGTCGTGATGTAATCGCCTATCACGTGTTTAACGCTAAAATAAGCCGTAGTGATGGTAATGAGTAGTGAAACCGCGAATAAGGCAATGATCTTATTCTTCAACGAGAGTGATGTCATACAACAGCCCAAATAAAAAGGCTCTTAAAATGGTAATGCCGCCATATTGCTTGCTTATCCCCCCAGATAAATATGACCCACTTTAAGAGCAAAATCGGAAAGGTATCCCAACACACGCTGGGAAAAGATAGATCAGGTTGGGGTACGCTGACCTATCTAAACAGTTGGATTACATTAAGGTTGGATTACCACCACGCTTCGATTTGTACGCCGTAGTTAATGGTGTCATTGCTCTTACCGCTGTTGAATGACTCCCCTTCGTTGTCTTTGAAATAGCTAGCAAAGAAACGAATTTCTGGACGTGCTAGGAACGAATCACCCGCAGTGATGGCGTGAGCAATGGTGAATTTGGTGCCGCTGAACGCATCTACCCAACCAGAATCCCACGTTTTTTCTTGGTCAAAGTAACCCACTTCTAGCATGGTTTTGTTGTATGGCGACCACGTATAAGTTGGACGCGCAACAAAAGAAAGGAGCTCTTCACTATCCAAGTAATCTCCGTGATCTTGAGACTTACCATAAGTCAGAACATGGTTGATAAGAATACTGTCAGTGACGTTAAGATCACCTGTACTGATGAAACGATAGCCTTTAGCCTCACTAACATCACCACTCCAAATGTCGTACCAACCGCCACCTTGTGACGTCGCATTTTGCGCTAAGCCTTTATCCATGTACTGAAGTACAAACTTGTTCCAACCCATTGAGAAACTCTGACTGATTTCGGCAGTTAGCATTAAACCATTCTTTAAATCCTCTGCCGCAGCTTCTTGATCATCCGTTGGATTGACGATTGCGTAATCAATACCAAATTCAGTCCATGAACCTTCCCAAGGGCTAAAGCCTGCATAACGCAAGTCTAAATAGTAAGAATTTAAATCACCTAGACTATTGCCGTCAGCCCATAACTCACTATCAGATCGGATCACCGCAGCTGAGATAGCCCCCGTATCAAGTTTGATGTTTTCAATACCGACGCCGTAACCTGAAATATTCCAGTATTTTGTATCAATGATGTGTAAGTCATGACGTTGATAGAAGCGCTTACCCGCCCAAATCACCGCGTCCGGAGAGGCAGGAATATAACCTTTCGCCTGAACATTAAGCTGTTTTATCCCAAAGTTAGCACTATCATCTTTGGTCCCTTCAGACTCTAGATTTCCGTCCGAAGACATTTCAAACATACTTTCAAAATACATGGAGCGACCATCTTGATTGAATAACTCTTGGCCCAATCCAATTTCTGAGTAGGTGTCGTACTCGTTCCCTAAACGACCCAATGTCGTTTTATTGAACTCATCACCGCCTTTAATACCACCGCCATCTGCACTGGCACCTAGCCCCGCACGAACGTAACCGTGAAAGTCTACAGCAGCGACTTGAGTAGCAAATAAAGAACCTAAAATAGCGACCGTCAATGTTGTCTTTTTCATTGTATTTCCCTTTTGTTTTATTTCCGAGTTATTGGTTGGGCCAGTATTTCCTTCACTTTCTTTAGGCAACACTTACCCGTAAGACGAATCTCGTCTCATTTTTTAATTGTGTTTTTTCAGCGCCTAACTGCGTGTTAGGCGCGATTGGGTTATAACTGCGTTTTAATCACTATCACTTGATATGGCTTAGCGACGATAGCCTGTGTCACCTCTTCTTGTGTATCCGCCAACACCCAGCGCCCTTTCGGACAAGGGACAATCTGCTCTTGGTTGAGGAAGTTCATGATAAACACGTAGCGTGTCTGCGCATCTTCACGTGTGGTGACCGATACCCCGTTTGGAATCCTCTCTATCGGTGCATGAATACCGTGACGCTGAACAATCGCCTGATAGAAGGCCTCATTAAACGCCGTTTCTGTACGCGCTGCGATGTAATACGCCACCCCTTGACCGTGCTGATTTTGGGTCACGACAGGCTTGTCTTTGAACATATCTTCTTGGTAGTACGCCAAGGCTTGCGCTGTCTCGAGGTGAATGTGCTCCATCAGATGTTTCGCTTGAAACTCCCCTTCCAGCGCAAATTCAGACGGCGCAGAAACACGGAATGCCACGCGCTCATGATCATAAAGCGAGTCAATTTCCTCAGCCCAGATACCCAGAGTTCGACGCAGTGGGCTCGCTTCTCCGCCCGGGAATCCCCCCATAAAGCAGAGATCATTATCATCGACAATGCCGGTCCAATACGTTGCGACTAAGGTACCGCCTTGCTCAACAAACGCCTCTAATCGCTCCGCAACGCCGGGTTTGATGAGATAGAGCATGGGCGCAACCACGACTTTATAAGGCGTAAAGTCACACAATTGCTCAATGATGTCGCAACTGATCCCTTGACGCCAAAAGCCTCGGTAATGATCGCACACCGTTTGTTCGTAATGCATACCTTCATTGCGCGGGCCTGAAGCATCATCCAGTGCCCAGCGGTTTTCCCAGTCAAACAGAATCGCCACCTCGGCTTTGGTGCTGGTTCCAGCGACATCGTTGATCTGCTGTAAGTACTCACCAACCGCTGTCACTTCTCTACCTGTACGGGTGTCAGCATGGCCAACATGGTCAATGACGGCACCATGAAATTTTTCAACAGAACCGCGGCTTTTGCGCCACTGGAAGTATTGAACCGAATCCGAGCCATGCGCGACCGCTTGCAAAGAGGAGAGGAGATGCACCCCGTCTTTTTTCAGCTTGGTAATGGGCTGCCAGTTTGTTTGACTCGGCGTCGACTCCATCAACAAGAATGGCTGATTCTTCAAAGTGCGCATCAGATCATGATACATACCGGTGTAGCAGGCGAGCGCGATTTCATCAGCATCACGGTGCCACAGTGGGTAGCTGTCCCAAGAGACGATATCGATCGACTTCGCGAGCTCCCAGTAGTTGTAATCATAAAAATACTCCATGAAGTTGGCAGTCGTCGGCAACTGAGGGTTGACCGCTTTGAGCGGCGCGATTTCATGCTGACAGAAATTGGACACGCGATCGGTGCAAAAGCGTTTCCAATCTAACTTGAGCCCGTGCACCGAGTTTTCACCAATCGGTGATGGCGACTCAATCTGATCCCAACTGGTGAAAGTGTGACTCCAAAACGCACTCCACCATTGCTTGTTGAGGTTGTACAAAGAGCTGTATTTGTTCTTCAGCCACAAACGAAACTCTTCCTGACAGTAATGACAATGACAATCACCGCCATACTCATTGGAAACGTGCCAACCGATCACCGCGGGGTGATCGCTGTAACGCTCTGCCAACTTGCTGTTCATGATGGTGACTTTGTCACGGTAATTAGGAGAGCTGTAACAATGGTTGTGACGCTCGCCATGCAATTGTTTAACGCGTGCACTGTTAACGCGCAATACATCCGGATAACGCTGTGAGAGCCACGCAGGGCGCGCGCCACTCGGTGTCGCAAGGAACACCGAGATGCCGTTTTCAGCTAAGCTATCTAACACATTGTCTAACCACTCAAATTGGAACTCTCCCTCACTTGGCTCCAGCGCTGCCCAGCTAAAAATACCCACTGACATAACGTTGCAACATGTCTGCTTCATCAGTTCGATATCTTTGGCCAGAATATCGGGCCGATCCAACCACTGCTCTGGGTTGTAATCTGCCCCGTGGAGCAAGCCTTTAATCTTGGGAATGATGTGTTGTTTATTATTCATTATTGACCTTTAAATACTTCTAATGACGGCAGGGCATTGCCTTCAAAATCAAACAGCGCTTGGTTCTCCCAGGAGTTGCCCATGTCCCATTTGTCGCCGCTGTAATCCATTCCCGCTTCTGTTGACCACGTCGCCCCGTCAATAGGTAGCCACGCAGGTTCCCAGTAGTAGATACCCAGTCCTTGCTCGTTAGGTAAATCGTTCATCAGAGTCATGATGTCCGCCAGGTATTGCGCTTGGCCATTCACGGAGACGCTGTAGCCCTCAATAGGACCGGACTCAGAGTAGCTATTGCCGAGTGAGTCACCGTTCTCGTTGGTGAATGGGAACGAGGTTTCGACCAACACAATGGGTTTGTTGTATCGGCTGATGACATCGTTCATGTTGGCTTTCACTTTATCGATAGGACCATGCCACCACGGATAGTAAGACATACCAATCACGTCATAATCGACGCCATGCTTAGTAATTTCGTCAAACCACCAGCGGAACAAGCCATTGTCTCCCGCTTCCGCAAGGTGCAGCATGATTTGGATGTCTTTGCCATTGTCGTTGTCATGCACGGCTTGAATGCCCGCTTTAAGTAATAGCGACAAACGATCGAACTCTTTGCCATCTTGGCCCCAGCTCTTACCATCAGGCCACAGCATGCCACCGTTGAGTTCATTACCGACTTGAACCATATCTGGCACCACACCTTCTGCTTGATGCGCCTTCATCACTTCAGCGGTATAGTCGTAGACTTTCTGTGTCAGATTCTCGAACGTCAGCGCTTCCCACTCTTTGGGTTTTTGTTGCTTTTTAGGATCCGCCCAGAAATCGCTGTAGTGAATATCCAGTAGGAAAGTCATGCCATTTTCTTGAGCACGTTTACCCAGTTCAATTGAGCGCTCAAGCGTGTTGTTTCCGCCGCCAAATACCTCGCCAGATGCCGACGTTGGGTCAACCCAAATACGCGCACGAATGGAGTTCACGCCATGATCTTTTAAGATTTCAATCAGGTCTTGCTCTGAACCATTCTGGTAATATTTACCGCCTAATGCTTCTATTTCTGGCAGCATGGAAATATCCATACCACGAATAAAATCGCTTCTTAGCTCGGGTGCGGTAATCACATAATCACCCTCACCTTTATTATTATCTACAGTATTGTTCGATGTATTTGCTGATTGACAGCCAGCAAGAGCCACTGCCGCACTAATAAGTGCAGCCTTAAATGTTGTGTTCATATCTTTCTCTCTATAGTTAGCCTTTGGTACTACCTGCCGTTAAGCCAGATACAAAGTATTTTTGTAGTGATAGGTACAGAAGTGCTACAGGTATCGAAATAAGAACCGCACCTGCTGCGTATGTGGTATAACTTGCGCCCATTTTCTCCACCACGAGATTATATAAACCGATAGGCAAGGTATAATTCTCTGGTGTGCGTAATATTGTGGTGGCAAGAATAAAATCGCCAAGAGGACCGGTGAATGAAAATAGTGCCACCACAGCGATAATCGGTTTGGATATCGGCAATATAATCTCTAGGAAAATACGAATATTACTTGCGCCATCCATTTTTGCGGATTCATCCAGATCTTTAGGAATGGCATCCAGGTACCCTTTCATCAAGTAGGTGTTCATCGGAATCATGCCGCCCACGTAGACAAGAACCAGCGCCAAATGACTGTTAATCAGGCCGAGCATCTGCGCCAGAACGAAGATCGCAATCAGTGCCGAAAACTGAGGAATCATCTGCAGCAGCAAGAACAACATCAAGCCATTTTTTCTGCCCTTAAAGCGAAAGCGGGAGAACGCATAAGATGTACAAGAGACACTGATTAACGTCAGAACCATAGTCAAAAAGCTGATTTTTAAACTGTTCCAAAACCACGTTAAGTAGGCCACTTTGTCATTGGCGAACAAGGTCGCATAGTGGCTGAGTGTCGGATTGTCGGGAAATATCGACTCACCCATAATGCTGTTACCTGGGTAAAACGATGCGCCAACGGTCCATACTAATGGGTAAATAATGATGACCGATACCAACAAGATAAGTAGGTAGCTCAATGTCAATCGAATGCGATTACTGCGTTTAATACTCATGATCTTATCTCGCTTCTTCTTTGAATGACTTGGTCATACGGAACTGCCATAGGGCGATACCCACAACGAAAATCGATAGCAATAGCGTAATGGCCGATGCGATACCATATTGAGACGACGACATGGTTAACTTGTATATCCAGGAGACGAGGATATCGGTACCACCAGCGTTACTGCCTATCACCGCAGGTCCGCCATTATTGAATAGGTAGATAATGTTGAAGTTATTGAAGTTAAAGGTGTATTGCGTAATCAAAATCGGTGCGATGGAGTAAAGAACCAAAGGCAAAGTAATCGTACGCAGCTGCTGGAACTTGCTCGCGCCGTCCATGGTCGCTGCTTCATACAAATCGTTAGGGATCGCTTGCAGAACACCAGTGGTCATGGCAAAGACAAACGGGAACCCGAGCCAGGTTTGAATCAGAATAAGCGCCACCTTGGTCCAAAATGGGTCCGTCAACCACGCTTTGGGCTCAATCCCAAAGAAATCGAGAATCACATTGTTGATCACGCCAAAGCTGTCATTGAACATACCGGTAAAAATCAAGATTGTTACGAATCCCGGTACAGCCCAAGGAAGAATGAAAATCGTGCGGATCAAAGGCTTAAATTTCAGGTCTTTCTGATTGACTAAAATCGCTAACAAGACACCAACGGTACATTGCAATGTAGAGGCCAGCAGCGTCCAGACGATGGTCCATTGCAATACATCGAAAAAGGTATTTCGCCACAAATTAATTTGGAAAATATTAAAGAAGTTTTTTAACCCAACCCAATCCACAAGCTTCGCTGGAGGTGAGTTGTATAGGTTGTAGTTGGTGAAGCCGATAGCGAAACCAAAAATAATCGGGAACACCACCACAAAGACGAGCAATATAAAGCCTGGGCTTATCATCAAATACGGAAAGCCCGCATTGATGACGTTACGATACTGCACGCGGAGTGAATTGAGCGGGCGCCCCTCATCCAGTAACTTACCGTTCTTGTACGCGTCATTAATGCTAAGTGCATACACCGCCAGCCCGAAGACAATCACCAGTGAGGCAATAATGCCCTCAGCGAGCAAAAACACCGAGTTGTCTTGTGGCAGATTCTCTCCCAGCGTGAACAACCCCCACATCCCATGAGCAATAAAATCACGGCTCACTCCATAGAAACTGGTCAACAGGACAAAGAAAATCGCGCCTTTGACAAACTGTCGATTATAAAACTGGCCAAAGCCGGGAATTAACGCGAGTAAAGCAGCATTCAACCGATGAGAGCGCATACGCCCCGTGCCTTGCTCTAAACGTTCACTCATGTCAGACATCTCTTACAACTCCAATTTGGAAAACATCCTATTGGTGACCAGCTCCCACCCCAACCGGGAGCAGACGAGCTGGCACCAACCATTAACCGAACTCTTTACTCGGTTATTGGCCCATCATGGCGTGGTTCGCCTCAATCTGCATATTGATGCTTTCTACTGCGGCATCGAGTGCGCCTTTCGCGTCTTGCTTGTTGGTCGCAATCAGTTGCAACGCACTGTTAGCAGGATCCCACACCTCATTCATTTCAGGGATAGAAGGCATCGACGTTGCGTGGATGGATTGCATCGCCACCGCGCGTGCACCTGGATCGTTTTTGATAACAGGATCGTCCACTAGCTTAGTGACCGCAGGGACTTCACCGGTAAGCTCAAAGCGACGCTTAGCGTTGTCATAATTGTTGACGAACTCAATGAACTCTTGCGCCAATGGTTTATTTTTCGAGAAGGTTGAAATGCTGTAGCTTTTCACTCCCATAAAGGAGCCCATTTGCTCACCTGAAGGTAATTTAGGTAGCGGTGCAACACCATAATTGATGCCTGCTTCTTTATAAGGTTGAAGTGCCCAAGGGCCGGTTTGAACGATAGCCGCTTTGTTGGCGGTAAATAATGAATCAATGGCATTCAAACCGTTATTTCCAATAATGCCGGTTGGAAAGACTTTTGATTCATAGAATTTTTGAATATATTTAGCACCTTCCACGGCTCCCGGAGTATTGAGAAGGACTTTATTAGGATCGTAGGAACCGTCCTCTTTTTTCGCGAATACATCCCCGCCCATGCCATTTAAAATGCCGTAGGTGTAATACAGCTCATCCCATTTCGCGAGTAGGCCATATTTGTCTTCTGCGCGCATTTTCTTTGACAGCTCAAAAATCTCTTCCAGGGTGTCAGGCAACTCTGGAATGAGGTCTTTGTTGTACACCATGAACACCGTCTCGACCGACTTAGGAAGGCCGTAAAGCACGCCGTTGTAAGTCAATGCATCAATCGATGATTGGCTGAAGGTATCAATGACCGCTTTGTCTGCCTCAATCGGAGACAACAGACCTTGAATCACTGCGCCGCCAATCTGATCATGAGGAATCAAAATCACATCCGGACCTGTACCCGCAGGGCCATCCATGCGCAAAGATTCCACCTGACCACCGTAAGGCATTTCCAACACGTTAACTTTCACATTGTGCTGCTTTTCAAATGCCGCTACCGCTTCTTCGTTACCAAAAGACTTTTGAATGTCTTCCCAGACCAATAGTGATTGCTGAGCCAGTGCCAACGGCGAACAAAATAGAGCCGTAGCCGCAGCAAGTACACTTATTTTTTTACTAAATTTTTTATTATCCATAAAATTTCACGCCTTGTTTGTTTGGTAAAAAATAAAATTTATGGTGCAAATATGCTTCATTGTGTTAAGTTTTCCATATGGGTTATTCATTGATGTGATTTAAATCACTTTAAGCGACGCGTATTGTGATAAATCAAACAAGTAAAAATAAAATTTACTAAATAACAAAGAACTCGATCACATCATTTTATTTACGTTTTTATATCATTAATGAGGAATTCAACATGTCTTCGATTCAGCTATCCAATGTCGTAAAACGTTTCGACGATACGCAAACCATTCACGACGTCAATCTCTCTATAGACGAAGGAGAGTTCGTGGTGTTCGTCGGGCCTTCAGGGTGTGGTAAGTCAACGCTTCTGCGTATGATCGCCGGTCTTGAAGAGATCAGCGACGGTGCCATCTCTATTGCAGGCAACGTCGTCAACGATACGCCACCGTCTGAGCGTGGTGTCGCCATGGTGTTTCAGTCCTATGCGCTCTACCCTCACATGACCGTGGCAGAAAACATGGGCTATTCACTTAAGGTGAATAAGGTGCCAAAAGAAGAGCGCGAGAAGAAAGTCCAGCTCGTTGGCAAGGCGCTGCAACTGGAGCATCTTCTTGATCGTAAACCCGCCCAACTTTCCGGCGGTCAGCGCCAACGTGTCGCCATCGGGCGCGCTATTGTTCGCGATCCCAAAGTGTTTCTCTTCGATGAACCTTTATCCAACCTTGATGCGGAACTGCGAGTAGACATGCGTTTGCACATCGCTAAACTGCACCAAGAGCTTAAGTCGACCATGATTTATGTTACCCATGACCAAGTGGAAGCCATGACGCTCGCAGATAAAATCGTGGTGCTGCGCGATGGGAAAGTGGAACAAGTGGGCTCCCCTATGGATTTGTACAACCATCCGAAAAACAAATTTGTCGCCGGCTTTATTGGCTCGCCAAAAATGAACTTTTTGCCATGTAGCGTTCTCGCTTGGGACAGCGCAAGCCTCACCGTCAAACTGGACGTCGGCGATGCGTTAACCCTTCCGATTCAAACCCGTGAAATTGCGGTTGGTCAGCCGTTGTCATTGGGGATTCGCCCAGAACATCTCGCAACCACCGACGATGTTATCCAGTTAGATTTTCAGTGCGAAGTGGTCGAGCGCCTTGGCGGAATGACGTATGTCTTTGGTCAATGTGGTGGTGTGGATGACTTTAAATATCTGCATCACGGGGATACTCAGGTTCAACCTGGTGAAGCGATCTCATTGTTTACGTCTCCATCTCATTTGCACATTTTTGAACCTGATGGAAACACGGTTGAATTTACTCCGGTAGACTCTACTCATTAGAAAAAGACGCCTGCCCCAAAGCCGTGCTTGCGCTTTGGGGCCAACGGCAGATATGAATATAGGTGACCCACTTGGCTACACTAAAAGATATTGCACAAAGAGCGAATATATCCACCTCGACCATATCCCGATTTCTCAATGACGATCCGACTTTGTCAGTGAGCGACAACAAAAAACAAGCCATTTTAGAAGCCGTCGAAGCGCTAGGCTACAAGTCGCCAAAACGAAGTAAAAAACAGTTTATTCATGCCAAAGTGGTGGAAGTGGCTGACGTTCAGTCGGAGCAAGAAGTGGTGATGGTGAACTTTCTCACCCCCACGCAGGAGATTGATGACCCGTACTTCACATCAATCAGAGCGGGCATACAAAATCGTTGTTTAGAAAAAGGGATTACGCTACGCACGCTCCACCTGCATCAGGTCGGTTCAAATTTAGAATTGATTCAGCAATCTGCGGCAGTGATCGCTGTCGGGCATTTTACACGCTACGAAACCGCTACGTTATACCAGAACAATAAGAACCTTATCTTCGTCGATTCCAATCCGCTCGGCAGCAAGACTGATTCCGTGCTGATTGATCGAATGGGCTTAGCCAACGAGGTAATGCATCACATGCTGGAAAGCCAGTGCCAACGTCCCGCGTTCATCGGCAACAACGAAGCAAGGTTGCACACCTTTCGCGAAGTCACTAAAGCACATGGCCTTTATCAAGAGGCGCTGTGTAAAGTGAGTAAAGAGTATTGTATTGAGTCTGGCTATCAAGCCATGAAGGAAATGCTGCAGCTCGATGCGCTACCCGACGTCGTCTACGCGGCAACGGATATGGTCGCAGTGGGTGTTTATCGCGCCATTTATGAGCATGGCTTGACCATTCCTGACGATATTCAAGTAATTGGTACTAACGACATTTCCTCTGCTCGCCACATGAGCCCAAGTTTAACCACTATGCGTTTATTCCCATTTGAGATGGGTGAAGCCGCCATTGATATGTTCATCGAACAAGCAGAAGGTAGAAAATATAAGAAAACCGTGTTCTTTAGCCATGAATTTGTCTGGCGAGACAGTTTTAAGGTTCCGTCTATTAAAGTAAGTTAATCACAAGGTGGTGTTGCATTTAATAGGAGTGCATCGCCACCACTTTCTACCAAATTGAACACTGGCGATTAATATTAAAATTCCTTTCAATGTTAAAGAACGCATGACTTGGCGATCACATTAACATTTTTATTAGTAAATTTACTTTGTAGATCTCTCAAATCATCACAGTTAATAAAATAAACTCACCCATAATCCATCCATTGTGCTTATTAATTGATCAATAAGACTCAGCCATTGCTATATTCTTTTCATCAATCAATCTGACAATAACGTGAATATAATCATAATGGTGAATCTATGAACACTCTCATTAAAACCTTGGCGATATTAGGCACTATCGTCTCCTCTAGCTCATCTCATGCTCTAATTAAAGGGGCGGACATCAGCTGGATAACCGAAATGGAAGATAACGGCTACGAGTTTTATAATGACTGGGGCTATCGGCAAGATGTGTTATCCATCCTGCGCGATCACGGTATGAATGCCGTTCGACTCCGTGTCTGGGTCAACCCGAGCGATGGATACTACAGCTCTATTGATGATGTCATCGTCAAAGCGCAATGGGCCAAAGCAGCCAATATGGATGTCATGATCGACTTTCATTACAGCGACACATGGGCTGACCCAGGTAATCAATGGAAACCCGCAGAATGGGCATCCCTCAGTTTTGAAGATCTGATGGGCCAAGTGTGGTCTTACACTCGAGATTCACTCAACGCACTGAAAGCGGCAGGGATCACCCCTAAATGGATACAGGTGGGCAACGAAACCAACAACGGCATGCTGTGGAATGAGGGCATGGCGTCAAGCAATATGCGCAATTACGCTTGGCTGTTCAACAGTGGCCGTAACGCGGCGAAAGAAGTCTTCCCGGATGCCAAGGTGATCGTTCACTTAGCCAACTGCCATGACAATGCTAACTTTCGTTGGATCCTCGATGGTTTACAGTCCAACAGTGCATGGTGGGATGTGATCGGCGCGTCTTCGTATCCAATGCATGCGGTAGGCATGTCGTGGCAACAGGCCAACAACCAATGTTTAGCCAATTTAAATGATTTAGTGGGTCGCTACGGCAGTGAAGTCATGATTACGGAAATCGGTGTGCCGTGGGATGAACCGCAGGCGAAAACGATCGTCGCCGATATGATTGAAAAAGTACGTAGCGTTGATCAAGGAAAAGGACTCGGGATCTTTTACTGGGAGCCGCAAGCCTATAGCTGGCAGGGCTATACCTTGGGAGCGTGGGATCCAGACACGCGTCAACCGACAGAAGCCCTTGACGCGTTTCTCGAATAACCACCAGTTAGCGGCCCCATTGAGGGCCGCGATCGCTTAATCCAGATGCACAGCCAACGCCGCCGCAACGTTTCTCGCCGTCAGCTCCACATTGAAGGCGGCTTCTTTTAGTGCAGTAGGAAGATCGGTCGCGCCGAGTACGACGCTAAAAACGGCATCAAGCCCATGTTGATGGACAATAGCGCAATCTTTAGCAAGGCTACCGGCAATACCGATCACAGGAATATCGTAGCGTTTGGCGGCTTTAGCTACACCGATGGGGGTTTTCCCATGAATGGTTTGGCTATCGATGCGTCCTTCGCCTGTGATCACCAACTCCGCACGTTGGAGGTGAGAATCAAGCGCCAGCGCTTGCATCACAATATCAATGCCGGGTGTCAGCTTCGCATTAAGCACGCCCAGTAGCGCCGCCCCTAGACCACCAGCGGCGCCCGCTCCGGCCTGATGCTTGACCATAGCCCCAGTGGTGCGCTCAATGATGTCAGCATAATGCGCTAAGTTGTCATCTAGCTGCTTCACCATCGCCGCTGTCGCCCCTTTTTGCGGACCGAACACAGCAGAAGCGCCAAGCTCACCACACAGTGGGTTGTCCACATCACACGCGACATTGAGCTCCACCTGAGTCAAGGCAGGATCGAGCCCACTAAGATCAAGGCGCTCCAGCTCACGCAACGCGCCGCCACCAAATGCGATCTCATTGCCTTGTCTATCTAGACAACGCACGCCAAGCGCCTGCAACATGCCTACTCCACCATCGTTGGTCGCACTCCCACCAATACCAATGATGATGGACGTGACGCCCTGTGCGATGGCAGCGAGAATCAGCTCTCCCGTTCCATAGCTGGTGGTGGTAAGCGGATTGCGATCCTCTGCGGCAACGAGATGAATGCCCGATGCCGCGGCCATCTCTATCACCGCAGTGCGGCCATCACCCAGCAATCCATAAAACGCCTCAACAGGCTCACTCATCGGGCCGGTTACCAATACGGGTACAATGCTGCCTCCCGTGGCATCAACCAGCGACTGCACTGTACCTTCCCCGCCATCGGCCATCGGCAGCTTGATGTAATTCGCATCCGGCCAAACGGAGCGGCAGCCTCGCTCAATCGCATCAGCAACCTCCATCGCGGTTAAGCTTTCTTTAAATGAATCTGGTGCAATCACTACTTTCATCGGTTTTCCTATTTCGCCAAGCACAAATGAGTATCACCAGTATAGAATGGCTTGAACGTCATTAAATTGGATGTAGTGACAATATTGGTGAAAAATAATACCATTTTATTGTATCAATACACAATTTTTGCTTGCAGCGCGAGATAAAGCGCCACTTTATCTTCAAGGCAAGAAAGTCGTTTGTCAGTGAGTACTTCCACTTTCTCTAGACGGTAGCGCAGCGTATTTTTATGAATATCCAACATTTGGCACGTGCTCATCGCATCCTCATTGTGCTCAAAATAGGTGCGTAGCGTATGTAGCAGCACGCCCTTACGATCTTTGGCTATTAGACGCTCAATCGGCTCTACAAGCTGATGTTGATGCCAGGACGATTGTCGTAAACTCGCCACCAATGCCGCCAAGGTGTGTTGATGGTAAAACTGGATGGTCAGAGATTCAGAAGTGGCGATAAACAGCAGTGATTGAGCGCTGAGATACGAGCGCTTAAGACCATCTAGCCCAGGATAGTAGTGCCCAACGGTCAACCGAGCGGAGTAGCCGCTATCACAATGGCGCTGGATGCACTGCTCAATGGTCTGCCATCGCCTCAAACATGCATGTTCCTCACGAGATTTATCCCAGAGCTGAGCCTTAACTTGCGCTGGCACCAACAAGACAATCTCATCCGGTGCGTCGGGCATCAGGCCAATTAATGCGTCACGCTGAGTATGCTCTAAATCCGCAATGAGCGCTTGAATCGCCTCTAGCGACAAAGGCGTTGGCACCGTTGAGCTCACTTTGAGGATCAATGCAAGACGTGGCTGACGCAAATCAATGGTAAGCCGCTCGGCAATCGTCGCCAATTGCCCTTCTTGAACATTTGGCGCTCCTAGTAATTGCTGCAGGAGTTTCTCTCTATGGCGATTATCCCATTGCAGTTCCGCCACCAAAGCGGCTTGCTCGATGACCATTTCCGCCGTCATTTTGACTAACTCAGCGTAATAGCGTACCTCTTGGGGTTCTCCGGATAAGCCGACTACGCCAATCATTTGTCCACGATAACGAATCGGTAAATTGATCCCTTGTTTAACCCCCACTAACGCCTTAGCCATCGAACTATCCACTTCGACCGCACGTTGCTCTTGCAGTACCAATAAGGCGCCTTTATGAGAGCGATGAAGACGACTCTCGTCACTCGAACCAATGACGATGCCACACTCATCCATCACATTGACGGGATAAGGCAAGATGGACGAGGCGCGCTCAACAATATGAAGCGCTATGGCAGGGGTTAATTGCATCGGCATACTCTTTGGTTGTCCGTCATCTAAGATTCCAGTTGCTGCTGCCACTCTTTAAGCAGAACGGTCAGCGCTTCACGCTGCGAAACGTTCAGTCCTTCGACAAGGCGATGCTGAAGGGCCACGTGCTCTTCGAGCAAGGCATCAATCACAGTGCGCCCACGCTCCGTCAATTCAACCGCAACGCTGCGTCTATCTTGCTCACTGTGAATACGTACGATCAAGCCTTTACTTGTGAGTTTATCAAGACGGTTGGTCATCGCCCCAGAGGTCAGCAGCATCGCGTTAATAAGCTCAGAAGGGGTCAAACGATACGGCGCACCACTGCGGCGCAGGGTGGCCAAGACGTCGAATTCTCCCAATTTCAAGTCATACTGCTTGTGCAATTGAGCCAGCGACGCTTCGATCTGCTTCGCAATGCGCAATAGCCGCCCCATCATGGCCATCGGCCCTGTGTCGAGATGCGGTTTTTCTGTCGACCACTGCTGGGTCAAGGTGTCAATGACATCCACCGGGGTGCCTCTCCATTATTCTGACATGCGGATTTACCTTAACATAAAGATACTTTACAAGCACGGTGAATAGGCGTATGGTTCGGGCCAATATCTTAACGTAAAGATAAATTAAATGAATATATTGCTTGCCATGATCCCTGCTTTTTTTTGGGGTACCACCTACGCCGTGACACAGTTCGCGCTTACAGACTGGCCGCCTTTGCTTCTTGGCGCATTGCGCGCGCTACCGGCTGGGCTGTTATTGCTAGCAATAAAACCGAGCTGGCCCAAAAGAGGCGAATGGCGAGTACTGGCTCTACTCGGAACGGTCAACATCGGGCTGTTTTTCAGCTTGATTTTTGTCATGGCACTGCGATTGCCGTCTGCAATTGCCGGTGTTGGCATGGTCTCTGTTCCTGTGTTTGCGCTGGGCTACGCGGCGCTCGTTCATAAAATCAGACCGACCTTGCTGCAATCGGTTTGCGGCGCATCCTTGATCATGCTTGCGTGGTGGTTGTTCGATCCCAGTGCGATTGTCCTTGATCCGGTTGGCTTGCTCGCCATGCTGGGCGCGATTTTATGCATAGTAACAGGCAGCGCGTTGACCAAATCTTTGGGCAGTCGCATCCACTGGTGGAAAGTCCTGACATGGCAGTTACTCATTGGGGGCGGTGTACTCACCTTAGCGGCGCTACTCCACAGTGTCTCGTCCCCGGAGCAGTACGCCTCCGTCATTGAGCACTTTTCAATGAGCAATGCACTCGGGTTAGTCTGGGTGGTCGGTCTAAATACGGCGTTTAGCTACGCCATGTATGTCTGGCTGCTACAAAGAATGACCGTGGTCGATTTTACTTTTGGCGGCATTGCCAATCCGGTCGCGGGCATCGTGTCAGGGATGATACTGCTTGGTGAATCCTTCACTCCCTTTCAGTACAGCTTAATGCTGGGCATGATCATTATGTCACTGCTGCCTCAAGCGGTTTCGGCGCTAGCGCACGATAGAAAGCGTGTCGCATAATCGTCGAGGTTTACACTGTAAACCGGTTGGGTAGATGCATGGTTTTCACCCCTTCCAATAGGCGATCTATGAGCAAAGACAACGCGCGCGGTTGATAGCGCCGTTGTCGATAGACCAAATACGCTTGACGCGGCTCGCGTTGATATTGTGGCATCACTCGCTGCATATTCATCTCTTTCATCACGTGGCGGTAAGGCAAAGACGCAACACCTAATCCTCTCTCTACCGCTTGGCACACCGCGAGAATATCATTGACTATCAACTTGGGTTTGATGTGAAGCACTTCAACCAAGGTGTTGTCTTGATAAATGGGCAAATCCGTGGCGTGATCCAAACTTACCCAATCTAGGTCTGTCAAAGCTTGCAGGGTGGAAACCTCACCGACTTTTTGCAAATACTCAGGGCTAGCAAAGAAGCCGTGCTGAGCCGTGAACAAAGGCCGCGCAATCATGTCATCCATCTCGGAAACGTCAAACGTCATCAATAGGTCTCGATCGGTTTGTGGAATCGCCTGTTGCTGACTTAAGGTCAAATCCAGCGAGACTTTCGGGAACTCAAACACAAAATTTTCGACCACTTGACCAACAAAGCCTTGATAGAAATTGTGTGGCATCGCTATCTTGATGGTACCGGATACCTCTTGGCTATTAGAAATCAGTTGATGAAACCCAGTCTCGATCTCTTCCATGCCACTGCGCAATTGGGTAAACGCTTGTTTACCACTTTGCGTCGCTACTAACTCCCTACCCTGTTTCTCCAGTAGACGCGTATTTAAGCGAGATTCCAACGCAGAGAGGCGTCGTGACATCGTCGAAACGGGCAAACTAAGCTTTCGAGAGGCAGCCAAGAGAGAGCCCTCCTCCACCACGCAACAAAAGAGGTAGAGATCGTCTATATTTCCGAATATGGAATTCATATTTCTAAACCTGACTATTTTTCTCAATTTTGGATCGTTATAAGCTAAAAGTCGAATCAATAGTTATTCTCATTGCCTAACTTCCAACGCAGTGACGCACATGCAGAATAGCCAAAACAACCATTTAATGAGGAGCTACAATGAGTCGTAAGCAATTTTGGATTTCAGCCCTACTGTCATCCTTCACAATGGCGTTTATCATGTCTGGTCTGCTGTCTGGCTACAATTTGGGCTTTAACGCCACATGGCCCGCCGCTTGGATGAGAGGCTTTACCTTGGCGTGGCCATGCGCTTTGGTCTTGAACCTCACGGTACTGCCACAAATTCGTCGCTTATCAGCCTGGTTGGCTAGCCCGAAGACCACCTCACAGGCATAAAAAAACCGAGCCAAGCTCGGTTTTTGTTACTCTTTTCGTCTTACTCGTCGATTACGACAATTCAGCGTTGTGGTATACCTGCTGAACATCGTCACAATCATCAAGCATATCAAGGAACTTTTGGAATTTCTCCGCATCCTCACCGCTGACTGGCGTGTGCGTCTGCGGTACGAAAGTGATTTCCTCAACATCCAAAACTAAGTCTGGGAACGCTGCGCTCAATGCCGTTTTGGTTTTGAAGAACTCGGTATGAGGTGCGAACACTGTGATCACGCCATCTTCCAGTTCTACGTCAGTGACGTCCACATCTTCCATCATCAAGGTCTCTAGGATGACCTCGTCGTCATCACCTTTAAACTGGAACACCGCTTGATGGTCGAACATGTGTGATACTGAGCCTTCCACACCGATTTTCGCGCCTGTTTTCACAAAGCACTGGCGAACATCTTGGAAAGTACGATTGCCGTTATCGGTCAAACAGTCAACGATAACGCTTGTGCCACCCGGACCAAAACCTTCGTAGCGTGCAGGTTGGTAATCTTCACCGCCCCCGCCGTTGGCTTTGTCTAGCGCTTTATCGATCACGTGCGCAGGAACTTGGTCCTTTTTCGCTTTTGCAATCAAATGCTTAAGCGACAGGTTCATGTCTGGGTCTGAACCGCCGTTTTTTGCACACACGTAAATTTCTTTACCGTATTTGGAATAAACTTTAATTTTTGCGCCTGCAGTTTTCGCCATTGAGGCTTTGCGCACTTCAAAACTTCTTCCCATCGGGATGTTCTCTCTAATTTCAATTTAACGCGAAGGATTTTAGCAAAATGCGAGGGCTTTTCAATTTCTCGCCTTGCTGAGAAATGGGGTCACAACACGCCCATTACTCGCTTATATTTGGCTACAGAGTCTAAGAAGAACGCTTTCTCGTTCTCGTCTTTGATTTTGGCCGCTTGCTGATTCACTTCATCAGGGCCAGTTTTGGCCTCACGGAGCTTCCAAACCAAAAATGATGCTTGTTTATCAAGCTCAACCTTGTTTTTTTCTTCGGCAGGAAGGTTCGACAGGTTAATCGACATCAATCACGCTCAGTTTCTGTAAAAATATGGAGTGGGAATATACCACACACCAGCGAGCAAAGTAGAGTCTCAATCACCTCGCTCACCCGCCGAGATCAAAAAACAGCGCTCTTTTGGCAAAAACTAAGGGCGGCACTATGGCCGCCCTTAACTAATTAGGGGATTGCTTAATGAAGTAAGCCAAGTTCTTTCGCTTCTTCAATCGATAAGCCGCTTTCACGTATCTCTCTCAATGCTTCAATACGTCTACGTGCCTCGGCAGATTTGACTGCCTTGGTTGGCTCTTTTGTTTCTACTTCTTCCGTGAAGTCCCACTTACCGGCAATATGAGTCATTTCATCATGGTCAATAGAATTGATGGACATAGTAACCTCCGAACAAACCATGCTAGGGACGCCTAATCTGTAGCAAATACGCCTATCCCTTGTTAAGAATTTTAGCGTCAGAATGTGATTGCGCTAATAGTTCGAACACTCTTACCGATTATTTTATAAATAGCCTTTGCAGGGCAGAAAAACTAGCGATACATTTAAATGATTACCCTTAAGAAAAGTCAGGCGATCCAGCTCTCATTTTTTCTACGGTGTGCCCTATGCCACATCCAACTCTCCGCACTCCCGAAGCGTAACAACGGGCTGACTCCATCCTTAGACCAAGGTTCATCCAAACAAGAAGACTCAATCGAAGCGGTTTCGGTGCTGAGATTTCAATCTTGGGAAGAATGATCAAGGGATGTCGGTAATCTTGCACTGGATCCGAAAGCATGATCAAGGTGATGAAGGTCGCGCGGGCGCTTGAGAGAAGCAGCGTCAAAGGAGAAATAGGGGATCAATAGGCAAAAAAATAGCGAGTTCATCGAACTCGCCAAATATTCAGAATGAATGTAACAATATGAGCCAATCTATCAGAGATAATCCTATCTCTCATTCATCAGAAAGGACAAAAGGTTGTCTATTCGGGATAAATAATAGCCAAGCTCGGCGCGCTTTATGTCAGTAAAGTGTCAGGGTAATGTAGTGATAGTGTCCAATTGTCAGACAAGGCTGAAAACTACACCGCCACTTCATCTAATGCACGGAATACGGTCTCATCCAGATGCCCTTCATGGACTTGTTTGCACACTTTTCGGCGCACCGCGAGGCCCGCAATCAAGCGTTCGATCGACAAGTGCTTGTTTTCACTTTGGCTGTTGTACAACTCGACCATTTTACTCAAAGTCTCGTATGGGATGACCTCTTCTCCGACTCGCAGGTAGTCAAGCTTGTCAATCAGCTCCAGACACTCTTCTTGGATGGAGTTATGGGAATGCCCTGTCATCGCCGCTAACGCCGTTATAGAGCGTTCTAGAGCCTCTGGAGAGGTATATTTGGAGAGAGTAATGGTGATCTCATCGGCGTTGATCTCAACTAAGTGCTTACGCTGTTTTACCCGACGGCCCAATTTGCCTTTTGCCGCGCGCTCTTTACGTTGGATAGGCTCGAACTCGCCGTCGATGATCTGCGACATTTCATCAAGCTGTTGACGTGTAACCATCTCATTACGTAGCGGGTTGGGCAGCGTCGGCGCCATGTTACGCTTACCCGCGTTGGTGGTACGTGCACGCGAATAACGCAGCACTTCTTCAGCATCGCATTTGATGTCGAATTCGTAATCTTTGATCTTGTCGCCTTCCGCGATCGCGCGGATCGTTAAGTGATAACCCCACAAATTGACCACAAACAGATCGTCACTGCCCTTCCCTTCCGAGAGTTTTTTCAGCTCTCGGATCAAATCCATTGAAAAACGGCGCCACTCAATGTTGCGCGCAAGTTTTTGATTTAGCTCGCTTAAAAGCATTTGATCTGTGTGTCGACGTACCATACGGCTACGGAAATAGCTGTACAGCTGGAAGACCAAGGTATGCTGCTTCAGAATTTCAGGTGGGAACAAGAAGAAATAGTCACGCGTGAGCAGTTCTTCGTAGAACGACGGCTCCCAAACCAAGATGTAGAGGTTCGGTTTAATGCGAATTTCGCCATCAGCGCCCTCTGTAGGTGCCTCTTCCGATGCGGTAATGGTACGGGCCAAGAAACGAAAACGATCGCTCTTAAAGCCTTCTGGCATGTTCTCGCTCAGCCAACGGCCAGTGAGTTCGTGTAACTGAAAGTCGGTAAACTCGATTCTATCGATGCTGTCACGAATGGAGTCTCGTGCAGGGCCACTGTCTTTTTTGCCACGCAGCGACAAAATGTCGGTGATGTAGAGTGGTGTTTTGTTAGGCACGTGCGTTGCATCGAGTTGATATTGTTGCTGGTGGTGCTCATGGTATTGCACGGTTAACGTGAACAGCGCGAAGAGCGTCATCAGATCATCCACCGTCATGATGTTTTTTGATGATCGTGTTTCGATCACCGCACGCGTGCCTGAGATCGACACCATGCTTTTTTGGTACTGTTTGCGCGTTCTGGGCGGCGCTAAGGCTTGATCGATAATGCCCGCCCAGTTGGTAGGCGATACCACAAACTGATCCGCCTCATCTTTCATTGCAGGGGGAATATTCAAGCCATGCTCATTGAGCAAGCGTTTGTTCACTTGAGTTTGAGCCAGTGCCTTAGAGCGTTTTTGTTTCTCACTTTGCTTCACCGATTCCGTGACCAAGCTGGTGGCGCCCAACACGGAAATCAACTGGTTTGGGTTAACAAAGCGATGGAGCATGGTTTTGCCCGCTAGCCCTTCTTCAAAACGCACTGGTACCTGTAAAAACAGGCCGATGTTGACTGCGGCGCGTAATCGCTGCTGAATGGCTGCTCGTGTGACTTGCCCATCTGTTGCATCGATCAACTCAGTGGTTGAAACCAAACCATCTTTGCTGCTGAATCCTCGCAGTGAGATGAGATTGAGCAGTTCGACAATACTTTTCGTCACCCCTTTGAAGTGTTGGTATTGTTCTATCCAGTGGACAGCCGTTTCAGACACCTCAAATAAATGGCCATCCTTGTGGCTTCTTGGGGCTTTGATCAGTATTTTTTCGTCAGAACTCATGATTAGATCCGTATCACACTAGCCGTAATATCGCTATAGTTCCTGAAGAATAAAGAAAAAAAGATCATAAATAAAGAAAAAATTAGAGGTTTTTAAATAACTGATCTTTTTGATTTATTTGATCTATATTGGTTATATGATCTTATGATCTGGCCGTCAGTTCCCTTCTAAGTCATTGTTTATTGGCGCGTTATTTTTTCTGACTTGGAAAGCATGATCATGTGAAATACGAAAGCATGATCATTAAGTTATTGAAAGCATGATCAAAATATCCAAGAACCATGATCATGTGGTTTCTGAATCAATGATCATTGGGCTGGCAGAAGCATGATCATCACTCTCTCACACGTTATCCACAGAGCGCATCGTTAAGTGTCAATAAGCGGCGGTTTATTGGTTGTGCTGAGCGCTCTGTGATGCCGAAAACATGATCAAGGAAACACCATTTCTGCTGATGTTTCTGAGCAGTGTCGCTTATTTCGCTCAGATTTCCACCGTTTATTGTCCATCATCGCATTTGAACGACAACCTCGGCCAACTTTGCTCTCAACGGCTTCTATGACGATGTAGCTCGAAAGCATGATCAAGTGATTCGTGTTTCTTCTCGTATTCCGTGCCTGTCAATCTGATTTGTTGGCTAGACACCGCTATTTTGGCATGAGTTCTTATTCCATCGGCATTTGTCCGTAAATAAAGCTCTATTTTACATGCTTCCGAAGCATCAATTCACTTGATCATTGATCCGATCATTCTCGATGAAAGATCGCGAGGTTCAATTGATGAGATTTAGGGTTTGTTGCCTTGATCATCGTTCCAATTTCATCGATTTCGAGCGAAAGCATGATCAAGTGATGTCCCTTGATCATCGTTTCGAATACTCAACCGCTGGATCCGGTTGCATGATGATGGCGTTGCGAGCGCTATTATCACTCATTCTTCTCTCGTAAACGGCTTCGTACCGCAAAACGACTGAGGTTTTGGTTACATCGGTAAAGGTTGAAATGACACGCTCCGTAAAATAGGAGGAAAACTTAATCGTTCCGATACAGGCGATGAGATTTTTTGTGGTGAGTATGTCAGAAGTGAATAATACGAACGCTGTGGTGCATTAATGGTTTGAACGCACTCGTTGGATTAAAACGACCACACTTCTGCCCTACTTTCATCTTTCGGTTTACTTCTGTAGTTTACAATGTAAATATGTGACAAGGTAACACTTTCACGAACGGTTAGAAAGAGAAGTGAAGTGGCAAAGATTTTTAGGCGATTTTGCTCACCTTATTGACGAAAATAACATCAGATTGCAAGAAGTCATCAAATTTATCCGATTTCTTTTATTTAATGTGATTTTAATCCATAAGTGAACGTTCACCTTTTTATTGTTTGTTTTATTAAATGCTGTACAATTTGTTTTAGTAACTTACAACGGATTTTGGCAATGAAAAGAGAACAAACCATAGAGAGTCTCTACCAATTGGCGGAGCAGACGGCTCAAGTTCAAGCGGACCGCATAGAGATCGTATTAGAAGAACGTCGTGACGAACATTTTCCTCCGATGTCGAAAGCGCTGATGGAAACTCGCTCAGGGCTAACGCGTCGCAAACTAGACGATGCGATCAGTAAGCTCGAAGCGGACGGTCACCAATTTACGAAAAACAACGCCAATCACTACTCCATTTCATTGCAAGAAGCGCACATGTTGATGGATGCGGCGGGCATCCCCAAGTTTCATGAACGTAAAAAGAACACAGAGAATAAGCCGTGGATCATTAACGTTCAGAACCAAAAGGGCGGAACCGGTAAGTCGATGACCGCTGTGCACTTAGCGGCGTGCTTAGCGCTCAATCTGGATAAACGTTACCGCATTTGTTTGATTGACTTAGATCCACAAGGGTCGTTGCGTCTATTTTTAAATCCACAAATTAGCATCAGTGAACACCAGAATATCTATTCTGCAGTAGATATCATGCTTGATAACGTACCTGAAGGTACTGAGGTCGATAAGGCATTTTTGCGCAAAAACGTCATGCTGCCAACGCAGTACCCGAATTTAAAAACCGTGTCTGCCTTCCCAGAAGATGCGATGTTTAACGCAGAAGCGTGGCAAAGCTTGTCGCAGAATCAGTCGTTGGATATCGTAAAACTACTTAAAGAAAAGCTGATTGATAAGATTGCTGAAGATTTTGATGTCATCATGATTGATACCGGTCCGCACGTGGATCCCCTAGTATGGAATGCCATGTACGCGTCAAATGCGCTGCTGATCCCTTGTGCGGCGAAGCGCTTGGATTGGGCGTCGACCGTCAACTTCTTCCAGCACCTGCCGACGGTGTATGAAATGTTCCCAGAAGATTGGAAAGGGCTTGAGTTCGTGCGTCTGATGCCCACCATGTTTGAAGATGACAACAAGAAGCAAGTCTCTGTGTTGACCGAGATGAACTACTTGCTTGGCGATCAGGTGATGATGGCCACCATTCCGCGAAGCCGCGCGTTTGAAACCTGTGCGGACACCTACAGCACGGTGTTTGACCTCACGACCGGCGACTTCGAAGGCGGTAAGAAAACCCTAGCGACCGCGCAAGATGCGGTACAAAAGAGTGCACTGGAGCTTGAGCGCGTGTTGCACAGTCACTGGTCATCACTGAATCAGGGGTAAACTAGAGTATGGCAATTAAAACTTCAGACTTAAATGCAAGACTGTTCGGTAAGGCGAATAAACGCCAAGTCACGACACCACAAGAAGCCCAGCAAGCAGCGAAAGATAAAGCGCAGTTTATCGAGCTAGCCGTTGCGGGTGAGGAATTAGTGCAGTTTGAGTTGGTGCGTATTCCGGCCGATCAAGTGGAAGCGCAGACGGTTGTCTTTGCGGATAATGCCCGCGAGCAATCTTTCCTCAATGAGCATGCGTTATCGGATGTGTTGGCCACTTTACGTGAGCGCGGCCAGCAGTATCCGGCCGTTGGTCGCAAGCGTGAAGATGGCAAGATTGAAGTACTCGATGGTAGCCGTCGCCGCATGTCGTGTATTTTGTCCAACAAAGAGTTCTTGATCTATGTTGCCGATGACATCAACACCCAACATGCAAAATTCTTATCCGATGTGGCGAACGCCCACAAGCCTTTATCTCTGTATGAGAAGGGCAAAGAGATGCAAGCAAAGCTCGCTAGCGGCGAAGCCGAGGATCAGAAAGCGCTGGCGAAGATGTTTCAGTGCAGTGAAGCCTTAGTCAGTGGGGCGTTGAAAGCCGCTGATTTGCCGCTTGAGCTGCTGCAAGCGTACCCGAACGTGGCGGATTTAGGTCGACCTACCATTGTGAAGTTGCACAAGCAGTTCAATGCACTCAGCGATGAGAACCGTGCAAAGCTGCTTGAAAAGTGTCAGTGTGAAGAGGGATTTGTGTGGCAGCGCACTGAAGCCCAGGGGGTCGCACGCATTACCAAAGAAGTCTCTGAGACGATTGAGTCTTGGATTGAAGAGATGACGCCAAGCAAATCCAGTGGCAGTGCGAAAACTGAATTGGTCAAAGGCCGCGCGAGCTACAGCCGCAAAGGTTCCAGTTTGTCGCTGAACCTAAAGAAAGTCGATGATGCTTTGATGCAAGATATTCTGGATTTCTTGCAAGCCAAGCTCCAGTAACCTCTCCATCAACGTCATCTAAAACCGCTCCTTGTTCGAGCGGTTTTTTATTGCTGGCGCAAGTGGCGTCGGGCAGAAACGATGAGCGAATGTCGCAGCGAGAGTGATATACTCACTCTATCGTCCACCGTTACCTACGTGTTATGAATCCGATAGAGTCCTTTTTTCGCGATCTTTTTCAACAAGCCCAATTAATGCGTCATCGTTATGGTGTGGTGATTGAAGGCGATGGTCAATGGCAACACACGGTATTGCGCACTGCGCTTTCAGCGAGCGGCGCTCAATCGGCGGTTTGTCTCGGTCACACTGTCTTTAATCAAGAAGATCGTCCTGTTCGTCATCTAGCGGCTAAGCAAGGCACTCAGCTACTGGGCCAAGAGATAGAGCTCTTAGTGGTCGCGGTGAACGACGATTTCGATGCCAACAGCGTCAGCGCGGCGCTCGGTGCGGTTAAAGGGGGCGGGGGCGTGATATTCACGCTTGACGAGCGCATTCACACCTCCCCATCGAAAACGTGGTTGCGGCGCTCAATGCAATCCTTGTATTGGTTATCATCCGATAAACCACTTCCCAACATCACGCTGACGAGTGGACAAACTCAAGATCCGTTTATCGAGCAAAACTCCGCGATTGAAGCGATTTGTCGCGTGGTGGAAGGACACAGAAAGCGCCCATTGGTGTTAACGGCAGACCGAGGACGAGGAAAAAGCAGCGCATTAGGCATTGCGGCGGCAAGGTTGATGAAGGCTTCTAGAAAACGTCTTCTTGTCTGTGCGCCGAGTTTGGCCGCGACGCGCGCAGTGTTTGAGCACGCAGCCTCACAACTAGAGGGCGCCACGGTCAGCAAATCACGCATAGACTACCAAGAGAGTCAACTGGCTTTTATTGCGCCAGATGAGTTACTTCGCCTGCGCCCGGATTGTGATGCTTTGTGGGTCGATGAAGCGTCTGCGATTCCTATTTCCATGCTTAAACAGATCACAGAGCGCTATCATCGTGTCGTGTTTTCGACCACTATTCACGGCTATGAGGGGTGTGGACGCGGCTTTACACTCAAGTTTTTAGATTGGCTTAAAGTGGCAAGACCGGGGATGGTACAACGTCATCTTCAACAACCGATTCGTTGGAACGCGGGCGATCCGTTAGAAGCATGGCATTTTTCGACGTTTGCCTTAGACGTCGAGTTAGAACCGGCGCCTGTTCAGTTGCCAGATATCGCGCTCACCCACATCGACAAAGCGCAGCTGTTGGCAAAACCTGAGTTGCTGCGCCAGTGCTTTGCGCTGTTGGTTAACGCCCATTATCAGACGTCACCCAATGATTTGATGCTTATCCTCGATGAGGTCAACGTCAACGTGTATGCTCAGTTTGAGTCAGGAACATGCCTTGCCTGCGTGTTGACCGTCGATGAGGGCAACATGCCAGCAGAGCTGGTGCAAGAAATTATGCTCAGTAAACGACGCCCCAAAGGTCAATTGGTGCCGAGCACCCTAGCTAGTCAATTTGGTATTGAGCGAGCGGCGCAGCAAAAAAGTGTGCGTGTCATGCGAATAGCGGTTCATCCCGATCTGCAAAGGCGTGGAGTAGGGCTGTCGGTACTCGCCCAGCTTGAAGAGAGCGTTGAGTGTGACTTTCTCTCCACCAGCTTTGGCGCCACCGCTGATTTGGTTAAGTTTTGGCGCCAAGCTGGTTTTGCACCGATCAAAGTGAGTAGTCAACGAGACAGCGCCAGCGGTACGCACTCAGTCATTATGATCAAAGGCGATACCGAGTGGCTAGCACAGGTGGCGCAACATTACGCCACGCAATTCCACTATTCTCTCTCGGACAGTTTGCACCAACTTGAAACTGAGGTCGTCCGTAGTTTGGCACCAAAAACTAATGCTTCCATTGTCCCTACTGGGACGGCGGCGCTCCTATTGTGCTATGTAAAAGGTGGGGCGAGTTATGACAGTTGTGCGCCACTGCTCGATCGCTTTTCATTCACACACGGTTTTCAGGCGTTCAGCGATGTGATGATAAGAAAGGTATTGCAAAAACAGAGCTGGAGTGAGTGTGCCTTGGCATTAGGTTTTCCTGGTAAAAAGCAGGTCGAAGCTCAGCTTCGGCTTGATATAGAAACTTGGTTATCTCAATGTTCTGGCTAGTCCAATTTACACTGTAAAGTAGACGATAAATTTACAGTGTAAACGACCACACAATCGAGTCGATTTACACTGTAAAATCTCATTCAATAACTCCCTTCCTTCAACGCGTTTGCGAACTAGTACTAAAGAACCAGTCAATAAAACACAGTAGAAAATAAGAATTTTTTTCAAAATCGCCTCTATCGGCAACTCACTAAATCTTCGATAGTTTTTATCCCAACGACAAAAATTTTAACGGCAACTTGCTGTATCAAAAGTTAAGTCACATTTGCCAAATGACGAACCTTTCCTAAACTCAATATAAAACTTTGTGCGTAGTGTTTTGTGGCTAGGAAATAAGAATAACAATGAAAAAGGATTGTCTACTTCCTGACGCGCTTGATATCTCAAGTGCGCTCAATGTCGCTGCTGAATCTAAGCAGTGGCTTCATGATCATCGCTCGCTTGTGATTCTCGCCTCTAATGTGCAGCGAGTCGACGCCGCGGGCCTACAGGTCCTTGTTTCTCTTTTTCTTAGTGCAGAGCGCGACTCAGTCGAGATACGACTCGACAATCCGAGCGCCACATTAAAACAAGGAGCAAACGCCTTGGGTTTACAACATTTATTGAAGTTAAGTTCAGACGTTGGAGATGGATCTCATGACTAAAATTCTTGCTGTTGACGATTCTGTATCAATCAGACAAATGGTCAGTCACACCCTGAAAGATGCCGGCTATGAGGTAGAAACCGCAAATGATGGCAAAGACGCGCTGAATAAAGTGATGAGCGCGAAGTTTGACGTTGTGATCTCCGATGTCAACATGCCCAACATGGGCGGCTTTGAGCTGGTTAAAGCGCTGCGAGAGAAACCGCAGTACAAATTTGTGCCGATCCTCATGCTTACCACAGAAACCAGTGCGGATAAAAAGCTGCAGGGCAAACAGGCCGGTGCGACGGGGTGGCTCGTGAAACCATTCAATCCCGATACCTTGCTAAAAACATTGAAGCGCGTGCTGTAGTCAGCGGTTTAGAACAGAGAGCGTTTGAGGGGAAAGTATGTCGCTAGATATGGGTCAACTGCGTAAGATGTTCTATGAAGAGTGTCGGGAAAACCTTGAGACTCTCGAACAGGTGTTGCTCAACCTTGATGTCACTAACATCGACAGTGAAGAGATCAACACCATTTTCCGCGCCGCCCACTCGATTAAAGGCGGAGCCGGCACGTTTGGCTTACTCGATATCAGCGAGTTTACTCATTCCGTTGAGGCGTATCTGGATCTGGTGCGTAATGGCGAGCGCCAATTAACCCCCGCCAGCATTGATCTCTTGCTGCGCAGTGTTGACTGCATACACTCGTTGCTTGAGGCGCACGAGTCTGGCGTCCCTAATGAATCCAACCTAAAAACTGAGATCAGTCAGGAGCTAGAACGCTTATTAGGTGACGAACCAAGCGTTGAAAGTGAGCCCGACGAGTCATTGGCGGAGGCATCCGATGAGAGGTCTCTACCTTATCACATCACGTTTGCTCCCCATCCTGAACTGTTTTTTAGCGGCAACGACCCGTTACGCATCCTTCGCGAATGTCATGAACTGGATCCGAACATGTCGATTTGCGTCGACACCAGCACCTTACCCATGATTGAGCAACTGGAGGCGGAGCTCTGTTATTTGAAATGGCATCTCGTTATGGATGGTCAGCTCGCGCAAGAAGAGATTAGCGAGATATTCGAATGGGTAGAGGATGAGTGCGATCTCATCATTACGCGAGGAAAACCAGAGAGTGGTGAGCGTGGGGGTGAGGAGACATCGCTAGAAGTCGCCCCATCGGAGTCAATCTCTTCTGCTTCGACGGCGTCTAAGTCCACCGAGTCTGAGCCCATTACACCTAAGCCCATAGCATCTGAACCTAGCGCAACCAAACCAAGCATTGAGACACCCGCGAAAACCGCGTCTAAGCCGACGAAAACCGAGTCAAGCGTCGGTTCCATTCGGGTAGATATTGATAAAGTCGATAGCTTGATCAACTTGGTGGGCGAACTGGTCATCACGCAATCCATGTTGACGGAAATTGGTAACGATTTTACCCCTGATAAATTGGATAAACTCAAAGCTGGCCTCGAGCAGCTGTTGCAAAACAGCAAGGAGCTGCAAGATAACGTCCTCAATATTCGCATGTTGCCAATGAGCTTTGCCTTTAGTCGCTTCCCCCGCTTGGTTCGAGATTTGTCATCTCGCTTGGACAAACAGGTGGAGTTGGTGATTAAGGGCGAGCACACGGAACTCGACAAAACGGTGCTAGAGCGCATTGTTGATCCACTCGTGCATTTGGTCCGAAATGGCATTGACCACGGCATAGAGTCACGCCAGACGCGCAGTGAACGAGGTAAACCCGAGGCTGGGACCATTGAGCTTAATGCTTTCCATCAAGGTGGCTCTATCATCATTCAAATATGCGACGATGGCGCCGGACTCGATTGCGATGTGCTGTGGAGTAAAGCGCAGGAAAAAGGCGTTGTCGCGAGCGATGCCAACCGGGACGAGTTTTCCAAACAGCAGGTGATGAACCTGATTTTTGCCCCCGGTTTTTCGACGGCGGAATCGGTCTCAGATATTTCTGGACGAGGCGTGGGTATGGATGTGGTCAAGCGCAACATTGAAGAATTGGGCGGCCACATCGAGGTGGAATCCGAGCTGGGCAAAGGCAGCCGTTTCACCATCAGCTTACCCCTTACCTTGGCGATTTTGGACGGTCAGCTTATCAAAGTGGCCGACCAAGTGTTTGTCATTCCATTGCTGACCATCATCGAATCGGTCTCTTTGGATGAGAGCAAAATCAAACGCGCTTCCGGTGGCGTGTTGTTGTATCGCTTACGCGAAGAAAGCATCCCTATCATGAATCTGCAATCTGAACTCGAACTGGCTCCCGCTACGCCCAGTGAGCACCCCATATTGTGCTTTGTTGAAGCGGCAGGCAATCGCGTTGGGTTATTGGTTGATGAACTGTTAGAGCAGCAACAGGTGGTCATCAAGAGTTTGGAGTCGAACTACAGCAAAGTCTCGGGAATTTCTGGCGCCACCATTTTAGGGGATGGGTCGGTGTCACTGATTTTGGATATTCAGGGATTAATCACCGGCTTTTTGAAAACCCACCATGATGCGGCGGGCAGTAACGGATTAGCGGCGTAGGGAGACATCATGAATCAAGTGACCGCCATTCAACCTGATACAGATGCGCTAGATCAAGACGCGGCGCTAGTGTCTGGGCAATACAGCGAAGAGCTTGGTGAGCAGAGCGCGGATTTTCTCAGCTTTCTGCTTGCTGACGAGTTGTATGCGGTGCCGATTAAGGATGTCGAAGAGATTCGGGTTTGGGAAAAGCCGACGCCGATACCTCGCGCCCCAGAATTTGTCTGTGGCGTGATCAATATTCGCGGCATGATCGTGCCAGTGACGGATTTAAGACGACGATTTTCGTTAGGTGAATGCCAATACTTGCCGACGACCGTTGTGATTGTATTGCGAGAAGAGGGTGATCAAGGCGAGCGCCTGATGGGCGTCGTGGTGGATGCGGTCAGCGATGTGTTAGCGCAAGACGACAAAACCCTTCACCCCTGTGTCGGCGATACGGCCGTGACACCCTATTTGGTTGGGTTGATGAATGTGGGCGAGCAGGTGATGTCCCTGCTTGATACCCACGAGCTGCTCAACATGGACAAAATCTTGAGGGCTAAGTAATGGAAACCCGACATGAGTTTTTAAGTTTCACCCTACAAGATGACGAATACGGTGTGCCGATTTTAGATGTGCGAGAACTACGAGGTTGGTCGCCTGTACGCAAAGTCCCGAACTCGCCGGACTATTTCAAAGGCGTGTGGGAAATTCGCGGCGAGTACTTACCCATCATTGATCTCAAAATGCGTCTTGGTCTGGGCAAAACCGAGCTGACCGACGTGACGGTCGTCGTGGTGTTGAGTGATGGTCAAGGCAATCCGTTTGGCATCATGGTTGATGCGGTGTCAGAGGTGTATCCCCTTAGTGATGAGGCCATCAAGGCACCACCTAAAGTGTCGATGGGGGTGGACCAGCGTTTTATTCGGGGGCTCGCTTCGGTGCAAGCAGGCCACCTCATCCTACTGAATATGGAAGCTTTATTGGATGTCGAAAAGCTTTCTGAACTGACTCAACATGAGAGCTGGGTCTAAAGCAAACACTGATAACAATAGAGCATGGCAAGAAGAGGGACAGGTATGGGATTTTGGAACAGAAAGGCAGAGCAAGCTCAGCAATTTTCAACCCCGACGGAAGACACGTTGACTCAAGACTTTACTCTGGATGTGGAGCAAGAGAGCGGCATTTCCAAAGAGCAACTCATGTCTGCACTGAATGCGGCGCAAACCGCGCTGATGATGATTGATCGTGATTTCAAGATTACCTATCTCAATCAGAAGTCTCTGGAACTACTTAAGCACCATGAAGCGTTGTTTCAATCAATGTGGCCGGGTTTTAAGGCAAACGAAGATGACTTACTCGGGTTCTGTATTGATGCGTTCCACGCTAACCCAAGCCACCAGCGCCAACTTCTTTCCAATCCCAATAATTTACCTTACACCACGACCATTTCTGTCAAAGACGTGAGGATTGAACTCAACGTCGGCGCCATCATAGATGCCAAAGGGCAGTATGTTGGTAATACCTTGGAATGGTCTGATGTCACGCAGTCTGAGCAGATAAGCCAAGACATTGCGAGACTCCAAGCCGCTGTTGACCAAGCGCAAACTGCCATGGTGATGATTGACCGAGACTTTTTGATCACCTACATCAACAAAGAGACGCTGACGCTATTTCGCCAGCATGAGGCGACGCTGCGCTCGGTATGGTCAGGATTTACCGCAAGTGCGGAATGGCTTATGGGGCGTTGTATTGATGAGTTTCATCAAAACCCTGCTCATCAGCGCAAGATGCTGGCCGATCCGAATAACTTACCTTACAGCACCGATATCACCATTGGTGATTTGAAGATTGAGTTGAACGTCGCCGCCATACACGACGGCCAAGGGGCGTACATCGGCAATACGCTAGAGTGGCGCGATGTCACCGATGAGCGAGCAAAAGAAGAAGAGATTGGGCGCCTCGCCTCTGCTGTGGCGGGCATGACGACGAATCTAATGATGGCCGATATGGAAGGGGTGATTACTTACGTCAACCCGGCTTTGCTCACTTTGCTGAAATCGCGTGAAGCGGAGCTAAGACAAGCACTTCCCGGCTTTGATGCCAGCAATTTAGTCGGGCGCAACATCGATGTATTCCATAAAAACCCCGCCCATCAAAAGAGCATCATTGCTAACCCTGACCGCTTGCCATTTAGCTCTAATATTGCGGTCGGAGGACTAGAGTTCAATTTGACCTGTATTGCCATGAAAGATGGCCAAGGCAAGTACATCGGTCCTGCCTTACAGTGGGTGGATATTACCGAACAACAAGATGGGCAGCGTCAGGTCGAGTCTTTGATACAAAAAGCGATCGCCGGTGAGCTGCAAGAGCGGATTGACACCAGTGTGTACAGCGGCTTTATGAAAGAGTTGGGGGATGGCATTAATAGCCTACTCGACACTATGGTGACACCGATAGGGCAGTGCATTGATGTGATGAGCCAAGTGGCGAAAGGGAATCTTAATACGACGATGCCCGAGAGCAATAACGGGGAACTGGGTCGCTTGTCTCAATCGGTCAATACCTCGATTCTCAACTTACGCGACATGGTGGATAAGATCACGCAATCTTCGGCACGCGTTGCTACCGCCTCATCAGAGATCGCCGAAGGCAACAACGATTTGAGTCAACGAGTAGAAGCTCAAGCCGCGAATCTCGAGCAAACCGCGGCGAGCATGGAGCAGATGACAGCAACGGTGAAACAAAATGCTGACAATGCGAAAGGCGTTAACGAATTGGCCGTGGATGCAACGAAAAAAGCCACCAAAGGCGGACAAGTGGTCGGCCAGGCGGTTTCTGCGATGGCTGACATTAACTCGGCCAGTAAAAAGATTTCCGACATCATTGGCGTCATAGACGAAATTGCTTTTCAAACCAACTTGTTAGCACTTAATGCAGCGGTGGAAGCGGCGCGCGCTGGCGAGCAAGGGCGCGGTTTCGCCGTTGTCGCGGGTGAAGTGCGCAATCTAGCGCAGCGCAGTGCGGCGGCCGCCAAAGAGATCAAGGGCCTTATCAAAGACAGTGTGGAGAAAGTCGATGAAGGTTCACGCTTAGTTGGGGAGTCCGGCGACACACTCAGTGAAATTGTCGAAGCGGTGGAGAAGGTGAACCAGTTGATTGAACAGATTGCCTCTTCCAGTGTGGAGCAATCGACCGGCATTGATGAGATCAATCGAGCCGTCGCGACGATGGACGAAATGACACAGCAGAATGCGTCGCTGGTTGAAGAAACCTCAGCCGCCAGTCAATCGCTCAAAGATGAAGGCAAAGAGTTGCTCAATCTTATGAACTTCTTTGTGACCGACGCCAAAGTGGCCAGCTTTGATTCGCGCAGCAACAAAGCCCCTAACGAAAATAACGTCAGAGAGATTCGCACCAACAAAGCCAGCAACACGGCATTTAAGGTGGAAGAGGAAGGCGACGAATGGGAAGAATTTTGAACACGGAATTGACGCTACCCGAGCAAGAGTTTGAGCTCACGGATAAAGATTTTCACTTTATCCAATGGTTTATGCATAAACACGTGGGCATTTTTCTCTCGGATCAGAAGCGCGCTATGGTCTATGGCCGCGTCAGTCGTCAGTTGCGCCGATTGGGGCTGCGCCGTTTTAGAGAGTATCGCCCGTTGATTGAGAATGACCGCCAGGAGCGAGTCACTTTCATCAATTGTTTGACGACCAATAAAACGTCGTTTTTCCGTGAGTACCACCATTTTGAATTTTTGGAGCAGGTGCTTAGTCGCCAGTGGCAAGAGCAAGGAAAAACGCAGGTCGCGGTGTGGTCCGCGGGCTGCTCTAGTGGAGAGGAGCCCTACAGTATTGCCGCTTCACTTGCGGCATTTGAGCGCAAAGGCCAGTTGGACGAAGTCGTGATTGTTGCGACAGACCTAGATACTGCGGTACTCGAGAAGGCGCAACTTGGCATTTACAGTGATGAGGCACTCAACTCTATTCCTAACCACTATCTAAAGGGGAACTTTGTTCGAGGTGTGGGACGCCAGAGCGGCCAGATCAAAGTCAAACAGCGTCTAATGGATCACGTACAGTTTTCACCACTCAACTTGCTTGAAACTTGGCCGTTTACAGCGAGCTTTGATGTCATATTCTGCCGTAACGTGATGATCTATTTCGACAAAAAAACGCAGGCGCGATTGCTCAAACGCTTCTATCAACAGCTATCCCCTGATGGGGTGCTGTTTTTAGGCCACTCGGAGAGCTTACCTGATGGAGTGGATTGCTTTCATCACCTCGGTCACACAATTTATGTCAAAAAGTAGGAAGCGGTTATGACGCCATACCACGGCCCGAACGTCGACCCGCAAAACGGGGCTTGTCATATCAGTCGGTTTTATCACCCCATCCGGGAAAAGCACTTTGTCAAAGTGTACCCCGGCGGCGTCTATTGCAGCGAGGCGAGTGACGAGTTAATCGTGACTGGCCTAGGGTCATGCATCTCAGCCTGCATGTGGGATCCCGTCACACGTATTGGCGGCATGAATCACTTTCTCCTCCCTTTTGAGAATCGCAGCCAAATCAAATCTTGGCAGCCGAGCGCGTTGGATTCGAGTGCTTCCCGCTACGGTTGTTATGCGATGGAAATGTTGATCAATCAACTGATTGGTTTGGGTGCACGTCGGCATCGCTTGGTGGTTAAACTGTTTGGTGGGGCGCAAATGCTCGGCAAAGAATCGATGATAGGGGAGAAAAACGTCAGTTTTATTCTGAGTTATGTTGAGCGCGAGCAATTGGATGTGGTGGCGCAAGATCTTGGGGGAATGGAGCCAAGAAAAATACTCTTTGATCCCTCGATTGGAAAAGTGTGGCTGAAACGGGTGCCCTTTAGTGAAGTGCATACGGTGCATCAACAAGAATCGACCTATGCCTATAAGTTGGAGCACGAACGTGACAATGGCGATGACGCGGAGCTGTTTATATGAAAAAAATCAGAGTATTGGTGGTCGATGATTCTCCGGTATTCCGCGCGATCTTGACAGAGCTGATCAACAGCGATCCGGATCTTGAGGTGGTTGCCAGTGCAGAAGATCCGTATCAAGCTCGGGCATTGATCAAACAACACAATCCCGATGTGCTAACCCTGGATATCGAAATGCCAAAAATGAATGGCGTTCAGTTCTTAAAAAATCTGATGCGTTTACGGCCGATGCCCGTGGTGATGATCTCCACGTTAACACAGCACGGCGCAGAGCCGACGCTGGCGGCACTGGAACTCGGGGCGGTGGACTACTTTCCCAAGCCTGCGGTGCAAAACACGGCCGAGATGGTCAATTACAAAAAGCTGGTGAATGAAAAGATCAAAGTCGCCGCGGGTGCCAACGTAGGGCGAGAGACAGTGGCGCCTGATGCGCAAAAACTCGATCCTATACGCCAAACCAATCACATTGAGCTGATTGCCATCGGCGCCTCCACGGGAGGGACGGAAGCGGTCAATCAGGTGCTTAAAACCTTGCCTGCCGGTCTGCCGCCGATAGTGATTACCCAGCACATTAGCGCGACGTTTTCCGCCTCGTTTGCGCGCAGGCTCGACGCGAACTCGGATATCCAGGTGACAGAACTTGGCCAGGCTCGTGAGGCGCTGAAATCAGGCTGCGCCTATTTAGCCCCCGGCGATAAGCATTTGGTCGTTACCCGACGTGGCGGGCAGTTATACGCAGAACTTGACGACAGGCCAGCGATCAATCGCCACAAACCCTCTGTGGATGTCATGTTTGATGCCGTTGCCGAGACCTTAGGTGAGCACGCGATTGGTATCTTGCTCACCGGTATGGGTAAAGACGGTGCGCGAGGCATGTTGAAGATGAAGCAGCAAGGCGCGCCGACCATTGCTCAAGATGAGTTGAGCTCTGTGGTGTGGGGCATGCCGGGCGCCGCGGTGCATTTGGGCGCTGCGGAGTACGTTCTCGGGCTGCATAAAATACCGAAACAGATTTGTCAGTTGGTGAGCCTATGAAGAAAAAGAGAATATTGAGTCATCGAGTACGCTGCGCGCTCGCGGTGCTTATTCAAGTGCTGCTGTTGGGTGTGGGGGTGAGTTATGCGCCGTCTCAGCTTCAACTTGCCTTAATGATCGCTGTGGCGGCGGTGCCTTGGATTGTCTTAGCCAAGCCTCGCCCGATGCCAACTGAGAGCGCTGCGTCTTCACAGGCCCCCTCGAGCGATGATCCTAACCCTACTCGGGAAGCGGCGTTGGGGCACATCTTGCAACGTGTTATCCCTCAATTATCGGAGCCGCTTAGCCATCAACGCAGCGTGGTAGATGAATCAGTAGACACCTTAAACGAAAGCTATTTTGAATTGCAAAAGCTGGCGGAAGAGCAGAGCCAAGTGACGAGTGAATTGGTGGACACCTTGCTAGGCAATCACGGCAGCGATCATGACATTAGCCAAGTGTTACCGAAAACCGAAGCCATTATTCGCCACTTTGTGGACACCTTAGTCATCGTCTCAGAAAAAAGTATTTCTGCGGTGCACAGCATTCATGATATGTCAGACAAGCTCGATTCGGTGTTTAAGTTACTCAACCAAGTGCGCGGGTTATCCGAGCAGACCAACTTACTGGCGCTCAATGCGGCGATTGAAGCGGCGCGAGCGGGTGAGGCCGGGCGCGGGTTTGCCGTCGTTGCCGATGAAGTACGCCATCTTTCGGTCAAAGCGGAAGAGCTGAATAACCAAATTGAGCGCGAAATTAACACCGCGCAAGCCACGGTACAGGAGGCCAACAAAACCGTTGGGGAGATGGCCTCCATCGATATGACGGAAGCGATCGAGTCCAAAGAAAAAGTCGATGACATGTTGCGAGGCGTGCAGCAGCTCAATGTGTCGGTTGAACAAGAAGTCCACAAAATCAAGCACAGCGGTGATCTGCTCAGTGTTCAGGTTGCCAATGGCATTCGCGCCCTGCAATTTGCTGACATCATTACGCAGCAAGGGGAGTACGCGCAAGGTAGCGTGGCGTTTATCCAACAGCTGGCCGATCTGACGCTGGCATGGACAGAACGCACCCTCAGTGACGCTGAGTTTGCGAGTGAACTGCACGCATTGCTTGAACAGGTTGAGCAAAGAGGTTCACCGGCGGCAACGCAAGCAAACATTGATGAAGGCGAAGTTGAGCTGTTTTAATCCACCAAGGGGGCAATATGTCGGTTAAGTCTACAGTGAATTCAGGCTCACGTGAGGTGACCATCACCATTGAAGGGGCGTTTGGGTTTAACCTCGTTCAAGATTTTCGGCGCTGCTATACAGACAAACACAGTTATCGTTTCACCATTGATTTACGCAAAGTCGACTATATCGACAGTGCAGGGCTTGGGATGCTGTTAAACATGCACAATTATCTCGGGCAGCCCGATGGGGCGATTCGCATCACCAACACCTTGCCACAGGTGCGAAAAATCCTCGCCATTTCCCGTTTCGATAAGAAGTTCTCGATAGAGTAAGGACTGCCTATGCATGTCATGATCATCGATGACCACGCCACCAACCGTGAGCTGTGTCGTTTTATTCTCGATCACATCACCGAACGCATTACCATGTTTGAAAATGGCCAAGGGGTGGTGGAGGCGATGCAACAGATGGATTCGATGCCGGATCTGATTTTGTTGGATGTCATGATGCCGGTGAAAGATGGGTTCACTACCGCGCAAGAAGTCAGAGAAGCCTTTCCTAACGTACACATTCCGATCATTTTCTTAACCGCTTTGGATGATCGCGCCTCTTTTGAGCGCTGCCTTGCCTTTGGTGATGACTTTATCCTCAAACCGGTGGAGCGCAATGTCCTCATTGCCAAGGTGCAAGCGCACTATCGGATTGTCAAAATGCACAATGAAGTGATGCAGCAGCGTGATGAACTGAGCCAGTTTCATGAGCAAGTACGGTACGACTATTCGATTGCCGAGTCGATTTTTGCCAATCTCGCTCAAGAGATGAGCCGCCAGGTCAGCAATGTGTACGGCATCCATTATTTGTCGACCCCCTCAACCATCTTTAACGGTGATTTGATTGTGCTTGCAAAGCGGCCACACGGTGGTGTCTATGTGATGATCGCTGACGCCACAGGACACGGTTTACCAGCGGCGATCTCCGCGCTGCCTGCGACGCGTGCATTCTTTACCATGGCGGCGAAAGGACTACCGCTCGGGGAAATTGTCACCGAAATCAACGAAGTGTTGGTGCGTTTTCTTCCGATGGGAATGATGCTTGCCGCTAGCGTTTTTGAAGTAAGAGCCAATGGCTTTGAAGTCTCTTGGTGGGGAGGCGGTTTGCCTGATGGGTATATTGTCGATCCTGGAGGCGAGATTGTCAGCCGTTTAGTCTCAAGCCACATGCCGTTGGGCGTGCTTGAGCCGCACGAGTTTGAAGCCGACATTGTGCACTACAAACTGGAGCCTGATCAGCAGATCGTTTGCTACACCGATGGCGTGATTGAAGCCGCCAGCCCCAACAATGAACAGTTTGGCGCCAAGCGCCTTGAGGCCTGTTTCACAGGTCAGCGCGCGGTCATCCCAACGCTGTATGAAGCGGTTCAAGCCTTTAGCAACCAAGAGGTGCGTGACGATTTATCCATTTTGACCATGCATTTCCCCATTACTGTAGCGGAAGAAGAGGCTTGTCAAACGGTGGAACAGCAGAGACGTCAAGTGCCGATACATGCCAGTCTGCAATTTGACGGCCACAAGCTGCGCCACCTGTCGGTAATGGCCGAAGTTAGGCAATTTTTACAGGGAATGTTATCAGGCGGTCCACATCTGGATCTGATTTGCTCGGTGGCCTCTGAGCTCTTTTCCAATGCCATCGAGCATGGTTTGCTCAAGCTTGACTCCTCCGTAAAAGATGACCCCGACGGCTTCTTTACCTATTACCAGCAGCGAGAGGACAAACTCAAGCAGCTTGAAGACAGTGCCTGGGTCAAACTTGAGCTCGATTATCAGCCTGACAGTGAGAAGGTCACCATGATTTTGCTTCATAACGGCGAGGGGTTTGACTACGAAAAACGCCAGCAAGTTCAAGACGGACACACCTATGGTCGCGGTATCGTGCTCGCCACAGAACTGTGTGACTCGCTGCAATACAGCGAACAAGGGCGCAAAGTGACCGCGATCTATTCGTTAAACGCGCCGCACCATTTTCCGCTTTCCGCATGATGCGCAGAGGAGCCTGAAGAGAAGCATCGCGACCGACTGAGTATCCACCCAGTGAGTGGATGGCGCACTCAACCATAAGATGTGCCAATGAACGGCACTGGCAAACTTTACACTGTAAATAGCGTTGATGGGCGTTTCTACAACAAAAGTTCAGTGACCTATGCCTGAATTTGTCACACATTCCATACTGTGTCAGTATCAAATTGAATAGACTGGACAGGTTAAGTGGGTTAAGCAGGTCAGTTATGTGGGACAAGTTAGTATCTCTGTCAGAAGATGAGCAGGGAGTGGTCGCGAAGCTATTGCCAGACATCAGTGTGGATGGAAATTTCGATACGCGTGGATTAGACGCCGCGTTAGCCAATATTGGCGCCAGTGATTTTTATCTGATGGAAGAGGCGGTGAACCGCTTTATCAAGTGTGCGCGAGAAGCGAAAAGTGAAGCGTATGTGGGCTTTCCTATCGCTGAAGTGCGTGACGCGACGGTGGAAGTGGTGCTCTCAGAACACGACATGCTGGCCAGTATGGTGGTGACCGGCGCTTACAAAGGTCAACCTCTAAAAGGTCCGCAAATCGTGCATGCCTTGGCGCAATCCCATGTCACTAAAGGCATTAATAAGCTCGCACTGAAAAAAGTGTTGGTGATGAGCCATCAACTCAAACCCGGTGAAACCTTCACTCAACCTGTCGCCAAAGGCAAAAACCCCACCCAAGGCAAAGACGCCAAGTTTGTTCCTTTAGTCAAAGACCCTGCTAGACAAGTGCTCGCTCCCAAAGAATCTGATCAAGATGGGGGCAAAGTGGACATGCTCAACTTAGGCGAGACCATCACCGTCTCAGCAAATGATCCCCTTATGAAACGTGTACCTGCGACGAAAGGGACACCAGGCATGACAGTACAAGGTAAGGTGATTCCGCCTAAGCCAGGTAACGATGCCATGCTCAAAGCGGGCAAAGGCACGAAAGTGGATCCCAACAACCCCAATGTATTGCTGGCTGAGGTATCCGGTATGCCGGTGCTCAAAGAGCGCAGCGTGGAAGTGGAAGATGCACTTTGCTTACCGACCATCGGTGTGGCGACGGGGCATGTTAAATTCAAAGGCAACGTGGTGGTGTTTGGCAACATTGAATCGGATATGGTCGTTCGGGCAACCGGATCACTCACGGTGGGCGGATTTATTGAATCGGCGGATGTTCAAGCGCAAGGTGACATTGAAGTTGCCAAAGGCATCATTGGCCATAATGTCTCTGAAGGCGAAGAAAAGAGCTGTGTGGTGAAGTCGGGTGGCAGCATCAAGGCTAATTATGCGCAGTTCAGTGAGTTACAAGCTGGGCAAGATATTATTCTCAATGTCCACAGTATGAACAACGCCATTCGCTGTGGTCGCCACCTGGTTGTCGCCGATAGCAGCGAAAAACACGGCACCTTAAGCGGCGGCAGTGCCAAGGTGGGCGGAAAAATCACCTGCGTCGAGCTGGGTGTGGAAGGCGACACCGCGACACATGTTCAGGCGTTTGCGCGCTTTCAGATGTACAAAGAGCGCCAAGCTAAACTCAAAGAACAATATACTCAAGCACAAGAAGCGACCATGGCGGTGGTGCGTAAAGAGCTGGAGTTGAAAAAAATTCCGAAATCTCAACGGACGCCAGAGCAAGAAGAAGAGGTAGAAACGCTTAAACGAGAGAGCAACGCACACCTTGAGAAAGTCAAACGTGCCCGTGATGGCAATGAAGCGGAATTGACCTCTGCACTTGAAGACAACACCATCGAGGTAAAAGGTAAGGTGTTCACCCATGTTACGGTGCAATATGGGGAAGAGAAAGTGATCACTAAGCGCGTCCACGGCCCTAGCATCTTCTCGTTCAATCAGTTTGAAATCAAATGCTCATCTATGTTCGAAGAAGAGGATATCGAACAAGAAGCCTAACGACGTTCACAAGATGTGCAGCCGCGGCAGGCCGAGCGAGTGTGTTTATCTAGCTTGCTGCGCTGTACTTTACAATAAGCATTTTTCAGCGCACGTCGCGCTGAAAACCAATCATCAGGCTTTTGTAAAATAAGATTACCCCCAAACCGCTTCACCAACTCGGTTCGATTCTGCTCGATAAACGTGCTGTCATAGCCTATCTCAAAATAATCCAAGGCCTGTTCGATTGAGGTGAAACTGGCGAGGGTTTCTGTTATCGAGTCGGTCATTCGCTTAATCGCTTCTTTCGCTCAGAATGGGTGTCCTATTATTGAACACTCGTTCACCATTGTCTACGATAGTAAAACACTCTCCACAATGGATATGGCAACAATGACGAAGACTTATGCGTTTGATGTCTATGGCACTTTGATTGACACACATTTTGTGGCGACTCAACTGGAAGGGTGGCGTCCGGGGCTGGGTCAGGCCATGAGTGTGACTTGGCGAAATAAGCAGCTCGAATACGCGTTTCGACGCGGGTTGATGAACGAGTATGTGCCGTTTTCAACCTGCACCGAACAAGCGCTGGATTATACATGCGCCGCCCATCAAACAACCTTGTCGCCGGAGCAGAAAGCGCAGCTTCTCGACCTCTATCTTCGCTTGCCCTGTTTTGATGATGTGAAAGAAAGCCTAGCCTCACTGGTAGCGAAAGGGCATCGGCTGATCGCTTTTTCTAATGGTGAACAACACAGTGTTGAGACGTTGTTGCGCCGCGCGGGCATTCGGGATGAGTTTGCGCAGATAATCAGCTGTGAAGAGGTGAAAACCTTTAAGCCCAACCCATCTGTCTATCAGCATCTTCTGTCGGTCACCCAAGACAACGACACCCATTTAGTCTCGAGCAATCCGTTTGACGTGCTGGGTGCGCAATCAGCCGGTATTAAAACAGTCTGGTTGCAGCGCAGTGTGGATGTGCCTTTTGATCCGTGGGGAGTTGAGCCCGATCGCGTTATTCGTCGGTTGACCGAGCTGTAAAAAAGATAGCCGCCTAGGGCGGCTATCTCAGTTAGCTTTTGATCGGCACGACGAGGATATCAATCGGTGACTTATTGATGAGGTGGCGGGAGTAGGAAACAATTTTGCTCCAAAAGTCCTGATGGTGGCCACAAATCAACAGATCAAAGCCGTGCTCTTTAATGGTATACGTTAATTTCTCACTGAGATCGCCGGTACCGACAAGGAAGTGCTTGATCGGGACAGGTGAATCGGTTTGAAATTTCTCTAGCCATTGGTTGTTGTTTTCGTTCAAAGGTCGACGGCTAGGATCGGCTTGAATATCGACCAAATCTGGGTAGATTTCCCCATGTGTGCCATCGATATGGATGAACGAGACTTGTGCACCCACTATCTCAGCGAGAGACGCGGCGCGTTCAATGAGAACGTTACTCTCTTCAGACAGCTCTAGTGCAACTAGGATATGTTTGTATTTCATAACCACGCCCTCTTACGTCATTGTTTACTCTATAAGCATAGTATTTCTGTGGAAAAAGATGTGTCGGATAGGTCTCGTAATAGCTTGAAAATACCGAGCTATCATTCAGATTTTGCCGATTTTTGTCGCTGCGCTCTGGCCTAAAAATGGGAAATATCCTGATAAATATCTAACCTTATTTAGTGCCTAATGGTTCGAGTACACTCAAGTCAGAATCATAAATAAAGAGAATGAACTATGACCTTTCCATCCGATTTTCTTTGGGGCGGAGCCATTGCGGCTAACCAGGTAGAGGGCGCTTACCTCACTGGTGGCAAAGGGCTTTCCACCGCTGACATGCTGCCAAAAGGGATCTTAAACCCACATCAGACCCGCGAAGCGCGTACTGAGGGGATCAAAGATCTTGCCATCGATTTTTATCATCGTTATCCAGAAGACATCGCTTTGTTTGAGGAGATGGGGTTCAACTGCCTTCGTCTATCCATTGCTTGGACGCGTATCTTTCCACAAGGCGATGAAACCGAGCCGTGTGAAGAAGGGCTCGCTTACTATGACCGACTATTTGACGAATTGGCTGCCCACGGGATGACACCGTTTGTCACGCTTTCACACTACGAAATGCCTTACGCCTTAGTGGAAAATTACGGCGGTTGGGGTAGCCGAGAAGTGATTACCTTCTTTGAGCGTTATGCGCGCAGCGTATTTACGCGCTACAAGGAGAAAGTGAAGCTTTGGCTTACCTTTAATGAAATCAATATGTCGTTGCATGCGCCGTTTACTGGGGTGGGACTTCAAGAAGACGCGAGCGAACAGGCGATCTACCAAGCGATCCACCATCAGCTGGTGGCCAACGCTAAAGCTGTGCAGCTCTGTCATGACATCATACCTGACGCGAAAATCGGCAACATGCTGCTCGGCGCGATTAACTACCCTTACACCTGTAATCCTGATGACGTCTTGGCGGCGATGGATGAGAACAACAAGTGGCTCTTCTTTGGCGATGTGCAGACTCGCGGCAAGTACCCAGGTTATATGTTGCGTTATTTCCGTGATAACGGAATCACCATCGAGATGGAAGCAGGAGATATCGAGACCCTAGCGGCGGCGAGTGTCGATTTTATTTCCTTCAGTTATTACGCCAGTGGGTGTGCGAGTGCCGATCCCAAGCAAAAAGAGGTGGGCAATATCGTCGACAGTGTCCCAAATCCGTATCTGGAAAAGAGTCAGTGGGGCTGGTTGATTGACCCTAAAGGATTGCGCATTCTGCTCAACTTCCTCCACGATCGCTACCAAAAGCCGCTGTTTATCGTTGAGAATGGTCTCGGTGCGCGTGATGCCGTGACTGAGGAAGGTGAGGTGATCGACGACTACCGTATTGCGTATCTGCGTGATCATTTGGTGCAAGCGCATGAGGCGATACTAGATGGCGTCGAGCTAATGGGCTTTACCAGCTGGGGGCCGATTGACTTAGTCGCGAACTCTACCGCAGAGATGAGCAAGCGCTATGGCTATATCTATGTCGATCGCCACGACGACGGCTCGGGTACCTTGACGCGCCTACGCAAAAAGAGCTTCTATTGGTATCAAGAGGTCATCAAAACCAATGGGCAGGCGCTCTTGGCTCAAGAGTGATGAAGTCAGCAGGATGCTGTAGTATTCGGCATCCTTAGGACGGATCGCTTAGAAGATTGAGTGACTGAGAAGCACATAAACACACAAACATACAAACAAGGGGCGCTGCTGCGCCTCTTATTGTGCTTGCTGCGTCTGGAGGAAGAAATCCAACGCGGAGTGAAGGTTGGCTCGGCGCTGCTCGACATTATCGTCATTCATACCAAGAAATGTGGGGTAGAATGTGCGACCTTTCACTAACGCCAGCAGATTTGTCGCCAGCTCACGCGCGTTTTGCTGCGGCAGTGTGTTGTGTGCCATGGCGTCGCTCAGCCAATGCTCCATTGGGCAAGTTTTGATCTGTTCAAGATCGTTGAGATGACAACTGCCATGACACATGGCTTCAATCGTGATGGCCACCAGCAGGCGGCGGCGCTCGCAGCTCAAGACAAAATCCAACTGCTGATCGAAAATATCAAACAGTTGTGATTTGATGCTACGAGTCGGATCAAAAGGCGGCAATTTTTGCGTCTCTTGCTCTTGGTGCAAAATGTGTTCGACGACATTCTGATAGAGCTTCTCTTTCGAGCCGTAATGGGCATAGATGGTGGGCTTTGACGTGCCTGCGCATTTCGCGACAGCTTCAAGCGAGGCGCCTTGCACACCAAAATCCTGGTAGCACTCCATTGCTGCCTGAATAATATTCTGCCGAGTTTTTTCGCTTCGTTGACTTCTTTTATCCATACAAAGGTCAGAGCAGTGTTCTAATTTCTTCCATGTGGTCATTGTGTTAACGCTACCATAAGCATGGTCCTACCAGTATGCCCGTCGCTGAGAGTTGAGAGCTGACTCAACATTGCGACACTCTATTGCCGAGATTATCCGCGGCTAAGGATTTGGTTTAGCCCTTCAACCAGATTCACAATGGGCTCAATCTTGCGGCCGACCAGCTCATACGCGTAAGGATCGTTGACCACAAACTGGTTGGCCTCTAACCCGGTGACTGCGAGATAGCCCTCGATCTCAGATTTGACCATCAGCGGCGCGACCGGCACTTCTAGCACTTTCTTATCACCATCAAGGACATAGACAAAGCTTTGGGTCTCTTTGGTATGCACCGCCTGTTTAGGGACAAACAGGGTCGCCTGACGTTCTATGGCGTTGAGGTAGAGCTCGGTTTTACTTCCCACCAGTAACTGATTATCAGAATTAGTAAAGGTGGCATAGGCGGAGAGTGTCTGGGCTTGTTCGGTGGTTTTGCTGTCGACAAAACTGAGCGTGCCATCAATAAATTTGCCGTTGGCATTTTTTACCGACACTGTCGGTGGCGTGTGTGCTGATGGATCACTCAGTGTCGTTAGGTAAGGGTAGAGCACGTCATTCGGCGCGCTGAAATGAAGTTCGACATCAGAGACGGCGATCAATTCCGTCAACTCCTGACCTTTGGTGACGAAGTTCCCGGCACTGACCAGAATTTGCCCCACTTTACCTGAAAAGGGCGCGACGATGGTGGTATCGACGAGCGCTTCTTGGGCGACAAGCAGATTCTTTCTCGTCGCATCAATGGCTTGCCGAGCGCCGTCGAGTCGTTCGCCGCGCGTCACGCCGGATTTCGTTAAATCAAGGATATTGTCGAGCGCCCGTTGGTATTCTTCTTGGGCGGCTTGAACCGCTAAACGAGCGAAGGTGGTATTAAATTCAAACAGCGGCGTGCCCTTTTTAACCACCGCACCATCGTTGACCAATACATTGGTAATCTTGCCTTCCTGATCCGACAGAATTTTTGTGTATTCAGACGCTTGGAATTCACCGGAGAGCTTCTCGAGCCGGATCGCTTGCTTCTCTATCGGTAACTGAACTTGATACGCGTTGGATTGATAACGTTCGCTGGCGTTAGACAGTTGGCAGGTGACACTGAGAGTGGCCGCCGCGCCAAACAGAACGCTGAGGGTGAGTGCTAGAGGCTTCATGTTATCCCTAAACCTTGTGGTCGTTGATCCCAAAACGAGATGGCCGCTGGGCGGCTCGAGATGATTATGCAACATAGATTATTTTAACTTTACCGTTAAGTAAAGTTTTATTGATGGTTTGAATGGGTTGCGTAGGGCGTGCTTTTTATCACTCAGTGAAAATGTAGGTGCTCTTTGTGCTCACTATTCTCGCCTTATAAGAATATAATTTGAACTCACTCTATGACCCAGTTAGAAAAGAATTGACCATGAAAAACGGCAGCGGCCAAGTGAACGAGAAAATCTTACAACTGCTCATGCAGGTAGCGGTCAACGACGAGCCGGTGACCGCCAAAATCTTGAGTCATCAGCTCGGGACACCACTGAGCAGTTTGTATCGCCACCTCAAAATGTTGAAAGAGTGGAATCTGATTGAAGAGAGTACGCACGACAAGACCTTGATCATCGGTCCGGCAGCTTTGATGTTGATGCGCAGTTACCAATCGAGTCAAAGTGAGCTGGAGTCAGTGTCCGCGGTGCTAAGGCGCCTACAAAAGCAGACGGGCGAAATGGCCGCTTACATGGTGCCTGTTGGCTATCGTGCACTGTGCGTCAGCCGAAAAGAGAGCATGCAAGCGCTTAGGTGCAGTTATGTCGAAGGGCAGAGTCAGCCGCTGCTGCATGGCGCCTCATCGAAAGTGATGTTGGCGTATATGCCGAGTGCGCGCTGCGAGAAAATATTGCGTTATTTTGGCCAAGAGTCGCAATGGGACGCTTGGCAGACCAAATTGGACGCGATTCGAACCCAAGGGTATGCGGTCAGTACCTCTGAAATTGATCCTGGGGTGTCTGGTATCAGCGCGCCGGTGTTAAAGGGTAGCAAACTTGTTGGCGCTGTGTCGGTAATGGCACCGGCTCATCGCGTTGAGATGAACGAGCAAAAAATTGTACTTCATGTATTGCAGGCAGCGAGAGCTCTGCCTCCTGAAAGGTAAAGGATATGTTTAGGCTATTTCAACGGCGCAAGCTACACAGTATTACTGGGCTCTGTTGCGACAAACTCACCTTGCTCAGTGTCAGTGAACAGATCAAACCGATGAGCCAAGTGGAGTTTGATATGGCTAACCAGAGCTTGGAAGAGCTCTACGATTGGTTGGCAGACAAAGTCTCGACCAATATCGGCTATGGCGGTCATTTCAATCTCCAACAAGCGGCCAAACATCGCTTGCTTGATACCGTTGCCGCGTTGATGGAATCGGCCAGTTTACCTGTGCTCTTTGCCAATGACGGTGAAAGCTTACTGCATGCGCTGCCGATGGTGGCGAGTCAAGGCAGAGAGTTGGGGTTTATCCATATCAGCCGTAGCTTAGATATCAAACCGACTCTAGAGCCTGAGAAAGGCTCGCTGTTTCATTTTGTTTTGCAGCGCAGTCAGCAAAGCCGCTTGTTCTGCCTTGGTGTGGACTCGGACAATCAAGATCCGAAGCTGCTTGATTATGCAGAAGATCTCGGCTGTGATTGGTTGTCCGTCAACGAGTGCCACTTTCGCTCTCGTTTTACTGTGAAGCAGCAGTTGAGCCACTACTTGTCACATTGTGATGATGTGGTGATCAATATTGATCTCGCCAGCTTACAGCCGGTGACGCGGTTGGAATCCGATACGTTGATCGAAGTGCAGATGGTCAATCGAGTGTTACGTCAAGTTCTGCTTTCAGGCAAGGTGCGCTTAGTGCAATTTGTCGGTTACAAAGACAAGCACATTTATTCGAAAGAGACGTTGGGCGTGGTGAATGGCTTGGCGTCACTGTTTCCCAGTCATCATAGAGCAGCGTAATGCTCAAGTGGGTGAAAAACTGGGGCCTATAAAACTACTAAAGCTGGCGGTTAAGCCAGCTTTGTTGGGGTTGCACAGTTATTGAGGTTTGCTATTCGTGTTTTTGTTCGAATCTTTCCAGTATTGAATACGAACACGATGCAATTGTGCTTTTCTCATTTTCTTCATGATAATCCCTCACGTTAAATACCATGCTCTTCATTGAGCAGATGTGAATCTAGTTCCTCATGAACAATTTCAATTTAGCGGCGAAATGCGCGAAACACCAGTGTTTTGATCACAAATTTTTCGCGAAATTGGCGTAATTTCTAATTTACATGTGACTGAGATCTCCATTTATTGATCTTGTCATGTAATCGAAGTAAAAGCATCATCTTTACTTTGTATTTGTTAAACAAAACCTTAACTGATGTGTAACCTTGCTCGCCTACCATTTGCTCGCTTATATAATGATAACTCAGCAAGGAGTCAGCAATGTGGGATCGTGATGAACAGGATTCACAATTCAGCCAGATGATCGAAGCGCGACTATCTCGTCGTCGTTTCTTAGCCGGAACCGCTGCCGTCAGTGCAGGGGCGTTTCTTTCCCTCAACCCGATCGCGAAAGCGATAGCAGCATCGAGTGATAGTAGTTTGCTCAACTTCGACGCGGTGCCTGCCTCGACAAAAGATGCGATCATCGTACCTAAAGGTTATAAAGCCACGCCGCTTCTCTCTTGGGGTGATCCTATTTTTGCTGATGCGCCAGAGTTTGATCAAAGCGGTAAGCAAGATTCAGCCGCGCAAGCGCGTCAGTTTGGTGACAACACAGACGGGATGAGCCTATTCCCTATCAGTGACGATCGCGCTGTTATTGCGGTGAACAACGAATACACCAATTACGAATACTTGTTCGAACATGGCGGTAAAGCGATGACGGCGGACGACGTATTAAAAGCGCAAGCGGCACACGGTGTGACGGTGTTCGAAATCGTCAAATCCGGCGGAGAGTGGAAAGTGGATAAAGCGGGGAAACGCAACCGCCGTATTACCGCTAACACAGAAATGCGCCTGACAGGCCCAGCGGCGGGTCATGCGTTGATGAAAACCAAATTGGATCCTTCAGGCTTAGCGCCACTCGGCACCTTTAATAACTGCGCCAACGGTCAAACGCCTTGGGGCACATACTTAACCTGTGAAGAGAACTTCCACGGCTATTTTGGCACCAGTACGACGGCAGAGTTGAGCGACGATCATAAACGTTACGGAATCAAAGCAGCGAAGAGCAGTTACCAGTGGCATGATACCGATGAGCGTTTCGATGTCGCAAAGCATCCGAATGAACCACACCGTTTTGGTTGGGTTGTGGAGATCGATCCAAACGATCCGACGTCGACGCCGCTTAAGCGCACTGCACTCGGGCGATTTAAGCACGAGAATGCGGCACTGTTGATCAACGATGATGGTCATGTCGTGGTGTACCTAGGTGATGATGAGCGCGGGGAGCACATTTACAAATTTGTCTCTCGCGATCGCTACCAACCGGGCAATGATGCTGCCAATCGCAACTTGCTTGAAGAGGGCACCTTGTATGTCGCCAAGTTCGAGATGGACGACAACGAGTTGAAAGGCAAGGGTCAGTGGATTGAACTGACGCACGGCAAAAATGGCCTGACTAAAGAGAACGGTTTTAACGATCAAGCCGAGGTGATGATTTTTGCACGTCGCGCGGCGACTCAAGTTGGCGCGACGACGATGGATCGCCCAGAGTGGGTGGCGGTGCACCCAGACAACCAACACGTGTTCTGTACCCTCACCAACAACAAAAACCGCGGCGTAAAAGAGGGCCAACCTGTCGGTGGTCCTAACCCTCGCGCTGAGAACCACTACGGACAAATTGTTCGCTGGGTACCAACCTCGGGCGATCACACCCAAGCAGAGTTTGATTGGGATTTGTACCTGATTGCTGGCAATCCAACGGTGCACAAAGATTCGCTCTACGCGGGTAGTGACAACATCAACGCCGACAACATGTTTAATAGCCCGGATGGTATCGGCTTTGATAAAGCCGGTCGTTTGTGGATTCAAACGGACGGAAACTACTCAAATCAGGGCGATTTTGCAGGTCAAGGGAACAACCAAATGTTGTGCGGCGATCCTAATACTGGTGAAGTGCGACGTTTCTTGACGGGGCCAATTGCCTGTGAAATCACGGGGCTGACCTTCTCCGCCGACTACAAAACCATGTTTGTGGGGGTTCAGCATCCGGGCGAGAAAGGTGCACCTTCTCACTACCCAGGTGGTGGTGACAGCAAGCCTCGCTCCACCATCGTTGCCATTACCCGTGAAGATGGCGGCGTTATTGGCGCTTAAGCCGTCTGATTGTTTGCATCAACAATTATTCGCATCAAAAATCAATCGCATCAAGATGGGCGCCACGAGCGCCCATTTTTTATTGCCGTTCTCCACATTGGCATATTTATGCGATCGCTCGCATAAAAAACGTCAAGGTTTCGTGTGTTCACCGCAAAGAGTGTTGCGCTTCACAATCGCAATCCCTATATTGAAAGAGTACTCAGCATAACCTTAAGGTGTTCTAATCCGAATAAACTCCAGATAACAATACGACATTGAGCGATTGACCCGGCGAATCTAACCCATTTCTATTGGCGCAGACGCCCCAACGTAAAAAGAATAAAGTCTATCTGAGCGCCTTCTGATGAGAGAAGTGGCACCTTTAGGTTATCAAGTACGGTGATGATAACTGAGGAGGAGGTTAGGCTATGGTATCACTACTTTGGGTAGCATTAGGTTGTGTGGTCTTCTTATGTTGTTGGAGTGCTCAGCATGGTCTCCCTATGCTGGGGCTTAAACTGGATGAGTCCGATCTACTGATTATTTCTGAACTCGCTGGCGAAGACGTCTTAGAGGCATGACCTCAAATAAACGACGATAATGAGCGTTGAAGCAGCAGCAAAAATGGAGCCTTGGGCTCCATTTTGCGTTTTAAGCCACTCGAAAATTTTGGCGATGGCAGTGCGTTGCGTTATAGCGAGATTACGTCCGTCAACTTATCCACCACCGTATGAAAACGGGCGGGCCACGCTCTTTGTTTCTTGCTCACCAAATACAGGGTCTCGACGACGGCTCTCTTTGGCTGATGCACAGCAAGTTGATCGCGCAAAGTGAAAGAGCTGAATGCACTGTGTGGCAGCACCGTAAAACCGAGTCCTTTGGCGACTGGCAGAAGAATTTGACTGAGTTGGTTGATATAGCCCGAGGTGCGCAGGGCGCGAATATCAATCCCCGCCAGCGCTTTGTCGCCACACTGAGAAAAGTAGAGCGAAAGGTAGTGCTCGGCGTCGGGGTGGCGAATTAAGCCGAGCTCAAGGAGAAGTTCGGTGGTGATAGGCTCGTCGACGCCTGCCGGAACAATCAAACACATGGTTTCTTGACCTATCTCCTGCGCTTCGATTCTCGGGTCGAGCGGAATGTGGGTGACAAGGCCCAAATCGGAGCGCCCCTCAGCCAAATCGTCGATGATCTTACGGTTGGGGGCGACTTCCAGCTTGACGACCAGTTGTGCAAATTCACACTGTAAATCGAGCAGATGCGGGTAGATAAGCTGCGCCAACGCGCCAGAGCAGGAGACCGACACCTCACCGCGATGCGCGTCATCCTGAGATAATGAAGCGATCAGATCTGTTTCTTGTTTGGCACGCTGCTTTGCGTACTGATAGACCTGTCTGCCTTGTTCCGTTACTTCAAAGCTCTTGTTGTGACGCGCAATCAGTGGGTAGCCGCAAGCCTGTTCGAGCTTTTTGATGTGCTGGCTGACACCGGGCTGAGTCATGAACAGCTTTTCTGCGGTATGAGTAAAGTGGCCGGTCTCGACCAAGGTTTGAAACGTTTTGAGCCAGAGTGGATTGAGCATAACCGTCAAATCAATAACGAAAATTTATAAAATTAAGAGTAAACGATAATGTTCTGTGTGCCAAACGTCGCGTTCGTATCGCCCATTCCTCGATTCACTCGGGTTATTTAAGTGATCTGAATAGGTTGCATCTGCGCTATCACAGGGTTAAGGTTGGCGACATAGTCGGGGAGCGTTCCTTTTTGCTCGAATCATAACGATAGCTTGATTAACGAGCCTGTCGTAGAAGCATAGAAGGAGGGCTGAGATCGCATCGCGAGACCCGTTGAACCTGATTCAGTTAGCACTGACGTAGGGAACTATTCATAACGCGGTGTCGCCACAGTCTCGCCCGTTATGTGTTGTGCTTGGCCAACGCGCTCTGCACACAGTTCCTGGCGCGTGCGTGAGGAACACCGATGAACCAAACCGCATTTTATGACCCTCAAACTCCTATTGTCCTAACCATCGCTGGCTCCGACAGTGGCGGCGGCGCGGGCATCCAAGCCGACATCAAAGCGATCAGTGCAACCGGCAGTTACGCCTGCTCCGTTATTACGGCAATTACCGCGCAAAATACCTGTGGCGTTCACGCCATTCATCCTATCCCTATCGACCATGTTCAAGCTCAGCTCGATGCGGTATTGAGCGATCTCAATGTCGTGGCGGTGAAGGTTGGCATGTTGGCCGACGCTGAAATCATCCGTGTCGTGGCACAAAGTTTGTCGGCGTATCAGCCCAAGTTTCTCGTGGTGGACCCAGTGATGGTGGCCACCAGTGGTGACAGCTTACTGCACGCCAGTGCGGTGGGGGCGCTCAAGAAAGAGCTGCTACCGCTTGCCGATATGATCACACCAAACTTACCAGAAGCGGCGGCGCTGACTGGGCGAGCAACGCCAACATCGGAAGAGGAGATGGGAGCGATGATTGACGCGCTGCGCGCCCTGGGCGCCAAAACAGTGCTTCTTAAGGGCGGGCATTTAGAGGGCGAAAGCAGCAACGATCTGCTCATTGAAAGAAGTGGTAGTGAATTGATTCGCGCTAAGCGAGTCGCCACTCATAATACTCATGGCACGGGTTGTACGTTGTCATCGGCCATTGCGTCCTATCTTGCCCAAGGGTATCGGCTGCACAAAGCGGTCCATTTGGCTAAGCAATACATCTCACAAGCCATTGCGCATGCCGACGAACTCTCTGTTGGTCAAGGACATGGGCCTGTTCATCACTTTTTCTCTGGTCACCAAAATGTACGTTAATCGCGATGGTGTGCAGTCACATCACAAGGCCCTATTTGGGCATTGAGACCGAGCCAGAGCGGCTAGAGTTGAGAATAAAACGCGCCGCGTCATAGCGATCATTGGAGAGAGGAATATAGCCAGAGTGGGAGACAACTTTGTTGATATTGTCTCTGTCGATATAACTATCGACAAAGCGTTTCAGTGATGGCCGCTTCTCTAGCGCCTGTTTGTTCACGTAAATAAATAGAGGACGGGAAAGTGCGGCATATCGTCCCATAATCACGTTCTCGACACTGGGTTTGACCGCGTTGAAGCCAGAGGGAGAGATGGCGACCGCTTTCAACTTGTCTTGATTTTGCAAATAGTAGGCAAAGCCGATAAACGCCATAGCGTTGGGATCGGCGGCCACTTCGGCGACTAAGGCTTCATCGTCTTCATTCGCGGTGTAGTCTTGTCGACTCGCTTTGCCATCCAGCACCACCTCGACAAAATAATCATAAGTGCCAGAATCTGATCCAGGGCCGTGTAGGACGATGGGGCGATCAGGGAAGTGCGGATTGACTTGCTGCCAGTGGGTTATCGTGCGTTCAGCGGTGCTTTCCCAGAGTGTTTTCAGTTCATTAAGAGAGAGCGCATCGATCCACTGGTTTTCTTTGTTCACCACCACGGTTATCGCATCGAGTGCGACGGGGAGCTCAATATAGTCGATGTGGTTGATCTCACACAGCGCTCGCTCTTTCTCTTTAATCGGGCGAGAGGCGTTAGAAATATCCGTGCGGCCTCGGCAAAACTTACGAAATCCGCCACCTGTGCCAGTGATGCCCACTACCACTTGGGTGTTGTGCCGCTCGGCGCGCATAAAGTGATCGGCGACGGCTTGAGTGATCGGGTACACGGTACTCGACCCTTCAATTTTTATCAGATCTTTCCCGTGTGCCGTGGTACTCATCAGCGCTAGGCATACAGAAGCAAGAACAGTCGAACGCAATCGAAAAGTCATGGTTGAGCACAAAGGAAGAATCAACATACCGCGACTATACGAGCTAGCACTTTTGAGCTCAATATCTTCACGTGGACTGTCACTAAAGATTCATCAATTACTCACCAATAATAACTACGCTGAATATCTTCATGGGGTTGTAACATTTCTTCACTAGGCTGACTCGCCTATGTTTTTATTCCTGCCCGCAAAATACGTGGGTAAACGTTCGTGTGATGCTATGAAGCGCAAATTCATTTTTACTTCCATTCTCGCCTTGTTGGTGATCACGTTTACGTCGGCGCTGGTGACCCAAGCGACCCACCTGTTAGTGAAAAAATCCCCGCTTGCGGAAGCGGCCGCTGAAATTAAAGTCAACGGCACGCTGGCCTATCTTTGGTTTGATGAGATCATGTCGGGCGATACCGCTCAGTCGATTCAGGAAGTGTGGTACTACTTAGAAATCGCCGATTGGCACGTGGTCGCGCTGCTTGAAGGCGGCGAGAGCATCATGGGCAATTATGAGCCAGTCACGGACACCGAATTACGTGAGCGTCTGGTTGAGCTTCGCAAAACGCTGGCGCAATTTCGCCTTCATGTGGAATCCACCTACCAAAAAATTCAGGCGCAGCGAGCGGATGCGTTTTTAAGCGCCGGACGCGATGAGCAATTTTTGGAGTTTGCCAGCCAAGCGGATGAGATCCAGCGCGTGATCAAAGCCAGTTATGAATCTGGGATTTCCAATTACACGCAAACCAGCATTACCCTGATTATTGCGGTGATTGTGATTGCGGCTTACTCGATACGATTGCAGCACCGCTATGAGAAAAACCGCGATCAATTGCTCCACTCTCTCACGCAAGCCAAAGCCGCAATAGAGGAGAAAAATGAGCAATTGCACAACCGAGCCTACTTCGACCCTTTAACTGGGTTGCCAAACCGAGCGCTGTTTTTAGACCGACTAGGCCAATCCATCCTCAACGCGGACCGCTCGAAAAAGCCGTTTGCTTTACTGTTCATCGATTTAGACCATTTTAAAGACGTCAACGATCTCTATGGGCATGAGATGGGCGACCGCTTGCTTGAGCAAGTCGCGAAGCGGATTGAGAGCAGCATTCGTATCACAGATTTGTCGGCGCGCTTCAGTGGCGATGAGTTTGTGGTGGTGCTGAGTCACTTAAACAGCGTCAACAGCGCAATCAGTGTTGCCAACCGTATCGCCTCCAAGTTGATAGATACCTTGCAGCAGCCGTTTCATATAGAGGGTGTGGCGGTGAATGTGTCCGCCAGTATTGGCATTTCGATCTATCCGGAAGACAGTGCGACGCAAGATAGCCTGCTACGCTACGCGGACAACGCCATGTATCACGCCAAAGCGATGGGCAAAAACAATTTTCAGTTTTACTCCAAAGAGCTCAACCGCATTGCGATGTCGCAAAAAGAGACCGAGAGCGATCTCAATAAAGCGATTGAGCGTGATGAATTCGAGCTGCACTTTCTGCCCAAGTGGCAGTTGAACGATGAGAAAGTGGTCGGCGTTGAAGCCCTAGTGCGTTGGAACCATCCCACCAAAGGGCGCTTGTACCCCAATGATTTTATTCCCGTAGCCGAATCCACCGGTTTGATTCGCCTGCTTGATTTGTTGGTAATGCGCAAAGCGCTGCAAGCCAAGAGAAAGTGGTTAGATGACGGCGTCGAAACTGGGGTGGTGGGAGTGAATATTTCCGCGAAGAGCTTAAAGCATCCGGGCTTTTTTGACAGTTTGAAAAAGGTCATTGTCCAGTCCGGCGTTCCGACACGTTATTTAGAGGTGGAAATCACCGAGACCGTGATGATTGAGAATACTGAGCTCGCGCAGGTGATTTTTAAAGAGTTACAGCAACTGGGTGTGCGCGTGGCATTGGACGATTTCGGTACTGGCTTTTCATCACTCTCTTACTTGAAAGATTTCGAGTTTCAAACGCTCAAAATCGATCGCAGTTTTGTTATCGATTATGCCAACAATGCCACCTCGTCGGTATTGCTGAAAAACATTATCTCGCTTGGCAACGAGCTTGGTGTCTCTGTGGTTGCTGAGGGCGTTGAAACCGCTGCCCATCAGCGGGATCTACTCAAAATGGGCTGCGCAATCGGCCAAGGTTTCTATCTCACCAAACCGGTTGATGCAGAGGCGCTAGCCAAATTGCTTGCCCCAGAAGCGTACCTCAGAGAGCGTGGAAACGTGGTGCCCATAACCCGATGGTCTTAGTTATTCGCTCGCCCTTATCAACCGTTGCACACCGATAATTTGGTATGATGCGAACTTGCAGCGAATTGACACGCGGTTGATAAAATCATTAACGCCACACGCCTAAGATCGTCTCTCGAGAGTTGAGGTGAGAGGCGAGTGTGAAACATAGAGTCAGTGAGAAGCAAAAAGGGTTAGGGCTGTTGATGGTGCTGTCGGGTGCCATTGCGCTGATGAGCCTGATGTTTAGCTCAGTGGATCTGCTGAGTGACGTCTCAGATCCCATCGGGCAAGGGATGACATGGCTGACTTACTCCGCGGGATCGCAAGGCTTTCTCGTTACTCTCGCTTTGCTGGTGGGTTTGGCTCTTTGGGTCATTCGTACGGCTTCTTCTCGTTATTCTTTTTCTCATCGTTCTCTTTTGACCACGGAGCTCTCAAGCGTTTCACATAGTCCAAGCGTTTCACCTCGTCGTCAGCTTGGCGTGTCGCTGATAGGAAAAGCAGCGCAACTGGCGCTGCTGCTGGTGTTTGCCTTTGTTGCCAAAAGTGGCTTGAAGCTCGCGACAGAAAGCCCGCGTCCTTACACGGAACTGTTAAGTCATCAGCTGTTGATTCCCCAACCCGCGCACTTTTATAAGCTCGATGCCGAGCAAAAAGATCAGGTGATTGATGCTCTGGATACTCGGGTAAGTGATTGGCGCACACGCCATTGGCATGGCGAGAAAGATTACTCTTTTCCTTCCGGCCATACGCTGTTTGTCGCGGTGTGCGTGGCCTTTTTTGGCGGCCTGTTTGCCGAGCGTAAGCACTATGGTCTGGCTGCGGGTGTGTTGCTTTGGGCACTAGCGGTCGCGTACAGCCGATTGTGGCTTGGTATGCATCGACCCATTGACCTTATTGGTTCTGTAGCGGTGGCCGCGTTGATTTACACGCTGGTGCCACGGCTATCCCTGCCACTAAAATGGCAAGAGAAGCTCACCTTGGACCATGCCAAGCGCTAGTATTTCGCTTAGGGTGGCTCACGGGTTTTTCGCGGAGCAAGCAAGGCGAACTTTCGGTGCTATTCTTTAAGGTAACCTTACTCATTTATCAATAAGACACGAGCCAGAGATGAAAGCGCCTGATTTACCCCCCGATGAGCAGCAACGCATCCAAAGCCTTCACCAGCTTCAGATTCTCGACACGGAACCGGAGGAGCGTTTTGACCGCGTGACGCGCCTTGCTCGAAGGCTGTTTGACGTGCCGATGGCCTTGGTCAGCTTGGTGGATGTGAACCGTCAATGGTTCAAATCTTGTTTTGGCTTGGAGGCGAAAGAAACCGGGCGTGATGTCTCTTTTTGTGGCCACGCGATTTTGGGTGATGCGCCGTTTGTGATTGAAGATGCCACGCAAGATGAGCGATTCGCTGATAATCCTTTGGTCTCCGGTGCGCCCCATATTCGCTTTTATGCTGGTGTGCCTTTGGTGTATCACGATGGCACCAAGCTCGGCACTTTGTGCATTATCGACACCAAACCGAGACACTTCTCACCGGATGAGATCAACGACTTGCTGGATTTGGCCAAAATTGCCGAGCAGGAGCTGTCGAACAGTTTAACCGCGACCCTAGACCCTTTAACGCTGATCTCAAATCGGCGCGGATTCTTTGCCTTGGGCTCAAAGTCCGTCGATTACTGCCGCGCGGCGCAGTTACCCCTCTCCTTGGCCTATTTTGATCTCGATAACTTTAAGCACATCAACGATACCCACGGTCACAGTGCCGGGGATGCGCTACTCAAAGCGTTTGCTGCGACAATGCGAGACTCCTTTCGTGAATCTGATGTGTTTGCTCGTATTGGCGGAGATGAGTTTGTTGTGTTGATGTCTGGCGCGTCAGAGCCGGTTGCGGGTGTGGTGATAGAGCGGTTTAAGCAGGCAATAGAGGCGTACAATCAACGCAGCGGTCATGCCTATGCAATAGAGTTTAGCGTGGGCATTACCTCTGCCAGCTCCAACGCTAAACTGTCGATACAAGAGCTTGTCGAACTGGCCGACAAGCGCATGTATCAAGATAAGCAATCCAAATCCCGATAAAGACACATCCCGTAAAAGATAAGGTCCGCTAGGGAATAAATCGCAAAGAGAATCAATGAGCGAGTGATTGCGATGAGGCCGCATCAAGCGTGTCATTGTCGCCAATAAATCCGCCGGTTTGATGTGCCCACAGCTGCGAGTAGATCCCTCCGGCACTGATCAACTCTTGGTGGGTGCCTTGCTCGACGACTTGACCTTGGTCGAGGACGATAAGGCGATCCATCGCAGCGATGGTTGAGAGTCGGTGCGCAATAGCGATGACGGTTTTGCCTTCCATCAGCTCATTCAAACTCTCTTGAATCGCCGCTTCGACTTCCGAATCGAGCGCCGAGGTGGCTTCATCTAAAATCAGCAATGGCGCGTCTTTTAGCAGCACACGAGAAATAGCGATACGCTGACGTTGCCCGCCAGACAGTTTCACCCCTCGCTCACCGACTTGCGCGTCGTAACCCGTATTGCCAAAAGGGTCACTCAGGGTTTCAATAAACTCATGCGCGTGCGCCTGTTGAGTGGCGCGTAACAGCGCTTCCTCGCTGGCCTCAGGGTTGCCGTAAACGATGTTGTCTCGAATAGAGCGATGCAGCAGGGAGGTGTCTTGCGTCACCATACCGATGTTACTGCGCAGCGAGTCTTGGGTCACGGCATCGATCGCTTGGCCATCAATGGTGATTTGCCCACTTTCGACATCATGAAAACGCAGCAGAAGGTTCACTAGGGTGGATTTTCCTGCGCCAGAGCGGCCCACCAGACCCACTTTTTCACCCGGTTTAATGGTCAGATTAAGGTGAGAGATCACCCCTTTGGTTTTATCACCATAGTGAAAGCTCACGTTATCAAACTTGATTTCACCGTCAGTGACACTGAGCGCTTTGGCGTTGGGCGCATCTTGGATATCCACTGGTTTTGAGAGGGTTTTCATCCCATCCACCACGGTGCCCATGTTTTCAAACAGCGCGCCCACTTCCCACATGATCCACATCGACATACCGTTGATACGCAGCGCAAGGGCAATGGCGATGGCGATCGCCCCGACACTGACGGCATCGTTCATCCACAGTACGATTGAGAGCGCACTGATAGTAAAGACCAACACATAGTTGGTGATTTCCACCGCAACATTGAACCCTGTGACCAAACGCATCTGGTGATAGACGGTATCCAAAAAGCCGCGCATCCCGGTTTCGGCGTAGTCGGTTTCCCGTTGGCTATGGGAGAACAATTTGACGGTGGCGATATTGGTGTAACTGTCGACGATGCGTCCTGTCATGGTGGAACGCGCATCGGCTTGGTGTGACGCGATATCTTTCAGCTTTGGCACAAAATAGAGCTGAAACCCCACGTAGCAGCATAACCAAATCAGCATCGGGATCATCAAGCGCCAGTCTGCCTGAGCGAGGAGCACGACGATGGAGGTAAAATAGACCGCGACATAAACAAACACGTTCATGGTTTTCATCACGGTTTCGCGCACCGCAAGGGACGTTTGCATGACTTTGGTCGCCACTCGGCCGGCAAAGTCATCTTGATAGAAGGTCAGGCTTTGTTTGAGTAAATAGCGATGAGCTAGCCAGCGGATAGCCATAGGGTAGTTACCCAGCAGTGACTGGTGGATGACCAAAGAGTGCGCCAAGATCAGCAACGGCATGATGATGAGAAGCAGCGCCGCGTAAAACAGTAACTGCGTTTGGTTCTCTTGCCAGAATGTCGCAGGGTCACTATGTGTCAACCAGTCGACGAGATTGCCCATCGCACCAAACAGCGACACCTCTACCACCGCGACGATCATTGACAGAATTGACATGATCAGCAGTGGCTTTTCAAAGCCTTGGGTGTAGTGGCGGCAAAAGGCCCAAATGCCCATTGGCGGCTGGTCTGGCTCTTGACGTGGAAAAGGGTGTGTCCACTGCTCAAACTTGTTAAACATGCGTGTTTCCTAAAGGCAAAAATGGCTCAATATGAAAGGATACGCAATGGTAACGCGTTAGTAATCAGAATGTAACCAGTGCGATATTCTTATTTGTGCATATTATTCATGCTGAAACTCTGAGTAGCGCTGGTGGCAGTAATATTTTCTGCATTGAAGATTATAATCAGCAAATATTACTGATTTGCACTCGTTTCGCTGCGTGATTTCAGTGATTTTTTGTTTAACATTATGTCTACAATTGGCTTTATCAAGTGAAAAAATGCGAGTTGGTCATCATGTTGGAACAGCAATCTGTAGTGAATTCCATAGCGAATAACGACATGTTACGGGCACAGAACGCGAACTGCGTTGTGATGGTGCCACCGAAAGAGTTTGCTTTTAACGCGCAAACCGCCAAAGACAATGAATTTCAGCATGTCATCCAGGCTGAAACGAGCGCGATTCGCCGCAAGGCGATGGCGGAGTTTAACGCTATGGTGGCGAAGCTGCGTGCTGCGGGCGTTCAGGTGATTGAGTTTGACTACCCCACCTCTGAGATAGAGACGCCAGATGCAGTCTTTCCCAATAACTGGTTCAGCACCACAGCTGAGGGCACGCTCTATACCTTCCCAATGGCTTGCCAAAATCGCCAACAGGAAGTGAGACCCAAAGCGTTGGTCGAGACGTTGCAAGCTGCGGGAAGAAGCGTGACTCAACAAGATAGCTTAGTGAGCTACCTTGAGCATGGCGCGCACCTTGAAAGCACGGGCGTTATGGTGATGGATCACATCAATCGCACCATTTATGCGGCATTGTCGCAGCGCTGCGATCGTGAAGTGTTGGAGGATTACGCGGAGCGTATTGGCTACCCTAAAGTGGTGTCATTTCAAACCGCGTTGCCGTCGGGTAATCCTATCTATCACACCAATGTGATGATGGCGATTGGTGAAGGCTTTTGCGTCATCTGTGATGAAGTGATCCCTGAGTTCGAGCGCCGTTTTGTTTTGAAATCCTTGGCAAAAGACAAACAGGTGATTTCAATCAGCTTGGAACAGATGAACCAGTTTTGTGGCAACCTTCTTCAGCTTGAAACCATCAATGGAGACAAGGTGATCGCCATGTCGCAATCGGCCTATCAGGCATTTGAGCCCGCGCAACTGGCGCAACTCTCTAGCCACGGTAAGGTGCTGGCGTTTGATGTTTCAACCATCGAATCCATCGGTGGCGGCAGCGTACGCTGCATGCTGGGTGAGGTCTTCTTACCGACCCGCAGTCGAGCACTGTCGTGCTAACCGCGATTTCATTTATAAGGCAGCGTTCGCTGCCTTTTTTTGCGATTGCAAATGCGCAATAGTTCCACAATAATGGAAATGTTTTTCTGTGGAGTGAATTATGGAACTGGAATCGGTTGCCAAAGCGCTAAAAGAATTGGGCCATCCGACTCGATTGGCGATATACAAAACCATCGTTAAGGCGGGTTATCAAGGGGTGGCTGTGGGCGCGATTCAGGAGCGGTTGTCTGTCCCGGGCTCTACTTTGTCTCATCATATCTCTAGCTTGGCATCGGCGGGATTGCTCAGCCAGCGCCGAGAAGGGCGCACTTTGTACTGCGTTGCGGAGTATGAATGTTTGGATCAGGTGATCCGCTTTTTGCGTGCCGAGTGTTGCACTGACGAACGCTGCGATCAAAAACGCCCACAGGATGTGTAAATCGAGTGGGCGTTGTTCGTTATCTGTAGCGGGGACTATTTCACAGGGTAGCCGTTAAAACCCAACTTCTCAGAAATATTGCGGCCGGCATTGTGTAGCAGCTCAATGTAGTAAGACATGCGCTTTTCATCAAAACGAATGGTTGGGAACGAAATCGAAACGCCAGCGATGACCGTGCCGAAACGGTCGTAGATTGGCGCCGCGATACAGCGCAGACCTGGCTCTTGCTCTTCGTTATCTTGACCAAAATGCAGTTCACGCACTTTTTTAAGCTCAGATAAGAGCTGATCAACGTTTTCGTGTGTGCGTTCTGTGTGTTTAACAAACTCCACATTCGCCAGAATATCGCGTACGAAGCTCTCATCACGCTCCGCCAGCAATACCTTACCAATCGCCGTACTGTAGAGAGGGTTACGACGACCGACGCGTGATTGCATGCGTAGGTTGTAGTTCGAGTCGATTTTGTGAATATAGATGATGCCGTCTTCGTCAAGGGCACCTAAGTGCAGCGCTTCATTGGTTTGCTGCGAGATGTACTTCATCTCTTTGTCGGCCAGTTCAATCAGATCGACGTATTCGAGTGATTTCGCGCCGAGCTCAAACATCTTCAGGGTGAGGGAGTATTTATCCGCTTCACCTTCTTGTGCTACATAGCCTAACGTTTTCATGGTTTGCAGGAATCGGTACGTTGTCGCTTTCGACATCATCAGACGCTGTGACAGCTCTGAAACACCAATTTCCTTTTGCTCGCCCAATGCTTGAAGAATGTTAAAAACCTTGAGAACCGAGGATACGGCTTCAGGTTGGGTGTTCTTTTCCATCTCATTACCCTAGTTATATTTGTCTAGGGGTGATTATACCTATGAGACGATGAGTCGCCAGATTATTTCAAAAAACGTTTTTAAAATTTTGAAACCGCGCAGCTATTTGTCATACAAAAAGACGATCTAGGTCATGCTTTTTGAAAGTCTGTTTTAAAAATAATTGAAATGCGGTTTTAAAAATTGCTATATTAGCGTCACAGGATGGCGAGCCATCGTAATGAACGTTAATTTGACAGCTTTTGAGGAATAAACATGATTCTTAATTCATTTAACCTAGAAGGTAAGGTTGCTATCGTAACTGGTTGTGACACTGGCCTTGGTCAAGGTATGGCACTAGGTCTTGCAGCAGCAGGTTGTAAAGTTGTTGGTGTTAACTACGTTGAACCAACTGAAACCATCGAAAAAATGAATGCAGCAGGTTACACGTTCCTAGATGTTCGCGCTAACCTACTAAAACAAGACGATATCCCAAGCATCATCGACAGCACTGTGACTGAATTCGGTAAAGTGGATATCCTAGTAAACAACGCAGGTATCATCCGTCGTGAAGATGCGATCGACTTCTCAGAGCAAAACTGGGATGACGTGATGAACATCAACTCGAAAACGGTTTACTTCATGTCTCAAGCAGTTGCGCGTCAGTTTATTGCTCAAGGCACTGGCGGTAAGATCATCAACATCGCTTCTATGCTTTCTTTCCAAGGCGGCATCCGTGTACCTTCTTACACTGCATCTAAGAGTGCGGTTATGGGTATCACTCGCGCAATGGCAAACGAATGGGCTCGTCACAACATCAACGTGAACGCAATTGCACCTGGCTACATGGCGACAAACAACACTGCAGCACTACGTGCAGATGAAGATCGCAACGCCGCTATCCTAGAGCGTATCCCTGCTGACCGTTGGGGCACACCAGAAGACGTTGCTGGCCCATGTGTATTCCTAGCGTCTGACGCTGCTTCTTACATCAACGGTTACACTGTTGCTGTAGACGGTGGCTGGTTAGCTCGCTAATTAGCAATCTAGCGCCTAACCTTGGTTAGGCGCTGAAAAATGAGTAGATCGCGTGGAACAAAACACGATTGCACAAATTCTTGGATTCTTAAGCTTTTTCTTAGGGGTGTGTACCTTTTATCAGAAAGACGATAAGAAGCTGAAGATTTTGATGTTGGTTTTTCATTTAAACCATCTACTGCATTTTTTCTTGCTAGGCTCTTTGGTATCGGTGGTCAGTTCAGTGCTTTCAGCGCTTCGAACGGCCACCGCGATTTACGTTTCATCGAAAAGAGTCGCAGCAATCTTCATCGCCATCAGTATGGCCAGTGGCTTCTATATTATGGAATCGCCACAGGACATCTGGCCAATCTTGGGCACTGTCATCGGGACATTCTCGGTGTTTGTCCTCAAGGGCGTGGCGATGAGAATCGGTTTTTTGGTCGGGGCATTATGCTGGCTGACCAATAATTTCATCATAGGATCGATTGGTGGAACGCTGCTGGAGATGACGCTAATCAGCGTTAACTTAATGACCACAGCAAAATTGCTCAGAGAGCAAAAGAAAGTGAAGCTTGTCGATAACGAAGAGAAAGAAGACCCATGTTTGTATACAACAAAGACATCCAACTAGAAGACCTAGGTGACGGTATCTCACGTAAAGTGCTTGCGCACAGTGACAACATGATGGCCGTTGAAGTGCACTTTGAAAAAGGTGCTATCGGTTCTATGCACAACCACCCACATGAGCAGTTGACTTACGTACTGTCTGGTAAGTTCGAATTCACTATCGGCGATGAGAAGAAAATCGTTGAAGCGGGCGACACCATGTACAAAGAGCCAAACATTGAGCACGGTTGTGTGTGTCTAGAAGCGGGTGTGTTGATTGATAACTTCACGCCAATGCGCAAAGATTTCGTATAAGTTTTAAAATTAGTTACGCGGTTCGCCGCAGGAGAATCCAATGAAAATTGCACTAACTATGGAAAACAGCCAAGCACCTAAAAACGCTATGGTTGCTGCTGAGCTAAACACGGTTGCTGGTGGTCTAGGTCACGAAGTATTCAACGTAGGTATGACTGACGAAAACGATCATCACCTAACGTACATCCACCTAGGTATCCAAGCGAGCATCCTACTGAACTCTAAAGCAGTGGATTTCATCGTAACGGGTTGTGGTACTGGTCAAGGCGCACTAATGGCAAGCAACCTACACCCAGGTGTTGTTTGTGGTTACTGCCTAGAGCCATCTGACGCGTTCCTATTCAACCAAATCAACAACGGCAACGCGATTTCTCTAGCGTTCGCAAAAGGCTTTGGTTGGGCTGGTGAACTGAACGTTCGTTACATCTTCGAAAAAGCGTTCACTGGCGCTCGTGGCGAAGGTTACCCAATCGAGCGTGCTGCACCTCAGCAAGCAAACGCGGCTATCCTAAACAACGTGAAAGCAGCAGTATGTAAAGACGTAGTTGAGTCTCTACGTGCGATTGACCAAGATCTTGTTAAGCAAGCAGTAGGCAGCGCACAGTTCCAAGAGTGTTTCTTCTCTAACTGCCAAGTGCCAGAAATTGCAGAATACGTGAAGTCTCTAATCGACTAATCACGGATTGCTAAGGGAAGAGGAGAGCCGTTAAGCCTACCTATTCCCGGCGAATCTAGCTAAATAAGCACCCAGATGAATGGGTGCTTTTTTTATGTCTTTTGGTCACTGATAAGTGGTGTTTATATAAAAATGAAACGCCGTTTCTAAGATCACATTTTATTGGTTTTTTGCTTCTCACCCCTCTCTAGAACGAGTAAAGTGTGCGCCAGAAACCCTAAACCAAAACAATGTTTCAATATTGGTGAATGAAATGAGAAAACAGACTCTTGCCCTGTGCGTTGCCATGGCGTTGGCACCACAAGCGATTGCGAGTGAACTGACTGCTGACCAACTGGTTTGGAAAGCGGCGACCTTTGGTCAGTCGACAGACTTGAACTTTGGTTCGACTATCCTGCCTGAGAAGGTCGGCGTCAACCAAGTAACAGTTAACGGCGAGTTAGTTCAACCGGGCCCAGTAGCTGACCAATTTACGGTGGAAAGCCGTGGCGGCAAACTGGCGAACTCGCATGAAGGGATCACTTTCTACTACACGGAAATTCCAACCGACTACAATTTCACCCTGACTGCTGACATCGAACTTGAACAATTAGGCCCAGAGACGGGCGCAACACCTAACCGCCAGGAAGGCGCAGGCATCATGGTTCGTGACATCGTAGGCGCAGAGCGCCTGATGCCACAACCAGAGGGCCACGAAGAGTTCCCTTCGGCGTCAAACATGGTGATGAACCTCATGCGCTCACACACGCGCACCAACGATGGTATGACCAACATCAACGCGTCTTTCCGTGAAGGTGTCTACCAACCTTGGGGCACTGCAGGTAACCGCCTGAGCCGCGTGGATTACGTGGAAGGCGTGCCATACGTGAGCAAAGATGCGTACCGCATGAGCCTGACTCGTACCAACGAAGGCTTCAAAGTGGGCTACCAAAACGGTCATATCTCAGAAGAGTATGACGTGAAAGGTGCTAATGCGAACATTGTTGAAATGCAAAATGGCGAGAGCCAATTTGTCGGTTTCTTTGCTTCACGTAACGCGAAGATTCACGTTAGCAACGTTGAGCTCGCACTTTCTCCTGCGCAAACCATTGATGCGCCAGCCTACCAAGCCAAGCAAGTGGCGACGCGCCTAGAAGTGGCGTCTTCACCACGTACCGCCAGCGACGTTTACCCAGTGCAAGCGCGTGCGAACTACACTGGCCAATTTGAGCTAGCGCAAGCGGGCAAAGTGATTGCTTCTGCGCAAGTCGAAGCGGGTCAGCTGTTCAACCACACGGTAAAACTGGCTGCGGCGAACACTGAATTCACGTTGACGTACACGCCAATCGAAGGTCCATCGCTAGAAGCAATGACCGAAACCTTCACAGTCGCTAAGCAAGCGCTCACTAACGCAGAGCAGATTGTTGTTGCGCCAAACGGCAAAGCGAACGGTAAGGGCACTCAAGCGTCACCATTGGATCTGGCGAGCGCAGTTGAGCTGCTTCCAGCAGGTGGCACCATTACGCTGCTACCGGGTGACTACCAAGAGATCACTCTGCCAATTACGGTCAGCGGTACCGCTGAGAAGATGAAGTACCTCACTGCGCCAGAAGGCAAAGTTCGCTTTGTGGGTGATTTTAACCATGACGCGAGCCACTGGCACGTAGAAGGGATTGAAGTCGCGGGTGCGCGCTTGATTGTTCACGGCAGCCACAACACGTTTGAGAAAGTCGTGACGCACAGCGCGCCAGACACCGGTTTCCAAATCACTTCACCAGAGAACATTGGTCGCGCGCTATGGGCGAGCTACAACACAGTGATCGACAGTGAAAGTTACAACAACATGGACCCATCACAAATCAACGCGGACGGCTTTGCAGCGAAAATGCGTATCGGTGATGGCAACACCTTCATTCGTTGTATCTCTCACCACAACATCGATGACGGTTGGGATCTGTTCAACAAGGTGGAAGATGGCCCGAACGGTGCTGTGACTATTATCGACTCTATCTCGTTCAACAATGGTCGTACCCTTGATGTGCCAAACAAAGGCGGCACTATCGGTAACGGCTTCAAGTTGGGTGGTGAAGGTATCCCTGTTCCACACGTCGTGAAGAACAGCTTGTCGTTCAACAACAACATGGACGGCTTTACGGACAACTTTAACCCAGGTGCGATCACGCTGAGCAACAACCTAGCGATTGATAACAAGCGCTTCAACTACTTGTTCCGTAAGAGCCCATACTCAGACAGCATCAAGCAAGGCGAGTTTACTGGCAACGTATCTTACCGTTTCCAAACTGAAAGCCGCTATGACGATGTGGTTAACAGTGACTTCTCTGCTGACAACCTGTTCATCCAAGATGGCGTAACGCAAAACGCAGCGGGTGAAGCGGTGGATATGGCAACACTGGCTGAGATGCGTCGCCTAAGCGTGGTGGATACTCAGCAAGCGGTACCAGGCATGGCTGAAGCGCTTGAGCTGAAAAAACTCATGCAATAAGCCACATTTTTGACTGAATAAGGGGCATCGCCGCCCCTTTTGTCTTACCTTTGACATCAAGTGATGACGTTTTAACCGTTATTGATAAATAAAAAACTTAATTAGCGTCGGATGGCTAGTGATCTAGATCATGTTTAACGCGATTATTTTGTTTATGAACCGATGTTTCGATTTCGGTCACGGAACTAAACGTAATACAAAACTACAATACACTTAAATTAAAACAGTGTTTCGAGGTTCTACTATGGAATTTGATTATCTTGTCATCGTGGGCTATTTCGGCCTAATGGTGGCGATCAGTTTGCTATTCAAAAAGATGGCGAGCAACAGCACCAGTGACTACTTCCGCGGGGGCGGTAAAATGTTGTGGTGGATGGTAGGTGCAACCGCGTTTATGACGCAGTTCTCTGCTTGGACGTTCACAGGCGCAGCCGGTAAAGCCTTTAACGATGGCTTTGCGGTATTGGGCGTATTCTTTGGTAACATCATGGCGTACGTCGTGGCTTACCTCTACTTTGCTAAGCGTTTCCGCAACATGCGCGTCGATACCCCAACGGAAGGTATTCGTCGTCGCTTTGGTAACACCAACGAGCAGTTCTTCACTTGGGTTATCATCCCTCTTAGTGTGATCAACGGCGGTGTTTGGCTAAACGGCCTGAGCGTATTCGCTTCAGCGGTATTTGACGCTGACATCATCACCACTATCTGGGCAACCGGTATTGCGGTTCTGATCATCTCTCTATTGAGTGGTGCTTGGGGCGTAGTGGCATCAGACTTCATTCAAACCTTGGTTATCGCGATCATCTCTATTGCGTGTGCTATCGTGGCGCTGGTTTACATCGGTGGCCCTGGTGAGATCATTACTGAGTTCCCATCAGGCTTCTTCATTGGTCCTGACATGAACTACCCGCTGTTGATGGTATGTACCTTCTTGTTCTTTGTGGTGAAACAGCTACAAAGTATCAACAACATGCAAGACTCTTACCGTTTCCTAAACGCAAAAGACTCAAACAACGCAACTAAAGCGGCGTTAATGGCAGGCGCAATGATGCTTGCAGGTGCGGTGATTTGGTTCATCCCACCTTGGGTAACTGCGATTGTGTTCCCAGATGCAGCGGCTCAATACCCAGCACTTGGCGCGAAAGCCAGCGATGCGGTTTACCTAGTGTTTGCTCGTGAAATCATGCCTGTGGGTACTGTTGGTCTACTGATGGCAGGTCTATTCGCTGCGACCATGTCTTCAATGGACTCAGCACTAAACCGTAACTCAGGTATCTTTGTACGTAGCTTCTACGCAACGATCGTTCGTAAAGGCAAAGCGTCTGACAAAGAATTGCTACGCGCTGGTCAGCTAGTGTGTGTTGTGAACGGCCTAATGGTTATCATGATGGCGCAGTTCTTCACATCTCTAAAAGAACTCAGCCTATTTGACCTAATGATGCAAGTGTCTACCTTGCTACAAGGTCCAATCCTTGTTCCTCTATTCTTCGGTATGATTATCCGCAGAACGCCAAAATGGGCACCGTGGGCAACCGTCGTATTCGGTGGCTTGGTCTCTTGGTCTGTGATCAACGTGTTCACACCACAAGTGGTTGGCGGCTGGTTCGGCATGACGGATCTAACAGGTCGTGAAATCTCTGAAATGCGTACAATGATCACTATCGCCGCGCACCTATTCCTAACCGCGGGCTTCTTCTGGGCAACCACCTTGTTCTACAAAGAAGAGACAGACACGCAGTTGGCGGAAACTGAGAAGTTCTTCAACGACGTGGAAACTGAAGTGGTCGCGTCTGAAGGTCAAGACATCGTTGACCGCATGCAGCGCAACAAGCTAGGTACATTGGTTATGTTCATGGCGGGTGGCTTGAGCTTGATGGTATTGATTCCAAACCCACTGTGGGGACGCTTCGTGTTCGCCTGCTGTGCGGCTGCCATCTTTGCTGTTGGTTACGCACTGAAGAAGAGCGCTAAGGTCGGTGACGAAAAAAAGCTCACTGAGCAAACCAACTAATCACGTTTAAATCATGATTAGCCACCTCCTCGGAGGTGGCTATACCAATTAAGAATTTAGGAGAATTTAAAATGGCCAAAGGTAATGTGATTCAACTAGGCTTTGAAACCTTCGTTGATAGCGATACCCAAGTGAAGGTAACGCGTCTGACACCAACTGATGTGATCTGTCACCGTAACTACTTCTACCAGAAATGCTTCACCAAGGATGGCACAAAGCTCCTATTTGCTGGCGATTTTGACGGCAACCGCAACTACTACCTATTGGACTTAAAAACTCAGCAAGCGACTCAGCTGACAGAAGGTGCGGGCGATAACACATTTGGCGGTTTCATCTCTGACGACGACCGCTTTTTCTTCTACGTGAAAAACGAACTTAACCTGATGAAGGTTGACCTCGAAACACTAAACGAAACTGTCGTTTACACCGTTGATGAAGAGTGGAAAGGCTACGGCACTTGGGTAGCCAACTCAGAGTGCACTAAGCTGGTGGGCATTGAGATCCTTAAAGCGGATTGGCAACCACTGACTTCTTGGGAAAAATTCGCTGAGTTTTACCACACCAACCCAACGTGTCGCCTAATCAAAGTGGACATCGAAACGGGTGAGTTGGAAGTGGTTCACCAAGATAACGCATGGCTAGGCCACCCAATCTACCGTCCATTTGATGATTCAACCGTTGGCTTCTGTCACGAAGGTCCACACGATCTGGTTGACGCACGTATGTGGCTGGTTAACGAAGATGGCTCAAACGTTCGTAAGATCAAAGAGCATGAAGAAGGCGAATCTTGCACGCACGAATTCTGGATTCCAGATGGCAGCGCAATGGCTTACGTGTCTTACTTCAAAGGTCAAACGGATCGCGTGATCTACAAAGCGAACCCAGAAACGCTTGAGAATGAAGAAGTGATGGTGATGCCACCATGTTCTCACCTAATGAGTAACTTCGACGGTTCTTTGATGGTGGGTGACGGCTGTGATGCGCCGGTGGATGTGGCAGACGCAGAAAGCTACAACATCGAAAACGACCCGTTCTTATACATCATGAACACCAAGAAGAAGAGCTTTGCGAAACTGGCTAAGCACAGCACCTCTTGGGACGTGTTAGACGGTGACCGTCAGATCACTCACCCACACCCATCGTTCACACCTAACGACGATGGCGTGCTGTTCACCAGTGACTTTGAAGGTGTGCCTGCTATCTACATCGCAGACCTACCAGAAGAGTACAAGAACTGATTCTGACTGACGAATCCAAGGCCAGCCGCCGATCGGTTGGCCTTTTCGTTGCTTTCACCCCATTCGCACACGCGGCAGGGGGGATGCCAAAACTTAAGGCTCAATACTTAAGGCTGGTTCAATGAACAATCACTATATTCACGACAACTTTCTTCTCAACTCGACCCTCGCTCAGCACCTCTATCACAACTACGCCGCGCCTATGCCCATTATTGATTATCATAATCACTTGGAAGCGCAGGACATCTTAGACAACACCCCCATTCACAACTTGGCCGAAGCTTGGCTGCACAGCGATCACTATGTGTGGCGTGCGATGCGCAGCAACGGCGTGGATGAGCACTTTATTACCGGTGCGGCGAGTGATGCAGAGAAATTTTCCAAGTGGTGCGAGTCAGTGCCGTACTTGCTCGGCAACCCGCTCTACCAATGGTCGCACCTTGAGTTAAAGCGCTTTTTTGAGTGTGATTTGCTACTAAACCCAGATAACGAGCAAGCGATTTGGCAACATTGCCAACAGCAACTGGCGACTCAGCCGTTGACCACCCGTAGTGTACTCACCTCGCTCAAGGTCAAAACGCTCTGCACCACCGACTCTCCGCTGAGCGATTTAAGCGCGCACGCTGCGCTCAAGCAGTCTGATTTTTCCGTACAAGTGCTGCCGACGTTTCGCGCCGATGAGTTGCTGGCGTTCGATACCCCTGCTGCGCTGCAGACGGTGACGGGTAAATTGGCGGCGCTAACGGGTAATCCAATCGAACACTGGGATGACTATCTTGCTGCCATTGATGCGCGCATAGAGACTTTCCATGCGCTCGGCTGCCGCTTGTCTGATCTCGGCTTAACGCAGGTGGCGTTTGCGCCATGTACGCCAGAAGAGGCCAAAGCAGCGTTCTCGACCCTGCTCAGTGGACAAGCGCTGAGCGAGTCTGAACAAGTGGCGCTGCGCACTCGTCTGTTTATTGAGCTTGGCCGACGTTATCACCACTATGGCTGGAGCATGCAACTGCACATCGGCGTGTTGGTCAACGTCAATCAAAGGCGCAAACAGGCGCTGGGTGGCGGCACTGGGTTTAGCGTCATCAACGATCTGTCGATTGCTCAGCCATTGGCGCAGTTGCTCAGTGCGCTGGATGAAAGTGCCGAGCTGCCCAATACCGTGCTCTACAATCTCAACCCTAACCACAACGCGGTGCTGAGCTGCATGGCTGGCGCCTTCCAAGACAGCGATCGCGCCGCAGGTAAAATCCAGTTCGGTGCGGCTTGGTGGTTCAACGATCACAAAGATGGCATGGTTGCGCAGCTGACGACGCTGAAAAACCTCGGCGCATTAGGGCGATTTGTCGGCATGTTGACCGACTCACGCAATGTGCTCTCTTTCAGCCGCCACGAATATTTCCGCCGCGTATTGTGCGATCTGTTGGCGAAGTGGGTCAGCGAGGGTGAGCTTCCTTACGATGAGTCACTGCTCAAAACCACGATTGAAAACATTTGCTATTACAACGCCGAGCGCTATTTCGGCTTCTCAACGACTCAGCTGGAGACGTCTTCATGATTCAATTTTCTCACTCTGACATGGACCTCATCCGCGAGCGCGCGACCCCTAAGGTGATTGACGCGCTCAAATCCAATAATCAGATTGTGCTCGAGAACGATATCCTCGTGCCGTGCGATGGCCGCGCAACGTGGAACCTCTACTACTACTGCCCGGAGCACGGAGTGCGTTTGACGTGGGATCGCGACAAGCCGCTCTCACACTGCTGCCCAGTGGACGGCAAAGAGTTTACCGGCGAACCGTACGATGGCGCATGGTGGCGCTGGATGAATGGCTTGAACGCCAAAGCGTGTTACGACCTTGGCTTGCTGTGGCAGATCACCAAAGAGCCGCTCTACCTTGAGAAAGTCACGGCGATTTTGCTTGAATACGCCAAGTACTACCCAGATTACGAAATTCACGGTGGCATTCCGTACAACGGCCCAGGCAAAGCCAACGCGCAAACCCTGTGTGAGGCCAACTGCCATATTGATATGGCGCGAGGTTATGATTTTATCCGTGAAGCGCTCAGCGCAGAGCAACAAGCGGTGATTGAGACGCGCCTGTTGCGTGAAGGGGCCGAGTTCCTAATGGAATACCGCACTCCGCAGTTGCACAACCATGAGATGAAAATTAACGCCACCGTGGGCGTGATTGGTCTGATTCTCGACGATCCGCGTTACCTCGATTTCGCGCTCAATACTGATTATGGCCTGCACTATCAGCTCAATCATGGCTGCTTGGGTGAGGGGATGTGGTTTGAAGGCTCGATTCACTACCACTACTACGCGCTACAAGCATTAATGAATTATGAGAAGATCGCGTGCAACACGCCATATTCGGTCGCCTCAAACCCGAACTACCTCAAGTTGCTGACTTTCCCGCTCAGTTTAGTGATGAATACCGGCGCCTTCCCGCGTCTTAATGACTGTATCGCAGGGCAAGAGCAGCTTACCCATGCGCACATTTTCGAGTTTGCTTACCGACAAACCCCATGTGAGCCGTTTGCACGCATGCTCAGCAGCATCTACCAAAATATTGAGCGCGATAACATTGATGCGCTGCTCTATGGCGTAGATACTTTACCGGAAGCCGCGCCGCTCGCCTGTCACACGGTACACGCCAAAGAGGTCGGGATCAGCTTGGTGTACGATGACAAGCAAGACAACGCCTTGCTGCTCAAACACGCGCCCTATGGCGGTGAGCACGATCACTATGACCGCCTTGGCATGATCTTAACCCGCGCAGGCAAAGAGATTCTGCCAGATCTGGGCACCACAGGTTACGGCGCTGAGCTGCACTACGGCTATTACAAAAACAGCGCGACGCACAACACCTTGGTCGTTAATCAGAAAAACCAGTCTCCGATCAACCCGACCTTGCTGGCCTATCAGCAGAGCGATGCGCTGACGGTGATTGATACGCAAGTGGATTGGTCTGAGCCAGCGGCGCAAGTCGATAGCCACACGCTGGAACATTGGGACAACAAAGCGTACCAAGATGTGCGTTTTCGTCGTACCTTACTCTGGTTGGGCAATGCAGCGATCGAGCTTAACCGCATCGATAACCCGCACCAACAGCAGCTAGACTTGACCTATCACGTGCGCGGAAAGCACCAGTTGGCTGAACGTGGTGAGGCCATCGACAATCCACTTGAAGGCCCATTAGCCCGCATGACAGACACCCAGTGGCTGGCAGAACAAAGCGGCTTAACACTGCGTTATGAGATTGAAAGTCAGCCGACATTCACTCAATTCATCGCCAGCGACACGCCGCTAGGCTTGCTCACGGGCTACGCCCCAGACAACCCAGCCACCAGTGATTTGGCCTACAGTCTGCTCAGAAGCCAAGCGGCATTCTGTCAGGTCGCGGTTCTGCACGATTTATCTTTAGACGGGCGCTACCAAGGGCTCAACGTTGAGTGGCAAGCGGATCACGTGGTCGTGCGTTACCAACGTGAAGGGCAGTGGCATGAGCTGCGTTATGACTGGACTCAGTGTCAGGTGGTATAGCAAGCATGTCATAGTCATGTGACAGCCACCCTAGGTCAGTGATGTGAAAAAGGCAGCGTTCGTTGGGCGCTGCCTTTTGTTTCGGCTGGCATAATCCATCGTTCCCCATTATGTTAGAGATGACATCAATCAAGGAGAGACACTATGGTAACGGCGCTATACGCGGTGATATTAGCCGGATTATTGATTTCACTTGCGTGGCAAGTGATCAAACAACGACGCGCAGAGCTCATAAAATACGCTGACGGCGGCGTCGAAGCGCTGGTTTTAGCTCGCAGCGCACACGGCAATGCGGTCGACTATATTCCCATCACTCTGATTTTAATGGCCTTAGCGGAATACAACGGTGTGCATGTCGGCTTTATTCATTTGGCGGGGATTGCGTTCGTGATTGGGCGAGTGCTGCACGCGAAAGCGATTTTATCCGATACGCTAAAGCACCGTATCACTGGTATGAAACTGACCTTCTTCGTCATGGCCGCGCTGATGGTGTTAAACCTCATCGCGCTGCCGTACTCGAAACTGCTCGGATAGATAATAAGAGCGCCGCGTATCAGCGGCGCTTGAGTATCAACGGAACAACCAAGTATTGAGTTTGGTGCCGTCCACGGCTTTCACCAGTAGACACGTCAACGTGAGTGTACCCACAAAGATACTGACATCTCGCATCAACCCCTCTAATTCCAACGCCCCGGCGATGTTGAACATCACGATCATCATCGGCAAATGCGCGACGTAAACCGGCAACACGTAGCGCGCGAGCCCCGTCAGCCAATGACCTTGGCCGAGCGAAGGCTTGGTCAATAACCAGAGAAAACAGCCCGTTCCCCACAGCGCCGTGCCAAACAGAAAATCATTGGTGTTGAAAGGCTGGTCATAAAACGACAATCCGTACGCTTCAGCGAAATGAACCAACATCCCCAGCGCCGCCATCGTCAGTGCTTGCGCACTGCTTACGCGCCATTGTTGACGGCGAATCACGATACCTAATGCGAACAGGAGCGTTGAGAAAAACGGCCCGTTGCGGGTGAAAAATGGCGACCAAAGATCCGTCACCCCTTGATAGCTGCCTGCCAAAACGCCGTAGACATACAGTAGCAACGCTAACGGAATCAACCACTGTGATTGGGAAATATGCACCAATCCTGCCGCAATCGCTGCCGCTAACACTAACGCCGGGATAAACCACAAGTGCACCAGTCCGCCTTCAAGCAAGCTATTGAGCGGCGTAGAGAGCAAAAACTGCCAGTAGCCCATGCGATCGGCCAAGTATCCTTGTTCCATCACCACATTGAGGTTAAACGGCATCACAAGACAAATCACACTCCACACAACAAAAATGCGAAGTATTGGCGCGCTGTAGGCTTTGAGCGTCGCGATGGGGTTGGCGTCGAGTTTAGGGGCGATCAAATACCCCGAAATCAAAAAGAACAGCGGCACAGCAAAGCGTGTCGCCTGATTAAAAATGTACCCAAACCAAGGGGTGCCATCCGATAGCCAGTAGGAGAGAAATGGCTGCCCATGCATAGCAACAATCGCGATGATCGCCACCACACGGCCAAGTTCGATGCTCTGGATTTTTTCTTTCTGCATAATAATTATCATTGTTAACAATCGGCCCCTAGATATATCAGCTCACCGCGCAGACAAGGTGGGGCAAAATCAAGGAGTCGGGCAAGAAGGAGGGGATATGTGTTGTTTTTGTGGGGGAGTTCAAATGTTTGGCGGGTGTGGGCAGTAGCGTGACTCATTTTTGCCCCATTATGTGCTAAAAAATTTTCGATCGAGAAATCCTGTCAGAATTTGCCCTATATTTCCTAATGTCGAACCAGAGCCGGGGTGTGCACATTCTGGACAAAAGCGAGAAAAACATGAACTCTTAAGAGTTTTGTCCAGAATGTATAGTCATTCAAAAGAGAACATTGATTAAAAAGGCTCTAATGACAAAGCAATCATCAATAGCACTGGCAAAGTTACGATGCTTAAAAAGTTACCAAACAGAACCATTGAAGCGACCTTGGCAGGCTCAAGGCCAAACCTCTCAGCAAGCAGGTAATTCATGACTGCTGGAGGCAACATCGAAAAGAGTAACATCATCTGCAAATGCATGGTCGGCAGTGGAATAAGCATATAAATAATCCCAAAAGTAACCGCCCCTGTTGCCAACGACTGCAGAGTGCAAAGCAGACCGACTTTAAGACCGCTCAGGCGCATATTACACATCTGAGTCCCGAGGGATAAAAGCATAATTGGGACGGCTGTCTGCCCCAGAAGTGCAGTTGCATCATAAAGAGGCTCCCAGATACCAATGTCGGTCAAGTTTAATATCAGAGCCACAATGGCCGCGATAAACATAGGCATACGCACAACTTGCTTAAGAGGATTCCCTTTGCTGACTAATGTCAGACCAAGACTGACGTGCGTACAAACCGAAACGACGAGCAACAGTACTGCTGGTGCCATAGCTGCCTCACCAAACGTGTAAGTAAAGAGAGGTATGGCTAAGTTACCACTGTTGCGAAACATATGTGGTGGAGCCCAGACTTTATAAGGTAGTTTGAATAACCGACATATTGGAACCATTAACAAGCCAGGGATAAATATTGCAATAAGCGAGGCACTAAGCAGCGGCACTTGGGTAATATCAAGTGGCATTGTGCCTACTGAAGAAAACACCAAAGCAGGTAAGAATATATCCATGTTAATACGGTTAATAGGCCGAAAATCCATTTGAATCCAACGACCAATGCCGTACCCCGCAGCCACAAGGGTAAACAGCGGAAACAGTATTCCAATGACTAATTGAAACATCTTACTACCTGTTTTCCAGGGCTGTCTGTAAACGCTCTAAAGCGATGGCAAGACTAGTGTGATTGATACCGTAACAAACACGCAGGTGACCACATCCCGCCTCTCCAAATGCTTCCCCGGGTGCGACGCCTACTTTGGACTTCTCAATCATATCCAGAATAAATGGCTGGCTATTGTTAGCTAACCCATCAACCTTCAGGAAAGCATAAAAGGTTGCCGGCATTTCATACAAGGTTACGCCAGGGATCTTACCCAATGCTTCACGCACCATATCTCTCGAATGACGAAAACACTTCAGTGTTTGTTGTAAAAAGGCTTCGCCCTGTTCAATTGCAGCAATGCCTGCGGCCTGAACAAAGGCAGGAGCACAGGAAACATTAAACTCAATCAGCTTGGTAATCGTTGGTCGTAGAGGCTTAGGCAGAGTAAGCCAGCCCAAACGCCATCCCGTCATACACCAAGTTTTGGAGAAACTATTACAAACAATAATACGATCATGATCATCGATGAACTGACAAAAGGACGGGGCAGGTGTTCCCTGATAAACATGGCGGTTATACACTTCGTCCGAGATTACCCATACCCCGGTCTGTCGAGAAAACTCGGTCATCGCTTTAATCTGTTGTTCGCTCGCCATCCAGCTAGTCGGATTGGCTGGTGAATTGATAACTAATGCCCGGGCATCTTTCGTCACCGCAAAAAGCGCCTCCATATCCAGTTCGAATCGTCCTTCGACCTGAGTAAGCGGGAACTCTACGACTTCCGCACCAAGTAGACTTGGTATCGCTGTCAGTATCGGATAAGCAGGAGTGATAACAACCACCTTATCCCCTGGCTTTAATACGGCCTGAGCGGCAAGCATCACCGCATTGGTACCTGACAGGGTCACTACGATATTCTCATCGGTAAACGGACGCCCAAACAGGCGTGACTGGTAGTCAGCCAGCGCCTGGCGCAACTGCGGTATACCATTGTTTGGTGTGTACAATGTCTGTCCCTGCTCCAGGCTTTCGAAAGCCGCCTGCTTAATAAAATCAGGCGTAACAATATCTGACTCTCCAAACCACAGGGGAATGACATCTTTTTGCGACATACCAAAGTTGGCAATAGCGCGGATAGAAGACTCTTTCAATTGTGACGCAACCGGACTGATGTCGCTAAGTAGGGAAGACTGCATTGTTGTACCTCGGCTAAAAACTCGACTAATAAGCTCTAATCTTATCGGTCATAGCAGGAATTGCCTTGCTTCTCAGGTGTGACATAAGCCCATTTTTGTATTAGTCTTCCAATTATTACCTCATTAATGGCGGAGTCTTTCTATGAAGAAGCTTGATAAAGTCGATATTGCCGTATTGCAGCGTTTGCAGCAGGATGGACGCTTAACAAATGCAAAGCTTGCCCAAGAGCTGGCAATCAGTGAAACCCCCTGTTGGAGGAGGCTAAAGCGCTTGGAAGAAGAGCAATATATAGAGGGGTATCAGGCTAACCTGAATCGCCGCAAGCTAGGGTTTGGCGTTCTAGCCTTTGTTCAGCTTACCTGTACAAAGCATGATACTGAAACAACCAGGATTTTCGAGTCTATTATCCAAAGCTCTGAGAACGTGCTTTCTTGCCACAATACAACCGGCGATTCGGATTTTATGCTCCAGGTTGTCGCTAAAGATCTTGATGATTACAGCGATTTTGTTGAAAGAGAGCTAAGGCAGCTACCCGGCGTGTCTGTGATTAGCTCAAATATTTCTCTACGAGAGCTGAAGTCATCCACAAGGCTACCGGTTTCTCTCTGATATAACCAACCTATGTCACACTTCCTTTACATCTGAATTAGTCTTTCATTATTACGTTGTTTTATGAAAGACCATTTACTTTTTGATTAATATCCAGGCAACCTTTGCAAGGTAATTTCTTCGCACAAAGATAGACTGTTAACAACTGATACCACTAAACAGCACTGCGGAGAAGCCTATGAAAGCCGTCGTTATAGAAAAATTTTCATCTATTCCAGAAATCAAAAATGTACCGGATCCAACACCCGCTTCCCATGGTGTGGTAATTAAAGTTGAAGCGACTGGCGTATGTCGCAGTGACTGGCACTGCTGGCAAGGTCATGATGAGGACGTTGTACTCCCGCACGTACCCGGTCATGAATTTGCCGGTGTTATCGTAGAAGTTGGTTCAGAGGTGAATAGGTTCAAGGTTGGCCAGCGAGTGACAGTGCCGTTTGTAAACGCATGTGGCTCCTGTCCTGAGTGTAATACCGGTAATCATCAGGTGTGTGGTAACCAGACCCAGCCCGGCTTTACGCATTGGGGATCATTTGCTGAATACACCACTGTTGATCACGCTGACGTAAATTTGGTCACCCTACCAGAGCATCTGGACTTTGTTACAGCAGCCAGCCTTGGCTGCCGGTTTGTCACTTCATTCAGAGCGGTAGTCGACCAAGGCAAAGTTTCTGCCGGACAATGGGTAGCAGTATATGGCTGTGGTGGTGTCGGCCTGTCAGCGATTATGATTGCGACTGCAATTGGTGCCAATGTAATCGCCATCGATATTGATGATACCAAGCTGGAAATGGCACGCTCGCTTGGGGCTGTCGCCACGGTAAATGGCAATAAAGTCACTGATGTTGCAGAAGCGGTAATTGAGATCAGTAAAGGAGGTGCGCATGTTTCTCTTGATGCTCTGGGGCACCCTATCACCTGTGTAAACTCAGTGAAGAGCTTGCGCAAATTAGGCAAGCATATACAAGTCGGGTTATTACTTGCTGAACAGGCCAATCCCGCTATGCCTATGGCTAAAGTTATCGCTGACGAACTGGAAATTATAGGTAGCCACGGCATGCAAGCACATCGTTACGATGCCATGTTAGCCATGATGATGTCCGGAAAATTAACACCAGAGAAATTGCTGGGCCGTACTATCAGCCTGGAACAATCGATTGAGGCTCTAACTACTATGGATTCGGCAACCACACCTGGCGTTACGGTTGTTACAGGTTTCTAAGGAGGGCGAAATGACACAAGATAAACAATCTCCGATTATCGGGTTTATTGGGGGCGGTAATATGGCCGCCGCCATGATTAGTGGGCTTATTTCGAAAGGTTTTCTGGCGCAAGATATACTGGTGTCAGAACCATCCTCAGAAAGAGTGGCATGGTTATCAGACAAATATGGTGTATCTACGGTAAGTAAAACGCAGGATGTCGTTGATAAGTCCGATGTTGTTGTGCTGGCGGTCAAGCCCCAGGTTATAGAAGCTGTTGCAAAACAAATTGATATCAGAGCAGATAGAAGTCAGGTTTTTGTTTCCATCGCTGCAGGCACATCTATCAAAACACTCGAGAATATATTGGGCCATGAGTGTGCAATAGTACGCTTGATGCCCAATATGCCAGCACTGGTCGGCGCCGGGATGTCTGGTTTATATGCAAATGCCAACACCGGTGAACAACAAAAGAAGCTTGCAACCACGGTCGCTGAATCTTTTGGTGAGTGCTTAGAAGTACAGAATGAAAATGACATTAACCTAGTCACTGCGCTTTCTGGTAGCGGTCCGGCGTATTTCCTGCTTATGATGCAATGCATGATCTCAGCTGGTGAAGAGCTGGGGATGAGATCTGATGATGTAAAGCGCCTGGTTGGTCATACGGCCCTGGGGGCTGCAAAACTAGCATTACTATCTGATGATGAACCAGATACACTTTGCCAACGTATTGCGTCACCCGGCGGAACCACTGAAGCGGCGCTTACTACTCTGCATGATAGAGAAGTTGAAAGTGCTGTAAAACAAGCGGTTAAAGCGGCATACCAGCGTGCTTTGGAATTAAGTGTTTAAGTAGGCAGAGGCAATATATGAGCTACTTAAATGCATAGTTATGCGAACTACTAATATGCTCCAGCTTTTAAAAATGCTCACTGATGTCCAATTCCTGTTACGGCGACCACCGTTATAAATGGTGGTCATTGTCGTTTTGGGATACTAAAACTTATCGATAGAGTAGAAATCGTCCTATCGTCGTAAATTGAAAATGTCCAATTATGTGTTAGCCCAATACGCCCCCTGAGCAAACAGGTATCTCTTCTTCATGAATCGCCTTTATTAACCTAGCGCCCAACGAGCCGCGTCATTCTGCCCGTTGCAATCAATCTGATGTTGGGTCATCGAACTTGAGTCGTTCGCGCTTTTCGATCAAAAAATCCATTAATACGCGTATTTTTTTCGGCATGTGTTCTCTTGAGGGGATGTACAAATAAAAGCCAGGGAACGACTTGCACCAAGGGGCGAGTACTCGGGTGAGCCGTCCTTCTTTGATGTGCTGTTCAACCCATAAATCGATGTGCTTTATGATACCCACTCCCTGCAACGCTGCCTGCAGCATGCTGCGATCATCGTTGAAAATGGCGTTACCTTTGGGCTCAAAGACAACAGTGTGCTGCTCGACGTCAGGCGAGGTCAGCGACCAGTGGTCGATGGTTCCGCTAGACGTGAAACGAAAAGCCAGGCAATTGTGTGCGTCGAGATCGTCAGGAGTCTGAGGGAGGCCATGTTTCTGGAAGTATTCCGGAGAGCTTACAATGGCGGTGGTGAGTGGTGGTGTGATGGGAACCGCGACCATGTGCTCATCTAAACTGATCCCTAAACGTATTCCCGCATCCACGCCCTCTGCCACAATGTTAGTGAATCCATCATCCAAGATTAACTCTAGGCGTATTTTGGGATAAAGAGCGAGAAACTCGGCAAGGTGAGGTTCGAGTAGCAGTCTTGCGGCAATCCTCGACACACTGATCCGAATTAATCCCGATGGCTCAACATGAGAGTCGTTCAGTTCATTCACGACCTGTTCAATGCTTGTCAGCGAAGGCTGCAAAATATCGAATAGGCGTTGACCCTCTTCCGTTAGTGACATGTTTCTGGTTGTGCGATTGATTAATCGCACCTGTAACTGATGCTCTAAATTTTTCAGCTGTTGAGACAAGGCCGCACGGGTTATCCCCATTTCTGAGGCCGCTTTGGTGAAACTGCGATGGCGAGCGATGTGCGCAAACCACGTCAGGGATGAGAGTAAAGCAGGTTCTATTTTCATTTGTTAAGTATAGCTAAACAGTCATGTAGGTGAAACGATATTTATCTTGAACAGTACGGCCACTAAGATGAACTTGAAGCTTAGGTCAGCTTGAGATGAACAGTTAACTCTAACGGAGAATGCCACTATGTCTAAAGTCACGTTCAAAAATTTAAACGGTCAAGGTATCGAAATGTCCGCGGTCATCCACTTCCCGAAAGATTTTGATGCCAGTAAACAGTATTCCGCCGTGGTGGTTTCTCATCCAGGAGGGGGTGTTAAAGAGCAAGCCGCGGGTTTATACGCAAGTAAACTTGCCGAGAACGGCTTAATCGCGATTGCGTTTGACCGTTCATACCAAGGCGAGAGCACTGGTCAACCTCGTCAAATGGAAAACCCTTATACAAGCACGGAAGACGTGAGTGCCGTGGTCGATTATCTGACAACATTAGACTACGTCGACAATGACAAAATAGGCGCGATGGGGGTTTGCGCTGGTGCGGGTTACAGCGCAAACGCAGCTATCAATGACCGCCGTATAAAAGCCTTGGGTATGGTGAGCGCGGTTAATATTGGCCTGATGTTCCGTAATGGCTGGGATAATTCGGTTAACGATGCAGATGCCCTGGGCTACTTAGAGTTTGGTTCAAACGCGCGCACCACGGACGCGAATGGCTCTGAATATGCCATTATCCCTCTCGCTCCGATGCGCGAAGAAGAGGCGCCAAACGAAGAATTAAGAGAAGCGTGGGAGTACTACCATACACCACGTTGTGAACATCCCAATGCGCCGGGCTTTGCTCTTACTCGTAACTTAAATCAGATCATTACCTACGATGCGTATCACAAAGCGGAAGCCTTCTTAACTCAACCGATTCTGGCTGTAGTTGGCAGTGTCGCCGGCAGTAAATGGATGAGTGATGATCTGATGAATCGCGCAGCGAGCACGGATAAAACCTTGTACGTCATTGATGGCGCGAACCATATGTCACTTTACGATGTTGCGCAGTACGTTGATGACGCCGTATCTCAACTGGCTGCATTCTTTAAACGCACTCTTTAAGATTCACCGATGAAAGGCTCGACGGCTAAGAGCCTTTCTCTTTTCAAGGTATTGATTATGAATACGCAAAAAATCACATTCAGAAACGCGAATATGGCTTGGGATATGTCGGCACTCGTACTATTCCCAGAAGGCTTTGATGAATCGAAACGCTACCCGACGATGATCAGCGTTCATCCCTTTGGCAGTTGCAAAGAACAGACATCCGGTGCTGTGTATGGTAAGGCACTTGCGAAGCTAGGCTATGTCGTGATCGCATTTGATGCGAGCTTCCAAGGCGAGTCTGGGGGATTACCTCGCTATGTTGAAGATCCAAGTCAACGCGTTGAAGATATCAGTCGCGTTATCGACTATGCCGTGACTTTACCTTATGTCGATGAGAACCGAATTGGTGGACTCGGGATCTGCGGCGGTGGCGGTTATATCATCCATTCAGCATTAACCGAAAAGCGTTTGAAAGCGGTTGTCGGCATCACGCCAGTCAACGTGGGTCGCTTGTTCCGTGAAGGCTTCAGCCTGTGCAACCCTATTGCAAATCTTGAAGCTATGGCAGCGCAGCGAACCGCCGAAGCTCGTGGCTCAGAGTTGCAAATCAATGAGCTTCTTCCGCCGAGTGTTGAATTTGCAAAAGAAAATGGACTCACAGAACGAGACGTATTCGAAGCGACCGAATACTACAAAACGTCGCGCGGGCAAACTGAAGGTGGTGCCACTCGCATGCTGTTTTCCCATGCGCAGAAAACACTGAGTTGGGATGCCTTTGCCTTCGCAGAAACCTTAATGACTCAGCCTGTTATGGCCGTGATCGGCGAAAAAGTAGGGGCGTTTGGTGCTTATCGAGATGGACAAGAAATCTATGGTCGCTCTGTGCAATCTATAGACAGACAACTGGTCAGTTTGAAAAACTGGTCGCACTATGACCTGTATGACCATCCAGAAGCGGTGAGTATGGCGATGGACAAAGTGGCTACATTTCTTGAAAAACACTTAAAGTAATGTAACCCGTAAGAAGAGCGCTTTGTGTGGTGACAAAGCGCTTTTTTCTTTTTGTGGTCGAGGATTTTGTTTTTGGATAACGATCCCCCACACTTGGCAAAAAAGTACGAACGTGCTAAAAAGGCGTTCAGTCCACACAGTGAGTCACCGATGAGTAAAGGCAAAATCACCCGCGAGAATATTCTGAGCAAGGCATTTGAACTGGCCAGTGAAAATGGGTTGGAGAGCCTGACGATCGGAGAGTTGGCGAAGCAGTGTGGTATGTCTAAGAGTGGGTTGTTTGCCCATTTTAACTCGAAAGACAACTTGCAGATTGCGGTGCTAGAGTACGCCAACCTTGTGTTTACCGAGCGAGTGATCGCGCCAGCGAGGGCGCAAGGTGATGACAACATCGATCGCAAACTGCGCAGCCTGCTCGACAATTGGTTAGGGTGGAACCACTCGTTTCAAGGCAGTTGTATGTTCCTTGATGCGTGGAAAGAGGCGTGCCCACAACCGACGCCGACACAGCAAGTATTGAAGAAAACCATCGCCACTTGGATTGAGTATTTACGCATTCAGGTAGCGAAAGGGATCGAGAGTGGCGAGTTCGACAGCCAGCTCGATCCGAAACAAGCCACGTTCGAGTTGTACGGGCTTTATTTAAGTGCCCATCTGTTTTACTCAATCCACGGCGAGCAGGCGAGTTATGCGCTGTTTTGGTCTGGGGTAGAGGCGCTATTGCAGCGCTGGAGAGTGAGCACTTAACCAACAGAATAAACAACACGCGTCATCGATTGACGCGGTTTTTTTAACTTAAAATAGTACGGTCGTTCGTTTTTACGAACAGATAAGGATACGACCATGAGTGATAAGATCTATTTCAACACATCAACGAAATTCAGCTTAAAGAAAAGCATGGTGAACTGGGGCACAAGGCTTCATCACACCTTAGCGCCGAAGCATGCGGAAAAAACGGCGCGCAAACTCTTGCTGACGCCGGTGCGCACCAAACCGAAAAACGCCGCACCACAAGGGTTGATTGAAGGCGAAGTGCAAAGTGGGGAAGGGGTGTTGAAAACCTATCGTTTGGGGTCGGGTCCGGTATGGGTGTTGACCCACGGTTGGTCGGGCAGCGCAAGTCAGTTCTACCCTTTGATGGTGCATATTGCTAAGCGAGGTTACACCGCTCTGGCGTATGATCACCCGGCTCATGGTCAAAGCGAGGGCGTCTATGGCCATATTCCCGCGTTTGTTCAAGGGCTAGAAGCGGTACTCGACAGTGTCGATGATGTGGCGGGTCTGGTTGGGCACAGCATGGGAACCGCGTCTGCGATTGAGTGCCACCATCAAAAATTGGTGGATAAACCGATGTTGCTGATTGCGCCGGTGCTGGACTACCTCGACAATCTGTTCGGCAGCATTTCTCGTTCCGGTTATTCGATGCGTTTGTTTGATGCGGTGGTGTCGAAAGTGGAAGAGCAATATCGCTATCCGATCCAATCCATCGATCCCTACAACAAACTCAAATTGCGCCAAGCGCCGACCATTATCGTTCATGATCAGCAAGATAAATTCACCCACTTCTCCGTGTCAGAAAAAGCGGCCAGTGAGATGGCGAACGTCAGCTTGGTGGCGACACAAGGCCAAGGTCATGGTCGCGTGATGAAGTGCCCACAAGTGATGGAAAGTTTCGATAAGTTAACGGCTTAGTGAAGCGTTTGCCCGCCTATTACTGATAGTTAAGCCATTAATATCCATGATATTGATGGGGTTAACAAATTCGCAAAGGAAATTATTTCCTCCTGCAACATTGTGGGATCATCTAGGGGCCAGTTCGGCCCTTAGAAGGAAATATAATAATGCATAAAAATGACAGTGTCCCTTTGCCCACCAATACCCGAGAGTGGTTATTTAACCGTAACAGCGCCATCGTCTTCGCGGATATAGCGCTGTTTTTGCTGCTCTATTCTACCCTCCCGTTTGATCCACCGGTTGTACTAGGTATCAGCATGCTGCTGTTTATCGCCATTTTATGGCTCACCGAGGCGTTGCACGTGACGGTGACGGCCATTCTTGTTCCTGTGATGGCGGTGTTTTTTGATGTGTTTGACACCCAAACCGCGCTCAACAACTTTGCTAATTCCATTATCTTCCTGTTTCTTGGCGGTTTTGCCCTTGCGGCGGCGATGCACAGGCAAGGCTTGGATAAGGTGATTGCCGATAAAGTCCTGATCCTGGCGAAAGGCAAAATGAGCGTGGCGGTGTTTATGCTGTTTGGGGTGACCGCTGGGTTGTCGATGTGGATCAGTAACACCGCGACAACGGCGATGATGCTGCCATTGGTGCTCGGCGTACTAAGTAAAGTCGATGCAGACAAAGAACACCCAACCTATGTGTTTGTGCTTTTGGGTATCGCCTACAGCGCCAGTATTGGCGGTATTGCCACTATCGTCGGTAGCCCACCGAATGCCATCGCCGCAGCCGAAGTGGGGTTAACTTTTACTGATTGGATGCGCTTTGGTGTGCCGACGACGCTGGTGCTTTTGCCTGTCGCGATGGCTGTGTTGTATCTGATGCTCAAACCCAATCTGCAAGGGAAATTTGAGCTTAACTATCAGCCGGTGCAGTGGGACAAAGGCAAAATCGTTACGTTAGGCATTTTTGCTGCCACGGTTTGTCTGTGGATTTTCAGTAAGCCGATCAATGCCATGCTGGGCGGTTTTGCTAAGTTCGATACGCTGGTGGCGCTCGGTGCAATTGTCGCGGTGAACTTTGCGCGCGTCGTACACTGGAAGGACATCGAAAAAACCGCAGATTGGGGCGTGTTACTGCTGTTTGGCGGTGGGATCTGCTTGAGTAATGTACTCAAAGCAACGGGTACCAGCGTCTTTTTGGCCAATGTACTCAGCGAGGCGATTGCTCATCTTGGCATTGTGTTCATTGTTGCGGTGATTGCGATTTTTGTGGTGTTCCTTACCGAGTTTGCCAGCAACACGGCGAGCGCCGCTTTGTTGATTCCGGTCTTTGCCACCGTTGCCGAGGCGTTTGGCTTATCGCCAGTGATTCTGTCTGTTCTGATTGCGGTTGCTGCCTCTTGCGCGTTTATGTTGCCGGTCGCCACGCCGCCTAATGCCATCGTGTTTGGTTCAGGTCACGTGGAACAAAGTGAGATGATGAAAGTCGGTATTGTGCTCAATCTTGCTTGTATCTTAGTGCTGACGGGCATTGCCCTCACGTTTTGGGCATAACGCAACTGAGGGGCCTAGAGCGCCTCTTCTTCTTGCACGATATTCACCTGGGTTTGGGTAGAATGGCAGGATGTGGATTGTGGTTTCGATGACGATAGTGCGCCAGATAATTGCATGGCGGTGTGCGCATTGATGCGACTGGCGTCAAACAGCAAGTAACTGCGCTGGCCGCTACCATCTTGATGCGGCACAATGCTCAATGTGCCTTTAAATCCAAGGCGAGAAAGATGCTGGCACAGCTCCTCGGGCGCCATGTCATAAACGGGGTGCAGATACGGCAGTAACGTGTCCGCCACCCAAGCGTGAGTTTGGTAATGCGCCATCGCATTTTCTAGGTGGTCTGAGTCGGTAAATTCGATGATCTCTAGTACGTGTTCCAATCGCATCGAGGTGCTAATTCCATTTTAATCATAGAGTTAATAATGGCGATACTACATCAATCCCCTCTATTGTCACCTGTAATGGATCAATTTATCTTGTGCTCTAAGCTCTCGACCTAAATCAAGAAGGAATGGCGATGAATCACGAACAATTCAATCAGTTCTGCCGCGCCTTACCGGCAACCACACACGTGGTGCAATGGGGCAACAGCGAGGTGTGGAAAGTGGGCGGCAAGGTGTTTGCTATTGGTACACGCACGCCAAGTGGTACACCTGCATACACGTTTAAGACATCAGAGAGAAACTTTGTCTTCCTCAGTGAAAGTGACGGCTATATCCCGGCGCCGTACTTTGCCAGCCGCGGCATGAAATGGATTCAGCAAATCGATGCCTCGCCCGAGCGCGATGAAGCGCTCCAGTACTATTTGCACGCCTCCTACCAATTGGTGAGTAAAGGACTGAGTCAGCGTGTGCGTAAAGAGCTGGGTATTGATGAGGGGCCGTTAAAGTGAGGCGTTTTGATTAACCGGTGGCTTGGCTTGCCAGCGCGATCATCGTTGCACGACTAACTGGTTTAGGCAGAATGCCACGTGCCATTTTGGTGGCGGTTTCATGCAGCGTTACATTGACGCTGTTCAAGTAATCGACAAATGCTCCCCCGCTGAGGTAGGTGTCCACGCGGACAAAATGACCTGAGAGTTCACTCAGAATCGGTGCGATCAACTCAATTGCTTGCGCTTCATCTTCGGCAACAATCGGACCAATCACATAACCGCGTCCAAACGAACGATAGAGCGCAAAAGCCCGTATTTGGTCACCTTGATAGAGGACGCGCCCTTTAGAAAGGTGGAGAAGGTGGTGAATGATTCGGTGACGATGGACGCCCATTGCTTGGCTATCCAATTGCTCAATCGCTTGGTAATCAGACTGGTGTAACGTTTTGACTTCGGGGAAATGCGGCGCACATGCTCTGCTGCTGACCACGCCGTTGAGGTGAAAAACTGGGTGCACAATATCGAATCCGAACTGTAAACAGAGCGGTAGTGAATCCTTGGTGGCAAACAAATGGATATGGCGATCTTGCACTTGGTCTTGAATGTGCTGAGCTAACCATCGCCCCGCGCCCAGAGACTGCAACCGAGGGGAGGAGATACCCATCCCTATGCTGGCAAAATCGTCGGACATTGGGAAATACATCATTGAGCAGACCAGTCGCTCAACTGAATCCAATCCGACAAACCCTTCACCCATCATCATTAACGCTTTCCAATCTGTTGCTCGGTGAGGCCAACGCACCGCGAGGGAGAGCTCGTGCAATTGGGGTATATGGTCACTGCACATTGGAGCCAGATCAATATCATAAGCGCCTAAGGCCATTTCATTCGATAGCATTCTGTCTGCTTCTCCCTGTATCGGCTATTGAGTAAACGAGCTCGCCATTATAAAGCGAGGGTAATTCATAAATATGCCGAATGACGTCACCTTGACAGTACGATTGTGCGAAAACGCAGTGTAATTCGTCATCTATTACCGTTGCAAATGATTATAGTTACCAAACGAAAATGATTCATGTTTAGCCCTCCTTTTTGACGGTATGGCCGATGAGCTGCGCCATATTATCGCTTTAGCCAATGTGTATTGTTTTTCGGTAAACCCATTTGAAAATCTAAATTTTGGAGATAGGTAATGAGTCTTTTAAAAGGGATGCTAGTCACAATGTTGGCCACGTTCTCATTCGTTTCGGGCGCGTTGGCGAAAACTGAAACGGTCACGGATATCCTCGGGCGAGAGGTGAATGTCGAGTTACCAGCGAAACGAGTGTTGCTGGGCTTCTACTACACAGACTACTTAGCCATTGGCGGGGTCAAAGCGTTTGATGATGTGGTGGGCTTTTCCAAGGATGTGTGGACGGTCTGGACACCTCAAAGCTGGGATATGTACGTGCAAGCTATGCCTCAGTTAGAGTCGATTGCGGATGTCGGTGAAGTTGAGGCGGGTACGTTCTCGATTGAGAAAGTGTTGTCATTGAAACCGGATGTGGTGATTCTTGCCGACTGGCAATACAAGGCATTAGGACCCGATGCTGATCGCATCGAGGCTGCCGGTGTGCCTATTGTGGTCGTGGACTACAACGCTCAAACCGTTGAAAATCACGTCAAAAGTACACTGCTGCTCGGCAAAATCGCGGGAGAAGAAGATCGTGCCAACACGCTCGCAGACGAATACTCAGCGAACGTAGAGATGATTACTGACCGTATTGCCAAGGATGGACGACCTGCGCCACGCGCATACATTGAGTTTGGTAAGAAAGGGCCGAAAGATTACAGCTTCACTTACGGCAAAAATATGTGGGGCGCATTGGTGACGTTAGCAGGGGGCGACAACATCGCGACACCATATGTCGAATGGTGGGGTCCGATGAATCCTGAGCAAGTCTTGGCATCAAAGCCTGAAGTGATTTTTATCTCTGGTCGTGAGACGGAGCTGAACAAAAACAGCGAAGCACTCGTCATGGGTGTCGATATTCCGAAAAAAGAGGCGCTACGTCGTTTAAAAGGATTCGAATCGCGTACCGGTTGGAGTGAGTTACCTGCGGTCCAAAACAAAAAGTTGTTTGCCGTGTATCAAGGGGCCTCTCGCACCTTGGCCGATCAAGCCATGATCCAATACATGGGCAAAGCCATGTACCCAGACCTTTTTGCTGACCTAGAGCCGAATCAAACCTACTTGGAATTTCACAAGAAATACCTTCCTGTTGTGCCCAATGGCACGTTCGTCTTGTCTGTGAATGACTAGCCTTTGTCTCAACCCATAACCCCAGTTGTTTCAATCTAAATAAGAGTGATCGTTATGTCTCGGCCACAAGAGGCAATCCTCTCAGCCATTAATAGCCAGCGCAGCCGTGAGAAGCGGCGTTGGCGTATTGTCTTAGGCTTCGTGATTGCATGTGTTGTTAGCTTAACCTTTGATGTGGCCACCGGGCCTTCTATGCTATCGATTGGCGATGTGCTGCGCGCTTTAACCAGCGCAGAGGGCGTCGATTCGATGACCCGAATCATAGTGTTTGATTTGCGTTTACCGATGGCGTTGATGGCGATCAGTGTCGGGGCCGCGTTGGGGGTCGGCGGCGCGGAAATACAGACATTGCTGAACAATCCAATGGCCAGCCCATACACATTAGGCCTAGCGGCAGCGGCTGGTTTGGGCGCTTCACTCGTGATCGCTTTCGGTAGCTTTGGCTTGCCATTGACGCTCGCGGTGCCGATCGGGGCGTTTGCGATGACGATGGTTGCCGCTGGCATTTTGTTTCTGTTTGCTTCGATGAAACGTTTGTCATCAGAAATGCTGGTGTTGGCGGGCATCGCTATGCTGTTTTTCTTCCAGTCGGTTTTGTCTTTGGTGCAGTACTTATCTTCGCCTGAAGTAAGTCAGCAGATCTTATTTTGGTTGTTTGGCAGTTTGACCAAAGCCACGTGGGAAAATCTTGCCTTTACTAGTGTCGTCACGGCCGTCTGTATCAGCCTGCTATTCAAAGATGCTTGGCAACTCACCGCCTTGAGAATGGGCGAAGAGCGCGCGTCTAGCTTAGGCGTCGACACGCGCGCATTGCGGATGAGGGTGCTGTTTTTAGTGGCAGTGATGACCGCTGTGGCCATCAGCTTTGTGGGTGTGATTGGCTTTATCGGCTTGGTGGCTCCGCATGTCGCGCGAATGTTAGTCGGTGAAGATCAGCGCTTTTTTGTTCCTATGTCTATGGTGGTGGGGGCGGTGTTCTTATCGATCTCTTCGGTGCTCTCGAAAGTGGTGGTGCCGGGTGCGCTGTTCCCAGTGGGCATTGTGACTTCCTTTATCGGTGTACCTTTCTTTTTCTGGATAATGTTGAGTAAAAAATGACAAGTTTGCGTTTGAACCACATCAGCATCGCGCGAGGAGCAACGCAGACCGCACGCGATCTCTCTTTGGAATTAAAACAAGGACAAGTGCACGCGATCCTTGGGCCAAATGGCGTGGGGAAATCCAGTCTGTTGAAAGCCATATTCGGTGAGATTGAGTTGCAGAGCGGCGACATTCACTATGAATCAATGTCGATCCATCAAGTCAGCCTCAATCAGTGGCGACAGCCATTCGGTTATATGCCGCAAGACACCGTTATTGCGGCAAGCTTAACGGCTTTGGAAGTGGTGCTACTGGGGCAGTTGAATGCCCTCTCTATGCATGTCAGCGAAGCGATGCTGCAAGGTGCGTTGGAGGCGATGGATAAGGTGGGCTGCTTGCATTTGGCGCAGCGCGATATCCAAAGCCTAAGTGGCGGGCAGAGACAGCTCATTTTGTTCGCTCAAGTGATATTAGGTTCGCCAAAGATTTTATTGTTGGACGAACCTGTTAGTGCGCTGGATATGCATCATCAGGCGGTGTTACTTGAGCATGTCTATCAAGAGACCAAAAGAAGGAACTTGATAACCGTGATGGTCATCCACGATTTAAGCTTGGCGGCGCAGTATGCGGATCAGCTTATCTTACTCAAAGATGGTGAGATTCAAGCGAAGGGGGCACCGAATCAAGTACTCGACCCCAAACTGATTGCCGAGATTTATAACGTCGGTATTGAGCGCTTATTCGATAGCTCGGGAGTGCCGGTCATTCAACCCAAACGCCAGTTGATCTCGAATGAAAACTAAGGAGTAAAACGTGAAAAAAATCCTATTTATCATGATGTTGTTATGCAGTTCTGTCTCGTTCGCGCAAGTGCATGAAATCAAAATGCTGGATTATGGCCAAGAGGGCGGCATGGTCTTCGAACCCAGTTTCTTAGCCGTAGAGCCCGGTGATACCATTACCTTCATCCCAACGGCGACTGGGCACTTTGTTCGCAGCGCATTAGTGCCTGAAGGGGCGAAAGAGTGGAGCAGTGAGCTAGATCAACCATACAGTGTGACGGTTGAAGAGGAGGGTGTGTATGTCTATTTCTGCCCGCCGCATCTCACTATGGCGATGCTTGGGGTTATTCAAGTCGGGGCTGCGACTGGCAAAGCTGAGGTGACTGAAAAAATGGCGTCATTTCATCGTCGCCAGATTATGAACAAACAACGTCTCTGGGCATATTTGGATCAGGTTGAGTGGTCTAAACCGTGATTATTATTACCACTTGCAACAAATACCCTGAAATCGGCCAAGGACTCCAACTGATCGTTGATGCCTTGACCGAGCGAGGTCAAGCTGTGAGATGCCTGCCTTGGCAACATACAGACCTATCTGTGTTCTGTCAGGCAAAATCGGTTCTGCCGTTGTGTGCTTGGGATTACACCGAGCATGCACAAGAGTTCAGCCGTTGGCTAAATGCGGTTCAAGCCGGTGGTGGTCACCTCATTAATGGTGCGTTGACGCTACAGCGTAATATGAAGAAGACCTATCTGTTGGCGTTGGAAGAGAAGGGATTACGCGTAACACCCACTCGATACCTTGAATACCCAAGTTACGAGCAGTTGGCTACGCTGTCTCAATCAGAGGGGTGGCACGACATGGTGGTGAAACCAGTGTTTGGTCAAAGCGGTCATGGTGTGTGGCGGTATCGACCAAATATGCCAGACCAGCATGATCGTTTAACCGCCGGGCAGGGCGTCATCGTACAACCATTTATTGAATCCATTTCTCGCCAAGGTGAGCTTGCACTCTGTTTTATCGCTGGGGAATTCTCTCATGCCATGTGCAGGATGCCTGCTAAAGGTGAGTGGCGAGCGAACAGTCAATATCAGGCCAGTGTGTATCAAGTGGATGTCTCTTCAGAGGTGATCGATCAGGCGTCATCGTATTTGTCTTGCCTTGATGAAACGCCATTGTACGCAAGGGTCGACGGTGTGGTCATTGAGGGGGCGTTTGTACTGTGTGAACTGGAATTGATTGAACCTGCGCTCTTTTTTGAACGAGTCTCCAATCTCAGTGACAGTCAGTTCGAGCGATTTATCGATTTGTTAGCTGACTCGATTTAGAGAGAACGATAACTTCTCTTGATGTTGATAATGATTGTCATTTACAATGCTGGCCGTTTTAGAACTACTCTGTTTCTCAGTAAGATGCCCAGGTTTTTCATACCCACTATTCAGGTTGCAGTCACATTATGAAGTTAGACCAGACGGATATAAAAATACTAAAAGTACTGCAAGATCATGGTCGTATAACTAATACGGAGCTGGCTGAGAGAGTTTCGCTGTCACCCAGTCCGTGCTTACAGCGGGTGAAAAAGTTAGAGAAGAACGGCTTTATTATTGGATACACAGCGCAGCTCGCGTTGAACAAGTTAGGCAACTATGTGACTGTTTTTGCTGAGGTCACTTTAAAAGATCATCACCCCCAACACATGATCAAGTTTCAGAACGACTTGGCGAAAATAGACCAAGTCATCGAATGTCATTTGATCTCAGCAGGGTATGACTATCTGATTAAGTTTGTTACAGAAAGCATTGGCCAGTACCAAGAGATCATGGAGAAGTTGGTCGATAGTGACGCCAAAATAGACAAGTACTTTAGTTTTGTGGTGATGAAGTCCGCGATCGTGAAGAGCCATATTCCAATCAATAACTTAGCGATCTCTTAAAAACACATAGCCAAATGTGGCCACGCGGCGGCAACAGCATGCACGAGTAAACCACATCAGATTAAGGAGCGATCATTCCCTATGAACCACTTAACGACGGTTGAAATCAAACCCTTCGTTCCTGCGAAGGATTTTGACGTTGCCAAGCGCTTTTATCAAACGATTGGCTTTGAGATGGCCTCTGAATTTGACGGTGTGGCGTATTTCAAAAAAGGAAACTGTGCCTTCCTGCTGCAAGACTTTTACCTACCAGAGCACAGCCGCAATTTTATGATGCATCTATTGGTCGAGGACGCGCAGAGCTGGCATCAGCACCTGTCAACGCTAAATATCACGCAAGTATTTGATTGCCGAATGACGGAGCTGGTGGATCAGCCTTGGGGAATGCTCGAGTTTTGTCTCACCGACCCAAGTGGCGTGCTGTGGCGGATTGCAGAGAACCGCTAGGTTGTTGTGGCCTGCGTCAGATGATGCGTCTTTTTATTCAACGCTCGCCCTTTCAATCATTTCAGTAAAAGTTTGATACACTCACGGTATTGTTGACTGGCGAGAGACTTCGTTTGCACACCCATCAGACACTGACGTTTGCCACCGCAAACCTGTTCAATTTTGTCGCGCCGCCCGACGCGTTTTATGATTTTGAGAATATCTATGAGACGCCAGCGTGGGCGGAAAAATGTCGCTGGACGAAGGAGAAATTAACGCTTCTTGATGCGGATATCGTCGGGCTGCAAGAGGTGTTCTCGATTGAGGCCGCGAGACAGATGATGGCGGATCTCGGCTATGGCTATTTTGCGGTCGTCGATACGCCGCATATTGAGCAGGAATACATCTACTCCCAGCCTGTTGTGGCGGTGGCGTCTCGCTACCCAATCACACGTTATGAGGCGGTGACGCCGCCTAGCGCTTTAATGGAGTGCTATGACGTTCCCTTTCCAGATTTTAGTCGTCAGCCGATTGCGGCCGAGATCTCGGTGCCTAATATAGGCGAAGTTGCCGTTTATGTGTGTCACCTAAAATCTCAACGCGCGACAGAGAGCGCAAGTGGTGAGAGTGAGCATCCACTTCTCGGGCGCTGGTTGTCTCATCAACAACGTGGCTGGGAAGCCGTGATGCTTCGAATTGCGATGGAAGACGCCTACCGTTCACATCCAGTGCCGACTGTGCTGATGGGCGATATGAATCAAAGTTTGGACAGCGTACTGACCGGGCAACTCACGCTCAATACCAGCAGCGACAGTGCGACACTCACACTCGAAGACAGCTGGAGCCTCTACCAAACCAATGACAAAGCAAAAGACCGAGCGGCCACACATTATCATTTCGCAACGGGCAATGTGTTGGACTACCTGCTTCTCTCGCAAGAGTTTCAAGCTCACTCGCCATACTCACTTGCGGATGTTGTGGGCTATCAGGTGTTGGATCAACATCTGATTAACCCGTCCTTCGCGCAAGATAGCCAAGCGAGCGATCACGCGTTTGTCTCGGTGACCGTCTCGTTTGTTTTGTAGTCGTTCTATAGTTAGATTCTCTGCGGATGGTAAAAGGAATGAAATGTGAATATTACGGTATTGGATGACTATCAAAATGTCGTTAACACCTTGTCGTGCTTTGAGCTTTTATCAAAGTATCAGGTCTCCGTGTTGACGAACATTCTGGCAGAGGACGAGTTAATCGCGCGCCTTCAAGACACCGAAGCATTGGTATTAATTCGGGAGCGCACGGTTATCACGGAGCGCCTACTGGCTCACCTACCTAAATTAAAAGTGATCAGTCAGACAGGAAAAGTAAGCAACCATCTTGATGTGGCATTGTGCGAAAAATATGGCGTTCAAGTGCTTGAAGGTCAAGGCTCACCGATTGCTCCCTCGGAGCTGTGCTGGGCGTTAATTATGGCAGCCTCGCGGCATATCCCGGCGTACACGGCGAACTTAAAGAGTGATCATTGGCAGAACTCAGGTGAGTTGGGTTTGGGGCGCACACTGAGTGGACTGACGCTCGGAATATGGGGATATGGAAAAATTGGCCAACGTATCGCCCAATACGCGAAGGCGTTTGATATGTCGGTGTTGGTGTGGGGCAGTGACTCCTCCCGCGAACTGGCGGTTGAGCATGGCTTTACCGCCGCAGAGTCCAAAGCGCTGTTTTTCTCGGCGGCTGATGTGTTATCACTGCATCTGCGTCTCAATGAGGCCACCAAAGCGTGCGTGACGTCCGAGGATCTCGGGCTGATGAAGCCCGATTCGTTGTTTGTGAACACCAGTCGTGCTGAGCTTGTCGAACCTTCAGCACTGTTTGATACCCTGCGTTCAGTGCCCACCAAACGGGCCGCGATTGACGTCTTTGAACGCGAGCCAGCGTCACTTAAGAATGAACCTCTGCTCTCACTGCCGAATGTGACCGCTACGCCCCATTTAGGTTATGTTGAGCAACAGAGTTATGAACTCTATTTTCGCTGTGCTTTTGAGAATCTGCTCGCTTTCGAAAGCGGCTTAGCAAAACAGGAACCCAACCATGATTGAATGGCCATGCATGTTTAAGCTAGACGGCGATTACGAGCTACTCTATGTACCCTCTCAAGATGTGTTGGAAAGTGAACTCACGTCGCTGATCTGGAGTGAAGACGATTGGCTGATTGATAGCCGTGGTCGGTGTTTTCTCATCTCAACAGACGAACAAGGCTATCACTACCAGCCTCACGGCGAGCTTATTACGCTCGAACAAGTGACCCAATGGGTGCAAGAACATGAGTTTGCCAAGGTGGAAGTGTGCTTGACGAAAATCCACTTTACTTCAATACATCAAGCCATCGAATCGCTGAGCGTGGCGTAACGAAAAGGGAATGACGGAGAATGGATGAAATCATGAGCCCAAGGAAAGTAGCAGTTATTACCGGCGGTGGTAGAGGAATTGGTGCAGCAACGGCACAGCGATTTGCCCAGGCGGGTTATGCTGTTGTCATCAACTATAAAACCAATGCCTTGGCAGCGAATGCCTTAGTCGCGTCTTTGCAACGTAGTGGTACAGAGTGCATGGCCATTCAGGCCGACGTATCTCAGGAAGCAGACGTTGCTCGGCTATTCACTACGGTCGATCAAACGTTCGGGTCGCTTTCCGTGCTTGTGAATAATGCTGGGATGTTGAAACCGCAGATGCGTTTAGCTCAGATGAACGCTGAGCGAATTAATACGATATTAACCAATAACGTCACCAGCTATTTTTTGTGTTGCATTGAAGCTGTGAAAAGGATGTCAACGCTGAATGGAGGACAAGGTGGCACCATTGTGAATGTCTCTTCTGGTGCTGCACGTACGGGTTCTCCCAATGAGTACATCGATTATGCGGCCTCCAAAGGCGCGATTGATACCCTAACGAAAGGGTTAGCGATGGAAGTCTCGGCAGAGGGGATTCGGGTCAATGGGGTGCGACCTGGGTTGATTCATACAGAAATGCATGCCGATGGCGGAGAGCCTGAGCGCATAGATAGATTAAAGAGTAAGATCCCTCTACAAAGAGGCGGTGAACCCGAAGAAGTGGCCGAGGCGATTTATTGGCTAGCGTCTGAAAAATCGACCTTTTCTACTGGAACGTTTTTAGATGTTGCCGGTGGTTTGTAAGTCACATCAAATGACAAAACAAAACAGGGAGCCGTGCGCTCCCTGTTGTTCATTTATATTGTTATTCTTCGATGCGATTGGCTGCCCAAGCGTACATCAACTCTAGTGCGATGGTGGCGCCCGCGAGTGAGGTGAGGTCTGCGTGGTCGTAGGGAGGAGACACTTCTACGACGTCCATACCGACGATGTTCATACCGGCAAAACCGCGAATGATTTTCAGCACTTTATCAGAGTTCAAACCGCCACATACCGGGGTGCCTGTACCGGGTGCAAAAGCAGGGTCTAAGCAGTCGATGTCAAAGGTCACATACACCGGTTTGTCGCCGACGATGTCTCGCACTTGTGCAACAATCTCACTCGCACTCAGTTCATTGGCTTCCATCGCATTGATGACGTTAAAGCCATGATCTTGCTTTTTGTATTCCGTACGAATACCAATTTGTACTGAGTGTTTTGGCGAAATCAACCCTTCTTTTGGCGCATGATAGAACATAGTGCCATGATCGTATGAGCTGCCGTTCGCGTAGGTGTCGGTGTGCGCGTCAAAGTGGACGAGCGCCATTTCACCGTGATGCTTCGCGTAGGCGCGCAAGATGGGTAAGGTGACAAAATGGTCACCGCCCAGTGCCAACATGGTTTTACCATCACGCAAAATTTCACTGGTCGCTGCTTCAAGGCGGTAAGTGAAGTCTTCAGCGTCGCCGCAGTCGAACACTAAATCACCCGCGTCAATCACGTTAGCACGTTTGAACACGTTGAAATCCCATGGGAACTTTTTGCTTTCCCAAGCCAAGTTGACTGAGGCACGACGAATGGCGTCAGGGCCCATACGCGCGCCAGGTCGTCCTGACGTCGCCATATCTAAAGGTACGCCGAGGATAACCAAATCGGCATCACTGCCGATAGGGTCGCGCATATAAGGGCGACGACAAAAGGTCATCGCGTTGGAGTAGAGCGAATAATCGATTTTGCTAAACAAATCGTTCACTTAGAAATCCTCTAAATAGGTATAGCCACTTAAGCCTTGCTCAAGTTCTTGCAATACGCTTTGCTGTTCTTGTTCACTGACGCGCTGCGTGACCAGTTCACGGTAGTGCTCACGGATGTTATCGACATCAATATGCACGTAGCGCATCATATCTTCTACAGTGTCGCCCTCATCAATACGCTCGATGATAGGTTCACCACTGTCATCTACGGTCACGACCGCACTGTGCGTGTCACCGAATAAGTTGTGCATGTCACCCAAGATCTCTTGGTAGGCACCGACCAAGAAAAAGCCCATAAAGTACGGCTTATCTTTGCTCCATGCCGGGACAGGGAGAGTCGTCTCAATGCCTTGACCATCGACGTACTGATCGACAGTACCGTCTGAGTCACAGGTGATGTCGAGCATCACCGCGCGGCGGTCTTCGACATTCTCAAGCCCTGACAGAGGTAGGACAGGGAACACCTGATCAATACCCCAAGCGTCAGGTAGCGATTGAAATAGCGAAAAGTTGATGAAGAACTTATCCGCCAAACGCTCACTCAGTTCATCCAAAATAGGGCGATGGAAGCGGTTTTTGGTGCTCATCAATCGGCTTAGCTCGTAGTAAATACGCAATGACATCTGCTCTGCCCAAGCGCGCTGGTGCAGGTTCAACACCCCCGCAGCAAATAGCGAATGCACTTCGGCAAGGTCGCTTTGCGTATCGTTGTAAATCTCAATTAATGCACGCGCATCACTGCCATCTTGCAAACTTTCCCAGTTGCGCCACATGTTTTGTAGCAGCAGTGGGTCATCAAGTTCTGGCTCATTGACCACTTCCGGCTGGTAGGCTTCTGTGCCGATCACGTTGGTGATCAGTACCGCGTGATGGGCGGTAAGTGAGCGACCCGATTCGGAAATGATCGTTGGCATAGGCTGTTCGTACTGCGTGCACACATCTCCAACCGTGTTGACGATGTTACGCGCATATTCAATCAAGCCATAGTTCATCGAGCTAGTGGATTGGCTACGTGTGCCGTCGTAGTCCACCGCGAGTCCGCCACCAATATCGAAATATTGAATGTTGGCGCCCATGCCGCGCAGTTCACAGTAGAAGCGCGCCGATTCATTCACACCATTACGAATATCGCGGATGTTCGCCATCTGCGATCCCAAGTGGAAATGCACCAGTTGCAAAGAGTCCAATTGGTTCTCTTTGGTTAGCCTATCAATCACGCTAAGCACTTGTGATGCCGCTAGACCAAACTTCGACTTATCACCGCCGCTTGATTGCCATTTCCCCGCACCTTGAGAGGCCAGGCGGATACGAATGCCCATGCGCGGTTTAACGCCAAGACTTTTCGCTTCTTTAAGCACTAAGTCCAGCTCGGACATTTTCTCAAGTACGATGAAGACTTTGTGGCCCAGTTTTTCACCGATAAGCGCTAGGCGAATGTACTCTCTGTCTTTATAGCCGTTGCAGACGATCACTGAGCTCGCTTTTTGTGCCAATGCCAGTACCGCCAAAAGTTCAGGCTTACTGCCCGCTTCAAGGCCAAGTTGTTTGGTCTCTAGCTGCGCTTGGCTGGCAAGGATCTCATCGACCACTTCTTTTTGTTGGTTCACTTTGATCGGGTAAACCAGCAAGTAGTTATTCGGATATTGGTACTCGTCAATCGCTTGGTTGAATGCATCACAGATGCCGTGCACACGTTGATGCAGGATCTGAGGGAAGCGGACCAGTACCGGCAAATTAAGCTGCTTTTCTTCGAGTTGAGCGACAATTTTGCTCAGTGGCACTTGGTGATCTTGACCAAGCGCAGGTGACACATACACCTCACCTTGGTTATCGATACCGTAAAAGCCTTGGCTCCAGTGTTGAACATTGTAGTCAGCGCGAACGCGGTCGAGTTTGGAAGAATTTTCCACATCAAGTCTCACAAAGATAAAGAATAAAACATGACTTCAGTGTAGTTAGAAATCATACGAGTCGCGGGCTTAATTTGATGACCGGGTTATCGCGACGAGCGCATTAACGGACAAACGCCCCCTAGTGTCCAACAAAAACAATTTGTCGATAGGACAAGGATTACTTTACGCCTGCTTCATCAAAAATTTCGAACTATTAAGCCAAATTTATGCGCTGTTTGTGAGCGCAAGCATCTCTTAATCTAAGAGAAAGAAAGAGGAGTAATGTCATGATCACAGTGAGACACGCACACGATCGCGGCCGCGCCAATTTTGGTTGGCTCGACAGCAAACACACGTTTTCATTTGGCCACTATTACGATCCGCAGCAGATGGGTTTTTCCGCGCTGCGCGTCATCAACGACGATGAAGTGGCGCCCGGCGCCGGGTTTGATACCCACGGCCACCGAGATATGGAAATCATCAGCTACGTTCTTGAGGGCACCATCGAACATAAAGACAGTGAAGGCAATATTAAGTCACTGCCTGCGGGTGAGTTCCAATTGATGTCGGCGGGAAAAGGCATCTATCACAGCGAATACAATGCGTCGAAAACCGATGCATTACGCTTCTTGCAAATTTGGATTGAGCCGAACACTTTCGGTCAAACGCCTGGTTATCAGCAAAAAGACTTTGGTCAAGCGCCTGGGTTAACAACCATCGCGACGCCAACAGGTGAGGCGGGTACTTTGCACATTAAACAAGATGCACAACTACATCAGCTGATTTTATTACCGGGCGAATCGCTGGATTACGCGCTTGGCGCCGATCGCAAGGTGTATGTGCACCAAATCGACGGCACGTTAGAAGTTGAGGGTATTACCTTGCAAGGAGGAGATGGTGCAAAGGTAGAGTCCACCTCTCTAATCACGCTCATCAATCGCGGCGCTGACAACGTCAAAGCGTTGCTGTTTGATCTTCCCTAGCGCCTCAAGAGTAAATAGAGAAAGCGTGATGTCACTGGCGTTCTCCAGTGGCTAAATTGTACACACAGAGCCATACTTGAAATGAGAACATAACAGGAGGGTCAGCGATGAAAAACGAACTGGATCCGACCAAAGTATTGCAGGCTTACGAAATGGTAATGGCGCGCGGTACGCCGACCGAGTTTGGCAAGATGTATGAAGGGGTCGAAGCGTTTTCCGACTATGATGGCTACAACGTCTTTCTACGCGGTAACGGCGTTGAACTCAAAATCGGTTTCCACAACACCTATCATTTAGAGTATGACCAAGAGCATCTAAGAGACAGCTTCTTGAAAAAGGTCGCCTCTTTGGCCAAATAGCCGAGCCGCTAAAAAGTTAAAGCCCAGATTGTTACCAATCTGGGCTTTGTTATTCTGTGCTTGCGGGTCGAGATTAATCTTCTTCCACCAAGCTCACGTCATCGGCGTAATCTTCCACATTGCCATCTGGTTTTGAACGACCATTTAGGGTGTGAAAGCGTTTACGACCACGAGCGAGTTGAACGTATTTTAACCACACACGTTCCAGCTTGGTTTTCGCTTTTCCAGGGTTTTCGATAACTTTTACGAAATGCTTTTCTTCTGCGTTTTCAGGTGAAAGATCGCCGTTCTCCAAGCCCAACATGGTGTCACCATAGAGGGTTAGGATTTCTTCTTCAGCCAGCGTAAAATCACCAGACTTAGCAAAGCCGCGTGGAAACTTAGTGTTGTCGTAAAAACGTTTTTTGCCGTGACGAAATTCAGTGTCAGACATTGTGGTAGCCTCTGTAACCTACAATTGATAAATGACCTAAGCGGTACAGATCGAAAATTAGGCGCAAAGTTAGCAAAAGGAAAACAAAACTTTTTTATTGTCACTATTAAACATTTTTATGGTTTTAAGGTAACATTTTGCCCATTCAATGGTTTGCTTAATGGCAAGATTTGGTAGGCTTGAACGCTTGCACTTTGAGGAATATTAATGGACGTTAAAGTCTTCAGAACCTTTTTAGAATTGGCCAATGTACGCCATTTTGGTCGTGCGGCGGAAAACTTGTACATCACTCAAGCTGCGGTTAGCGCGCGTATCAAGCAATTGGAAAGCTATTTTGATACGCAACTCTTCATCCGTGATCGCAACAACATCAAACTGACTTCTGCCGGTGAGCGTTTGATTGGCTACGCGGAAGTGATGGTCAGCACCTTGCAGCAGGCGAAATTAGAACTCTCCCTAGAAAATGGCAAAGCACTGCAACTGACCATAGGCGGCACGCCAAACGTGTGGGATGCGTATCTGCAAAATGGCTTAAGCCTCATCACGGATGCCTTCAGTGGTTATGGCTTTATGGCTGAAATCATGGGCAGAGAAGCACTCAATCGCAGTTTGCAAGAACGTACCTTAGATATGGCGTTCGCTTTTGACCAAATCAAAGCCGATGAGCTCAATTGTAAAAAAGTCGCGGATGTGGTGTTGGTCTTGGTTTCGACCTCAGAGGGCAGCGTGGATCAAGTGCTGGAAGACAAGTACGTGTATGTCGATTGGGGCACTAAGTTTGCCTCTGAACATGCTGAGCGTCACCCTAAAATCCCAGCGCCTTATCTACGTACTTCAACAGCGCGCATCGCTTTAGACTTCATCCTTGAAAAGGGAGGAAGTGCTTACTTACCCACCTCTCTTGTGGAGCCCTTCTTAGCCAGCGGGCAATTGGTCAAAGTGGATGGCGTGGCAGAGTGGTATCGTCCGATCTACTTGAGTTATCGCAAGGCGAGTACGTCGATTGATGCCATCAGTCAGGTAGAGAAGTTGGTGAAAACCATCGATCCTGTCACGGCGTTCAGCTTTCAGCAGATGGCGGATTGGCCGGTAGACGAGTAGGCCTGAGTGCTTGAAACGGAATAGCTGGAAACGGGCTGGTAAAAACTAGCTGGGTAGAAAAGAAAAACCTCGACGATACGAATAAGTGAAGCGTCGAGGTTTTTTTGTGTCTAGCAATCGAGAAAGTCGAGTTACACGAGCTCAGCCAATTGAGTAAGTGCTTGCTCACGAGCTTCTGCAGCCGGCTCATCACCCATGTTCAGAGCTTCTGCGTAAACAAACTCAACGTCGGTAAGGCCGATAAAGCCAAGAATCGTCGTGAGGTAACTTTCAATCGAGTTGCGAGGCGAATCTTTGTGTAGACCACCGCGTGTTGTCACCACCACGACTTTTTTGTTTTCAAGTAGGCCAACAGGACCGTTTTCCGTGTAGCTGAACGTGACGCCCGCACGAGCAATCAAGTCGAAGTAGTTCTTCAGTTGAGTCGGGATCAAGAAGTTGTACATCGGCGCGCCAATCACGATCTGATCGGCCGCTTTGATTTCATCGATCAACTGGTTCGAAAGTGCGAGTACTGCTTTGAGCTCGTCAGATAAATCTTCTGCTGGGCTACGAAGCGCAGTAGCGACGTTAAGGTCAAGAACAGGGATTGGGTTGGCGGCCAAATCACGCTCGATGATGCCTGATTTTCCCTCTAGCACCTTGTCAATGATTTGGTTTGACTGAGAGTGCTCACCCAAGATGCTGGATTTTAGAACGAGTGTCTGTGCCATAATTTTATCCTTTCAATGAGGTTCTTAAACTCTAAACACGAATCGCAGAACGGTTAAGTGTGTCTAGCTCGGCTAGTTGATAACCAGTCTATCGCTATGTCGGAGAAAGGATAAGCGGAGAAAACTGAGTGACTCATTCAATTTTTTTGAATGAGTCACTCTCTCAATAACTAAGAGGCCATTCAGAGATTCATCAGGCTCTCGATGGACTCTTCAACACTCAAATGATGGAACGACTGCACATGCGCTCCGTCTGAGGCATCAATCAGAATGTGGTCAATATTGGCTGCGCCATGCGAGTCGATGTAACCGAGCGATTGTTCGACGCTGTCGCAGATCATGGTGATGTTGTCCTTTAGGACAATCGTGCAAGTGTGTAAATTCATAGCCAACTACCTTATTTTTATTGTTCATCTTTTAATTTAGATGAGGTTCGAACTTTCGCCAAGATCTTCATCCCAAAGTTTTCATCCAAAAGTTGACAAGGTTGAGTTCCGAAAATGGCTAGTATTGCGTGTGCAAACCGTTAGACTTTCTCCATGACTTAGCGCCAAGAGAGCAATGTGAATAATGACCACAGGTGAAAAAGGACAGGGCGTGACTAAGCCGATGGCGATGCTCGGCCCATTGAGTGTGCACGAATGCCAGCAAGCGAGGTTAAGCCGAGATGCGCGCTTTGACGGCCAGTTCTACATTGGCGTCAAAACAACGGGTATTTTCTGTCGTCCGATATGCCCAGCCAACTTACCGAAAGAGGAAAACGTCACCTACTTTCTTGATCGCGCCCAAGCATTGCAGGCGGGCTTTCGGCCATGCCTACGCTGTCGACCGGACAGTGCGCCGAGTTCGTGGGCATGGAAAGGGGTGGAAACCACATTTCAACGTGCCATCACTCTGATTGAGCAAGGTGAGGTAGACAGTAAGGGGTTGCCTCATTTGTCCGAGCGTCTGGGGATCAGTGATCGCTATTTGCGCAAGCTGTTCGAAAAATACTTAGGGATGTCGCCGAAACAATACCTGCAATCGACTCAGCTGCTGTTTGCCAAACAACTGCTCCATTCGAGCTCGATGCCGATTGGAACAATTGCGTTTGCCAGTGGATTTCAAAGCGTGCGGCGCTTCAACGACGCGTTTAAACAGGTGCTGAAACTAACGCCAAGCCAAGTGCGTCGGCAAGGCAGTGATGCTCAATCGCACTCCGTGATTGATCTTGCTTACAAAGGCCCACTGGATTGGTCGCAAATGCTGGATTTTTATCGTTTGCGGGCAATAGAGGGAGTCGAGCAGGTCAGTGACCGCCATTATTCGCGCGTTGTCACTGTCGGTCATCATCACGCTCATATTTGCATTTATCCCCATAAACCGGGCGTGATGAGGGTAGAGTTTGAGCTTGAGGACACACGCTTGCTACGCCCTTTAGTGACTCAGCTAAGACGCATGTTTGATTTGGACACTGACATCACCGCGGTCGAAGCGCATTTGACGGCGATAGAGTCGTCATTGGTTAAGTACTCTGGGCTGCGAATTCCCGGTGTCTGGGATTGTTGGGAGGCGGGCGTGAGGGCGATTTTGGGTCAGCAAGTGTCCATCAAAGCGGCGATCGGACAGTTGAATTTATTGGCCTCGACCCTACAACCAGGCGGCGTCACTCACTTTCCGACACCGGCCGAGGTGGCGAGTGCCGATTTGACGTTTTTAAAAATGCCGCAAAGTCGTAAGGAGACGCTCTCGCGGTTTGCCCAGTTTATGCTAGAACAACCTCAGGCTAAGCCCGATGAGTGGCTGACCTTGAAAGGCATCGGCCCTTGGACGGTCAACTACGCCAAGCTGCGCGGCGCGTCGCAAGCGAACTGCTTTCTTGATACGGATCTGGTGGTGAAAAAAGCGTTGGCGCGCTTTCCTTCTCTCACCTCGACACGCGTCGCCCCTTGGGGGAGCTACGCTACTTTTCATTGTTGGAGCCATGCATGACTACGCACAACGAGCAAACTCAATACGTCTACACCACCATGACCAGTCCTCTCGGTGAGATGGTTTTACAAGCCACTCGTGAGGGGTTGACTGGAGCGTGGTTTGAAACACAGACCACTCAGCCAGAAAATTTAGGCCAGCGCAGCGATTCTGATCCTATACTGACTAAAGCAATCAAACAGTTAGAGCAGTACTTTGCCAATCAGCGTGACAGTTTTGACCTGCCTCTTGCCGCACAGGGCACGCCATTTCAACGTCAAGTTTGGCAAGCGCTAACGACGATACCTTTTGGTGAAACGTGGAGCTATCAGCAACTCGCCGATGCCATAGGCAATCCTAAAGCGGTGCGCGCGGTGGGGGCGGCGAACGGGAAAAATCCCATTTCGATCATTGTGCCTTGTCATCGCGTAATAGGTAAGAGTGGCAAATTAACGGGTTATGCGGGGGGCGTTGAGCGCAAGGCGTCTCTCTTGAAATTGGAAAGTACGAGGTAAAGTTATGCTTGGTCGACAATGCAATTGGGGGGTGAGGGTACTGCTGGCGTCACTGGTTCTTGTCGGCTGTTCAGAAGATGACGCTGAACGTTACCTCAACAAGCAAACCTATGAGTTTGTCGGTGACTACGAAAACCAGTACAACGACGACGTGCTGCGCTTTAATAATGCGATGGTGACCTTTATTAAAGCGGGGCAACCGAACTTAGAAAAGAGTTTTAATGTCGAGGGCAATCAGTTGTTCATCCAAATGCGCAACAACTCAAAAGAGCAGCGAGAGGACATCGTCATGCGTATCCACGGCAATAATGAAGTGCTGACTTGCAGTGTGTGCGCGAAATATCAGTTGGCGAGCATCTGGCAAAAGCGCGGTGCGCAGCCTTTGCCAGTGAAGCCTTAATTTTGTCTGTTACGCGCGCTAGAGCGTTTAGAACGTTAAAACGCTAGAACAAGCCCTCATTGAGTGCCATGTGGCAGACGATACTCGCGATATAACCAAGCGCAATAACGGGCATCCATTTGAGGTGACCGAAGAAGGTGTACTTACCGTGCGCGGCCCCCATCAAGGCCACCCCCGCCGCAGATCCTATTGAGAGTAGGCTACCACCGACACCGGCGGTCAATGTGACCAGTAGCCAGTTACCCATCGACATACTCGGATCCATGGTGAGTACCGCGAACATCACAGGAATGTTATCGATGATGGCAGAGAGAATCCCCACCATGACGTTGGCCCACATGGGATCCCACTGGGTGTACATCACCTCAGAAATCACGCTCAAGTAGCCGAGCAGGCTTAACCCTCCCACACACATCACGACGCCGTAGAAGAACAGTAAGGTGTCCCACTCGGCGTGAGAGACGCGGCGAAACACATCAAACGGAACGACAGACCCGAGGCGCTTGAGTGCGTAATCATCACGGTTTGCAATGGCGCGCGCGGCTTTTTTGTGCAACGAGGTCTTGAGGGTTTTTCGAAGGAAAAAGCCAAAAAACTGCAAATAGGCGAGCCCCATCATCATGCCCATCACCGGTGGGAAGTGCAGCACCGCATGGAAGGCCACTGCCGTCGCGATCGTCAGGATAAACAGCCCGACAATACGGCGCGCGCCGCGTTTGAGCTCAATGTGCTCATGCACCACGTTCGGCTTACTATTGGGTACAAACAGCGACATGATGAACGCCGGAATGATGTAGTTGATCAGTGAAGGGACAAACAGCGGCATAAACTCAGCAAAGGAAACATGCCCCGCCTGCCACACCATCAGGGTAGTAATGTCACCAAATGGGCTAAAAGCGCCGCCTGCGTTGGCGGCAATAACAATATTAATACAGGCTAAATTGATGAATTTAGGGTTATTGCCCGCCACTTTCAGTACAACGGCGCACATCAGCAGTGCGGTGGTTAAGTTATCGGCAATCGGTGAAATAAAGAAGGCGAGTATCCCGGTCAGCCAAAACAGCGCGCGGAAATTAAAGCCTTTGCCCACCATCCATGCTTGCAGCGCATCAAACAGTCGACGCTCTTCCATCGCGCTGATGTAGGTCATGGCGACCAATAAGAACAGTAACAGTTCAGCGTATTCGAGCAGGTTATGTTCCAGTGCGGCTTTGGCGACCTCTATCTGATCGTGCTGAGAATAGACGTAGCCAATCATGGCCCAAATGATACCCGCAGCCAATAAGACCGGTTTGGACTTTCTCAGCTGCAAGTACTCTTCGAGCATCACCAAAGTATAGGCCATCGCGAAGATCAGCAGCGCGGCGTAACCTATGGTCGATTGGGTAAGAGGCAGTGTGTCATGGGCGGTGGAAGCAAGGGTCGGAAAAGGGAGCAACAAAAGGGCAAATAGGGCTGACCAATGCAATTTCATACTTTCACTCCTTGAAAGAGTTGTTATAGAAAGATAGCGAGAATGTTGAGTCCCTATTTTAAAGAGTTATCAGATGGGGATGTGTGAGATAGATTGGATATGCCTGAATTTGAATGAGTTATTGTCGACGTTTGACTAAATGGGTAGATGAGAAAGCAAAAGCCTCAAACCGAGGTTTGAGGCTTTTGGCGTACTTTCACTGCGGAAGGTCCGCGAGATGAGCGGTTAGGCTTCAACCTGCTTGAGATGAACCTCTTCCTCTTTTACGCCCGCTTGAGGGTCGTTAAAGCGTGTCTCATCCAGTGCGCCTTCCGATTTCGCGACGATGACCGTCACCGCGCTATCACCGGTAATGTTCACGGCGGTGCGGATCATATCCAACAAGCGGTCGACACCCATGATAAGGGCGATGCCTTCCAGCGGTAGACCGACTTGGTTAAGTACCATCGCCAGCATCACGAGACCAACACCTGGTACGCCTGCTGTGCCGATCGAAGCCAGTGTCGCGGTCATGATCACCATCAAGTAGTCACCCATGGTGAGGTCGATGTTAAAGGCTTGCGCGATAAAGGCCGTCGCGACACCTTGCATGATGGCCGTACCATCCATGTTCACTGTCGCGCCTAGCGGCACCGTGAATGAGGAGACGCGGTTTTCCACGCCCATGCGGTTTTTCACCGTTTCCATCGTGACCGGAATGGTGGCATTTGATGATGCGGTCGAAAACGCAAACATGACCGCGTCTTCCATCTTCTTCAAGAAGGTAATTGGACTCAGACCGGTGAAGCCTTTCAGCATCACGCTGTAAGTGACTAAACCGTGCAAAATCAGGGTGCCAGCAAGGACAAGGAAGTACTCCGCCAAGTTGATGATGGCGCTAAGACCTAGCCCAGTAAACAGTTTTGCCATCAAGAAGAACACACCAAACGGCGCCAAGTTCATCAAAATCGCCACCAGTTTCATGATCACTTCATTGAGATCAGAGAAGAACGCCGCAATGCGCTCACCTGGCTTGCCCGCCGCGCTGATAGCAACGCCAAATAACACGGCAAACACAATCACTTGCAGAGTTTTACCTTCTGCCATTGCGCTGATTGGGTTGGTCGGGAACATGTTAATGATCACCTGACCCAGTGACGGTGCTTCGGCGGACTGGAATGAGCTTGCTGCCGTAAGGTCAGCGCCTGCACCTGGCTGGAACAGGTTACCCATGGTCAGTGCAAGCGTGATGGCGACCGCCGTGGTGACAATGTAAAACCCTAAGGTTTTGCCGCCCATGCGGCCCAGTGTAGAAAGATGTTTCAGTGAGCTTGTGCCACACACCAGTGAAACAAAAACGAGAGGCACAACAAGCATTTTCAAGCTGGCGACAAATATTTGGCCACCAACTTCAAACAGTCCATTAACGATGTATGTGTCGACAAATCCGTTGTCGGCAAAGAGGGTGCGAATTGCAAATCCTGTCAAGATACCTGCAACCATACCGAAAATCACTCGGCCGGTTAGCGACATGGGTTTCTTGGTATTCATAGTGAACACTCCTTATAGTTATGCGCCTAAAATTCACTTTAAGGCGGGCAGGGAGGTTAGCAGGCAGGATGAAAAATCAGAAAGCGAAAAAGCGCTGACGATAAGGAGATGTGACCGGGATCACTGCTATTTGTTGGCATTTAACACTAAGTTAACGGCTTTATGTAAATTAATTGACGTATTTTTATTGTTTTTAACAGTTAAAATCCCGACCATTAATACTTGGCTTCTTCTCACCGCATGGGAATAGAGACGATGTGTCCGCTTGATTGATTTGGAAAATGCATAGATAAGCATATTTTATTCACTTTATTGCCTATGTCGGCGCAATCGTCGTGAACAGCGACCTTAGGTGCATTTTTGTCGAGCCTCGCAAGAAAAATCTTGTTACTCTCGGCCATTATAGAATGACATCATCAGGCTTTTTTCATGATCAATACCGCTTTATTAGGGATGTTTATTCCCACTTTCTTTTTTGTCTCTATTACGCCCGGCATGTGCATGACATTGGCGCTGACGCTGGGGATGAGTATTGGTTATCGTCGTACATTGTGGATGATGGTGGGCGAGCTTATCGGCGTGGGCTTGGTGGCAGTGGCGGCGGTGCTTGGTATTGCGGCGGTGATGCTCAATTACCCTTGGCTATTTACTGTGCTCAAGGTGCTCGGGGGCGGTTATCTGTTCTATTTAGGGATTCAGATGTGGCGTTCGAGAGGCAAGCTCGCTCTAAATCTTGATGAGACGGTCGAATCAGACCCACACAGTGATTGGGATTTGGTGGTACAAGGTTTTGTGACCGCGATTGCCAACCCGAAAGGCTGGGCGTTTATGATTTCTCTGCTGCCGCCCTTTATCGATCAATCGGTCGCACTGACGCCGCAATTGGTGGTGTTGGTATCGATCATTCTGCTGTTTGAGTTTGTTTGCATGACGCTTTACGCCACAGGCGGGAAAGGCTTGAAACGCATGCTAGGTCAATCGCATAATGTCCGATTGATGAACCGAATAGCGGGCACCTTAATGATGGGTGTCGGTGTTTGGTTATGGGTGAGCTAGGACAAAGGAGCCATATGTTGGGATCAATCGGTCAGTGGTGGACGTCGACCAAATCCGAATTGCGTGAGGTGCTGGAGTTCCAGTCCCGTGTCTGGGTGGTGAATGTGTTCTCTGGGCGCAACAAAGGTGAGGCGTTTATCGTCAATGAAGACAGCTTTAACGAGCCAATGCAATGGATGAAACGCAAAGGCTACCCTAGCGAGCAGTTAGCGAGAGTGAGTGAGATGAAGCGCTCTCAGGTGCTTGAGATAGAACTCTCGAACGTTAAACATCGCGTGATGCGAGTAAAGTAAAGCAATCAGGCCAGCGTGACGCTGGCCTGATTGGTTTTTGGTTGGTCGTTATGACTCGCCGAGAGAGTGAGAGGGTGCACCTCTTGGCAAGCGAGAGGGCGTTAGACTTTCGCCCATTGAGTACGGCGGTCTAACGCGCCGCTAAAGCGAGTCAGTAGGAGTGCCAGCGCGACAACAATAGCGCCGACCCAAGGCGTGTTCATCAGCCCAGTTTGCTCAACGACTAAGCCGCCACCCCAAGAGCCCAGAGCGATACCGACGTTAAAGGCTGCGATGTTGAGTCCGGAGGCAACGTCTACGGCATCGGGCGTATAACGCTCGGCTAAGTTCACCACGTACACTTGTAGCCCCGGGACGTTACCAAACGCAAACGCACCCCAAACAAGAATCGTCACCACCGCAGCAATCGGTTCATAAGCGGCAAAGTTGAACACCAAAAGTACGGCGCCAAGGCCAGTGAAAATGATCGTCAACGCTTTGATGGGCCCCATGGTATCGGCCATCTTTCCACCCCAAATGTTGCCAAACGCGACAGACACGCCATACACCAACATGATGAGGCCGACAGAGCTGGCTTCAAAGCCAGACACTTCCTGCAAAATGGGCGCAAGGTAGGTGAACGCGGTAAAGGTGCCGCCATAACCTAGTGCCGTGATCGCATAGACCAGCAGTAAGCGAGGCTGAGTCAGTACGCTCAGTTGTGCGGAGAGTTTGGTCGCCGGAGGCTGTTTCAGATTACTGGGCACCAAGAGCGCACTTCCCACCCAAGCAATGAGACCCAAGATGGCGACGATCAAGAAGGTCGCTTGCCAGCCAAACGTCTGACCGATGTAGGTGCCAAGAGGCACTCCAGTCACCAAGGCGACCGTGAGGCCGGTAAACATGATCGCGATGGCGCTGGCGGCTTTCTCTTTGGACACCAAACCCGTGGCGATGGTGGAGCCAATCGAGAAAAACACGCCGTGAGCAAGACCCGTTAGGATCCGCGCTGCCACCAGGGTGTTGTAACCTGGCGCTTGCCAAGCCAGCAGGTTACCCGCGACAAACAGCGCCATGACGGTCAGCAATACCGTCTTACGGGGCCAGTTTCCCGTCAGCGCAGTCAGCACAGGGGCGCCGACGGCAACGCCAAGGGCGTATAAGCTGACCAGCAGACCGGCTGACGGCAGCGAGACCGATAGGTCAGCGGCCATGGTTGGGATCAACCCAACGATGACAAATTCAGTGGTGCCGATGGCAAACGCACTGAGGGTTAGAGCAAAAAGAGCAATAGGCATACTTTCATTCTCAATGATGTGTTCAGTGGCGGCCATTATCGAGCTGAATTCTTTTGTGAAAAACAGCGTCTTTTGCAAATGACTTTTGTCAAAATTATGGGTAATTAATGGTGAACTGACGGGTGCGGCTTTTTCGTCGGCGATGTTATTCTCTATAATCGAGCCATAAGCCTACGGGTTTAGCGTCACCTCTGCTCAGACAACTACAGGACACTGACATGACCACTCGACTACTACTCAACGGAAAAAAAGCGGCGCAACAAGATATTCGCGATGCGGTGATGGCCCTGCGCAAAGAAGGCCACACGCTCGAAGTACGGCCAACATGGGAAGCAGGAGATATTGAGCGCCTCGTGTGCGAAGCCGCCGATCAGCAGGTCACCCGGGTGATTGCAGGCGGCGGTGATGGGACGGTGAATGAAGTGGTCGATGCGATTCTCAAACATCAACTGGCGTTGGAGGTGGCGGTGTTACCGCTTGGCACGGCCAATGACTTTGCCACAGCCTGTCATATTCCTACCGACTCCCCGTATCAAGCCCTCAAGCTGGCGCTTAGTGGCGAGAGTTACCGAGTGGATGCCGCCAAAGCCAACGAGCGGCACTTCATCAATATTGCGACCGCGGGTTTTGGCGCGCAGGTGACGGCCAATACGCCGGTGGCGCTGAAAAACTTCTTGGGCGGCGGCGCGTACACGCTGTCGGGGTTGTTGCAGGCGATCAATTTTCAGCCTTTTGAAGGCACCATTCGTTTTGATGACAATACGCGCGAAGCCGGTGTTGTGGTAGGGGCGGTGTGCAACGGTCGCCTAGCCGGTGGCGGTCAAGCACTGGCACCCAATGCCTATATTGATGATGGGTTGCTCGAAGCAGTATCGATTGAAGCCTTTAGCGCGGCCGACATCCCTGTCGTGATCAGTGAGCTTCAGCAGCAAGGCGATGGCGAGACGCAATTTATTCATCGTAAACAGGTCAAGCGCATTGAATGGCTCTCCAACCAAGTGATGCCGATCAACCTCGATGGTGAGCCACTCTCTTGCCCCGAAGTGGTGATGGAAGTGTTACCGCAAGCCCTCGCACTTGTACTACCAGAGAGCACACCGGTATTAAGCCGCCATCAAAAAGTGTAATAACGCCTAGGCTAAATAGGTGGGGATGGATGCGAATGTAAACGTTTCCATCTTTTTGCCTCTGCTCACAGAATCACAGCGTGGTTGCGTTATGATATTCGGCTCAATTCGCACAAAGGATGTCATGATGGAGCCAACGCAACGCATAGAATTAGTCGGGTCGCGCACGCAACTGCTAGTGGAAATCGGTGAGGTCGCCGAAGTACTGCATTGGGGTAAACGTCTGCCAAGCGCAGAGTCTGGGCTGCCTAACGCCTCTTTGGCGCTGCAACGCCCGGTGCCGTTTGGCCGTCTTGATAAGGATGTGCCGGTCTCTTTGCATCCCGAACTGGGGCGCGGATCGTTTGGCTCACCAGGCCTTGAAGGACACCGTCATGGTCTAGCGTGGGCGCCGGTTTTCTCTCTTATCTACTGCGAACATGACTCGCATTCACTGACTCTCATCTACCAAGACGCACAGGCTGAGCTACGTTTAACCATTGACGTGCATCTTGGTGAGGATGACGTGCTCAAAACTCGCCAAACGGTCACTAATTTAGCCCAGGGCCCCTATTGGGTGACGCGCTTTGCTCATACCCTACCACTCGATAGGCGTACTGAAGAACTGCTCACGTTTCATGGTCGTTGGGTCAATGAGTTTCAAACCGAGCGCCTTACGCTCCATCACGGTGGTTACCAACAAGAGAATCGACGCGGGCGCACCTCGCATGAGCACTACCCGGCGCTAATCGCCGGCACTTCAGGCTTTGGTGAGCTTTCGGGTGACGTGTGGGGCTTTCATCTGGCATGGAGTGGCAATCACCGCCTAAGAGTGGACGTCAAAGCGGATGGGCGGCGCGTAATGCAGGCCGAAGCGCTCTATTTACCGGGCGAAATCGCACTGGCTGAAGGGGAGTCGATATCCACCCCTTGGCTCTATGCGACCTACAGTGAGCAAGGGCTGAGCCGTATGAGTCAGCAGTTCCATCGCCATGTGAGAGAGCAGATTGTCGCCAGTACAGTCACACAACAGCCTCGGCCTATCCATCTCAATACGTGGGAGGGGATCTATTTCGAGCATGACCCCCAATACATCAAACAGATGGCGACTGAAGCGGCACGTATGGGCGTTGAGCGTTTCATTATTGACGATGGTTGGTTCAAAGGGCGCAACAACGATAAAGCCGCATTAGGCGATTGGGTATTGGATGAGCGTAAATACCCCAAAGGGCTGACGGACATCGTCAATCACGTCAACCAACTCGGCATGGAGTTTGGTCTTTGGTTTGAACCTGAAATGATCAACAAAAACTCGGATCTCTATCGTCGCCACCCTGAGTGGTTACTGGCGGTGGAGGGCTATCATCAGCCAACTGGTCGTCATCAATATGTGATTGATTTACAAAACCCCGAGGCGTTTGATTACCTATTTGAGCGTTTGGATCATTTTCTCTCCAACTATGCGATTGCCTACATCAAATGGGACATGAACCGAGAAGTGGTCCAACCGGCTCATCACGACCGCGCCGCAGGGCACAAGCAGGTCGAGCGCTACTACCAACTGGTCGATAAAGTGCGCGCTGCCCATCCTCAGGTGGAGATCGAATCTTGCGCTGCAGGCGGTGGGCGGATTGATTTTGAAGTGCTCAAGCGCACCCATCGATTCTGGACGTCTGACAACAACGACGCGCTCGAGCGACAAACCATTCAACGCGGCATGAGCTTGTTGTTCCCGCCAGAAGTGATGGGCAGCCATATTGGCTCTGGCCACTGTCACAGTACCCGCCGCAGGCACAGTATCGAATTCCGCGGCCTCACCGCGCTGTTTGGTCACATGGGGATAGAGCTTGATCCCGTCTCTGAATCTGAGCAAGAGAAAGCGGGATTTGCCCGTTATGTGGCGCTGCATAAGCAGCTTCGTCCGCTGCTTCACCATGGCGTTAACTGGCGTTTACCCACCGAAGATAGTGCGCACCAAGCCTACTGCGTTGTTGCAGACGATCAATCGCAAGCGGTGGCCGTAGTGGCGCAACTGGCCATGCCGACTTATGCACTGAGCGGCCAATTAAGATTTGCAGGGCTGGACGACAGTGCCCAATACCATGTCAGTTTGCTTGATAAGCCCCTCAACTTTGACACCATGGTGTGCCGTCAACCCCCTTGGACGGTGGAAGGGTGTACCCTGTCTGGCGCGTGGTTACATCAAGTGGGCTTAGCCATGCCGATATTGGATCCTGAAAGTGCGATTTTGATTGCGCTCACGCGGGTCAATCCTTAGTCGCTCTTTGGGAAACGGCCTTGTAGCAGGGCCGTTTTACTTGTTGTAGTAAAACATTAAGCTACCGCCGTTGATGCTTGATCCGTAGTTAAAGGTGAGCCCAACCCCAACGTTATCGAGCCACTCCCAGCGGACGGGATCTTGAAACAGCCAACCTATTGAGCTTTCGTAGTAGTGATCCGTACCTAACTCGCTTTGCAATTCTGGCGACAGGTCCACCCGCTTGAAGCCCGTGAACAATGATTGCGTCTTATCAAACAAGTCCCAATATACGGTGACTTGATTGGTCACATACCAACCTTGTGGATTGCCAATATCCCCGTTATTCGCACTGCCCCAAGTGGTGCCATAAAAATAACTCCATTTTGAGTTGAAGTGCCATTTCCCCCAAGGCCGAGGATGGTGATAATCAAAATCTATCGCGGGTTCGGCGATGGCGGACCAAGCCGAGACATTAAAGACACGCCCATCGAGAAATATCTCCACTAAACGAGAAATGTCACTATTGGCGGTGTAATCATTTTGGTAGTAAATCACATGCCCGATGAGACTAGGAGTGACTGAAAACACCTCGTTGACGTTGTATTGATAACCATAACCGATAGCCGCGCCCACCGTGAGTTCATCGAGTCTATCTTTGGGAAGGTTCTCCTCATCCAAACTGAAGCGGTTTTCAGTGTCGATGAGAAATCCTTTTGCCAGCAACTGATGGCGGTGTGGTGACTCGTCGCGTCTAAACTCGCGCAGATAGGGCAGGACGTAGACGGATTTGCTGCGTCGCTCGTTCAGCGCTTGTTGACTGCCTAAATCCTCATTGTCCGTATTGAGTACTTGATTGGGGTCGAAGCTGGCAATGCCAAATTCAATGGCGTCGGTGTCGGAAAGAAACACCGCTGCGGCAAAGCGATTTTGCAAAATGGATTTAATATCGTCGTTTAATTCATCCGCAAATACGTGTTTGCTCAGCAGCAGAATACTAGCGGCAGAGATAACGCTCAGACGGTAAACCGTCACATTGAGAGATAAAAGGCTGCGCATTGGGTCTCCAGTTTCTCTACGCTTGCATTAAGCATAGTGGGTGGGTTTACAGTGTAAAGCCAGCGCGGACTTCGCTATACTCTGGGCATTCGTAGTCACCACTTTAGGTCTGACATGCTGACACGCTCCGATGATTTAAAAATATTGCTCAGTGTCGTCGATAGCGGCGGTTTTTCAGCGGCGGCTGACGCGCTCAACATCCAAGTGGCGCGTGTCTCTCGAGCGGTGAGCAAAATCGAGCAGCAACTTGGTGTGTCCATCCTTAATCGCACGACGCGCCGTGTTGAGCTTACGGTAGAAGGCAAACTGTTCGTCGATTCGGTTCGCCAAGGGTTACAGCTGATTGGTCAAGCCGAAGCGGATTTGATGTCTCGCGGTGAGTTGCCCAAAGGGCCACTGCGCGTTGATGCGGCCAGCCCGTTTGTGTTTCACCAACTTGTGCCCTTGATTCAATCGTTTAAAGTCGCGTATCCCGATATCGAACTCGAACTGACGTCCGATGAAGGTTACGTCGACTTACTTGAAAAACGCACGGACGTTGCGATTCGTATCGGCCACCTTAAAGACTCCACTTTACACGCCAGTCCGCTCGGTAAAAGCCGACTCTATATTGTCGCTTCGCCAGATTATCTCGCGCGTTATGGGACACCCACTCGCGTCTCACACTTATCCTCTCACCAGATCATTGGTTTTACGGCGCCGAAAGTGCTCAACCATTGGCCTCTGAAAGGACTAGAGCCTATCGCGCCGACGCTTCGTAGTGCGAACGGAGAGACGGTGCGTCAGTTGGCACTCGCGGGGAATGGCATTGCTTGTCTCTCAGGTTTTATGGTCAATCAAGATTTGGCGAATGGCGCCTTGGTGTCTTTGCTGGAGGAGTGGCGAGTGGAAAATACCGCGCGCGAGCAGGTCAACGCGGTGTATTACAAATCTTCCCACGTCGCCAAGCGCATTTCGGCGTTCATTGAATTTATTAAACCCCGTTTGACACTTTAGGCGGCAGCGCCATTGATGTCAGCGAAGGGCACTTAAGCAAGGCAAGGAGAACCGTATGATCAAAACTACTACCTCAGTGGTCGAGGGCAAACCTGTTGACGCCTATCTTGGCGTTGTGGTCGGAGAGGCAATATTAGGTGCCAACATCTTCAAAGATATGTTTGGTGCGATTCGAGATGTCGTGGGCGGTCGCTCTGGTGCTTACGAACGAGAAATGGGCCGCGCTCGAGAAATCGCTTTTGCCGAGATGGAGCAGCACGCTCAGTCTCTGGGCGCCGATGGTATTGTCGGTATCGACATCGATTACGAAGTGATCGGCAGCGGCGGCAGTATGATGATGGTCAGTGTTAGCGGTACCGCCGTTAAATTTCGCCAATAAAGCGCGATAACTTTTTATTCGCGATAACGTAAATTAATGAGGCAATCAATTTGATGAAAATATGGGTGGATGCGGATGCGTGTCCCGTGGTGATCCGAGATGTGCTTTACCGCGCGTCGCAGCGTACTGGCGTCGAAGTGACGCTCGTCGCGAACCAGTTTATACGCACGCCAGCGTCACCAAAGGTGAACATGTTGCAAGTTCAACAAGGGTTTGATGTCGCAGACAATGAGATTGTTAAACGTTGCCAAGTGGGCGATTTGGTCATCACCAGTGACATCCCTTTGGCCGACGAAGTGATCACTAAAGGCGCGCAGGCGCTTAACTCGCGCGGTGAAATGTACAGCAAAGAGAACATCAAAGCGCGCTTGAATATGCGCGATTTTATGGACACCATGCGCAGCAGTGGCGTCCAGATGGGCGGGCCACCGCCACTTAGTCAGGCAGATAGGCAGCAATTTGCTAACCATCTCGACAAATGGCTGGTCCATTGGCAACGTTCGGTCAAGGCCGCAAAACCCGAGTAGGCTCCGCTTATCCAACAAGCAGTTTACTCAACATCAAGAGGAAGGGTGGATGTCACTGGTCAATCAATTGGCGCTGTTTATCGATGTCGTGCAGCAAGGCTCATTTACCAAAGCGGCGGCGCTGCACAATATGGATAATTCCTCGCTCTCCAAGCAAATTAAAAAGCTTGAGAGTGAGCTCGGTGTGCAGTTACTCAATCGCTCCACGCGTTCATTTTCATTGACGCCGGCGGGGGAGGAGATCCTAGAGCAAGCGCATAATCTGCGTAAAACGGTAGAAGACGTCAAACTGATTGCCGACACCTACCATGCTGAGCCCAAAGGGCGCATTCGTATTACGGCGCCTTTGCATATTGGTCAGCAATATTTGCAACCGGTGATCAACGCGTTCATGCGCCGTTACCCAGAGGTGGAAGTGACCCTGCTGATGGACGACAAACGATCAGACATTATCTCTGAGCACTTTGATGTCGCATTTCGTCTGGGAATCTTGCAAGACTCAAGTTTGATCGCCAATAAAATCGCAGAGATTCGCCCGGTGATCCTCGCCTCTCATGACTTCATTGCCCAGCATGGCGAGCCTCGCTCACCACAAGAGTTGGTGCGCCTGCCTTCTGTGGTCTACAGCAACGGCTCTGTAACCATCGACACAGTGCGCTTAGGGGCAATGTCTGACGCCTCCGATCTGAACAGTTACAAAATGCAAGGGCGGTACAAGGTTAACGATGTCCGCACTCTACTCGACGCTGTGCAAGCGGGGCTCGGTTACGTGATGATCTCATCCAGTAACTTAACCCAGTCTATCGAAACCATGAACCTCACCCCATTGCTGACCGACTACCGCTTATGTAACCAAGGCACAGCGCTGTATGCCCTCTATCCCCATCGCAAACAAACGGTATTAGTGCGCGAGTTCATTCAAGCCGTCAAAGCCTTCATCGGTCTGCCACCGATTTGGGAGCAGCATATTGAAGGCTTTGAGGGGATGTATCTTGGTAAGGGGTGAGCGTTAACGCTCGACTATCCCTTCTATCGCCTCAATCACCGCCTGCACCTTTCTATCATCCAGTGCGTCTGGATGAGGCTGAGCAAAGGCTTCAATATCGTTGTCGTAGTAGCGCCCGCCTGCGTCGCTAAAGGCGTCATCTAGGCTGGCGCTAACGAGAATGTCGGCGCCAAGGGAGAGATCACCGCCTGCAATACCAAACGCCTCTTTAACCATTTTGCTACCGAGCAGTGATTTCGGGTTAACCGAGACAATCATTGGCCCCGTGCGGCGATGTGCTTCGCCCAGTGCGCGAGACCACATAGTAATCGCTAGCTTGCTTTGCGCGTAAGCCTCTCTGTCAGACAAGTGACCTTTTCCTTGCAGGGCATCGATGCTCACACTGGCTTGCGCAGCAGAAGAGAGGTTCACTACGCGCCCATGGGCTGGCATGAGTGGCAACAATCCTTTGGTCAGCAGATAAGGTGCGACCGTATTGACGGCAAAGCGAATGTCGAGGCCATCGGGCGTTTTGTCCGCTGGCGCGTTGAAGATACCTGCGTTGTTGATCAACACGTCAAGTGGTGTCTCTCCCAGCATGGCGCTCACTTGTTCAATCAATCGCTGCACATCGCTAAGGACAGAAAGATCGGCGATAAAGGCTGTGAGTGTGGTGTTATGTTCTTGATTGAGCGCTTCAACCACTTTGGCGAGCTTGTCAGGGTTTCGACCATGAACCAATACGCGATGTCCTTGCTTAGCAAGTTGGCTTGCAGTCAATAGACCAATACCATCGGTCGCGCCGGTGATTAGAATAACTTTTTGTTCGTTCATGATTGTGCTCCGAAGGTAAGTGACGACAGCGCTATTGTGCACAAAGGCAGTATGGGATGCATTAGCCGACGCGCCCAATCATTATGGACAGTTTGTTCCAAAATGAGCAAACGGCGGTGATGAATAAAGCTGTAGCCTACATGAGTCAAAGGGCACAAAAAAACGGCGCTGAGCGCCGCTTTGAATAGAGGTTGCTGATCACTTATTTTGGCATGATGACCGTATCAATCACGTGAATGACGCCGTTGCTTGCTTTGACGTCAGTCATGATAACGTTGGCGTTGTTGACCATCACTTTGTCGCCCATCACTTTAATCATCACATCTTGGCCTTGGACGGTGGTGGCTTTATCCATTTTGACGACATCGGCAGCCATCGCTTTCGTTGGAATGACGTGGTAAGTCAAAATAGACACTAGCTTGTCTTTGTTCTCGGGCTTGAGGAGCATCTCTACGGTTCCCTCAGGCAGTTTGGCGAACGCATCGTCGGTGGGCGCGAGTACCGTGAAAGGACCGTCACCTTTCAATGTCTCTACCAGTCCTGCTGCTTTGACAGCGGCGACCAATGTGGTGAAGCTACCATTCTCTACGGCGACATCGACAATGTCTTTTTTCATGCCGTGGTGGTTAGCGTTTGCAGTCGACATCATCAAAAGGCTGCTCATAGCGATAACGAACGTCATTAGTGTTTTGCGAATCATAACGAATGTCCCTGTGTTGTGTTGGATTCGCTGGTTGATACGTGTGCAGTTTGGCACCGATCAGGATTATTTTTTAAATTTTTCTAAGCTGAACTTTTTCTCGTGACCGACGTAAAGACTGGTTTGATCGCATGCAAGTAAAGTCGGTAAGAGAGGTGGATATGGAGATGCCATTGAGCAAGTTGGAGCAGTTTTTTTATCTCGATAAATTGATTATTCACTCACTGGATCTGGCACTTTATCAGGCCAGTGTCGAAGTGGATGGCGAGCGATACTTTGTGACTGACAATTCTGGCAAGCGCTTAGTGACACACTCATTAGTGGAGATGCAAAAGCGCTGTCGAAAACTCAATGCGACGCAGCAGGTTCTTAGACACGAGAGTGCGTATGATGAGATGGTGGGTGGGCCCGAGAAAGGATCGACCAATGCACTCGAGGTGCCACTGAAAGATCATCAACTCTACTAAGGCGTCTTGCGGTTAAACCCGAGTTCATCACCGAGTGATAATGCATCGGATCCTGACAAATCGATGAATGTCCCATTTCTGATCGGCAAGAGGTGCTAAGGTTAAAAAATGTACAACACAACCGACAGGACGAGGTGCAAATATGCTAGGTGAAGACCATTCTCTACTTAAAGAGTTTCCAGAGCATAAGGATGACATTTTATCGCTCGCAGAGACCGACCTAAACTTCAACGACCAGATGAAAGAATACAACGCCATCGACAAACAAATACGTACCCTCGAACTTCGAGACTCTCCTATCAGCGACGAAGAAATGCACACTCTCAAACTGCGTCGCGCGCAAATGAAAGACGATTTATTCCAACAACTTCATAAATAAAGCCGCCCATCCCTGATGACGTGAGCGAACCGCTTTGTGTTGCTCCGACTTGGGTAGACCTAAGCTCCATGTCATGCGTGGAGCTTTTTTGATCTGTAGGCCTGCTTTTCTCCGATTAACCGTTTTGTATAAGCGCCGTTGCGGTGCACTAGAACGAGGGTTTACCGCGTAGTGCTTTGGTACTGGCCTTGATGCCTTTGGCTTTCAGACGGCGCTCTTTGGAGGCGCGAGTCGGTTTGGTTGGGCGGCGTTTCTTTTGTACCACCATCGCGCTGCGGATCAGGTCGGCTAGGCGGGTCAGGGCATCTTCACGATTTTGTTCTTGGGTGCGATACTGCTGCGCCTTAATGGTAATCACGCCCTCTTTTGAAATGCGAGAGTCCGAAAGCGCCAACAGACGCTGTTTGTAGACATCGGGCAAGGTAGAGCGTTGGATGTCAAACTGCAAGTGAATGGCCGATGACACCTTATTCACGTTCTGGCCGCCAGAGCCTTGAGCGCGAATGGCGGTTAATTGGATTTCCCAGTCACTCAAGGTGACGGTATTGGATATAACTAACATGACAATACAGTGAACCGACAGCGCTGAAGCTGTTGTGGCTACTTAAATTCTTCTCCGTGGTTATCAAGTGTCAGATGCCCGCACGTTTGGCACTGCTCGTAACGATCAATCAATTCTAACGAGGCCAACGCCGGGCCCATGACCATACCGCTAAAAAAGCCAGAGAAAAAGGCTTTTACGGTTTCTTTTCGGCTTTTTCCATACGGCGAGGGCTTTTGCTTGATGCACTCTTTGTGCTCGGTTTCACACTGACATTGCGGGCAGAATCGAAGACTCATATCCGGCGCTCCCTATTCCCTATGCTAACTGGCTGGATAGTAACGACTTATTGCGATGGCAGTGGCGAGAGAGATCCCATTATTCAAAAATTTCGAATATCTAGCTCAACCTGACCGAGTCCTCTTTAGTGATAAGAGGCGATACACTGTTTTCATCGCCTAACAGGAGACCTGTGATGACCACCCAACGACAAATTCGCCAACTGATCCCTGCCCACGCCACCTCTGACGGTGATGGTGTGAAAATTCAGCGCGTTGCTGGATTTAACAACACGGCATTTTCTCCATTTTTGATGATGGATGAACTGAAATCTGATCAAAAAGCCGATTATGTCGGTGGGTTTCCACCTCATCCGCACCGTGGTATTGAAACGCTGACTTATATGATGAAAGGGCACTTCCAGCACCGTGACCACATGGGCAACGTTGGAGAGCTACGCAGTGGTGGTGCTCAGTGGATGGCCGCAGGTCGTGGTGTGATCCACAGTGAGATGCCGATTATGGAAGAGGGCGATCTGCATGGTTTTCAAATCTGGATCAACCAGCCCGCCAAAAACAAAATGCAGCCTGCCAAGTACTTTGATTTTCAGCCAGAAACCATTACCGAGTACGTCGGTAAGGATTCAGGTCTGTTTCGCATCTTAGCGGGTGAGATTGAGATTGACGATGAGGTGCAGCAAGGACCACTGACCGATACGGGTGTGCCATTGTCCGTGACAGACTGGCGCACTCAAGCTGGTCAGCAGGTCACCATTGGCACACCGGCACATCACAATATGATGCTGTTTGTCTATCAAGGAGAGATCCAATTGGGTGACCAACGCGTAAACCAAGGTGAAATGGCTCTGTTGACTCTTGGCGAGTCGGCATCCTTGATCGCTAATAAAGATTCTGGCGTTTTGTTGTTTGTCGGTGAGCCCATCAATGAACCGGTCGTGCATTATGGCCCCTTTGTGATGAATAGCATGGCAGAGATTGAACAAGCTGTGCGCGACTACAATCAGGGTGTATTTGAGACCTATTGATTAGGACGGACAGCTCATGGCTGAGAGGGTCAGAAATAGCCCGTTAGGCAGAATCGAGTTGAAATGAATTGAAGAATTTCGGTTGCCGGATTGGCGACTGGTCAGTGCAAAAAGTGAATAATACACTGCCTTACTTTTTGTTTGTGCCACACCCTAGGGTGTGGCTTTTTATTATTGATAGGGCGTTGCTTAGCTTTCGGTCAGCAAGCCTAATTCACGCGCTTGCTCAAGCGAGATCTGGTTAGAAATCAAGTTATGCAAAGCGGCTTCGCTTAACTGGACAACTTTAACACCCTGCGGTGGTGGTGTTACATGGACGACCATGCTTTGCTCACTGCGCTGCGACCACAACTGTCTGTCGACCAAATACACATACGTACCAGACGGTAACTCTGGGTAGATGTCGACCATCAGATTGAGCCACCAACTGGCGCGTCTTAGACCCTGGGCGCCATCAAGCTTTTCAGGCAATTGGATAGACTGTGCACGTAACGCTTTTTGCGTGGCGATGGAGACATCCAGTGCCCCAGGATAGCTCTCACTAAATGGGTTGCTGAACAACCCATCGTAAGAGCAAGCCCAACTGATTGGGCTTGCCAGCGTGATGACTGAGCAGGTGAGCAACGTCGCGACCTGTTTCATCATAACGCCTCCTTAAGGTGTCACAATGTTGAACCAGAAGTTGAAGGTATCAAGCATACCGACAAAGTCTTTGAACACATCGCCGTCACCGTCGAGCGTGATAGAACCATCAGCAATGGCTTGCTCAAGAGTGATGTTACCCAATTGGACGTCATCCAGTGTCGCTTTGGTCAGGGTCAACGCCACATCCGGCTTCTCTGCTTGCTTATGAGTGTGATTGAGCACAGAGTTCTCAACGTACAAGGTGTACTTCTCATCTAGATCAGTGAAGTTAATGTTGATGGCGTAGTTTTTCCCAGCCGCTTTTTCTGGTAACAAACGTACCGCGAGATAATCAAACAGCATTTCTGGTGGCATGTTCTTGATAATATCTGGCGATGCAGTGTTGGTACCGCCCGCACTTGGTGTGCCGTTACGTAGCTCGTAAGCACCTTGCAAGTAGACGGAACGCCAAGGGCCAGATTCCGCTTGGTAACCCAACTGCTCATAGGCATCAGCAAGGAGTGCTTTACCGTTTTTGCTCTGTGGATTAGCAAACACCACGTGTTTCATCACTTCCGCGACCCAGCGATAGTTACCCGCGTCAAAGTCGGCTTGTGCTTTTTTGATCGCTTCGCGCTCGCCGCCCATGTACTCCACGTACTTCACAGCAGCATTGGTTGGCGGTAGGTTGTTCAGATCCGATGGGTTACCGGTGTACCAGCCCATGTAACGCTGATAAACCGCACGGCTGTTATGGCGTAGGGTGCCGTAGTAACCGCGGTTGCTCCAGGTCTTGTCGATCTCTTCTGGGAATTGGATAATTTCAGAAATTTCAGAACCCACGTAACCTTGGTTCATCAAACGGACCGTTTGGTCATGCGTGTACTTGTACATATCACGCTGTTTCTTGAAGTATTTGACGATGTCGTCTTGGCCCCACATTGGCCAATGGTGACTTTGGAATTTCACTTCGACATCATCACCCCAGAGTTCAATGGTCTCTTGCAAGTAGCTTGACCATTTCAGCGCATCACGAACTTGAGCGCCGCGGAGTGTAAGGATGTTGTGCATGGTGTTGGTGGTGTTTTCCGCCATCCACAACGCCTTTTTCTCAGGGAACCAGACGTTCATTTCAGTCGGTGCTTCTGTACCAGGCGTGTATTGGAAGACCATTTTCACGCCATCGACAACGCGTTCGTCACCGGTTTTCTCAATGGTGTCGGTTGGGGCAATCATGGTCGCAAGACCGGTTGACGTGGTTTGACCCAAGCCACCGTTGACGCCGCCTTTTTCGTTACGTGGAAGCAGGGCGCCATACATGTACACTGCGCGTCGACCCATCGCATTACCTGCAATCACGTTTTCAGACACCGCATGCTCAGTAAAGCCAGGGGAGGCCATAATGGTCACTTTGCCGTCGATGACATCTTGCTCATCGACGATACCGCGAACCCCACCGAAGTGGTCAATGTGGCTGTGGCTGTAGAAGACACCCACAACAGGACGCTCGCCGAGTTCACTGTTAATGAAGTCGAGTGCCGCTTTTGCGGTTTCTTGTGAGATGAGTGGATCGAATACGATCCAGCCAGTATCCCCTTGAATAAAGGTGATGTTCGACAAATCGTAACCGCGAACTTGGTAAATACCATCGGTGACCTTAAATAGGCCGTTAATCATGTTTAATTGCGCATTACGCCACAAACTTGGGTTGACGGTATCGGGTGATGGCTTATCAAGGCCAATGTACTTTTTGTAGGCTTCTAAATCCCAAACGACATCGCCGTTTTGGTTTTTAATGGTAACGACATCCTGAGTTGCGATAAGCCCTTTTTGCGCGTCATCGAAATCTTTGGTGTCACTGAATGGCAGACTTTGCTTGAGTTGGTTATTCGCATCAATCGTTGCCTGTGTCGCGGGTTTGGGCTCTGACGCAGTGGCATTGGTTGCCACTAGTATCGCCATGGCTAATACTCCCATTCGCTTCATAGCACTCTCCTTGTATATGCACTTTTATGAGCACGTTCAGCATACGTGAATAGTGATGTGATTCACACTACAAATAGTCACTTAATGTGAAATTTATGTGAACATCTCACATTTGTGAACCTCTATATCCTTAATTTTTGGAATGGTATTTCACCTTTACCTTGTGATTGACTCGCTGATCAGAGCGCGAGCGCTGATTTCAGGTGCGCGACGAACGCTTTGACCTGAGAAGGGATAAAGGGCGATTGCGGATATTGGGCGACGATATGACCTTGGTAGCTGCCCGCCAATTGCCAGTCGCTCAAAATAGGTTGTAAAACGCCTTGTTGGCACTCATTTCTGACCACAAATTCAGGGAACAGCGAAATGCCCAGCCCTTCGAGTACTGCTTGGCGACGGATCTCACTGTGATTCACGGCAAGATGACCGCTGACAGGGACAGCGACCGTTTGTGTTCCTTGAGTCATCCGCCAGATACGATCTTTGGGGGATTCACCCAGACAGAGACATTGATGATGGCGCAGGTCATTGGGGTGTGCGGGCGTACCATGCTTCGCTAGGTACTCTGGGCTGGCGCACAGTACCAGTTGGCAAGGGGCAAGCGTTACCGCGACTAAACCTTCGATAGGATTCGGTGTAATGTGGATGACCACATCGACATCGTCATGAATGGGATCGAGATAGCGGTCTTCCACTTTAAGGGTCAGGTTGACGTTGGGGTACTGCTTAGCAAACGTCAATATGGGTGACATAAGGACTTGCTTGGCAAGCGCTTTAGGCACGGCAACGCGAAGCGGCCCTGCGATCGCCTCTTTGTTGGCGTGTGCTGCGCTCACCGCAAGTTTGGCTTGCCCTAGCATGGTTTGACAAAGGTGAAAGACCTCTTGCCCAGTGGCGGTTAATCGCTTCTGACGCGTGGTGCGCTCCAAGAGCTGCTCTTTCAGCGCTGTCTCAAGGCGCCGCAGTGAGCGGCTGACCGATGAGGGCGCCACGCCCAATTTCACCGCCGCACTGGCGAAGCTTCCTTCTTCCACCACAGTAACAAACACCGCCATTTCAGCCAATAAGGGGATAAGTTTATTCGTGTCCACAGTGCAATTATCCTTTGTAGAATCGACCAATTGTTTCATTTAAGTTACTTGTGGATACTGTTAGGGTCAACCACTCTGGGAGAAAATGATGCAAGGAACGCAAACTCTGCCGCTCGCACAGCGGCTACCCATTACCGAAGGATTACTGCTGCTGGTGGCGATCTTTTGGGGCACCAGCTACGGGTTAACCAAAAGTGCGCTGATTTACACCTCGGCGTTAATGTTCATTACGTTACGCTTTTCCATTACTGCCTTGGTATTGTTGCCATTGGTGGTCAAAGATTTCAAAGCAGGGCTCAACAAAGATTGGGTCGTTGGGCTGCCAACCGGGGCAATTCTAAGTGCTATTTTCCTGTGTGAAGTGTTTGGCGTTGCGCATACCACAGCGTCGAACGCGGCGTTTTTAATCAGTCTTTGCGTATTATTCACTGCGCTGGCTGAAGTGTTGGTGAACCGCCAGAAGGTCGCCTGGTCTCTGGTATTGTTGTGTGTCGCTAGCGTGGTTGGCGTACTGCTGCTCACCGGCAGCAACGGGGCGCGTGTCGATTTCACGCTGGGTGATTATCTGATTCTACTTGCGGCGCTGCTACGGGCACTGATGGTGACCACCACCAAGCGATTCAGCCTCGGTCGCGCCGTGACGACCACCACACTCACCGCCATTCAATCAGCGGTTGTTGCTGGCGTTGCCGCTATCTTGGTCTTGAGCACGTTGCCCCAATCTCAATGGCATCTGCCCACTGAGTCCACCTTCTGGGTGACGCTGCTGTATTTGGCCGCGTTTTGCACTCTCTTTGCTTTCTATGTTCAGAATTACGCAGTGCGCCGCACCTCTCCCACACGAGTTGCGCTGTTGATGGGCAGCGAGCCACTTTTCGGCGCTCTGTTTGCCATGTTGTGGCTGCAAGAGACGTTTACCTTCGCGCAAAGTCTCGGCGCGGGGTTAATTTTGTTTAGTGTGATGCTGACTTCTCTGCGAAGGGAGTCTGGGCAGCACTAGCGTTGGTGCTTCAAGTCCAGCCCAAGCCACCACGAAAAATAATTGAGGATCAAAAAAGCGCCAGTGTTGCTGGCGCTCAATATAGGGAGTAGAAAAGGCGTGTCAGTTAGGCGAAAAACGACGACACCACACCAATCAAGCCGCCAAATACGCCGCCCCACACAACCAACCAGCCTAGGTGCTGTTTGATCATGGTTTGTACCATCTCTTTGACTAGCGCTGGTGTCAATTCATTCAAGCGTTGATCGATGATTTGTTCAATGTTTTGTTTGATCTCATCCATCATGGCAGGCGCTTCAAGCTGCGCTTTGATCGCTTGCTTGACGTTATCGCTCTGGCTGATCTCAATCACCGATTGCTGCATTTTTTCAACGAAAGGCTGCTTAAGTGGCGCCAGCGCGTCACTGCCGCCAAACATCGCCAACATGCCGCCGAAGGATGAATTGGCGATTACCTCAACCAAAGAATCAAACGTGGGGTTAAAGTCGATGGTTTCTATCACAGGTTGCAGATTGAGCGAGTGCTCACCGGCCATCTCTTTGTTGAGGAACTTGTCGATATTTTCATCGGTAAAGAATTGACTCATCATCAGCTGCTTGATGGCGGATTTAAACTCTTCAAAACGCGCAGGTATTACACCCGAGCCATACAGCCCCGGCACCTTTTCAAACAACATGTGGACAGCTAACCAGTTGGTAATGGCGCCTGAAAAGGCAAACAGACCCGCATAAAACGCGATCTGATGACCGGATTGAATCCCGCCTGCAAGCAGTGCAAGGGCGATGAGATTGGTGAGTAGACTTTTGTTGATAGGTTGCTTGTTCATAAGACGATAACGATCAAGGTGTTAATGGGTGGAGCGCAGTATACACCAAGGCGGATTCAATCAACCAGTGCGTGATAAGCGTCACAGCAAGGTATGGAATAATCGGTATTCCGAAAAAAAGGGGAACTCTCTCTACACTGGTGGCAGTTTTTAAATTGCACACTTTCAGTGAGACTTTTTTATGTTCAAACCCAACTCAATTGCTCGTTCAATGAAATGGCCATTTATGACGGCAGTGGCGTTGTCCTCTGCGATGGCAAGTGCCAGCGGTATTCTACTTCAAGAAGCCGTGGTGGCGAATGCAGGTACTACAGGCGCAGGTGATGGTGTTTACACCGGTTCTGCTGCCGCAATGTGGACCAACCCAGCGACGATGTCATTTATGGGCGAGAGCAAGACGACAGTGAACGCGATGGGGTTTGATCTTAAGTTGAATTACAACTCTGATCGTTTTTCTGCGCTTGATGGTTCTTCTCAGACTACACAACCTGCACTGGCGGTTTTCCACGCTCGTCAAATCACAGATGAGATGCACTTTGGTATTGGCTTTGGCGCTGCAGGCGGCTCAAGCCTTGATTACGGTAAGCAATGGGCAGGGGCACCGTTCCTAGAAAGCACCACACTGATGCTACTTCAGATCAACCCAACGCTCTCTTACCAAATTGATGATAAGTGGTCTGTGGGTGCAGGCGCTCAAATCAACTATGTGTCGTTTGAGCAAGACACCTTACTCATGTCTATCGAGCAAGAAGCCGATTGGGCGATGGGTGTGACGTTTGGTGCGATGTACCGTCACAATGACGATCTGGATTTTGGCTTTAGCTACCGCTCTAAGGTGAAACACAATATTGATGCGAAAGCCACTGGAGCCGCAGATCTCAACATGCTGATTGGTGCGTCTACAGAAGTGGCATTGCCAGCGATCTACGATATTAGTGCTCGTTGGGGTGTGAACTCCGACCTAAACCTATTAGCCAGCGCGCAATGGCATCGTTGGAGTGAATGGAAAGAGTTACCATTAGATCTTATTTTTGCTGATAGTGTGCAAGGTGGTTCAATCGAGCGTGATTGGAGCGATGTCTGGAAACTGGCATTGGGCGCGGATTACCGTCTTAACGCGGACTGGCGTCTAAAAGCGGGTATCTCTTACGAAAGTTCACCGCAAAACGATGCGTCACTACAATGGGTTGACGTGCCAGTAGGCGAGCAATGGCGCTACTCAGTGGGTGCAGCAACCCAGTGGAACGGGTACACCTTTGACATGTTCTACGAATACGCTGATTTAGGTGAAGTAGACATTGAACGTGTAGGCATCAAAGGCACCTTCGACGGCCGTATTCACTTTATTGGTCTAAACGTGACGTTCTAATCCGCCAGTGTGATTGATGACAAAGCCCTCCTCGTGAGGGCTTTGCTGTTTATCGGCCTTCAGACCACACCGCAAACTCATTGCCGCTGGGCTCTAGAAAGTGGAATCGACAGCCCCCGGGGAAATCGAAAATGGGTTTGATGACATCGCCGCCACTGGCGATCACTTTGGCCAGTGTTGCATCGATATCTTGGCTATAGAACACCAACAGTGCGCCGCCGGATGCGGTCTGGCTCTTGGCGTCGGCTCTGAAGAATCCGCCGTCGAGCCCTTGGTCGGCAAACGCCGTGTAGTCGGGGCCGTAATCGGTGAAGCGCCAATCAAACGCTTGGCTAAAAAAGGCTTTGGTGGCTTCAAGATCGTGGGCGGCTAATTCGACGTAATTGAGTTTCTCATGTTGAGGCATGCTGTGCTCCTTGCTGGGTGTATGACGTTATCTTAGCGCAAACCCTGTGCGGAGCGTTGGCATTTATCAATTGCCGCGCTACAATCAGCGCGCTGCACAAGCAGCGATTACTTTATTCTCAGGGCGGGGCGAAATTCCCCACCGGCGGTATGCCCGAAAGGGTGAGCCCGCGAGCGCTCGATACGTCGAGGTCAGCAGATCTGGTGAGAAGCCAGAGCCGACGGTTACAGTCCGGATGAGAGAGAATGAAACCAAGCCGCCACCATCGTGGGGGCGATTTCGTTTATCTGGCGCTGACGCCAGAACTCTTCTATGCCCTGATTCTGGTGAAATTTAGGAGTTAACCATGAATCAGTCATCACTACTTGCCGAATTCGGCGACCCAATTACCCGCGTTGAACGCGCATTGACGGCCTTACGTGAAGGTCGAGGTGTGCTGCTACTCGATGATGAAGATCGTGAAAACGAAGGGGATATCATTTACTCGGTTGAGCACCTCACGGATGCGCAGATGGCGCTGATGATCCGCGAATGCAGCGGTATTGTTTGCTTGTGTTTGACCGAAGAGCAAGCCGATAAATTGGCCCTGCCTCCGATGGTTGAAAACAACAATAGTGCCAATCAAACCGCGTTTACCGTCTCTATTGAGGCCAAAGTGGGCGTGACGACGGGCGTGTCGGCGCAAGATCGCGTCACCACCATCAAAACCGCCGCCAACCCTAATGCGAAGCCTGACGATTTAGCGCGCCCAGGACACGTATTTCCGCTGCGCGCGCGCAAAGGTGGGGTGATGACCCGTCGCGGCCATACTGAAGGCACCATCGATTTAATGCAAATGGCGGGTCTGCAACCTGCTGGCGTATTGTGTGAGGTGATGAACCCGGATGGCACCATGTGTAAAACGCCGGAGATTGTCGCGTTTGGGAAACTGCACTCGATGCCAGTATTGACCATCGAAGATATGGTGCTCTATCGCCAGCAGCACGAGTTGAAACTGGCGTAATTCGCCTGCGATAAGCGCAGCGAGAATACCAATAGATAAACAAAAGGTGTGGCTTCAAAACCACACCTTTCTATTTTAGTTTGACACTTTTTGGCCTGATTGAGTCAATCACCACCCTTTTAATGACTGACCGATTGAGAAAAGACGTTCATCACAATCACGCCACTGATGATCAATAACATGCCAATTATGGCCGCCCAATCGAGCTTTTGACCGAACGCCACCGCACCGACAGCGGTGATCAACACAATGCCGAGCCCCGACCAAATCGCATACGCAATGCCAACGGGAATGGTCTTCAATACCATGGCGAGAAAATAGAACGCCACGCCATACCCCACCACAACCAAGAGACTAGGCGTGAGCTTGGAAAACCCGTCTGAAGCTTTCAGCGCGCCCGTCGCGATCACTTCTGCCACAATCGCAATGGTTAGATACCAATAACCCATACTCATTCCTCTACTTTACGAACGCCTGTAAACCGCAAGGGATGGTGCCATTTCCTATCGATGGCGGCAAGTCTGAGGACGTGCTCAGCTAATTTGTTCGCGGAACAGTTTGGGGCTCACGCCCGCTTTGCGTTTGAAAACACGCGAGAAATAGAGAGGGTCGGTATAGCCAACGATGCGACCGATGTGATTGACCGAGTAGTTGGTGGTGACTAACAGCTGCTTGGCTCGGCTGATGCGTTGGTCGTCTCGCCATTGCGTGATGGTCATGCCCATCTCTTCTCGAAATAGGTGGCCAAGCCTTGAGGCCGATAAGCAGGTGCAATCAGCGATGTCTTCGAGGGCGAAGTTTTGGTTGAGGTTTTGCGTCATGTAGTTCATGGCGTCGATAACCCGAGGATCAAGCGGTTTAGAGACGACATCGGGCTGAATGGTTTTGCAGCGAATCAATAGTTGCTCAAGTAAATTGATCGCGAGATCGTCGCGATAGGGCATGTCGGATTTAGAGATGTATTCGATGTCGATGAACAGTCGTTCGATCTGTTCTGTGGTGGTGCTGTCTAGCTCTTGAGTGACGTAGACGCCGTTTCTCTGCTCTTGCCAATAGAGCCAATCGTTCCAAAACGCCCGCGGGCGAAAATAGACCCAACGATGAAACCAAGAGGCGTTGTCACGCTTACGCTGATACAAGTGTGTGGCGCTAGGCGGAAAGAGCAACAAATCGCCCTCTTTGACATGAAAGGCCTCATCACCGTTAAATATGGTTCCTTCGCCTTGGCTGGTTATGTTGATGATATAGCCTTTCATGCCGTTGGGTCTGTCGATCACATAGTCGAGTTCATCCCCTTCGATAATTGGCGTCAGGCCTGCCACTAAGTGGGCATCAAAGTTGTAATCGGGTTTTAGCGGGTCGTCGTTTTGCATAGGGCATCATTTTTTGTTTTCAGTGTATTTGGCTCAAAGGCAAGTTGCGTCGTTATGCCTCACAGTTTTCCAGAATGATCCATTGCTTGGCGGCGAAGGCCTCGCGGAAATAGTCGGTTTTTGCGGTTTTGGATAAGAACTCACTCGGCAAACCCTGCCGTTGGTGATGGGGAGAGAAGGGCTCGGGCTGACGGCGATCCTCGGCATTACGCTTGGCCAAGTAGGTGATGGAATGGCGAACATCCAAGCGCGTAGGTAAAGAGTTTCGGCCCAGATATTCGATCACCAAGGCATTGCCCACAAAGGTGTAATTCATATTGAGTGATAAGGTTTGCGAGTGCTCTATTTGGCACCACTGTTCGAGTCGATTGGGTTTAGCGCGAAATCGCCACTCGGTCTGGGAGAGGTCGATCACTTGCCCGTTGGCCATCACTTCCAGTACGCCACTAAAGCGCACTTCTCCTTGTTCACACAAAGTAAAACGTTGCGGATCATCCGCCGCGAGCGTGAGTGTCCAGCCCGCTTGTTCGAGCAGTAGCGAATCCTGAGCGCACACATGGGGTTCGTTCACTGACAGTCTCCAAAGTGCTCCCATGACGGGAGCACACGGCTGGGTTTAACGATGGCGATAGTAGGTGTTATTACTACGTAGCGTTTGTTTGAACTCTCGAAGTTGGGTGCGATTGTCGATCACCACCATCTCCACACCCAGCATCTCTGCGTAGTCACTCAGCATCTCAAGCGAGACCGCTTGGCTGTAGACGGTATGGTGTGCACCGCCGGCGTGGATCCAAGCGGCCGCCGCCACTTGCAGGCTAGGCTGAGGCTCCCAAAGTGCATGTGCGACCGGCAGGTTAGGCAGCGATTTAGGTGGGACAACGGTGTCGACAACATTGACGATCATGCGAAAACGCTCGCCGAGATCAATCACAGACACATTCAGCGCTTGGCCTTGTTGACCACTGAAAATCAGCCTTGGGATGTCACAACGACAGCCGATGGTGTGACGATGGATCTCAAGTCGCGGCTGGCTGGCTGCGATAGAGGGGCAGACTTCCAGCATATGCGCGCCGAGCACTTGGTCTTTTTCGCCGAAGTTGTAGGTGTAATCTTCCATAAAGGAGGTACCGCCTTGGCGCCCCTTACCCATCATTTTCATGATGTGTGTCATCGCTGCCGTTTTCCAATCCCCTTCGCCGCCGTAACCATAACCCTTCGACATCAAACGCTGGGTGGCAAGACCGGGCAGATTGGTGAGGCCAGATAAGTTCTCAAACGTATTGGTAAAGGCGTGAGCGTCCACCGCGCTGAGAAAACGCTCCATACCCAGCTCTAGTTTGGCTTCCTGAACCATCAGCTGTTTGAGGTCGACATCATCAAATAACATTGGAGACATTTGGTAAGTGCTGGCGTATTCATCGAGCAAGGTATTGACGTCGCTGTCACTGACGTCATTGACCGCTTCGCTTAGCTCGCCCAATCCATAGCCATGCACTTCATAGCCAAACTGAATCTGCGCGGAGACTTTGTTGCCTTCTGTCACCGCCACTTGACGCATGTTGTCACCAAAGCGGGCAACTTTAAGCTGTTGACCCGCTTGCACGCCAATGGCCGCGCGGCACCAATCATCAATCTCTTGATGGACGGTTGGGTTTTGCCAATGGCCGACCACTACTTTTCGCTCAATCTCAAGGCGTGTACCAATAAAACCAAACTCACGACAGCCATGAGCGCTTTGGTTGAGGTTCATGAAATCCATGTCAATCTCGTCCCATGGGAGCGCGGCATTGAACTGCGTATGCAGATGTAAGAAGGGCTTGTTGAGCTGCGTTAATCCTGCAATCCACATTTTGGCGGGCGAGAAGGTATGCATCCACAGCATCAAGCCGATGCAGTTTGGATCATTGTTGGCCGCCTGACAAACGGCGAGAATTTCATCGGGTGTTTTTACTGTGCCTTTGTACGCAAGTGGAACGGAGATGCCTTGTGCCGCATTCAGACCCGCGACGATCTCTTCACTGTTCTCGGCCACGCTTTGCAGCACTTTGGGCCCGTAAAGATGCTGTGATCCGGTGACAAACCAGACTTGCTTATCGTTGAATGTTTTCATCTGACTTCCTTATTTCTTGTTTTGACCGTAGTAAGCGTTGGCACCGTGCTTACGCAGATAGTGTTTATCGAGTAGAGCGGGGTTAATCGCATCAATTTGGGCGTTAATTTGCAGTGTTTGCAGCGCCATCCCCGCGACCACTTCCACCACGACGGCATTGTGTACTGCGGCCGCAGGATCGTGTCCCCAGGTAAATGGGGCGTGCTCTTTGACTAAGATGCCGGGGATGGCCATGACGTCGCCATCGGCGATGGTTTCGACGATGACCTTACCTGTATTGAGTTCGTAATCTTGGCTGATCTCTTCATCACTCAGTGCGCGTGTGCAAGCAATGTCGCCATAGAAGTAATCGGCGTGCGTTGTGCCTAGTGCGGGTATGGCTTTACCGGCTTGAGCCCAAGCGGTGGCTTGTGGCGAGTGAGTATGCACGATGCCGCCAATCTCTGGATACGTGCGATACAGCTCTAGGTGGGTTGCGGTATCTGAAGAGGGTTTGAGTGTGCCCTCAACGACATTCCCTTCTAGATCCAGTACCACCATATTCTCGGCGCTGAGGTCTTGGTATTCCACGCCGCTGGGTTTAATCACCACCAAGCCGGATTGACGATCGATGCCCGAGACATTACCCCAAGTAAACGTGACCAACTGATGGCGTTGCAGGTCCAAGTTCGCCTGCCACACTTGTTCGCGCAATACAGTGAGGCGCTGCGCTGTGGTTTGGACCTCGTTCCATACGGTCTGCTCAGACATGTGCGTTCTCCTTGGTGAGATGAAACTCCGCCATTTGCTCCATCGACTGGGCAAGTTGGCGATAGCAGGCGTAGCGCTCTGCGTGCAGCGCTGCGACCGCTTTGTTGGGTTGATAACTTTGGCGCACAGGGCTTGCCATCACTTGCTGCGCGGCGCTGGTGTTGGGGTAGACCCCAGCCGCCACGGCGGCGAAGATCGCGGCGCCAAGGGCGCAACATTGATCCGATTCCACCACAATGATCTCGCGGCCAATGACGTCGGCGCACATTTGCATCACGTAGGGCGATTTTTGCGCGATGCCACCGATGGCAATCACGCGCTCGACGTGCACGTCTTGGTCAACGAAACAGTCGACGATCGCTTTTGCGCCGTGCGCGGTGGATTCCACCAAAGAAGCGAAGATCGCTGGCGCACTACTGGCGAGATTGAGATCGCATATCGCTCCTTTAAGCCGCTGGTTAGCATAAGGCGTGCGGCGACCATTGAGCCAATCGAGGGCGACGGGGGCTTGGCTATCCATCCCTTGTGCTTGAGCTGCGTCTGAGAGTAGTGGCAGCAATTGCCCCGCAATCTCATCGGCGGTGAGTGAAAAGTCGGGATTTTGCTGCGCATAGGCGCTAAGAGGCCACATCAATACGTTCTTAAACCAGGCGTACATATCACCAAACGCAGACTGACCGGCTTCGAGCGCGAGCAAATCGGGCAAGGCGCTGCCCTCAACTTGGCCGCAGATACCGTGAATAGTGCGAGTGCCGACCTCCGCTTTGTCGACCATTAAAATATCGCAAGTGGAGGTGCCGATGACTTTGACTAAATCGTGCGCACCTGCGCCCGCACCCACCGCGCCCATGTGGCAATCAAACTCGCCGACAGCGATGGCGATGCCTTCGGGTAAACCCAATTTACGTGCCCACTCTTTGGTCAAAACGCCTGCGGGCTGGTCGGCGGTATAGACGTGAGTGAACATACGCTCACGAATACCATCAAGGGTACTCGACACCGCAGAGAGAAACGCTTGGCTAGGTAGTCCACCCCAACTGTCATGCCACATCGCTTTGTGCCCTGCTGCGCAGACACCACGGTGGATCTGAGAGGGGTGCTGATTGCCTGATAGAAGCGCCGGGATCCAGTCACACAGCTCGACCCAACTGTGCGCTGCTTTGGCTACAGCGTCATCTTGTTCGCTGACCCAAGCGGCTTTGGCCCAAAACCATTCGGATGAGTACACACCGCCGATGTAACGTGTGTAATCGTCAAACTGGCCAGAGTGGGCAAGCTCATTGATGCGATCCGCTTTAGAAACCGAGGTGTGATCTTTCCACAGTACAAACATGGCGTTCGGGTTGTGCTCAAACTCGGGCTTAAGAGCCAGTACAGTGCCGTCACTGTCAATGGGTGCGGGTGTTGAGCCTGTGGTATCGACACCAATACCGACGACGCGTTGCGCCAACGCCGGAGGCACATTGGCCAAGGCTTCTTGAATAGCCAGTGTCATCGACTCGACATAATCTTTAGGGTGGTGGCGAAATTGGGATTGGGCAGGCTGGCAGTACTCTCCCGCCATCCAGCGTGGGTAATAGACCACAGAGGCGGTCACCTCTTGCCCGGTCTCTGCATTGACAATAAGTGCGCGCACGGAGTCTGAACCAAAATCCAATCCAATCACGTGCCGTTGTTTGTTCGTGTTATCCATGACAGCTCCAACGTGTAGGTCAGCAAACGAAATCTACTTGTTGTTATAGCGAGAGCTGCCCCTTTATCCCATGAATCACGTCGCTATATTCATGGACAAAAACGTCATTGCGGTTGTTTTGAGTGTTGCGCTGTAATTTTCATTGTTGGGTGAAATGCGTGCAATTTGTCGGGTGAAACGCAATTTTTAGCCCTGTTATTGTACGGATTGTCATCTAGTAAGCATTGTTGCGATCTTCATCATAGCCTTCATTGCTAAATGAATGGATAAAAACGCTACATTTTTGTGCTGTGATTCGGGTCACTAACAAAGTGGGCGGGATACTCAAATATGTATTGCGAACACTCACCTCTACCAGTGGATGGATAACAATGAAACTAAAAACCCTACTTACCATAGCGACCTTATCTGGCGCTACACTGCTTAGTTCAACCGCGAGCGCGTTTTTTGGCTCGAACGATGATGCTGTCAAGCTTGGTTACCTAGTAAAACAACCCGAAGAACCTTGGTTCCAAACCGAATGGTCGTTTGCAGAAAAAGCAGGCCAAGAGTATGGATTTGAAGTAATTAAGATGGCGGTACCCGACGGAGAAAAAACACTCAACGCTATTGATACCTTGGCAGCAAGCGGTGCCAAAGGTTTTGTCATCTGCACGCCGGATCCAAAATTGGGCCCTGCCATCATGGCAAAAGCGAAAAGTTATGATCTTAAAGTCGTGACCGTCGATGACCAATTCCTCAATGCCAAAGGCGAGCCAATGACAGAAGTTCCGCTAGTGATGATGGCAGCGAGCGAAATTGGTTACCGCCAAGGCAGCGAACTGTACAAAGAGATGACTAATCGCGGTTGGGACGCGTCTGTCACTGGCGTGATGGCGATTACGGCTGATGAGCTTGACACCGCTCGCCGCCGCGTCGATGGTTCTATCAAAGCGCTGAAAGAAGCCGGATTCCCTGAAAATCAAATCTATCGCGTACCAACCAAAAGTAACGACATCCCCGGAGCGTTGGACGCGGCAAACTCACTGTTGGTGCAATACCCGAACGTGAAACAGTGGATTGTGGTGGGCATGAACGACAACACCGTTCTTGGCGGCGTGCGTGCGACGGAAGGCCAAGGCTTCTCTGCGCAGCAAGTGATCGGTATTGGTATTAACGGTGTCGATGCGGTGAACGAACTGGCGAAATCCAGTGCGACTGGCTTCCACGGTTCACTGCTCCCAAGTCCTGATGTGCATGGGTTCAAGAGTATTGAGTCGTTGTACAAATGGGTGAAAGAAGACGTTCAACCGAAGAAATTTGTTGAAGTCACCGATGTGGTTCTGATCACTCGCGATAACTTCCGTGCAGAGCTTGAGAAAAAAGGTCTGTAATTTCATTCGCGGCGGCGTTTGCCGCCGCAATGCGTGATAACCGGAGAGAATGATCATGGCGAATTCCCCCAACTACCTTGAGTTTTGCAATATTTCCAAGCATTTCACGGGAGTCAAAGCCCTTAGCAACATTAGCTTTCGCGTGGACAAAGGCAGCGTGCATGCCCTGATGGGAGAAAATGGTGCGGGTAAGTCGACGTTATTAAAAATATTAAGCGGTCTTCATGACGCCACCGAAGGTGAATTGAAGGTGGATGGTCAAACTTTGTCGTTCAGTAGCGCCACCGATGCGCTGAACCAAGGGATTGCGATTATTTATCAAGAGCTCAATTTGGTGCCAGAGCTGAGCGTTGCCGAGAATATTTACCTCGGTCAGTTGCCGACCAAAGGCGGTAAAGTGGATGTGGAGACTCTCAACGCGCGAGCCAAAGAACAACTGCAACGTCTTGGTGAAGATTTTGATCCTTCGCGGCCATTAAAAGAGTTCTCGATTGGTCAATGGCAAATGGTTGAGATAGCCAAAGCCTTAAGCCGTAATGCACAAATTATCGCGTTTGATGAGCCAACCAGTAGCTTGTCGCAACGTGAGATAGAGAACTTATTTAAGGTGATTCGAGAGTTGCGTGATGATGGAAAAATCATCCTCTATGTCTCTCATCGCATGGAAGAGATTTTTGATTTGTGCGACGCCATCACCATTTTCAAGGACGGCACTCATGTGCAGACCTTTGATGATATGAGCGCATTAACCCACGACAAACTCGTTGAGTTGATGGTCGGGCGAGAGATCAATGACATCTACAACTACCGTTCACGCCCGTTAGGAGAGAGCGGCCTCAAAGTGGACAACTTGATGGGCAAGGGCTTAACACAGCCGGTGTCGCTCGATATTCGCCAAGGTGAAATTCTCGGATTGTTTGGCTTAGTGGGCGCAGGGAGAACCGAACTCGCGCGGCTTATTTTTGGCGCCGAACGAGCGCAAAGCGGTCAACTTTCGATTCACGGTGTGCCGATCACCGTCAACTCACCGCAAGATGCGATTAAGCTCGGCATCACGCTTTGTCCTGAAAACCGTAAGGCGGATGGTATCGTGCCGATTCAATCGGTCGAGGACAATACCAACATCAGTGCACGTCCGTGGCACCTAAAGCTCGGCAGTCTGATCGATTTCAGCTGGGAGCGAAAAAACGCCGAAGCCCAGCGTCAAGCCCTTAACGTCAAAACGGCCTCGCTGCAACAAGCGATTGGTCAGCTATCGGGTGGCAATCAACAAAAGGTGATTCTTGGCCGTTGGCTCTCGACCGACATGAGCGTCATTTTGCTCGACGAACCGACACGCGGTATTGATGTTGGGGCGAAGTCGGAGATTTACGAACTCATCTTTAACTTAGCCGAACGTGGCGTGACCGTGTTGGTGATTTCGAGCGATTTGCCGGAAGTGTTGGGCATCTCCGATCGAGTGATGGTGATGAAAGAAGGCGCTGTGACAGGTGAACTGCAACGTCATGAATTCAAAGAACAAACCGCGTTGAGCCTTGCCATGCTTGGCCACAATCAAGCGGCTGCATAATGAAAGGAACCTGCTATGTCTGTATCAAGCTCTACTAAAGTGTTGGCGTCGGATGAGGCCAAACGCACATGGAATTTTGCTGGAATCTGGGACAGGTTCGGCATGTTGATGGTGTTTGCCGGATTGTTCCTGTTGTGCGCGTTTTTTGTTCCCTATTTTGCCACCTTTATCAATATGAAAGGATTGGGACTCGCCATTTCGATGAGTGGTATGGTGGCGTGCGCGATGCTGTTTTGTCTAGCCTGTGGGGATTTGGATCTCTCAGTGGCCTCAGTAATTGCCTGCTCTGGCGTGGTGACCGCTGTGGCGATCAACGCGACAAGCAGCGTGGTGCTCGGGATTGGCGCGGGATTGCTCTCTGGGGTGGCGTTTGGATTACTGAATGGCTTTGTCATTGCCAAACTGCAAATCAATGCGCTCATTACCACATTGGCGACGATGCAAATTGCCCGAGGTTTAGGCTACATCATCTCCGACGGTAAAGCGGTCGGGATCACTGAAGAGAGCTTTTTTGCTCTCGGTAACTCGTCTTTACTGGGTATTCCTACCCCGATTTGGCTAACAATAGTGACGTTTGCGGTGTTTGGTTTCCTCCTCAATCGCACTGTCTATGGGCGCAACACGCTCGCCATTGGTGGTAATGAAGAGGCGGCACGCTTAGCTGGCGTCAATGTGGTCAAGACTAAGATGATCATCTTTACGGTTTCCGGTTTTATCTCGGCGTTGGCTGGCGTCATCCTCGCTGCGCGTATGACCAGTGGCCAGCCGATGACCTCGGTCGGGTTTGAGTTGGTGGTAATCTCAGCGTGTGTATTGGGTGGCGTGTCACTCAAAGGCGGTATAGGTAAAGTCTCTTACGTGATTGCTGGTGTGCTGATTCTCGGCACCGTCGAAAACGCGATGAACTTGCTCAATATGTCGCCCTTTGCTCAATACGTGGTTCGCGGTGCGATATTGTTAGCCGCGGTTATTTTTGACCGCTACAAACAAACCAGTCGCGCCTAGTTCTCTCTCTCGCTACTCAAACAAAGAGCAGCTCATAGACGCTGCTCTTTGTCATTATTACACCCTCATTTCTGCGCCTTTGCTTTCATGCACGCCACACAAATCTACCCGGTCATGAAATTTTCTCCGTCTATTCCCTATCTTGTTCAATAAGGCGTCGCTGCATCGCGGGGTTCACAGTCATTGTCACTGTGATTCTCCCCCGTTAGTGGCGGCGGTTATCAGGGAGCGGAGAAGGCAGATGGACATGGCACACACACTCAACGCTTGGATTTTGTCTCATCCTCATTCATTGGGGTGGATGATGTTCGCGCTGATCCTCCTTTCCTATTTACTTGAAGATCTCGCTTTGGTGACGGCAGCGACCTTGTCGGTTAATCAAGTGATGGCGGTGGAGTGGGCGCTGCTGGCGATCTTTATTGGTATTGCCAGCGGCGATTTGGCGCTCTATGGCCTCGGGCGATTAGCACAGCGCATCGGTTGGTTGAAGGTGCGCTGTTTTCGACACCATAAAGCCCGTCGGCTGTGTAAAAGGCTCAATGCCAACGCTTTTGTGACCTTGTTTATCGTCCGCTTTGTGCCGGGAATGCGCAGCGTGAGTTATACCGTCAGTGGATTTTTGGGGATAGGGTTGCCGGTGTTTCTTTTGGCCGTTTTCATTGCCACAGCCATGTGGACGGCGCTGATCTTTGCTTCGTTCTATCAAGTGGGCGGTTGGATAGGCAGTGAGGATGCATGGACTCGCTGGTTGTTGATACCTATGGGATTGCTCGCGCTGTGGGCATTAAACCGCGCAGCGCAACAGTTTTGGAGAAGTGAACAGAATGCACAATCATGATGTGGAAGTGATCCCGCAAGGGAAGGTCAATGCAGGGATGCCCGTACTGAGCAAGCCAAAAAGAGTGATTTCGCCGTTTGAGTTTCTGCCAGCGTGGTTTTTTTATGCGCCGGTTGTGGTGCAAAGCGCGCTCCTCAGCGCAAGGCACCTAGATTGGGCACTGCCACTTATCGCTAACCCTGCCATCAAGTTAAGCGGCATGGTGGGCGAGTCAAAAAGCGACATTTTCGCCAGTGCCGGAGGGAAAACTCGCCAGTGGATTTTGCCCTACATCACTGTCGAGGTGGGCGACTCGTTAACCTCCGAAGCTCTCAATAACGCAATGGCAGCGCTGCATGAAGCCCGGCTCGATTTCCCGCTGGTGGCCAAGCCTGATTTGGGTTGTCGCGGCGCTGGGGTCAAGCTCATCAATGACTCGGACGATTTGGCACGTTACTTAGCGCATTTTCCTGCCGATGGCCGTTTTCTTTTGCAACAAAAATCCCGCTATCGCGCAGAAGCCGGGCTCTTTTACGTTCGCCAGCCAGGGGAGAAGCGCGGCAGAGTCATCTCGATGACACTCAAATACTCCCCTTTTGTGGAAGGCGATGGCGTTTCGACGCTTAGAGAACTGATCGCCCGCTGCCCGCGCGCCGGGCGACTTCAACATCTCTATTTGCCGCGTCATGAGGCCAAGTTAGAGAGCGTGGTGGAACAGGGCGAAGAGTATCCGCTGGCGTTTGCGGGCAGTCATTCTCGCGGCGCGATTTTTCGCAACGGCAACGCCTTTATCACACCGGAGTTGGAAGCGACGCTCGATGACGTGCTGGGTGAGTTTGAAGGGTTTCACTACGGCCGTCTTGACGTCAAGTTCGACACCATCACCGCGCTGATGCAGGGCAATCGTTTTGATATTTTGGAAATCAATGGTGCGAGCAGTGAAGCCGCGCACATCTGGGATAGCGATACCCCATTGCTGCACATCTTCAGCACCTTACTGACACAGTACCGCTTGTTGTACCGAATTGGCTCTCAGCATAAGCAACGCGGGGTGAACACACCTTCTCTGGCGGCGTTATTCAACGCTTGGCGAGAGGAGAAAGCGTTAACGCAGCGCTACCCCATGACGGATTGATCAAAGGAATGATGATGAAAAAAGCGATGACTTCTCCCGCCACTCTCACCGCGAGAGCGACCCTCAGCGATAAACATAGGGCGACCCTCTCTGGCGCGGTGCTAGGCTGCATTGAAACCTTGCACCAAGGTCAACAGTTTCTCAGTGTGCTCGGCAATGACGACTACGTTGCGTTGGCCGCGCCCCATGTGTCGAGCTCGATTGGTGAGCACTTTCGCCATTGGTTGGATCTGTTCCATGCGATTCGCCATGCACAAGGGCAAGACCAAGCGACTCCATACGGAGAAATGAGCAAAATCGATTACAACGTGCGTCGACGCGGTCATCCCGTTGAGCGAGATTGTCGCGTGGCCGAACGAGAGATAGCGCAGCTGGTGGATTGGCTATGCCAACTGCCGCCAGATGCACTCGAAGCGCGAGTGAGTGTGGAATCGGAAGTGATGATGTCTCAGCGTCAAGTCGAAGAGGTGGAATCCACCTTGGCACGCGAGATTACCTTTGCTGCGTTGCACGCCACTCATCACTTTGCGATGGCGAAAGTGGTGGCGTCTCTGCGCGGCATCGAAGTGGAATCGGGTTTTGGCGTGGCTCCGGCGACCGCGACTTATCAGAGGGCTCAATAACGTGTGCACTTTATCTTGGACCTATCACGGCGTGAGTCATTACCGCGTCTACTTTAACCGCGATGAGCAGCGGACTCGGCAGCCCGCCACTGAGCCCCAAGCCATGCAGTTGGAGGAGGTTAACTGCCTGATGCCACTTGATCCAGAAGGCGGTGGCAGTTGGATCGCGACCAATGAGTATGGCGTAACTGTGTGCCTGCTCAACTTCTACCAAGGGCAGATGCCCCAAGGACCACTGACAAGTCGCGGGCAAATCGTTAAGCAGCTTGCCAGCAGTGTATCGAGTCAAGAAGTGGACAGAAGAATGCTGGCGCTGAATTTGAGCCACTATGCCCCGTTCACTGTGGTGTCGTTCGATACCCGTCGCAATGCGAATGAAACCGTAATGTGGACATGGGATGGCCAAGCGCTCAGTCATCATCGTGCGGTGGCGCCGATTGTCTCGTCTGGTCGGTTTTTTTATGACGCGCTTGACTATCGCACTAGCCTGTTTGCTGACTTGGCCTCTCAGTCGAATGATGACACGCTCGGTGAGCGCTTTCATACCCGACACGATACCCAGCGGCCTCATCTCTCGCCATTGATGGCCAGAGAAGACGCGCGCACTGTCAGTATTACGACCGTCCATGTCAGTCCTACCGACAAAATCATGGGCTATCAAGCGATCGACGCAGGCCCTTTGGCCGATTTATCCCCAAATGCACGCCACTACCGCGTGCCAACCAGTATTGACCTACCCACCAGTATCAAGGAGTCATGACATGAAACTACTACGTTTGTTTGCGCTGCTTTTGGTCAGCGTCTCCGCCAACGCGGCGGATCTTATCTCCACCTCGTTTTTTAGTAATAAGGCGGTCAGCGGTTACGATACCGTGGCGTATTTCACTCAAGGCCAAGCGGTCAAAGGTGACAGCCAGTGGACAACTGAATACCAAGGCGCGCAATGGCTGTTCTCATCCGCTGAGCACTTAGCCATGTTTGAAGCAGAGCCGGAAAAGTACGCTCCGCAGTATGGCGGCTATTGTGCTTGGGCGGTGTCTGAGAAGAGCGACTTTGCCCCTTCCGATCCTGAGCAGTGGGCGATTGTCGACGGCAAGTTGTACCTCAATTACAACGCGGACATTAAAGGGCGATGGGACAGCGCGCGCACTCTGCACATTCAACAAGCCGACCAAAACTGGCCAGGTTTGATTGCTCAATAGACCAGCGGCGAGTTGACGCGCCACGTTTGTTAATCAAGAGGATGTGATTATGTACGCCAGTCCATTTCGTTTACCACGTAAAACCCCGTTCGGTGTTGGAGAGAGAGCGTTAGAATGGGCGACCGGTTTGTCGCAGTTGGACGCCTTGTATCAACAAGCGGCGCTGCCACAAGACAGCTTTGAGTTTATGCATGAAGCGCTGGCGAGAATCGGCACGCAGTATTCGGTTGATCACGGCAGTGTGTCGTCCATTCCACAGGAAGGTCCTGTGGTGATTGTCGCGAATCATCCATTTGGCGGTATTGAGGGCATTATTTTAGCCTCGCTGGTGGCGCAAGTGCGCAAAGATGTCAAAGTGCTGGCCAATGAGCTTCTTAAGCGGATACCAGAGCTCGATTCACTGTTCATCGGCGTGGATGTGTTCGGCGGTGAGCGGGCAAGAACCACCAATCGGCGCGCGATTGCTGAGGCCAATCAGCACTTAAAAGAGGGCGGAGTGCTGATTCTCTTTCCTGCGGGAGAAGTGTCGGCATGGCAAGCCGATGCGAAGCAAATCACCGATAAAGCGTGGAGCCAGTCGGTGGCGAAGTTTGTCCGCCATGCCAAGGCGACAACCGTACCGATTTTTATTCAAGGCATGAACAGCAAATGGTTCTATCAAGCGGGTCGAGTGCATCCTCTATTGAGAACGGCCATGCTCGGGCGTGAACTGCTCAATAAATCCGGGCAGACGATTTCGGTCTCAGTCGGAGCGCCGATCCCGTTTTCTGAATTGCAACATTTCGATGATGATCAGCAACTGACGCACTATTTGCGGCTGAATACCTATTTGATGGGCAGTCGAGAGGAGAATACGGCAACTCGGCGACCTCCCGAAAGTACACAGCAGCCGATCATCGCGCCGATTGCCGTGGCAGAACTCGAGCAAGAGATGGCGACGCTCGGCGAGTTTCAACTGCTCGAACAAGGCGAGTTTGTGGTCTACTGCGTGCCCACCGCGAGGATGCCGCGCATGATGCAAGAGATCGGGCGAGTGCGAGAGGAGAGTTTTCGCGCTGTTGGTGAAGGTTCAGGACGCGGCTGTGATGTCGACGATTTCGACCCTAAATACCATCAACTCTTTGTGTGGCATCGCAGCGATCGCGCGTTGGTGGGCGCTTATCGACTCGGTTTGGTGGATGAGCTCACCGCGCAAGGCGGCATTGAGGCGCTCTATTCTCGCAGCCTGTTCGAGTACGATCACGCGTTTGTTAGCCAGTTGGGGCAATCCATCGAACTTGGCCGCTCAGTGGTCGCCGAGCAATACCAAAAAAATCTGCACTCCTTGCTGCTTCTTTGGAAAGGGATTGCGGCGTTTGTGGCCCGCCACCCTCGCTATACTCATTTGTTTGGGCCTGTCAGCATTAGCAACGATTACAGCCCAGTGGCGCGCCAACTCATCGCATCAGTGATGACGGTGCATCATTACGATCAAGATAAGGCGAAACTGGTTCGACCCACCACGCCACTGAAAGAGAGCGGCAACACCTTCTGGAGACCGGACATGCTCAGTTCATTGGCCGAACTGCCGTTATTGTCGAAAGTGTTGCAGCGCTTAGAGCGTGGGGTAGGGGTGCCAGTCCTGTTGCGGCAATATCTGGGGTTAAATGGCAAATTAGTCTGCTTCAATGTTGACCCTGCTTTTCATTTTGCCTTAGATGGTTTGATTGTGGTTGAACTGACGGCATTACCCGCAAGAACCTTGGGCAAGTACATGGGCAGAGAGTGCGCGCAGGCGTATTTAAGCCACCATAACCGAAAGGCATGAGTCATAAACGATTCGACTAAACCGCGCGGGCTTATTGGCTCGCGCCCGCTAAGCGCTGGGGTATACTGGCGCTTCTCGTAACGGACGCTCATACCCTCTTAGATTGGATTTTCTCGCATTATGCCCCACATGATGACCTTGTGCTTGGCGCTTATCGCCTTTGCCGCCAACTCCTTCTTTTGTCGTCTTGCATTGGCAAGCGGCGCGATTGACCCGGGCAGCTTCACCTTGCTGCGTCTCTTCTCCGGCGCGGTCACTTTAGCCCTTTTACTGTTTATGCGCGGTCACTTTCAGGGTAAGGCGTCGCTCGGTTTTCTCCGTTCGCCGATCAGTTGGTGGTCTGCTATCGCTCTGTTTGTGTATGCGGTATGTTTCTCGTACGCCTATACCGAACTCAGCACAGGGACGGGCGCGCTACTGCTGTTTGGTATGGTGCAAATGACGTTAATTGCCTATCACGTGGCATCAGGCAATGCGCTGAGTAGGCTGGAGAAAGTCGGTATTTTGGCCTCGGTGACAGGTTTTGTGGTTCTGATGCTGCCATCCGCGCAATCACCGAGCCTTGGCGCAGCGAGTTTGATGTTGGCCTCTGGCGTCGCATGGGCGATGTTTACCGTGCTTGGCAAAAAAAGCGGTGTCGCATCCGTTGCGATTACCCACGGATTCATTCTCGCCAGCCTCCTTGCACTGCTCGCGAGCCCCGTGTTGCTTATGGATGTCACCCTAACCTCTTCGGGCGTGATGTGGGCGCTTGCCTCGGGTATCGCCGCTTCAGGATTGGGTTATATCCTTTGGTATCAGGTGCTCAAGCAGATCACCGTGCTCAAGGCCTCCATCGCACAACTCGCCGTTCCCGTGATCGCCTTTTTCGCCGGCTCTATTGGGCTTGGTGAGTCCATCACCTATAGTGCTGTATTGGCTTCGGCTTTGGTGCTCGGCGGGATTGCGGTGATTTTTGTGGCGAAGGCGGAGTGAAAGCGGTGACGAGTATGTGCAGATGTTGATGTTCGACTCTTATTGGTTTGAAAGCCATGTCATCTAAGTCACGCGTATACTCCACCTGAAACAAGAACACCTATGTATAGAGGCGCTGCCCCTGATAGTGATAAGATCCCCGCGTCAAAATCAACGAGAAAAACTATGTTCATCCATCACGTAAACGGCATCGACTGGCTGGTGATTACCGCTTTTGAAGAATTTAAAACGTTATTCATTGAAGACGCAGGAGAGATACCCCGTTGCTTTTCTACCGCCAGCGAATTGAGTTTGATTGATCAAGCTAAGCGCACTTACGGCTATTTGCCTAGGCTCAGCGGCGTCATCACCGACACCGGGACTTTTCAAAGCCAAGACAACCAAGAAGATCTGAACCCACAGCTCGCTTGTCTCGTAGAGGGACGTGGCCGAGTGTTTATCTATCACGGCGGCTTTGTCGCGTTTGTGGATGACGAGCAGACGTTTATTACTAGAATAGATTGAATCTTGATAAGGACACTGAAATCACGGAGTTATCATCACGGGGGCTTCACTATTTGACACGCTTTTGGACATAAATGAGCTACAAAAAATTGCACAGTTGCAGCTCATAAATCATTAAAAGCGGGGGAACATCTAGTCGCAAGATAACAGACTACTCATTCCTTTCGGCTTTCTGTTTTAGCAGTGCTTTCATCTCCCGAAGCTCTGCTTTGAGAGTGTTCACCTCTTCTAGAAGTTGGCTTTCCACCTTTCGCTCGTCAGAGGCGTCCATAATCCAGGAGGCGAGAACCGCGGTGAAACTCCCAAACATGCCAACGCCGGTTGTAATCAATATTATGGCAACAATGCGACCTTCCAATGTCACCGGGAAAAAGTCACCGTAGCCAACCGTTGTAATAGTGACGAATGTCCACCAAAAAGCATCACCAGCGTTGTGAATATTAGCTCCCGGCATATCCTTTTCGAGGTAGAGGATGTAAATCGCACCAAATAGCATCATCATAAGGGAGGTCACAACCATAAAATGTAGTGACGTCGAAGCCTTATTTTCATTGATTGCATGAGAAATCATAGAGATAGACTTTATCGCTCGGACCAAACGGAACACCCGAATCAAACGTGCAAATTGATTCAGCTCCATTAAGGGAATACAAGAGATAAGGTCAAGCCAGCCCCATTTCATATATTCAAGCTTTGACGGTGCAGCTTTGTACTGCTGCACAAAATCAATAAAGAAGATTACGCAAATGAAGGTATCGACATAAATCAGTACCTGAACAACGTCTGGAGGCAAATTAAAAACAAGCTCAATCACCAGAGAGAAAACAACGAATACGGATAGTACTAATACCGCCAGTTGAAAGCTCGTAATATGTTCCGTTACTTTGGGTCGATACATTGTGGTAATCCATTGAAATGTTCAACAGAACTAGCGTGCGAATTAAAATGGCTTAGTCAAGTGCTTGCTTCGCTTCGCGAGTCAGAGTTTTAAATGCGGTTCTCACTGGAATCAGAATCTGAGAGAACAATGCTGCTCCCCACACCGCATTGGCCACGAATGAAGGAACAAAAGGTACGATAACCAGGGTGACGAAACAAAGCATGATACCGATATAACGAACGTTCGCAGTGGCAAATCGGTGGGCAGTACGAAGTTCGATAACATTTTGAATCTTCAGTAGACAATACAGATAAGTCGCTAAGCCCAAACAGCCTATCAAGGCATATTTGAACGGGTATTGATCCATAAATCCTATTTTGACCTCTGCTGACAATGCAACGCCTATCGTGACAGCAGACAGCATCAGCAGAAGGTGAGCAACCGTCCACTTGACGAATGTTTTCGGTTCATTATCACGCGGCTTACCGTTGCCCACAAAATCAAAGTATATCCAGCACAAAACGAAAATTGATAGGCCGCCAAACGCGTAGTTAACAAATACGTCGCCAACCACATCATCAATGCCCTTTTCAGCTAAAGTGATAACCAGTTTAAAAAAACCTTCACCTGCAACAATCAATAAAAGCAGCGCAAAGCGCTCAGCCATATGCCCAAAGCGTGGTAAGAAGCGCTGATGGTGCAGCGCACCCACTTTCGGAGCGACATACAAAGTGGCTAAAACCAGCATTCCGCCAAAAAATACCATATAACTATACGGCGCAGGCAGAAACGCGCTGATTAAGAAAATGACGGAAGCAATCGCAAAGCTCTTAGACATGTGACTTGGTAGGCACCGTTCACTTCCTTCTACCGTTTGGGCCCTAAAATAGAGCAACGCGATTATGGCTCGATTGAGCGCATAGCCTATCGCAAAGTACACCCAGCCAGCGCCACCAATATGCACGATAGCGGATGACATAATCATAATGGTGACAATCTGAAGCGCCATAATGTAACGGTGTTGGACGTCAGTGCTAACATAGATCGAGTTAAAAAGACTAATGTCAAACCATGCAAACCAAATCACGACAAATAGCAACGCAAAAATGATGAATCCGGAAAAGCTAAGGTGATGACTCAAGTAATTGCCCAACACGAAAATAGATACGACATGAGCCAAATCGTAAAAAAGCTCTATCCAGTGCACATGATCGCTACTGGTCTCCGTATCTAGATGGTGCTTGGGTTTGCGCCATAGTGGATGTTTCTTGGCTAAATCCATACCGTTACGTCCTTTACAAAATCAGTGCGTTAAGCCGCATATTCTATTCAGTATGGTAACCCCACCAATAATTTCAACTAGTCTACGTTTGGTAACCTAAAATCGCCTTTCCCCTCATGTGTCTGCTTCAATGAAAAAATTAAAGTCATATTAAACATTGGGTTAATGTAATTTTTGTCGACCTTGAGGGTGGTTACTAAAAGTTAACTAATTGCACTCGAAATGTAGGTAACCATAATAAACCGCAACACAGCGAAATTATTGCTCGCTTTGTCATACAGCCAATTATTGAAGGGTTAATATCATGAGTAACGTTCTAATCATTAACGCACACGAGCCATCTCCATTTTCTGAAGGCAAACTCAATGCGGCTTTAGTAGAGAAAGCTCGCACCCAGTTAGAATCAAAGGGTCATGACGTTCGCGTTGTCACAATGCAAGATGACATTGTAGTGGATGAACAACTGGCGAATTTTGAGTGGGCAGACCGAGTAATACTCCAATCGCCTGTCAACTGGATGACGATTCCGTGGTCGTTCAAAAAATACATGGATGATGTCTTCACGGCGGGGATGGGCGGTGCGCTGTGTGCCTTTGATGGTAGAACGCCGGAAGAGCCAAAGAAAAATTATGGAACAGGCGGTACCCGTACCAATACAAAATACATGCTGTCTTTCACATTCAATGCACCAGAAGAGTCATTTAATGATGATAGCGAGTACTTGTTCCAAGGTCGTAGTGTCGATGACTTGATGTTCCACATGCACGCAAACTTCCGCTTCTTTGGTATGTCTGCACTGCCAACTTTTGCTTGCTACGACGTGATGAAAAACGCCGACATTGAGAACGATTTTGCACGCTTCGAAGCGCACTTAGACGCACACTTTTGAGGAGGTTTTTATGAGTACTGAATTTACTTATTACACTGCAGAAACGGCTCCTGAAGTGTCTAAAGAACTGGTAGCTCAGTCAATAAAAGGCTTCGGTATGCTACCAAACTTGCACGCGGTTCTTGCTGAAGCCCCGGCTACCTACGAAGCATACAACACGGTCTTTGACCTGTTTATGAAAAACACAACGTTCAGTCCATTGGAGCAACAAGTGGTCTTTATGACCGCTAACTTTGAAAATAACTGTCACTACTGTGTTCCTGGTCATACGTGGATGATGAAGGCGGGCAAAATGCCAGATGAGGTGATTGAAGCATTACGTGAAGGTACTGCCATCCCTGATGCGAAGCTACAAGTACTGCATGATTTTACCAAGGCACTGCTTGATAACCGTGGCCATATCGGTGATGAAAAACTGCAAGCATTCCTAGACGCTGGTTTTACCAAACGTCAAGCGCTGGAAGTGCTGACTGGCTTGTCTGCTAAGCTTATCTCAAACTTCACGAATGCACTGGCACATACTGAAACCGATGCGCCATTCCAGAAGTTTGCGTGGACGCATCCTAGCGAGCGTTAAACTCAGTCAAGAACAAGCAAACACAACTCAAAGCACTGTTTGCCGCACGAGCACAGTGCTTTGAGTAGGGGACCCATATGAATAATACAATTAAGCTCGACATTGTTAGTGATGTTGTCTGTCCGTGGTGCATCATCGGATACAACCATTTAACAGCGGCGATCAAACAACTCGGCATTGAAGATCACATCGAGATCGAGTGGCAGCCTTTTGAGTTGAACCCGGATATGCCTGCTGAAGGTGAAAACCTTCGAGAGCACGTTGCTCGCAAATATGGCAGTACCGCAGAGGAAAGTCACAACGCGCGCCTCCGTATCGCCAGCATTGGCGCTGAACATGGCTTCAAGTTTAACTACTTTGATGACATGAAGATGGTGAATACGTTTGACGCACACCTTTTGCTCGATTACGCCAAGAGCTTGGGTAAGCAGACTGAGCTAAAAATACGTTTATTTAGCGCATTTTTCAGTGAACAGAAAGATGTCTCTGACCGTGAGATTCTTAAGCAAGAGCTCATCACTGTAGGCCTAGATCCTGAAGAAGGAATGCGCTGGCTAGATGATGTGCAGCGACGTAACTCAATCCGCAATACTGAGAAACAATGGCAAGAACTGGGCATATCGAGTGTGCCAACGGTGATTTTCAACAGAGAACATGCGGTGTCTGGTGCGCATCCAGTGGAAGGTTACAAACAGATCTTAACTGAGTTAATGGCTCAGTCGAATCAAAGCTAGGTTACTAAAAGTATACTGGTTGCAACTGGTCTATTAGTATCTTATCGTTTTTCTAGTTAGTGATGACTTCAATCCTAGGAGCCGAGATGACTTACTCACAAAAACTCAAAGCGGGTGACGCTTTTCCTACATTAGAGGCAACAAAGCTGGATGGAACCAAAGTCAAGCTAGGCCAGCCTCAAGGTGATGCAACATGGCAAGCGGTTTTTGTCTATCGTGGTAAACATTGCCCACTTTGCACCAAGTACCTCAATGAAATTGAGACCTATAAACAAGCCTTTAGTGAGGCGGGCGTTGATATTCTGGCTGTCTCTGCTGACTCTAAGCAACAATTGGAGCAACACCTAGACAAGCTCGATATCAGTTTCCCAATCGCCTACGGTCTTACTGAGCAACAAATGAAGACGTTAGGGCTTTACATATCGCTACCACGCTCCGAAGCTGAAACCGACCATAACTTTGCAGAGCCGGGGTTGTTTGTCGTCAATGAGCACGGCAACCTACACGTGGTTGATCTATCCAATAACCCGTTTGTTAGGCCAGAGCTCGGTGCATTGACTCGAGGTTTGGCATGGATTCGCAATCCAGACAACCACTACCCTATCCGTGGCACGCTAGACTACTGAGCCGCCAGTTCGAGATACGACAAGGCAACCGTTTAGGTTGCCTTGCTACGTTATAGAGGGAAGCGATGAAGGTTACGCACGCTATTTCAGCGGAACATTCATTATTTGAGTTGCACATTGTTGCTTTCAGACCATTTTCTCAACTCATCAAGAATCGATAACGCACTGCGGCCAAACTCGGTAAGCTCGTAGCTGACTGCAAGGGGTTTTTCATTGAGCACACGACGTATTACCATGTTTTCACTTTCTAGCTCTTTTAGACGCTGATCGACCATCTTCTTGCTAGCGCCGCCCAACATTCTGGACAGATCATTAAACCTCACTGGGCCATCTTTGAGATGGTAGATGATGGAGCCTTTCCATTTGGAGCCCAAAATCCTCATACCTTTTTCGATCGCACAAGGTTCGGAACAGGCATCAACAACGCTCTTACGCCCTTTTGGGTCAACTTCAACTTTTGCTTTCATACAGCCCCGCGTCATTTATCAGCATTGATAATAAAAACGTCACTCATAGTGATTGAAGACCCACATCGAATAGGTGTACGAGTGGGCACCTAATTGCAAGTCTATTCCGGTATATATTAGTTACCTAGAGATTGAATGCAATCAGTATACTTTTAGTAACCTGGTGCATGACGAGCGGTAACCACTGACATGAAAATCTGCATAAGAAGGCTATAGAGTGCGTTTTTCTTCGGCCATTTCGACTCACTTTTCTCGTGATAACACAGGTATATAAATTTTCGTTATTATTTTTATAACTATCGATAATTTTTCATTTGGTTTTGTCGTCCTTATACTTCTCTCTATCGAAACAAAACAAGTAACAAATAAATCAGTTTTTGGAGAAAGTTATGAAAATGAACCACGTTGGTATCATGGTGGGTGATATGGACAAAGCGGTCGAGTTCTACACGAAAGCACTCGGTCTTCGCATTGTGATGAACAACACCAAAGTGATCGAAGAGCGCGAATCTGCGATCGGTCGTATGTGTATTGCTGTCTTTGGTGAAGGTTTTAAAGGGTTCAACATTGCTCACTTAGTGACAACCGATGGGATCGGTGTTGAGCTGTTTGAAATGGTTGACCGTGAAGAGCGCCACAAGGTTGATTTCTCTCGTCTAGGTATCTTCCACTTCTGTCTTCAACTCCCTAAAGAGCAATTTGAGCCAGCGATCAAGCGCGTAGAAGAGTTTGGCGGCAAAGTGCGCATGGATATTCACCGTTACCACCCAGAAGATGATTCTAAGCAAGCGCAAATGGTTTACCTAGAAGACCCGTTTGGTAACCTATTCGAGTTCTACTCGCACTCTTATGAAGACACTTACGCTTCTGATTACGAGTAATTCGTTTACGTGCTAAAGCGATGACATTCATACCCACTGGAGGTTTGCTCTGGTGGGTATTTTTTTATCTATATGGGTTTGGTGCTTGTCTTTGTCGCTAGGGCTACCGCAGTTTGTATTGCGTGGGACAATAGGCTCGTGAAACGCGTGGATCTCGGCGTTGGAGGTGTTTGGTCGCCCGTCCACTAACTCTTGCTCTCCAAAGCTTAAAACTGCGTGGTTTGAGATGGAGACGCATCAACTGAATAACAGCGGATTCATTGAGACCAAATTGCCACTCAATGGCCTCAAACGGGGTTCGGTCTTCCCAAGCCATTTCGATGACTCGGGATTGCATTTCTTGAGATAGATTCATTAATCACTCGCAGAGGGTTTTTGACCTTCTACGCGTTGAGATCGACCTTGGTTCAAGTCTGGCGAGTGAAACGCTTTAACCTTTGTGGCGTTTGGCGACTAAGGTAAATTTGTAGTCACTCGACTTAAAGTAGTTTCGGCTGTACTCAAACACGATATCACCGAGCAGGTAGCCTCGTGTGCGCTTTTCTATGATGGGGTCGGCAGGGTCTATGCCCAGTAGTTCGGCAATATCTTGTGGAGGTAAAACGGGAATGATCTCTTGCTCGCTGCGATCAATGACCAATCCTTTTTGCTGCTCAATATAGTCGTATTTTGACCCTTGCATCACTTGGTAGGTCAGATCAGGGAACATGGCGGTAGGCATCCAGGTCTCTTCGACGGTAATAGGGTTGTTGTCAAGAAAGCGAACGCGCTTGATATAAAAAATACGCTCTCCTTCTTTGATGTCGAGGTGTTCAGCCATCGTCAGCGATGCGGCTTGAATTTCAAAAGACAACACATCACTGTGAGTGACCCCATCTAAATGCGCCCACTTCTCTGCAAAGCTACTCTGTTGGTAGATGTCGTAGTTAACTTTGTTCTCTTTGACGTAGGTGCCACTGCCTTGAATGCTCTCCAACTCTTCATTTTCGACCAGCAGTTTTAACGCTTGTCGAACCGTCACGCGGCTGACGGAAAAGGCTTCTCTCAGCTGTGCTTCAGTTGGAAGAGCTTGACCGACTTTGTACTCTCCCGAGCGGATCTTTTCTCGTATCGCATCTGCGATTTGTCGATACATTGGCAGTCTTGCCATGTGGACCTCGTTTGCTACTCACCCTTTGAGACAACACCTGCTGTACTGAGTCCCAAATACGCTATATTTTAGAAGTATCATACGAATTTAGTGCAATATGACAAGTGGTTGTTTGTAAGTTATTCCTTTGTTGATAATACAACATTAATACATATATTGGCGCAAATGAGATCTCGATCATGGATCATTTGTATTTAAGATGTATTATTAGGCTCATTGTTGAACAGACAACAATACACGAATGAGACAATGGGACAAAAGTTATGAATTTGACATCTCTTACCAACCCATCGCTGATCAACCTACAAACGACGTTTAACAGTCGTGATGAAGCGATAAAAGCACTTGCTGAACAACTAAACCAACAAGGCAAGCTGCATGATAAAGACGAGTTCCTCAAAGCGGTGTTTGCACGCGAGGAACAAGGCCCAACAGCGCTTGGCGAAGGCTTAGCTGTGCCTCATGGCAAGACGGATGCGGTCAAAGAGGCGGCGTTTGCCGTTGCGACCTTAAAACAGGATCTCAAGTGGCAAGGATTAGATGAAGAAGAAGAGGTGAATCTGATCTTCCTTATCGCGATTCCTAATGCAGAAGCTGGGTCGACGCACATGCATTTGCTCACTGAGCTGACGACCACATTAGTCGATGATGACACACGTGAAGCGGTTCTTAATGCGACAACAGTAGAACAAATTCTCACGCTACTCAGTAACGAGCAAGAGATACCCAAAAAACAAGACAACTTAGATACAAATGCGCCGACAATTGTCTGCGTCACTGCTTGTCCTGCGGGCATCGCGCATACGTACATGGCAGCAGAATACCTTGAGAAAACGGGTAAGAAGCTGGGCTATCACGTACATGTCGAGAAGCAAGGCGCAAACGGCATTGAAGATAGGCTCACCGCAGAGCAACTCAACAAAGCCACGGCTGTCGTGTTTGCTGCTGAAGTCGCCATTAAAGAAATCGAGCGTTTCAACGGTATTCCGCGTGTTGAAGTTCCCGTGGCAGAGCCTATCAAGCATTCTGAGCGTATTTTGCAACAGGCTGTCGAAGCAGGTAAAAAAGGCATCGGGGCTGAGCGCACTATCGCGACCGACGATAAACCAAAAAAACTACCACTGAAAACTGAGCTCAAACAAGCGCTGCTCTCTGGGATTTCTTACGCGGTACCTCTGATTGTGGCTGGCGGTACGGTTCTTGCTGTCGCTGTTCTTATCGCGCAAATTTTTGACTTGCAAGACTTATACGCCACCCAAGATTCTTGGCTTTGGATGTATCGCAAGTTGGGCGGTGGCCTACTAGGGACACTTATGGTGCCTGTGTTAGCGGCGTATACGGCTTACTCATTGGCGGATAAACCCGCTCTCGGTCCCGGTTTTGCAGCGGGTATTGCCGCGAACTTGATTGGCTCCGGCTTTTTGGGCGGCGTCGTTGGCGGTTTGATTGCGGGTTACGTGATGCGCTGGGTGAAAGAGAACATTCGTCTCAGCCCTTCATTTAACGGCTTTTTGACCTTTTATCTCTACCCTGTCATCGGTACGCTCGTTGCGGGTTCTTTGATGTTGTTTGTGATTGGTAAGCCAGTCGCATGGTTAAACCAAGGGCTCACAGATTGGTTGAACGGTTTATCCGGTACTAATGCGTTGCTGCTTGGCGCGGTCATTGGTTGCTTTGTCTCCTTTGACTTAGGCGGGCCGGTCAACAAAGCCGCTTATGCATTCTGTCTAGGCGCGATGGCAAATGGTGTTTATGGCCCATACGCTATCTTTGGCTCGGTCAAAATGGTATCGGCGTTCACTGTTACAGCGTCTACGCTTCTTGCTCCTCGTCTATTTAAGGACTTTGAAATAGAAACGGGCAAATCCACTTGGCTGCTTGGCCTTGCTGGCATCACGGAAGGCGCCATTCCTATGGCGATCGAAGATCCTATCCGAGTGATTGGCTCCTTCTTACTGGGTTCAGTGGTGACAGGCGCGATGATTGGTGCGGCGGGGATCGGCCTCTCCACGCCAGGAGCGGGTATCTTCTCTCTCTTCTTACTTCATGATTCGGGATTAGGTGGCTTTACCGCCGCGGCTATCTGGTTGGGCGCAGCGCTCATTGGTACAGCCATCTCGACTATCACTCTACTTATGTGGCGAGCACATGCGGTAAAAAAGGGCAAATTTGAAGCCCAGGTCGCTCAGTAAGCCGCACTCTCTCTAAATAAAAATAATAACTCAGGGCACAGGATAACTGTGCCCTCATTTAGCACACCTATTCCCTTGGTATACAACGAATTCAACACTGCAATGCAGTTCGAAAGGTACACAAAATGACTACATCACGCGTTCATATTACTCCTCACATGCACTGGGATCGCGAGTGGTATTTCACCACCGAAGAGTCACGCATTCTTCTGATCAACAATATGGAAGAAATCATGCAACGTCTGGAGAGCGATCCTGAGTACAAGTATTACGTACTGGATGGCCAGACCGCCGTACTGGAAGACTACTTCGCAATTAAGCCGGAGAACAAACAGCGCGTTCAATCTCTTGTTGAAGCGGGCAAACTGATTATTGGTCCTTGGTATTCGCAAACCGACACGATGCAAGTATCGGGTGAATCGATCGTTCGTAACATGCTCTATGGCATGCGTGATTGTCTAGCGTTAGGGGAGCCGATGAAGATTGGCTACTTACCCGACTCATTCTCCATGAGCTCACAACTGCCTATGATTTACAACGGCTTCGGAATTGACACCGCCATGTTCTGGCGTGGTTGTTCTGAGCGTCATGGTACCAACAAGACTGAGTTTGTATGGCAGTCGAACGATGGTTCTGAAGTTCTGGCACAAGTGCTGCCATTAGGTTACGCGATTGGTAAATACTTACCTCAAGATGAAGCCGGGTTGCGTGCGCGTCTCGATAAATACTTCCCAGTATTGGAAAAGCCATCAGTCACCAAAGATATTTTGTTACCCAATGGCCATGACCAGATGCCGATCCAAAAAGATATCTTTGAGGTGATGGATAAACTGCGTGAGATCTACCCTGAGCGCGAATTTATGATGAGCCGCTTTGAGGAGGTGTTTGACCGCATTCGCGAGGAACGCGACAACCTAGATACCGTCAAAGGCGAGTTCAATGATGGAAAGTACATGCGCGTCCATCGCACCATTTCTTCGACGCGTATGGACATTAAACTGATCCACGCTCAGGTAGAGAACAAGATTGTTAACATTCTTGAACCCTTAGCTTCTATCGCATGGACACTCGGCTTCGAGTATCACCACGGTCTGATTGAAAAGATGTGGAAAGAGAGCATGAAGAACCATGCACACGACTCGATCGGATGCTGTTGTTCTGACAAGGTGCATGCGGAGATCCTCAACCGTTATATTCTCGCAGATGATATGGCGTCTAACCTGATTAACTTCTACAAGCGCAAAATCGTTGATCACATGCCCGAGCGCGAAGGGTGTGACAAGCTTGCGCTATTTAACTTGTCGCCCTATGAGCGCGATGAAGTGATCAACACCACGATTACGATTCGTGCCGAGGCTTTTAACTTGTTTGATGACCAAGGTAAGCCAGTTGAGTACTACATCCAAGATCAGCGTGTGATTGACCCCGGTAAGATTGACCGTCAAATCGTTCATTACGGCAACTACGATCCGTTCATCGAGTATGACATTCAAATCAAATACGCCGTTCCTGCAATGGGTTACACGACATTGCATATTGAAGCGAGCCAAACAGGCACACAAAAAGTCGTGGAGGCCCCTGACGAGACGCGGGTGATGGAAAACGAGTTTTACCGCATCCAAGTCAACGCCAACGGGACACTGACCATTTTTGATAAAGAAACGCAGATGACCTTCGATCAAGTGCTGCGCATTGAGGATGGTTCCGATGATGGTGATGAATACGATTATTCGCCGTCGCGCAAAGAGTGGTTACTCTATTCTGATGAGTTTGATGCAAACACGTCGGTAAAACATGAAGGATTCCAGTCCGTTGCAACGATCGAAACTCGCATGGCGGTACCCTCAGATTTGACGGAGCGAGAGGCTCGTAGCGGTCAAAATGGCTATGTTCATGTCCAGTGCCAAGTGGTTCTTGCGCAGGGCTCTCGCCGTATTGATGTGCGCATGCTGGTGGACAATCAAGCAGACGACCATCGAGTTCGCGTGTTGATCCCAACGCCATTTGTTTCAGAGCACGTTGTGGCTGACAACCAGTTTGGTTTGATTACTCGTCCAACGAATGACCCAGCGATGGCGGTGTGGGAGCAAGAAGGTTGGAAGGAAGCGCCTGTTCCTGTCTATCAATTGATGAACTTCGCTGCTGTGGAAAATCAGGCGGGCGGTATGGCCATCATGACTAATGGTTTGCGCGAGTTTGAAGTGATCGCAAGCCAAGGTGACGATCAGCGTGACACTTTCGCGCTCACCTTGCTTCGTGGTGTGGGTGTATTGGGTAAAGAAGAACTGTTGCTGCGTCCTGGTCGTCCATCAGGAATTAAAATTCCCACGCCAGACTCACAAACCCGTGGATCGTTGGAGTGCCATTTCGCGTTGTTTGGGTTTGCGGGGAATCACATTGACGCCAACATCATGGCGCATGCACGCGATAACGTCACACCGATTGAGTGTTACAACAAGATTCCTTACAACGCAATGAAGTTGAACGTGGGTGAGCAAGACAAGCCGTTAACTTACTCACTACTGAGCAAGTCTCAACAAGGTGCGGTGCTCAGTGTGTTGAAAAAAGCGGAAGACGAGGATGCCTTAATTCTACGTGTCTATAACCCAGCAGAGAGCGGTGAGATAGAAGACTGTGTGTCATTCACGCGTCCAGTCCGTTCATGGCGTGAAACAGGCTTGGATGAGCAAGTGAAAGAGAGCGAAGTCGAAATGCAATCATTCGCGACGCTTAAAGCCTGTCAAGCCAAATCGTTCCAAGTGAAATTTTAACTCGGTCGTGAACCCAATAAGCCTGCGTTCTCGCAGGCTCTTGTTAAGCTGTTGTGAGAGGCATCATGTCGATTTTTAAACTAGAAAACGTCATTCAAAACTACGCTTGGGGAAGTAAACATGCCATCTCCAAGTTGTTTGGTATTCAGAACCCTAACGATGAGCCACAAGCGGAAATTTGGATGGGTGCACACCCAAATGGCTGTTCTAAAATTGCCGCCACGGGAGAGTTGCTGTCAGAGGTGATCGCGAAAGACAGCAAAGGCATGTTTGGAGATTATACGGCTGCTCGTTTTGGTGAGTTGCCTTATCTGTTTAAGGTACTGGCGGCAGAAACGCCGTTGTCGATACAGGTTCACCCGCGCAAAGAGAGAGCACAACAGGGCTTTGAGAGAGAAAACGCCTTGGGTATTGCCCTAGATGCGCCAAACCGTAACTACAAAGATCCGAATCACAAGCCGGAGTTGGTGTATGCGTTAACCTTCTACAAAGCCATGAATGGTTTTCGTCCTATCGCAGAGATCATCGCGCTGTTCAACGAAGCCAACATCTCGTCATTAAGCCAAGAATTGGCGCAGCTTAAGCTGCAACCCAATAGCGATTCGCTCAAGTGCTTTTTTAGCGCCATCATGTCACTCGAGGGCGCTGCGAAGCAGTTTGCTCTTGAAGAGCTGTATGCAGCGATTGAGCGCCCTGCAAAAACCGCTATGTCACGTGAAGCATTTCAGTACGTTGCGGATTTTAAACAACACTATAAAGATGACATTGGCTTGTTCTCACCCTTGTTGTTGAACACGGTTGAGTTGGCGCCTGGAGAGGCGATGTTCTTACATGCGGAAACACCGCACGCCTATGTACAAGGGACAGGGCTGGAGATCATGGCAAACTCTGATAACGTTCTACGCGCGGGGCTGACGCCGAAATACATTGATGTTCCAGAGCTGATAGATAACACGCGTTTTGAGCCTATTGATCCTCGCCACATTAAGCTAGAGCCCGTACTTAAAGAGGGCAAGTTGAGTTATCCGATTCCTGTCGATGATTTCGGCTTTGATCTCCTGTCCGCGACGGATGAAGTGAAATCCATCTACCTGCGCAGCGCAGAAATTTTGTTTTGCGTTGAGGGTGAAGCGGTTATCTGTGCCAATGATGAACACGTCACTCTGCGTCCAGGAGAGTCGGTGTTTGTCAGCCATAATTCTAACGTTTACCAATATCAAGGGAACGGTATCTTGGCTCGTGCTTACAACTAGTGCCCCCCGGACGGTTGTCAGTAATAAAGGTACCAGAGCCTAAACGGATAGGTTCTATTTAGGCTCAGTATTGGTTTGATGGTCGCTCACAACTCTGTCGAACGCAGTTTGACCATGCCGCCGCAAGGCGGTTTTTTTTACGTGTTGGGCTCTGGTCATTCTAAGTGTTCAAGCAGCGCTTTTATCTCTTCCAGCTTGGCAATAATCGCGTTCTTATCCATGCGCTGAGCGACTTTCATCGCGCTACTCGCTCGTTGTAGGAGGGTAACAGGTACGGTGATCTGGGCGCGCTGGTGAGGGTCACTGTTGTCACTTTCAATCGCGATCTTGACCGCTTGTTGACCAATGGTGAAAAAGTCTTGCTCGATGGTGGTAAGGGCGGGGGTGAAATAGGCGCTGTCTTGTTGACCATCAAAGCCCACCACCGAGACGTTATCGGGAACACAAATACCATGTTCATTGAGGGCACACAGAACGCCGAGCGCCATTTGGTCACTGGCCACCAGAACCGCATCAAATGAGAGACGCCTTGCAATGGCAGTTTTGATGGCCAAATAGCCGCTCTCAGCCTGCCAATTCCCAGTCTCACACAGCACCACTTGCGCTTGATGATTTGAGAGGGTCTCTTGCCAGCCTTGTAAGCGCAGGGATGATGCTGTGGACTCTTGTGGCCCTGAGATCAGGACAAAACGCTCGCGACCACAGTGAATCAAATGCTGGGCCGCAAGGCTTGCGCCCTCATAGTGAGCGGCGCACACCGAGTGGGCTGGTGTATCGGGCGGAACGTCGATAAAGACTAAGCGAAGCTGCGAGAACTTCTCGACCAAGTGGACTGCTTGGCCACTATCTAATGGGGCATTGATAATGATGGCGTCCACTTGCTGCGCCATCAGCTCACGAATGGCGCTTTTCATCGCGTCCATGTCTGTCTGGCTGACGACAGAGAGTGCGGTGCCATAACCCAACTGTTGCGCCTGTTGGCGAATGCCACTGTCAATCAGTGCCACGCCATGTAACGAGAGATCCAATGACACCACGCCCACCATATGACTTTTCGCTCGGCTGAGCATTTGAGCTCCCTTGTTGGGCACGTAGCCCAACGCCTTGATCGCTGCGTTGACTCTATCGCGTGTGGCAGGGGAAACACTGTCAGCGCCATTGGTGACACGCGAGACTGTCTGCGTTGATACACCGGCCAATTTTGCGACATCTTTAAAGGTGACGGACATAAAAACACCACTCCAATATCACGAACTTAATGTGATCATAACACTACACTTTTGTTTCCGAAAACAAATTGAAGTGGTGCACAGTCTTGTCAGTGTGAGGTTAATATTGATCACATTTATAGTCGGGCTCTGTCGTATCGCTAGTGAAAATTAGCACAATGAACCTATTCATTATGTTTGCGAAAACATCAAGAGGGTGTATGAGCCAATTTATTCATTTATCAAGTCAACAACACAGCGTGATCATTAAAGTGGATCGCGTTCCTGAGATTCTTCATTGGGGAGCGAAGATTGCTCAAATCGATGAGGATTTACTGCTCTCTACCGAGCGACCGATATCTCAAGCTCGACTGGATGTCGATGTGCCTTTGTCCTTGTGTCCTGAACTCGGTAGTGGGCACTTTAATGCACCGGGTATAGAAGGGCATCGTGATGGAGAAGACTGGGCACCGGTTTTCCAGGTGACGGGAGTATCTCACAACGATCACAGCGCAACCTTTGAGCTCAGTGATGATGTGGCAGGGCTCGCGCTCACGATTGAGTTGCAACTGGATCCTGTCAGCGATGTGCTGCAAAAACGTGTTGCGGTAAAAAATGTTGGCGCATCAACCTATTACCTTGGCAAGCTATCGTCGACGCTACCATTGCCAAATCACGCGAATGAACTGATGACCTTCCACGGCCGTTGGTGTCATGAGTTCCAAACTCAGCGTCAGCGCTTTGAACATGGTGGCTTTATGCAAGAGAATCGCCGTGGACGTACCTCTCACGAGAATTTCCCGGGCTTGTTTGTCGGAACCAACGGCTTTAGTGAGCAGCAAGGTCAGGTGTGGGGTGTTCACCTCGGTTGGAGTGGCAACCATCAAATGCGCGCTGATGTACGAAGTGACGGACGCCGTTTTGTTCAAGCGGGTGAGTTGCTGCTCTCTGGTGAAATGCGCTTATCGCCCGGCGACGTTTACCAATCACCTTGGCTCTATGGCGTGTACAGCCAAACAGGTCTCAACGGTATTTCTGAGCGCTTCCATCAGTTCGTGCGCTCTCATATTGTGCGTTTTCCTCAAACCAAACCTCGTCCAGTGCATCTGAATACGTGGGAGGGCATCTATTTTGACCACAAGCCGGAGTACATCATGCAGATGGCCAGCGAAGCGGCAGAAATGGGCGTGGAGCGATTCATTATTGATGATGGTTGGTTTGTGGGCCGCGACGGTGAGCGAAGCGCCCTCGGTGACTGGTATCTGGATGAAAACAAATACCCCGATGGGCTCGAGCCAGTGATTGCACACGTCAATGATAAGGGCATGGAGTTTGGTTTGTGGGTGGAGCCTGAAATGGTGAGCCAAGATTCCAATCTCTATCGTGCGCACCCTGATTGGGTGCTGGGCTTACAAGGCTATCATCAGCCGTCAGGTCGCTGGCAGTATGTGCTAGATCTGCAAAATCCGCTCTGTTTTGAGTACCTCTATGACAGGCTTAATGATCTGTTAAGCCGCTACAACATCACTTATCTTAAGTGGGATATGAACCGTGAATTGGTTCAACCTGGCCATCAAGGCAAACCGGCGGTGCACGGTCAAACCACGGCGCTTTATCGCTTGGTGGATAAGTTACTTGAGGCACATCCAGCGGTGGAAATTGAGTCCTGTTCATCGGGCGGTGGACGAATTGATTTTGAGGTCTTAAAACGGACTCATCGTTTCTGGGCGTCAGACTGCAACGATGCGTTGGAGCGTCAAACCATTCAACGTGGCATGAGCTACTTTTTCCCACCGGAGGTGATGGGGGCGCACATTGGTCCGGCTGAATGTCACTCAACCAATCGTCGTCACAGCATCAATATGCGTGGTGTGACTGCTTTAGGTGGACATATGGGGGTTGAACTTGATCCCGTGTCGGTCAGCAAAGAAGAAAAAGCCGCCTTTGCGCACTATATCGCCTTGCATAAACGCTATCGCCACTTGTTGCATCACGGCCGCTCATTTCGCATCGACCCTGCTGATGATCGCCAGCACATCTATGGCGTGGAAAACGGCGAAGAAATGCTGCTGACGGTGTGTCAATTGGCGATGCCGAATCATGCGCTACCTTCGCCACTACGTGTTAGCTGTGTGGATGAACACGCGCGTTATGAAGTGACGATCGTCGAAATGCCGCAAACCAGCTTCCAACTGATGAAGCAAAGACCGAAATGGTTGGATAAGACGCTGAAATTAAGCGGCGACAACCTCAAAGAAATTGGTGTGACTTTACCCATTTTAGATCCCGAATCGGCGTTGATTGTCCATCTGAAAAAGACCCATTAACGTCACAAGTTTACCATCACGCTAGACTTTGCACTGCTGAGCTTCTGAGCAGACCCCCGGCACGGTTTAGCGTGATCCCCTACATAACGAAAAAGCGATCCCCAAGCGCTAATTAGAATATTTCAATAATGAAGGAAACAAGATGTCTATAACCGTACTGCTGTCGTTTTTGCTCTTTACGGGCTTTGTGGTGGTATTCACCTACAACAAAGTGCGTAACGATAAGAACAATTCTGAAGAAGGTTTCTTCCTCGGTGGACGAAGCCTGACCGGTGGGTTGATTGCTAGCTCACTGATTTTAACGAACCTCAGCGCCACCAGTTTTGTCGGCATGAGTGCCCAATCCTACACCCACAACATGAGTGTGATGGGGTGGGAAGTGGCGTCCGGTGTTACCTTGGTGATCATCGCACTGCTGCTGGTCCCTCGATACCTTAAACAAGGTATTACCACCATTCCGGACTTTCTCGAAAGCCGCTATGATATGTCGGTGAAAAAGTTCGTTACCTTACTCTTCCTCTGCCAATATGTGATTAACATTCTCCCGACCACCTTGTACGCTGGCGCAGTGGTATTGGGTGAGATCTTTGATGTGCAAGGCTTGCTCGGTATTTCTGAGTTTGGTTCGATTGCGTTGATCTCCGCGACCATAGGTGTACTCGGGTTTTTCTATGCCATTTATGGTGGCCTGAAAGCGGTGGTGATCGCTGATACTATCAATGGTGTCGGTCTTATCATCGGCGGGTTGATGATTCCCGTGTTTGGTCTAATGGTCTTGGGTGGAGGGAGCTTTGCTGCAGGGCTAGAGACTTTATTGACCGCGGCACCAGAAAAACTGCAATCGGTCGGTACCGAAAGCGATCCACTGCCGTTCTCAACCCTTTTTACAGGTTTATTATTGGTTAACCTCTACTACTGGGGAACGGATCAATCGATCATTCAACGTGCACTGGGTGCAAAAAACCTCAAAGAGGGTCAAAAAGGTGTGATTTTGGCTGGTGCGATTAAGGTCATTTCACCGCTGTTTTTGATCATTCCCGGTATCATTGCGTTTCACATGTTTGGCGCCGATGCGGGCAATCCAGACTCAATGTACACGCGCCTTGTCAATGAAGTGTTGCCTAAGCCATTGGTGGGGTTCTTTGTTGCGGTGATGTTTGGTGCGATATTGAGTACCTTTAACGGGGTTCTCAATAGCTCAACCACGCTTTTTGCACTAAACGTTTATAAGCCTTTGTTTGGCAGTGGTAAAAGCGACGAGGAACTGGTGGGTAAAGGACGCATATTTGGTGTGTTGATTGCTATCGTCTCGGTTTGCATCGCGCCATTTATCATGTACGCACCGGAAGGTTTGTTCCAATACTTGCAGATGGTTGCGGGCTTCTTTAGTGTGCCGATCTTTACTATCGTGTTTGTCGGTTACATCTCTAAACGTGTGCCTGCACTGGCGGCGAAAGTGGCATTGGTGGTGTTTGTGTCATCCTACGCGGCCATGCAGTTGGTGTTCGATACGCCGATTCACTTCTTGCACCAACTGGCCATTCTATTTGTTGTTTGTACCGCGTTGATGTTCATCATTGGCCGCGTTGCTCCTCGTGACACGGACTACGTGATGCCCATCAACGAGTCAATGGACGTGACACCGTGGGCATTCCGCTTTGAAGCGTCAGCGATCCTCTTGTACATGGTGTTGGGCGCGTATGTGATGTTCTCGAATGTGGGTTTTGTCTCAAATGACCCGACGGTAATGCAGGTGTACGGTGTTTGTGGTTTGGTGATGCTGGTCGGTATCGCTTTGAGAGTGACCAAGCGCCGTAAATCGACGTTGCTCACCACTCAAGCAGAGTAACCGCCTCGTGTTTCTTAACAAATAATAAAACCCCCACCTATCAATGGATAGGCGGGGGTATTTACTATCTGAACTTGCCTGCTTGTTGGGCGCGACTTAAGCGATTTTCGTCATCTTATCGACAGAGAATCGCTCCACCATCCCCTCAACTGCGGTGCCGTAGGCTTGAAAGTGCGCGCTGGCGGCGTGCGCTTGCAGTGCTTGCTCGGATTGCCAGATTTCATACACAACGAAATGGGCAGGATTGTCGTTGTTTTTGTGCAAATCGTAGCAAATACACCCTACTTCTTTGCGCGTTTGCGTCACTAACTCAGTCAGGGCGCGTTCTACCTGTTCAATATCGTTCGCTTTGGCGATCACATTGGCGACGACGGTAACCGGTTGTTCACTCATATTGATTCCTTACAACGTGGTGATCACATCGTCTAGCGCTAAGCGCGCTTTAGGCAAGCCGTGGTTATAGTCTTCACCGTCTAGGTGGTAACCCATCGCAAGTGCGACTTCTACTACGTGACCGTCGAGCTCTTGTTTGAACTCTTCACCAATTAATGCCGGGTCCACCCCTTCCATTGGCGTAGAATCAATACCAAGACGAGCTAAGGTGTGAAGAATATTGCCTAAGGCTAGGTAGACTTGGGCTTTGGTCCAGTGACCATTGAAGCCAGTCTCATCGGTGTTCATGTCAGCAAACGCATAGGCACCCATAAACGCATCGTACATGTCAGCAGGTAGGTGGCCAGAGGTGACTTCAGCGTCAACACGTTTGGCGAACTTCTCCTTGGTGAACTTAGGATCGTAAGCAAACAAGATGGTGTGTGAGGCCGCAGTCGCATGCGGTTGGTTGAATTGGTGCATGTTCGCGAACGTATTGTGAAAACGCTGCTTCGCTTCGTCAGACTCAACAATGATGAATTTCCAAGGTTGAGAGTTGATTGACGAGGCCGATAAACGCAATGCTTCTTTGATCACCGCCATATCTTCTGCCGAGATACGTTTGCTCGGGTCGTATTTTTTCGCGGTGTAACGAGAGTTCAAATCTTGAATGATTGGGTGAGTCATGTTGGCTCCTAAATTGTCTATGTTGTACTGATGACTAGGGCTGATGTTCACAATGGTCAACCATCACTTGGCCCGCTTATCAAAAGGTTATCTGCGCTGAGTTGAGGCAGCGAAGCGATGGCGTTACTATAAGCGCGGTCTATGAATGGAAAAAGTGTCATCCTGTCCAATCACTTTGGACGCAATCGTCCATAATCTTTCTAGGGCACTGAAAAAATAAGGAAAAATGATTGATGTCTATCAAAGGGTTCCACCATGTCGCCATTATCTGCTCTGACTATTCGAGGTCGAAAGCGTTCTACACTCAGGTGTTGGGATTTGAGGTGATTGCGGAAAACTATCGAGCGGAAAGAGCCTCCTACAAACTGGATTTGGCCTTGCCTGGCGGTGGTCAAATTGAGCTCTTTTCCTTTCCATCACCGCCTGAAAGACCAACCCGACCTGAAGCGCGAGGATTGCGTCATTTAGCCTTTGTGGTGGATGACGTTGAGGCGTATGGGCAATATTTAACAGAGCAAGGGGTAGAGGTGGAACCCATCCGAGTGGATGAGTTCACAGGTAAAGCCTTCACATTCTTTCAAGATCCCGATGGTTTACCGCTGGAAATCTATCAAGCTTAGTGGTGCTCATCGAGGAGCAGGGCATCAAAGCGTGGGTTGCCGTGTAGCCCCTCCAGATCCGGCTCCGTATTGATCAATTCTCGAATCGACGGACTTGATTCAATCGCCAATTCCAAATCCAGAATCGCCTGTTCTTCAATTCCCAAACGAGAGTAGGCACAAGCACGCTGATAGAGTGCAGGGCCGTTATTGTTGTCGAGGTTAAGGACACGATTACACAGACTCAACGCCCAGTGGTACTCGCGAATTTCCATCGCTGCATCCGCCTTGTAGGTCAGCGCTTCAAGATCGCCCGGTCGCATGGTCAAGATCTCATCATACACATCAATTCGCTGCTCGGCGGTCGGCATACTTTGCGCTCTTAGCCATAAGTTGTGGATTTCATTGATCTTCTCAATCTCTTTGTTGTTTTCACTGATCACGCGCGTCTTACGTTTTAGGTCGCGTTCCAGTGCACTAAATTTCTTCTCGTACTCTTTGGCAATCGCATCGAGTCGCTTGTCGGCCATGTCTTTGGTGTTGTGCTTGAACTCTCGCAGAGACTGCCAACCAACAAAGGCAATCAACGACGCGACACCGGCGATGATGTAGAAAAAGTAGGTCACGGTGACGTTGGCGTAGTTGAGGGATTTGTCGGCCACTTCGAGCTCTCGGTCGGTAATTTGAACCACCAGGCGGCGCTCTAAATCTTGTTGGTCTTGGCGCAGAGCTTTGAGCTCATCGAGGATATAGCGCTCCATCAGTGGGCGATCGAGCATCTCGGAGTCGGAATATTTTTCTTGCTCCGCGAGGGTAGGGAAACTCAGTGAGAGGAGCATGAGAAAACTAATTAGGGTTCGAATCATCGGTGGTTCCAATCGAGTCACTTAAGATAAATATAAGCATAGTTAATCATAGACGCGCGCGACATGATACTCCGAATGAAATAATTTAGTGCACTAATCATTGTTAAACTTTATGTGCAATTTGATTTTATGTGATATGAGTCACAAAAATACGGTTGATTCGGCGTCAAATTTGATTTTTGGTGGCCGATTTTGCTCATAATAATGGCGAATTTAATTAGAGTTCAAAGGAAATGTATCTGCACATGATTACGTCAGCGCCCTGGGTTATGTATCCGGAAATTACACAACCCCAACGCCCAACGTGGCGGTTTAGAGAGCCGAGTGATACCGATGGCGACCAGATTTTCCAACTCATCAAAGATTGTCCGCCACTGGATGTTAACTCTTCGTACTGTAACTTTCTTCAATCTACCCACTTTGCGGACACCTGCATTTTGGTTGAGATTGATGATGAGGTGGCTGGATTTATCTCTGCCTACCGCAAGCCACAACAGCCTGATGTGCTGTTTGTCTGGCAAGTGGCGGTATCGAGCGATCACCGAGGTAAAGGCATCGCTTCGAAAATGTTAGACCGCCTGCTCGCTCGCGACACCTTGTCCGACATCAACGCGATAGAGACGACGATAACAAAGAACAATACGGCGTCGTGGATGTTGTTTGAAAAACTGGACAAACGTCATGGCAAGCGCGGTGAGATTTCGGTCTTCTTGGACCAAAACACCCATTTTAAAGGGGAGCACGATACTGAGTATTTGTATCGCATCCCACTTTCTCGTGCTCACGCACACTCGTCCCAATAAATAATTGAGGAACCCAAACGGTCTTATTATGGATATTTTTAATAAGCAAGAATCAAAAGTACGTTCATATTCAAACAACTTTCCGGTGGTATTCACCAAAGCCAAAGGTTGCTGGCTAGAAACTGAAGGGGGCGAGCGCTATCTCGATTTCTTAGCCGGTGCGGGCTCATTGAACTATGGCCACAACAACCCAGTGCTAAAAATGGCCTTGTTGGAGTACATCGAATCCGATGGCATCACGCATGGTTTAGACATGCACTCCACCGCCAAAGCGGCGTTTCTTGACGCATTTAATCGCATCATCCTTGCGCCGCGTGAACTCAACTACAAGCTGCAGTTTACCGGTCCAACGGGCACAAACGCGGTAGAAGCCGCGCTAAAATTGGCGCGTAAAGTGACAGGACGTAGCTCGATTGTCGCCTTTACCAACGGTTTCCACGGCTGTACTGCTGGCGCACTGGCTGCAACGGGTAACCAGCATCATCGCCAAGAAATGGGCCAAATGCAGAGCCAAGTGACGCGTATTCCGTTTGATGGTTATGCCGATATTGATGGCTTAAAACTGTTTGAAACCATGCTGCAAGATAACTCAAGCGGTATGGACAAACCTGCCGCTGTACTGCTTGAAACCGTACAGGGTGAAGGGGGGTTGAATGTGGCCTCTAACGCTTGGCTACAAAAGCTCGACGCACTGTGTAAAGCCAACGGCATTCTCTTGATTGTTGATGATATTCAAGCGGGCTGTGGCCGTACGGGCACCTTCTTTAGTTTCGAACCTGCGGGGATCACCCCAGATATCGTAACGCTCTCGAAGTCGATTGGTGGGTACGGCTTACCGATGGCCGTCGTGTTGCTGCGTCCGGAACTGGATATTTGGAAGCCCGGTGAGCACAACGGTACCTTTAGAGGTAACAACCATGCCTTCGTCACCGCAGCGAAAGCGCTTGAGACCTATTGGGCCGATCCACAGTTTGAAGCCCACGTGAAAAACTGCGCCGACAAAGTGACGCAAGTGACTACTCGCAGCTTGAAGTGTCACCCTAACTTGTTTGAGCAAGTGAAAGGTCGCGGCATGATGCAGGGTATTGAGTGTGTCAACGGCGACATTGCCAGCGAGATTGCTAAGCACTGTTTTGAGCTCGGCATGGTGATCGAGACAGCAGGACCTGACGATGAAGTGGTGAAGTTTTTCTGCCCACTGACCATCACGGAAGAAGAACTAGAACAAGGTCTGCGCATCTTTGAAGAGGCGGTTCAACGGGTCGCGGTTAAGCAGTTTAAGCAAGCGTCTTAAGCTCAAAACAACGTCGTACCGACCACATTCGGTTGGCAGAAAAAGAAAATGAAAAGGAACAGAGAATGATAGTCAGAACGTTAGATGAATGTCGTGATAGTGAACGTCGTATCGCGACGGATAATTGGGAAAGCGTGCGTATGTTGCTTAAAGACGACAACATGGGTTTTTCTTTCCACATCACGACGATTTACGAAGACAGCGAAACGCACATTCACTACAAAAATCACCTAGAGTCTGTCTACTGCATGAGCGGTAAAGGTGAAATTGAAGTCGTCGGTGGTAAGACATACCACATTGAGCCGGGCACATTGTACATCCTCGATAAGCACGATGAGCATTATCTGCGCGCCTACAAAGGGGCCGACATGGTGATGGCCTGTGTCTTTAACCCGCCACTGACAGGCGCAGAAGTACACGATGAAAAAGGGGTCTATCCCATGGCAGATTAGGGGCAATGAGCAGGAACAACGCACCTAATCCTAACCATTAAATCGAACGAAAGGCGATATTATGACTTATACCGTAGAGAAAATCGGCGGTACCTCAATGACGGCATTTGATGCCGTACTAGAAAACATTATCCTGCATCCCAACCGGGACAACCTCTATAATCGAGTGTTTGTGGTGTCCGCGTATGGCGGCATCACGGATGCGCTGCTGGAGTGTAAAAAGACCAGCAAACCTGGGGTGTATCAGCTGATCGCGAAACGCGATGACAGCTGGAGCGACGCACTGGCAGAAGTTGAGCAGCGCATGTTGCTGACCAACGAGCACATGTTTGCCGACCCCATGAACCGGATGCGCGCGGACAAGTTCATTCGCTCGCGTATTTCTGAGGCGCGCAACTGCATCTCAAATATTCTGGAAACGTGCCAATACGGCCAGTTCACTTTGCGCCACTACTTGCCTCAAGTACGTGAATTTTTGGCGTCAATTGGTGAAGCGCACAGTGCATTTAACACGGCGTTAAAACTGAAAAATATGGGCATTGAAGCGCGTTTTGTTGACCTCTCAGGTTGGAGCTCTGACAAAGTCGAGAGCTTAGATGAGAATATCCTCAACGCCTTTAAAGAGATTGATGTCAGTCAAGAGCTCCCCATCGTCACGGGTTATGCGTCATGTAAAGACGGCCTGATGTCGACCTTTGATCGTGGCTACAGCGAGATGACGTTTAGCCGCATCGCCACACTGACCAATGCGGATCTCGCCATTATCCACAAAGAGTATCACCTTAGCTCGGCGGACCCTCGCGTCGTTGGTCCTGAGAAAGTGTTGCCAATTGGCCACACTAACTATGACGTGGCGGATCAGTTGGCAAGTCTCGGGATGGAAGCCATTCACCCGAACGCTGCGGCAGGGCTGCGTGAAAGTGGTATCGAGTTGCAAATCAAGAATACGTTTGAGCCCGAGCATCGTGGCACTCTGATTTCCAACCAGTTCCAGCCGACGGCGGACAAAGTGGAAATTATCGCCGGTAAGCAGAAGGTCTTTGCGCTGCATCTCTTTGACCAATCCATGGTCGGCGAAGCGGATAACTTCAGTTACGAGCTGATGGAGATCATCTCGGATGCCCATGTCAGCTTGATTGGTAAAGAGATGAACGCCAACTCTATTACCTATTATTTGGGCGGTAACAGCGATAGCCTGAACAAGGTGTTGTACAAAGCGGAAAAACGCTATCCGAATTCAGAAATCAAAGGCCGAATGGTGGCGCTGATTTCGGTGATTGGTTCGCAAATCGATACCAACAAAGCGTTAGCGAAAGGGGTGAGCGCCCTCATGAACGCTGACATTACGCCTTACGCTTTGCACTCGTCGATGCGTAACGTCAACGTGCAGTTTGTCGTCAGTGACAAGGAGTACAAAGCGGCGATTTGTGCCTTGCACGAAGAGTTTTTCGACAACCAGCTACAAGGTATGGCTCCCCGCGACACGAAAGTGGCGTAATCTAAGTCTCACCTTCTTCTATCGAGCAGGCATTGCCTGCTCTTTTTGTATCTTAACCCTCTCTTAACCCCGCCTTGTTTACTCTTGCCGTTATCAGATGGGAGAGATGTAAGCATGACCTTTCGAACAACCTTAATCAGCCTTGTCGTGGCGAGCCTTCTGGGCTGCAGCTCAGGCAATCGCACCGATTACGTAGACCAAGCGCAAACCAGCAATGAGCAGACTATCGAACAGCTAGTCAGCAAGTTGGTGGATGTACAGTCACCAAGTGATGAGCCTTTGCAGGCGATCACCGATTTGGTGAACATTCCAGCGCTAGCGCCCTATTTAGCGGCGGCGATGGAGAACAATCCCAGCCTTCAACAAAGTATTGTTGCCCTGAAAATGGCGTATGCGCAGCACGGTATCACCGCGGCGAACCAATGGCCGACACTGAGTGCTGGGTTGTCTGGTGAGCAAACAGAAGGCAGCGATGAGAGCTACACGGGTGAGCTTAATGTCAGTTGGGAGCTGGATATCTGGCGTCAATTGGCGGATAGCAGCGCCGCCGCGCAGAAAGACATCGCCGCCACACAGGCCAGCTTGCAGGCGGCAAAAGATCTGCTTGCGGCCAACGTGATGCGGGGCTGGCTTGAAATCAGCGTCAATAAACAACTGTTGGATATAGAGCAGCGCCGCTTGGACATTCTCGAAAACAACGAAGTGCTGGTGCTAGAGCGCTACAAAGTTGGGCTAGGCAGTCTAGAAGAGCTCGACAGCGCAAAAACCAACTCCTCTTCCACGCGTGCGACCGTGGCGGAATATCGAGAGAACCTGGCCCAAAGTCAGCGCAACTTAGCATTGCTCACTGGGCTGCGTGATCATCAATTGAGCGGGGACGAAGTGCCGGCGGTATTTGCAACGGTGCTCAATCCGCTCGACAGTCTGGGTGTACAAAACATGGCTGGTCGACCTGATTTACAGCAAGCCTTTTACAACATTGAAGCGGAAGCACTGCGCACTGATGCTACTTATAAAGCGATGTTGCCCTCATTTAGTCTTTCAGCCAGTTTGACCGACTTAGCGCAAACCCCGAGTGAGGCGCTACTCACCAACCCGGTGTGGAGCGTGTTGGGTCAGATTTCAGCGCCGCTTTTTCAAGGTGGTAAGTTGAAATCTCAAGCGGAGTTGGCCGAGCTGACCACTGAGCAAACCTACTGGGTTTACCAACAAACACTCCTTGATGCCGTAAGTGAAGTAGAAACCGCTGTCGGCCAAGAGCATGCTTTGGAGAAACAGCAGCAACATCTCGAGAGCGCGTTACAGAGCGCGCGTCGCAGCGTTGAAAGTTATGAACAAAAGTATCGAGAGGGGCTGGTGGATATTTTTGACCTTCTCACTGTTCAGCAGCAAGCCTACGACATCGAAGCGCAACTCACGAGCGCCACTTACCAGCGATTGTTAAACCGAATTGATTTGGGCCTCGCGCTAGGCCTAGGAGTATCTTGATGAAAAAAAATGCACTGACCCTAGCCGTGACGTTGGTTGCCGCGGGTTCGATTTTTGCCGCTGTGGCCTACAATGGAAGCCAACTGGCGCCGCCCAAGGGCCCTGGAGAGACCCCCGCGCAGGAAGCGCAAAGGGTACAACCAGAGCAAAGCGCATCGGCCAGTCGCGTGCTGTCACAAGTTGCAGTACAGACCACTCAAGCCCACCGCTATCAGGCGCAAATCACCAGCTACGCAGAGGCGCAGCCGAGATACAACCTCAGTTTCACCAGTGAGGTCAATGGCCGCGTGGTGAGCTTGGCTGATGATTTTGAAACGGGGAAAGTGGTGAAAAAAGGTCAGGTCCTTGCCACGTTGGATAATACGCAATACCAGCAAGCGGTCGCGAGCGCAGAAGCGGACGTCGCGGCGGCAAAGCTTGCCTACCTAGAAGAGCAGCGTGAAGGTGAACAAGCCAAGTCAGAGTGGCAACGCTCTGGATTATCCGGTGAACCAAGTTCCACCTTGGTGCTACGTGAGCCCCAACTTGAGAGTGCTAAAGCGGCATTGGATAACGCAGAAAAAGCCCTCACGGCTGCGAAAAAAGATCTCGAGGACACCCGCATTCGTGCCCCATTTGATGCGCTGATTGTGGCCCGCTCTATTCAGCCGGGCAGCTATGTATCGACTGGCGATAGCATTGCGACGCTCTACAGCGTGGATCGTGTTGAAGTCGAGTTAGCCTTGTCGGAGCAGCAGTGGTTGACCTTACAAGCAGACGGCCAGAGTGATGTCACGCAGTGGCAAGTCACGTTGACGGACAGTCAAAGCCAACACCAATGGCAAGCGCGCGTCGATCGCGCCAACCAACATATCACAGAGACCACGCGCCAGCGTTCAGTGATTGCGGTTGTGGAACGTCCTCTTGAGCAGGCGTCTCCTCTGTACCCGGGTACATTTGTCAAAGCTACTTTAACTGGGCCTGAGGTCGATAACCTCTGGCAAATTCCTGCATCTGCGTATTCGCAGAAGGGGGAAGTCTGGATGGTCAACCAACAAGGCAGCTTGGTCAAAGCCGCCGCAACCAAGCGATTTGAGCGCAACAATTTCGTCTATATTGATCCGCTGAGTGAAGAAGCGGCTCAAGTGGTGATGCGCCCGTTGAGCAGTTTTCAAGTCGGCATGAAAGTGTTGGCTAGTGAGGAGGGTAAATCATGAGTCAGTCGAACCACTCTACGGGTGTGATTGCGTGGTTTGCTCGCAACCCAGTGGCGGCAAACTTATTGATGATGGGTGTCATCATCGTGGGGTTGTTTTCCATCAGTTCGTTGCGTAAAGAGGCATTCCCTACTCTTGAACCTGATGTGGTCAGTGTTGCTGTCAGCTATGACAGTGGCGATCCGGTTCAGGCGGAAGAAGGGATCGCGATAAAAATTGAAGAAGCGCTGGAAACCGTACCGGGCATCAAACGCATTACCTCGACGTCGGATTCGACAGGCAGCTATGTGTCGATTGAAAAAGAGAGCAGCTACGATCTGGATACCTTGCTGACGGATGTCAAAAACGAAGTGGATGCCATCAACAACTGGCCAGCGGAAGCGGACAATCCGGTCATCGAAAAAGCACGTCGTCAGGATCATGCGATTTGGGTGCAACTGTATGGCGATGCGGACCGCTCGACATTGCAGACCTTGGCTCAAGATCTGAAATCCGATTTGTTGAGTGAAAGTGCGATCAGCGATCTCTCTATCAATGCAGAGCTAGAGCGGATGATTTCGGTGGAGGTGGATGAACAGGCTTTGCAGGCCTATGGCTTATCACTTACGGATGTCTCAGATGCCATCAACGCAGAAAGCGCGACGGCCATTTCGACCAGCCTGCGCAACAGCGAAAAAACCGTGCGCCTCAAAGCGTCAGAGCAAGCGTATCAAGTGGAAGATTTTCGCCAAATTCCCATCATTACAACTCAGTCAGGCGCACAGATTCTACTTGGCGATATTGCCACGGTCAGTGACACGTTCGAAGAAGATAGCTACTCGTTGTCCCGTTATAACCAGCAAAATGCCATCGGCATCCAGATTTTGATGGATGACAGCAGTGATGTGGTCAACATTGTTGAGCAGGCCAAACAGGTGGTTGAGCAGTGGCGAGCAAGTAACGTATTGCCTGACAATGTCGACATGGAAACTTGGTATGACAAAAGCACCATGATCAAAGAGCGTCTATCACTGCTTGCCACCAACGCGCTCACCGGTATTGCGATGGTGTTTATTGTGTTGGCGCTGTTTCTTAACCTGCGCGTGGCATTTTGGGTCGCAGCTTGTTTGCCCTTTGTTTTCTTTGGCACCTTGTTTTTTATGACCGACTCGTTCGTTGGGCTGACCATCAACGAGATGACCACCTTTGGTTTCATCATGGCGCTCGGCATCGTTGTGGATGATGCGGTGGTCGTGGGCGAGAGCATTTACGCGACTCGCCGCGCTGAGGGGGACACCATAGAGAGCACCATCAAAGGCACGCTCAAAGTGGCGGCGCCGACCGTCTTTGGGGTACTGACCACCGTGGCTGCCTTTTTGTCGATTGCCGCCATTGATGGCAACATGGGCAAAATCTACGCGCAATTTGCCACCGTGGTGACCATCTGTTTATTGCTCTCATTGGTGGAGTCTAAGTTCATTCTGCCGGCGCACCTTGCGCATATTGACACTCACCGTAAAGACAACAAAGGGATTTGGAACCGCATTCAGAGCGGCGCGGAGCGAGGGTTAAACGGCTTCAACCAACGTGTGTATAAGCCGCTGATTAAAATCGCACTGCAATTTCGCTATGCCGTTGTACTCAGCTTTTTGGCGTTATTCATTTTAGTGATTGGTATGCCGCTCACTGGCGCCGTGCGCGTTGCGTTTTTTCCAGACATCGCGGGTGACACCGTCTCGGCTGAAATGTCGATGTACAATGATGTCAGTTTTGGTCAAACCGAAACCAATTTACTGACCCTCGAGCGCCATGCGCTTACCGTGGATGCCCAATTGCGAGGCGAGAGCGATACGTCGGCGATTGCCAGTCTACAGGTGTCGGCCACGGCCGACCGCTCAGGCTCTATCCAAGTGGAACTAGCGCCAGAGGCGCCGTATAACATTGATGAGTTTGCTGATGCATGGCTGGCGATGTCGGGTAACATGGAAGGGGTTAAAAAGCTTAGCATTCGCTCTCACCAAGAGATGGTGGACAACTTTAAAGTCGAACTCAAAGCGAGTAGCGATGAGATTGTGACCGATGCCGGGAACCGAATGAAAGCAGCACTGCAATCGATTGAAGGGGTGAGTGGTATTGATGATAACCTAGACTTAGGTGAGCCGCAGTATCGATTTGAACTGACAGAGCAAGGCCGTGCAATGGGCATGGATACCGCCAGCCTGTCTCAGCAAGTCTTACAATCGTTTGGTGGCGACATCGTACAGCGTTTTCAACGGGGTAAAGACGAAGTCAAAGTCCGGGTCCGTTACCCTGAGGGTGAGCGTCAAACGCTAGCGGACATCGCGCAATCAAGCGTGCGAACCAGCGATGGTACTGTGGTGCCCTTGTCGGCGGTGGCGAAGGTGTACTCGGATTATCAGCCGTCAGAGATCACCCGTATCGACAACTTACGCGCGGTGTATGTCAGTGCCTCAGTGGACAAAGATATCCTCGCCTCGAATGAGTTAGTCGCACAACTTGAAAACACCTTGGTGAAGACACTGAAAGCGGATTATCCGACGCTGAAAATCGATTTTACCGGTGAAGCTGAGCAGCAAAAGGAGTCCACCGACTCAATGGAGTCGACGTTCGTGCTGGCTCTGATCGTCATTTTTGCGCTGCTTGCGATTCCACTCAAGTCGTACGTTCAGCCCTTGATCATCATGGTCGCCATTCCGTTTGGGATTGTTGGCGCTATCTTGGGTCACTGGTGGAACGATTTGACCATCAGCATCTTGTCACTGAATGGGGTGTTGGCACTGAGTGGCGTCGTGGTTAACGACAGCTTGCTCCTCGTTTCTCGTTACAATGAGCTGGTCAAAGAGGCCAAACTGTCGGTATCAGAAGCGATTGAACAGGCATGTTCAGGTCGACTGAGAGCGGTGCTGCTCACATCCGTGACCACGTTTGCCGGTCTTGCGCCGCTGTTGAGTGAGACATCGATGCAAGCGCAATTTTTGATCCCTGCTGCCGCAGCGCTGGGCTACGGCATCTTGTTTGCTACTTTGATCACTTTGATCTTAACGCCATCGCTGTTGATGATTGATCAGGATGTCAGAGCGCTCTTGTTGGCACTCAAGCAGCGCATCAGTGGAGCGGGACGTCGAGTTACTCAACAAGTGAACTAGGCTATGATTGTCTAAGCCCTTATTATGTAAAGAATGAACATCGATGGTGGGTGTGGAGGAGAGCATGAAAAGCGACCATTTACAGTGTTTACTGGTGGAAGACGATCTCGATTTGGCCACTGCGGTTATCGACTACCTCGCGCTAGAGGGCATTGAGTGTGACCACGCGGCGAATGGTGTGGCGGGGCTCAACCTGATACAAAATCAGCGCTACGATGTGGTGATCCTCGATTTAAATTTGCCCAAAATGGATGGCCTAGAAGTGTGCGCGAAACTGCGCGCCAGTGGCCTTGATGTGCCGGTTCTCATGCTGACGGCACGTGACACCTTGGACGATAAACTGGGGGGCTTTTCCGCCGGGGCAGACGACTACCTCATTAAACCGTTTGCGATGGAAGAGTTGATCGTTCGCGCGCAAGTGCTTTCGCGTCGGCGCAGTGGGCAAGTGACACTACTGAGTGCGGAAGGAGTCGAGCTCGATCTCACCACACAAACCGCGACCCGCGATGGGCAGGAGATGAAACTAACACCGATAGGCTACAAACTGCTGGAAACGTTACTGCGCGCCAGTCCAAACAGTGTCTCGAGAGACAAACTTGTGCAGAGCGTCTGGGGGGATGAACAGCCCGACAGCAACAGCTTGAAAGTGCACATGTACCACCTTCGCAAGGCGGTGGATGGCCAAAGTGGAGTCAAACGGATACAGACTCTTGTGGGTCGAGGTTTTGCGCTTAAACGCGAGGAGCGAGTATGCGATTAAGGCGCAGTCTACGACTCTATTTTGTGTTGGCGATGGTGGCGATGGGCAGTAGCGCGATTGTCGGAATGTCAGGCGTTGCGGTGAGCTACTTTTTCTCAGGGATGGATGAGGCCATTCGCGGCTTTATCCATTCTCAAGCGTTTCATCTCGACATTGCGCCGGGTCAGGTCACACAGCAAGATGACCTCTTGGTTGCGAAGCGATGGCAAGACTTACCCACTCGTATCACGCAGCACTTTGATCAAGAGGATTTGGCCGATGGCCGTCTACTCAAACACATCGAAGGCATTCCCTTGCTCAGTCCACCGAAGAAAGGCTATTTTGTCATGCAGCTTGAGCAAGATGGCGAGCGCCGTTTTGCCGCTATAGAGATAGGCGAGCGTGATCGCGCCACGCCGATGAGCCGTGATGAGCTTCCGCCATTTTTCTATATCGTTTTTACCGCGATCGGTGCGATAGCGCTTTTTTCCGTGGTGTTGCTGATGATTATTCGTAATGTGTCGGCACCTGTTGAACTGTTGGGCGCATGGGCGAAATCGCTGGATGAAGATAAGCTGGATGCGGCGATACCCAATTTTCATTACCGAGAACTCAATGCGCTCGCCGAGATGATTCAGTCGAGCTTGCGCTCGGTACAAGCCAGTGTCGAGCGTGAAAAGCGTTTTCTTGGCTATGCCAGCCATGAGCTACGCACGCCGATTGCGGTCACGCGAACCAATACCGAGCTGCTGGGCAAAATGATCGAGCGTCAGGTTGAGCCCGCTAAGCAGCGTGAGGTATTGGCGCGCATTGAGCGTGCTTCGCTGACCATGACCGATCTGACCGAAACCCTACTGTGGCTCAATCGTCGTGAGGAGAAAGCCTTGCCCAGCACCTCGTTCGCCATCGGCCAGTTAGTGATGCAGATCCGTCAGGAGCTCAACTATTTACTGCATGGCAAAGCGGTCACCGTTGCTGAGTCGACCGACGATACTCAGGTGACACTGCCCAGTGGTCTGACGCGTATCGTCATCACGAACTTAGTGCGTAATGCCTTCCAACACACGCAGAAAGGCCAAGTGGTCATCTCGCAAACGGGTGACACATTGGTGATTGAAAACCACAATGACACTGATCAGGAGAAAGACAGCGATCTAGGTTTTGGGCTAGGACTGGAACTCACCGATAGGCTGGTTAAGCAGCAAGGTTGGTCTTATTGCAATACCGTCACCGCGAACGGGCGAGTGGTGACGGTACGATTTGGTGGCTAACGCATCGCATACATCTCTTCGTGATAGTGATGCGCGGTATCGAAACGATGGCGTTTAAGATCATTTTTAAGCTGAGCAGACATCGACTCTGGCCCGCAGAAATAGACATCGTAATGCTCTAAATGCACAAAGCGCTGCGCCAAGCCTTCGATGGTGAGGCGCGGTTGGTATCGCGTATCGACAATCTCCAACGCCACCCCACTGCGTGTCGCAAGTTGATGCAATTCTTGGAGAATGGCCGTATCCACTCCGCGACAACTGAAGAAAAAGAAGACCGGATAGCGTGGTGGCTGCTCGGCATAACCGTGTAAAGCCGCCATAAAGGGGGCCACGCCGACACCGCCAGCGATCCAAATTTGTGGGCTGGATTGATGGAGTGAAAAATGCCCATATGGCCCTTCGATGCGAACCGAATCTCCTAGGTTGACACGCTGATTTAGCCCAGTAGTGAAATCGCCTAACTCTTTGATAAGAAATCGCACTTTATCCCCTTTGCAGCCAGACACTAGCGTAAACGGATGGGGATCTTCATGGCCAAATTGAAGATAAGCGTACTGTCCACAGCGATGGCTGGGCCAAGAGGTGGGCATATGCAGTTCAAGATCTAAAATGCGGCTCAGTGGGTGATATTGAACGCGGCTAATCCGCGCATCATATTGATGGTAACGGCCAATCAACCCCAGCAAACTGTATAACGCTGCCAAGACGCCAATCACGATGAATGCCATGGTTAGAAAGTAAATTGGCGTGCCCCAATAGCTGTGTTTGAGCAGCAGTGCAGAGTGTGCGGCGACCATCAAATAGGCCACAGCCATCAATTTATGTGAGACGCGAAACGGGCGATAGCGGAGGGCGGCCCAGAGCGAGAGCGCAATCAAGGCAATCAACAGATAAAATCCCCACTCACCTAAAGCGAGACCGGTTGAACGAAGTTCAAGAATCCAGCTTGAGAGTAGGTCGTTACCAAGGTGCGCAGGCCCACGGCCAGAAAAGCGTTGCGGCGCAGTGAGAATCCCGGCACTGACCAATTGAATAGGAAGGTGATAGAAGAGCCAATGGATGATAGCCAGTACGCCACCCGCGATCCCCGTCCATTTGTGAAGTCGGTAAGATTTGTCTAACCCTTGCGTGACCTGTTCAACCCAATCTAGGCGCAGTGCCAATACCATGGTAAGAGACATCAACATGATAGCCACAATGCCTGAGTACTGAATCAGTGCCGAGCGCCATTGAAATATAAGCGATGAACCCAATAGTGACGGCTCAGCGAATAGCCATAGCCCCGTCACTAGAGCAGTCATCATTGCGATGCCGACGAGAACCCGTTTCATGACACATCCTCCCTCTATCTGGCTAATTAAAGCGTAGCAAGCCGGGTGTCAAGTAAGGTCAAGTCGTGTAAATGTGGGTAAAGGAGAAGAGTAAACGTCATACTGCGCGACGCTTACTCTATCAACGCCGAGGTTAGCTGAGAAGGGTGGCCTTGATCACCTTCAACACCCCTGCCTCTTTATTGCTCGGCGCAAGAAAACGGGCGACCTCTTTCACTTTCGGATGCGCGTTATCCATGGCGTAGGAGTGGTAGCTCACTTTGAGCATTTCTAGGTCATTGAGGTAGTCGCCAAAACTCATCGTCTGTTCGAAAGAGAAACCCAGTGTGGATTGTAGATGCTCGATCGCCGCGCCTTTGGAGGCGTGTTTGTTCATAATGTCGAGCCAGATTTTTGCGCTCACCACCACTTGGTGAGAATCACCAAACTGCGAGGACACACTTGGGTAAACCAGCGCTTCGCTGCCACCGAAATGCAAAATGGCGACTTTGATAAAGTCATCGTCAACGTCGAGAAGATCCTCGACATACTGACAGCGATGATAATACTTTTTGAACTCGTTGAGCGCTTCTTCTGCTTGGGTTTCGATGTATGCAGATTGAGTACCACACAGAACGATGTAGGCGCCGTCTATGCGTCTCGCCTCTTGAATAATATTGGCAATATCTTGCTTGTCGATTTCACAGCGGTAGAGCTCTTGACCTTGATGCATCACCAGCGTGCCGTTTTCGGCAATGAACATCATGCGATCTTTAAGTGGGGAGAAGGTTTCCATCAGGCTGTAGTACTGTCTGCCTGAGGCCGCCGCGAAAATGATCTCTTTCGCTTCGAGTTGTGGATAGAGTTCGAAAAACTCCGGATTCAGCTGGCTGTTTTCATCGAGCAGCGTACCGTCCATGTCGGAAGCGATGAATTTGATCGGGTGTTGAGGCATAAGGTTAATCATTGGCGAAGTGGATTTTCGGCCATGATAACATTGATTGATCGTCAAAACAGGCGTTAGCCAATGGATTTCTGTTCAAGCTTGGCAAACTTCATTTCGTACATATTGGCATCGGCAATCGAGATGAGTCGGCTCAGTGATGCACCATCATGCGGGTAGTGCGCAGTACCAATACTGGTCGATAGGGAGACTTGGGTACCCGCGCGGATAGCAATAGTCTTTCTAAAGCAGCTTTCAATCTGCTTCCAGTGATGCTGTGGATGCGTATCCCCAAGGTAGACCAAAGCAAACTCGTCGCCGCCGATTCGATAGCAGTAGGCTTCCAGTCTATTAAGGCGATGGGCAACGGTGGCGAGCACTTCATCGCCCGCTTGGTGACCATGACGATCATTCACTTCTTTAAAGCCGTTTAAGTCCAAAAGGTAGAGGTTGAATGACTGGCCTTGTTCCACCCACTCGGCCATATCGTTGAACATGGCCAAACGATTGGACACTCCGGTGAGAGAATCGGTGAGCGCCAGTTGTTTGTGGTAAATGGCCTCTTTGTGAATGATGTAGCCGACTAAACACGCGCAGACAAACAGCAGTACCATCAAGACAAATTGCGCCTGAGTTAAACTTTGCGCTTGGCTCATTTGTGACAGATAGAGCGGGCTTTTAATTCTGAAATTGGTGTTGACGTACTGAATCATAGACATGTAGAGCGCGTCGATGTCACCGCACAGCGCTTTGGCCTGCTCAGGTGAGTTGAGCGCTATGAGTTCGGGTTCTAGCTGCTTAAACTGACGGAACAAGTCACTAAAGAATGTGGCGGCACCGGGAAGGGTAATCAGGTTGTCCGCCTCTTTGCTGCTGAGAAGTATATCGAAACGGCTCCAGGTCAACTCATACTTGAGCAGGGTACGATCGTAGTGCTCTTCACTGTCCGCTGCGAACGGCGCAATCGCTCTGAGTTCAGAAAACTCTTTGTTTAACTGAAACAAAAACCATGTGGCTTGGTTTTGCTGTTCATTGTAGGAGGCCGCTAACTGGCGCGTTGAGGTAAGAAAATAGAGGTTAATGATGAACAGGGTTGCCGAAAGTACGATTAACAGTACTTTCGCTTTGGCAAGAATGGCGTGTAAGTGGTCGTCTTTACTCTTTGGACTCATCATCGGCGGTATGCACTAATATCTCATCGATCTGCCACACCATTTGTGAACGAAATGCAGCATTATCTATTTCAGGGAACTGACTTAAGTTAAAGACCAGCCAATAGGGGCCTTTATTTCGCACTTTCATTTTTTCTCCATCCATTTCGTACGCCACGATAGGCTCGTACTTAAGAATGTCTTCGATTCTTGAGCTCGCCGCGTAATCATTTAGGGCGACAAAAGAGACGGAGAAGGTATTGGTCGCGCGGTAGTAATCAACTAACGATGAGACTTTGAAGCCGGTGAAGGTTTTTTTGCCGTCGAACCAAGGTAGGGTCGTAGAGAAGGTCGTCGGTTCGAAATTCGCTACGATATCTTCATGAGAGAGGGTGATAGGATCGCGATCGGTGATACGAATCACTAAGCTAGAGGCTGAAGCACTAAAAACAGACAACGCAGCGAACAGCGCAAGCACTCTTCTCATGATCTCTCCCCAAAGGTCAGGACAATAACGTCTTTTTAATATAATTATTGATTATATGATTGTTTTGCAGGCGAGCAAAACCTTTTATCAATATTGATTCTTATTTATTGAGTATAGACAACGTATAGAAACCGCAAAGCCCCGCGATGGAATCCATAGCGGGGCTTTGCGTCAATCGTCACCAGAGGCGCACATTAGAAGATCAGATGCGCGACACCCGCAATCACAGGTAGGGTGATGAGCGTACGCAAGATAAAGATGGCGAACAGCTCAAAAATATTGACCGGAATGCGGCTCCCAAGCAGCAGTGCGCCAACTTCAGACATGTAGATTAGCTGGGTCACAGACATCGCAGCGATGACAAAGCGCGTCATTTCGTTATCGATAGAGGCCGCGAGAATGGCAGGGATAAACATATCCGCAAAACCGACCACCATGGTTTGCGACGCTGCTGCGGCTTCTGGGATTTGTAGCAGCTCTAGGAATGGGATGAATGGCTGGCCTAAGAAGGCAAACACCGAGGTGTACTCAGCAATCACAAGTGCAATCGTACCCAGACCCATAACCACTGGCAGTACGCCAAACACCATGTCGACAGCGTTACGCACACCTTCACCAAACACGCCTTTTAATGACGTCACTTGTGAGGCTTTCTTCAGAGCCAACTCTAGACCCCAAGTGAAGGTGTTATGTCCAGCTGGCAGAGCGTCCGCTTCGGCATCCGGTTTTGTTCCGTCGATGAAGGTGTCTTTCTTATAGCTTAGTGGTGGCAGTCTTGGAATGATGATCGCGGCAACCACACCGGCTAAACAGATAGCGCCGTAAAAAGGTAGGAATAGGTGCTCAAGTTCGACTTGGGCCAATACCACCAAACTAAACGTAATGGAGACGGCAGAGAAGGTCGTACCAACGACCGCCGCTTCGCGCTGTGTGTAGAACTTGTTTTCGTACTGCTTACTGGTCAGCAGGATACCGACGGAGCCATCGCCTAGCCAAGAAGCCATACAGTCAATCGCACTGCGTCCAGGAAGATTGAATACTGGGCGCATGACTTTGCTGAGTAGGGTGCCGAATAGTTCTAGCAAGCCAAAGTTCAGCAGCAAAGGAAGCAGCAAGCCAGCGAAAATGAACACAGAGAAAAGGGTTGGCAACAAACCTTCCAGCACTAGGCCGCCGGTGTTTTCTTCCCAAATGGCCTCAGGGCCGAGTTGGAAATAGGTCATCGCAACGGCAAGACCACCGATCACACGCACAGCAAGCCAAAGTAGTGATGGGTTAAACAGGCCGTTTAAGAAGTCGCTGTTGGCGACAAAAGCCGGCGTTTTAATACGACAAAGTAGCGAGGCAACCGCCATAAAGCTAATGATGGACGTCACCATGCCGACCAGAGCATCACCGAACAGTGCCTGAATCGATTTCGCCAATACGGCCACAGGGATAGTGATGTCACCGTCAAACGTGATCGGCGCCATAAAGACAAACAGACCCAACAAAGACGGAATAAAGAACATCCAGAAGTTCTTCTTCCCTTTTGGCTGATTGATAGATTGAGCGTTTTCTTGCATTACAAATCTCGTGTTACATCTGGTCAATAGTATTGCCGTATCCCTTGGCATACATATTCACTAAACATCCCTATTTAGTCATGGGGCGCAAGATTACTGCCTTTTGTCATGCCGTGCAATACTATTCAATAATTATCCCTAAATATTCAGACATAAACTCGATATTAACTTGGCAATGCAGTAATTTGTTTTGTGAATGTTAAATTGTTTGGGATTGTGTTGCAACTAAGCGGGTTTATTTGGGTGAAATATAGAGGTAGAGCCAATAGCTGAACGCGAGACACAGGGCAAGGGTAACGGGCGCAAGCAGTGCAGCAATGCTTAGCTGTGCATATAAACCCGCTCCGGCAGTGCCGCCAAGCAAGAATCCGACGAAGATAAAGGAGAAGAGTTTGGCTTTACGATAATCGAACTTTTCCCCGCGCAAGCGTGCACCGATCATAATGCCCAAATCAGTGACGATACCCGTCATGTGGGTGGTGCGCACAACCGCGCCGCTGAAGGTGGTTAACATGGCGTTTTGCAGCCCACAAGCAGCAGACGCGAGATATTGACCACTGGTGTGTCCCTCCTTAAGCAGCAGGTAAGCGAGCAAAAGTAGCCCACTTTCAAAGCAGAGTGCCACCCCGTAGCGGCGGCCCAATTTCAGCGCAGTGCTTTCGATAAAGACGCCACTGAGTATCGCGCCGAGCAGAAAGCTGAGTACCACCCATAAGAGGTGCAGCGTCTGTTGATCGAAGAGGTAGAGGCTGGTGCCCAGTAGTGTCACGGTACCCGAGATATGAGACACGGACTGGTGCTGGAAACCCAACAAGCCAATCGCATTGACGGTTCCGGCCAGTAGTGCCAATAAAAATGCGCCGTGCTCTACCCAGCGTGGTAGTTTTGAAATCACCGTGATCCCCCTTTTGTTAAGCAGGACATTATACGCGTCAGCCCAAAAGTTGCAGCTGACTTATGTGGCCTCCTTATCTGGCCTATTAGCAGAACGCGCATGGTGATTTCGTGGTGGCACAGAGCCGCAGGCGAAATTAGTCGTGGATAGGCGTTTTGCCTCACTGACCCGCCTGTTACTATATGTTTGAAAATACTATGTGTTTGAAATCACCCTCTTTGAAGAACTCTGTTGTGAAGTGATCATCATGAAAAAGCGCCGACTTCCCATTCCCCTTATTTTATTGATTCCGATTGTCCTGCTGGTGGTCGTTGCCGCAGCCGGTCTTTACCGCTTCAGTTTGTCTGATGAGGAGATTCGAGCGAAGTTTCCTCAGCCTACACCGACGCAAGATGCTCTGATGCAACAGGTCTTTGGCATTGCGACGCCCAATCCCTGGACGATTAAAGTTCCAGAAACCACCGCCTACAGCTTGCTTACCCGACGTCAAGACGCAAGAGCAATAGGCCAATATCAAGACGGTGAAGTACGCGGTGATATTTGGGTCGACACGCATCAATTGATCGAACTAGGAGAGGGCCGCTACGCCGCGCCGCTCATCGTATCCAATCAAGGTAGTGGTCTTTTTTACTATCTAGCCCTGTTTGAATATGACTCCGCCCGCCAGAGAATGATCTCGCGTGATGCGGCGCTGCTGGGTGATCGAATCGTGGTGGAAGCGGTTCTGCGCAATCAGGATGTGATCGCCGTTACACTGCGAACTCGTGAGGAAGATCAACCTATGAGTGAGGAACCCAAAGTAACGCGCACTATAATGATGACTGTGACCGAACAAAATAGTTGGGCAATTCGACCATAATATTAATAGGGTTTTACATTGTTTTTGATGCAAACTGTTGCGCATATTTGTAAGCTAGCAAGCATGAGATGGACAATTTAACGTCGTTAACGGAGTAAACTATGATCAACAAACGTTTTTTCAAAACCAAAGATGAAGTCGAAGTCACCTTCGAGTTGGACGCAGCAAACGCTGACCAATCGGTGGCACTCGTCGCTGATTTTCTTGATTGGCAACCAGTCGAAATGAAGAAAGTGGCGAAGTCGAAAAGCTTCAAATTTAAAACCCGACTACCCAAAGACCAACACTTCGAATTTCGTTACTTGGTCGACAACAACAAGTGGGTTAATGATGCCAATGCAGACCAATACAAGCCGAATGGCTTTGGTGATGACAACGGCTTGCTATCGACCTATCAATAGAACTTTTAGGGTTTTAGCGACATCAACTGCAAAAAGGCGCGTAAGCGCCTTTTTCGATCCAATCTTTACATTAGAAAAGATGACTTTTAGTGGATAAATTCGTAATCTTACGGCTTCGTTATTTCTCTCTATAGGTAGCATTGTGCAAGCGAAAAGTCTGACATTACGCTTTAAAGAGCTCTCTAAGCGTAAAAAGATGGCCGTATTAAGTTTACCGATTTTTATCGCTGTGGCTTTGTCGTCTGCGCCGAATTCAGGTCGCTATCATCGCACTATTGAGCTTTCTCTCCCAGAATCCACACTGATGAATGACTGGCTCGCTGAACACGACGAGACGGTGGATATCCCAGATTACGAATACGTGATCCAATCAGGCGATAACCTAAGCACCATTTTTAATCAATTGGGCTTTGGTTATAGCGAGCTGATGCAGATCATGGAGACGGATTTAAACTATCTCGCTCTAGATACACTGCGCCCCGGCAATACCTTGCGTTTTTGGCGTGATGAAAACCGTAAACTGGCGAAGATGGAGCTTGAGTTTAGCTTGGTCGAGCGTGCAGTTTACACGCGGTTGGATGATGGCAACTATGAGTACAGCGACGTCAAAATTCCAGGCGAATGGAAAGCCTTTCCAATGGTGGGCGAAATCAACGGCACCTTCTCGCAATCTGGCTATGCGCTTGGCCTCGGCAGCAGCGAAGTCGACCAGATTGTCAGCTTACTGAAAGATAAGATCAATTTTGCTCGTGACTTGCGAGCGGGCGATCGTTTCGAAGTGGTACAGTCTCGTCAATACGTCGGCGAGACGTTGACGGGCAATCGCGAGATACAAGCGGTTAAGATCCACAATCGTGGTCAAACCCTCTCGGCGTATTTGCATGGTGATGGTCAATACTATGATGCGAAAGGGGACAGCCTACAGCGTGCGTTCCAACGTAAGCCAGTCGGTGGCAACTATCGCTTAAGTTCGCATTTTAACCCTACTCGCCTGCATCCTGTTACCGGACGCGTTGCACCTCATAACGGCACGGACTGGGCAACCCCAACCGGCACACCGATTGTCTCAACGGGCGATGGTGTTGTCGTCATGACACGTGACCACCCTTACGCAGGTAAATACGTGGTGATTGAACACGGCAGCCGCTACAAAACGCGTTATTTGCATCTAAGTAAAATCTTAGTTCGCAAAGGCCAAACGGTAAGTCGTGGGCAGCGCATTGGTTTGTCTGGAGCGACAGGACGGGTAACCGGCCCCCATATCCACTACGAACTCATTGACCGCGGCCGCGCGGTGAATGCGATGAAAGCCAACATCCCGATGGCCAACTCGGTACCAAAAGCAGAAATGGCGAGCTTCAAGGCGCGCAAAGCAGAGCTTGATGAGATGCTGCGTCAGCAAGAGATGGAGTGGGCCAGAGAAGGGGAATCTGCGCCAGCGAGTTGATGCGCTGGCGCTGGTTGTGTGTGGCTGGTTGTTTGTGATTACGGAGCAGACGCGAGCAGTAATTACTTGGCGGGATAGATGCTAATTTCTACCCGTCGGTTACAGGTTCGCCCTTGTGCGGTGTCATTACTACAAATTGGCGTACTTTCGCCCATTCCAAGGGTTGATAAGCGGTTGGTCGCCACTTTCTGATACATCAAATAGGTTCTCACTGACTCCGCGCGTTTGAGTGAGAGACTTTGGTTGTAGGCTTCACTTCCTGTGCTGTCCGTGTGTCCTGCAATCATCAATACGGTATCTGGATATTCGACCAATATACGCGCGACGCCGTTGAGCGTGTTGTAGATCGATGCGTCCAACTGGTAGGAATCACTGGCGAAACCAATTCCGTTTTCCATCACAAGTTGGATTTGATCTTCTCCCACCCGTTTCACCTGAACCCCTGAGTTGAGTAACTCTTCACGCAGCGCCGCTTCTTGCTGGTCAAAGTAATAACCCACTCCAGCACCCACCGCGCCGCCCGCTGCGGCCCCTGCCAGTGCACGTTGTCTGCGTTCTGTTGCGTTATCGCCTGTCGCTAGGCCGACGAGTGCGCCTGATACCGCGCCAATTAGGGCACCTTGAGTGGTTGCATTGGTTTCGGTTTCACCTGTGGTAGCGTTCTGACGCTGTGTGGCTTGGCACCCAGCGAGTAGAGTGCAGAGAGAGAGTAAAGTGAGGGATTTGTTCATCATAATAGCTCGATTCATCCTGGTTCAAGTGTGTGCTTACCTTAAAGGAACAGCGTCATTTTGTAAGTCTGACAAAACGATAACTTACTAAAAATTAACACTTAAGTGACGTATGGCGCTCGGTATCATAACAAAAAGCGCCGCCTTTGAAGGCGGCGAGAGACAGGCTAGCTAAGTTGACTATGCAGCCTGGGCTACTGGTTTGGTTTAACCGTCCCCAGTTTTAGCCAAGTATCGATCACCGTGTCAGGATTCAGAGAGACGGAGCTGATCCCTTGCTGCATTAGCCACTCGGCAAGGTCATCATGATCTGATGGCCCTTGGCCACAGATCCCCACGTACTTGCCCGCTTTGGTTGCCGCGTCGATGGCCATTTTCAGCATGGCTTTGACCGCCGGATTTCGCTCATCAAACAGATGCGCGACATCGCCAGAATCACGGTCTAACCCGAGGGTTAACTGCGTCATGTCGTTAGAGCCAATCGAGAAACCATCAAAGTATTTTAAAAACTCGTCAGCGAGCACTGCGTTTGACGGCAGTTCGCACATCATGATCACTTTCAGCCCTTGATCGCCGCGTCGTAAATCAAACTTGGCGAGAAGATCGATCACCGAAGCAGCTTCGCTTGGTGTGCGAACAAAGGGGATCATGATCTCAACGTTCTTTAATCCCATCTCGTTGCGTACGCGCTTGATGGCTAAGGTTTCCAGCTCAAAACAGTCTTCGAATACAGGAGAGATATAGCGCGAGGCGCCACGGAAACCGAGCATGGGGTTCTCTTCATGAGGCTCATAACTTTGGCCGCCGATGAGGTTGCTGTACTCGTTCGACTTAAAATCCGACATGCGCACAATGACGCGTTTGGGCCAAAACGCTGCCGCTATGGTGGCAATCCCTTCGGTCAGTTTGCTGACGTAAAAGTCGATAGGGTCGTGATAGCCGCGGATACGTTGGCGGATCTGAGTTTTGAGCGCGTCGCTTTGCTGGTCAAAATTGAGCAATGCTTTCGGGTGGATGCCAATCATTTTATTGATGATGAACTCCAATCGCGCAAGACCAACGCCCTCATTGGGGATTTGGGCAAAGTCGAAAGCGCGATCTGGGTTACCGACGTTCATCATCACTTTGGTTGGCAATAGAGGGAGCTCATCGACCGAAGAGCGTTTGATCTCAAACGTCAGTTCGCCTTCATAGACATAACCTGATTCGCCTTCTGCACACGAGACGGTGACCGCCTGGCCACTGCAAAGGCGCTCCGTGGCGTCGCCGCAGCCAACGATGGCTGGAATGCCAAGCTCTCTCGCAATGATGGCCGCATGGCAAGTTCGCCCACCACGGTTGGTGACGATAGCTGAGGCTTTTTTCATCACCGGCTCCCAATCGGGGTCGGTCATGTCGGTAACCAGCACGTCGCCTTCTTGGACTAAGCTCATTTCATCCAGCGAGTCGACAAGACGCACAGGGCCTTGGCCGATACGTTGCCCAATCGCGCGTCCTTCGACCAGCACGTTTGCTTTGTCGTTAAGCTCATAACGCTCAATGACGTTTTGTTCATTCTGAGAGCAGACCGTCTCTGGCCTCGCCTGGACGATATAGAGCCTGCCATCAATGCCGTCTTTGGCCCATTCAATGTCCATCGGGCGTTGATAATGACGCTCGATGATCATCGCTTGTTGGGCAAGCTGTTTGATTTCTTCATCGGTCAGAGAAAACTGTTCCCGTTCCTTCTCGTTGGTATCGACAATCTCGACTTGTTTGCCAATGGTTGTGTCATTGGCGTAGATCATCTTGATCAGTTTAGAGCCGAAGGTTTTCTTCACAATCGGTTGGTGACCGGCTTCGAGAAGCGGTTTATGGACGTAGAATTCATCTGGGTTTACCGCCCCTTGAACCACCATTTCTCCCAGCCCCCACGCAGAGGTGATGAACACCACTTGGTCAAAGCCCGATTCGGTATCTAAGGTAAACATGACGCCGGAGGCCGCTTTGTCGGACCGAACCATGCGCTGGATCCCTGCAGAAAGGGCGATGCCGCGGTGATCAAAGCCTTGGTGCACACGATAAGAGATCGCGCGGTCATTAAAGAGCGAGGCATAGACGTGCTTGGTCGCTTCGAGTACGCCTTCTACACCGGTCACATTGAGGAAGGTCTCTTGCTGTCCGGCAAAGGAGGCGTCGGGAAGATCTTCGGCAGTGGCAGAAGAGCGCACAGCGACGGAAAGCTCGGGGTTACCGTCGACCAATTGCAGATAATGCTCACGAATATCGGCTTCGAGGTCGGCAGGGAATGGGGCATCAAGCACCCATTGTCGTATGGTGGCGCCGGTTTGGCGTAGGGCTTCAACATCGTCGACGTTCAGGTCATCGAGCAGTTGGTGAATTCGGTCATCTAGGCCTTCAAAGTCGAGGAAGCGGTTAAACGCATAAGAGGTGGTGGCAAAGCCGTTGGGGACGCTCACGCCCGCATTGGCTAGGTTGGACACCATCTCTCCGAGGGACGCATTTTTACCGCCGACTTTGTCGACATCATCCATGGATAGACCATTAAACCAGAGGGTGTTCTTTTGCATGTCTTTCTCCAGAAACATTGCAGCTTGTAGGGACTTAAAGCAAACGATTACGTATCAACTTAAAAAAAGGCGAACCAATTTAAAAAGCTGTGGGGGACGTAATAGTCAGCAGGGTTTTATTATCGATATTATGAATGTCATCCTACTCAACATTATTTTAGCTATTCAACAAACCATGCAAATTGATAGTCAAAGTCGTGATGTATTCTATGTTTCTGATGGCACGGCACTTACGTGCGAGACATTAGGGCATGTCGTTTTGGGGCAGTTCTCTTTTCACGCGAATGAAAAGACCTTTCCGTTCGTGGAAAGTGAAGAGAAATTGGCGGCGCTGGTTAAAGAGATTGACGCCTCGTATCGTACCCACGGCGTCAAGCCGCTGGTGTTTTTCTCTATGGTGATTGGTGAACTAAGGGTCAAGCTATTGCAAGCTCCGGCGCATTGCTACGACGTATTGGAAAGCTTGGTGCAAAAAGTCCAAGACGATATTCAGATGGAGGCGAAACCCAAGTTGCAACGCTCGCGCAGTGTCAGTAAAGATTCACATCGCTATTTTGACCGCATTGCCGCCATTGAATACACCCTTGCACATGATGATGGCATTACTCTCAAAGGCTTGGATGAGGCGGACATCATTTTATTGGGCGTGTCGCGCAGCGGTAAAACACCGACCAGTCTCTACATGGCGATGCAGTTTGGTTTGCGGGTCGTGAACTACCCGTTTATCGAGCAAGATATTCAGCGTTTGAGGTTATTGCCGGAGTTTGAAGTGGTGCGACACAAATTGTTCGGCCTCACTATCGATTCTGAGCGTCTAGCGCAGATTCGTCAGAACCGACTGGCTGACAGTGATTACGCCAGCAGTCAGCAGTGCCAACAAGAGCTTGAACATGTCGAAGCTCTGTTTCGCCGTGAGGCGATTCCCTACATCAACACCACCTCGTTATCCGTAGAAGAAATTTGCGCGCGCGTATTGGAGCGCGCCGGCTTAAGACGGCGTCTGCTCTCTTAAGACTTACGCAGCGGGCATCACCATGGGAAAGTCCAACGAGGGATGGCGATTGACTAATGCTTGGTAGCCGTACACCTGCTCGATGAGACTTGGCGTTAACGCTTGCCAAGGTTTGGCGTCACAGGCAATTTTTCCCTGATGCAGAATCACAAGTCGATCGGCGTATTGCGCCGCGAGGTTGAGGTCGTGCAGCACGACGACGACGGCGGTATGGTGTTCATCGGCTAATTGGCGTGCAATTCGCAGTGTGTTGTGCTGATGAGCCAGATCCAGTGCGGAGGTCGGTTCGTCGAGCATGAGGATTTTCTTCTCAGCGGATTGATCGAGTTGGACTAACACGCGCGCGAGATGCACGCGCTGTTTCTCTCCGCCAGACAGGGAGGGGTACAAGCGTTCACTCAGGTGGCTGACATCGGTGAGCGACATGTACTTGGCCGCTACCGCTTGGGTCTGTTTGTGCGCCAAGTTGAGCGGTATCGCCCCAAGCTCCACCACTTCATGGGCAAGAAACGGAAAACTCAGGGTACTGTGCTGAGGAAGCATGCCTAAGTGTCTGGCCAGTTCATCACTTGGCCATTGGTTTGCTGCGCGGCCAAAATAGCGAATATCGTGACGTGAAGGGATCTCCTGACACAATAATTTCAGCAAGGTACTTTTCCCCGCGCCGTTTGGCCCGAGCAGCGCAGTCACTTCTCCGGCGTGAATATCAAGGTCGATGTTATCCAACACACAGCGCTGACCAAAGTGCATCGACAGACCTTGAGCGGAGATGGCTGGAGCGTCCATTACAAAATCTTCCCTTTTTGTTGAAACAGCAGATAGATGAAAAACGGTGCGCCAATGATTGCCGTGACGATGCCCACAGGCAGCTCAGCAGGGGCGACCGCAACACGAGAAAACATATCGGCAAAGGTGAGTAGCAGTGCGCCCATCAGTGCAGAAATGGGTAGCAGGCTGCGGTGGTCTGGTCCGGTCAACATGCGTCCTAAATGGGGAATGACTAAGCCAATAAAGCCGATCATCCCAGATACGCTCACCGTGACCCCAACGCCAACGGCGGTCAGCAGAATCAACTGACGTTTGAGACGCTGAACGGCGATGCCAAGATGCGCCGCCTCCGCTTCGCCAAGCAAGAGGGCATTGAGCGCCATCGCCCGTCGATAAAAGCAAGCGCCAAGAATCAGCAAGGTGACGCTACAGAGCGCAAGGCTTGTGAGGTTGGCGCCCGCCAGTGAGCCCATCGACCAGAGCGACAGATCGCGCAACATTTGATCGTCCGCGATGAAATTCATATAGCCAATGCCTGCCCCAGAAAGGGCACTGATCGCTACCCCTGCTAGCAGCATGATGGTGACAGACGTCCCCAGCTTGCTGGTGCCCAATTTGTAGACCAGGACCGTGGTTAACGCACCGCCCAAAAAAGCAAACATGGGCAGTGCGGCGATGTTCATTAAGGTTGGGTACTTGGCGAACACATCGGCAAACATCACAATGGCGATCGCAGCACCTAAGGAGGCCCCAGCAGAGACACCAATGATCCCCGGCTCGGCCAGTGGGTTACGAAACAGCCCCTGCATCACCGTGCCGCACAGGGCTAAAATCGCGCCGACTAACATACACAATAGGGTACGCGGAAAGCGGATTTCATGGATCACCAAATGCACGTGCGGTGCCAACTGCTCCGATTTAAGCAGTAAGCTCTGTACACTCTCGATAAATCCAATATTCATCGGCCCAACGGTGATCGAGCTGATCGCTGTGATAAGCAGCAAGACAGCAAAAAGACCGAGCGTAATGGGTAGCGGGATTCTTTTCAAAATCATAGGTTTAATATCATAGCGTTAAAGTCACAATCCAGTCTTGTATGTTGCCAGTCTGGGGCTTGTCGCTTGCGTGGCGGGTTACAGCAGCAACGCGCTGATGCGCTCCGCTTCAGTCAAACTTTTCAGGCCCAATCCCCCGACTAAAGCATGACCATCAATTTGGATGAAGGCTTTGTTTTGACCCGCAGGTGTGGCGGCGAGCATCGGCAACTTCTTCAATATCTCATCCGCACCGCCCAAGCTTTGGTAGCTGCGGCCACTGACGAGGATAATGTCGGGTTGCATCTCGACCATCGCCTCACTCGATAGCGGTTTGTAGGAAGAAAGTGTCGAAGCGGCAGGGTTAATGCCGCCTGCAAGTTCAATAATCGCGTTAGGTGTGGTGTCGGCACCGGCGACGTTGGCGGGGCGACCTTCATGTATCAACAAAAACAGCACTTTTTTCGGTGTCGCGATATGCTGACGGCGCTGTTCTAAATTGGCCAGTTGACGCTCGACATTCTGCTTGAGTTGCGCAGCATGCTCGCTAGAGTCCGTCAGCGCGGCAATCTCATCAATGCGCTCAAGTAGCCCTTCGGCGGTCGGTTTGGTGTTGACAATATCCACCGCAACGCCCGCTGATTTAAGCTGAGCGAGCGCAGACGCGGGGCCCATTTCATCGGAGCCAATGAGTCGATTCGGGCCTAAAGCCAATAGCCCCTCTGATGACAGTTGGCGGTGATAGCCAATTTTGGGCAGTGTGAGTCCCACTGGCAGCTCACTGGTGACATCCACCGCAACAAGACTTTGTTGCTGGTCTAGCGCAATCAATAGCTCAGTAACGGCGCTGCCGGCACTGATGATGCGCTCGCTTGCCATCGCATGGTGAGAGAAGGCGGTGAGCGAGAGCGCACACAGTGACACCGCCGCAGTGAGGCGGCCGATCGTGCGTCCCCATCTTGCTTTTGAGAAAGTTCGTGCAGCACGCGCTGTCTGGCTAGGGTGCTGAGATAGTGTGGTACGTTGAGTCATAAACAAGGTTTGCCTTAAATTAATTGGGCTGCTCAGTCAGCAGCTGCGTGGCTTGAATGCCGTTTTCTTGTAAGTAGGCCAGCAGTTTGACCAAATGCTGAACGTCGGCGGTTTTCTCTGCGCCGATAACGATCGGTTGCGGGTTCGATTGGTGTTGCTCGAGCAAAGCGAGCGTAAAGTTGTGCCAATCGAGATAGGTTTGGCCGTCTATCGCCCAATGCGGCGCCGCATCGAGAATGTTGATGGTCAGAGAGCGCTTATCCACCGTAGACACCTGATTTGAGTCGGTGGTGGGCAGATCCACTTCCAATGAATCAAGTTTTACCGCCGCGGTCAGCATCAAAAACACCATCACGATGAAGATGATGTCGAGCAGTGGTGTGAGATCCGGTGTCAGCCCAAATCGTGATTCATTTTGGGGTAACTTGATCATGCGTTCACTCGCTTTTCTCGGATGGGGTGAACATGCTCATCAGCGTTTTTGGTCACGGTCATCGGCGGTGTATTGGCTTGCACGCTGACCCCTTCCAACCATAAATTGACGTAATTTAATGTGTGCTCGAGCTTGGCGGTAACGCGGTCAGCCCACAACCCCAGCAACTGCGCGCCAGCGATGGCGGGCAGCGCGATCAAAAGCCCTGCTGCGGTAGTACGCATGGCGAGGCCAAGACCGTCAGCCAGATCATTGGGCGTGATGTTACCCGAAGAGGCCGCCACGCCTTTAAACATCTCAATCAGCCCAAGCACGGTGCCGAGCAATCCGATCAACGGGCTGATGACGCCAATCAAGGTCAATAGGCGCAACCCAGAATTGAGCTGGTGGCGTTTTTCTTGTAACCACATCCCGGCCACATCTTCTCGAAGTGACTTCGCAAAGGAGTGATGGGCTAAGACCATGGCCACACCCTTGAAAAGCAGCGGGCGACGTGGTGACCAACGTTTCGCAAGTTGCTCAATGGCTTGATTGTCCGTCGGGCTCAGTTGGTTGAGTTCTCGTGATACGGCGCGCTTGCCAACACCGGTGCTGACCAGAACTTGGAACAAGCGTTCGAGGATGATCATGACCGTCAGTGCAGAGCAGAAAATCAGGGGCCAAGCCATAAGGCCCAGTTGTTGCTGTATTTGTTCAATGTGTTCCATTATCGATCCAACTTAAAACGAACGGGAATATGCACGCGGTGTGCCATGGAGTGCCCATTCACCGTGTGAGGAGAAAACTGCCACTGCTTAATCGCATCCAACGCGGATTTATCGAGCAAGGTGGCTCCGGATGAGCTGATAAGCACCTGTTTGACTTGATTTCCTTCATCGTCGAGCCAGATTTCATACAAAGCGACGCCTTCCAACCCCCGCTTTCTCGCCAGTCTTGGGTAGTGAGGCGCGGTAGGGCGACTCAAGAAAGAGGGCTTCTCGACCAAGATGGGCTGCGCGCTGGCGCCTTGATTGGCTTTTTGTGGAACCTTTGCGGTGTCTGTTGGGACAGGCTCAGCCGGAGTTGTTTCTGTTGGCTTGGCGTTGGCAGGCGCTGCCTGAGTATTGGTCACCTTGGCGGTTTTTTTCGGCTTAGGCGCCGCCTTTTTTGGGGGCGTTTTCGCCACGACTGGTTTCGTCGTTTCTTGTTTGGCGACCACCTTTTTGATTGGGTCTTTGCTGACCGGCTTTTTCACAATTGATTTATCTGGTCTAACTGCAGCTGTGTCTGGTTTCACAATTGCTTTGTCTGTCTTCACCGCAGGTTTATCTGGCGTGGGCATCGGTGTCGGGATCGGCTCGGGAACAGCTGCCGCTTCGATCGGTGCAGGTTCCGGTTTCACGGGCAGGTCGGCCTCTGGCGAGACACTGGGCGCTGGAACTGCCGCTGCTTTAAAGTTAATTGAGACACTCTGAGACTGCGTTCCCGCGGGCATCGCAAATACTTTCGCTTCATGAGCGACGAGTAATATGGCCCCGTGAACCGCTAGTGAGAGCGTTCCTGCGATAGTGTAGCGTTTTACATTCACGGTGATTTCTCTTGTCCGACATCAACAAATTGCCAAGATTATTACTTACAATGCAAATAAGATCAATTATCAATTGCATTATCATTAACGCGGAATTATGATCTTGTCCAGTTTTTAAGATTTTGGCGCAAAGCAAGAGCTGACAAGCGCTAAGCGAGTAAATAGCATGTTGGATATCCATCAATTTGATGAATCAGTGCTCGGTAAAGAAACCTCTGATCCGTTGCATTTTGCCTTCGCGGATAAAACCTCAGCGCATGCGGCTGGTGGTGCAAGGCCGATCGCTCGTGAGCAGTATGGCGCGCGATTGAATGCGCTGTACGCGCCGCATCATTCGTCCACCTTGGATGCTCAAGCGCCGACACGGGTAAAACAGCGTTGCCTGTACATCCATATTCCCTTTTGCCGAGTGCGTTGCACCTTTTGTAACTTCTTTCAAAATGCGGCAAGTCGCCAATGGGTTGATGAATACTTTGCGGCTCTGATGCGCGAGATTGAGCAAAAAGCAGCGTTGCCTTGGACGCAATCTGGGGTTTTTCAGGCCGTGTACATTGGCGGCGGCACACCGACGGATCTCTCGCCTCAGCAGGTACGCCAACTCGGGCAAGCCCTGGCCGCGCATTTTCCTCTTGCCAAAGATTGTGAGCTAACTCTTGAAGGGCGAATAAACCGTTTCAGTGATGAGATGTTTGACCATGCACTCGAAGGGGGATTCAACCGCTTTTCATTTGGTATTCAGAGCTTTAATACCCAAGTGCGCCGCAGTGCCAAGCGACTCGATGATCGTGAAGTGGTGTTGGAGCGCATTGGTCAACTCAGTGCCACCGAGCAAGCGCCGATCATTCTTGATCTTCTATATGGTCTGCCTTATCAGAGCCTAGAAATCTTTGAGCAAGATTTGCAGGACTACTTGGCAAGCGGCGCGCACGGCATTGATCTTTACCAACTCGTGGTTGGTGGCAGTGCGCCGATGATCAATTTGGTGGACAAGGGCAAAATTCCTCCTCCAGCGACGACGCCACTTAAGGCGGATATGTATCAGCTTGGCAGCGAGTTTATGGCGAAGCATCACCAAAGACCGCTGAGTGTGAATCACTGGGCGAGAGATAACCGCGAGCGCAGTTTGTATAACTCGCTGGCGAAGACCTACGCGGAAGTGCTGCCGATTGGCTGCGGCGCGGGCGGCAATATCGCGGGCGTAAGCATGATGAACCATCGTACGTTGGCCGCGTATATGGAGGCGATGAATACTGGTCAACCTGTGGTGGCGATGATGATGGAACAGCACCCTCTTGAGCCGCTGTTTGCCACACTCAAAGCCGGTTTTGATCGCGGTGTGATTAGCCGCCATGCGCTTGAGAGTGCCAATGCGCAATGTGCGCTACACAGTGACGTGCCGCATCCCTTTGACTTTGCGTTCTTGCAGCCGCTATTCGATGCGTGGCAAGCACGCGGCTTGGCTAACGTTGAAGAAGATTATCTACACTTGACGCTAGCCGGGCGCTTTTGGTCTGTCAGCTTGGCACAAGCGGCGATCAAAGTTCTACAATTTTATTATCAACCCGCCTCAATGAGCCCTCATCATGTCGGTTCAATCGCTTAGAAATGGAACGTTTATGGATTCAGTAATGACAAAGACCCAACAGCCAGACACGCTTGCTCAGCAAGTCGCAGCGCTATTAGACAGTGACCCAACATTGTTGCCTGCTGCCATCGCAGAGCAGTTAGGAGTCAGTGAGTATGACGTGGTGGCCGCTTTGCCGACGGAGATGGTGACCTTGGTCTCGGGCGACCATGCGCAATCTATGTTGGAAGCGTTGGTTGACTTTGGACCAGTGACGACAATCGTGCACTCATTTGGCTCTATTTTTGAAGTTAAAGCGCCGTTTCCAAAAGGGAAAGTCGCCCGCGGCTACTACAACCTAATGGGACGCGAAGGTCAGATGCATGGGCATCTCAAACTCGACAACGTACGTGCGATTGCCTTAGTCAGTAAGCCTTTTATGGGACGTGAGAGCCACTATTTTGGTTTCTTTAGTCAAGAGGGCAACAACATCTTCAAGATCTACTTGGGGCGCAATGAAAAACGTGAACTCATTGCGAGTCAGGTTGAACAGTTTCACCAGTGGCATGCGCATTATAAAGGTTTATCAGAGTAACCGCGCACGGCCAGGACTTAACAACAATGATAAAATTGAGAAAGACAATCAGGAGCTCAACATGGAACAACAGGTCAAGCAGGAACGCTTGCAAGGTCGCTTAGGCCCAGAAATCAAAGAATTTCGTCAAGCGCGTAAGACATTGCAGTTGGCGACAGTCGACGAACATGGCAAACCCAATGTCAGTTATGCGCCGTTTGTACAAAATCAAGAGGGATACTTTGTGCTGATTTCTGAGATTGCCCGTCACGCGCGCAATTTGCAGGCGAACCCGACGGTGTCCATCATGTTGATCGAAGATGAAGACAGCTCCAAGCAACTCTTTGCTCGCAAGCGCTTAACCTTTGATGCCACTGCACACGTTGTGGAGCGAGAAAGCGAGCAATGGCGACAAGTGATCGCGCAGATGCAAGAGCGCTTTGGTGAGATCATTGATGGCTTGAGTCAGTTGCAAGACTTTGTGCTGTTTAATCTCAAAGCCGAGCAGGGCTTGTTCGTTAAGGGATTTGGTCAGGCGTATCAGGTATCTGGTGACGATCTGGTGGATTTTGTCCACCTGCAAGAAGGGCATCGCAAAGCCTCTAACGCATAAAATAGTCAGGTGCTTAAAGTAATCATCTGCTTAAAGCAATGATCTACTTAACGCCATCATCCGCTTAAAGAGAGCGGCCGCCTAAATCAATCAGCGAAAAAGACAAAAGGGATCCTGTGAGGGGAATCACAGGATCCCTTTTACTTGTCTAAGAAGACTCAGTGAGAGGATTGGGCGATGAGGCTTGCCAAATCCTCAATACCTTGCTGCCAATCCGCGGTGGAGGTTAGGTTGGCGCAGCTAAAGCGCATCGAGTGTTGGTACTGCGTGCCGGTGGCAAAGAGTGAGCCGGGGAGAAGGCTTATTCCACGTGGCTTCGCGTGTTGATAGATGGTTTGACTGTCGCAGTGGTCGGGCAAGGTTAGCCAGACTAAAAAAGAGCCTTGCGGTTGGTGTAGCGCATAGCGACCCGAAAGGGTGGAATAGCGCTGCAAGGCGAGATCCAACTGGGTGATAAACAGTTTAGTGTTGTGCTGATAGAGCCGGCGCATTTTCTGCACGTGCGAGCGGTATTTGCCTGTGGTGAGAAACTCTGCCACGGCAGACTGCATCAAGTTAAGGCTGCCCATGTTGTCGCTCATCAGGTAACGCTCAATCTGCGTTTGGTATTGACCCGCCATAATCCAGCCGATCCGCAACCGTGAATCGAGCATCTTCGAGAGCGAATTGACATAGATGACCCGGTTGTCCTTATCGAGTGTTTTCAGTGGCGTGATGCTTTGGTCGTAGGCCAATGCGCCAAACACATCGTCTTCAATGATGGGCACCGCGCCTGACACCTCAAGTAATCGAATACGGGCCGCGAGTGGCATGCAGGCGCCCGTTGGGTTGGTAAAGTTGGGTGTGACTAAAATCGCCTTAATATCCCAGCGTTCAAGTGCTTGCTCAAGTGCGTTGGGATCTATGCCATCTCGAGGACAACTCGGCACTTCCACCACTTTAAGGCCTAGCGATTCCATCAGTAGCAGATTGCCAAAGTAACAAGGCGATTCGACCGCAACGATGTCGCCTGGCTGTGTCAGTGCACGCAGGGCGAGGCTGATCGCTTGTTGGGCGCCATGGGTAACAGACAAAGACTCACCGCGCGCATCTACCCCCAAATCATGGCTTATTTTTGCCAACTGCCGGATCAGCAAATCGTTCCCCGGTGGCAGTTGGTAGTGGCTAGGGATGTGAGCTTGGCGTCGGCTGTGGCGGCCAATTTCGGCGTACAGGCTTTTGATCGCCGGTGTGTCGATAAAAGGGTGTGCAGAGCCGGTTACGAGCCGTTCTTGGCTTGGGGTGTAGGTGAGAATCTCTTTGCAAGCGCTCAGCAAATCGACTTGCGTGGGCCTTTGAGTCGGCGCCGGTGGCGTCGTTTTAGCGCTGACTCGGTAGCCCGATCTCTGCTGCGTATAAATCACGCCTTGCGCCTCGAGTTCTTGATAGGCACGAATGACGGTGTTTTTGCCTACGTCTAACTCCGTGCATAAAGTGCGAATAGAGGGCAATTTGTCATCACTGGCATATCGACCCTCCTCGATACCTTGGCGAATGAGCTGCTCTACTTGGCGATATTTGCTGCGACTGTCCATCTTTCTGTACCCATAAAACTAACCTGATCTGTGCCTTTAAAATCAACCTGTACCCACTACAGTAACGTTAAAACAGAATAAAAAGCGAGGAGAATGTGTATGTGGGTGCGATTGATCCCTTTTGTGTTTGTGGTGCTTTGGGCATCGGGGTTTGTTGGAGCAAGGTTTGGTCTTCAGTACGCCGAGCCAGCGACTTTGTTGTCACTGCGAATGATCGCCAACGTCGCGTTATTCTTGCTATTGATTGTGCTACTTCGTCGTCGCTTACCGAGAGGTAAAGCATTGCTTCATAGTGGCGTGGTGGGGCTGTTCATTCACGGCTTTTATCTCGGCGGTACGTACTTTGCGATCCATCTTGGTATGCCCGCGGGCCTCAGCTCTCTGTTGGTTGGTCTGCAACCCATTCTTACGGCGTTTTTGTTGGTGGTCTTTACTCAGCACTCGTTTAAACCCTCGCAGTGGTTAGGGCTGGTGATTGGGTTTGCGGGTATTAGCCTTGTGCTTATGGGTAAAATGGACTGGCAATCCGAGCAACACAAAACCTTAGCGGTTGCCGTCTGTTTAGTGTCGCTCATCGGCATTACATTGGGCACCCTGTACCAAAAGCGTTTTTGCCAAGGCGTGGATATGGTTGGAGGAGCCACCGTACAGTATTTCGCCGCGGGACTGCTGTTTGTACCCGTCGCGCTGACCTTTGAAACCAATGTGATTGTTTGGTCTCCTGCCTTTATCATGACCTTGGTGTGGCTGGTGGTCGTGCTCTCTTGCGTTGCGATTCTATTGCTACTCTATATGGTGGAAAATGGCGTGGCGTCGAGTGTGGCGTCGGTGTTTTACCTGGTTCCGCCCGTCACCGCCATCCAAGCGTGGTTGATGTTTGGTGAATCGTTCGATGCGATGGGCGTGATGGGCTTTGTTTTAGCCGCTTTGGCGGTATTCTTGGTCACCAAGGCGCCGACAGTACCGCGAATCAGAAAGTGGGCACGCGTCTAAAAACATCGCTTTAATTCCTCACTTTTTGTCCGGTGGTCTACGCTTTATTGGTGTGACTTTCGTTCAAAAGGTGAGTTGTGACTATCCTACGTTTGTACCAGTCAGTGGCACTGCTGCTCTGTTTATGGCTGGCTTTCTCTTCCCCACTTCGCGCGCACAGCGATCTTCGTCAGCTGACGTTTTACACGGAATCGTATCCACCGGCTAACTTTCAGACTTCACAAGGGAAGCTCGCGGGCTATGCGGTCGATATTTTACTTGAAGCCAGCGCCTTGGTTGAACAGCCCATCGACATGAAACAAATTCGTCTAACGCCTTGGAAGCAGGCGTATCATAAGGTGGTCACAGAGCCAAACACCATGCTATTTTCTACGGCGCGAACCGAGTTAAGGGAGCCGCTTTTTCAGTGGGTTGGACCTATTATCCCGCTGAAAATTATCGTTTTAGCGCGCAAAGATGCCGACATTACCATTACGCAGCCGATGGATATGGCGAAGTACTCCATCGGTGTCATTAGTGACGATATTGGCGAGCAAACCCTGCTTGCTCATGGGATCCCCAGAGAGGCGATGCGCGAGGCGAAAGATGTGATGACCTTGTCAGAGCAACTGATGAAAAAGCGCATTGATTTGATTGTCTACTCTCAGCAGGTGGCGAACTGGTGGGTGAAGTCAGTCGATGTGGATCCTTCGCTGTTTGAGCCAGTCTATGTGCTGAAAGAGGGGGATCTCTACTACGCGTTTCATCGAGATACCGACCCGCAAATCATCGCCAATTTGCAGCGCGGCATTGAACGGCTTAAATCGATGCCAGGTGAGCAAGGACAAAGCCGTTATCAAGAGATTTTAGCCAAATACGAGTGACGGACTGCGATGATCGCGGCCTCTAACGTCACACTGATATCGTCCAAGGCGGTGGAATATCAGCGCCGTCTAGACGGTGTGCTTTTTCACGAAGTAGGGGTTATCAAATTTCTTCGCTTGGCCGAGCTCTGACACCACCAATTTGTTCCACAGTGTTACGTCAAACTTCTCTTTTGGTATCGAGGGATAGAGTGTCTCTAGCTCTTCTAATGCGAAGCGCAAGAACTGTTTTTTCTTGATTTGATTGTATTTTTTCGCCACACGATTGTGCTTGGCGATGAACTCTTGTTTGAACGCCACCAGGGCTGGCGTCGCTTGCTCAAGCGGAACTCGAGAGAGGTAAATGCGTTTATACGACACCTTACGGTCCATCATGGTACGCATTGCGGTTTGGATATACTTACCATGCTCGGTGATGGAAATGTCTTGGTTATCAAACAGGTTGACGCACCACCCCGCCGGGAAAAAATCAGGTTTACGGTACTGTTTATTACGCGCTTCAATAGCACGGTGAAGCACAATGTCTGATGTCCCGTTGAAGGTCTGCTGCCATTTGCCAATGCGAATTTGAATCGCCGTGGGTAAGCGATAAATATTGGTAAACTTATCTTGGTCCATAAACAATCACACTTTTCTACAGACAGCCACCTGGGCTGCAACATGCATGGTTTTTGGTTATTACGTCGCTCATTATCACCCAAGCCAACGCGACGTTAAGCGGCGCTTAATGGGTATATTAACGCGATAATGAAAGAAATTTGTCTGATCGGTCGCATTTTAGTGAAAACAGTGCCGAGGTGCTAGTCGTTTTATTGATACGACCAATAATAGCGAATAAAGCGGCTTAGGTGGACGTTAGGTAGGGAAGGGCATAATTGGGTGATGGGTGATGGGTGATGGGTGATGGGTGATGGGTGATAGGTGGTGGGGCAGCGCGTGTGACGGGGCGTCAAACGCGCTGCATCTAACGATAAGATTAATCGTAGATGGTCGGGATAGGCTGACGCTTGTGCTGCGTGATGGTGTAGATGTGCACAAGACGCTGCGAGACTTCCTCTGATACCGGTTTCCCTTCTAGGAAATCATCGATCTGATCATAGGTGAGGTTCAACGCGTCTTCATCGGCTTTTTGTGGGGCCAGTTCTTCAAGATCCGCGGTCGGCGTCTTTTTCACTAATAGCTCTGGGGCGCCGAGGTGAGCGGCCACTTCACGAACTTGACGTTTACTCAAACCAAATAACGGTGCAAGGTCACAGGCGCCGTCGCCAAACTTGGTGTAAAAGCCGGTGATGTTTTCCGCTGAGTGATCGGTGCCGAGTACGAGCCCGCCCACATAGCCTGCGATCTCGTACTGCGCGACCATGCGCGCACGCGCTTTCACGTTGCCTTTAACAAAATCTAATTTTGCTGCGTCAGTCGGTAGCAAGTCGGTGCCTTCAAGGGCGATTTGTGTGGCGGCGTGAATACCATCCACACCCGCTTTAATATTGACGGAGACAGAATGTGTCGGCTCAATAAATTTCAAAGCAATTTGGGCTTCATCTTCGTCTTTCTGTTCACCGTAGGGTAAGCGGACAGCAATGAACTGGTAACCGCCATCGGTTTCCTCATTGAGTTGGTTGACGGCTAGCTGAGCCAAGCGGCCACAAGTGGTGGAGTCCACCCCTCCACTGATCCCCAGTACCAAAGACTTGCAGCCTGCTTCTCGCAGTTTGCGTTTAATAAAATCGACTCGACGTGTCACTTCAAACTCAGGGTCAATTGAAGGTAAGACACGCATCTCATCGCGAATCAACTGTTCCATTGTGTTTCCTTCCTGCAAGCAATGTATTTTCAAATTTGCGGATATTCTTGATACCCTTAAAGCGTCTAGCCGATATCATACCAATTTGAACAGATTAGAAAACTGCTACGACCGTTTAGCAGCAGAAAGGAAGAAAATGAGCCATATTGCGGTGTTTGGAAGCGCGTTTAATCCACCCAGTTTAGGGCATAAAAGCGTCATAGAGTCGTTGACTCATTTTGATAAGGTGCTGCTCGTGCCAAGTATTGCCCATGCATGGGGCAAAGTGATGCTCGATTATGCGCTGCGTTGTGAACTGGTGGATGCGTTTATTGATGATCTCTCGCTGCCTAATGTCGAGCGTTCGCCTATCGAAGAAAGTTTGCTTAGCCAACATGGCGGCGTTACCACATTTGCTGTCCTGCAAGCGTTAGAGGCGCAATACCCGAATGCCCATTTAACTTTTGTGATGGGGCCAGACAACTTATTGAACTTTGCCAAGTTTTATAACGCCGAGGAGATCCTAACTCGTTGGTCTGTATTGAGTTGTCCAGAAAAGGTGGCGATTCGCAGTACGGACATCAGAAATGCCCTACAGGACAAGTCGCCTATTTCCCACCTGACAACAGAAAAAGTGAATCGCATATTGAGTAAAAAAGCGTATTATTGAGGGTGTATTTAGTGGTCACATAAGAGATATGAATGCGTTTTTCTCAATATATAGGGTTTTGTTTTGGTGCAATGGCATTCGCATCACAAGCATGCGATTTATACGATTATTCGTATGAAGAGAAAAACAAACCGTCCAACTCTCTGATGTTTCACTCAGCCCAAGGCCTCTGCTTTTCGATGCTAGATGGCATCGAGTACACGGTTAAAGCGCTCGACGATCTTGAGTTCTATCTCGATGATGACAGTCGAGACTACGCCTCTTACTGGGATGATTGGATATTGAAAAGTGCCAGCAACCCAATTTTGTCCCGCCACTTATCGTCCAACTATTTTGGTATCGGCGTGTGGATGCCTTCTGAGCTCGAAGAGAAGATGGCCACGATGAGCATGGATGAGTGGTTACGCAATCATGGTTTGCAGTTCAGTGTCGGTTTTGGTGACAAAAAAGCCGGCGAGCCAAGAATGAGGCTCGACTACCGCTGGCATGATGACTACGAAGGCGATGTGATGATGACCATCGAAGTCCCGTTATAATCTCGCCAATGATTGTGCGCCGTACCTTTGTTCAATCCCACTTCTGATTTTATTTAGCCGAGCGATCGCCGCGAGTGTGTGTGATCGTCAGCGGCCGCCTGCGCTTTTAAACACAATGAAATCATCGCCTCAACGGGTTCAGGTCTGGCGAAGTAATAGCCCTGAATTTGTGTGCATCCCATTTGATAGAGTTTGTTGAGTGCTTGTTCGGTTTCCACCCCCTCAGCGACCAAACTCACCTCGAGCTGTTTCGACAGTTCCACAATCAGACTGACCACGCGTTCAGTGATCGGATTGGTGAGAATATTGCGCACGAAACTGGCATCGATTTTAATCCCATCAATCGGGTAGCTGTGGATGTAATTTAAGCTTGAGTAACCGGTGCCAAAGTCATCCAGTGAGATGGTAAAACCCAGCGTCCGGAGCTCATCGAGCACTTGGCGCACGTTTTGCGTGCGAGAGAGCAGCACGGTTTCGGTCAGTTCGATAGTGAATTCGTTGGGCAAGTAGCCAAACTGAGTGAGGGTCTGGAGTAAGTGGGTCACATAACGCTCCGGCTGGGCAATTTCGTGGGCAGAGCAGTTAATGCTAAGTCGCACTTTATGACCTATCCCCGCTTCCAATACCTTTTTCGCCTCGCATGCTTGCTCCAAAATACGTTCACCGAGTTCAACAATCAGTCCAGATTGCTCGGCGGCTTCGATAAACTCCATCGGTGGAATAATGCCAAGGGTGTGGCTCGTCCAGCGAGCGAGCACTTCAAAGTAATCCCAATGTGTCTGGCCTTGTTTGACAATCGGTTGTAAAGCGATGGAGATTTCGCTGTGACGGCTGCTCTCTTTTGTCATTTCGTTGCGTAAGGCATCAATCACCATAGTGCGGCGGTAGTACTGCGCGCTGAGGTGGGTATCGTAACATTGAATCTGGGTGCGCCGAGATTGCTTGCAGTCTTTGAGCGCCAGTGTGGCATTGAGGATCAACTGATCGGCGGTGAGCTTTTGTCCCGGATTTTGAGCAATCCCGATGCTGACCTTAAGCTTGATGGTGTGGTTTGGATCCTGATAGCCCCTTTCAATTCGTTCGAGTATTGACTCGCAGACTTGAATGGGATCATCTGAAAAAATCACAAAGGCAAACTCATCCCCGGCAATGCGAAACGCGCATTGTTGCTGACGAATGGAATGAGCAATAGCGTTAGCCACAAACTTGATAATCTGATCGCCAATGTACATACCGTACAGATCGTTAATGTGTTTGAAGTTATCAATATCTAAGTACGCCAAGGTAAAAGGTTGGCTGTGCAAGTGGGTTAACTGATGGAGCGTTTCTGACAGAGAGCTCCGATTGGAGAGGCCCGTTAAACTGTCGTGTGACATTTCAAAATTGAGTTGTTTGACCAAACCACTTGAACGTTGTGCGAGCCACTTGGTGCGTAAATGCTGGATGCAAAGGTTGGCTAACAAGCGGTGAATGCGGACAAGCTCAAGGGCTTGTGCGTCGGTGGTCTCGTTATCAATGTCGTGGTGATACATGGAGTATAAAATTCCAAGGGTTTCACCACTCGCACTGCGCAGTGGCACGCCGATGTAGGATTTTACTTGAAGTTCGCTGAGCATCGGAAGGTTAGGGAATTGCTGCGCAAGTCCGCGAGCGAGGATCACGACGTCTTGTTCGCTTTTGATCGTTCGGCTGCAAGGACCATCACTCAGTTCATAGCCTTGTGTAGCGACCAGTTCATCGTGATGAGTCGCGCTGGCTAATACGGTGGCCCGGTAGTTGCCTTGGTCTAGCTCAACAATGCTGGTGAGCGCTGATTGGCTGCGCTGGTGGATGGATTGCGCGATCCGGGCGAGCAGTTGACTGCCGTCCAGTGAGAGTAACTCATCGAACAGCTCTACACTGAGTAGAGGTTGATGTGAGGTCGTCCTAGCCATAGTCTCCTCCAAAAAAATGCGATACATGTCGCATATATTTTGTTGTCACTTAACTATGGGATAGGTTGCTTAATTGATCAACTTCGCAGTGCGGACGAGAACATCGTCTACAGAGGGACGCGCTCTTCGGAGAGCCTGGCTTTTAAATAGTCGAGAAACAGTTGGGTTCGAGTGTGCTGATAATCGAGTTTTGGGTAGTACGCATACACCGTCGCTTCGTCGGCAGTGATGTCGGGCATGATCCGTTTCAACGCACCGGACTTGAGATCCTCTTTAATCATCACATCGTATGTGAGCAAAATTCCCATGCCACTTTTGGCCGCATAAAACAGCGCCTCTGGATTGGTGGTGGCGAAATTGCCGGATAAACTCAAGCGCTGCCCTTGACTGAGCCTCACTTCACGCTGTGGGCGTTCTCCCCACATCAGAACATTATGATTGAGCAGATCGTCCGCTGAGGTAGGTTCACCATACTGCGCGATGTAGGACGGTGACGCATAAAAGGCGCCTTTGTGTTCAAACAAGGCGGAGGCTTTGAAACTCAGTGAGTTAAGCTGCTCGATTTCTCGGCTAATAAAGAGATCCAAACTCAATTCTGGCAGTTGGCCGGGGGTCGTCGTCAGCAACTGAATACGAATATCGGGATACATCTGCAAAAAATCATTGAGGTATTGGACAAGAAATTTCGACCCTATCGCTAAGGTCGCGCCAATTTTGAGTAGCCCAGCAGGGCTTTGATTGACCGAGCGCGTTTCATCGACGATCGATTGCCACTCATCCAATTGGACTTTAGCCCGTTGATAAAAAAGCGCGCCCGCTTCGGTTTGGGTGACTGAGCGCGTGGTGCGCTTTAACAGCTGGACACCGAGGCGCTCTTCAAGCCAGTGAATGCGCTTGCTGACCGCGGAGTTGGTGGTGTTGAGTTTACGTGCAGCGGCGCTAAAACTGCCTTCGTCTACGACGCGAAGGTAACTGTGTACACTTTGAATCCAATCCATACTGGCTCATTGTTTCGCTTTAGGAAGTAATGACACCACATCTTAATAGATTACGACGAAAACGCACGGGGTTTCGTCTGGAGTACCACTCAGTAAAGGATGTAGGTACAATGGCGCGGTTTGAATGCGATGAGAGATCGACAATGGAATACCAAGAGTTTGAAAGTTTAGTGAAAGCACTGTGCGAACAAGACAGTCTGCCACAAGCATTAGAGATGCTGAAAGCCAGTAGCGATGAAGAAGTGGCGCAGGCGGCCGAGGCATTGACGGGTCAGTTTGCTCTAGCGGAAGTCGATGGGGAATCGCGTATTTACCATGTGACTCTGCAAGAAAACGAGCAAGGCGAAGAGCAGGAGTTTATTGAGCATGTGATGAACGAAGGGGATGAGGTGATTCGCTTTGTGGCTTGGTTCTTCGATACGCAGTTTGACGTTAAGCGTAAAGATACTTACCAAATGGCGGGTAAAACCTACCAACAACCCAAGCGCAGTTAACGACACGCAGCCATGAAGGTGACCGTTTGAGAGCAGGGTTATTTGCACAAAAATGATCTCTTCCGCACTAAAATGAAACAACAGTGCAATTAAATAAAATAAATGTGATATATCTCTTGCTTTTGTTGTTTTTGTGATTAAAATCACACTCATATTCTTTGAGGAGAAAATCATGAACAACGATCTAGCAGGTGCATACCTAGGCCAAATGATTGCAAAGCAAGCCATGAACGAAATGTTTTACGGCAAGCCAAAAGCGAAAAAAGCGTCTTTCTTTAAGCGCGTACTGAACAAAATCGCTAAGTAATCTGGCACTGGCGAATCTAACGCCAAACGAACGAATAGATAATATTAAGCCCCATTTTCGATGGGGCTTAATTGTTTGTTCAAAGCGTCAATATGATAGCCAGTACTAGCCGTTAGAGGACTGATTTTGCATAACGACGACATTGTCAGGCACCTTGCCTAATCCTTTGTTGACAAGCCACGCCTCTAAGTTGTCTGCCCCGCCAATGTAGTGACCGTCCAGCCATATTTGTGGCACGGTAACGGGCGTTTTTTCACCGATGATCGCTTTTACTTCCGGGATCATTCGATACAAAGCCGCACTCTCTTTGACCACGTCGTGATAACGATATTCAATGCCTGCCTCATCGAGCAATGCCTTCGCTTTTACACAATAAGGGCATGTTGCTTTACCAAAGACGATATTACCGCTCAGTGTGTCGTGCTCGGTCCATGCTTTTATGATCGACTGCACCAATACACCGCGGTTGAGGGCTTCCCCTTGACTGATCACTTTACCCTCGACCATCACAATTGGCGCATGCCAAGCACCGGCTTTGAGCGGCTCCCACCAATGAGAGAGCCAATCTTTCACCTCAAGTTCGACCGGCACATCGGCCAGTTCGTTGGCAAAGGTATCAGTGAGAATGTCTTTGGTCAGCGTGCACTCACCACAGGGAATGTTCACTTTGAATGGTCCCCAACTGCCCGCCCAGCGATAGAGGGTTACTTTGATTGGCGCTGCCATATGTCTCTCCTAGGTACGTCGTTTTTGTCTGCTTTGTATTAAGAACGGCGAAAGCCACCTTTCATTTCAACTTATTTTATTTGGCCGATTCAATCGAGCGCAACGTACGCTGATACAGTACCCAAGCGCAGGCACCCGCGAGGAGATTACCGATGCTCGCTCCCCAAAAGAGCCCTTGAATCCCGCCGAGATAAGCGCCCACCCACAAACAGGGTAGGAAGAAGGCAAACAGTCGCAAGGCAGAGATGGTTAACGCTGTGTAGGCTTTACCCAGAGCGTTGGAAATAGAGACCATCAACATGCACACCCCCAACGGACCTAAGCTAAATGGTACCAGCATCAAGTGCATCGAGAGGATCGATTCGACTTGATTTTCCCCCGTCATGAGATCGGCTAACAGACCAGAGCTAAGACCGGTCACCAGCGCAATCGCTAGCTGGAACAGCATAATAAACTTAACCGCGATCGTGACGAGTTGACGGATATCCTTAATATTGCCGGCGCCGAGCAAGCGACCGACCATAGGGGGCATCGACATCGTCAATGCCAGCACTGAGACGATGGCAAAAAATTCATAGCGCGACCCCAATGCCCATGCGGCCACGGCGGCGGTGCCGTAACCGGCGACAAGCTTGGTCGCAAGCATTGAAGAGAGGGGCGGAAGGAGCTGACTGACCATCGCCGGGCCCATAATATTGCCAATAGAACGCACGCTGCTGAGCACGTTCAAGTCACTCCAATCAAAGCTCATCCACTCTTTACGCAGTACTTTAGGGGCGACGACCAGAATACCGCAGCCAAAAGCAACAATGGTGGCTATTGCGGCGCCGTTTATCCCAAGGTCGAGCGTAAAAATAAACACAGGATCAAGCGCTAGGTTTATTGCGCTGGTGACCATCATCATGGTGCCGGGTAGTAGAGTATTGCCGTTGGCGCGGCATATGCTGTAGAGAAAGTACAACACCGCGCCGACCCATGCGCTCGCTGCCCAAACGATCCAGTAGGTATCGATGATCGGTAAGACAGACTCTGGTGCACTGAGTAGGCTCAGTATTGGCTTGCGCAGTAGATAAAGCACGACGGCGAAGGCCGCAACCCCTACGCTACCAATGGTTAGGACTAGCCCACCCAGTTGTTTGGCGTAGCGAGTGTCGTTGGCGCCCAGTGCTTTGGCGATCACTGCTGTCGTGGCGATACCTAAGCCAACTTGAATGCCAATAATGATCATTTGGATAGGCAAGGTAAATCCTTGCACCGCGAGCGGAAGCACACCGAGTTGGCCGATGAATGCACTGTCCACTAATTGAAAACTCATTAGCGAAAGGACGCCAAACAGCATAGGCCAAGTCATGGTGAACAGTTGCTGGCCTAATGAGGCTGTGTGTGAGCTTGTCTGTGCGTGAGTAGCGCTGTTGGATTTTCTCTTCATGGTCACTTCATTGCTGGTAAAACATGGCGACCGAGCTAGGCTCGGTCTTGGGGATCGTTGTCATCAAGTTTGTCCGCGTATCCTTTGGGGGGGGGTGTCCAACCTCGTTCTCCGGGTTCATGTTGATCCTGTCTATCGGTGGACATCGACAATTTGATTTGCTGTTCTAACTCGATAAAGAGCTTGCGATAGTTGTTGTCAAAACGTTCGCCGTGGGAATCATCCTCCCAAGCGCGATAGAGCATATCGGATTTGCGCTCTTCCACTTCTTTGTAGGCGGTTTTATGTTGCTCGACATAAAACGGATGAAAGTCTAGGGCCCTCATGGCTTGCGCGCCCATCTCTAGGGCGGAGTGGTAGGTCTCTAGCTCAATGACATCAGCCCCCGCTTGACGAAGGCGATAGCCGTGTCCTCTATCGAACGCACGGGCAAGAATTTTGACATGAGGGTAGGTGTGTTTCACGTACTTAGTCAGCTCTACGCTGCTTTCGCGATTATCCATGGCGAGTATGATCATCGCCGCCTCTTCAATGCCTGCGGTATGGAGTAAATCAGGACGAGTCGCATCACCAAAATAGGCTTTGGTCTCAATTTGCCTCATCATATCCACCTGATCCGCTTGATGATCCAGTACAACGGTGTGTACGCCGTTAGCGACCAGTAGGCGATTGACCACTTGGCCGAATCGGCCAATCCCTGCGATGATCACTGAGCCTTTTTCATCAATCACATCGGCGTCTTGATCGTTGGTCTTCGTCTGAAAACGCGGCAAGATAAACTTATCGTAAAAGATGAATAAGCCAGGGGTGAGGAACATCGATAGCGCGACGACTAAAGAGAGCCTCTGAGCGATATCGAACGGCAATACGTGATTTTGCATACTGAAACTGAGCAGCACAAAGCCAAATTCCCCTGCCTGCGCCAAGCTGAGCGTGAATAGCCAACGGTTGTTGTTTTTAATTCGAAAAGCCCAAGCAAGGAGATAAAGGATGCCACCTTTCAGTGCCATCACACCCAGTGTTAGACCAATAATCAGGAAGAAATCGTTAAAGAGAATTGAGAAGTCGATGCCAGCGCCGACCGTGATAAAAAAGAGACCCAGTAACAAGCCCTTAAAGGGATCGATGTTGGATTCGAGCTCATGACGAAACTCACTGTTTGCCAGAACAACCCCCGCCAAAAAGGTGCCCAGTGCGGGTGACAGGCCAACTAAGCTCATCAACGCGGCGATACCCACAACTAACATTAGGGCCGTAGCGGTGAATATTTCACGCAGGCCGGAGCTGGCCACAAAGCGAAGCAGTGGCCGACTCAGGTAGTGCCCGCCGATGACCAGCCCGGCAATGGAGGCGACAATCACCATCGCATACGCCCAGCCTGGCAGATGCGCGACTAAGCTGAGCTCTTCATGGTGCTCGGCGGCATTAGCTGCCAGGTTTTGTGCTTGCTCGACCAACTCAGGTAACGCTAGCAGCGGGATAAAGGCCAGCATGGGGATGACGGCGATATCTTGAAAGAGCAACACAGAGAAGGCGTTTTGCCCACCTTCTGTTTTGGATAGCCCTTTCTCGTTAAAGGTTTGCAGGACAATCGCTGTCGAAGAGAGGGCGAAAATCAGCCCTATCGCTAACGCTATCGTCCATGTGATCCCAAACCAAATCGCGATGTACATGGTGGCCAGTGTCGTGAGCGTGACTTGCAATCCGCCCAGCCCTAACAGACGATTTCGCATTGACCAGAGCATTTTAGGTTCAAGCTCTAAGCCGACTAAAAACAGCATCATCACCACACCAAACTCAGCGAAATGTTGGATAGTGGTGGTCTCTTCACCGACCAAACCGATAATGGGCCCGATCACCACGCCCGCAATCAAATAGCCCAGCACAGAACCGAGGCCAAATCGCTTGGCTAGGGGCACGGCAATCACGGCCGCGACCAAATAGATAAAGGCTTGGAGAAAATAGAGGGTCATGCATGGCCTCCTTGACTCAGATAGTCATTGAGTGTGGCGGCCTGTGCGGCGGTATTGATCTCCACACGGTCTGCGACCAGATCATTCAGGAGTTGGGTCCACTGTGATAAGTGAGCCGCAATCCGACCATCTTCCTTAGCGGTTCGAGCGCCAAAAAGAGCAAACGGTGGTAGGTAGGTCATGCCAGTGAGTGTCGCCATTTGTTCAATGGGATGCAGTAGCGCACGAATGGGGAAGTGATTATAACCATCGGTTTGGTAGGCATCTTGTTTACCCCCGGCCGACAAAGCGCAAAAAAACACTTTACCGTGCAGCGCATCGGCCTCTTGCCCGTAAGCAAAGCCGTACTCAAGTACCAAGTCTTGCCACTCTTTTAAAATAGCGGGCGTGGAATACCAATAAAGCGGAAACTGGAAAATCACCACGTCGTGTTCGCGCAAACGTTGTTGCTCTCTATCTATGTTAATGTTGTAGGTCGGGTATTCCCAGTAGAGGTCGACCGCGGTGACACCTTGGCATTGCTTGGCTGCATCAAACAGTCGCTGATTGACTTCTGAACGCGCAGAAGAGGGGTGTGCGTAAAGCACCAACACTTTCTTTTCAGGCATACACAATCTCGTGTTTTTTCAGGTAAGTACCCATTTTTATAATGGTGAGCGTCCATTGTGGCACATGACCGAAAGGATAACTATGAGTGACCTATAAGTCACAGATATTAGCTTAGTGTATTTGAAGAGAATGTGTTGAAAAGGGCGAGACAACAATTGGTGTGTCGCCCGAATAGAGGATCAGTGCTGATGTTGAAGTGTCGTGACTGCGACTTCAAATGAACCCTGTTCACAATCGATAAAGAGACTATCGCCGGTGATCATCACCGACAAATCCATCGTGCGAGCGACCACATTGGCAAGTGCTTCGACGGCGTCTGCGTCTAAACGGTAAATCGACGCAGGGTATTGATGGGCCTTGTTTTTACTTTGCTCCCACCATACATCAGATTTGCTATTGAACGAGTAGACGATCACTTGCTGAGCGATTCGCGTCGATTTTTTGATTCGGTCAAGAGAGGGTTCACCCACATCGACCCAAAGCAGTGTTTGATCGTCGAGTGATTTGACCCAAAGGTCAGGTTCTTCGGTAGTAGAGAGACCTTTAGTAAAGGCTAAATCCGGTTGCCATTGTACGCAGTACGCTAATACGCGGGCCATCATACGGGCGGTCGTTTCTGACGGGTGCTGGGCAAGCGTCAGTTGAGTGGCATCGTACAAGTCACGGTTGGTATCAGACAAGTTGATGCGAAATTTATAAATAGTGGGTTTGAGTGCCATAATGCTTCAATAAAAAAAATAGCCAGCGAATGCTGGCTATTGTAATTCTTTAGTACTTGAAAATTAAAGTACTTTGATGTTCTCAGCTTGTGGGCCTTTTTGACCTTGAGAAACAACGAACTCAACTTTTTGACCTTCAACTAGAGTACGGAAACCGTCGCCAGTGATTGCAGAGAAGTGAGCGAAAACGTCAGGACCGTTTTCTTGTTGGATGAAACCGAAACCTTTAGTTTCGTTGAACCATTTAACTGTACCAGTAACAGTGTTAGACATAATGTATATCCTTGATAAATCTTATAAAGCCATGACGGCACCTATAGCGTGGAAAAGGAGATTGCTATTGCGCACGACGTTAAGGCAGATATACAAGAAATCTAACGATAACGGCGAAAGTAAACAAGAACCGTTTTCTAGCTGCCTGACAGTCTAATGCTAAGTGCAACTAAGTCAATAAAAATCGGTGTAAATTATTTAGAAAAACAAATGTTTTCATTAGAATTTTGCGCTAGGTTTACTTTCGAAAATATTATCGTAGCTCGTATAACTAGTGTAACATTCGATTGCTTGGTTGAATGTGTGGCTAAGTGACTGGTGAAACCCTGCTATTGAGTGTTTTGTCAGTCAAATAAACCTTTTTATGAACCGAACAAATCAATGAGAAAAAGGAACAGTGATGAAAAAAAGTAAGGGCGATCTCACGCTTAGTGTGACGTTGGAGCATGATATGGGCAGAGGGGTGGTGAAAGATAACGCCTTAAAAGCACTTGTGACGAGTTCGATGTATCGAACACAAGTAGAGAAAGCGAAGAAAGGCAAAGGCAGTTTCAGTCGTAAAATGAAACACAAAGGCAAAGAGCCCTACTCGATAGCTGCCTAAAGGTGACTATCGAATAGGGCTCTTAATGTCAGAGGCCAGAGTGTTTGGCGTTAGCGTTCAATTTTTGGCGAATAGAGGGAGTACGCGGTAATCTGCCCTGCCACGATCGCTGAGAACATGAACAACGCAGAAAGCCCGATACTCGGAATGGGCAAAATCGATTGTTCAAAGACGGATTGGCCCGCACTGACTAACACGCGGCTACCCGGAACCAAAATGATGATGCCCTGCACAATGTAGATGCTACCCGTCAGTTCCATCTTTTTCGCCAACCACGTGCCATATAAAGTGATCAGTACTGTCGTTACCCAAGTTCCGACGACCCAGCCGCTCTCAAAGCCTAAATAAAATGGCCCCCACATGCCGAGCATCGCCACCGGCAGCCCCAGCAAAATGTCCTTTGGTCTTGCGTTAAAGATAATGCCGAGTGAAATCGAAATCAGAAACAGGCCACTGACGTGCAACCAAATCGGAACTTGATTGATGTAAGTGCTAGCGGCAGCTTGCCCCCATATGGCTTCACCAATGTTGAGCCCCATGACGATACCGACAAACAGCTTAATCAACGAGAGCGCACTTTGTCCGAGTAAGCTCGTGCCAGACACCAAATCATTGAAAGCGAGACACTCAAGGGAGTTGGCAATCGACAACCCCGGAACGAATAGTACGATTGAGGCAATACAAAGCGCCCAGACCGGTATCTGCGCAGATGTGCTGGCAAAATAGGCCACCAGAATGCCGGTCAATAACGCCGAGACAAACTCCACCGCGATCGCACGGCGAGCTTTGCACACTTGCTGCGTCATCCACACCACAAAACCAAGTAGCACAGAGAGTAAAATCGCATCGATGGTACTGCCGACCAGCATTAAATAGGCCGGTGGAATCCCCATGTTCGCCAGAGCAATCACCCATTTCGGGTAACCGACAGGCTCTGGAACAGGTTCGGAGCTGGGTTGGTTAATACGAATGATGGTATTGGCCAATAAACTCAGATTGATTGACGCGAGAGGGTGGCGGCGCATCACGACGGCGTTATTGTCATCCGGAAACTGGTAGTTCACCGTGGTAGGCGTGGCTTGAACCATCACATCGACGCCGTGTTTACGGGCGTAAAACTTAGTGTATTTTTCGAGCTTATAAGGCGCACAGCCGCTGCGATGGAGCGTGTCTCCGATTTCGACGATTTTTTTGATTCGGTATTCTGAAGGCATGAGTGAATGACATCCGTTGGAATGCACAAAGTTGAGTGCGCGAAAGGTATCAGAGCGTGACTAGCGTGTAAATATCGAACAGCGCATTGTTATAGAGGTGAGGTAACCGATGTTTTAAGACTGATGACGCATGCGCTTATGCCAATCTATGGATCAAAAATGAAAACTAGGGTTTTGCTGTATATAAATGGCGCTACTTTTGCCTGTGTTGAAGTGATTTAGATCATAAAGTAGCCACTATTTTTAGATGTAACGTTTGTTATCAACTTGTAACTTTTGTGCCGATTTGTGTGTGCGAAGGCTGTAAGCCCAGGTAATGCAATCACTCCAGTAAATCTATCTGTAACAATTATTTAACCATTGTTAATTCTGGTCGGATGAGTCTATTTTTGGTCAAAAAACGTGCTTGCATTTGGTGGGGGAAAGGCGAAAATATACGCAAAATGAGTTTGCGAAAATGAAAGGAAGCTTTTTTCTAGGTTTAAAAAGCGAGGCACACAATGAAACTGTTTCTAATTCTTATGATGTCTGTATCTGCTGGTGTAGCGTCTGCTGATCACTTTCACTCTTTCTTGCTCGGTGTTTCGATTGCGACACTGGCAGTCGCAAGCTGCTACTGGTGCGCGTTTCAGCGTGTTCAGTTCCCGCAATTGGCGTTGGCGATGTTGATACTTGGTTTGTTCGCGAAGTTTTTTGTCGCCGCGGCGGGCGTGCTCTTCGGTGTATCACAAGGCCTAATTACTTCTCCGCTGGTATTTGTGATGAGTTATCTCTATTTCTCTATCGTCGCGACGTACCTTTGGTATCGCTACCGTAACCGACGCATCAAACATCCATTTTCGGTGAAACGCACGCTCTCCGGATCCGCAAATTGATTAGCGGAATCCACACTAAGCATCGATGCTGAGTGTTGTGACCTATTACTAAAGCCAGCGATCAGTCGCTGGCTTTTTCGTCCTTACTCTTTTTATCTGTTGCCGTGTGATTTTTACGTCAAATCTCGCTCAATAGTAACCATTGATTACAACAGGGCTGCAAGCAGCATCAGGTTGTTTATACTCAGGTAAGTGTGTTAACCCAACAGGACATTTACCGCGAATTATGAAAAAACACTCTTTGATAGCGTCGGTCTTCCTTTCTTCTTTGGCGACTGCTCACGTAGCAGTGGCTGCTCCAACGATTGTTCCTGATGCGCCGGTGTTGGGCGCCAATGGGTATATTTTGATGGACTACAACACAGGTCACGTGTTAGTCGAGAAAAACGCCGACACCAAACTTAACCCAGCCAGTCTGACTAAGTTGATGACGGCCTATGTCGCTGGGCAAGAAGTGAAAGTAGGCAACATCTCTTTAGACGATGATGTTCGAATTAGCCAACGCGCATGGGCGAAGAACTTCCCTGATTCATCGAAGATGTTCATTGAAGTCGGCACCGACGTGAAGTTGATGGATCTCTACCGCGGCTTGATTGTTCAATCAGGTAATGACGCCAGTGTCGCCATTGCTGAGCATGTGGCAGGCAGCGAGGACGCGTTCGTTAGCTTGATGAACTCTTGGGCGGACAAGTTGACACTCACCAACACGTCCTACACCAACCCCCATGGTCTAGATAGCGATGGTCTGTTCTCCACACCTCGTGATATCGCCAAGCTGAGCCAAGCGATTATTCGTGATCTACCGGACATTTATCCGCTCTATAGTGAAACCTCCTACACCTACAACGGCATTACTCAATACAACCGTAACGGTTTATTGCGTGACCGAAGTATGAATGTCGATGGTATGAAAACCGGTTACACCAGCGGCGCCGGCTACAGCTTAGCGACATCCGCAACCAGTGGCGACATGCGTTTGATTTCGGTTGTGATGGGTTCAAGCAGCACCAAATCACGTGAGTCAGAAAGCAAGCAGTTACTGAGCTACGGTTTCCGCTTCTTCGATACCATCTCGCCAACCCGAGCCGGTCAATCGGTCGCCTCACCTAAAGTGTGGATGGGTAAAACCGATACCGTGGACGTGGGTGTAGAAAAAGATGTATTCATCACTCTAGCGAAAGGAGATGTCACCAAGCTTGCCGCCGAAGTCGAATTTAGTTCCGATCTTGTCGCGCCGATTGCACAAGGCGAAACCCTAGGACAAGTTATTTACAGCGTCGATGGCGAAACCGTGGCGACAGCTCCACTGATTGCCCAGCAACCTGTCGAGGAAGGTGGCTTGTTTAAAAAGCTGGTGGATTGGTTTAAGCGCCTGCTAGCGAGCCTGTTCTAACTCACTCCTCATTATATCACGGGCACTCTGTGCCCGCTGATTTCTCGCCAAAGATTCAAATTGCGCTAACTTCTCTCTGACATCGTTTTGACGCGCTGCGCGGACAATACCGCCTTATTGACTCAACTTTACTATCGCGACCATTGAACAACGAGAGCAGCATGGAATTTACCGAACAAGACAGAGAGGCGATCTACACGACTTGGATGTCGCAAAAATCAAAGATGCGCCTAACGCAAATGGAGTTTGCGAAGAAACTGGGCATGAACCAACTGAGCTTCTCGCGCGTGCTGCGCGGAGAGGCGCCGATGACAATGCCTTTTGTCACCAAGTTCTGTCACTTACTTCACCTAGACCCCAAATTGGTGGTCCCTAGCTTAAAAGAACGCAGCGATCAGGGACCGAAAATTGTCTACTTACAAAGCCGCATGAGCGTTGATGGCGAAATCCAAAACGCTTATATCGAAGGCAATCAAGTGATTGTCGAATACGCACATGTGGTGCGAGAAGGGTAGTCATGTTAGGGTATCGCGCGACCCATTTATCCAAACAGCGCACTCTGGTTACCCCACCATGCTTGAAAAAGAAAACCTCATCAAACTGGCTCGCACCCCTATGCCTTTTGGCAAATACGCGGGCCGCATGCTCATTGACCTACCTGAAGAATACCTGCTGTGGTTCGATAAAAAGGGTTGGCCGAACGGTGAGCTTGGCCAGTTATTGCAGCTGTGCCTCGCACTCAAAATTGAAGGGTTAGATAGCGTGGTAAAACCGCTAAAGCGCCTATGATTTGCTGCAGATACTCCCACTTTAACGACAAGAAACCGTATGAAACTTGATATCAACGCACTGAAACACCACCAACTGGTCGAAGATGGTCAATTGGAGGGGTGTTACATTCATCAACCCGCTAAGGGCAGTCAGCAAGACGACAAAGCCGTGTTGGCCGAGCGCCAAGTACTAGAGAAAATGGGATATAAGGTCGTCCAGGTACAAACCAAAGGTAGAACGACAACGTTTTCTGAAGCCATGCAAAAGTTTGCGAAGAAGACGGGCCATCAGTCGAAGTAACCCATTTGCTTAAATCAGTGGCATGATCAAGCTTAAATCACGGTCTCATCAGTGTTCGCGTGATACCATCAACACGTTTATTTTCCACAGAGACACAGACATGTCATCAGATTACTACGGAACCAGCGCCGGTTATGCGCGCAAAGAAGCAGGTTATCGTGAAAAAGCGCTGAAACTTTACCCTTGGGTATGCGGCCGTTGTGCCCGAGAGTTTGTCTACTCCAATCTTCGTGAACTCACTGTGCACCACAAAGATCACGACCACACTAATAACCCAGAAGATGGCAGTAACTGGGAACTGCTTTGCCTCTACTGCCACGACCATGAGCACAGCAAATACCTAGAGCACGATCGCTATGGCAGCGAAATCAAGCCTGGTGAAGATGATCACCAAAGTGCGACTTACAACCCTTTTGCCGATCTGGCGAAGATGATGAAAAAATGACAAGGCGCTCGCCATCACTAGTCAAAATCATCCGTTTTCTTCCTATATGCAGAAGGAGTGATCCCTGTATATTGTTTGAAAATGCTGTTGAACGATGATTTTGATTTGAAACCACAGTTAAGCGCGATATCCAATACGGTGAGCTGGCGAGTATGCGGGTCTTGTAGCTGACGCTTTACTTCATCCACCCTCCATTCATTGATGAATTGGAAGAAATTCTTATTCAATCCGTTGTTTAAAAGTAAGGATACTTCTCTCCTCGGCATCCCAAGTGAGTGAGAAAGCTGATATATCGTCAGGTCCGGGTTTAAGTAGAGCTTCTCCGTTGCCATTAGTGCATTGAGCTTTTGCAGATCTTCTGGGGCGAATGTTGGGGCATTGATATTTTCACTACGAGATGATGTTTGCGTTTCATCTTGTCGCTCCCAACCCAAAGTTTGGTGTAACGGAGATTGTTCTACTCCAAAGACGCACAACACGATAATAAAGGTTAGGTACGAGAGCAGATGAGCGTCCATCGGAGCAAGCAACGAGGTATCACCTGACTCATTGATAGTATTGAGCAAGACCAAAAAAGCAAACAGTGAGGGAATGACGTAAATCCAAATCAAACTGATCGTCGACTCTTGCTGGGAAAAGTAAGTGGATAAATTCCTATTATGTTGGCGAAGTATGCGAATGGTCCAAGCTGAATAAATCATAAAGATGATCAGATTGCATTGCCCAAAAAACGCCAACACCCCCTCGATAACATTCGGTGTTGCGCTGATGAAGTTCAGTTTATCCAACAAGCTAGAACTTGACCCAGGTAGAATAACGGCGTCTGGCTGATAGAGTGTGAATAGTGCGTAGAAGAGCAGGAAAGGGATCATATGTAATGCATACTTGTACGATGGCCAGCACTCTTTGCTGATTAGCTGTTGTGTATAGATGAGCATGATGGGGCCATGCAATAAGTTTAACGCTGGATTAAGCCACGGAGCCATGAAGTGTGGACCGTGATTGTTTATCAAATCCAGCATGTGGCTAGTAAAAGGAGCAAGTAAGACAAATAACCAGATCGTAATAATCACATATCCGCGGTGGAATCGAGGTTGCCTCAGCATCTTGAGGACGGTAAATGCCGAGAGAGTCAGTGCAATGACCCCGAGGTTCCATGTCATATTGAATTCTATCATTCTCGCTTTTCCTCGTTGACAACAAAGGTTTTTCTTTCGGCAAGCTGTCCTTTATTTCTTCGCGCATATCATATTGGAAAAATATAAAAAGTTCTAAAAATAGCGTCCAAACTTATGTTTTGGGACGATCGAGTTTGGGCTTGAGGGAATACTGTGGCTTATCAACTCAATACTAATTAGGTGATTTAGATGTTAAAGGTTCTTAGTAAAGCAGTGCTTTTAGGATTGATGACTGCGACAGCATTCCCGCTTCTCGCCCAAGACGATTTCCCCAAGTTACCAGATACAGGGCAAACGGGTCATTTTGATACTAACGGAAAAGTATTGGCTGCTTCGAGTGACAGTTTGTATTCAGGTCAAGATGCGTCTTATGAAGGAGTGCCTTTGCGATATCAAGACAATGGTGATGGTACAGTGACCGATTTAAATACCGGCTTAATGTGGCAACAAGATCATGACACAACGAGAAGAAACCTAGCTGACTCAGTAGCGGTTGTAGAATCAATGACCCTCGGCGGCTATGATGATTGGCGCCTCCCTACAATAAAAGAACTTTATTCTCTCGCCAACTTCGATGGTGAATTAATGAAGCCCGAGAGTGGTGCAGTTAGCCAACCTTATATCGATACCGAATACTTCGATTTTGAATACGACAAGCGTTTGCCTTTTGCCGGTGCATTTTGGTCTAGCACTGTCTATAACAAAGGTTCGGTACAAAATTTCACCACTCATGGAGGTCTACAGGGTGGCTTCGGTTTTAATTTTGCCGATGGACATATCAAATCCTATGAAACAGGGTTGTTTTTTGATGGGTCAGAAATTCAGGACTCCGATAATATGTTTGTACCAGGTAACTACGTACGCGCAGTCCGTGGCACAACGACTCTCTATGAAATGGATTACGTTGATAATCAAGATGGCACGGTTACTGATCGCTCGACTGGCTTGATGTGGGCGAAAAGTGACAGTGGCAAAAGAATGAACTGGGTTGACGCACTGGAGTACGCCGAAAACGCCACTTTGGCAGGGTATAGTGATTGGCGTTTACCTAACGCAAAAGAGCTTCAATCTCTGGTTGACTATGATAAGAAAGATCTACCCGCTATCAATACGACTTATTTTGATGTGACCCCAACTCAGTTTGAGTCAAGTAATGATTCGTACTATTTTTGGACGAATACCACGCAAGGTGACTTTAAACACACGGCGGTCTATGTTTCTTTTGCGCAGGCATGGAGTAAGAAAAATTCTGATGCGACTCAATACTACGATTGGCATGGCGCTGGCGCACAACGTAGTGATCCCAAAAGCGGCATACCTGCCGACTATGAGCTTGCTTCGGAGATGGCCACGGATTACATCTCAATTGATAATTGGGTTCGCTTGGTGAGAGACGTGCAGTAATTTAATGTCGATCACTAACTAAGAATAGCGGGCTGAGATCATCTTGCGTAGTTAATACAGATTGCGCTCACGTTACAGCATTATGATTGCAGCCCTTTTGCTTCCTAGACTCACAAGACACGCCACTTCCTCGCTGGCTCTCCCACAAGTTCAGGGAGTATTTTCTCTGTTCACTATCACAAATGTATATCAGCCTTTTCTAAAATAAAGGCTGATATATCAGTGCGATCGATTATTAACTAAAGCATCATCACGGTAATTGTTGACTATACTTTCGTTTAGATAGCGTTCTCAAAGGCGAAGTGTTTGTGACCAAATCCATTCTGATTGTTGATGATCAGCCCATTATCCGCACCATGTTAGCGTCCACGCTTAATGCGTTGGGGCGCTTTGATATTCATGAGGCAGGGAATGGGGCGCAAGCGTATGACGTAGTGGCTGGGGCGCATATCGATCTTATCTTTTGTGACATTAACATGCCCGATTCGGATGGACTCTATTTACTGCAAAAGTTGAGTAATGAACGATTTCGCGGCGACATCGTCATCATTAGTGGTGAAGACGATGCGCTGATTCGCTCTACGCGCACGCTCACCGAAAGCTACCATCTTCGTATTTTAGGCGTATCGCCCAAGCCCATCACGGCTGCGATGATTCGTCACTACCTGCATCGTAAACCGGGCTGTGATGTGCACGATCAACCGCTCGAGAGTGAGCCGTTAACGCCGCAAGCGTTGGCAATGCATCTCGATAACAAACAAGTCAAAGCGTATTTTCAGCCACAATACTCATTAGACACCATGCAGTTGATGGGCTTTGAGGCCTTGGCGCGAATCGAACCCGATGAGAACACTTTGATTCTGCCCGGCCGCTTTATTTCAACTGCGGAAAACAGCTGTTTGATGATGCGACTCACTTTGCAAGTGATCAACGCCTCCATGCACGCTTTTTCGCAGTTAGGCAGCGCGTATGACCATCTCACCTTATCACTCAATGTCTCTAGCCAAGTGCTGGAAGATGAGCACTTTCCGCAGTGGTTGTCGGACAAAGCGGCCGAGTTTCGCATCAGCAATCATCGCATCGTGTGCGAACTGACCGAAACCTTGATTTCAAACGATCCACAAAGCGTGCATGTGTCGTTACTTCGCTTGCGGATGCTCAATTTTGGTGTCTCTATTGATGATTTTGGTACCGGCTACGCAACCCTCACCCAGCTTCACTCTCTACCCTTTAACGAACTCAAAATTGACCGGAGCTTCGTGTTTGACGTGTTGGAGAATGAAAAATCACTGGCCGTATGCCAGCGCTGCATTGGTCTTGCCCAAGACTTTGGCCTCAAAGTCGTGGCAGAAGGGATAGAGGACAATAAAACGCTGCAAGCGATACATCGTTTGGGCTGTGATATCGGCCAAGGGTTTGGTTTAGCTCGCCCTGAACCTAGTGAGCAGGCGATAGCGAGAGTCAATCGTGGCCAAGTGGGATTATGGACAGAATACGGCGAACAATAATTCAAATAGCCTAAGGACAGAGAATGAAACTTTCAAAGCAATTGCCAATTGGACTGATGATTGTTGGGCTGTTCATGATGTCCGCGACCTATCTAATGCTGAGTAAAAGTGATGGGCTGCTCAAGCAATACACCTCCAACGGCTTAGAGCGGGAAGCTAAGTTCCTGACCTATTTGATTGAGCAAAACTTAATGGAGCGCTATCACGACGCGTCGATTTTTCCTTTAGTGCTGGGTGAGTTGGAAAATGAAGCCGAGCTTAAATATGATGTCACAGATCCGGAATTTTTGGCCTCGCTTAATCGTCTTATCAAGAACTATTCAGTCTATCGGCGCATCGGTATCATGGATCTCAATGGAGAAATGATTGCAGAAAATAGCCGCAACCATTTAGGAAAAACGATTTTCAGCAACAATATTTCCAAATCAGAGGTGGTGGAATCCAACTGGTTTAAAGCGATTTCTAGCGCCGAGCACGCCGTCGGGGATGTGTTTTTCTTCGGCCCAACCAAGCGCATCATCGACACCAATGAGCAGCAGTTTGATCTCCTGATCGGCTCGAAAATCTACGACACCCAAGGCACCCTGATTGGCTATTGGCTCAATATCTTGGATTTTACTATTGTTGAGCAGCGTTTTGAGAAAGCCTACCAACTGCTGGCGCAAAAAGGCTTACCTTATGCCGAGCTCACCCTACTGGATGAACAAGGCAACGTGATTGTTGACTACGACCCGCTTGTCCAACAAACCACCACTTATGAGCGCGACTTTTCGGTCCTGGGCCAGCTCAATTTGGTCAATGAGGGGGTCGAAGGAGCAAAACGTGCGATTGCTGGTTTGACGGGGACAGTCATTTCAACTCATGCACGCAAAGGCATCGAGCAGTTCACGGCTTTTGCACACTTCAGTAGTGAGACCGACGTGCCGGTTCCGAATTGGTCGACCTTGATCCGGGTCGACAAAAATATCGCCTACAACGAATACGCTGAGCTGATGAAACTGGGTAAATGGATATTCTTTGTCGCGTTGATATTGATCATCTCACTCTGGTATCTCTCCTCGCGCATATTGACGCGCCCTTTGCAAAAGGTGACTCAAGCCATACTGGAAATCGCCAATGGTAATCTAGAGCCGGAGATTGAAAAGAGTCAGGGGCGAGATGAAGTCAGCTCGATCAACAACGCGTTACTGGAACTGAAAGAAAAACTGTATGAGCGGGATGGATTGCTCAGTGAAGTGAGCGAGAAGCAGCAGTTAGTCGAGCTGCAACGTACGGCGATGAACGCGATGGCCTCAGGTATTATGATTGCGGATGCAAGACAAGCCTCGATGCCAATTATCTTCGTCAACCAAGCGATTGAATTTCTTACTGGTTACCGAGCAGACGAACTGATCGATCAACATTATCAGGTGCTCTGGGGCGTAGAAACAGAGCGTTCTTCTAAGCAGCGCGTGATGGAAGCGATCGAGTACGGCAAAAGCTGTACCTGTGTGATGATCAATTACCGGAAAAATCTCACCACCTTCATTAATAACCTCAGTGTTGACCCCGTCTTTGATGATGAAGGCAAGGTGACTCACTTTATTCTGGTGCACAACGACATTACGGAAATTAAGAAAGATGACGAGATCGCAAGGCTTGAGCTTGAAAGGCGTATCGACGAGAGTACCAGAGAGTCACGCGAAGCCGCCAAGCGCTTAAGAACCGTGTTTGATACCGCCATCGATGGCTCGATAGTCATGAATGACAAAGGGATCATTATTGACGTAAACCACTCGTTAGAGTTGATGTTTGGTCGCAAGCAGCACGAAATGATTGGTCAACCTATCGCGGTGCTCCTACCGCAAACCACCCTGAAAGACGACGAAGCGCGCCAATGCTATTTTGACCAAGAGATCCGTCAATTTATCGGTCAACTGCGAACCGTCAAGGCGCAACACAAAAGCGGGGCCATCATCATTGTTGAAATCTCAGTGGGTGAAGCGAGATTGGAAAACGAGAGCTTGTTTGTCGCTGCAATACGCGATATCACCGAGCAGCAAGCGATCAAAGATGAGCAATTAAGCCTGCAAAAACAGCTAAAAGAACGTGAGACCATTTATCGCACCGCTTTCAACCAAGCCGCCGTCGGGATTGCTCGTGTCGCGCTGGATGGAAAAATGCTGGAAGTCAACCAGCGCATCTGTGCCAGTTTGGGCTACTCCGAACAGGAGTTGCTTGCGCTCAATGTGGTAGACATTACCTATCATGAAGATCTCTCTTTAAGCAAAGGCTATTTAAAGGACTTGCTAGAAGGCAATTCAGAGTTTTATACCGTTGATAAGCGCTATATCCGCAAAGATAGAAGCGTTTTCTGGGCCAACCTCAACATCTCTTTGGTGAGAGATGACGAAGGAAAGCCCAAGTATTACATCTCCATTATTGAAGACATCACGGAGCGCAAGACCTTCGAACAGGAGCTGCGTGACGCACGAGATCAACGCGAAGAGTTGATTCGTGGAATCAACATCGCCTCGGAAGCGGGTGGCATCTGTAACTGGGCGTACAACATTGAGACGGATGAATTGCGCTGGGATCCGAGTACCTATGATCTTTATGGCGTCGAAGAGGGGCTCCCGCTCACCTACGTGGATTGGCGTGACCGCGTGTTGGAAGAGGACATCGATGCGATAGAGAAAGAGATTCAAGACGCGATGCAGTTTGATTTGGCGATCGAATCAGAATTTCGTTTTCGTCGCAAAGGACAGCGCGATGTACGCTGGGCGAAGGTGGCGGCGGCCATTGTGTATGATGACGACAACAAACCGGTCAAGATGTTTGGTATCAATATCGACATTACCGAGCAGAAACGCATCCTAACCGAGTTAGAAAAAGAGACGCTCGCCGCCCAGCGCGCAAATGAAGCAAAATCGGCGTTTCTTGCGACCATGAGCCATGAAATACGCACCCCAATGAACGGCGTGATCGGCATGATTGAACTGCTGAGACAAACCCCACTCAACGCCGACCAAAAACGCATGGCGACGACGGTACGCGATTCTTCATTCGCCCTGCTTGATATCATCAACGACATACTCGATTTCTCTAAAATTGAGTCAGGCCAAATCGAGATTGAGTGGACGCCCAATTCTTTGCTTGAAATCATGGAAAAAACCGCTGCGAATCTTTGGGTCAACGCGTCGGATAAAAATGTCGATCTAGTGTTGGAGCCAGATCTGTCTATCCCACAAAGCATCGCCATTGACTCCCTACGTATCCGACAAATCATCCTCAATTTAACGGGCAACGCGATCAAGTTTTCCCACTACGAGGACAAACGAGGCTTAGTGAGGTTGGTAAGCCGCTTTGACCACACGCAATCTTTGCTGCACATCGAGGTTAGTGACAACGGCATCGGCATCAGTGAAACCCAATTGCAATCGCTCTTTACTCCTTTCCAGCAAGCGGACACCTCGACCACTCGTAAATATGGCGGGACAGGGCTTGGCCTGAGCATCACCAAATCTTTTGTTGAGTTAATGGGCGGTGAAGTGGCGGTGCGCAGTGAAGTGGGGGTCGGCAGCACGTTCTCGCTCACGATTCCCATTCCCGAGGTGATTGACCGTACGCCAGAATTTAGCAACGTGGTGTTGACGAATCAGCCGATTGTGATTGGCTTAAGTAAAGCGCCGTTCCAAGATGGCTGTGAACACAGCTTAGTGCAGTTAGGCGTAACAGACATGACGGTGCTATCGAGCCCACAAGAGTGGCAACCCGTCACTCGCCGTGAGGGCGACAAAAAGCCTATTTTGATCTGCGATCCGCTCTTTGACGCTCAAATTGACAGCGATGGCGCGCTGCGTTTAATGATCGAAGAAGATCCAATAAAATCAAAAGGGTATGTGAATCCTTATCTGTTCGTGATTGCAGGGCATCCGCTTAAACCGAGTGAGTTGATTCATGGCATTGGCGTGCTTTGCGGTCTGGTGAGTCCTGATTTTCAATGGCCGGAAGAGAGTTTAGAAAGCGCGCATGGCGCGAGTGGGTCGATGCTTACTCAACTTGCCACCGAAGGGGTACGTGTGCTGGTGGCTGAAGATAACAAAACCAACCAAATGGTGATTGGCCGTCAGTTGGACAATCTCGGGATTGCCCATGATATCGCCAATGATGGGGTCGAAGGTCTAGAGATGTGGGAAAGCGGCGTTTACGACTTAATTTTGACCGATTGCCATATGCCCAATATGGATGGCTACGAGCTCACGGCTCAGATCAGGCAGCGTGAAGCACAGCGATCCCAAGCACCGATCCCCATTATCGCCATCACCGCAAATGCCTTGGTGGGAGAAGCGGACACCTGCCTCAAAGCGGGCATGAGTGACTACATCTCCAAACCGGTTGAAATTGGTTTATTGAAGAGCAAACTGGCGCATTGGCTGAAACAGATCAGTGCTGCGCAAGCCAGCGCCCCTGACACGCAGGAAGGCGAAACGGAAGAGGGGATGGAAAAGGGTCTGAGACTGGAGACCTTAGTTGAGGTGATTGGTACCGATGACAAAGCGATCATCAGTGAGATCCTCACCATGATTGGGAAAGTATTCAAACGGAAGTGGCCGATCTTGAGTCGGCCATCTCTGCTTTGAACTATAATAAGATCAAAAGCTTGGCGCATGCCGCGAAAGGCTCTTCGGCTTCAAGTGGCGCGGCTTATGTGAGTGAATTGTTTAAACAGATAGAGCTGAACAATCAAGACATTGATTTAGCAGCGCGTAACATTGAGCACATTAAGACGGAGCTGACGCAGATAGAGCAGCAATTGAACACCTTGGGCATTCTTTAGTTTCACTGATTTAAGGGCCGAGAAAAGATATGGATAAATCGATTACCGTTGTGGTGTTTTATGAGTCATATGAAATTCGTGACTTGATGGAGGAGGTTCTGCGTGGGCGGGCGAGTGAACTGGTCTTTTCCAATTTAAAAGAGGACCAAAAAGAGTTCATTGAGTTTGCGCGTGGTCAGCACACCGCCTTTATGTTCATCTACGCCTTCGAAGACCCTAAGTTTGCGATTGATTTGTATCAGTTGCTTGATTCACATAGTGCGCTGTCGAACATCATGCAATACCCTCATTTGTCGGTGCTGTTTTGTAACCGAGAGTACCGTGAGCAAGCCTACCGAGAGTGCATGGCGAAGCGCTTTTTTCTCTACGACACCATCAATCCTGTCTATGACATGAACAAGGTACGTTTGCTGTTGGATCTCACCTCTGAGGCGCTGATGCAGCAGATCAAAGTCACCGAGTTGGAGCAAGAGATAGAGGATTCACGCCGAGATATGTTTGACGTGTCGCTGCAACTCGATGGTATCGAAGGATCGATCAATGATGAGAAAGGCATTCAAGGTGGTCTCTTAGATGATTTGGCTCGGGATCTCAATGAGTTAGGTGAGCGCCATGAAAGTCTAGAAGGCGATGAGACCAGCGGGCGAATGAAGCAAGGCTTAGATGAATTTAAGAACCATAATGAGGTCTATTTCAGTGATCTTGGTGCGCAGGTAAGAAGTGCCAAGCCGAAAACCAAAGAAACAGAGCCTTTGGTGATTGTCGCCGATGATCAGAAAATGATGCTTAAAATCATCACCACGATTTTGCAACCGAAAGGATTTCGCGTGGAAACGGCCTCGAATGGCGCTGAAGCGATTATGAAAGCCAAAGTTTTCCCACCCAGTGCCGTACTACTCGACATTGATATGCCCGTGATGAATGGTGTTGAGACATTAAAAGCGTTTAAAAAGCTCGAGCCACTTAAACATGTGCCCATCATTATGCTGACCAGTAATACCGATAAACACAGTTTTGTCGAGTGCCTCAAATTGGGCGCGGTGGATTACATCGTCAAACCGACCAATGCTGAAACCTTGCTCAAAAAGCTGTTGGCGGTGGTATAGCGCCTGAGCTCAACACAGCACATTTTTGCCACAAGCCAAGTCTAGTGCTGTGCACTTTGTTTAGTGGGCTAATCAACAATATTTCGTGCACGTGATTTTTATCTCTTACTGCTCACGCGTGTAAACCTCACTCGTTGCTCTCCTTTCACTGTTAAGTCGCGCACTTGATGCGGTAACCACCCCATCTCTATAACTTTCAGTTATTTGCAGGCGTTTTTTGTCGCCAAAATGTAGCAATTATGTGTCGTTTTTACGGATTTCTTATCACCCGTTTTCGTCTCTCAATCAGGATTGATTCTCTACGTTAACGAAAAATCATTTGAGTTCGAACTAATTTTCAGGCATTTTATATTTAACTGAACGTTCAATAAAAAATAAATGGAGCCGTTTGATGCCGAAAGTTGGGATGCCACAAATTCGAAAACCGCAATTGGTGCAGGCCACCATGACGGTGATTGACCGCGTAGGATTACACGCGGCCAGTATCTCGCTGATCAGCAAAGAAGCGGGCGTGTCGACGGGTATCATCAACCACTATTTCGGCGGTAAACATGGTCTGTTGGAGGAGACGATGCGTGAGATTTTGCGTCAGCTCTCAACCACCATCACCGCGAAACTCAAGGTGTTGCCAAAAGATGCCCACGTTGAACGCATTAACGCCATCATTGATGGCAACTTTGTCGGTTATCAAGCGGAGAACAAGGTGGCCAAAACCTGGCTGGCTTTCTGGTCATACTCGATGCACGACGCTCAGCTCAAACGTCTTCAGCAAGTCAATGAGAAGCGCTTGCTCTCTCATCTGAAGATCGAACTCAAGGCGCTGTTCTCTGCCGAACAGGTGGAGGTGGTCGCGCACGGTATCGCCGCATTGATCGATGGGATTTGGATTCGCGGGACGCTCAACCCGCAAGGTATAGACGCCGATATGGCGCGCCAAATCATCAACGATTATCTCGATAAACAACTCACGTTTTACTCACAAAAATAATTTAAGTCAGACTTTACATGGATATGAAATCACTATTTATCGACGGTAAAGCCCACCAGGCAACGTCTGGTGAAACATTTACCACCTACAACCCGGCAACGGGTGAACCTTTAGCGACCATAGGTCAAGCCAGCGAAGCCGATCTCGCGCTTGCGATTGAATCGGCGAAAAAAGGCTTTGCTGTTTGGTCAGCGATGAGTGCCACTGAGCGCAGCCGCATTTTGCTCAAAGCGGTGGCGCTGCTGCGTGAGCGCAATGATGAACTCGCCGCACTCGAAGTGGCGGACACAGGTAAACCTTTGCAAGAAGCGTTGGAAGTAGACATCGTCACCGGTGCAGACGTGATCGAATACTTTGCCGGGCTTGCTCCTGCGCTTCAGGGTGAGCAGCAGCCGCTGAGTGAATCACAGTTCTTCTACACACGTCGCGAGCCGCTGGGCATTTGCGCAGGGATTGGCGCGTGGAACTATCCGATTCAGATCGCAATGTGGAAATCCGCACCAGCACTCGCCGCAGGGAATGCAATGATTTTCAAACCGTCGGAAGAGACACCGCTGACCGCGCTGAAACTGGCTGAGATATTCACCGAAGCAGGGTTGCCTGATGGCGTCTTTAACGTCTTGCAAGGGGATCATCGCGTCGGTCAAATGCTGACCGCACATCCTGATATCGCCAAGGTGTCATTTACCGGTGAGTCCGGTACGGGCAAGAAAGTGATGGCAGACAGTGCGCGTACGCTCAAGCACGTCACCATGGAACTTGGTGGTAAGTCACCGCTGATCATTTTTGATGATGCCAAGCTTGATGATGCAGTGTCGGCAGCGATGGTAGCGAACTTTTATACCCAAGGTGAGGTGTGTACCCACGGCACTCGTGTGTTTGTGCATGAATCCTTATACCCCGCGTTTATTGAACAGCTCAAAGCGCGAACCGAGAAACTGGTGGTTGGCGATCCTATGGATAAGGCGACCCAGATTGGCGCGCTTATTTCCAAAGAGCATCAACAAAAAGTGCTCGCAGCGATTGAAAGCGCCAAGCAGAGCGGCGCGACCTTATTGACTGGCGGTGAGGCGGTGAAAGATGGCGCGCTAGCAAACGGCAATTTCGTTCAGCCAACGGTGTTTATTGATTGCGATGACGATATGCCTCACGTGCAGCAGGAAATCTTTGGCCCTGTCATGTCCGTGCTCACCTTTAGCGATGAAGAAGAGGTGATCGTGCGTGCGAACAACACCGACTACGGCTTGGCAGCGGGTGTCTTTACTCAAAACCTATCTCGAGCGCATCGTGTGATTCATCAGATGCAAGCGGGTATTTGCTGGGTCAATACTTGGGGCGATTCCCCAGCAGAAATGCCAGTGGGCGGCTACAAGCACTCTGGTCTTGGTCGTGAAAATGGCCCAGAAACCCTGCGCCACTATACCCAAACCAAGAGTATTTTGGTGGAACTTGGCGGCTACGAAAGCCCATACGCGTAACGGGAGGCAGACAATGACAACTCGTTACGACTACATCATTGTGGGCGCCGGTTCAGCGGGCTGTGTACTGGCGGACAGATTGACCGAAAGCGGTGAGCACCAAGTGCTGCTGCTTGAGGCAGGGGGCAGCGATAAGAGCATTTTTATCCAGATGCCAACGGCGCTCTCTTACCCCATGAACAGTGAAAAATACGCATGGCAATTTGAAACGACGCCTGAGCAAGGCTTAGATGGCCGACAACTGCACTGCCCAAGGGGCAAAGTGTTGGGTGGTAGCTCATCCATCAATGGCATGGTGTATGTGCGTGGTCACGCCTGTGACTTTGACCAGTGGCAGGAACACGGCGCCGAGGGTTGGAACTACCAAGCCTGTTTGCCCTATTTTCGCCGTGCCGAATCTTGGCAGGGCGGCGCAGATGCCTACCGAGGCGGCGATGGGCCGCTTGGCACCTGTGGTGGCAACAATATGGAACTCAATCCGCTTTACCGCGCCTTTATTGATGCTGGAGTGGAAGCGGGCTATCCCGAAACCGACGATTACAACGGTTATCAGCAAGAAGGTTTTGGTGCGATGGATATGACGGTAGACAAAGGGGTTCGCGCTTCTACGTCTAACGCTTACCTAAAGCGTGCTCGTAAGCGTTCAAACTTGACTCTGATTAAAGGCGTCGTTGCGCGCAAAGTGCTGCTCGATAACGGCCGTGCCATTGGCGTGGAGTATGAAAAGTCGGGTCAGATAACACAAGCAATGGCGAGCGTCGAAGTGATCGCCAGTGCCGGTTCCATTGGTTCGGTGCAACTGCTGCAACTGTCCGGCATTGGGCCTAAAGCGGTGCTTGAGGCGGCGGGTGTCGAGGTCAAACATGATCTACCGGGCGTGGGTGAAAACCTGCAAGACCACTTAGAGGTCTACTTCCAATATCACTGCACCCAGCCGATTACGCTTAACAGCAAACTTGGCTTAGTCAGTAAGGGCATGATCGGCGCTGAGTGGATTCTGACGCGCAAAGGTTTAGGGGCTACCAACCATTTTGAGTCGTGCGCCTTTATTCGTTCACGTGAAGGGTTGAAGTGGCCCAATATTCAATATCACTTTTTGCCTGCCGCGATGCGCTACGACGGACGCGCGGCGTTTGATGGCCACGGTTTCCAAGTGCATGTTGGCCCCAATAAGCCTGAAAGTCGTGGCCGCGTGGCGATCACATCGGCGAATCCGCACGATAAGCCACAGATTGAGTTCAACTACATCTCGACTGAGCAAGACAAGCAAGACTGGCGAGATTGCATTCGCCTGACACGAGAAATTCTCAACCAGCCAGCGATGGATGCGTTTCGCGGTGAAGAGATTCAACCCGGCAGCGACGTCACAAGTGATGAGGCGATTGACGAGTGGGTGAAGCAGAACGTAGAGAGTGCGTACCACCCGTCGTGCAGCTGCAAAATGGGCGCAGACGATGACCCGATGGCGGTGTTGGATGAAAGCTGTCGAGTTCGTGGCGTGGAGGGTTTGCGCGTTGTGGACTCATCCATCTTCCCGACCATTCCTAATGGCAACCTTAATGCACCCACCATCATGGTGGCTGAGCGTGCAGCGGATATGATTTTGGGTAAGCCGCTGCTTGAGCCAGACAACCAACCTGTGTGGGTTGCACCGAAATGGCAAGAAAAACAGCGAATTCATGCGCCCAAACGTGCGCACATCATTAAGTAAAGCGATGGAAAGACTCGCGAAAAAGCGAGCACGGACCGGCACATTGCGGCCGGTCAACATAATAAGCAGTTAGTAAAAACAGAAAGTTAGTAAAAAGGAAATCAACATGTCTATGATGACGAAAACCTTCTCAACACTCGCCCTGTCGAGTTTAGCGATCAATGCGTATGCCAATCAGTGTGAAACCGTGCGTTTCGCCGATGTCGGTTGGACGGACATTACCGCGACCACCGCAGTCACGTCTGAAGTACTGAAAGGTCTGGGTTACCAAACCAAGACGGATCTGCTCTCTGTACCCGTCACTTACTCATCGATGGCAAACGGTGATATCGATATCTTCCTTGGCAACTGGATGCCAACGATGGAGGGAGATATCGCTAAATACCGTGAGGCTGGCACAGTGGAAACCGTACGAGCCAACCTAGAGGGTGCGAAGTACACGCTAGCAGTACCGAAATACGTCTATGAAGCGGGGGTTAAAGACTTCGCTGATATCGCGAAAAACGCCGACAAATTCCGCGACCGCATTTATGGCATTGAGCCAGGAAATGACGGCAACCGCCTAATCCAATCCATGATCGATAGTGATGCATTTGGCCTGAAATCGTTCAGCTTGGTTGAATCCAGCGAGGCCGGTATGGTGTCTCAAGTGGCACGCGCTGTCCGCCGCAATCAGTGGATTGTCTACCTTGGTTGGGCACCGCACCCAATGAACAGCAATATTGAGATGGAATACCTCGCGGGCGGCGATGACTTCTTTGGCCCGAACTACGGCGGTGCGAACGTATACACCAACGTGCGAGCGAACTACTTGTCTGAATGTGGCAACGTTGGCCAACTACTGAAAAACCTTGAGTTTAGCCTTGAGATGGAAAACCAGTTGATGGAAGCCATCTTGAATCAAAATGTTAAACCTTCAATTGCGGCTCAGCAGTGGTTGAAAGCCAACCCAGAGCAGGTTGAAAAGTGGCTAGAAGGCGTGAAGACCATCGACGGTAAAGACGCGGCTTCAGCGGTTAAAAACTACATTGATTCAAAAGCGTAATTCAAATGGGTGGGCACTGCCCACCCGCAACATCAAGGTTATATTGTGAATTTTATTACTGACAACAAAATCCCATTGGGTGAGTGGATGGAAGCAGGGGTTGATTGGCTAACATTTAACGCTGCTGGGCTGTTTGATGCGATTTCTCTCTTTCTTGAAACCATTATTCTGTTTGTTGTAGACATTTTTAAATGGATGCCACCTGCAATGCCGATCTTAATGACGGCGGCCATTGCTTGGTATCTGCATCGTAGTCTTCCGCTGGTGTTATTCATTATTGGTGCGTTGCTGACGATTCTCAATCTTGGCTACTGGCAAGAGATGCTAGAAACCTTTGTTTTAGTCTTTGCTGCGACAACGATTTCTGTATTAATTGGCGTGCCTCTGGGCATTATGGCGGCGCACCGTCGTTGGCTCTACACCCTGCTCAGACCGATTCTCGACTTAATGCAAACTGTACCCACGTTTGTTTATCTGATCCCCACGCTGGTTCTGTTTGGTTTGGGTATTGTCCCGGGGCTGATTTCAACCATCATCTTCGCCATTGCCGCGCCGATTCGTTTGACTTACCTCGGCATCACTAAAGTACCGGAAGAGCTGGTCGAAGCCGGTAAAGCGTTTGGTGCCACGCGCATGAAACTGCTGTTTAAAGTGGAACTGCCTGCGGCCATGCCAAGCATTATGGCGGGCGTGACTCAGTGCATTATGTTGTCACTATCGATGGTGGTGATTGCCGCGCTGGTGGGGGCGGACGGCCTAGGAAAACCTGTGGTGCGTGCGCTTAATACGGTGAACATCTCGCAAGGTTTTGAAGCCGGTCTTGCCATCGTCTTGGTCGCCATCATCCTTGACCGACTGTGTAAATCACCGAACCAGAAGGAAGCCTAATCATGAAAGCCATTACAATTAATCAACTTGATGTGGTGTTTGGTGACAAACCACAACTGGCCCTCGATTTACTCGACAAAGGATTATCACGCCAAGAGATCATTGACCAAACCTCGCAAGTGGTGGGCGTTGATAATGTCTCGTTGTCGGTCGACGAAGGCGAAATTTGTGTCTTGATGGGCCTCTCTGGCTCGGGCAAATCCAGCCTGCTTCGCGCGGTCAATGGGCTTAATACGATCTCTCGTGGATCATTAACCATCAAAGATGGTGATTCACAAGTCGATCTCGCCAACTGTGATGAACAGACACTGCGCCATTTGCGCACGCATCGTGTCTCTATGGTGTTTCAAAAATTCGCGCTTATGCCTTGGCTCACCGTATTGGACAACGTCGCCTTTGGTCTCGAGTTGCAAGGGCAAGGAAAAGCCGAGCGAAGAGCCAAAGCGCGCGAACAGCTTGAGATGGTGGGCTTAGCGGAGTGGGAAGATAAGTTCCCGCATGAGCTCTCAGGGGGGATGCAGCAACGTGTCGGCCTTGCGCGCGCCTTTGCGATGGACAGTGATATTTTACTGATGGATGAGCCGTTTTCCGCACTAGATCCACTGATCCGTGCTCAGTTGCAAGATGAACTGATTTTGTTGCAGAAGAAACTGAATAAAACCATCTTGTTTGTCAGTCACGATCTTGATGAAGCGCTTAAAATCGGCAACAACATTGCGATTATGGAGTCAGGCAAGCTGATCCAACACGGCAAACCAGAAGCGATCATCCTGACGCCAGAGAACGACTACGTACGAGATTTTGTTGCGCACACCAATCCTCTCAATGTGTTGAAAGGGCGCTCCTTGATGCAGCCGGTGGAAGCGTTAAAGCACAACGCCAACCAATGGCAAGTGTGCGGTAGTGACGCGCTGTGGGTGAGTCAACAAGGCGAGCGCCTTGAACTTGCGCCTGAATCCTCGCTCTCTTTGCTGTATTGGGATGCAAGCAAGGGTGATTTCGACGCCGTGAATTCCTCGACCGTGGTGGTCACGAGCCCTGACATTGGGATGCGTGAAGCGATTGAACTGAAACAACGCAGCGGGCAGCCTATCTTATTGATGGAAGAGGGGCGCTTAGTGGGCGTGTTGAACGACAGTGAGTTTTATGACGCGTTGCTAGGCAACTACAACGCGCCGAAAGCGGCGTAGTAAAACCCTTGCTTCGTTAGCGTTCATCTTAATCTGAACGCCATCAAAAAGGGCTGACGCATTGTCAGCCCTTTTCGGTTTAGTGTTTACGGCCAGTGCCGCTTCTGACTAACTCTTGACCATTTTGGAACACATCTTCTGTGACCCAGCGGCCAAGAATCAATTGATGGTTGTCATCGAGCACTGCGACAAATCGGCGACCGTCTGCGTTGCTGGTCGCAAGGGCGATACCGGCGACACCCTGTAGGCCAAGCGTGCCGTTTTCAACGGCGATCAAAAAGGCTTCAAGTTCTTCTAGGCTGGCGATAATTGTGTCGTCATTAATCATATTGGTTATCTCTTGGTCTATCTTGTTGACATCTGTGCGGCGTTACGCGCATAGCCGCCACTCTATCACTGCCGCTTAGGCTGTGACAAACAAATCACCTTGTTGGCCAACACACAGGATACCTTTTAGGCATTCATCACTGAGGCTGATACACTGAAGGTGAATATGGATTTCAGGAACCTTCAGATGCAAAGCGCGCCCATTCTCTATTATGTTTACGATCCGATGTGCTCATGGTGTTGGGGCTATCAACCCGTATGGCAGAAAGTCAAACAGCAACTCTCAGGTACGGTTAGCGTGCAGTACGTGGTTGGCGGTTTAGCACCAGACAGTGATGAGCCGATGCCAATGGCGATGCGAGAGCAAATTGCCTCCTACTGGCGCAAAATTGAAGACTTGCTCGGCACGCCATTTAACTACGACTTTTGGACGAGCAACACGCCAAGGCGCTCAACGTACCCTGCATGTCGCGCTGCGTTGGCGGCGCGCAAGCAAGACGCCGAATTGGTGATGATCAACGCGATTCAACGCGCCTATTATCTTGAGGCGAAAAATCCCAGTGATGATGAGGTGTTGCTTGCACTCGCCAGCCAAGCAGGGTTGGATATGTCGCGCTTTGAAGAGGACTATCGCAGTGCGCAGCTCAACCAGTCTTTGCTGGATGAGATTCGTTTTTCTCGCCAGATTGGCGCCAACGGGTTCCCTTCTTTGGTACTACGCATTGAGGATCACGTCTATCCCATCGCCGTGGATTATCGTGATGCGCACAATACCGTCACGCTCGTGCGCTCCGTGTTGGAGGGGCAATCATGATTCGTATTGAGCCGCTCAGCGAACAGACCATTGAGGGCGTAAGAGGGGTCATGCTGCCCCAAGCGCAAGTGAAGTTTGCGGGGACCGCCGAGGAGTTTCTCTCCGATCATTGCTCAACCACGCATCGGCATGTGATTTTGGCCGGTGATAACGTGGTTGGCTTTTTCAAACTCGATATCGCCTATCGTCGCCGCTACGACTTTTGTCCCGATCACGCAATGGGACTCCGAGCGTTTGCCATCGACGCCGCTCATCAAGGCAAAGGGTATGGCAAAGCATCGATTCGCGCATTGATGCCGTATCTCGTCGCCAACTACCCGCAGTTTGAGACGATTTACCTCACGGTCAACTGCAAAAATCCCGGCGCGCAAGCCTGCTATCTCAAAAGCGGCTTTGTCGATACTGGCAAGATCTATTTAGGTGGTTCTGCCGGCCCTCAACACATCATGAGAGCGACTATTCATGCTTAAGTCGTTGGTCTAAAGAGGGATAAGTACCAGAAAAAAACGGCTCGACCGTGCCTAAATTTCTCTAGACAGGGTCGAGCCGTTTGAGTGGCGGCGCAGGGCTTAGACGAGTTTAGTCTTCGTCACTTCTTTAATCGCCGACAGAATAAAGGTAGGCAGAGAGGCGGCCATGATGACGCCAAATAGGTGACCACCTTGCAAGGCTTCAGTGCTGAAGATCAGCTGACCAATACCGGTGTAGATGACGCTAAGCGACAGCGTGGCTGAGATAGCAACGGCGCCAAGCAGCGACTTGTTGGTCAGTGGGTTCTTGCGGAACAAGGTCGTGAATGAGCGCGAGTCAAATAGGTGCCACAGCTGAGCAAACACCAGCATCGCAAAGGCCATAGTTTGTGCGTAGTTTGCACTAAAACCATTGTCTAGCGCCCAGTTAAACGCTAAGTAGCTCATTGCGCCAAGGGCCAAGCCACGGGTGACAATGCGAGTGCCGAGGTGATCACTGAAGAAGCTCTCGTTACGCTTGCGAGGTTTGCGTTCCATCAAATCTTTTTCTTCTGGATCAACACCCAGAGCCAGTGCCGGTAGGCCATCTGAGACCAAGTTAATCCACAAGATCATCAATGGCGTGAGCGGCAAAATCGCCTCTGGTCCCATCATCAAGAAAGCAAATAGGATCACCGATACTTCACCAACGTTCGCCGTCAGAGCTTGGCGAATGAACTTACGTAGGTTATCGAAGATTTGACGACCTTGACGCACCGCTTTCACTATGGTGCTGAAGTTGTCATCCAGCAGAATCAAATCACCGGAATCTTTGGCGACCGAGGTGCCCGTGATTCCCATCGCAACACCGATGTCAGCACGGCGCAAGGCTGGAGCGTCATTGACACCATCACCTGTCATCGCAGCAACTTCATTGTTGAACTGCTGAGCTTGAACAATGCGCAGCTTGTGCTCAGGCGTCACGCGAGCAAACACGGCCACTTGTGGGCAGATACGGCGCAATTCGTCATCGTCCATCGCATCGAGCTCGGCACCGGTGACGACGCGGTCTTTCTCGCTGCGAATAATGCCGATCTCACGTGCAATCGCGGAGGCGGTCAATGCGTGGTCGCCGGTGATCATCACAGTGCGAACGCCCGCATCGAAACAGCTGTCTACTGCCGCGCGCACTTCAGGGCGCGGTGGATCCATGATGCCGTAAAGACCTAGCAGAATGACCTCTTGCTCAAGCTCGCTGTGATCGCGTTTGAGATCGTCATCGCTTAACTCTTTGTAACCGACCGCCAACGTGCGCAGTGCTTGGTGGGCAAAATCTTGAATCGCCGCTTCGTAATCACTCACGATGCGATCCGCAATATCGTTGTTAAGGGCAACGTTACCCACTGTCTGGCTGACTGGTAACTTAGACACATATTGACCATCCACCATAAAACCAGCGGAGTGGTTCAACACTACATCGGGTGCGCCTTTAATGGCGAGGAAGTGCTTACCTTCAGGGCTTCGAACAATCACCGACGCCATTTTGCGCGCTGAATCGAACGGGAACTTTTCAACAATAGAGTAACCGCCCGTGCTCAGCATTTCAGATTGCTCTAGGCCCGCTTTGGCGGCTGCGACGATCAAGGCGCCTTCGGTTGGGTTGCCGCGCACTTTAGACTGGTCGCCATCTTTGAGGTATTCCGCATCGTTACACAGAGTCGCGACGACTAAGCCTTTCATCATTTCCGGGCTTTGCTTGGCATCAATGTGGTGACCGAGTGGTTTGAATTCACCTTCTGGGCTAAAGCCTTTACCACTCACTTCCCAATAGCGGCCGCTCACATCGTAAGCTTTCATTACCTGCATTTGGTTTTGAGTCAGCGTGCCGGTTTTGTCTGAACAGATCACCGTAGTCGAGCCCAGCGTCTCAATCGCAGAGAGCTGTTTAGCCAGTGCGTTGTTCTTCACCATTTGCGTGGAGCCCATGGTCAATACAATCGAGATAACCGTTGGCAGACCTTCTGGAATTGCTGCGACTGAGAGCGAAATACCCGTGTTAAGGATTTCAAGCCACGGCATACCGTGATAGAGACCAATACCACACACCACGGCCACGACGGCGAGCGCCGCGACCATCAAGATTTTTGCGATGGTGTCCATGCGCTCTTGCATTGGCGTTTTGGTCTCTTCGGTGTTCGCCATCATATCGGCGATGTGGCCCACTTCGGTTTTCATACCCGTGTTGACCACAATACCTAAGCCAGTACCTGACGTGACGATGGTGGTCATAAAGCCCATATTGCGCTGATCGCCAAGACCAACCGTGGCATCATCGATCACCTCGACTTTTTTGTCGACAGGTTCCGATTCACCTGTGAGCGCCGCTTCATCAATCGACAAGCGGTTGGCTTCGATAATGCGCACATCGGCGGCAAGAATATCGCCAGTGCTGATTTTGAGGATATCTCCCGGCACGATCTCTTTGGCCGGAATATCCATCCACTGGCCGTCACGTTTCACTTGCGCGGTAGGCGCTGCCATCTCGCGCAGGGCTTCCATCCCTTTTTGTGCTTTGAACTCTTGCCAAAACGCGATGATGGCATTGATGAAGATGATCACCGTGATCGCAATGGCATCGACGAGGTGTCCGGTAAAAAAGGACACGATCGCGCCAATACCGAGGATAAAGATTAGAGGGTTTTTGAACTGATGAAGGAAAAGCTCTAGCGCGGATTTTCCGGCTTGCTCTTGCAGTTCATTTTTACCGTATTGTGATTGTCGGTTCGCGACGTCTTGCGCTGTTAAGCCTTGCTCAATGGAGGTTTCAAGCACCTCTTTTGTAGCGTCAACCGACTCAGTAAACCACTTTTTAGTCATCGTTTGCTCCGTTTGGATTCAGTCGATATCAGTAAAATCACCAACTGATAGAAAAAATCGCTGAATCTGAAAATCAAGATCTCTGCAAAAGCGTGTTCCTTGGGGGAAGGTAAAGTCATATTGAATGACAATTAACTCGTGCAGAGATAAATAACCTACTAAAAAGTGGATGGGCTTGTAATTATCTTTCAAAAGGCAAAAAGGTGGAGTAGAGCACTTCTATGATGCAGGTCAGGTGAAGTGAGATCGGCTGAGGGAGAGGCGCAGTTTAGTGTAAGCAAGTATAAATAAGACATGAGTTTAACGGAAATTTGGCTTCCAAATTTCCGAATTGTGAAAGTAACTTTCACAATGGCACGGCTTCTAATGCGTGCAGTTGCGTCGAAACCATGCTCAAGATTGAGCATGGTTTAACGCGTAGGAGCAACGACTAATGATAGAAAAGTCGGTTTGAGCGGCATTTTAGTAGATAAGGATCGTAGATTTGGAATATGGCTTATTCCAAATCCGTGTTTGATTCCTCAATCAAGGTTCGTGAGTAGTCATCCAACAGCAGAGAAAAGGTGTTGGGGCTGTGGTCGCGGTAAATGCCTGCTTTAAAATAGGGGCCGAGACAATCGACATAACTGGTTGGCCCGTGGTGGCTCACCACGGGTTGGTCATTGATGGTAATGGCAAGGTAGCCGTCAGAATTGTGCGTCCACTTCACCCTGACGTCAAACTGATACCAGCGATTCTTTTCGATCGGCGCGCTGAGGTAGTGCTGAGTTCTCGTCATGCCGTGTTTGTTGTCGGTGTTCACCGCCAGTTGACTGGTTTGGGAGCGAATCAAAAAGCGGTCATTACGCAGTTCAATTCCAAGATTTGGGCTGCGGCTGATTTCATTCAAATGACGATCTGGTGTGGCATGCCACTGCGCAATTAAAGCGCGCACATCGTCGTATTGCCATTGGTCAGTGATTAGCACTTTAAATCGATAGTGTATTGGCTGATTGAACGGTGCTTTATAGCGCTCGTACACTTCCGCGCGATAGGCGTACCCAGAGCGCGTACGAAATTGATCGCCGTCTCGCAATTCTAATCGCAGTACATTATTGCTTGAGTCCATCGGATCTTGGACTATCATCGCAGAGTGCGGGTAGCCAAAATGACTTCCCCAACCCTGCAAATCATCAAACGGACTGTGCCATTGAGGTGCCGTGTCATCGGGTTTGATATCAGGGCAGCTCAAGTGAGCGACCGATTGCTCAGCACACGCCACCAACAGTGGCGCCAAAATAATGGGTAAAAGTAACTTCATGATAAACGCAGACCTGCCACCACTGAAAAAGAGGCCAATAAACCGATGAGATGGTTCGAGAAGTATATCGTTGAAATCGCCTACGCGTCTGTGCCCAGTGCCATTGTTGGGACACTGGCGTTTAATTTGCTGTAGGGCGATGGATGGGATCCTTGCTAGAGTAATTAATTTCTAGAATCAACTGTCTAGTCATTGTCCTAGTTTAACTTATTCTTCTTGCCCAGTTATTGGGTTACAAGAATACGTAAAGGAATAAAAAACGGGCAACTCGCCTAGATGGAGCTTGACTTGTTCACCATTGCTATGTGAAGCGCTAGCAAGTCTTCGGTATTTTCTATTCATCAAACAAGTGCTGTATAATTATGACATTAATTGATTCAGGCTAAGGTCAAAGCTATCAGTTTGAGGGGTTAATTTGTCTGACAAGATCATTTGGATTTGTTGTTTCGCATTAGTTGTGGTTGGGGTTATCTTTGGAATCAGTATCGCGACCAGCCCAGAAGTAACTGCGGGAATCGCCAACTCTTTAGATATACTAGCAAGCTTAGCGACTATTTTGGCGGCTTTCATTGCCATATACACCCTAAATTCTTGGAAGAAGCAATTACGGCATGAGGCAAGGTTCAATGCGTTTAGTCGGCTAGAGGAAAGCACTCGTCTCTGTTTTAGGCATTTGTCTAAGCACGACTCGCTTTACTTTATGAAGTTTTTGACGGCTATGGTTGAGGGTAAGTCAAATACAAGATATGACAGTGAGATTGAGGACAGCATACGTCTTAGCGCAGAGGCTCATAGTGAGTATTCGGGTAGTTTAGACTTTGCAATTTCGCTTCTGGAGTCTGATGATGAGCTCCCCGACTTGCTTCGAGCTGAGAGCTTAAATATTTACCTGCAAGAGGCAATACAAAAAAGAGCCGATGAGTATGAAGATTCTGTTCAGAATTCGCGAGATATGACGGCTTACTCATCTCGGGATAGAGAAAGGCTGAGTCAAATGATGGCTGAGATTAGGAAGTTGCGGGATAAATAGATGAATAGCCATCGAGTAATTCGACATATTTGAGCCATTGTTTCCTCAAACTCAGCTTATTCAAAGTTGACGACTTTTAGTTTAAGTCCTAACACGAGATTGTCCAATTACTTGTTGTATCCCGAGCAAATCACAATTTCACTTAGATTTACGGACTTTGAACCAACAAAAAAGCGAGCCTTACTCGGCTCGCTTTAGATTTAACTAGAACATCCAACAAATAGCGGGCTGTTCTATCTACCCCACTTACCCTTCATAACTCTCAATACTCGGGCAAGAGCAGATCAAGTTGCGGTCACCGTAGACGTTGTCGACACGGTTGACGGTTGGCCAGTATTTCCATTGTTTAGTCGCGCTGGATGGGAAGCAACCCACTTCGCGTGAGTATGGACGATCCCAGTGTTCGCTCGCCAAATCCACTTGTGTGTGCGGTGCGTTGACCAGTGGGTTGTTGTCGAGTGGCCAAGCGCCTTCTTTTACGGCGTTCATCTCTTCGCGGATGGCGATCATCGCATCGCAGAAACGATCCAACTCAGCCAGATCTTCAGACTCCGTTGGTTCAACCATCAAGGTGCCGGCGACTGGGAACGACATGGTTGGCGCGTGGAAACCGTAGTCCATCAAACGTTTCGCGATGTCTTCTTCACTGATGCCGATCTCTTCTTTTAGCGGTCGGATGTCGATGATGCACTCATGCGCCACTCGGCCGTTCTTACCGCGATAAAGCACAGGGTAGTGAGGGCGCAGGCGCTCCATCACATAGTTGGCGTTCAAAATCGCCACCTTGGTCGCTTCAGTGAGGCCAGCTTCGCCCATCATTGCGATGTAGGCCCAAGAGATAGGAAGGATTGATGCACTGCCAAGATCCGCCGCAGAGACGGCAAACTCTTTACCTTCAACACCGTTTTCAATGTGACCCGGCAAGAAAGGCGCGAGATGCGACTTGACGCCAATTGGTCCCATACCCGGGCCACCGCCGCCATGCGGGATACAGAAGGTTTTGTGTAGGTTGAGGTGAGAGACATCAGAGCCAATCAAGCCCGGTGAGGTCAAACCTACCTGCGCGTTCATGTTGGCACCGTCTAGGTAGACTTGGCCGCCCGCCGCGTGGACCATTTCACACACCTGCTTCACTTGCTCTTCGTACACGCCGTGTGTGGACGGGTAGGTGATCATGATGCTAGAGAGGTTGTCAGCGTGCTTTTCAATTTTGTCCGCCAGATCGGTCAAATCGATGTTGCCGTCTTCATCACATTTCACCACCACAACTTTCATCGACACCATTGAAGCCGTCGCCGGGTTGGTGCCGTGCGCTGAGCTTGGGATGAGACACACATTGCGGTGACCTTCGCCACGGCTCTCGTGGTAACGCTGGATAGCAATCAGACCCGCGTACTCACCCGATGCACCAGAGTTAGGCTGCAATGAAAAATCATCATAACCCGTGATTTCACAAAGCTTCTCTTTCAGATCTTTCGCCAGTGCCGCGTAGCCAGCGGCTTGCTCTAGTGGCGCGAACGGGTGAAGAGCGCCGAACTCAGGCCAAGTGACAGGAATCATCTCTGCTGCGGCGTTAAGCTTCATAGTACAGCTGCCGAGCGGGATCATGCCGTGTGTCAGTGAGAAGTCTTTGTTCTCAAGCTGCTTGAGGTAACGCATCATCTGCGTTTCACTGTGATGCGTGTTGAAGACAGGATGCGTTAGGTACGCTGACGTGCGTCGTAGCGTTTCAGGAATCGCGGCGTACTCATTGCCACTGATTTCTGACGACAGTCCGTTGATCTCTTCTTTCACACCAAACACGTTAAATAGTGCTGCGATGTCATCAGTGGTGGTGGTTTCATCAAAACTCACGCCCAGTTGCGCTTTATCTGCGATCAGGCGCAGGTTGATGTCTGCCGCTTGTGCTTTGGCGTACAGGGCCTCTGTTTGGCTGCCTGAATTGATGGTGATGGTATCGAAGAAGCTGTTGTGCGCCAGCTCGAAGCCAGATTTGGTTAGGCCAGCGGCTAAAATCGCGGTCATGTGATGCGTGCGGCGTGCGATGGTACGTAGACCTTCCGCACCGTGGTAAACCGCGTAGAACGACGCCATATTGGCCAGCAGTGCTTGCGCGGTACAGATGTTTGATGTTGCTTTTTCGCGGCGGATGTGTTGCTCACGGGTTTGCATTGCCATACGCAGGGCTTGGTTGCCGTTGGCATCAATCGATACGCCAATCACGCGTCCTGGCATGGTGCGCTTGTGTTTGTCACGCGTCGCCATAAAGGCTGCGTGTGGACCGCCGTAACCCATAGGTACGCCAAAACGTTGCGCTGAACCAATCACCACATCTGCGCCCATTTCACCCGCAGGCTTAAGCAGTGCGCACGCGAGTAGGTCGGTCGCAACTGCAACCAGTGTTTTGTTGGCTTGCGCTTTGGCGATCACGTCGCTCAAATCACGCACTTCACCGGTTGTTCCCGGGTATTGAACCAAAGCACCGAATACGTCTTGTTCTGGGAGAGAGTCCAGTGACCCTATGGTGACATCAAAGCCGATGTATTTTGCACGCGTTTTGACGACTTCAATCGTTTGAGGGTGCACATCATCGGCAACAAAAAAGACGTTGCTCTTGCTCTTGCCGGCGCGTTTACACAGCGTCATCGCTTCTGCCGCTGCGGTCGCTTCATCAAGAAGGGAGGCGTTCGCGATGTCCATCGCGGTTAAATCCATCACCATCTGTTGGAAGTTGAGCAGAGATTCCAAACGGCCTTGTGAGATTTCTGGCTGATAGGGCGTGTAGGCCGTGTACCAACCTGGGTTTTCCATCACGTTACGCAGAATCACGTTGGGCGTGAAGGTGTTGTAGTAGCCTTGACCAATGAAGGTGCGTTTCACTTGGTTTTGATCGGCGAACTGGCGCATAGCGCTCAGCATATCTGCTTCGCTCTTGGCTGGGGCCAAGCTTAGTGGCTGCTCAAGACGAATCTGCGGCGGCACCGTTTCCTCAATCAGAGCGTCTAAACTGGTGGCATTGATGGCCGCCAACATGGTTTGTTGGTCTTGTGTGTTTGGGCCGTTGTGGCGAGCAACGAACTCATTTTGTGTGCTGAGGCTTTGAAGTAATTCAGTCATTGTCCTTTACCTGCTCCAAAGTTCGCTGAGCGAACCGTGAAAAAAAGCTGCCTCCCAAATGGGGGCAGCTTTGCTGTTGTTCTTATTACTCGTCTTCGATTGAGTTTAGGTATTCTTCGGCGTCTTTTAGGTCATTTAGCTCAGAAGGATCAGACATCTTCACTTTGACGATCCATCCGCCTTCATACGGTTCTTCGTTGATTAGCTCTGGGCTGTCTTCGAGCTCTTCGTTGATTTCGATGATTTCACCGGTGATCGGCGCGTAAATATCAGAAGCGGCCTTAACCGATTCAACCAACGAGAAGCTGTCGCCGGCTTCAATCTCGTCTTCTACTTCCGGTAGGTCGACGAAGACCACGTCGCCAAGCATTTCTTGAGCGTGCTCAGAAATACCGATAGTTACAGTGCCATCACCGTTGTCACGTACCCACTCATGGCTATCTGCAAACTTCAGTGTTTTGTCCATTGCTTAATCTCCAAAATAACTAAGATAAAATTGATTATTGGTACAGTGGGAAGCGATGACACAAGGCTTTCACTTCTTTGCGAACGCGTTGCTCTACTTCTGCATTTCCTTCAGGGGTATCGACTAACCCGTCCAGAACATCACCAATCCATTGTCCGATAAGTTTGAATTCTTCAGCGCCAAAGCCGCGGCTGGTTCCCGCAGGCGTTCCCAATCGAATGCCCGATGTAATCATAGGCTTCTCAGAATCGAATGGGATGCCATTTTTGTTACATGTGATCCCGGCACGCTCAAGCGCTTCTTCTGCTTTATTGCCCTTTAACCCTTTTGGCCTTAGGTCGACGAGCATCAAATGCGTGTCCGTTCCGCCTGTCACAATGTCACACCCGCGAGTTTGCAACACCTCGGCAAGAACTTTTGCGTTGCTGATCACCGAATTGATATAAGTCTTAAACTCAGGCCCGAGTGCTTCACCAAACGCCACCGCTTTCGCTGCAATAACATGCATCAACGGCCCGCCTTGTAGCCCTGGGAAGACGGCAGAGTTAATCTTTTTGATGATGGTTTCATCATTGGTCAAAATCATGCCACCACGTGGGCCGCGCAGGGTTTTGTGCGTCGTTGTGGTGACGACATCAGCATAGGGAAGAGGGCTTGGGTGCGCGCCAGTGGCGATAAGGCCGGCGATGTGCGCCATATCGACCATCAGCAAAGCGCCGACTTCGTCAGCAATCGCGCGGAACTGGGCGAAATCAATCGTACGAGGAATGGCGCTGCCGCCGGCGATGATGAGCTTAGGTTGATGCGCTTTTGCCAGTGCACGGACATCGTCGTAATTGATTTCGAGCGTGTCGCGATCCACCCCATATTGCACAGCGTTGAACCATTTACCCGATAGCGCAGGTTTTGCGCCGTGTGTGAGGTGGCCGCCGGCATCAAGAGACATGCCTAAAATGGTGTCGCCCGGTTGCAGCAGTGCGAGCATGACGGCGCCGTTTGCTTGAGCGCCAGAGTGAGGTTGAACGTTTGCGTATTCACACTGAAAAAGTTTTTTAGCGCGTTCGATAGCGATGGCCTCGACCGTATCGACATGCTCACAGCCACCGTAGTAGCGGCGACCTGGGTAACCTTCTGCGTATTTGTTGGTTAGGCAGGTGCCTTGAGCCTGCATCACCGCTTTTGACACAATGTTTTCTGAAGCGATCAACTCGATCTGTTCGTTTTGTCGAGACAGCTCCGCTTGGATGCCGGCAAAGACGGCGTCGTCGGTGGCACTGAGTTGAGTTGAGAAAAAATTCTCTAAGCGATGATTGTGATAGGTGTTGTTCATAGTCGATGACCTTCCAATTGAGTCGTCAGCGTGCTGACTAAATTTTGTGTAAATCCATGCCCCGAAAAGAGAGGGGAAAACCCAACTTGGTCGCAAAAATGGCGCGAAACACTGGGGTAAAAATGCATCTCGACAACTAACAAGTTGGTAACATAGCGGGAGTTGCATCAACAATCAACCAAAAATTTCCTATTGGAAACACGCTTGTGGTTTTTGTTAACGAGTGCACACTATATTTCCTATCCTCACCTTTCCAGTTGTACGACCTTGGGGCACAATGAAATCCAAATAGGAAGTGAAGAAAGTATGACTGAGGGAAACATGTCAGAAGATATCTACGATGAGTACCCGTCCATCACCCTAGCGAAGGAAGCGGGTGATCAAAACATCGAGCCGCTTAAGTTAGGCGAGCGCATCAAAGAGATTCGTAGCAAGTTGGGCATCACGCTTGAGGAAGCCAGTCAACGCACTGGGCTCGCGCGTTCAACGCTCAGTAAAATTGAGAACGAGCAAATATCACCGACTTTCCAAGCGATGCAAAAATTGGCATCGGGCTTGGCGATAGATATGCCACAACTCTTTGAGCCACCAAGAAAAAAAGTCGCCACAGGGCGAAGAGATGTCACCCGAGTTGGGCACGGAAAACCGCACCCCACGCAGACGTATGAACACGAATTGCTGGCTACTCAATTGTCCAATAAGAAGATGATGCCTTTTAAAAGCCGTGTCCATGCGAGGCGTTTTGAAGAGTACAGCGACTGGGTTCGTCATGACGGTGAAGAGTTTCTATTGATCTTATCGGGCACGGTTCGGTTCTACTCAGAGTTTTATGAACCTATTGAGTTGACGGTGGGTGACAGCGTCTATTATGACGCCAATATGGGCCACATGTTGATCTCAACCAGTGAGCAAGACGCGCACATTTTGTGGGTGACAGCCAAATAACGTGAATCAAATGTAAATTTCCTATAGTGAAAGCAAACGTTTGCTTTTGTGTTGTTTATGCGTAGAATAACGCCGCTTTGATCGAATCTTGCTCAAGGCGGCGTTTTTATTGATGATGCCCTGTTGTGAATTTAATGTTAAATGTCACACTTTCACTTCTCCCGCTCTTATTTAGGGTGCATTCTCGTCATCGTCGTGTTTATTATTGGAAACAAGGTTTCCTCTCAAGGAAAACGGACCGGATCACATGGAGACAACAATGACTCAAGAATTACTGAAAACCCCTCTTCATACTCTGCATGTTGAAGCGGGCGCAAAGATGGTGCCGTTCGCTGGCTATGATATGCCTGTGCAATACAAACTTGGCGTTAAGAAAGAGCATCTTCATACCCGAGACGCTGCCGGACTTTTTGATGTGTCCCACATGGGACAATTGCGATTGCATGGTGAAGGGGCCGCGGCCTTCCTTGAGTCTTTGGTTCCTGTCGACATAATGGATTTGCCTGTAGGCAATCAGCGCTATGCGTTTTTTACTAACGACAACGGCGGCATTATGGATGACTTGATGGTGGCCAATTTAGGCGATCACTTGTTTGTCGTGGTTAATGCGGCGTGCAAACAGCAAGATATCGATCACCTGCAAGCCCATCTGCCATCGGGCGTGGAGCTGGAGGTGATTGAAGATCGCGCCCTACTTGCGATTCAAGGCCCACAAGCGGTGGACGTATTGGCAAGATTCAACCCTGATGTGGCGAATATGGTCTTTATGGATGTCAAACGCCTCAACTTACTGGGTGTGGAGTGCGTGATCAGTCGAAGCGGCTACACCGGTGAAGACGGATTTGAAATCTCGGTGCCGAACTCGCACGCGCAGGAGTTGGCGACCCGTTTAACGGCGGAAGATGAGGTGGAGTGGATTGGCCTAGGCGCGCGCGATTCTTTGCGCTTAGAGTGTGGCCTATGTCTTTACGGCCATGATCTTGACCCGACCACGACCCCAGTTGAGGCAAGTTTGCTTTGGGGCATCCAGAAAGTGCGTCGCATCGGCGGCGAGCGAGAAGGGGGCTTCCCAGGGGCCGACATTATTCTTGGTCAAATTGAATCGAAAGATGTCTCGCGCAAGCGCGTCGGTCTTGTGGGTCAAACCAAAGCGCCGGTTCGTGAAGGCACTGAGTTATTTGATGAATCAGACAACAAAATCGGCATCGTCACCAGCGGCACCGCAGGCCCGAATGCCGGCAAGCCCGTCTCTATGGCGTATGTCCGCGCCGATCTGGCCAGCATCGGCACCACTTTGTTTGCCGAGGTTCGTGGTAAGAAACTGCCCATGACGGTAGAAAAAATGCCGTTTGTCCCGCAGAGATACTATCGCGGTTAATCATAGTTAAATGATAGATATTGTGAATAAACCTCTCCGCGGAGAGGTTTTTTTGTATCAATAATTGGGTAGAATCAAGGCTGCTGTTTCAAGGATGTATTGAATGAAAAACGTATTTCTCTTATTGGGTGTCACGCTCGCGACCCCGCTCTATGCCGCCGATGTATCTACTTATATAGTGAATGGTGATGATGTTTCAGTAAGCAGCTATCCCTCATTTTCGAGTTTATATTTTGATGATGACGCCTACTATGGTTATCGCTGCGGCGCGACGGTCATCAACGCTGAGTACGTGCTGACAGCTGCGCATTGTGTGTACGGTGCCGAGAGTGAGATGCTTCACTACTGGGTGGTTCCCCAACTCCAAGATACGGCCGACTATTTGAGCACGTCCAATAAATACCGAGTGAAAGAGTACTATTATCCGGACACTTATGTTGATTCCGCCCCTTGGCCAGACGACATCGCGATCTTAAAACTTGAATCAACGATCAGTGGTAATCCAGACTACAGTGCTTTGCTCAACAGCATCGCCAACGATACGTATGTTGAATCGAAATCGAGCGATAATTTTATCGCTATCGGTCATGGTTTAATTGAAGGGAATCAATCCAGCAGTGGCTACCTCCAAGCTACCTCTCTCGATATCATCTCACCAAGTTCGACCTGCGATTCGAGCATTTCCGACAAACAGCTCTGTTTTGATGGGGAAGTGTCCGGTAACTACAAAAACTCCACATGTGAAGGGGACTCCGGTGGACCAGTGTTTTGGTACAATGGTGCCGCCTACGTGCAAATTGGGATCACCAGTTGGGGATTCAAAACGTGTGGAGCGAAGGCTTATGACTACTCTTCCGTATTTACGGAGGTGTACGATTACGATAGTTGGATTCAGTCGGTTATCAGTGGCGGTGAGACCGCCAAGTACTATGTCACCACATCAAACGGTACAAGGACTTTATACCAAACGAGCAGCGGTACGGTGATTGATAGCGCAGATGTCGTGTCAGATACGACAACGACCTCTTCATCTGGAGGCGGCGGTAGCCTTGGCTTCTTCTCCTTATTGGCACTTGTTCTGTTTGGTAAACGTCGTCACGCATAAACGGCGTCGATCTTCTCACAAGCGACACTCGTAAACTAAACTTATTGAGTAGAGTGTTGTGAGGGATGAGCATGATGGGTCGATGGAGAGTAGCAGGGTGGGCGCTAATGGTGTCCACCGCCTGTGTAAATGCAGCAGAAATCTCGCCGTATATTGTCAATGGCACGACGACCGATCTAACGGATTACCCCACCTTTGCCAGCTTGTTTTACAAAACGGACAGCGTCTATCAACCTTCCTCTTTTTGCGGCGCGACACTCATCAACAGCCGTTACGTATTAACGGCGGCGCACTGCATTTATGGTGATGATGACTTAATGCTCTATACCGTCGTCGCGCCGGGGCTTGATGATGAGGATGATTTTCTCACCGCAGAACAAGCGCGCGCAAGCGAGTTCTATTACCCCGATAATTACCAAAACAGTGAAGCGGCGCTTTGGCCAAATGACATTGCCATCATCAAGCTCGAAACGGCGGTCAGTGCGAGCGACTACACCTATCTTATCAATTCAACAGTCAACAATAGCTTTGGTGCTAGCGATACCTTTAAAGCCGTCGGGCATGGTTTGATCGAAGGTGGTGCTGATGGCGGCACGCAAGCGCGAGATACGACGCTGGACTACGTCTCCACCGCCACTTGCCGCAGCGAGTTTGGCAGTAATATCACCAGCAAACAACTCTGTTTCAGTGGTGAGATCTCAGCCGGTTATCGAAACTCGACGTGCAGTGGTGATTCCGGTGGCCCTGTCTATTGGGATAATGGTGTTGAGTTTATCCAGGTCGGGATCACCAGTTTTGGTCCTTCTCAGTGTGGTGATCAATCGGTGAGTGTGACCTCGGTTTTTACCGACGTGTACGATTACCAAGATTGGATCGAGCGGGTTATTAACGGGCAAGAAACGCCAAAAACCTATGTGGTGACAAGCAATGGCCAGCGCCGTTTGGTCTACAGCACTGAAACGGCGTCCTCTCCATCAAGTGGCGGTGGTGGAGGGAGCTCAGGTCTACTCTTTTTTGTCTTGTTGATACTTTCTGGCATGCTGAAATGGCAGTTGAGAGACGGATCACAAGGTTAAAATCGATCTGTTTCGATTCTTAAAAATGAGATAATCAATATAAACATCTGAATATTAGAGTAATTGCGTATAAAACTTGAGGGATGTCTCAATCAACCACGTTGACTAATCTGAGCTAAACGATAGTTTTAAATTGTGAATGGGTTGAGCTAGGACTATTGCTATGACAAATGGACATCACTACCAAATTACGCTTTTATCAGACGTAAGTATGCAATCAAAACTGTTTCGAGATTCTCTTGAGCAGGGATTACACCTCAAAGTGAACATTGTCACCATGGAAGATTTGCAGTCGGGACACTTCGATAGCAGCTTGTTAGGTGATTTTGTACTCTTCGATTTTCAGTACATCGACGAAGAAAAGTTTGAACTGTACAGCCAAGCAAAAACGAACAATGACCATGTGTCGCGTGAGATCGTGATTAACTGCCCACAAGAGGTGCCTTCTACGCAACTCTTCAAGTGGCGCAACTTGGTGGGCGTGTTTTATAACGATGACGATTTATCGCTGCTTCTCAAAGGCATGGAAAAGATCATGCAAGATGAGATGTGGCTGTCTCGTAAACTGGCCCAGGATTACATCGAACACTTTCGCTGTGCTAACACCGTGACCACGTCGCAATCCTACGCCAGTTTGACCAAGCGAGAAAAAGAGATCATGCGGCTACTTGGGCATGGGGCGTCTAACTTGCAGATCGCCGATGAGCTGTTCGTCAGTGAGAACACGGTGAAGACCCACTTGCACAATATCTTCAAGAAAATCAACGCAAAAAACCGTTTGCAAGCGCTACTTTGGGCAAACAACAACATTGCACTTGAGGAGCGCGTTTAAACGCATTCCCCTCTCATTAGGGCGCGGCCTGTCATTGATTTGAGTCAACGATGGGTCGCGCCTTTTCTCTTTTATTCTGGGTCACTTTTCATACTTATCTATTCATGGCATCGATAAAACGTGTCTGAACCGACCGTCTTGAAAGTGAATGCGATCACTTTTTTGTTGGCGTGTTGCTTGTTTCTATCGATCATTCTCACACTCTCAACGCAGAGGTATCGCATTCATCACTGAGCGTTCTATTATCTCATCGAAACGTTTCGATGGCGTTTACAAGGTTGATTGAAGCAACGTGTTTTAAACAGTGCGTCAATCAGCGTCAGGGGTATTAACGCGATGTGATCGCGCTGTTTCCGGTAAGAGAAGCCCACGGCCAGCGAAACGATGAACGAGAAAAAGGTTCCCAACATGAAAAAAAGTTCCCTACTGAATGCGGAGTTGTCCCACCTAGCGGCGACACTCGGCCATACCGATGAAATCACCGTGTGTGATGCCGGTTTGCCTATTCCAGAGTCGGTGCAGCGCATCGATTTGGCGCTGACTTATGGCGTGCCCAGCTTTTTAGATACGGTACGTGTCTGGTTAAGTGAAGCCCAGATTGAAGGAGTGATCGTGGCGCAAGAGTTTGCCGAAGTCAGTCCTGAGCATCATCAAGCATTGATGGCGTTGATCGATGAGGAGCGTCGCACGTCAGGTAAGACAATCGAAGTGCACACCCTCTCTCATGAAGCGTTTAAACAGCGTAGCGAGCACAGTCGTGCGATTGTGCGTACGGGCGAATGTACACCGTATGCCAATGTTATCTTCCAATCGGGCGTCGTGTTTTAACCACCATGACGTTGGCGACATCGTGTGACGCGGTGACGCTGCACAAAGACAGGAACAATTATGTCTCAAGCTATCTTACAACTGAGTGACATCGACAAAGCGTTTCCCGGGGTCAAAGCCCTAGATAGCGCCAGCCTCAATGTGTACCCAGGCCGAGTGATGGCGCTGATGGGGGAGAACGGAGCAGGCAAATCAACCTTGATGAAAGTCCTGACCGGCATCTACACCAAAGATAGCGGAACCATCCACTATCAGGGCCAACCCGCGGCTTTTAAAGGACCAAGGGACTCACAACAAGCAGGCATCAGCATTATTCACCAAGAGTTGAACCTGATCCCTGAGTTGACGATTGCAGAAAACATCTTCTTAGGTCGCGAATTTACCTCAGCGTTAGGGCGTATTCAGTGGGACACCATGTACGCGGAAGCGGATAAATTGTTGCGCCGCTTGAACGTGAAACACAGCTCGAAGCAGTTGTTGGGTGAGTTGAGTTTGGGTGAGCAGCAAATGGTGGAAATCGCCAAGGCGCTCTCATTCGAATCCAAAGTCATCATTATGGATGAGCCAACCGATGCCTTGACCGATACCGAAACGGAATCGCTGTTTGCGGTGATCAATGAACTGCGTGATCAGGGTTGCGGCATTGTCTATATCTCCCATCGCCTCAAGGAAATTTTCCAGATTTGTGATGACATTACCGTGCTGCGTGATGGCAAGTTCATTGGTGAATGTCCGGTGTCTGATACCGATGAAGATGGCCTGATTGAGATGATGGTCGGACGCAAATTGGACGAGCAGTACCCACGCATCGCGGTTACGCATGGCAAGGTCTGTTTGGAAGTGATTGGCCTGACCGGTTCGGGCGTTTCAGATGTCAGCTTTACCTTAAACCAAGGTGAGATCTTGGGAGTGTCCGGCCTGATGGGCGCTGGACGTACCGAGCTGATGAAAGTGATCTACGGTGCGCTGCCAAGTGAGCGCGGCGTGATCAATCTCAATGGCAAAACGGTCAATCCAGAAAACCCTCAAGATGCGCTCGCGAATGGTATTGCCTACATCTCTGAAGATCGTAAAGGCGATGGACTGGTGCTGGGGCTTTCTGTCAAAGAGAACATGTCGCTCTGTTCATTGGATAAGCTCACCAAGGGCGGGCGTATTCAGCATGGCGATGAAGTGATTGCCGTCGATGATTTTATTCGTCTGTTTAACATCAAGACGCCAAGTCGAGAGCAGATCATTGGCAACTTATCGGGGGGCAATCAGCAAAAAGTAGCGATTGCGAAAGGCTTGATGACCAAGCCTAAAGTGCTGATTCTCGATGAGCCAACACGCGGCGTGGATGTCGGCGCCAAGAAAGAGATCTACCAACTGATTAATAAATTTAAAGCAGATGGGATGAGCATCATCTTAGTGTCGTCGGAAATGCCAGAAGTGCTCGGAATGAGTGATCGCATTTTAGTGATGCACGAGGGCCGAATTAGCGGCGAATTTGATGCCAAAGAGGCAGACCAGGAAACACTACTGGCGTGTGCCGTCGGTAAAAAGCGTATTGAGGATGCAGCATGAGCAGCAAAACCCTAACTAAAGCGAACCCAAGCCACAGCAAAAAGCTGCTGAGCAAAGAGTGGTTAATCGAGCAGAAATCTTTGATTGCCCTGCTGTTTTTGATTGTCGTGGTGTCGTTCTTAAACCCGAACTTTTTCACCCTTGATAACATTTTAAATATTCTTCGCCAAACCTCGGTCAATGCGATCATTGCGGTGGGGATGACGCTGGTGATTTTAACCGCGGGCATCGATTTGAGCGTCGGCTCTGTGCTGGCCTTATGTGGTGCTTTTGCCGCGAGCATGATTGCACTGGAAGTTCCGGTCCTTATCGCCGTGCCAACCGCACTGTTGGCGGGAGCGGCGCTGGGTGCGATCAGCGGGATCATCATTGCCAAAGGTAAGGTGCAGGCGTTTATCGCCACCTTGGTCACTATGACTCTTTTGCGTGGCGTCACTATGGTGTACACCGATGGTCGCCCTATTTCAACGGGCTTTACCGATACCGCCGATGCGTTCGCTTGGTTTGGTACCGGCTACGCCTTAGGGATCCCGGTTCCTGTCTGGTTGATGGTCGTGGTATTTGCAGCGGCGTGGTATCTACTCAATCACACTCGTTTTGGTCGTTACGTCTACGCGCTGGGCGGTAATGAGTCGGCCACACGCTTATCGGGCATTAACGTCGACCGAGTGAAAATCGGAGTGTACGCCATCTGTGGTCTGTTGGCGGCACTGGCAGGGATCATCATCACTTCTCGCTTGTCGTCAGCGCAACCGACGGCAGGTATGGGCTATGAGCTGGATGCCATCGCAGCGGTGGTATTAGGTGGTACCAGCTTAATGGGTGGTAAAGGGCGAATCATGGGCACCTTGATTGGCGCGCTGATCATTGGTTTCTTGAACAATGCGCTGAACTTGCTCGATGTCTCCTCTTACTTCCAAATGATCGCTAAGGCCGTAGTGATTCTACTTGCGGTACTGGTCGATAACAAAAACAAGTAATTAGGTTAACTCTGACTCGTCGTGGTCACACTTCGAGTCTCCCCCTACATAAAGGACTAAAACAATGAAAAAACTAGCAACTCTTATCTCTGCTGCTCTGCTGTCATCCACTGTGTCTGTTGCCGCTCATGCGCAAGACACGATGGCGATTGTTCTCTCAACGTTGAATAACCCATTTTTTGTCACCATGAAAGATGGCGCGGAAGCGAAGGCGAAAGAGTTGGGTTACGAACTGATCGTTCTGGACTCGCAAAATGACCCAAGTAAAGAGCTCTCCAACGTGGAAGATCTTACGGTACGTGGCGTGAAAGCGATCTTAATCAACCCAACCGATTCTGATGCGGTATCGAACGCGATTCGTATGGCCAACCGCAGCAATATCCCTGTGCTTACGCTTGACCGCGGTGCAAGCCGTGGTGAAGTTGTCAGTCACATTGCGTCTGATAACGTCGTAGGGGGCGAGCTTGCGGGTAACTACATCGTCGAAAAAGTGGGCATGAAAGCCAAAGTGATTCAGCTTGAAGGTATCGCAGGTACTTCTGCAGCGCGTGAGCGTGGTGAGGGTTTCATGAACGCGGTGAAAGGCAGCGAAATGGAACTGTTGGCCAGTCAGCCAGCGGATTTCGACCGTACTAAAGGTTTGAACGTAATGGAAAACTTGCTGGCAGCAAACCCAGATGTACAAGCCGTCTTCGCCCAAAACGATGAGATGGCGCTGGGTGCACTGCGCGCGGTCGAAGCATCGGGTAAAGAGGTGATGATCGTTGGTTTTGATGGCACAGACGACGGCATTGCAGCGGTTAACCGTGGCAAATTGGCGGCGACCATTGCTCAGCAACCGGATCTGATTGGTGCATTGGGCATTGAGACCGCAGCGAAAGTGCTGAAAGGGGAAAGCGTTGAAGCTTACATCCCAGTACCGTTGAAAGTGGTGACTAAGTAATCACGTCATGAAATAACGCATGGTGATCGTGCGTGCCTTCCTACTTCCTTTGCCTAAAGGGGAGTAGGAGGGCGAATACCTTTGCACTCACAAGGCTTAGTCTTGATAAAACCGAGCGAGAGTCACCCTTGTGAGTGAAAAGGTATTTAGCGTAACTCGAAACAAGGTTCACTCGAACCGAGGAATTTTCTATGAATAAGTTAGTGGTATTGGGTAGTGTTAACGCTGACCATGTTCTTCAGGTGCCTTCTTTCCCGCGTCCAGGTGAGACGCTGCACGGTCGACATTATCAAGTCATTCCTGGTGGCAAGGGCGCCAACCAAGCGGTAGCGGCCGCTCGGCTCAATGCGGATGTCGGATTTATCGCATGTGTCGGCGATGATGCGTTTGGCATTAACATCCGTGAGAGCTTTAAGTTGGATAAAATCACCATCTCTGGCGTAAAAATGCAACCTAACTGTCCGACTGGGATTGCGATGATCCAAGTGGCTGACAGCGGTGAAAACAGCATTTGCATCTCAGCGGAAGCAAACGCGAAGCTGATTGCAGACGCGATAGACAACGAAGATTGCCAAGCGATTCGTCAAGCTCACTATCTATTAATGCAATTGGAAACCCCCATGTGCGGCATTGAGAAAGCCGCCCGCATTGCCAAAGAAGCGCGTACCAATGTCATTTTAAACCCAGCCCCTGCGCAGATGCTCAGCGATGAGTTGCTGGCGTGTGTGGATGTCATCACCCCAAATGAGACCGAAGCGCAAGTTCTGACGGGTATCACGGTGACCGATGATGCCTCAGCGCAGCAAGCCGCGAATGCTTTGCACCAGAAAGGCATTGAGATCGTGCTCATTACTCTGGGCGCTAAGGGCGTATGGCTCAGTCAAAATGGACGGGGGGAACTTATCCCGGGCTTTCGTGTTGAGGCCGTGGATACCACAGCCGCAGGTGATACCTTTAATGGGGCCTTGGTCACTGGCTTATTAGAGGATTTGCCTCTAGAATCTTCGATTAGGTTCGCTCATGCAGCGGCGGCGCTCTCCGTGACACGGTTTGGCGCACAAACGTCGATTCCTAGTCGTCAAGAAGTGGAGGCGTTTCTTGCTGAGCGAGTCTAGCTTGTCTAGATGGCTGCCGGGTCGGCAGCCATAATATCGCTGTAGTAAGGAGACGATGATATGGCGACCATGAAAGATATTGCCAAACTGGCAGGGGTCTCAACCTCTACGGTTAGCCATGTGATCAACCAATCGCGTTTTGTGAGTGAAGCGATCTCCGAGCGCGTCAATCAAGCCGCTTCTCAGCTCAATTACACGCCATCGGCGCTTGCGCGCAGTCTTAAAGTCAATCGTACGAACACCATCGGTATGCTGGTGACGACCTCGACGAACCCATTTTTTGGTGAGGTGGTCAAGGGCGTAGAGCGCAGTTGCTATCATCAAGGCTATAACCTGATCTTGTGCAATACCGAAGGCGATCATGAGCGTATGCGTCAATCCATCAATACTCTGCTGCAAAAGCGTGTCGATGGGCTGATTCTGATGTGCTCGTCGCTTGAAGGTGAGCGCATTGATATCTTCGACAAATACCCAGACATCCCCGTTGTCGTTATGGATTGGGGCCCGATGCTGTTTACCAGCGACAAGATTCAAGACAACTCTTTGCGCGGCGGCTATTTAGCGGCGAAATATTTGATTGATTGTGGTCATACTCAGGTTGGGTGTATCACCGGGCCACTGGCTAAACACCAAGCGCAGATGCGTTATGAAGGGTATAAACGCGCGATGAACGAAGCGGGCAATGAGTTCAAAGCGAACTGGATCATCGAAGGGGACTTTGAGTGTGAAGGCGGTTACAACGCACTGCATAAGATGGTCGAGAAAGGGCCGCTGCCCAGTGCGATTTTTGTCTGCAATGACATGATGGCACTTGGCGTGATCAACGCTGCCGCCGAGTTAGGGATCAAAATTCCGGATCAGCTCTCTATCATCGGGTATGACGACATTCATATCGCGCGCTTTATGACTCCCGCCTTAACCACCATCCATCAACCTAAGTATCGACTCGGCAAAGCGGCGGTCGAGGCACTATTGCAGCGTCTTGAGAACAGCGTCGAGGAGAGCCAAGTCGTGCAACTAGAGCCGACCTTGGTCGAGCGTCACACAGTGAAAAAGTTGTCGCTCTCATAGTGCCGGCTTTTTAATCGGGCAGATTCGGATTGATTAGCGTGATGATTTTTCAGTGATCATGCTGACAATCCTGTCTACACTAAAAGTACCACAACGCACAGACCTCGCTTTTCGTCACGGAATCGACGCAAATTTGGTTATTCCTACACCGAACCTACGGGGTGGCAATTTACAAAAGCGTGAATAGCGGTTAAAAAGGCGTATATCTTCAAGTTGAGAGCAGGCAATAAGTCATTATGAGCGTATCTAGCAGTACGATACTCACTGAGAGCGGTACCAATGAGCTGGAAATCATTGAATTTCATTTAGAAAAACAGCTCCCAAATGGTCAAACCAAAACGTGTTATTACGGTATCAACGTCGCCAAAGTACGCGAAGTGATTCAGGTGCCGGAAACCACTGATTACCCCAACGCACAGCCGCATATGGTGGGCGTATTTTCATCACGTGATATTTTGACCCCGCTGGTGGATTTGGCTGGCTGGCTCGGTGTTCCGACCAACCCAGATCTCGCTCGAAAGTTTGTTATTGTCACTGACTTCAACAATATGACCAATGGGTTTTTGATTGACAGTATCAGTCGCATTCACCGTATTTCGTGGAATGACGTGGAGTCACCAAGCCAGTTTTTAGAAGCGGGCGAACAAGACTGCGTTGTTGCGGTGGTACGTAAAGATGGCAACCTCATCATGATCCTCGACTTTGAAAAAATCATTGCCGACATCAACCCAGAATTGTCCATGGATAAGTACGACGTGAAAGAAGATAAGAGCGTCGATATGAACCAACGGATGATCACCAAGCGTAATGGCAAAACCATCATGGTGGTCGATGACTCTGCTTTTATCCGCTCTCTAATCCAAGATACCTTGAGTTCATCTGGCTACAACATCATTGCTTGTAAAGATGGTGGTGAAGCACACGACAAGCTGATGAATTTGATTGAAGTGGCGAGAGAGGAAAACTTACCAGTCAGCGAGTTGATCGATGGTGTGGTGACGGATGTAGAGATGCCTCGTATGGATGGCATGCACTTAGTCAAACGCCTTCGAGAGAGCGAAGCGTATCAATCGATCCCCATCGTGATGTTCTCTTCTCTAATGAGTGAGGACAACCGAGCAAAAGCACTGGCACTTGGCGCGAATGACACCATTACGAAACCAGAAATTGGCAAAATGGTGGCCATGATGGATAAGTACATTTTTGGTCGAACGGCCTGATTGGCGGTTCAAACGGTCCAATCCTAACAACAAAAGACACAAAAAAAGGTACGCAATGCGTACCTTTTTCTTATTTAACCAATGAAGATTAAGCTTCAGAGTGACGTGCTTTACCATGACCGCGTTCGCCACGGTAGTTACCACGGTGATCACCACCACGGTTACGGTCGAAGCGACGTTCGCCATCACGGCCACCTTCGCGATGACCACGACCACCTTCACGGTTGCCACGGTAACCACCTTCGCGGTTGCCATCACGACCACGGTGACCACCAAAGCCACCTTCGCGACGTCCGCCTTCACGGCGACCACCGTCACGACGTCCACGAGGCTCGCGGAAGTCGTCAAAATCACAGACCACTGCATCCACTTGCTTCTGACGAATACGCAGCTTGCGAAGTTTGCTTGCCGTGTCAGAAGACATCGCTTTTGGCAACTGAACGTACGTTTCGCCTTGAGCCAGCTTGATCGCACCGATAGAGCCTTTAGTTAGACCCAACTCGTTCGCCAATGCGCCAACGATGTCTTTCACTTGTACGCCTTGCTCGCGACCCACTTGCAATTGGTAAGTATCCCAATCTTGGGTGTTAAAGTTGCGCTCACGACCACCTTCGCGACGACCATCACGACCGCCTTCACGGCGCTCTTTACGACGTTGCTTGTCACGCTCAATCGCTTCAACCATTGGATCTTCACCAATGTAGAATAGCGGGCGTTTACCTTGCTGACGTTTCAGTAAGATAGCCGCTAGCGTGCTTGCGTCAATCTCTAGCGTGGTTTGAAGCTGTTCAACCAGTTCCGCAAATTTGTCTAGAGACTTGTGCTCTTTCTCACCAGCAAGTTCTTCACCAAGTTTTACAAGGCGCGCTTGGGCAACTTGGTCACGCAGTGGCAGTTGGATCTCTTCCATAGAAGATTTAGTCACGCGCTCGATGGTGCGTAGCATGCGCATTTGGTTAGTGCGCACAAGCAGGATCGCTTTACCTTTACGTCCAGCACGGCCAGTACGGCCGATACGGTGGATGTAGGACTCAACATCGAATGGGATGTCGTAGTTAAATACGTGTGTGATACGTGGTACATCAAGACCACGAGCGACAACGTCGGTGGCAACCAGAATATCAATCACACCCTGTTTGATGTGATCTACGGTGCGCTCACGCAATGATTGAGGGATGTCACCGTGCAGTGCCGCCGCTTTAAAGCCACGTGCAGATAGCCAGTCAGCCAAACGCTCAGTATCTTGACGAGTACGAACGAACACGATAGAGGCATCTGTCTCTTCTGTTTCAAGCATGCGAGACATCGCTTCGTCTTTTTCTACGCCTTTCACGACCCAGAATTGCTGCTCTACTTTATCAACGGTGTGGTTCTTACCCGCTACGTCGATCATCACAGGCTCACGAAGGAAACGCTCAACGATGTTTTTCAACATTGGAGGCATAGTCGCAGAGAAAAGAACGCGCTGTGCAGATGAAGGCGCGTGCTCCATGATAGCCGTTACATCGTCAACAAAGCCCATATTGAGCATTTCATCTGCTTCATCAAGAACAAAGGTGTGTACTTCATCGAGGTGCAGACGGTCGCGGTTAATCAGATCTTGAACACGACCTGGAGTACCGACGATGATGTGCGCGCCATTTTTAAGCGCTCGCATTTGGTCAACGATGGACGTACCACCGTAGATTTCCAATACCTTTAGACCTTGGATGTTTTTACCGAGGTTTTTCACTTCCGCTGCAACCTGGATAGCCAGTTCACGGGTAGGAGCAAGAACGATCGCTTGAGGCTTGCGCTGAGCAAGGTCAAGTTTGTTCAACAAAGGTAGAGAGAAAGCCGCTGTTTTACCGGTACCGGTTTGTGCTTTACCTAGTGCGTCAGAGCCTTCCATCAGGTGAGGGATTGCTGCTGCTTGGATAGGAGTTGGAGATACAAAGCCCATTCCGTCTAGAGCGGATAGGATGGCGTCGTTCAGTGACAAGTCACTAAACTTGATTACAGAATCTGTCATTGGGATCCTACTATATTAATTCAACTAAAGGTCCCATGAGCTCTACCAATTCCAATATCAATCCAGAAAGAGCTGATTCCGTTCAGATGCGGATGAGTCGTAAATCGCATCAAGCCACTAGGGACGTAAACAAGGGTGCGAATTATTCCTGAAAAACATAACAAAAGCCAGAAAAACTTGAGTTTCATCACAAAAAGTTCTCAAAACTGAACTGGGTGTTCATGAAAGCGTCATCTTCGCTGCCTTTTTCAGCGCTTTGCGCGGCTTTTGCTCGCTTGTCATCGGCGTGAGGTGGTTTGGTCGAGGCGGCAATGTTATAGTGTGCGCAATTTTTTTGCTTAGAAATGTATCCATGTTCCAAGACAATCCGCTACTCGCTCAGCTCAAGCAGCAAATCCAAGAAACCCTTCCGAAAAAAGAAGGCACGATTAAAGCCACCGAGAAAGGGTTCGGCTTTCTCGAAGTCGACAGCAAGACCAGCTTCTTTATTCCACCACCGTACATGAAAAAATGTCTGCACGGGGACAAAGTCAAAGCCATCATTCGTACTGAAAAAGAGCGCGAAGTCGCTGAACCGGAAGAGCTATTGGAGCAGGGCTTAACGCGCTTCATCGGCCGTGTGAAATGGTTCAAAGGCAAACTGAACGTTGCCCCGGATCATCCTCAGCTGAAAAAGCTGTCTCTGAAAGCGAAAACGCGCAAAGGCATTAAAAGCGATGATTTGAAAGAGGGCGACTGGGTTGTTGCTCATTTAATCCGTCATCCGCTTAAGGGTGACAATGGCTTTTTTGTTGAGATCTCACAAAAAATCACCGATGCAGACGACAAAATTGCGCCGTGGTGGGTAACGTTGGCGCAAAATGACTTGCCAAACAGTGAGCCAGCGGGTATCGACCACTGGGAACTTAAAGACGACGCTGACCTTGAACGTGTCGATATGACGGATGTTCCGTTTGTGACGATTGATGGCGCGTCGACCAAAGATATGGACGATGCGTTGTATGCGAAGAAAACGGAATCGGGCGATTTTGAACTGACGATCGCGATTGCCGATCCTACCGCATACATCACTCCAGATAGTGAGATGGATAAAGTCGCGCGTGAGCGTGGTTTCACCATTTACCTGCCTGGGCGCAACATCCCAATGTTGCCGCGTGATCTTGCCGATGATCTCTGCTCTTTGATTGAAGGCGAGCAACGCCCAGCGCTGTGCTGCCGTGTGACGGTAAGTAAAGATGGCGTCATCGGTGATGACATTCAGTTCTTTGCCGCGCACATTCAGTCTCATGCGCGTTTGGTGTATGACCAGCTATCTGATTGGTTAGAGACCGGCCACTGCGATAATTGGCAACCGGATGAGACCATTGCGCAAGTGGTTCAAGATCTCTACCAGTTCTCATTGGCACGTGCGCAATGGCGTGAGACGCACGCGGTTGTGTTCCCCGACCGTCCTGACTACCGTTTCGAGTTGAGTGAAGACAACGATGTGGTTGCCATTCATGCGGATATGCGCCGCTGCGCGAACCGTTTGGTGGAAGAAGCGATGATCACCGCCAACATTTGTGCGGGTCGAACGCTGCAAGCGAGCTTTGATTCCGGTGTATTCAACACCCACGCCGGCTTCAAGCCAGAGAAGATCGCTGATGTGGTAAACTTGGTTAACCCAGAAGGTGAACTGCCCTTTACGGCGGAGTCTATTGCGACCTTAGAAGGTTTTGCTGAGTTGCGTCGCTGGTTGGCAGCGCAAGAGACCTCTTACCTAGATAACCGCATTCGTAAATACCAAGCTTACAGCGAAATCGGCAATCAACCTCTTCCGCACTATGCGATGGGCTTAAACCTATACGCTACGTGGACCTCACCGATACGTAAGTACGGAGACATGATTAACCATCGTATGCTTAAGGCTCACATCCTTGGGAAAGCGCCAGTACAAACGGCAGACGAAACCGTGGGTGAAGAGCTTGCGCTGCACCGTAAGCATCATAAAATTGCTGAGCGTAATGTGGGTGATTGGTTGTATGCGCGCACATTAGCGTCAGAGGTGGAAAAAGCGACACCTTTCCATGCAGAGATCTTCGATGTTTCTCGCGCTGGGCTACGCGTGAGATTGCTAGAAAATGGCGCAGCAGCGTTTATTCCAGGCTCACTGATCCTGGCTAACAAAGAGCGTCTAGCGTGCGATGGCGAACAAGGTACAGTGAGCATCGACAACGAGGTGATTTATCGATTGGGCGATGTGCTTGAAGTGGTGCTCAATGAAGTGAATCAGGAGACGCGAAGCCTAGTTGCCAAACCGACTCAACTCTTTGCGGATGTGGTCGCCGCGCCTGAAACGCAAGAAAGCCCGGCGTCGTAAACTCAAAGAGCACGATACGTGTTGTTAAGGGAGCCTCGGCTCCCTTTTTTAGTCCCAAAATACGGCTTTAGGATCTTTATCGACTTCTCGCATGATGGCGGTGAGGTCGAGGCTAGGGGGAAGATAGGGGTAGGGAGTCCAACTCTCTTGGTCAGAGTCTTCCGGTGACAGCATAAAGAGTTGCCAAGCGCCAAGGTCGTCATTCCAATCCACTTTCGCTACCGGTGACATATATTCGCAGTGGTTGGAATCGAGTAAAAAGAATTGTTTAATGAACACCACACCTTGCCCAGCCATTTCATAGCTGGCTTTGCCAAATTCAGCGGGTAAGCTTTGATTGCGATGCTTACAGATCATTTCCGCGCGCCTTTGGGCTTGTTTTTGTAGCAAACTGACTAGTCCCATTCTCACTCCATGACGTGAAGTCTCATGCATGCGCACTCTGTGTAGTAAGTACTTAAGCATAGACCGATTACGAATACAGTGCGCCTGAATCGATTTTCACAAAATTGTCATCTTATCGAAATATGATAGCGGCTGTTATCTGCCTAATTGTTTGGAGAAAGTTATGTTTCGCATTGCGTTGACCACTTTGATGTCAACAGTCGTGGCCTTTTCTGCGTGGTCTGCTGAGGTCAATATTTCTGGCTCGACTTCTGTCGCGCGTGTCATGGATGTTTTGGCAGAGGATTACAACAAAGCCCACCCCGAGACTTACATTGCAGTACAAGGTGTTGGTTCGACCGCTGGGATCACGCTAGTGAAAAAAGGCGTCGCCGATTTGGGGATGAGTTCGCGCTATTTGACGGAAAGCGAGCTCGATGCGTCGCTGTCTGTATTAACCATCGCCTATGACGGCTTAGCGGTCGTGGTCAACCAAGCGAACCCAGTGAAAAACGTCACGCGCGATCAGTTGTTTGATATCTACAAAGGCAAGATCACCAACTGGAAAGAAGTCGGTGGCCCGGATCAACGCATTGCAGTGGTGACCCGAGAAGACTCGTCAGGCTCGCGTTACAGTTTTGAAAGTCTGCTTGGCCTTACCAAGGTGATCAAAGGCCGTTTGGTGTCTGATATCAGCCCGAACAACTTGGTGGTGAACAGCAACAGCATGGTGAAAACCATCGTTAACCACAATAAACAGGCGATTGGTTTTATTTCGACGGGATCGATTGATAACTCGGTCAAAGCGATTCAGTTTGAGGGCACCGAATCCAACAACGACAATATTGCCAGTGGCCAATATGAGTTGGCTCGCCCTTTCATCATTTTGTACAAGACGGAATCGATTGATGAAGAGAGCCAAGCCTTTGTCGACTATCTCACCAGCAGCGCGGCGAAAAAACGCATTGAAGAGTACGGCTATGTGGCAGTGGATAAGTCTCAAGAACCGATAGAGCCGCGTGATAGCGAGTAAACGCAGCTAGGATAGTAAGACGAAAGGCGCCACTTGGCGCCTTTCGTTTGTCATTTTGCCAGCCAACCCGCGGCATCTTCTATGTGGTAGACGCGATTTTTGCCCTCGTTTTTGGAGCGGTAGAGCGCGTTGTCCGCTGCGGTAAACAGGTTTTTCGAGTTGTAATGGGTCTGCTCATCGGACGTCACAATACCGATACTCAGCGTAATGTCATGGTGCTGACTGAACTCAAGCTGGTTAAACGCGTCACGTAGTCTCTCAGCGTATTGCTTACCGTCTGTCGGCGTTAAGTTCGGGCAAAGGACAATAAACTCATCGCCACCCCAGCGGCCTACATGGTCATAGGCGCGAGTATGATTGAGAAGAAATTGCGCGGTTTGTCTGAGGACTTGATCGCCCACTCCGTGCCCCTTGTGGTCGTTGACCGCTTTGAAATTATCCAAATCAATCAAAAACACGGAGAGAGGGTCGCCAGTACGGTGACTTCTTTGTAGCTCTTTGCGCAACATATCGTCCATCACACTGCGGTTGTAGAGCTGAGTGAGGTGATCTTTCTCGGCGCGCTGCTTGAGGTCGAGCGTTGGTTGCAAGTCTCGGACGATACACACGGCTCGGTTGTGGTTGATGTCACTGCCAGAGGCAATCGCCACCGCCAAATCCAACTGCTTGCCGGTCTTAGACATCCCCTGAATGTTTGAGCGGTGCTGCTCCATGCGGCGATGTTTGGCTTTGTTCATAAAGTCGATACGGTATTGCTTGTGTTTCTCTCTTAGCTCGGGCGAAACCAAATCTTCGACTTTACGTTGGGTGAGCTCTTCAAAACTGTATTGAAACAGCTGGCAAGCCTTCTTGTTGGCGTAGAGGATTTGACCGTTGTCTTCAATGTAGAGCATCCCATCAGGCGACACATCAAAGATCGCATTGAGTTCATGAGCCAAACGATATGAGTGTCGAGAAGTCTTGAAGATATACAAGCTTGCGCCCAATATGATGGGGATCATCAGCATATTGAAGGCTAACGTGTAGCGAATGGATTGATAGACATCCTTCTCTGCTTCGACAGCGGATTTTTCTAAGTGTGGTTCCAGCGAGTCTTGCATTGATTTAAGCGCGGTCGCCGCAGCGATATCATTCACCGCCACGATCTCATCCACTTCCGCACTGGTTAGGGTGTAGGGTAGCGAGCGGGCGAGATCGAGTTTGGCTTTGTATTCATTTAAGGTGTTGGAGAGGATCTGGATTTCGGTTGAGAGGTCGTTGTTGGTTTGCATCTTCGCCAGTTCACTGAGCAACTGATGTGATTGCTCGTAACTGGCAATGGCCGCGTGATAGTAGCTGTCATCGCGTCTGAGGACGTAGTTTTTAAAGTGGTGGATGAAGCCTAGGTAACCAATGCTGCTTTCTATCTCGGTGAGCTTACGGGCCATATCGAAATGCTGAGGCGTCTGTTCGACTACCATTGCTTCAACACGTTTGAGTGCGCCGTATTGCGTTGTGACATACGCGACCAACAATAGGTTGAGCCCCATTGCAATCGCGATGATACACAACAGAGTCCGACGGATGTCGGAAACTTGCTTTTCCATTTTATTTTTCTCACTAGCCAACTATTGAACAGTATAGTCATACAACGGAGTAAGTATAATACCCACACTAAGAATATATGAAATTACTTGCAATATTGTAGATTATTGGGTTAGAAGCTGTGAGGTAGGCATAAAAAAGCCCAGCGATGAAGGCTGGGCAGAAGGACAATAAACGGTGTCTCGGTCTTAAGCGCTAGGGAGCGCTACGCCCGCTTCTTGGTGAAGGCGGCGACAGGCTCGGCCATCACTGTGGAACAGATGGCAGCGATGCGCAGGGATGCCAACCGCAATGGTATCACCCGGTTCAACATCCAACGTGTCTGGTTGACGGTAAATCATGTCCGCATCCGCAGCGTCGATGTGCATGTAGACTTGGGTTTCGTTACCCAGTTTCTCAACAATGTTGACCTCACCTTCAATCACGGCGTCACCCTCACCGGCAGGCAACAAGTGTTCTGGGCGAACCCCTAGTGACATACGCTCACCTCGATTGACGGTTGTCCCATCGACTGGAATCCAGAATGTGGTGCCGTTCGCTAGTTGAACCATCACGCGCTCTTTTTCCACTTCTTCGATAAAGACGCTCATGAAGTTCATTTTTGGTGAGCCGATAAAGCCAGCGACAAAACGGTTTTGTGGGTAGTGGTAAAGCTCAAGTGGTTGACCAACTTGCGATACATAACCACCATCAAGGACCACAATCTTGTCGGCCATGGTCATCGCTTCGACTTGGTCGTGCGTTACATAGATCATGGTGCAGCCAAGCTTACGTTGCAGCTTGGTAATTTCAGAGCGCATTTGAACACGCAGCGCGGCATCAAGGTTAGACAGCGGTTCATCAAGCAAGAACACGTTAGGCTGAGAGACCAGCGTACGACCAATCGCCACACGTTGACGCTGACCACCGGAAAGCGCTTTCGGTTGGCGCTCTAATAGGTGGCTCAATTGCAGAATTTCTGCCGCGTGCTCTACGCGCTTATCAATTTCTGCTTTGTTCGCTTTTGCCAGCTTGAGACCAAAAGACATGTTGTCGTAAAGGTTTAAGTGTGGGTAGAGCGCGTAAGACTGGAATACCATGCCCACGCCGCGCTTAGAAGGCTCAACCTCGTTCATTCGCTCATCACCGATGTACAGATCACCGGAGGTGATGTCTTCTAAACCGGCGATACAACGCAATAAGGTGGATTTACCACAACCTGATGGACCCACGAAGACAACAAACTCGCCCTCTTGGATTTCCAAATCAACGTTCTTTGAAATAAGTACGTCACCGTAAGCTTTACATACATTTTTTAACGTGACACTCGCCATCTAGCTCGTCCTCGATCAATATTTTTGTTTTACTGCTCAACATTATATGAATTATCTGGCAAGCAATAATAGTAGGAATTCAGGTAAGGTGAACTTGAGTGTAAGAAAAAATGGGTGACGGAGTCGCTCACATCACCCATCAAGCCAATTAAGGTTTGCTTCCCCCGTGTGAAACAAGCGTCTCCCCCGTATCAAATCAGTTTCCTGAACAATCACGTGCTTGCACCATCACAGCAAACCCTGCGGCATTGCAACCAGCTATTGCGTAAAAACACGTCGCTGGAAAGGGTTCTTACCATCCACTCTTGGATGTCTGTAGTTTGCGAGAAACCGATCACGCCGACATCCTCCCGACACAATTAATTGTAGGGGGAGTAGAGGGGGAGGAGGCTTAGGGGGGAGGAAAAGGCGTAGCGAGATCGAGTTCAAATTATTGCTTGCGGTAAGCATGAATCTGATCACATTACTGACTGGTTTTGTGATTTGGGTCGCCAACCTTCATCGATGGTGATCACGAAAATAGGCCATAATACGGAGGGCGTAGGGAGCAGGAGGATGAGTTACTTGTCACGATGGCTAAAAATATATGTCGAAATACGGCGAATCCTCTGGTGACGCCCTACAACACAAATATAAAAAGGATATGAACATGAAAAACGCCCTAAGCGCAGTAGCACTCGGTACTCTTGTTGCTCTTGGCTCATTCGGTGCAAGTGCTGCTATCGAAGAAGGTCAACTTACCATCTGGATCAACGGCGATAAAGGTTATAACGGACTTGCTGAAGTTGGTAAAAAGTTTGAAGAGGATACGGGTATCAAGGTGACCGTCGCTCACCCAGATGCACTGCAAGACAAGTTCCCTCAAACGGCTTCTACTGGCGATGGCCCTGATATTGTGTTCTGGGCGCACGACCGCTTTGGTGGTTACGCAGAAGCGGGTCTTCTTGCTGAAATCAAGCCTTCTCAAGCAATCAAAGACGGCATCGTTGATTTCGCGTGGGATGCAGTGAAGTACGACGGTAAACTTATCGGTTACCCAATCGCCGTTGAGTCATTGTCTCTTATCTACAACAAAGATTTGGTTCCTAACCCACCAAAAACGTGGGAAGAAGTGGAAGCACTAGACGCTGAGCTGAAGAAAAACGGCAAGAAAGCGATCATGTGGAACCTAAAAGAACCGTACTTCACATGGCCACTTATGGCGGCTGATGGCGGTTACGCATTCAAATACGGTTCAGCGGGTTACGACGTGAAAGACGCGGGTATCGCGAACGAAGGCGTAAAAGACGCGATGAACTTTGTTAAAGGCCTAGTCGACAAAGGCGTGATCTCTTCTGATATGGATTACTCTGTGTCTGAGTCTGCGTTTAACCAAGGTAATGTTGCGATGACCATCAACGGTCCTTGGGCATGGGGCAACGTTGAGAAGTCAGGCATCAACTATGGCGTAGCCACACTACCTAAATTCCAAGGTCAATCGTCTAAGCCATTCGTGGGTGTATTGACTGCAGGTATCAGCACAGCGTCACCAAACAAAGACCTTGCGGTTGAGTTCATCGAAAACTACCTACTGACCAACGATGGTCTACGTAAAGTGAACGATGACAAGCCACTGGGCGCGGTAGCGTTGAACTCCTTCCAACGTGAGCTTGATTCTGACCAACGCATTGCAGCGACAATGGACAACGCAATGAACGGCGAAATCATGCCAAACATCCCTCAGATGAACGCTTTCTGGGGCAGCGCGAAAAATGCGATCATCAACATCGTTGATGGCCGTCAAACTGTGGATGCAGCACTTGCAGACGCAGAGAAACAAATGACTAGGTAATTGTTCGACCTTTTGAGGAGGGGGTAACCCCTCCTTCATTTCTCTTTTTTGTTTATCGCTAGCAGGTTCTCATATGCAGTCAGTTCAAGGTACAGATGCCATGGCATCACCCACAACGAGCTTGCCTACAAGTAAAAACGTATTCATCAAATGGGCGTTGCTAGGCAGTGTCGGTATCGTTAACGGATACGCAACCATTCTAATGTATTCTCGTGGTGAGATGGCGTTTGCGCTGCTCACAGTTATTCTTACCGCGCTCGCATTGTTTATCTTTGGTAGTAAAAAGACCTACGCCCACCGCTATATCTATCCAGGTATCGCGGGGATGATCCTTTTCATTCTTTTTCCTTTGGCGTACACAATTGGTCTTGCATTCACAAACTACAGTGCAAAAAACCAATTGTCCTTCGACCGTGCACAAACGGTCCTACTTGATCGAACCTACCAAAGTGGTCAGAGCTACTCCTTCTCTCTCTACAACACGGGTACAGGGCATAAAATCGCGATTGAAGATGGCGAACAGCTGCTCGTGACGCAAGAGTTTGATTTGGCCAATGTCACCACAACAGATATGGATCTCACGCCTGTCACCAATGTGGATGGCGAACCTGAAGCGATCAAAACCATTATTCAAAACCGCCCGGTGCTCAATGGCTTAGACTTGCATTTACCGAGTGGTGAAGACATCCGCATGAGCGGTTTACGTAAGTTTGCTGCCGTGGTTCCTCTATACACCCTGCAAGAGGATGGCGAGGCGTTGTACAACAACCGTACTGGTGAAATGCTACGCCCGAACATGGATGTCGGCTTCTATCAGCCGGTGGATGAGCAGGGGCAGTTTGTCGGTAATACTGTCTCGCCTGGCTTTATCGTCACCATAGGGACTGACAACTTTGAGCGTGTCTGGAAAGACGACGGCATCAAAGAACCGTTTATCAGTATTTTCATCTGGACAGTTGTCTTTTCAGCGGTCAGTGTGGGCTTAACCGTCATCATCGGCTTGATCCTCGCCAGCATTGTTCAGTGGGAAGCATTGCGAGGCCGCGCGATTTACCGTGTGCTGCTTATCTTGCCTTATGCCGTGCCTGCGTTTATCTCTATCCTGATTTTCAAAGGTTTGTTTAACCAAAGCTTTGGTGAAGTGAACATGGTTCTGGAAGCCTTCTTCGGCATCAGCCCATCTTGGTTCTCAGACCCGATTATGGCGAAGATGATGATTTTGATCGTCAACACCTGGCTTGGTTTCCCTTACATGATGATCTTGTGTATGGGTCTATTGAAAGCGATTCCAGACGATCTTTACGAAGCGTCTGCGATTGATGGTTCCAATTTCATCTCGAACTTTACCAAGATTACCCTACCACTGATGATCAAGCCGTTGACACCGCTGCTCATCGCAAGTTTTGCGTTTAACTTCAATAACTTTGTATTGATTCAGCTGTTGACGCAAGGTGGTCCAAACATGATTGGTACCTCCGAGCCGGCGGGCTACACCGACCTACTGGTGAACTACACGTACCGCATCGCGTTTGAAGGTGCAGGCGGTCAAGACTTCGGTCTGGCGAGTGCCATCGCGACGCTTATTTTCCTATTGGTGGGTGCACTTGCGCTACTCAACCTACGTGTCACGAAAGTTGCTCAAGATTAAGGAGGATCATTATGGCTATGGTACAAGGTAAGTCATTAAAATACCGCGTTTGGGCAACACACATTGCAATGTGGGCGTTCCTATCGCTAATCATCTTCCCGCTGTTGATGATCGTCGCCATCTCATTCCGTGAAGGTAACTTCGCAACGGGTAGCATTATTCCAGATAATCCATCGTTGGAGCACTGGAAACTCGCACTGGGTTTCTCGGTCACCAACGCAGATGGCAGCGTGACACCACCACCGTTCCCAGTGTTAACCTGGCTGTGGAACTCGGTCAAAGTGGCGGGCATTTCATCTATTTTGATTGTGTGTCTATCGACCACTTCGGCGTACGCCTTTGCCCGAATGAAGTTCAAAGGTAAGAACACCATCTTGAAAGCGATGATGATCTTCCAAATGTTCCCAGCCGTTTTGGCACTGGTGGCACTCTACGCTCTGTTTGACAAGCTCGGCCAGTACATCCCATTCTTGGGCTTGAATACCCACGGTGGTTTGATCTTCTCTTACCTCGGTGGTATCGCATTGCACGTTTGGACCATCAAAGGCTACTTTGAAACCATTGATGGCTCGCTAGAAGAAGCGGCTGCGCTGGACGGTGCAACGCCATGGCAAGCGTTCCGATTGGTTCTACTGCCATTGTCTGTGCCGATTCTTGCAGTGGTGTTCATCCTCTCGTTTATCATGGTTGTGGGTGAAGTTCCGGTGGCGTCGTTACTACTTTCTGATGTAAACTCTTACACGTTAGCGGTTGGTATGCAGCAATATCTCTACCCGCAAAACTACCTCTGGGGTGATTTTGCCGCGGCAGCAGTCTTGTCCGCATTACCAATAACCATCGTATTCTTACTTGCGCAGCGCTGGTTGGTCGGAGGATTAACCGCCGGTGGTGTGAAAGGCTAATAAGAACGATAAGGGCGACCGCGAGGTCGCCCATTTTGTTTCTTCACTTAACATTCTTGGTTTGGCCGCCGATCCGTTAAGCGAAGAGCAGTCCTGGCGTTACGCATAGCTGGCTGTTAGCAAGATTCCTTACTATTTTTACTTCTAACAGTTTTTGTAACCAAAACCCGAACTTGTTCGGGTTTTTTTATAGGACAAATTCAAGATAAATGAATAGGTTAGAGGCAGTATAGCGACCGATTATATCCCGCATAGTGGTGTTGAGAATCACTGCGAGCAACGGAGCATATTTATCTGAAAGGTGCGCCAGTAGTTACATGGCGCTGAGAAGTGGCTCTAGAACTCTCGGTTTGAAGGGGCGCAGCCGACGTATTGCAACAGCACATAGACACTTTCTTGAGAGAGCGCGACTTTACGAAACAGATCGGCAAACACGTCATCACCGCCAAAGCAGGTGCGGATGTAGTGGTTTATCTCTTGCGGGTTATACCCTTCCACATACAGCGTCCGTACCCATTGGTACTCTACTGCGCGTGGGTCTGAAATGGTCGATTCACTGAGCGTGGTTTCACTGACGTTCAATGGGGTTTCCTTCCGATCTTGGCGGATTGTCATCATAAGCCTAGCCATAGGCGTGTGGGTTCCCATCCAAGCGATGAAAACGTTTGCGGATTTAACCAAAACTAGATGAAGGAATGATGACAGTATGATGTCATTGCCGTGAAGGGCATGTCAGGCCTCAGTTCGCGCTACCTCTCTAATCAAACGCATTGCCTTTTTGTTTGAGAAATTTAATCAAGGTTCTCACACGCAGTGGCATCAGGGCTTTCTCCTGATAAACCGCATACAGAGGAATTTCACGGTCATGAAGGTGAGGTAAAATCCGAACAAGCTGACCGGCATCTAGCTCTTCTTTAATCATAAAACTGGGCATGATGGCAAATCCTAACCCGTTGAGCACAAATTGCTTCACTGCGTTGGCGGTGCGCACTTGCACCTTAGGTTGATGTGCCAGTCGGGTGACTTCACCTTGTTGATTGGTTAAAACCAAGTGCTTATCACCGTGCACGATGTGATGACTTACCCAGTCAAGATTGACTAAGTCCTTCAGCTCTTCAATTTTCCCGACGCGTTTTAAGTAATCCGGCGAGGTGCAAATCATGTCGCGGAAAAAGCCAATTTTGGTGGCATAGAGACGAGAGTCCTCAAGCGCTGAAGAGGCTCGCAGTGCAATGTCACAACGCGACTCAATCAGATTGCTGTAGCTATCACTTTCAATAATATCGAGTCGAATATCGGGATATTGGCGAATGAACTCGCTCAGTAGTTCGACCATCGCATTGCTGGGGGTGGAGATTCGAATGGTGCCACTTGGGGTTTGGTTCCCGGTGAGTGTCTCACTGTTGGCCTCTTTGGCAATATCGTTGATCGCTCGGCATTTTTCGTAGTAGCGCTGACCGGCATCGGTGAGAGATAGCGAACGGGTTGTGCGGTGAAGCAGGCGTGTGTTCAACGAACGTTCTAAGCGACTGACAATCTGCGACACTCTTGCCTTACCAAGACCCAGCGCCTCGGCTGCCTGAGTAAAGGACTGTTTCTCTGCCACCATGGCAAACACCAACATATCGTCAAGGGAGATCATGACTTTCACTGTTTATTACTAATAAACAATAAGTTTAATAATTGGCTAATTATTTATCAAATTAATAATTATATAGTCGGTTCATCGTATGACAGGCTGAAGGAGTCTGTCGCTTTGGAACAGTTAGAGAAACGGAGAATATCATGATGTCAGATCGTAAATATTTGGTGACCGGCGCATCCGGTAAGTTAGGTTCAGCAGTCGTAGAGCAACTTCTTAGCTCAGGCGCGTTAACAGCGCAGCAATTGATCGTCACCACCCGTGACAGAGCGAAGTTGAGCTCGCTGGTCGAGTTGGGTGTGGACGTGAGAGAAGCAAATTTTTCTGATCCGAGCTCGTTAGAACAGGCCTTTGCTGGGGCGAATAGCCTACTGTTAGTCAGCATTGATTTGTCTGCGGGCTCTCGCACACAGCCGCACCTCAACGCAGTTAACGCTGCGAAAAAAGCGGGCGTCGACCATCTTATCTATACGTCTATGCCGGCGCCGAGCCAGTCACCGGTTATGTTTGCTCATGAACATGAGGCGACCGAAGCGGCGATCGTTCAAAGTGGTATCGAGAATACCGTGATTCTTCGCAACAACTGGTATTTTGAAAATCTACCTGAGTACTTTGCCAGTACGTTACAAACGGGCCATTGGTTGACGTCTGCCGGTAATGGCAAAACAGCGCAACTCTCTCGTCGCGATCTCGCGATGGCGGCTGCGGCGGCGTTGGTTAAAGCCCCTTCAGGACATCAAGTATTGACTCTGAATGGGCTCGAGTCACTGACTAATGATGAAATGGCGCATATCATGGATCGCATCTTGGGTACGTCAATCAATATGGTGCACTTGAGTGACGATGAATTTCGTTCTCAACTGACTTCATTCCAACTGCCAGAGCCTGTTATTGAGCTGTGTGTCACGATGGACCAGCACAATCGAGGTCTCTTCTCGAATGGCAGCAGTGATGAGTTTGTTGCCCTGACTGGCTCTCAACCGCAGACGTTCGAACAGTGGTTAACAAATCATAGAACGGAACTGAGAAAGTTGGCTAATCTTGATGGCTAATCGATAGACTGAGAGGGGGAACTGCAGCGCCCCCTGTTGATGTCTATTTGAGGTATTTGACGTGCGCTTCCATCTCTTCGCCGATTTCTTTACGCATGTTCATTAAGCGGATCGCTGAGTCGCGCAGTTTAATATCATCGGCAGTCTCGGGAATCCACTCAGGGACAGGTGATGGCTTTCCATGCTCGTCTACCGCGACCATGATGACAATGCAGTGTGTGGTGAGGCGATTTTTCATCTCTTTAGGGTCGCTGGCTTGCACATCAATGGCAATGTGCATTGATGAGGTGCCGGTGTAGATCACTTTGGCACTTACTTCGACCAAGTTGCCAACATGGATTGGCGCCACAAAACGAATTCCGCCTGCGTAGGCAGTAATGCAGTACTTACCGCTCCATGCGGCGGCATTGGCGTAGGCGGCTAAATCTATCCACTTCATGACTGCGCCGCCGTGGACTTTACCGCCAAAATTGACGTCACCCGGCTCGGCCAGAAAACGCAGTGTGATGTCCCTTTTCCCATGGCTCATAAACTCTTCCTTTTTATTCTCTTGAGCAAGCAGGGTATAGAGTTAGCACACTTTTTGGGCGAGGTGCAAACTTAACTAGCGCTGGACCTCTTCATAGTCACCTTCAATCGTGTTGCCGCTTTTATTGGCGGATGGTTCAGTGCGTGAAAATGCTGCTGAACGCTGAAGTCGTTTGCCAGCGAAAATCGCAGCGATGGTCAACGGGATAGCAAGGATAAGGCTCATTATCAAAGTAAACATGCCGACAAACAGGGCGAAGATAGCGGTGATTGCGCGTGCCATATAGGACTCCTCTTAGTGTGAGAGTCTATCGTACTGAAGGCGGTATGAATGAAAGATGAATGAAAAAGGCCGCTGCATTGATGCAGCGGCAATTCGGGGGGGATTATTATTGTTGTGGAGTTGAATTGAGATTAAGCACGGCTTTGTGGGAACGTGGGATAGCGAACGCCCATCATTTGTTCCATACAGTGGACAACCTGGCAGCTATAGCCAAACTCGTTGTCATACCAAATGTAGAGCACGCAGCGGTTATCTTGCGCAATGGTAGCCGCGCCATCGACGACGCCAGCAAAACGAGAACCGACCAAATCGCTCGAGACGACTTCGGTGGAATCCGTATAGTCCATCTGGGCAGACAGGCTTGAATTCAATGCGGCATCACGAAGATAGGCGTTGAGTGAGTCTTTGTCAGTGCCTTGACGCAAGTTGAGGTTCGCGACTGCCATCGAGACGTTCGGAGTCGGAACGCGAATGGCATTGCCCGTGAGCTTGCCCGCCAATTCTGGTAGGGCTTTAGCGACCGCTTTAGCCGCGCCGGTTGACGTTAGAACCATATTTAGCGACGCGCTGCGACCACGGCGTTCGCCTGAGTGGAAATTATCAATCAAGTTTTGGTCATTGGTAAAAGAATGCACGGTTTCGATATGGCCAGAGAGAATGCCGTACTGGTCATTGACCGCTTTGAGCACCGGCGTAATCGCATTGGTCGTGCAACTGGCTGCGGAGACTATGGTGTCATCCACTTCGATCTCATCGTGATTCACACCAAAGACGATGTTTTTGATTTCACCTTTGCCTGGAGCGGTCAGCAGCACCTTGCTCGCACCCGGGCAGGCCAAATGTTGGCTCAAGCCTTCGGCGTCGCGCCACACGCCCGTATTGTCGACCACTAACGCATTTTGAATACCGTAAGCGCTGTAATCGACATCTTGAGGTTGGTTGGCATAGATGAATTGAATGTAGTTGCCGTTCACAATCAGCGCTTTGCGCTCTTCATCGACAATGATGCTGCCATTAAATTGGCCATGAACAGAGTCGCGTCGTAGTAGACTCGCGCGCTTGGCTAAATCACCCTGCTTTCCGCCGCGTACGACCACTGCACGCAAACGTAATGGATAACCCGGGCCGGATTTTTCGACCAACAAGCGGCTTAGAAGTCGTCCAATTCGACCAAAACCATACAACACCACATCGCGAGGTGTCGGCACCGTGTTGCCATTCATCGCACCGACCAGTGCCGTGTGCAAAAAGTCACTGACGCCGTGGGCATCATCGCGGCCTTGCCAAAATTGGTGGGCGAGTTGGCCGACATCAATACGACATGGTGACAGCGCCATGGTTGAGAGCGCCTGAATCAGAGGCAGGGTTTGTTCTGTGCTCAGCGGCTTTCCGGTGTAGTGACGAGCGAGCCGATGCGCTTTGATGATGTCGATGGTGGCGGCGTTGACCAGTGTTTTGCCAAACAGCAGCACTTCAACGCCTTTTTGTCGGTAAAGTTGGCTGAGTAAAGGGGAGATCGTTTCAGCAATCGTTTGGCTTTTCTGCCAGTCTAGAAGGTGATGTTCTGGACTCATGGTTTAGGGGACCTTTCACGTTTTAGGGCTGATGCTGTATTAAGTTGGGGTGCTCAATAAAGCGATAGGGTTGTAACTATTTTGTAATTTTTATGCGGCAGGATTGTAATGGCTAATATCTTATTCTGCTAGTAAAAATAATGTCGGTGGTTATCACTATCTATTCTCAATATTGCAGAGGTTGATCACGTTGAGAATCAGTAGAAGTGCCTATTGACAAAAAATGAAGAGCGCAGTTAATTCGCGACAAAAAATACTCGTGACACGTCGTTGTTGCAATCTTGCCGGCAAGGTACACAAGGAATGCGTTTTAACTCATGGAATCTACAGATTTGGTAAACAAAATGCGATCTTAAAGCGGTAAACCAAGGTCGAATGCAGTGGGGGCGTGATGTCTTTAAGTGTCGATGAGTAAGAATGAAAAAAACGGAGCGCTGTGGGCTCCGTTTTGGGGATAAATGGGTCGAGAAAAGTCTATGGTCTTGGGATCAGATCATCGAGCGGCAACCAGTTCACTTTCACACCCGCTTGTAAGAACATGTCTTGGCTGACTTTGATCTTGTCACCCCAGCGAGAGAGAAAATCCTCAGTTTGCTCTGGGCAGTGCACCGAGGAGATGCCAGTCTGAATGATCTTCGCTGCACAGTTTGGGCACGGAAAGTGAGTCACCCAGATCTCGCAGCCATCTAAATCTCGCTTAGCAAACAAAATGGCATTTTCTTCGGCATGCAGCGTCTTTAGATACTTCATGTCTCTGTCATCCGTATTGGCGCTGTCGGAAATACCATGTGGATAGCCATTAAAGCCGACAGAGACGATGCGGTTCTGTTTCGTAATGACGGCGCCGACCTGAGTCGAAGGATCTTTACTCCAAGAGCCAACCAATTCTGCCATTTGGTAAAAACGTTGCGCCCACTTAGATATCATCAAAGTTTCCTCAAACAAATTAGATGGATAGGGTTGCTGACTAATATCCTTGTTTCGACGCCATTAGTCCAGCCCCACCTGGCTAATCCTATCGTTAACGGGTGAAATCGACCGCTTCACGATCCTCGAGGTGAATATGCGTGGTCGCGGGTTGAGTCTCAGCGATCACTTTGCCGCCACGAATCGAATAACGCACTGGAACTTGACGTCTGACCGCATCGAAGCCGTTTTCTGCTTCAAGCAGCAGCAGGTTACCCGGTTTGCCCACTTCAATGCCGTAACTCTCTGTGATGTTGAGGGTACGCGCGGAGTGGTGGCTAATCAGCGCCAGTGACTGGTTGATTTGATCGTAACCCATCACTTGGCACACATGCAGCCCCATGTGCAGTACTTGCAACATGTTAGCGGTGCCGAGTGGATACCAAGGGTCAAACACATCATCGTGGCCAAAACAGACATTAATGTTTGCGGTTAACATCTCTTTCACGCGTGTGACGCCACGGCGTTTGGGGTAGTCGTCAAATCGACCTTGAAGGTGAATGTTGACCAGCGGGTTAGCGACAAAATTGATGCCCGACATGCGCAGCAGTCGGAACAGTCGTGACGCGTAAGCGCCGTTGTATGAACCCATTGCCGTCGTGTGGCTTGCGGTGACCTTGTGCCCCATATCGAACTTGTGAGCCAATGCGGCTACGGTTTCGACGAAGCGTGATTGCTCATCATCAATTTCATCACAGTGCACATCAATCAGACGGTCGTGTTGTTGTGCTAGCTCGAAGACGTAATGCAGCGATTCGACACCATACTCGCGCGTAAACTCAAAGTGCGGGATAGCACCAATCACATCGGCGCCTAGTTTGACCGCTTCTTCAAGCAGTGCTTTACCATTAGGGTAGGAGAGGATTCCTTCTTGTGGAAAGGCGACGATTTGGATATCTACCCAAGGTCGCATCTCTTCACGCACTTCAATCATTGCTTTTAGCGCAACCAGAGTCGGATCAGAGACATCCACGTGAGTACGCACATGCTGCACACCGTTTGCAATCTGCCACTTTAACGTCTGTTTGGCGCGTTGCTTCACATCCTCAATAGAGAGCAGCTGCTTGCGTTCTGCCCAGCGCTCGATCCCCTCAAATAGCGTGCCCGAGATATTCCAGCTTGGTTCACCGGCCGTTTGAGTCGTGTCTAGGTGAATGTGTGGCTCGCAAAAGGGTGCGACGGCCATCGCCCCTTGTCCATCCAGCGTTTCCCCCTGAAAGTTGATGGGGGAGTTCGCATCGGTGATGGACGAAATGTGTCCATCTTCAATAAGAATCTGTTTAAGGCCGCTTTGCGCCTCAAGCGTGACGTTTTTGATCAGTAGCGATGGCATGCGATCTCCTTACGCAGTTTGCGTGGTCAGCGAAGATTTATTCAATAATGGGTTGAGTATGACATAGCATAACGCACCGCCCAATACTGCGTTGATCGGCACGACGCCCGGAATGAATTTACCCGCTAGCACACCAACGGCTACGGCAATAATGCCGGCCCAGTTAACACGTTTGAAGGCTGCATTGGCAAAGTCTTTGTAGCGTTTTCGATTGATGAGGTAGTCAGCAATCAACACGCCGCCGATAGGAGGAATCGCCGTTGATAGGAAGGTCAACCAACCGACAAAGTTGTTGTATAGCCACAGCGCAAAAATGGTGCCGACGACGCCATTGACGATCGACATTAAGGTACTTGAGCGGCCGGTAATGTTGGCAAAACCTAGGCCCGAAGCGTAAAGGGCGTTTTCGTTGGTGGTCCAGATGTTGAGACCTAAAACGATGATGGCAGGCAGTAACAATCCTTGCGCGATCATCACGTCAGAAATATCCGCGTGGCCAGTCGCTGCAGCGCCAGCAGCGCCGAAGATGAACATCAGTGAGTTTCCGATAAAGAACGCAATCATGGTGACAAGAACAGCGCCAGCGGGTTTTTTACCAAAGCGAACGAAATCAGCTGTCAACGTACCCGCGCTGATGAAAGAACCGACCACCATTGCCAATGCGATAGAGAAATCCATCGGCTCTTTGGGTGAAACCTGCATTAAGGCATCCACGCCGCCCACGCTGTCCACCGCCAGTGAAACCGAGTAGCTACCAAGAATAGCAATCGCAGGGACGGCGATGGCAGAGAGCACCATCAGTGCTTTGATGCCAAAGTAAACCGTTGCCGTCATCAATAAACCCGATGCGAGGATCAGCAAGTTGACGTCTAACCCCGTCGCTTTTTGGACTGGAATGGCAAACATCGCTACACCCACGCCAAACCAACCGACTTGCGTGCCGCCCAATAGCGCTGAAGGTAGCCAAGAGCCTTGTGTACCAAAGGAATAGCGAGCAAGGAGGTGAGTAGAGAGGCCCGTAGAGGCACCAATATAGCCAAGAATTGAGGTGTAGACACCGAGGATCAAATTACCGGCTAACACGGCAAGAAAGAAATCGTTGAACGTTAAGCCCGTACCCAACGCGCCACCTGTCCACATACTGGCGGAGAAAAAGGTTAAACCAAGCATAACCATAGTGAGAGACGCAACCCCTTTGCGTGCGTTGCTCGGGACCGGCCCTAAGCTGTAATTGTTGTCATCAGCCATTGTATTACCTCCGCAGAATGAGACTGTCTTTACCAGAATGTATTCGATTGCGGCGCGTATTATGGGGGTGTATTTTGCGCTGTCAATGCAAGTTGCGGCTTGTCAAACGGTTGCTTGGATATTTTTGATTGATTTAATCAAAGAAAACAGGGCGTTGCGTTTTTATTATTTTATGTTTTCTATTGGAATATTGATTATTCCAGGATTTGTATTGCTAATAATTGGGTGAGTGTTATTTATATTTTGTATGGATGGGCGTGAAATAAAAAAAGAGCCAGAAACCGTGAGGATTCTGGCTGATATTGGGTGTGAACAAATTAGGTTCACTAACAACGTCAGTTGGCTAGGTGACCCTAACGTTAGGGTCACTGTATAGATAGCAGGTTATGTGCCAACTTTAATATGCCCAGTGTATCAGGCTTTACGTTAAGATTGAGACTAAGAAAGAGTGGCTGGTTGCATATTGGCATTGCATATTGCAAATACACCAGCATATTGCGAACAGAGGATCAGATTGCGCACCTTGTGGGTGCGCGCAATCTGAGGTCATCTTATGTGCCGCTAGGGCTTAGAGCATGACGAGACTCGCTGTGCCGAGAAAGGCGAAAAAACCCACCACGTCAGTCACAGTTGTCAGGATGACGGAGCCTGCCAGTGCAGGGTCAAGTTTGAGTTTGTCGAGAACAATTGGGATCAGCACACCAAATAGAGCGGCGGTAATAATGTTGACGACGATCGCCAGCGCGATGGTGGCACCTAATATGACAGACTGAAACCACAGTCCGGCGAGTCCACCAATGATGACTGCCCAAAGCAATCCGTTGATAGAGCCAATGCCCACTTCATTTTTCATCAGCGCCCAGCGGTTCCCCGCTGTGATCTGGTTGAGCGCCATCGCGCGGACCATCAGCGTTAACGTCTGGCTACCTGCGATGCCACCCATCGAGGCGACGATGGGCATCAAGACCGCCAGTGCAACCACTTGAGCAATCACATCTTCAAACAAGCCGATAGTGACTGAGGCAAGGATTGCCGTCATGAGATTGATGCCAAGCCAAACCCCACGCTTTTTCGAGCTGCGAATGATGGGCGCAAACAGGTCGTCCCCTTCATCCATACCGGTACCCGCCATTAGGCGCGCTTCGTAAATTTCACGTTGAGTACTGAGGGCAAAATGCCAATCCACTTCACCAATCAAGGTGTCATCGTCATCGGTCACTGGCATGGTTGAGAGTGAAGAGTGCTCCAATGCCTCGATACTTTCAGACAGTTCTAGCTTGGCGTTTAAGGTGACAGGGTGCTCTAGCGCCAATGATTTAAGCCTGTCGCCCGGCTCGGCGCGCAGCAAATCGATATAGCGCACTATACCTCGAAACTGTTTCTTCTTGTTGATCAGATAGATGTGCTCAGGGGCGTCATAACTGTAGCGCTCCATCAAACCTTTCGCTTTCTCAACGGAAATGGTGAAGGGGAGCGTGACCACTTTTCGTTCGGCCCAGCGACCAATTTGATCATCTTCATAGGCATTCGCTTGATCGTAAAGCTCTAGTTCATCTTTTTCGATCAGGCGCAGCGCTTCATTGATGATCTCCTCAGGGAGTGAGTCAGACCATTCAATCAGAGATAAGTTATCCAGTTTGGCGAGGGTTAATTTGAGTTCAACCTCAGACAGCTCTTTGATGATGGAGTGGCGAACTTCCGCACGCGCTTCGGTGAGTACTTCGATATGTAGCTCAAGGGGCAGGCTGCGCCAAAGTCGCACACGGCCATCAATGGGAAAGGCCTCGAGAATCAGCGCCACAGCGCCGGGCTCAAGTCCGTGTTCGATAGATTCGTTAAGAGTTGTGACCTGCTCACTGTCTTCACTGCGAAGCAGTTCGGCGATCAAAATAGAGAGATCTTGAAATTGGCTCACAGAGCACTCCAGCCGTTATTGTCCGTTTAAACGCTGTGTTCAAAGTACTCGAAAACGGCAGAAAAACAATACTCTATCTTGAAAAAACTAGTACACAAACCCAACAAAACGGGAGATGTTGGGTTGAATGATTAGTTTTGCACCAATAACGTCGGTCAATCTCTCTCTTGTACTGGTTTTAGGTGGCTTGCGGAGGCAGTTTACGCCATTTGTGCCAAGGGAGTGTGAGCACAGCAAAAATGGTCACGGCGTAAAACATCGACCAGCCTAAACAGAGAAACACAAGGCTACACAGCAGTAGCGCGACGCTTGCTAAGACTTTATCTACGCCGCGCAGCAGTTTGTAGGCAGCCAGCATCGCCAGTAGATAAACCAAAACAAAAATCCCGTTGGCGAGCTTAAGGAAAAACTCCAAGTTAAGACCGGAGATTTCACCTACGACGCAAGAAAGCAGCAGCACAGCGCCAACGGCAATCGTCGCGTTTGCCGGCACGCCACGCACTGATAATCTAGCGAGCGCACTGTGTGGCGTGTAATCGCGCGCTTGCGACCAAACCATACGCGAGAGACTTTGAGTATAGAGATTGACGCTTGCAAAACAGGCCGCAAAGCCGATGATGCTGATGAGCCACTTGACGCTCGGGCCAAACAGCTGAGCTGCCATCCACGGAATAGAGGTGCTTTCAAATTGCGCAGAGCCATACGCGCCCAATTTTAAAATCACGACCGAGCAAGCCCAATAGGTAAGGCCTGCGACTAAACAGCCAATCACAATTGCGATGGGAAAATCGCGCTCTGGGTTTTTAAATTCTTCCCCCATGTGGGCGAACGCTTCGATACCGACAAAGCACCAAAACATCACGCCGAGCGCCGCGCCAATCGGCAGCCAATCTTGTTGGCCCAAGGTGGGGAGCGTTATGTCATCGGTCTTTAGATCACTTTGCCACCAAAACGCGACGACGAGGGCAAAGATCGCGAGCGCAATCACCGTTTGTAGACGGCCCGAAGATTTCGCCCCAGATAAGTTAACCAGCACGAGTAATAACACGGTGATCACTTGCGCAAGCAATGGGTCTTGAAGGCTAGTAGGAAGAATCTGTTCAAGAAAGCCCGCAGCCAACGCAATGGCGGCAGGTACCCCGACAGGAATGACACTCAAAAACAGCCACGCGACGCTTTTTTCAAGGCGGGGGCCAAACGCCATTCGTACAAAATAGGCGGTTCCGCCAGCGTTGGGGTAGCGTTTACCTAACTGGGCGAACGTGAGCGCGATGGGGCAGATGGCGATAAACAGCAGCAACCAAGCCCATAGCGACGCTTCAGCGGCAATGCCGGCAGCGATGGCGGGCACCATAAATAGCCCAGTGCCGAGTAATGTGGTCGAGAGTTGACCGATGCCTGATAATAACGAGATTTCTTGTTTGAGTTGGTTCATGTCGCATCCTAGCGCGGGGTGATTGGTCAAGCTTAACCAATTGTGTCTATCTCGGCATCCATCAATGTGTCTCGCTTATCCGTCACTTTGACGTTTTTTCACGTATCGCCCGCCATTTTGTCATCTTTTCTTCCTGTTCGTTTTGTGTCAAATTGACCAAAGGGCAAGTATGAGAAAAAGAAATGGATAAATTCGATAATAAAATCATTACATTACTCAGAGGCAACGCTCGATTGTCTGTCAGTGAACTCGCCCGTCAGGTCAACTTGTCTCGCTCTGCTGTGACGGCGCGTATTCAGCGTTTAGAAGCGGAGCGAGTGATCCTCGGTTATCACGCAGAAATTGCTCAGCCAGACACCAGTAGCGCTAAGATCCAAGCCTATCTCGCACTCAAATTTGATACGACGAAGACCAGGCACTATTGCGATCATTATGCCCCGCGTATTTATCAGATTGAAGGAGTGAAGTGGTGCCATGCCATCAGTGGTGAAACGGATATGATGCTGTTTGTCGAAGTGGAGAGTATGGCGCAGCTATACCGGATTCGAGATGAGCTGTACACCATCCCAGAGCTGCGTCATTTGGTGACGCATACCGTTTTAACTGAGTTCTTCAACACGCTTCATGATGCTCAATAACATCAACTTAAACTTGCTACGGGCGTTATCGGTGTTACTGGACGAGTGCCATGTCAGCCGCGCAGCAGAGCGTTTGCACATTACTCAATCTGCGGTAAGCCGTCAGTTAGCTCAGCTACGTACGCTATTTGATGACCCACTCTTGGTGAGAGACGGCAACCAATTGGTTCCAACCCCTCGTGCGCTGGTTATTAAGAAGCGCTTGGATCGGATGTTCTCTGAGGTGGATAATCTGTTGGCCGATGCGCCGTTTCAACCGCACAATTGGCGACAAGAGTTTGTGTTTTCCTCGAGTGATTATGTCGCGCAGTACATCGTACCTAGCGTAGTCTCGGTGCTGACCGATCAAGCCCCTAATTTGAATCTGACCTACAAGCTGTGGGACCCAGATTATTTGGACCAACTCCATACGAACGGTATTGATCTGGCGTCAACCATGCTCCCTCGTCAGCCAGAGTACGTCAGTTCCGTGCTGATCGGTGAAGACAAATCCGTTTTGTTGATGCGCCAAGGGCACCCGCTTGCCGACAAAGGTGTAGTATCGATGGAAGATATGCTGGCTTACCCACATTTGAAAGTCACAGGGGGCGGCGACAAAGACACCAGCACCGATGTGGTACTGAACGCGCTTGGTCACACACGACGCGTTGCCTTGAAAGTGCCGTTCTTTACCGCCGCAGTCAATGCCCTGCAAAGCAGCCACTACCTGATGGTGGTACCAGAACACATAGCGATTAACTTGTCGCGGGATGCGTCACTTCTTTATCGTCCTTTGCCTTTTGATACGGCCAGTCATCTCTATTGGTTGATTTGGCATCCCAAGTACGATCTTGATCCCGCCCATCAATGGATGAGAGAGGTTGTGCTGAGCGCCATGCGCACGTCCCCCTACTCGATAGGTATGATATGAAATCATGATGCTTATGAAAAAGTTTGATTTCAAATCATAGCTAATCAGCATTATCGTTACGCCATTCACATGGATTAGGACACGTTTTCATGACCTTAACGATTTGGTTTTCACTTTTCACGATTTGTCTACTCGGTGCTATGTCTCCGGGGCCTAGTTTGGCCATGGTGGCAAAGCACAGTTTGGCGGGTGGGCGCATCAATGGATTTGCCGCCGCATGGGCGCACGCTTTTGGTATTGGCGTTTATGCGTTTATTACCTTAATTGGCTTAGCTGTGGTGTTGCAGCAATCACCCTTGCTATTCAAGGGGATTAGCTACGCCGGTGCCGCGTACCTTATCTACCTTGGCTACAATGCGCTGCGTTCTAAAGGTGGAGTAGCAGCAAGGCTGGAGTCGGGCGAGCCAACACCAGTGGCTCAATCGGCGCGAGAAGGGCTGCTGATTTCTCTGCTTAGCCCGAAAATTGCGCTGTTCTTCATCGCGCTATTTAGCCAATTTGTTGCGGTTGGTGACACCTTTGCCGCGAAGTCGATCATCGTGCTCACACCGTTTGTGGTGGATGGGCTCTGGTATACCTTAATCACGTTTTTGCTCTCCAGTCCGAAGCTTATCGATAAAATTCGCTCTAAAGCCGTATTGATTGATAGACTATCAGGGTGTGTATTGATACTGCTCGCAGCGCGAGTATTGCTGACCGTGTAATCGCAAATCGTCGGTATCAGCATGTGCTGAAGCAATGAACAGACAACAGAGCGCGAGTGAGTTTCCCACTGGCGCTTTTTACACACTGACATTTTCGCAGTTTTTAAATGAGTAGAGAGACAATCATGCAAGCAGAAGTTAAGTGGATCGATGAGTTCAAGTTTTTAGGTCATTCCCAATCGGGCCACTCTGTCGTGATGGATGGCAATGGGGGTGCGAGCGCGCCTAGCCCAATGGAGATGGTGTTGATGGCAGCGGGGGGATGTAGCTCGGTCGACGTGGTCGATGGCCTCAAACAAGCCAACCAAGCGGTGAGCACTTGTGTCGCCAAGCTGACCACTGAGCGCCGTGATAGCGCGCCACGTATTTTTACCAAAGTGAATATCCATTTTGAGGTGTCCGGAGAGGCGCTTGATCCCCAAGTCGTGGCGCAAGTGGCGGCTGATTCACTGACAAAATATTGCTCAGTCTGCTTGATGCTCGGCGAGGGCGTTGAAATGACCCACAGTTGGGAAATTGTCTAAATCGTGTCCGTCGATCGATACACAATGGCCGGTATTGCGGCCATTCTTCTTTGGAGTAGCGTGACGGGATTAGCCCGCTTAGTCGCTGAGTCCTTTGGCCCAGTGGCAGGGGCTGCAGCGATGTACAGCGTGGCGTCGTTGTTTTTGCTGCTGGTGATGGGGCGGCCGAAGTGGCGCCAGTACTCTTGGCGGTATGTGCTCATTGGTGGCGGGCTGTTTATCGCTTATGAGATTTGTCTAGCCTTAGCGCTGGGCATGGCCAACTCGCGCATGCAAGCGATTGAAATGTTGGTGATAAACTATCTTTGGCCAGCACTCACTGTACTGATGGCTCTGCTGTTGAGCCCGAAACGAGCCAGTTGGCTGGTGTACCCAAGTATTGCACTCGCGTTTGTTGGCGTAGCGTGGAGTATCACCGGCGATGCTGGTCTTTCTGTCAGCCAAATTGCAGCCAATGTCGCCACGAACCCAGCGACGTATTCGATGGCCTTCATCGGAGCCTTTTTATGGGCACTTTATTGCAACCTAACCAAAACCCTAGCGCGAGGGCAAAACGCCATTACGTTGTTTTTTATTCTCACGGCCATCACCTTATGGATTAAAGCGGCATTGTTCACAGAGTACAGCGCTCTGCCTTTGAGTGAGGTGTTGACGATGGAATCTGGCGCGATTTTGTTGCTTGCCGGTGTAACGATGGGGGCGGGGTATGCGCTGTGGAACTACGCGATTATTGGTGGCAACATGGTGTTTCTGGCGACCTTGTCGTACTTTACTCCCATCATCGCGACCGTTATCTCGTCATGGTTGCTGGGGGTGGCGATCACTCACAGTTTTCTTCAAGGAGTGGCGATGGTCACCATTGGCTCGTTGATTTGCTGGTGGGTGACTCGAGAAAAGCGCAAAACGCCGACACTGGAAGAGGTCAACTCTTAGCGGCTCACCAGTGGATGTCGATTGGGGTTCCCGTTTCCACTAGGCTGAGTAATTCATCCATTTCAGGGTTGCTGAGAGCGATGCATCCATTCGTCCAATCGAAACTCTGCACATAGTTGGCGGGCCTTTGCTCGCCATTTCGCAAACCGTGAATTTTAATGTCTCCGCCTGGCGACACATTCAACGCACTGGCGTATTCGAGATCCGCTTGGTTCGGATAACTGATGTGGATGGAACGGTAGAACTCAGAATCTTCCATCACAAAATCCAAGTAGTAGCGTCCTTCGGGCGTTTTTTGATCACCCTCTTGTGTTTTGTGTCCTTTGGGCGCTTTACCCAGGGCGATGCGAAACTCTCGAACCACTTCGTTGTTAGACAGTAGGTACATACGTCGCTTTGATTTATCAACTTGGATCAAATCCACTCGGGGTTGACTAAAGGCATCAGAGTCTGCGGCGAGGCTCTCAGGACTTCCCCATACACTCGCAAAAAAACAAAGCGCTGCAATCGTCAGCGCACGCTGTGGTAACCCCTGCAAAACCCTTCTCTCCAAGCTGCATCATTCTCAACCAAAGTAGTATAACGACAACCGCTGCCCAGTGCGATGCGCTTGTCTCTTTTGGGCTGCGCATTGCGCCTAAGTTCGGTCTTGAATGATAAATGATTGATATTAAAACAATGGTTCATAAAAATGAGATAAATTGTTTCAATGTCTAATTTTTAGGGTGTTTTTGGCAAAAAATGATGGCCAACATCACACAAAATTTCCCTTTAGAGGTTAGGTAGAGGGTGAAGATCTCAATTCGTTTTTGATTATATTTGAATAATATTGATCATATATGAATTAAAGATACACTTACTGCCAACCAAAGGAGAGAATGATGTTTACCAATTACAACAGCAATCCGCTCGATGCGAAGCACTACGATACGGATCGCTTACGCGCAGAATTCTTAAATGAACATTTGTTTGCCGAAGACTCGATTACCTTGCTTTACAGCCATATCGATCGTGTGGTCGCACTGGGTGTGTGTCCTACGACTCAACCACTTTCTTTGGATGAGTACATCGATAATGGCGTATTCGGCACCGACTATTTCTTGCAGCGCCGCGAACTGGGCATGGTCAACTTGGGAGAAGGGGCGATTGAAGTCCACACCTCGGAAGAGATCTACCGACTTGAGTCGCTCGATGCCCTTTACCTAGGCAAAGGGGTACGCAATATCCGTTTCCACTCTGAAGAGAGTGCGCACAAACCGTATCTTTACTGCTTAAGTGCGCCTGCGCATCATGGCTACCCATCGCGTTTGATCACCCGTGAACAAGCGAAAGTGGTCGAGCTTGGCTCAAACGACACCGCTAACCTGCGAGTGATCAATCAATACTTGCACCCAGATGTGCTGCCGACCTGCCAACTGTGCATGGGCGTGACGCATCTTGCACCGGGCAGTGTATGGAACACTATGCCTGCGCACACTCACGAACGCCGTATGGAGGCTTACCTCTATTTCAACGTTCAACCGAATCAAGTGGTTTTCCATTTCATGGGAGAGCCGCAAGAAACACGACACATCGTCGTACGTGACAAACAGTTAGTGCTATCTCCGAGTTGGTCAATTCACTCAGGTTGTGGGACCAGCAACTACAGTTTTGTCTGGGGCATGTTGGGCGAAAACCAGACCTTTGATGACATGGATTTCGTGGACATGACCGCCATCCGATAACAACCAATAACGACATTACCCTACACATTGACAAGGACTACTGTGATGAAAAAAGTACTGAAAATGACGGCTCTATCTGCTTTGGTCAGCGTTGGCCTAGGCACCGTTTCTATGGCTCAAGCGGCAACTGAAATCAAAGCGGCGTTTAACCAGTCAGACAATCATCCGCAATACATCGCATTGCAAGAGTTTGGCAAAAAACTCAACGAGCAAACGGACGGCCGTTACAAACTGTCTATTTACCCAAATGAACTGCTTGGCGACCAACGTGCCGCACTTGAGTTGGTGCAAAATGGCGCGATTCAAATGGCGGTTGTCGCCAACCCACTGATTGAAAACTACGACGCGACCTACCGTGTGATTGGTATGCCGTATGTCTACTCTGGTCCAGCGCACCAAGAGGCGGTATTTACCTCGGGCGAGTTGGATGAGTTGTTTGCGTCTACCAAACGCTTTGGTTTTGAAGTCTTGACGGCGTACACCGCAGGTGCTCGCAGCATGTACACCAAGAATGCGCCGGTTGAAAATGTCTCGGACATGAAAGGCAACAAGATTCGTGTAATGCAGTCTGAAACCATGATTAAGATGCTGTCGTGCATGGGTGGTACGGGCGTACCTATGAGTCAAGGTGAAGTGTACACCGCGATTCAACAAGGCGTATTGGATGGCGCGGAAAACAACGAGATCACTTATGCGGATCTTAAGCAGTATGAAGTGGCACCTTACTTCTCATCAACTCGTCATTTGATGGTGCCCGATCTGGTTGTGGTGAGCAGCTACTTTGTGGATACGATGTCGAAAGAAGATCAAGCGACACTGCGCCGTCTAGCGAAAGAGAGCACGCCAGCCCAGTTTAAGCTTTGGAATGATCGTATCAGCACGGCAATGGAGACCGCGAAATCGCACGGTGCGACCTTCAATGAAGTCGACATCACGCCATTCCAAGAGAGCTGTCAACCGCTTCAGCAGGCGCTCACTGAGTCTCCAGCTCAGAAGAAGCTGTTCGAAAAAATCGCCGCTTTAAAATAAGTTCAAGAGTAAGGGGCCAGCGCGGTGCTGGCTCCTTGTCGGATCTTCACTATGCAAAAAACCGTATTTCAAACCTTGTTGTCAGTCATGACAACCTTAAAACAGTGGGTGGACAAAGTGCTGTCCCTGTTTTTGATTCTGATTGTGGGCACCATGACCGCCTTGGTCACCTATCAGGTTGCCTCACGCTATCTATTCAATAGCCCAAGTGCGGTGAGTGAAGTGCTGTCGCGCTATCTCTTCATTTGGCTGATTTTATTTGGCAGTGCGTACGTCTTTGGTCTACGTGAGCATATGGCCATCACTTTTATCCGTGACAAGTTCAATGACAAAGTGCGTTTGTTGGTGGAGATGTTCATCGAGTTGGTGACGGTCAGTTTTGCCTACGCGATCATGATCATCGGTGGTTACAACAGTGCAGTACGCCAAATGTGGCAGTTAGACTCGGCACTGCAAATCCCGATGGGTGTCATCTACGCGGCCATCCCGATTTCTGGAGGATTGATCCTGTTTTATTTCCTCTACAACGAATTGAATCTGATCCATCAATTCAAAGCTCTTAAACACAGCAAAGCTTCAAGCGAGGTGTAATATGGATATGGCTCTTACCGCCTCACTGGTGATGTTTGTTGGGGCGATCGTCTTGCTGATTATCGGTGCGCCAATTGCCATCAGTGTCGGCGCTGCCTCTTTTGCCGCGATGACGGTCATTCTTCCGTTTCAAGGGGCAATGACGACCTCAGCGCAGCGTATGTTCGTCGGGCTTGATTCCTTCGCTCTGCTCGCTATTCCGTTTTTCATTTTGGCCGGTAACATCATGAACAATGGTGGCATAGCAATACGGCTGATTAACTTTTCTAAAATCATCAGCGGCTTCTTCCCTGGTTCACTGGCGCAGACCAATGTGGTCTCCAACATGCTGTTTGGCTCCATCAGTGGCTCTGGCGTGGCATCCGCGGCAGCGGTGGGTGGCATCATGTCGCCAATTCAGAAGAAAGAGGGCTACGACCCAGCCTTTAGTACTGCGGTAAATATTGCTTCCGCGCCTACGGGAATGTTGATTCCACCCAGCAATACCTTGATTGTCTACGCGACGGTTGCTGGTAGCGTATCGGTCTCGGCGCTGTTTGTCGGTGGTTATGTGCCCGGTATTTTGTGGGGCTTGAGCGTGATGATCATCGCCGGCTTTATGGCAAAACGCCGTGGCTATATCGCCAAACATACCATGACGTTGAAAGAGTGTTTCTCTGTCACGATTCAAGCGGTGCCAAGCTTGACCTTGGTTCTGGTGGTGATTGGCGGCATTCTTGGCGGCGTATTTACCGCAACCGAAGCGTCGGCGATTGCCGTGGTCTACTCGCTCTTTTTGACGTCATGCTATCGTTCGTTGAAATTCAGTGAGTTACCGCAGATTTTCCTCAGTACGGCGAAAATGTCAGCGATTGTGATTTTCATGTTGGCGACCTCGTCGATCATGTCTTGGGTCATGGCGTTTACCCAGATCCCCGGTATGATTGCAGACTCGCTGCTCTCATTGACTGATAACCCATTCATGATCTTGCTGATCATCAACTTGGTGTTGCTGTTTGTCGGTACCTTTATGGACCCGACGCCTGCGGTACTTATCTTCACACCGATTTTCCTACCTATCTGTACTTCTCTGGGTATGGATCCGGTGCAATTTGGTATCTTGTTGGTGTTTAACTTATCGCTTGGCACCATTACGCCGCCGGTAGGGCCGATTCTGTTTACCGGTTGTAAGGTCAGTGGCATCAGCATTGATAGTGTGATTCGCACCTTGTTGCCATTCTTTGTGATGATCTTTGGTGTGTTGATGCTCGTCACCTACATTCCTGCGATTTCCTTGACGATTCCTCAGTGGATGGGATTGATCCGTTAATCAAGGCGTTAACCTACTTTAAAGGACCTAGATTGGCTGTCATACTGAGACTTCTCTATGGCAGCCTCTATTGATAATGAGCAACGTTAAAAAAACTGAATATCGCGCGCCCGCACTTGAGAAAGGGCTCGACATTTTGGAGCTTCTTGCCGCGTCTCCGGTGGCGCTGAGTAAAAAGCAAATTGCGGAAAAACTCGATCGCAGTGTCAGTGAAATCTTTCGCATGTTGTCGGTGCTAGTGGAGCGGCAGTACATTGAACTCGACGCTGAACAATCGGCGTATTCGCTCAGCCTAAGAATGTTTGTGCTGTCCAACCAACATCCTCCAATTGCGCAGATGCTCAAACGTGCGGTGCCTATGATGGAAGATCTGTGTTTGAAGGTGAACCAATCTTGCCACTTAAGCCAATACAAGCATGGTGAGCTTGTGGTGATCAGTGTGCAGGAGAGCCCTTATAAAATGGGCTTTGGCTTACGCTTAGGGGCAACGTTAGATATCTGCTCATCGGGCTCGGGCATCGTGCTGCTCAGTTTTACCGAGCAAGCTCAGCGCGACAAAATCCTTGCGCAAACCGATGCGACGTCCGCTGAAATTGAACACGCGTTAGCGAACATCGAGAAAACACAGCGAGACGGCTACTTCGTTGGCGCCAGTCCGCAAATTTCTGGCGTTACCAACATCAGCTATCCAATTTTTGGTGCTTTAGGAGAACTGATGGCGGTGATGACAGTACCTTACATGACTTTGAATTCGCGCACTGTTCATCATCACATCGAAGACATCGAGCAAACCCGTCAAGAACTGGAGCAGGTGGCTGCTCAATTGAGTATGCGTCTCAATAACTAAGTGGCCTTGACGCAACTGGTACAACTTCTGGGTTATTTACCCATTATTTCCTATCACTTAGGTTGAGGGTGGTCATATTCTGAACTAACTTCAAATGAATAGCTGTCTACTCATTGGAGCTTAGGAGGGAGTATGCTCTCAGCCATGTCAAAAAGTATCCGTTTAAAACTATCTTCCGCACTGGGTTTACTAGTGGTCTCACTGGTGGTGGTGTTTGTCACCTTTAGCACTATTTCTTCTGCTCTGACTCATGGATTGGGTTTGTTTGGCCAGACTTATATGCCTGCGCTGTCCGATATCCTCAATGCTGACCGAGATTTATACCAAGCCAGAGTGGCGCAAATGAGTTACATCACGGCCAATGGCACTGAGGATGATCTTGCTGATTTTGAAGAAAACGCACAGCAAGCACTGGATAGAATGAACAACTATCTCGGTTATATGCAAGAGGAGCAGGCAATATTGGCGAAGCTTAAAGGCTATCAGCAAGCCTTTGACCTCTGGAAACGCTCCTCTCTTGAAGTGATTGCGCTGCGTGACAAAGGGGAGATACAAGGTGCTTCCGAATTGCTCAGTGGTGATAACAGCGCGCACTTTTCCACGTTGAGAGATTTCTATGACGTCGCCGGTGAAGCGCTCGATGCGCAAGCAAAGCAAACCGTCGATGTGCTCAATGCACGCATGGATGTGAATCACCGCAATCTTCTTCTTTTCGTCATTTTCGTCGGTGTGCTCTCATCTGTACTGACCTTCTTTGTTCCCAAACTATTGGTCGACGGTATGCGCCAATTGACCTCACGTGTGGGTGAAATCTCGCAAGGTGATGGGGATTTAACACAACGTATTGACTCTAAACGCAAAGATGAACTTGGGCTGCTGGCCGGTACCTTTGATACTTTTGTCAGCAAACTGCAGGGCATCATTATTGGTATTTACGATAACACCAATAATCTTAATCATACGGCTGATGAACTCAACCAGAGCTACTCACAGGCGCAGGTGGTGAACGAAGAGATCAGTCGTGGTATCGATATGATCGCCACCGCTGTTAATCAGTTCAGTGTCTCGGTAAAAGAGGTCGCTGAGTATTCGGACAAAGCGGCAAGAATGTCGGAATCGACCGCGAAAGTGACGCAAGATGGCCAAGCTTTGATTGAGGGGTCGGTACGTGGCACGCATGAGTTGTCTGATGCGATTACCGATGCCAATAATGTTATCGAAAACCTGTCGACCGAATCGCAAAACATTGTCTCAGTATTGGATGTGATTCGTAACATCGCAGAGCAAACCAATCTACTGGCGCTTAATGCAGCCATCGAAGCAGCGCGCGCGGGTGAGCAAGGACGCGGTTTTGCTGTGGTAGCGGATGAAGTTCGCTCTTTGGCAAGTAAAACCCAACAATCCACTGAGGAGATTCAGAAGATGATCGACTCCTTGCAGGTGGGTGTGCAAAACGCCGTGTCATCGATTCGCGTGGGGAATGATAAAGTACGCAGTTCAGTCGAAGCGGCGGAGAAAATTCAAACGCTCTTTACCGAGATTCATCAAGCCACCATTGATGTCAGTGACATGGCGACCCAAATTGCCGCCGCGACGGAGGAGCAAAGCACCACCTCTGAAGAGATCAACACTAACCTTGTCAGCCTCAATGATCAGAATCAGAGCAGCAAAGCCTTGTCGGAGCGTATCCATCAAGTAGCGCAAAATGTCATGGAGCTATCGAGCGGGCTGAGCCGTGACGTCAATCAGTTTGTGGTGAGATAACCCTTAAGCAAGGAGAGTTATGATGGCGCGTTTAATAGCAGTGTGGTGGATTCTGTTGATGCCTTGGGTAAAGACATGGGCCAATCCTGTTGAGCTTTATACGGAGATTTCTAAACCTTATCAAAGCTTTGATAATGGAGAACTGCATGGCACTGTGGTGGACACGGTCAAGTGCATCTTAGAAAATATGGACATGGATTACCGTATCCAACTCTCACCGTGGAAGCGCGCCAGTCAGTCGTTGAAAACCGGCGGCGTGGATGGCTTTTTCTCTTCAACCTATAACTCAGAGCTCTCTGGTAATGCGACCTTGACGCACCCTTTAGTACTGGAAAAGTGGTATTGGGTCTACAGCGGTGACACCGTCAATTTTGACAAACTCGGCGTGGTGCATGGCAGTGCTCAAGATGCTTGGTTATCAGGCCAAACCATGTACACCCCCATTATCCGCGCCAAAGATTCCGCACAATTGATCAATCTGCTACTGAAAAATCGTATCGAAGTGATCGCCATTGACCTGAATGCGTTCAACAGTGAAATTGCCTCCGGCTCTTACCCGATGGACCGAGTGTCGCAGCTTAACTCGCAGTTTTTGAAATTCTCTGCACTGGGCATTTACTTTAATAATGAGTTCGTCAACGAAAATGAAGGCTTCATGGCAAGGTTCAACAGCTATATTCCTGTCTGTTCGAGTGTTTCCTATTCGCTGAATGATAAAGAGGAGCAAGTGCTTAAGCAGTTCGCCACGCAAGATATTGTGCCTTTGGCGAAAAGCGCGTTGGTCAGTGATGCCGTCGCGGTAGCGAATAAAGATCCTCAGCACAGGCAAATGAAAAACAATTTTGATGCCTTGATGGGCAATGCGCTCTCACAACATCTGATTCAAGTTCAGCAACAGAGCCAAGAGATTTTCTCTGAAATCATGATTTTTGATGCTCAAGGCTATAACGTAGGGCAAAGTGTGGTGACATCAGACTTGTGGCAAGGCGATGAGCCCAAGTATTTGAGGCTCTTGAACGGCATCGACATGTTTATTGACGACATTCAGTACGATCCTTCGACCAATCTGTTTCAAACCCAAATCAGTGTCCCTATCCGCGACAGCCAAACGGGGCGGTTTATCGGCGGTATGACAGTGGGCCTGAATCTGGAGCGTTTCTTTCAAAACGATCAAGCAAAATGATTAAGCTTCGCGCTAAATCCACACATTGAATTAAAGACCCGTGGCGTTTTGGACAGCTCGGACGACCTGCGCCGCCTCTTTTCGTTTGTGTACATGCAGCTTTTTATACAGTTTGTAGATGTGGCTTTTGACCGTACTTTCGGCGAGGTAGAGTTGGCTAGCGATCTGCTGGTTAGATTTACCATGATAGATTAAATCTAGAATCTGCTTCTCTCGGCAGGTCAAGTTGGCGTAGTAGTCGTGTTGCACGGTGTCTGGATCTCGATAGTGGAGCACGGTGCGTTCTAGGCATTTTCTTGGCAGCCACAATCCACCGGACAAAATGTATTTCACACTCTGTGTTAAGTGGTCGACCGAAGCGGATTGAAGGAGCAGGCCACGCAGAAACTTCCAACGCACGAAGGTAAAATTTTGCGCTTCCTCCGGTACGTTGTGAACCAGCAAACCGAATCCGAGCAGCTCGAAGTCAGGCAGGGCGTCTTCACGTAACATATCGTCCAAGTAGGCGTAATCCACCACGACCAGATCCACTTTGCGCTTACCGGAAAGCTCGACCAATTGCTCTGGAGCGCAGCTCTCAACACTGACATTCTTGATGGTTGAGAGCTGTTGTTGAATTAAGCTACTTTGCAAATTTTTTTGCGTCAGGAGCATCAGTGTATAGGTATCCATGCGTTTCCCATCCTGGCAACAAAATGAACGTCGAAAGCCTCTAAACATCATCCTTTCAATAGGGGTAAGTATACGCCAGCGCCCAGTATGACTGCGTAAAATCATAAAGAGAGACTAGAAGCGGATTAGGGCGGTGACCTTTAGTTTCAACATGATCGGCGGTATATAAACTAAGCGTGTAGACGAAATGCTATTTTATGATTTTAAATCATAGAGTTAACTTTGCTCTGACTTTATCTTTCATCATGAGTGTTTGAGGGTGCAAGACTGAAATTAGCCGCAAACACGTCATACTTTTTCCCGCCAAAATAGTCATCTTCTTTCATACTTCAGTCAGCAGTACGCTATAAGACACTGTTTTTCAATATTAAAAAATCGATCAGTGATGAGTATTCCCTAAGTTACTGGTGTCTGGCTTTAGACAGTCTTAGTGGTGAGACAATGCCAAATTGCGCACCCCCTATACTGAGCTTGCCTTAGGGCGAGGAACAATCAGTCAACTTAATGGAGTGCACATTATGAATCTTCAAAAAACCGGTATTGCTGTCGCGATGTCAGCGCTATTTGTGAGTGGTATTGCGTGGGCCGATAACAATAACAGTGACGATTTTCTGAGTCACAATACAGATTCAAGTAACAACTGGGACGACAGTGCCAACACCGTGACGCAAACAGAAACGGTGTATGACAATGATACCGACAACAGTGTGGCCAACAGTGGTAATACGGCGAATTTAGCCAGCGGCAACACAATGACGGACAACAGCGTTGACGACAGTGGTAACACCGCGACGTACACTGAGGCAAACAGCGAAATCGACAATAGCGTCGATGACAGCGGGAACACCGCCAACATCGCGAGCGGCAATACGTTGACGGACAACAGTGTTGACGACAGTGGCAACACCAATTCAAGTACCAACGACAGCTACAACGATGGCAGTGATAACAGTAATACTTGGAACAACAGTGCCAATACCTACACCACTACCTATGAGATTGATCTCGACTCAGACACAGTTGTCGCGAGCTCGACATTGAGTGGTAATGTCACCGGCGTCGCCGTGGTGTATGGTGCAGGTGGGAATCAGGGCCGTGTAAGCGTGGACAACATCAACCGTATGGATGGCTTTGGCAGTGCCGCGGGTATCGTGACTGTGGCTCAGAATGCGGGTTCAAACTCATTGATCCAACAATCTGTTTCCACTAACGCGTCTGTGTTTACCGATTAAGTTCGCACTCTAGGAGCAAAGCGATGCGTACAGCTCTAGTCGTCCTGATGACGTTGGGCACGCTATCTGCTTATGCCGATGAGTTGATATTGGAACAACCGGGGCTGTCGGAGCAGCAACTCGACAGCTCCCGAGGAGGCCAATATCACATCGACATCGAGAGTGTGACTGCGTCGTCAGAGATAAACGGTATCAACGCAGGAAATGCGGTGACAAACAGTGTCACGGGGAACAACGTGATTGCGAGCAGTGCGCTCATGCACAGTTCGGGTATCACGAGCGTGGTCCAAAACACTGGCAATAATGTGTTGATACAAAACTCAACAGTTGTCAATTTAACACTGAAATGACCATGAAACTTTGGTGCGTAATTCTAGCTTGGGTAGGAGCGATGCTCTGTTCTTCTGCTCAAGCTCTCAATTTTCTCCCCCAGCGCGGAATGTACAGCGTGCCCGTCAAAAGCTACAAGGAGTTGCAGTTTGGTGACGTGCATCGTCAACAATACGATTTTAGTTGTGGCTCTGCGGCGCTGGCTTCCCTTCTGACTTACCACTACCAAACCCCTTCCGCCGAACAAGAGATATTTGAAGTGATGTTCTCAAATGGGGATCAAGCCCTCATTGAGCAACAAGGCTTTTCGTTGCTGGATATGAAGCAGTATCTTGACGCTCAAGGGCTGCGCGCAGATGGATTTCAGATCAGTTTGGAGAAAATGAAACAGGTAGGCGTCCCTGGGGTGACCTTAGTGAATTTTGACGGTTATCTTCACTTTGTGGTCATAAAGGGAATGAACCAACATTCTGTCATCTTAGGCGATCCTTCTCGTGGCACCATGATGATGAGCTTTGAAGAGTTTGAACAGTACTATCAAGGTGTTGTCCTGCTGATTCGCAATAAAGCGGAAGTGGGGAGGGCCTCGTTCATTACCGACGATCACTTCGCGGTTTATCACAGCGCACCATTAAGCACAGGGGTATCTCGAGAATCTCTCGGGGTATTTTCGATCACGTTACCAGAGGCTGGGGAATATTAGCCTTTAGGGCGACATTATGAAAACGGTAAAGGTGGTAATAGGAGTATTAGCCAGCATGGCGTCGATGTCCGTGTTTGCTGATGCCATTGATATACAGCAAGTTCAACTGACACCCATGAGTCAATCGAGATTGGCTCTGTATCGAGGAGGGTTTCAAATCAACAGAGACTACGTCATCAATATAGGCTTGAGTGTACGCAGCAGTGTTAATGGACAATCGGTCTTTAATACGCAAATCGCCAACTTGGTGTTTGAAAACGGTCAACTGCTCAAGCAGTCGGCGAACTATCAAGTCCGGCAAGCCAATCCAACGGACTCGTCGACTACAACGACTGCGGTGCCTGTCACCGATGTGGTGAATGTTGTTCAAGTAGGCGAAGGCAATCAGATTGCAGGAGATGTGAGTGTCAACCCAGCGGCGTTAGTCAATTCACTGGATGTGACCAACAGTACATCGGCGTCAATCACCTCAGCCAGCATCACTAATGTGATTCAAAATACACTCGATCACAGTGTGTTGGGGGTGGATACGATTGTCAATATTGACGCTCAAGTCAGCGGCTTAGTGCAACAGATTCGCAGTCGCACCAAGCTTCAAGATGCCTTATTGATCGGAGGATATTAGAAACTGAACGGCACCCTCACTGTCAGTTGGAAGTCGGGGGTGTCTTCGGTTAAGCCTGCCTGAGCGTTGACGTTCAATGACGATGTCTTTGAAAATGCGTAGTTGACACCAAAGTTGATCGAATCCAGTTGCAGTAGTTTTGCATCGTCCGCCTCTTCGCCATCCAGTGTGCTTTTCAATATCGTTTTGTGGCTCAAGCCGAGCGAAAACGACAGATCAGGATTGACCGAAAAGCCAATCCCCGCGCCTAATGAAAGGGTATCGCCCAATTTTACGGCACTGCTGCTGTCCCCTACATTGACGTCATCTTCAAAATTGTAAATGTAGCTGAAACTGGTGAAGAGGACGGCAGGGTCGGTCGGATAGATCATCGAAAGGCTGGGCTCAATGCTCCAAAAACCGGATCCGGTTGGGACCTCTTTGTAGGTATTGGTGGTGTCGTCGATCTCAATGTCATAGGGCGACTTTCCGCTGTCTGATTTGACGCTTAGGCCGCCAATCCAGTAAGGCGTCGAGTCGACATTGAATTGATGGCGCAGCGCTAACTCCACATCGCCTAATCCTCCTCCATCTAGCGTGATATTGACCGTGTTGTCTTGTGCACCGTCTTGGATTGGGCGGGTAGAGATTTGATCGTTTCGATACACAAACGGTAAGCGCAGTTCCAACTCTGTTGTGTTGGTGAGTCCATAACGCGCACTCAGCCCTGCGGTAATGGTGGTTCTGTCTGAATCACTCACTTCGATACGTCCGACAATCAGCGTTGGTAACACGGTATACCCAACCACAGAGACTTTATTGGATGAGTTTTGCGTGTAACTGAGTGAGGCGTCAAAGGTGAGTTTTCCTTTCGGTGTCAGTACGCCAGGTCGTGCGATCACATCGCCCACAGTTAACGGTCGAGCCGCTTCTTCTTGCGCGAATGTCGTGTTGGACAAGAGCAATGCGCTTAAGCAGGGTAGGGTCAAGGTTGTTAAGGAGAATTTCGTTAGGGGAAGGGACATCGGGTAAGCCTCATCTATCCATAGGTACTTGATTAGATAGGACAGGGTGAGACGCTCCGCTATGAACGAAAGTTTGTGTTGTGTCTCTTCCAAGCCCTGAGACGGTTAGACGTGTCGTGTTGCAGGCAAAAGGAGGAGAGAGTGTTCATACTTTTTCGTCTGCGGTTATTTTTCGTCTTCGGTTAAGGCCAACAACATGCTAGGGAGAGGATTTTACCGTTAAGGGAGAGATAAACTGTTGGCGAAATTCGCTCGGCGTCATCGCCTTAACCCCTTTGAATTGACGGTTAAAGTTGGAGAGGTTTTTAAAGCCGGTACGCTCTGCAACAAGGGCGATCGGCAGACGAGTACTGGCTAGCAGCTCGCAGGCTTTGCCCACGCGATACTGCTTGAGATGCTCAGAGAAACTTACCCCATAGTGTTTTTCAAACAATCGATAGGCGGAGCTTTCACTTATGTGCAGTGTTTGACACAACGCGGCCATTGTGATGCTTTGTGCGTAGTGTTGCTCAATGTAATGCGTGGCCAGTTCAATGCGGCGATCCGTGTCGTGCTGGGAGGACAAAGGCTGAATGCGATATGGTGAAGTGCAGAGTTTGGTCGCCTTAAGATCGTCGGCAAGCGTGAGCAGCACGTCAATGACTTTGACCACCTGGTGATGGCGGGGTAGATGGATGCACCCTTCCATGATGTTGGCCACTTTCTGGGCAATCTCAGGGCTAAAATGCAGCCCGTGCGCAGCTTGGCTCAGCAAGCGAGAGAGGTGTCTCGCTTCGGGCACTAAGTGTTGCAGTTGATCCACCCAGTGCTGTGAGAACCAAATGATCACCGTGTGTTGCTCACTGTTCTCTGAGGCAACACTTTTGCCTGCCAGCATATGGGGTAGCCCAGGACCATAAAGCAGCAGAGTATGATCCACAATCTCGCCAATCGCATCACCCGCGTAATAGTTACCCTGAAACACCGAGTGCGGATCGAGATAGAGCACTAACTCATACTCACTGTGATAGTGCCACGAGCAGGCGTACTGATCGTTGTGCTCTCGGCAACGAAATTCACGTACCAGCCAGTCAAAGCTAGGGGTTGTCAGTACATGCTCTTTAAATGGCTTCACAATGTTCTCCTTGGTTGGTCACTAGCCTAGCTACATGACGCTTTTCTGTCAAAGATGGGTGTAAAGTTGAAGGAATAGTATCAAATCTGGCTCGAATACTACCATTGTCGGCGGGGGATTGGCGTAGACTGACGGGCATTGCTTGCGGCGTATTCGCCGTGTTCGTTCTCAATGTGTCTGGATGGGGAGTCCGCCATGTACCGGGATAAAACCGCACTCTATTTTATATTTACCACTTTTGTCACCGGCTTGTGCGGCGCGTTTTTCTATCCATTATCGAGTCTCTTCATTGTGCAAGAACTGGGGGCTTCACCATTGATGTTGAGCCTCTACATGGTGGTGGCGGTCAGCAGTTCGGTATGGGTCTCGTCGGCGATCGCCAAACGATCAGACAGCCATTGGAATCGCAAAACCATTTTAGTCGTCTCGTTAAGCAGCTACCTCATTACCGTGGCGAGCTTTACTGTGATTCGTGACTACTGGTTGGCGGTTGCTGTGGTCACACTGTTCGGCAGCGTCAGTGGCGCTTCGTTTGGTCAATTGTTCGCTCTCGGCCGAGAGTATGGTGACCGTCATGTCGACAACAGCACGCGTTTTGTTGCAACCATGCGAGCGGGTCTAGCGATTGCGTGGGTGTTTGGTCCACCCGCAGCGTTTATGCTCAAAGCTCAGTTTGGCTTTAGCGCCTCGTTTGCGGTCTCGGCTGTGATCGTGGCCTTGGGTATTTGGGTGGTCGTCAAGCAGATCCCCTCGAATGTGGTGACGCAAGAGGAGCGCTCAGCAAGTCGCGTCAATAAACCTCTGGGTAAACGTGTGCTGTTGTACTGCGTGATCGTGGTGTGCGCTTTTTCAGCGAATAACCTCTACATCATCAGTATTCCGCTTTACCTCTCTCAAGAGCTAGTGGTCGATGCCAGTTGGCTTGGGCTGTTGTTTGGGGCTGCGGCCGCCTTTGAGATTCCGGTGATGCTGGCCGCTGGCCGTATGGCGGACAAATTTGGCACCACGAGGGTGATGACGACCGCGGTTGTCTCTGGTGCGCTGTTCTATTTGGTGATGCTCGTAGAAACCCAATTTAGTGTGATGCTGTTTGCTCAATTGCTGAATGGTTTCTTTATTGGGATATGCGCGACCTTAGGTATGGTTGCATTGCAAGACATGATGAAGGATCGCCTCGGCACCGCATCGACGCTGTTTTCCAACATGCTGAACATCAGTACCCTTGTTTCGAGCCTCGCGGTGGGCGTGGTCGCCGAGCTGTATAACTATTACAGCGCGTTATATCTCTGTTTGGCGGGGGCCATCACTGCCGCCTTGTTGCTGGTGGTGTTTGAGATGATGAGTCACAAAGCAGAAGCAGAGTGTCACGCGCCGAGCGCGTGATGGGGTGCGCTGGGTCATCGGCGCTCTCGTCACCGTTGACCTTAACGTTCGCCTCGATGAATCGGCTATTTCGCCCGTGTTGCCCCATTTCTTTTACGAAGAGGTGGCAACATTTTTCTCCCAAACACATTGATCAACGCGCCGGTAATGATCAATGTGCCGCCTAGGTAGGTCCAAAGAGATGGCACTTCATTAAAGATCCAAACACCAATTAGGGTAGAAAAGACGATTTGCACGTAAGAGTACGCCGAGGCTTTGCCTGCTTCTTGGGTTTGCATCGCTTTCGTTAAACCGTATTGGCCAATTTGGGTGAAGATGCCCACTAGCACCAACATGCATAGCATTGGCAAGCTTGGCCAAACGACGTTATCGCCCATCAGCAGCACAGAGGTAGGTAGGGCGACCAACGGAAAATAGAAAATGATCACTGAGCTGTCTTCGGTTTGGCTCAATTTACGAACGATGACGTAAGCAATCGAACTGCCAAACGCGCCGCCGAGCGCGAGCATCACACTAAGTGGAGGCAGTTCATGGTGAACACTGTCACTGAAGTTGGGTTGCATCATCACGGCAAGCCCAGTTAAACAGAAAACGATGCACACTAAGGTGGCGCTTTGGATGCGCTCCTTTAAAAACAGCACGCCAAGCAGCGCGGTGAACACCGGGTGCACGTATTGCAAGATGGTCGCTTCCGCAAGGGGCAGCGTGGTGACCGAATAGTAGACACACATCAAAGCGAAGGTGCCCACGGCGCCGCGAACGAGGAGCAATTTTCGATTGTGTCCCCATACCGAGAGGCGCTTACGCTTCACATCCAGATAGCTGATGATGAGAGACACCAAGGCCCTCGCTGCAACAATCTCAAACACAGGAATACCGTGCTCACTGAGGTACTTGACGCTTGCCGACATCAGGGCAAAGCCCAGTGCAGACAAGAGCATAAATCGAACCCCAACGGGGATAAGCTGGGTTGGCGTAGTGACGTTCATAGCAGTAAATGGCTCAAGGGGAGCTTGAGCTGACTTCTCATTATTATTTGCAATAGCCTCGCATCATACGCCAAGCCTTGCTGGGTAGATAGGTTAGATTGTGGATGACAGTTCTTGATGGGCAAAATCAATCAGCGCGCGGACTTTACGTGGAATTTCATGCCCAGCTAGATAGATCGCGTACATCGAACGTGTGCCGAGATCGTAATCGTCCAGTACCCGAACCAAACGCCCACTTTTGATGCCATCGTGAGTGACAAAATCGGGGCACAAAGCGATACCCATCCCTTGCTCTGCCCACTCTTTTGCCACGCGCGCACTGTTGACTTTAAGTTGGCTACGCGGTTTGAAGTCACTCTGGACGCCCTCTCGCGTAAAGGTCCAACGTTGGTAACCTTGGCGATTGGTATCAATGATCAATCGATGTTGCGCTAAATCGTCGATGCTAATCGGCGTGCCGTGGTCGGCCAAATACTCCGTAGAGGCCACTAACTGACTGTGAATAATGCCTAACTTACGGCCACGAACGGAAGCGTTGTCGGGCAGGCCGATGCGAAAAGCAAGATCAAATCCCTCCATAGCTAGGTCAACGAAATCATCGGTTAAGCGCAGGTCGAGTTCAATCTCTGGATGAAGCAAGGCAAAGCGGCGCAGTAGATCTTGCAGGTAGAGTTCACCAAAGGTGATGGGGGCGGAGATTTTGAGTGGCCCAGAGAGTTGTTGATGACTGCGACCGACTTGCTCGAACAGTTCGTCAAATTCGGCGAGAAGACGTGGCGCTTGCTCGAGTAGGCGCAACCCCGCACTGGTGACACTGACATTGCGTGTCGTGCGTTGCAACAGGCGGGCGCCGACCTGCGCTTCCAATTGAGCCACATATTTGGAGGTGAGTCGGTTAGATATGCCAAGCCTTTGCGCCGCTGCGGTAAACGATCCCGTTTGCGCGGTGGCGACAAAGGCTCTAAGTCCATCCATTTTATCCACGGGTATCCTCCTAAGATCAATCGAAATGGGGAACATTCTTGCGCATGAAATTGCGAACAAAATATAGATAATTATTCCACATAATCTACATAGTGTTCATTATTTATTTTGCGCATACTGAGTTCATCCGCTCCTACTTGCTAGGTAGCATCTCCAGCGAATACTATGAGGCACAATAATGACCAACGTGACTTATCAACAACTAAAACGCTCATTGAGCGCATCCGAACGCATGCCAGTGATCTTCCTGGGTCATGGCTCACCGATGAATATCATCGAAGACAACCGCTACAGTCGTTCGTGGATGGAACTGGGCGCCAGTTTACCCACCCCTCAAGCGATCTTGGTGCTGTCTGCTCATTGGATGAGCCAAGGCTCCACGCTAGTCGATGTCTCCGCGCAGCCTCGTACCATTCATGATTTTTACGGCTTTCCCAAGGCCCTGTATGAAGAGCAATATCCGGCCCCCGGGGCACCAAGGCTCGCGCGAGAAGTGGTGCAGTTGCTTGACCACATCAACTCCCATGAGGATGAGAAGTGGGGGCTTGATCACGGCGCGTGGGCGCTGCTGAAATTTCTTTACCCAGAGGCCAACGTTCCTGTGTTCCAGATGTCGATTGATGTTACGAAGCCGCTCGACTGGCATCTCAATCTCGGTAAAACATTGCGTGAACTTCGCCACCGTGGCGTGTTAATTATTGGCTCTGGCAATGTGGTGCATAACCTACGCGCTCTGGATTTAGACGGTCATGTTCATGATTGGGCGCTAGAGTTCGATGATAAAGTTGGTCAGGCGCTGCAAACACGACGCTTTTCATCCTTGGCGGATACGCGTGAGCTGGGTTCTCTGCTTTATCAAGCGAATCCAACGCTTGAGCACTATGTGCCTGCGCTAACGGTTGCGGGAGCGTCGGATGAACAAGATCGGCTTTTCTCTATCACAGGTGGCATTGAACTGGGCGCGGTGTCGATGCGTTCATTCCTCTTTTATTGATAAAGCCAATGAGTGCATCCTAATGTGTGAGGTGGTAGTCTCGAAGCTGTTCAATAGCCTAGCGTCATCATGACGGGAAAAGAGACCATTTGATGGGACGAGCATCCACCAATCAGCAAAATCAGACATCTTCGGCAACACCAAGTGCCCAATCACGTAAAAGTTTAGCGATTTTATTCGAGTTACTGGCTTTTGTGCGCCCTTATCGCTGGCAGGTCATCGGCGCGTTGATTGCGTTGGTGGCGACTGCCTCATTGACGCTTTCGGTGGGCCAAGGGGTACGCATGCTTATCGACAATGGCTTTTCGCAGCAGTCATTGGCAGAGCTTGAGCAAGCGATCCTTTATATCGTGGCGGTCACCATCATGATTGCGGTGGGCACCTTCTTTCGCTTTTATCTGGTCTCATCGGTGGGGGAACGTGTCAGTGCGGATATACGCCTCGCGGTGTTTAATCATGTGATTTCTTTGCACCCCAGTTACTTTGAAACCAACAGCAGCGGCGAGATCATGTCTCGACTCACCACCGATACCACCTTATTGCAAAGTATCATTGGATCCTCTTTCTCCATGGCGATGCGCAGCGCACTCATGTGTTTAGGTGCGATAGTGATGCTGTTTGCCACCAATGTGAAATTAACTTTGGTGGTGCTGGCATCCGTGCCGTTTGTGTTGGTCCCGATTCTTTTTTATGGCCGTAAAGTTCGCGCTTTATCACGACGTAGCCAAGACTCGATGGCGGATGTCGGAAGTTACGCCGGCGAAGCGGTCGAACAGATTAAAACGGTGCAAAGTTATTCCCGTGAGGCGTTTGAGCGCGCGGCCTTTGCCACTGAAGTTGAAAAGGCCTACGACGTTGGCCGTCAGCGAGTGAAGCAGCGCGCCATATTGATTTCCGGAGTGATTGTGATCGTCTTTACTGCGATTGCAGGGATGCTTTGGGTCGGCGGAAGAGATGTGATTCATGGCACCATGTCGGCTGGCGATTTGGGCGCGTTCGTGTTCTACGCCATTATGGTCGCCTCCTCGTTAGGCACATTGTCTGAGGTCATGGGCGAGCTGCAACGCGCGGCGGGGGCAACAGAGCGTTTGGTCGACATTCTTCAAGTGCAAAGTGATATTGTGGGGCCAAGTGACGCCCCGAGCGACAGCCCAATCCAAGGAGCGAGCGTGCAATTGGAGCAGGTGACGTTTCACTACCCATCGCGGCCAGATGTGGCGGCAATCGATAACCTCTCGCTTAAGGTCGCAGATGGTCAAGTGTTGGCGCTTGTTGGTCCGTCAGGCGCAGGAAAAACCACGCTGTTTGAACTGCTACAACGCTTTTATGACCCGCAATCTGGTCAGGTGCGCATCGCAGGGCGTGATGTGAAGCAGTTTGAACCGAGTCAACTGCGCGAGTATATGGCGCTGGTCCCCCAACAGCCTACCCTGTTTAGCCAAGATGTGATGCACAATATTCGTTATGGTCGTCCAGACGCGAGTGATGAAGAGGTGATGCTGGCGGCGAAAAAAGCCCATGCGCACGAGTTCATTATGGCGCTGCCTGACGGTTACCACAGTTTTCTCGGCGAGCGCGGTGTGCGCTTGTCCGGTGGTCAAAGGCAGCGCATTGCGATTGCGCGAGCGATTTTGAAAGATCCTACGATCTTACTGCTCGATGAGGCCACCAGCGCACTCGACAGTGAAAGTGAACATCACGTTCAGCAGGCGCTTGAGCAACTGATGCAAGGCCGTACGACGTTGATCATTGCGCATCGTCTGTCGACCATTCAACACGCGGACAGTATTGCCGTGCTCGACGGGGGCCGGTTAGTTGATCAGGGCAGCCATGCGGCGCTGCTCGAGTCATGTGATCTCTATCAGCGCCTGGTTGAATTACAGTTTAGCCATCAAGCAGGCGCGCGCCCATCGCTGGTAGGGTAATCTGCATGGATTCTCCTTCGACGGGGAGGGCGTGCTTGTCGAGTAAGTCGGTTAACACAAACACCGGTTTGGTGAGCTTCCACAGTGGAATAGAGATGATTTGGTTTTGGTTGCTGACGTTAAAGGCGGCAACAATCACCTCATCACCTAGGGTACGCGCAAACACAAAGCTGTTGTCGTCGTGTACCAGAGGGACGTAATCTCCGTATTGCAGCGCTGGGTGTTGTTTGCGCAAGGCGATCAATGCCTGAAACAGAGCCAGGGTGGGGTTGGCATCCACCTTATCCCACGGCATGCAGCGGCGATTATCGGGGTCATGACTGCCTTCGAGTGCCAATTCACTGCCGTAATAGACGCAAGGTACGCCGACATAGCTAAATAGCAGCGTGGCAGCCAAGGCGTATTTTTCGGGTTCCTCTTTAACTAGCTCAATAAAGCGCGCAGTATCGTGGCTGTCGAGCTGATTCAACTGCGCTAATTGATTGGCCCACGGCAGTTTCGCTCTCGCCTCGGCTTGCCAATCCAAAAACTCGCTGACATTGATGTCGATTGGGTCAAACGCGATGTCTAAGCCTGTCAGTAGCGCTCTGAGTGGGTGTGCAAACCCATAGTAGTTCATTGCGCCATCTTCTTGATCGCCTTGCAGCCATTGAGTCGCTTCAAAGAAGTGCTCGCCCAGTACGTAGCAATCCGGGTTGACTTGCTTGGCAGCGTCACGAAAAGCTTTGACGTAGTGCGCGTTGTTCTTTGCCCCTTCTCCTTCGCCCAGCATATGAATCACATCAAATCGCCAAGCATCAATGGAGTAGGGCGGTTTTAGCCAATGCTTGATCACCGCATCGTCCCCTTGATAGAGGTATTCTCTTACCTCTGGGTTGTCAAAATTGAGCACAGGCAAAGATTGTATGCCCTTCCAACCGATGTAATCTTGGCCCTCATCTTTAAACAAGTAGTAATCACGGTAAGGTGAGTTCACCGATTGATACGCGCCTAGGGTGTCATGCCAACCCTGCAAGTTAAACCACGGGTGCTCGGTGGAGGTATGATTGAAGACGGCGTCCAACATGATGCGCATGTTTCGCGAGCGTAATTGCTCACATAATTGAGCAAAGTGGGCGTTGCTGCCAAGGTGGGGGTCGACGTTGCGATAATCCGTAGTGTCGTACTTATGGTTGCTGGGTGCGGTAAAAATCGGATTGAGGTAGAGCGCCGTCACACCCAGTGATTGTAAGTAATCGAGTTTGCTTTCAACGCCGTAGAGATCGCCGCCATAAAATTCGCAGCCGCCATTGCCCTCCAAATCGACGGGTTCGCCCCAGCGTTTACGGGTGACTGGCTTAGTCCCACGAGACACCAGATACTCGCTCTCTTTCACGCTTAACTCTGGCTTGCCGTTGCAAAAGCGGTCAGGGAAAATTTGGTAAAATACTTGTTGGCTGACCCACTTAGGTGGCTGATGTTCGCGATTGTACTTAAAGTGCGTCTCTTTACCCGGCATGCGGGTGCTCACTTGCCGGCCATCGAGCCAGTATTGACGCTGGTTGCTCAGCAGCTTGAAGACATAGTGCGTGATGGCACGATCTTGATTGAGTGGGAAACTGGCCGACCAGATATCCAAGTAGGGCGTCTCGTCGACGCGGGTCATGGCCACCAAATACTCTTCGTTGTCGGGTTCATGGCGCACGAGAACCTTATCAAAGTGAATGCCTTTTTCCGTCGCTAAACGCACGGTGAGGATAGGTTTGGTCTCATCTAGCGTGACCCAATCGTGAGATTGGCCATGAAAAAGATATGGTAGCGTCATAGTGTTTCCCCTAGTTCCAGGTAAAAGGCGCACAGTGGCGTAAAATTCAGAGTGGCTTGGCCGATCCCATTTTTGACCTGCAGTTGGTGTGTGTCGCCGCTTAGGCAGTTGGTCAAGGCGTAGGTCCCCTCAGTGAGTTGCCATTGGGCGATGAGCGCTTCGTTTAACGTTAACGTCACCTCATGAGACTGCGTTTGGCTAAAATTGGTGGCGATGATCAAGGTTTGCGTCGAGCAAGAGCGCGCAAAGGCGTACAGGTAATCTGCGCCATCACCAAAGGCTAGGTGGTTGTCGGCATAGAGGTCATGGTAGTCGCCACACAGCGCAGGGCTGTTTAACGATAAGTTAAGCAGCCTTTGGTAGAAGTGACGCAGTGTGCGTTCTTGCTCGGTGAGTTGGCCGCCATCAAACTGGCCGTTATTCATCCAGCGTTGGTGATGAGGGACACCAACGTAGTCAAAGATAGAGGTTCGAGACGGCTGGCCATAGCCGGCCATTTCAGCGCCGGGTTCTGCAACTTCTTGGCCGAAATAGATCATGGTCGGCGCGCTCGATAGGCACGCCGAGACTAACATGGCCGGTATGGCGTTTTCACCCGAAGCGCAACACTCGGGTGAAGCGAGACGTTGCTCGTCATGGTTCTCCATAAATTTGAGCATATGATGCTCAATATCGCGCAGTTGGTATTCAATGCGGCCTATCTCGCTGGTGGAAGCGCAGCCTTGGGTGACCTTGATCAGGTGATCATACAGATCTACCTTGTCGTAGAGGTAGTCCATCTTGCCCAGTTGGATGTAATCACGATAACGATCGGGTTGATACACCTCGGCAATCACGATCGCGTCGGCGTTGGTGTGCTTAATGTGTGCGTTGAGGTAGCTCCAAAACTCGACCGGCACCATCTCGGCCATATCAAATCGAAACCCATCGACGCCTTTGTCTAGCCAGTAAAGCGCGATATCACGAAATTTCGTCCAAGAGTCCGGCACATTTTGCGATTGCCAAAAATGCAGGTGTTCGCCGCAATCTAAATGGCGATAGTGCGGAGGCAAAGAGGCAAAATCGTGGCTACCGTCGGGCCTTACCCCATAATTGATTTTTACCGTTTCATACCAGTCGTCGGCGTTGGGCTGAGCCAAGCGTGAACCGTTGCCCGTCCATTTGGCTGGGTACTCAACGTACGCTTTTTCTAGTGCGGGATGAGCCTCTCCCCCGAGCGGCGGATGCGCCGACAATTCGTCAGGCAATGAGAAGTATTCGCCGGGCAGGTAATAGAAATTATTGTCACGATGATAGGTTAACGAGGTGTCATCGTCGGCGCCAAAATCGCGCACGCCAGGCGGGTTATTTTGTCCTTGGTAGACCCGCGCGACATGGTTCGGAACGATGTCGATGATCACTTTAAGCCCTGCTTTATGGGTGCGCGCAATCAGCGCCTCAAACTCTTGATTCCTGTGTTCTGGATTGTCGGCAAGGTCGGGATTGACGCTGTAATAGTCCTTCACGGCATAGGGTGACCCTGCTCTACCTTTGACGATACTGGGGTGATCACTGCGTATTCCACATTGCGAATCGTCGGTGACCCGCGCATGGTGCGGCACACCGGTATACCAAATATGGGAGATGCCGAGATCTCGAATCGCCTCAAGGGCGCGAGGCGTAAAATCGCTGAATTTTCCAACACCATTTTGCTCGCGAGTTCCCCAAGGGACGTTGGCGGTAGAGGTGTTGCCAAAAAGGCGAGTAAAGACTTGGTACAGGGTAATTTTGTGCATGCTTTGCCACTCGCTTGAGTCGTATCGGATGAGTGCAAAGTGTAGATCACCCTGATCCTGGCCTCCTCATCCTCGGTAGAACGATTAGGGGCGTAGAGTGCGTTTCTGTGAGCGCGCTAGACATTCCACTGATTAGGGGGATAAGCGACTTTCGAATCATTGACCACCGTCGTCACTAATGGCTCTGCGGATTAGGATAAAAATTACTTTGTTTTCTAAGTAAAGCATGCATTTTTTGATCCGATAATGGTCATAAAAATGTGACGATTGCTCAATTTTTCGGTAAATGTTATGATTCTCACCGGTTAATTATAATTAGTGTTCAAATTATCAGGAGGCAGCTTAGCGTCAGTCTTAACAAAATTAAGGTAGGCACTACGTTAGCAAAAGACCTATTTATGGATAGTGAATTTAAAAAATACAGTATCGACACGACAGATTATCAAGTCGGTCAAGACAACGTTCAAAAGTGGGGATTTGATATCCACAATCCCGTTTTTGGTATCAGCGCAGGACTCGTCATCCTCTGCTTGGTCTCTTTATTAGTAGTTGAACCGGCAACAGCGCGCGACGCGCTCAACGGCTTACGCAACGGCATCATTGCCGATTTTGATGTCTTCTTCATGTGGGCGACGAACTTCTTTATCGTCTTTGCGATAGCACTTCTTTTCTCGCCGCTAGGTAAGATTCGCATCGGTGGTATCGATGCCAAGAAAGAGTATTCCACGGTCTCTTGGCTTTCTATGCTGTTTGCTGCGGGTATGGGTATCGGCCTACTTTTTTGGAGTGTGGCTGAGCCGACGGCTTACTTCACCGATTGGTGGGGCATGCCGTTAAACGCTGAACCGTATTCGGATCAGGCGAAGTCCCTGGCGATGGGGGCGACTCTGTTCCACTGGGGTATTCATGGTTGGGCCATTTACGCGATCGTCGCGCTTTCTCTGGCGTTTTTTGCCTATAACAAGGGGCTACCTTTGTCGCTGCGCGCGGCGTTTTATCCCATTTTTGGTGACAGAGCGTGGGGGTGGTTAGGTCACGTGGTCGATATTCTTGCGGTGTTGTCGACGCTGTTTGGCTTGGCAACGTCTCTGGGGCTAGGTGCACAGCAGGCGACCAGTGGAATTAACCATGTGTTCGGACTTGATGGCGGCACCGGCATGCAGATGGCGGTCATCGCTTTCGTTACCTTTATTGCAGTCATTTCAGTGATTCGCGGTATTGATGGCGGCGTGAAAGTGTTGTCAAACGTCAACATGATTGTCGCGTTTGCATTGTTGGTGTTTGTGTTATTCGTCAGTTTTGATGTCGCGACCACTTCAATTTGGGACTCCACGGTTGCCTACGTACAAAACATCTTGCCGCTGAGTAATCCTCACGGCCGTGAAGACATCGACTGGATGCATGGTTGGACAGTCTTCTACTGGGCATGGTGGGTATCTTGGTCACCGTTTGTGGGGATGTTTATCGCTCGAGTTTCGAAAGGTCGTACCGTTCGTGAATTTATTTTTGCCGTGATCGTGATTCCAACTGTGGTGACGCTGATCTGGATGGCGGTGTTCGGTGGTATTGCACTGGATCAAGTGGTCAATAAAGTCGGAGAGCTGGGCACCAATGGCTTAACGGATATTTCACTGACGCTGTTCCATGTCTATGAGCAGCTGCCTTACAGCTCCATTATTTCTGTACTGTCTATTGCCTTAATCTTGGTGTTCTTTGTGACGTCGTCGGACTCGGGCTCATTGGTGATCGACAGCATTACGGCGGGGGGTAAAATTGATGCACCTGTCCCGCAGCGCATTTTCTGGGCGTGTATTGAGGGTTCGATCGCGGCGGTGATGCTCTGGGTCGGAGGCAAAGAGGCCCTGCAAGCCTTGCAGTCGGGCGTGGTCGCTACCGGTCTGCCTTTCACGCTGGTGCTGCTGGTGATGTGTGTCAGCTTATTGAAAGGCTTGAAGTCTGAGCTGCCCGCTTATCAGTAAGTGATTAAGTGGTAATGAAAGAATGAAAATGAGCACAGCGATGTGCTCATTTTTTTTGCTGTGATGCTCACAAATCGAAATTAAGGGGCAGGGCTTGCCTGGCATCGCGTCTACGCTTAAGTAAGAAGACACAACAGCAACGTCAAAAAGGAGACAATGATGGCTACGTTTAAGCAGGACATCCCGCACCGCGTGACGGTTTATCATGATGACCTTGAGCAAGAGAAAGCGCTAAAAGAGGCAATGAAGCCAGAAAAGCCACGTTACTTTAACGGCAGTCCTACTTATCAAGCAGACAGCATCGAAGAATTCAAAAGTAAAATCAGTCAGGTGGGGTTGTCGTTAGACAAATAATCACTTACATCGACTAAAGAGGCAGCCTGTTGGCTGCCTCTTGTTTTATCTGTGTTCCATTGTCTGTGGGATGACACTTTTCGGTTACTGATTCTGGCCGAGCACGTACTCCAGTCCACCGACAATCGCCGCGACTTGAGCCTCATTACACTCCTCGTCGGTGACCTGTGGGCTGTCTGGATACACTTCAGTGGTGGTGCCATACAGGCAGGTACTGACACCACCACATAGGCCAAGTTGTTTCATTGGATAGAGAATGACGCCGTGGCTTACGACAGGCGATCCAATGATTTCGCCTTTTTCGTCCGCTGGGGCGATGTGCGTGACTTTGCTCACCGCGTTAATCACAGCGGCTTGAAAGTCTAATTGCGGATTGTCGCTATCGCCAACAGTGTAAAATCCGTCGGGAATCATGCCTTCTATGTACTCAAGGCCATCACGAGCGGCTAGTGCCGGGCGAAACTCACTTTCATCGGTATCGGTGGTTTCATGTAGGTCGATGTGCACCAAAATCTCTTCGTTGATGCTTTCAACTAGTCTCATCAATTGCGCGGATTCTTTGGCAGGGGAGTTGGCGTAAAAAGAGCGATTGGGGTCAATGGCATTTGGGTTCCAGCGATTGATGGTTTCATAGCCCCAAGGGCTGACACACGGCGCGACGATTACATTGAAATATTGGCTGTAATGGACCATTTTTTCTGCGGCAAACGCCAGCGCACCGTGGACACCACTGGTCTCATAACCGTGCACGCCGCCAGTGATCAACACCACTTTTTTACTTGCGTCCCATTGGCGAGTTTTGATGCAGTAAAGTGCGTAGTGCTGCTCGTCGTAGTCAAGTGAACCGTATTGTTCAACGTCGAATCGACCACGAAGTGCTTCAATCTTACTCACGACTTGCTGCTGATAATCGCGCTGTTTTGTCACGCTCGCTCGCCAAGCCGCTCGCTCTGTGTCCGTCCATTTCTGCCCGCGTGTTCCGATAGGGTAAGCGTGTGTTTGATTCATTGGTGACCCCTTGTCATTGGTGATGGGCACACAGCATAGTGATAGCTTGCGCAAGAGGCAATCATTGATGGGCGGTTGCTGGAATTTAGATTGGTGTTGCATTGAGCGGGTGTTACATTGGGAACTTGCTATCCACAAGGTGAATAAAATTATGGCTGGAGCCAGCTTACTAACCCTGCTCGATGATATCGCATCGGTATTAGATGATGTCGCCGTGATGTCGAAAATGGCAGCGAAAAAGACCGCAGGCGTGCTCGGCGATGATTTGGCGTTAAATGCGCAGCAAGTGTCAGGCGTCGCGGCTGAGCGTGAACTGCCGGTCGTGTGGCAAGTGGCGAAAGGGTCATTGCGCAATAAATGCATATTGGTTCCGGCGGCGTTAATGATGAGTACATTAGCGCCTTGGCTGATTATGCCTTTGCTCCTGCTAGGTGGTTTATTCCTTTGTTATGAAGGCGCCGAGAAAGTATTGGAAAAGTGGGTGTATTCGCCTGAAAAGCACACCGATGCCCCGGAAGCGTTAGACGGTCAGTCAATCGATGAGTATGAAAAGATAAAGATTCGCGGTGCTATTCGTACAGACTTTATTCTTTCAGCAGAGATCATTGTGATTGCACTGGGCACGGTGCAAGGTCAACCCATGATGACACAAATCTTAGTGGTAAGCTTGATTGCGCTCGTGATGACGATCGGTGTTTACGGTCTGGTGGCGGGCATTGTGAAACTCGATGATCTCGGTTTCTATCTTGATAGGCGCAGCCAAGGTCGAGGCATGACGGCGTCGGTGGGTCGCGCTTTAATCCGCTTTGCGCCCAAGTTAATGAAGATTCTTACCGTGGTCGGCACCGCAGCGATGTTTCTAGTTGGCGGTGGCATTGTGGTCCACAACGTCGCCTGGATTCATCACTGGGTTGAGCCCATCATCCTTGATCTTGCTAATGTAACGCTGGCCGCTGCTATCGTCCCAACACTACTGAATGGTGTGATCGGTTTGCTTGCAGGTTTACTGGTTGTGGGGGTGGTGTCGTTGGCGCAGCGCCTACGACTCGTCTTATAGACGCGAAGTGCAGCTCGTAAATGCGCATAGCCGATAATGCTCCATGGACACACCACATCGGAAACCATATCAATTCGAACTATACTCATGGTATATCTGCACCCTTATCCGTCGCTTCTCACGATGATGTGGCTTAGCCAATGAATCAATCAGGCTGATGATTATTGAGCAAGCTTATGTGAGTTGACGCCCATTTACCATCGAACAACACCTCTCTACGCCTCGCACCTACTACGGCAAGAAGCGGATAAAGGGGGAATCGCAAGCGGATCTCGCTTTGGTAAAATGGCAGACAATCGGGCTACCGACGTAGCCGTTTGACAAAAAGGTAAAGGAAATCGTGATGTTAATCTCGAATGCAACCGACGTCATTTTGCATGCTTTCGATTGGCCTTATGAGATGGTCAAAGTGAGAGCAACAGATATTGCTAACGCGGGCTATAAATCCGTGTTGGTGTCGCCACCGATGAAATCGCTCAAGCGCGAACAAGGCACACAGTGGTGGCAGCGGTATCAACCGCAAGATTATCGAGTGATAGACAATCAATTGGGTAATACCGAGCAATTTACCGCCATGATTGCCACGCTGAAAGCCCACAAGGTTGAGGTCTACGCGGACGTCGTGTTTAACCATATGGCGAATGAATCCTCGTTACGTGATGATTTACACTACCCCAGTGCTGTGGACATAGAGACCTACCAGAAGGACAAGGCGTATTACGAGCGCCAACGTTTGTTTGGTGATTTGAGTGAGCCACTGTTCGATCACGATGACTTTGTCGAAGCGTTCGGCATCTCGGATTGGCAGGACAAATGGCAAGTGCAAAATGGCCGAATTACTGGCGGGCCAAGCGACCCGGGGCTGCCTACTCTGCGTGATAACGCGCATGTGGTGAGCATGCAGCAGCAATACCTCAAAGCCCTAAAGGCACTCGGGGTCAAAGGGTTTCGCATTGATGCCGCAAAACACATGACGCTGGAGCATCTGCAAAAAGTGTGGACGGATGAGATTTGTCACGACGTGCATATTTTTGGTGAGATCATCACCAGTGGCGGTGCGACCAAGCCAGAGTATGATCTCTTCTTAGAGCCCTTTCTTGCTCAAACCGATCTCGGAGCCTACGACTTTCCCCTGTTTCAAACACTGTATGACGCGCTACAGCCGAAAGGAAGCTTGAAAAGCTTGGTGGATCCTTATTGCTTTGGCCAAGCGCTATCGGAAAGTCGAGCGATCACGTTCGCCATTACCCATGACATTCCCAATAATGATGTCTTTGCGAATTTGGTGATGGATGAGACGTTGGAGTGGTTGGCTTACTGCTACATTTTGGGCCGAGATGGCGGTGTACCGCTGATCTATACCGATCTCGATACGAGTGGCATTCAAGACAGTGCGGGTCAGCCTCGCTGGCAATCCGCTTGGAAGGATAAAAAAATGTGCGCCGCCATTGCCTTTCACAATCAAATGCATGGTAAACCGATGCGCATCATTGAAGCCGGTGACGATCTCTTGGTGTTTGCTCGCGGCAATGATGGCCTTGTGGTGATCAACAAATCGACACGCAGTCAAACCATAGAGCGAAAAGAGGGGACGGCGATGACGGATGTGCTGACAGGAAAGAGAGTATTTGGCACTGAAAATGCGCTCACTGTGGCCCCTAAAAGCGCCATGATGTTGGTACGCAAATCCAATTAAGCTCTTTTGGCACGTTGACGCTCCGTAGGTCCAACGATGTTTAGTGGGAGAGTTTGAAATGGACGGGTTGGCTAGGCGTGCATCACCTAGCCAACCAGTGCCTGTTCCAGATTGTCGAACAGGGCGTTGTTACCATCAAACCATTGTTTGATTACCTGGCTGCGCGCTTGACCTGACAGCATCTGTTTACGCGCTTCACGCACTCTGAGTAAAAGTTGTACTTCATTTGGCAACGAGCTTTGCGCTCGCAGAGTTTTGTCGCTTAACCACTGATTGAGCTGTTTAGTGAATGTGGATTCGCTCAGCTTAGGCGTAATCGAGGGCAATTCATCTCGCACGACCGTCAGTAGCGGAAGCTGTTTTTGTCTGTCATCAACCGTGCTTAAGCGATCAAGCAGCGCGGTTAGCAGAGGGTTGGGCTGGATGTAGCCCGCTTGCCTTACTAGTGGCAGTTGGGTACGTACCGATACCTCGATGCGATCCAGTTGAGTGTTCGGCGTATAGGTGACGGCCGCTAGGGTATCAAATGGCAGCCAAAAGGTATCGCCAGGCTCGACGACGTACTCTTTTTTGCCCAAACGGATAAAGACAAATCCTTGAGTGACGCGCAGCAAACCGTGCTTGATGGTGTGACGACGTGGTGTTGTCGTCAGATACTCGTGGGATTGCGCTTGATAGGAAATGGCGTAATGCATGGAAAAACTCGCTCTTTATGGGGCGACAAGAGTACCGTTTTCTAATTGAAATGCCAATCTTGCCGCTGACCTACACAATCAAATCACGCTTATCGGTCTCAAGTGGTGACGGTTTGCGCAAAAATGGGCCGACATTCTGGTCTGACCTTACTAATTGTGCGACAACGATAGCTGCTAAGCGCACAAACTCCGCGTAGAATAAGCCAGCTTTAAATTTGATGTAGTAGACCATGACCACAACCACAGACCCATTTGTAGACATCCGCCCTTACAACGACGACGAAATTCCTGCTGCGATTGAACGCTTAATTAATGATGAAGAGTTTATCAGCGCCATCATAAAACATCGCTTCTCACACCGTGGACGCTGGTTTACTGCGCTGATGTCGCCATTGGTGAAAATCGCGCTAAAAATGAAATGGTCCAAGCTCAACTCTGTTGAAGCCATTCAGTTGGAAGTGAAATCCTACCTTGAGCGTACGCTTAACACGACAACAGACGGCGTCACGTACAGCGGCTTAGACCAGCTAGATCCTAATCAAGCCTATTTGTTTGTCTCTAACCACCGTGACATTGCCATGGACCCGGCGTTGGTTAACTATGGTTTGCACGTGAATAATCACAAAACTGTGCGCATTGCGATCGGCGACAATTTATTGAAAAAACCGTGCGCGACGGAGCTGATGAAGCTCAATAAGAGCTTTATTGTTAAACGTTCAGCCAAAGGTCCGCGTGAGATGATGAAAGCGTTGGGAACCTTGTCTGCGTACATTAAACACTCTCTCGACACTGGTCACTCGATTTGGATTGCACAAAAAGAGGGCCGAGCGAAAGATGGGAATGATTTTACTGATCCTGCGATTTTAAAGATGTTTCATGTCGAAGGGCGTAAACAGAAAATCGACTTTGCCGACTACATCCGCTCACTCAATATTGTCCCGGTCTCGATATCTTACGAATATGATCCCTGTGATAGTGCTAAGGCTCTGGAACTGCATCAAAAAGAGACTCACGGTGTGTATCAAAAAGGTGAGTTTGAAGATATCGAAAGTATCATTCAGGGTATTGTGGGCTACAAAGGCCGCGTCCATGTAGCATTTGGCGACGTGATTCAATCGGGTTGTGATAGCCCTGATGAACTGGCGAGTACCATCGACGAGCAAATCCACCGTCACTACAAGTTGTTCCCAATTAACTTGCTGGCCTCTGGCGATGAAAGTGTCGAAGAAGGGGTTAAGCAGCGCTTAGCCGACAAATTGCAAGCGTTACCAGAGGGTGCGCAGCGCCACCTGATCGCCAGCTATGCCAATCCGGTGAAAAACCAGTAAGCGGTATTCGCGGTTCAATTAATAAGGGCACAGTCGTTTGACGACTGTGCCCTTTTTTCGGTCGGCTAGTGCTCACTCTAGGGAGCGACCGCGCCGCCGAGGGTCAGATTGGTCGGCCAACGGCTAATGCGATTTCCACCAAGGAAGATGTTGCCATTGACGGTCATGGTGTCTGGGAATGTGGTGATGGCTGAGCCGCCAATATAGAGGTTGCCATCAACGGTCAGTCCTTCCGGCAGCTCGGTCAGTGGTGTGCGCATCACACTCAAATCGCCTTTAACGCGAAATCTAGGTGGCAAGCTTGCCAGAGGCGTGTCAGTAAAATTGAGAAACCCACCCACCTGAATACCGGGAGGCCAACGAGTCACTTGTGACCCGAGGAGGTTGGCATAGCCGCGTATTTTGACCCCTGGGGCGATTTTTTTCAGCCCGCTGTTTGAGGCATCCAAACTGCCTTCTATCTCTATCCCTTTCGGGATTTGTGTCATTTGAGTTTTGGCAATATTGAGATTGCCCTTGATCACAAGGCCATCAGGCAAAGAGGTGTAGGGCTTGTTGCGCAGATCCAAGTTTCCGTAATTATCAAGATGATTCAAAATACGGTAGGTGTCGAGTGGCTCCCCGACAGCAGCACAGGAGGCGGCGCTGAGCCAAAGCGCAACAAGTTTAACGAGATACTTCATGTACACTCACGATGAACAGACGTGTGTTTAGTATCAGAGAGAGCGGGCTTAGGGTCAATTTTAAGCCAATAAAAAACGGGGATGGACCCCGCTTTTAACACATCAACACTCTATACGTGTGATTAGCGCGCCAGTGAACGTGTTTTGAGTTCAAAAATCAGTTTTTCAGCGCTCACTTCAAATTTGAAGTGTGCGGTCAGCTCTTTTGCGTCATCGGCGATAGGAGATACTTGATACTCCACGTTCTCAGACACTTGTTTCGCCAGTTCAAGATATTTGGCCAACTCAGCTTCAAGCAACGTTTTGTTCTCAGCGAAGATGGTCACTTGTGCAACATCGTCACCTTCTTTGATGATGAAGCCCATTTCGCCTGCACATCCACACGCTTCGCATACTTGTTCTTGTTCAGTGCTCATAGTCACTATCCTCTTACAAAGTTTGTGGTCATTTTATCGGTTTATTTGAAGTGAATCCACACAAAAACCCATGATGCAGCATGACATACCATTTACTGTGCTACGCTGTAAGATGTCAGTGGGGCGCTTGATTGATTGTGAATGAATCCTATTATCAGTGTGATCTTTGTCAATTAATTGAGAAAATTAATGATAATTACTCACGCCGAATGTGCGCTCTCGGTTGTCAGTCGGGGGGATTTGTAAGATTATCGGCGGTCTTATTATATACAGAAGTAATGATGTCTTTGCATTTCATAAAAATGCCCTATGGCCTTTTGTGAAAACTTAGCTTACGCCAGATCGTTAGATTTTGCGTTGCTCTGCATTAGCCACGACACGAAATGCGCTCGCGCGCTTTTCATTGCCTGGGTGTTATGCACCGTAAAGCTAACTCGTAGAGGTGTCATGTTTGATTCACTTTGATTTAGATGGATATACAAAGAGAAGAGCCTAAACATGCCTAAGCGTAGTAAAGAAGATACTGAAATCACCATTCAGAAAATAATGGATGCCGTCGTAGACCAACTGTTACGCCTCGGATATGACAAAATGTCATACACCACTTTGAGCCAACAAACCGGCGTGTCGCGAACTGGGATCAGTCATCACTTCCCGAAAAAAACCGATTTTACCGCCGCTTTGGATGGTCGTATTTTCAAAATGTTTGTTGAACACTTGGATTTTGATCACTCATTAAATGAGTTTTCGGCCAGTTGGTTAACGGCGCTAGAGAATCCGGAGTTTAAAGCGATTTTACGCCTGCTATTCCACCATGTGGTGACGTCGCACAACGCACCTGAATTTGCGTCAAATGGGATTGAGCGTCTTTACAAAACCGTAGAAACTCAGTTTGGTGATGAGAGTGCGAAAGAGCTCGAGTGGTTGATGGGGAAATCCCTTGTCAGCATGACCGCTTAATCATCAAATCGGAAAAAATCTTAAACCGCGCTCGGTGAAGACAGAGCGCGGTTTTTCTTTTTTAGTATGTTAAACGCGAAGTGACGCTCGTGTAGAATCGTTTCTACTACTATTATTTTTGCGAGTTAGAAACGGTAGTCTCCGATTAGTTTGATGGCTGCGAAGCATCGACTGACAAGCACTCCTCTGATGAGACATAGGAATTCTCTCTATATTAGTGTTTCATAATGCTCGCTTTGCTAACTATCTGTTACACTGAAAGTATTAAACCAATAACTAGCAGTAGGTGCATGAATGTCTTTACCTGTTCTTATTTGTGATGATTCTGCTTTAGCCCGCAAACAAATGGCGCGTTCACTTCCTGCTTCGCTGAATGCCGACATCAGTTTTGCGGTTCATGGCCTTGATGCATTAAAACAGCTTGAAGAGAACTCATTCAAACTGATGTTCCTCGATTTGACCATGCCTGAGCTGGACGGGTTTGGCACCTTAGATGAGATCCAGAAACGCAACATAGACATCCCGGTTGTGGTTGTGTCAGGGGACATTCAGCCCAAAGCGAAAGAACGTGTGATGTCTTTGGGGGCGAAAGCCTTCATCCAAAAACCCATCAATCAAGACGCGTTGAAAGCGGTTCTACGCGATCTGGTGGAACCTCAGGCCAAGCCACAAATCGTGACTCCCGTGTCTCTGGAATTGCCGGTTCTTCGCCGCCGTGACATCTACATGGAAGTGGCGAACGTGTCGATTGGTCGCGCGGCAGATGCGCTTGCGCGCCACTTTGATGTGTTTGTCCATTTGCCGCTGCCGAACGTCAATATTTTTGAAGTGAGCGAGCTGCACATGGCGCTCAGAGACTTGGCGGAAAATGACCAAGTCTCCGGCGTGTGTCAAGGTTTCAGTGGCGAGGGGATTGCGGGAGAAGCGCTGGTCTTGCTCAGTGACTCCAGTGTCACCGATTTGAAAAAACTGATGAAAGTGCCCGCGGACAGTGAGGAGTTGGAAGAACTCGAACTCCTAATGGACGTCTCTAATATCCTCGTTGGATCGTTTTTAAATGGTTTAGGTCAACAAGCTGAAGTCCGTTTTTTCCAAAGCTCTCCGGTGTTGCTCGGGCAGCATATTTCGATTGACTCCGTGATCGAGTCAACGACGGGATCTTTTAGCAAAACCATGACCTTTGAGGTGAGTTATAACATCGACGGTACATCGATTCGTTGTGATTTACTGTTTATGTTTGTCGATGAATCTCTGCCGCTACTCGACAATAAGCTGGCGTACTTGATGGAGGACTTTTGATGTTGAATCTTCCTGCTGAATTTGAGCAATTCCACTGGATGGTGGATATGGTACAAAACGTCGATTTGGGTTTAATCGTCATCGACCGTGAGCATAAGGTCCAAGTGTGGAATGGCTTTATGACCCATCACAGCGGCGTGCAATCTCATGATGCGATCGGCAAGTCTTTGTTTGAGCTGTTCCCTGAGATCCCTCAAGACTGGTTTAAACTCAAAACCAAGCCGGTCTACGACTTAGGCTGTCGCAGCTTTATTACGTGGCAGCAACGTCCTTATTTATTTAAGTGCCGCAACGTGCGTCCGGTGACGCAACAAGCCGATTTCATGTATCAGAATATCACCCTAAACCCAATGCGCACGCCAACCGGTGAGATTCGCTCGCTGTTTCTCTCGATTCAAGACGCCACGGCGGAAGCCCTTGTCTCAAAAAAGTGATCGATAAGGTCGCGATCTAGGCTGGGATTGTGCGACAGTGAGAGCACGATGCTAGCCAGTGAGTGACCTATGGATTCCACAACCTTACCACGGTGGCTTTACACTGCCGATCAAGTCAAACAAGGTGAAGTGCTGGCTGCCAAGCGAGCCAATATCACGCTGTATCAATTGATGGAACACGCTGGACGCGCGATTTTGACGCTTATTCAGCGCTTATACCCTGACGACAAGTCGCTCACGATATTGTGTGGAACGGGCAATAATGGCGGTGATGGATTTGTGGTCGCTCGTCTTGCTCGTCAAGCGGGGTATGACGTCACTCTGTGGCTTAGTGGCGATGAATCTAAACTACAAGGAGACGCTGAGACCGCGAAGCTCGCCTTTGTGCGTTCGGGAGGCGAGATCCGCTGTTTTAAAACTGAGCATCACGCCGAAGTGCTCAAGCGGGATCTTTTGCGCTCAGCGCTGATTGTCGATGCATTACTTGGCACCGGATTAAAAGGGTCGGTTCGTCAGCCGACGCAAGCCATTATCGACACGGTCTCTGAGACTCTCTCTCTCACTCCCTGTCCAGTCATCAGTGTCGATGTGCCGTCTGGGCTATGCGCTGACTCTGGCACTCGACTAGGAATTAAGGGCAAGTCACCATGCATAGCGGCCGACCACACGTTAACCTTTATTGGTATTAAGCGCGGACTGGTGACTGGGGAGGCGAGGGCCGTGGTGGGTCAACTCCACTTCGATGGTTTGGAGGTAGATGAGTATTTTTCGTCTCTGGTCAGCAGTAACACGGAGCGGTTGTCACAATCTGAGATGCAAGCACTTAAGCCAGAGCGGCATGCCTTAGCACATAAAGGCGATCACGGGCGATTGCTATGTGTGGGCGGCAACCAAGGCTATGGCGGTGCGATTCGTCTGTGCGCTCAGGCTTCGGCGCGAAGCGGTGCTGGTCTTGTTCGCGTTCTGTGCCACCCACAGAATGTCACCGCGCTTCAAGTCGCGTGTCCTGAAGTGATGAGTGAAGGATGGCGAGAAGACTTAGCCATGATCAGTCGCCGTTTTGCAGGGCAAAAAGTGTTGGCTATTGGACCTGGCTTGGGTCAAGACGCTTGGTCTCACGCATTGTATGATCATGCCGCGCAATATGAACAAGTTAAAGTCGTCGATGCCGACGGTTTAAATCGACTTGCCACTCAACCCAACTACGATGAACGGCGTGTCATTACCCCACATCCTGGCGAAGCGGCTAGATTACTGGTTTGCTCGGTGGCAGAGGTGGAAGTGGATCGCTTTGCCGCAATCAAGGCTTTGCAGCAACGATACGGCGGCACCGTCGTTCTCAAAGGAGCTGGGACACTCATTTATGATGGCGAGGTGACCTCTGTGTGCCTTGCGGGCAACCCGGGCATGGCGAGTGGTGGTATGGGCGACGTATTGACCGGAATTATCGCGGCGTTATTGGCTCAAGGATTATCACTCAGCAACGCGGCAAAGCTTGGCGTCTATCTTCACAGTCTTGCGGCGGATGAGTTAGCACGGCGCGAAGGTCAGATTGGTTTGCTCGCCAGTGATCTTATTGCTGAGGTGCGTTATCAGCTCAATCAATAAGCCAAATCATCACTTTTTTGTGACATTGATTGTTATTTGAGTCAGTTACGTTAGAATGCTCGTTCGCTCCTGAGTTGTGCATCCGTATTTGCATATAAAAGGAGCTGAATTCTCGCCTTTGACGGCCATTATTCCGGCCGTGAAAGATACGTATGAATTGCAAGTGTTGCTTGGTGTGCAACACCACTGTAAAGGACAGTTAAATGCCTATTATTACTCTTCCTGACGGCAGTCAGCGTCAATTTGACAACCCTGTTTCTACTCTTGATGTCGCGCAATCTATCGGCCCTGGTCTGGCGAAAGCTACTATTGCGGGTCGTGTTGATGGTCAACGTGTCGATGCTTGTGATCTAATCGAAGCGGATGCAAGCCTGGAAATCATCACAGTAAAAGATGAAGTGGATGGTCTTGAAATCGTGCGTCACTCATGTGCGCACTTGTTAGGTCACGCGATTAAGCAGCTTTATCCGAACGCGAAGATGGCGATCGGTCCGACCATCGATAGTGGCTTCTACTACGACATCGACTTAGAAGAGTCATTGACGCAAGAAGATCTTGAAAAGATCGAAAAGCGCATGAAAGAACTGGCGAAAACCAAGTACCCAGTCATCAAGAAGAAAGTCAGCTGGCAGGAAGCACGTGATGCGTTTGAATCACGTGGTGAAACCTACAAGATGGAAATCTTGGATGAGAACGTCGCACGCGATGACCGTCCAGGCCTTTACCATCACGAAGAATACATCGATATGTGTCGTGGTCCTCACGTACCACATATGGGTTTTTGTCAGCACTTTACGCTACTGAATGTTGCGGGTGCTTACTGGCGTGGTAACAGCGACAACAAAATGTTGCAGCGTATTTATGGTACGGCTTTCCACGACAAGAAAGCGCTGAAAGCGCATCTAACACGCTTAGAAGAAGCCGCCAAGCGTGACCACCGTAAAATCGGTAAGCAGTTGGACCTGTTCCACATGCAGCAAGAAGCACCGGGTATGGTGTTCTGGCACCACAATGGGTGGTCTATTTTCCGTGATTTGGAAGTGTTTGTTCGTGAAAAACTGACAGAGTACGACTACCAAGAAGTGAAAGGTCCATTGATGATGGATCGAGTGCTTTGGGAGCGTTCAGGTCACTGGGATAAATACGCCGATGCGATGTTTACCACGTCGTCAGAAAACCGTGAATACGCCATCAAACCAATGAACTGCCCAGGTCACGTACAGATCTTTAACCAAGGTCTGAAATCTTACCGTGATTTGCCTCTGCGTATGGCGGAGTTTGGTTCTTGTCACCGTAATGAACCGTCAGGTGCGCTGCACGGTATCATGCGTGTGCGTGGTTTTACGCAAGATGACGCGCACATCTTCTGTACAGAGAGTCAAATCCAAGAGGAAGTGACGGGCTGTATTAAGATGGTCTACGACACATACCAGACGTTTGGCTTCGAGAACATCGTCGTTAAACTCTCCACTCGTCCTGAAAAGCGAGTGGGATCGGATGAGATCTGGGATCAGTCGGAAGAAGCGTTGAAGCAATCTTTGCAATCGATGGACATTCCATACGAAATTCAAGAGGGCGAAGGCGCATTTTACGGCCCTAAGATCGAATTCACTCTGTATGACTGTCTTGATCGTGCATGGCAATGTGGTACGGTGCAGCTAGACTTCAACCTACCTGGCCGTCTAGGTGCCTCTTATGTGGATGAGAACAACGAACGTCAAGTTCCTGTTATGATCCACCGTGCGATTTTGGGCTCGCTTGAGCGCTTTATCGGTATTCTAATCGAAGAGTACTTTGGCTTCTTCCCAACTTGGCTATCTCCTGAGCAAGCTGTTGTCATGAATATTACTGATAAGCAGTCTGATTACGCGAAGGAAGTGGCTCAAAAACTACAAAAAGTTGGAATTAGAGCAAAAGCAGACTTGAGAAATGAGAAGATTGGCTTTAAAATCCGCGAACATACTTTAAAGCGTGTACCATACATGCTGGTTTGTGGTGACCAAGAGATGGAAGCCGGCGAAATCGCAGTACGTACTCGTAAAGGTAAAGACCTCGGTAAATTTAAAGTGGATGACTTTATTGCATACATCCAAGACGAGATCTCTACCCGTAAGCTCAATCTGGAGGAATAAACTATTAAAGGCGGAAGACGCGGCCAAGTACCGGCCAAACAAAATGCTCATCGTTTAAACGGTGAAATTCGTGGCGTTCGTGAAGTTCGTTTGACGGGTGCTGATGGCGAATCAGTGGGTGTTGTTTCTATCCAAGAAGCAGTAGCAGCTGCTGAAGAAGCAGGTATGGATTTGGTTGAAATCAGTCCAAACGCTGAGCCACCAGTATGTCGTGTAATGGACTACGGTAAATTCCTCTTTGAGAAGAGCAAATCTGCTAAAGAGCAGAAGAAAAAGCAAAAACAGGTCCAGATTAAAGAAGTAAAATTCCGTCCTGGAACTGATATTGGAGACTATCAGGTAAAACTACGCAACCTGACGCGTTTCCTTGAAGAAGGCAACAAAGTGAAGGTAACAATTCGCTTCCGTGGCCGAGAAATGGCACACCAAGACATCGGTGTTGATGTTCTCAAGCGCTTGAAAGAAGACACAGTAGAATTTGCTGTTGTGGAATCTTTCCCAAGCAGAATTGAAGGGCGTCAGATGATCATGGTTCTTGCCCCTAAGAAGAAGTAATTAACGGCTTACAAGTAATTTAACCCCGCCGTTTACCTTACGGTTAAATGGCGGGGTTTTATTCGCCCTGATTACGTGTTTATTAAACTACTACAATGCGGAGTTATTCATCATGCCTAAGATGAAAACCAACAAAGGTGCTGCTAAGCGTTTCAAGAAAACTGCTGGTGGTATTAAGTACAAGCACGCTACAAAACGTCACATCCTGACTAAGCGTACTACTAAGAACAAGCGTCAACTACGTCCTAACGCAATCCTTCCACGTTGTGAAGTGGCTGCTGTTATCCGTATGTTGCCATACGCTTAATTCTTTTTAGTTTATTTATCGTTTAGTTTAGGAGAAGCATAATGCCTCGCGTAAAACGTGGTGTACAAGCTCGTGCACGTCATAAGAAAGTTCTAAAACAAGCTAAAGGTTACTACGGAGCACGTTCACGTGTTTACCGCGTAGCTTTCCAAGCAGTTACTAAAGCTGGTCAATACGCTTACCGTGACCGTCGCGCTAAGAAGCGTCAGTTCCGTCAACTATGGATCGCGCGTATCAACGCTGCATCTCGTCAAAATGGTCTATCTTACAGCCGTTTCATCAACGGTCTTAAGAAAGCATCTATCGAGATCGACCGTAAGATCCTTGCTGACATCGCGGTATTCGACAAATCTGCATTCGCAGTACTTGTTGAAAAAGCGAAAGCAGCTCTTTAATTAGAGTTCGCTGTTAGGATTAGGAAAAGGAGAGCTTAGGCTCTCCTTTTTTATTGCCTGTCTATCGGATGCGATCTTTTGGAACAAGGCAAAACAAAACGCAGGCAAATGCCTGCGTTTTGTTGTTTCAGAGAAAGGGCGCTACTAGCTATTATTGCTTTCGCGGTACTGATATTCATAGTCGACGTTCACTAGTGCTTTGTAGGCAACTTGGCCGCGTTCAGAAGCGAACTCTTCGACGGTGACCGTCATATCTTCCACTTTGATAGAAGGTAGTAGAACGTTACTTTGATGGATAGGAAGCGTACGTTTTAACTCCGATGCATCCATGGCGCGCACTTCTTCCATCAGTTTAAAGCCCGCCTCGTAAGCCATCTGCTTACTCTGGTATTCACCCGTCGTCAGTGAGCGATGTGATTGGGTAGTTTGCGTTGACGCCAACACAGAAGAACTTAGGATTAACGTTGAAAGTAGAATGAGTTTTTTCATCACGGAGACTCCTTATTGGTTACCGTTGATGTCTATACTAGCGAGTGATCGATTTTGCGTCTGTCAAGGTAAGTAATTCTTATTACAGCTTGTGTAAAGTGTTTGGATACGATGCTGACGTTGGCGCAACCTAACGTTAACAATGTCAAACTTCTATGGATTTTTGTGGTCGTATTACAGAGGTCGGTCATGGAGTGTTGAATAGAGGTGAAGGCCTTGACCGACCAATAGCAACTTTCAAGTTTGGTATTAATATTGCTTAATTTATCACCACTGCCAGAGGGCAGTCGTGATAAATAGAACGGACATCAGCAGTGTGTTGCAAAGGAAACCGCAATGAAGAAATTTGGACTGATGCTTTTGATCGCGCTCGGCTTAGTGGGGTGCAGTACTAAGTTTGTGTACAACAATATGGATTGGTTGTTGGTACGTTACTTACAAGACTACGTTGAACTGGACGATGACCAAGAGTCCCTCGCAAGCGAGAAGATCGCCACCTTGAGCCAGTGGCACCGTGAGCAAGAGATCCCACATTATATTGAACATTTAGATGAGTTGATGGCGATTGAGCCAGCCACGTTTACTGTCGATGATCTGATCTCTGAGCAGCAGAAGCTCGAGGCGCACACGACTCGTCTGGTCGCAAAGGTGACGCCAGAACTCTACGAACTGGCCAGCCAACTGTCCGATGAGCAAGTCGAAGAGCTCATGGACAATATTCGAGTAAAGCACACCCAATACAAAAAACGTTACCAAGACCTTTCTGAAGAAGCGATTCGGCAACGATACACAACGCGTATAGAAGAGAATATCGAAACTTGGATCGGTGACTTAACCGATGAACAGCAACTGATGGTTGATCAATGGGTTGCGGACATGACATTGACCAACCAAGATTGGGTCGCGCATCAGACGCGTATGCGTGTTGAGCTCAATGCCTTACTTGCTGTACGTGTCGAGCCTTCACTCTTCCAACCTAAGCTGCAATCGTTGATTGATACTCCAGACAAGCTCTATAGCGCCGATTTGGAGCAAAAAATTGAATACAACCAGCAACTGTCGAGACGTTACTTGGTGACCATTATCAACAGCATGACCCCTGATCAGACTGCGCACTATCGACAAGAAATCCAGGAGTGGAAGGAGATTGCACTGTCAATTCGATGAACATTAACAGCGAGAAATCAATACCTTGGTCTAAGTTAGCCAACGCACAGTTTCGTTGCTCTTTACTTGGGCTCGCCTCGAAAACTGGTTAGATTATGGCTTTTGCAGCGAAGGTTGGAGTGGTATGGATTGGGCAGTGTTGTTCGTCGCTGGCGTGTTGGGGGGAATACTCAATAGCGTTGCAGGGGGAGGCAGTTTTATCACTTTTCCTGCGCTGATGTTTGTTGGCGTGCCGCCGATTGTTGCAAACGCCACCAATACCTTTGCCGCTTGCGCGGGTTACCTCAGTGGCGCCTATGGATTTCGTGAAGACATCGCTTCTGAAAAAAAACAAATTATTCGAATTGTTCTGGGCAGTCTACTCGGCGGAGCGTTAGGTGCTTGGTTGTTATTGAGTGTCTCAGAGCAGCAGTTTCTTGGTGCAATTCCGTGGCTGTTGCTGTTTGCTACCTTGCTGTTTATTTATGGTCATCACATTAGCGCATGGGCGTCACGTCTGGCGACACATCCGACTCGAGAAGTTCGACTTAAAAGCGTCATCTTGACGCTGTTTTTGGTTTTCGTCGCGGCGTATGGCGGTTTCTTCAATGCAGGGCTTGGCGTGATTGTATTGAGCTACCTTGTGTTAGCAGGTTATCAAAATATTAATCAAATGAACGGTCTTAAACTGCTGATTTCCTCGGCGGTTTCTTTGGTGGCGATCGTTATTTTTGTCGCTGAAGGGGCAATAGACTGGCCACGTGGTATAGCGGTCATGATGGGTACACTAAGCGGCGGGTATTTGGCGGCACGTGTGTCTAGGCGAGTAGCGCAGCAAACGGTGAAACGTTTCGTCGCGTTGTCTAGCTTGGTGATGACGGTGTACTTCTTTATTGATGTATATTGGCCTATCGACGAGTGGTGATGCGCTTTGTGTTGCGCTGACTGCCATGATCACATCTAAAGCTATTTTGAGCTTGTTTTAGGTTAATTTATCTCCCTTTCTGCCACTCTCTAACTGTACTCATGACGGAACATCTGTCACCGATAATACCCAGTTTCCCCCATTTCTTTCCAGTGATAGGAGGCGTTATGAGTAGAAAACTAGGTCGCGTGATGTCGAGCAGCCGTATGATCTGTTTTGTGGCTTTTCTCGCAGCGGTATTTGCATGGATTTTGAGTATGCCAGCGCTGTTTACGGTGTCACTTTTAGCGCTGGTGGCTAGTGGAGTGCTGTACTGGGATGACGTGAAGAAAGCGCGTCAATCCTCAGAAAAATCACTCTAGCATTGCTCAAGTGGCCAGATGGAAATGGGCACACGCGAGTGTGCCCAATGTAACGTCGGATGGCCTTAGCTAGAAGAACCCAAGTGGATTCACGTCATAGCTGATGAGTAAGTTTTTGGTGTTTTGATAGTGATCCAACATCATTTTGTGTGTCTCACGCCCGATGCCTGATTTCTTGTAGCCTCCAAAGGCTGCGTGGGCAGGGTAGGCATGGTAGCAGTTTATCCACACTCGGCCAGCTTCGATGTGACGCCCCATACGATAGGCAAGGTTGGCATCACGTGTCCACACGCCAGCCCCCAAGCCGTAGTCCGTATCGTTGGCTATCGCGAGCGCTTCTGCTTCATCCTTGAACTTGGTGATCGCAATGACAGGACCGAAAATTTCCTCTTGGAAGACACGCATTTTATTGTTGCCTTCAAGGAGTGTTGGTTGGATATAGTAGCCAGAGGCAATGTCGTCACTTTGCGGGGCCACTTCTCCGCCGAACACCACATTTGCCCCCTCTTGGCGGCCAATTTCCAAATAGCTCAGAATCTTGTCAAATTGCTCTTGAGAGGCCTGCGCTCCGACTTGTGTGTCCGTATCAAGCGGGTTGCCTTGTTGAATGCTCTTCGCTCGCTCTGCGACTTTGGCAATGAACTGGTCATACACGGCTTCGTGTACCAAGACACGAGAAGGGCAAGTACAGACTTCGCCCTGATTGAAGAAAGCAAGCAATGTGCCTTCTATACATTTATTTAGGTACTCATCTTCGTGTTCAAAGATGTCAGGGAAGTAAATATTGGGCGATTTACCGCCCAGCTCAACGGTGGACGGTATCAAGTTATCCGCGGCGCATTTAAGGATGTGGTTACCGACTTCTGTTGATCCCGTAAAGGCCAGTTTGGCGATTCGGTTACTGGTAGCAAGTGCTTGACCTGCTTCATTGCCGAAGCCGTTGACAACATTAATGACTCCCGCCGGGATTAAGTCACCAATTTTTTCCATCAATAGTAAGATGGACGTGGGTGTTTGTTCGGCCGGCTTTAATACCACACAGCAGCCCGCGGCAAGCGCTGGCGCAAGTTTCCACGCCGCCATGAGCATGGGGAAGTTCCATGGGATGATTTGACCAACAACACCAATCGGCTCAGGAAAGTGATAGCTTGCGGTTGTGGCATCCAGTTCGGCGGCGCTGCCTTCTTGTGCTCGGATGCAGCCAGCGAAATAGCGGAAGTGGTCGACAACTAACGGTAGATCAGCGGCCAGCGTTTCACGTACCGGTTTTCCGTTCTCCCAAGTCTCGGCCACGGCCAGTTCTTCAATGTTGGCCTCGATGCGATCTGCGATTTTAAGCAGGATGTTGGCGCGTTCAGTGACGCTGGTGGATGCCCATGCCGAGCGAACGTGGTGCGCCGCGTCGAGTGCGAGTTCGATATCTTCGGCGGATGAACGTGCGACTTGGCAATACACTTGGCCGTTGACGGGAGAGACGTTGTCAAAGTATTCGCCGCTGACTGGTTTCACCCATTCTCCTCCGATGTAGTTGTCGTAATGAGACTTGAAGTTCATAAGTGACCCTTGAGTTCCGGGTTGAGCATAGATCATGTGAAGTCCTTTTGTTTCTCGTTCAGATTACTGGTAGCGCTGGGCGCTATCGTTATTGTTCTAGGTAGATTGTTCATGTGTATCAAATCGGCGAAGGTACTGATCTTCTAATCTATCGCACGGTGTTTTAAACACATGGACAAGAAATACTTAGGCAAATCACAGACCAAGTGTTAAAAACTTGTTGTAAATATGTTGTCGAGCTAGAGTTTCCAATAATGTAACGGTGTTATGGGTGCGAGTTTTTTGCGCTTTGGAAAGCGGGCAGGAGTGTTCAGCTGTTCCAAATTGACACATCTGATTGTTGACTATTGGAGCAGGTATGCAGCTGCGATCGATGAACACGCAAGACTGGTTGGCTTCTTCTTGGACACGCAGTAGCCATGCAGGTCTAAGAGAAGTGAGGAAGCCAGAAGACATTACGTTAAGCAAAGCGAAATTGGATGAACGTCGCTTTCAATGTCGTGAGGTCATTGAGGCGGTGGAAACCAGTGCGCTTCCTCTGTTCAATCAAGTGATGGCTCGCACAGACAGTCGCTTGATCTTGACCGATCCACAGGGCGTGATTCTCGCGACTTGGGGACAAGATAAATTTCGCGATAAATTAGCGGCCATTTCACTCGGTACAGGTTCGTGTTGGTTGGAGCATGTTAAGGGAACCAACGCCATCGGTACTGCGCTCCATGAACGTCGCGCCCTCACCATCGTTGGGGAGCAACATTACATCAAACATCACCGATTCATCAGTTGTTCGGCGAGCCCACTCTTCAATCATCAAGGCACCTTGGTTGGTATCTTGGATGTCACTAGTGAGCAGAAAACCCACGATGCCACCGAGCAGTTACTGGTGCAAAACATGGTTCAGATGGTGGAAAACCGATTGTTAGCCTCTGTACCTGACGGCGCTGTGCAACTCAACTTAGCCACAGACTCTTCCTTCCTCAGTTCTGGCTGGCAAGGCATAGTGATTGCTGATGAGCGAGGTAAGGTCTTGGCCCATAACCCAGTGGCTTCACAGCTAATACGTCACTCTGGTTTAATTGGCATGTCGGTTGAGCAAGTACTTGAGCAATCACAACGCCAGCAAGGCTTAATTGTGCAACAGACGGCGCTTGGCCGCCAAACTCGGCGTAGGAAGCGCTTCAACACGGACAATTCACTTCACTATGGCGACTCTTTGGTTGAGCAGGCTTGGCAGCAAGCGAGTCGTTTATATGGCAAAGACATCAGTTTGCTAGTGCTTGGTGAGACTGGCGTGGGTAAGGGGGAGTTTGTCAAAGCGCTGCATGCTAGCAGCGTTCGGCGTTCAGCACCTTTAGTCACTGTAAATTGCGGTGCCCTCGCAAAAGAGCTCATCGAGTCTGAGCTGTTTGGTCACGCATCGGGCGCTTTTACAGGGGCGAACAGCAAGGGCTACATCGGCAAGGTTCGGCAAGCGGACAAAGGCTGTCTGTTTTTAGATGAAATTGGCGAGATGCCTTATGAAGCTCAAAGCCGCCTGTTAACGGTATTGCAAGATAAGGTGGTCACACCTGTTGGCAGTGGGGAGAGTCATAAAGTCGATGTCCAAATTATCGCCGCTACCCATCAAGATTTAGCCAAGCTCGTTGAGCAAGGGCAGTTTCGCCAGGATCTGTACTATCGACTCAATGGGTTAATCATCACTTTACCGCCACTTCGAGCTCGACACGACCGACGTGAGTTAATTCAAACGCTGCACCAGAAGCATGCCCAACGAGATGACCAGCAGCTAAGCGCAAGGCTACTTGATACACTGGACGGTTATTCGTGGCCGGGAAATTTACGAGAGCTAGACAACCTACTCAAGGTGACCGCGCTTCTTAATCCGGATGAAGAGTGGCTGAGTATTGAGCATCTGCCTAGCCACTTAGCTCATGCAATGGTGTCTGAGTCTGAGAGTTGCGATGACGAGAGACAAGATTTGCAAACTGCTGTGAATAGCGCATTGCTTAATGCTTATCAAGCGTCAAAAGGTAACATCAGCCAAGTGGCGCGCAGTTTAGGTGTGAGTCGAAATACCGTTTATCGTAAGCTGAAGTTGTTGGGATTGTTAGAGTAAAAAATAAGAGCGCCGAATGGCGCTCTTACGTTTCTTTAGCCTTGTAGCCCGCCTTGTTGTTGGGCTTGTTTTACTAGTGCCTGACGCTCAGTCTCTTTATCAGAAATTACTCTATTATTCTTGTTATTTGCTTGTTCAACATCCGATGGAACAAATACAAAGTGTTTGTTAATAGTCATAATTGAGCCCTACTAAGTAAATATTGCCACTCCAATTTAGGTGAGTGGTCAAGGTGTGACATCATCCACACTTTTTTAATTATAGGCGTAGATGAGGGGATGAGATCACCCAACCTCATCTATCACCAGGATGAGCCAATAAAAAAGGGCGCTTTCGCGCCCGATTCAATGGTTGCGCTACAGGTTACACATCGTATGTGGTTGATGCGGTATCACCGCCTGTACCTGTCCAGTTGGTGTGGAAGAATTCACCACGCTCACGGTCGATACGCTCGTAAGTGTGCGCACCGAAGTAATCACGCTGAGCTTGCAGCAGGTTCGCTGGTAGACGAGCCGTTGTGTAACCGTCTAGGAAAGATAGCGCAGAAATCGTACATGGCATTGGGATGCCTGACTCTAGAGATTTCGCTGCCACTTTACGCCATGCCGTTAGGCTGCTTTGTAGGATGTTTTTGAAGTACTCGTCAGAACCTAGGAATGCAATGTCTGGATTCGCTTCGTACGCATCACGGATGTTGCCTAGGAATGCAGAACGGATGATACAACCACCACGCCACATTAGTGCCACATTTCCGTAGTTAAGATCCCAGCCGTTTTCGTTTGATGCTTCGCGCATTAGCATGAAGCCTTGAGCGTAAGAGATGATCTTAGACGCTAGTAGCGCTTGACGAAGTGCGTCAACCCACTCTTGCTTGTCGCCTTCAACCGGTGTGATTGTCTTGCCGAATAGCTTCTCAGCTTCAACACGCTGGTCTTTTAGTGCAGATAGGCAGCGAGAGAATACTGACTCAGAGATAAGTGTCAGTGGAATACCTAGGTCTAGGGCATTGATACCTGTCCACTTACCCGTACCTTTTTGGCCTGCTGTGTCTAGGATCTTCTCAACTAGAGGCTCACCGTCTTCATCTTTGTAGCCAAGAATGTCAGCCGTGATTTCAACCAGGTAGCTGTCGAGCTCAGTCTTGTTCCAATCTGCAAATACCGCTTGCATCTCGTCAGCAGACATACCAAGACCGTCTTTCATGAACTGGTAAGCTTCAGTGATAAGCTGCATGTCGCCGTATTCGATGCCGTTGTGTACCATCTTAACGAAGTGACCAGCACCGTCGTTACCAACCCAATCACAGCAAGGTTCACCAGCGTCAGTTTTTGCTGAGATACCTTGGAAGATAGGCTTAACCGCTTCCCAAGCTTCCGCAGCGCCACCAGGCATGATTGAAGGACCGAAACGCGCGCCTTCTTCACCGCCAGATACGCCAGTACCGATGAAGTGAATGCCTTGCTCACGGCAGTGCGCTACGCGGCGGTTAGTGTCTGGGTAGTTAGTGTTACCACCATCGATGATGATGTCACCTTCGTCTAGAAGTGGGATTAGGTTGTCGATGAAAGTGTCAACAACGTCACCAGCACGAACCATCAGCATCACTTTACGTGGCGTTTCGAGTTTCTCAACCAACTCTTCAAGTGAGTAAGCACCAATAATGTTAGTACCCTTCGCTGGGCCTTCTAGAAACTCGTCTACTTTCGCAGCAGTACGGTTGTGAGCCACCACTTTAAAGCCGTGGTCGTTCATGTTGAGGATAAGGTTTTGACCCATTACCGCTAGGCCAATAACACCGATATCACCTTTCATTATTTCTCTCCAATATGTTCTCGTTGGACGAGCAACCGCGTTATGCGATTTTCGCCGCTGCGTCAGAATCTAAGTACCACTCCGTCTCACCCGCTTTCGACTGAATTTTCGCCGCGGGGTAAGGCAGTTCGCTTGCTGGAGTGGTGTGAATTTCGTACACGATATCAACTTTACCTGAGCCAAGAACGAGGTAGCTGATTCGTTTTGCTGCTTCTAGCACTTTAGCGGTTTTTGACACGCGTAGTTGGCCAGATTCAGGATGAGAAGCGACAACAGACAAGTTCTCATCCGCATAGTTGGTTTGACCCGGGAATAAAGAGGCAGTGTGGCCGTCGGCGCCAACACCCAATAGAATCCAATCAAACACGGGTGTACCGTTTTCACACGGGATAACCTCTGCCATTTCGTTGGCAAAGCGCAGCGCTTCCTGCTCGGCGTCATTTTCGCCGCGAATACGGTGGATGTTTTCAGCAGGTAGGTTCACTTTGCTAAATAGCAAAGCGTTTGCTTCGCCGTAGTTGCTTTCCGCGTCATCCGGTGCAACGCAGCGTTCGTCTCCCCACCAGAAGTGGAGGTTTTGCCAAGCGATGGTATCCGCGTATGGGGCCTTAGCCAACAGGTTAAACAGCATCTTAGGGGTGCTGCCGCCGGAAAGTGAAATGTGAACAGGTCGGCCAAGCTCGCTGTACGATTTCATATCGTTGGCAAGGCTTTCTACCACCTGCTGCGCGGTTGAGTGGATCTTGTGATTGATCATAGTTCGCAGTAGTCCGTATCTGTCAGGTTTTTACATGGGAAGCGCCATACACGGTTGTTTCGTGCTAACAAGTCATCAGACTCTTTTGGCCCCCAAGTACCACAAGCGTAACCAAACAGTGCTTGTGGATCTTGTTTGAAGTCGAGAATCGGTTGAACGTACTTCCAACACGCTTCAACCGCATCGCTACGGGCAAATAGAGTAGCATCTCCGTTTAAGGCATCAAGCAGAAGACGCTCATAAGCCGTCAGCATTTGGGTCTCTTGCAGGTCAGCGTAATGGAAGTTCATTTTCACTTCTTTCGCTTTAAAGCCTGCGCCTGGCTCTTTGAGACCAAAGCTCATCTGAATGCCTTCGTCAGGCTGAATTCGAATGATGAGCTTGTTTTCCGGTGCATTTTGACCAAATACTGGATGCGGCGTCTGTTTAAAGTGAATGACCACTTCAGTGACGCGAGTAGGAAGGCGTTTGCCCGTGCGTACGTAAAAAGGCACACCATTCCAGCGCCAGTTATTGATGTAAGCTTTTAGACCAATGTAGGTTTCCGTGCGCGAGTCGTCGGCAACGCCATTTTCTTCGCGGTAACCCAATAGGTGCTGGCCACGGACTTCAGACGCCGTGTACTGACCCAACACCAAATCATTGCGCAGCGCGTCTTCGTCTAACGGTTTGAGACACTGCAGAACTTTCACCACTTCATCACGCATGGAATCAGCATTGATTTGTGCTGGCGGCTCCATTCCTACCATCGCTAACACTTGCAGCAGGTGGTTTTGGAACATATCACGCACAGCGCCAGAGCCATCGTAATAGCCACCACGTTCTTCAACACCGAGGAACTCGGCGCCAGTGATCTCGACGTAGTCAATAAAGTTGCGGTTCCACAAGGGTTCGAACATCGCATTAGAGAAGCGGAACACCAGTAGGTTTTGTACCGTCTCTTTTCCTAGGTAGTGGTCAATGCGGTAAATCTGGTGCTCTTGAAAATGCTCGTGGATCTCTTTGTCCAGCTTTTGCGCAGACTCTAGGTCATAGCCGAATGGCTTTTCGATGATCAAGCGTTTCCAGCCGTCATCTTCATTGTTCAACCCATGTTCAGCAAGGCTGGCTGGGATGACACTGTATAAACTTGGCGGTGTCGCAAGGTAGAAGAGCGTATTGCGTTGCTCGAACTGGTACTGATTGGAAAGGTCATCCAGACGAGAGACCAATTTGCTGTAATCGGTGCTGTCTGAGGTATTGATCGCTTGGTAATGAAGATGGTTGATGAAGGCATCGAGCGTCTCAGGAACCGTCTTTTCCATCTCTTGTAGAGATCGCTTCAATTTATCACGGTACGATTCATCACTGTATTCAGTACGACTTACACCCAAAATGGCAAAGTTTTCTGGAAGCTGCTTGTTCGCATACAGGTGGTATAACGCGGGGATCAGCTTACGGTATGTTAAATCTCCCGAAGCACCAAAAATCACGATGCTGCTGTTTTCTGGTATTACCATCATCTTTCCTTTAGAAACAAGGGTCTTAAATCTGTTGCGCCAAATTATCAGCGCAGCGAATAAATAGAAAATCGGTGCTACCTATCATCACAATAGGGAGTGCCACTTACTTTCTAGGCGTTTGAAACGGCAGGGTATTGTCTACGACAATTTGACATACATCAACTATTGAGAAGGCAATCGATTAATATTTGTCAGACTAATTTATTAAATAATTGAATAAGCAGAAAAAGAACAGTAACCGGTAAGGCGGCGTTCGCTATGAGCTCGAAAACGATTGCGCAAAAAACAAACAGAGCGGACCAAGAGGTGATGAGATTAAGAGTCAGGTTGACTATGGTCATTTGGGCGAGCTTGAGCACATATTTGCAGCGCTCATAGAATGTGAGACACTTCGCGACCCAGGCATTGAAAAGATGAGCGATGAGCAGCGACAGCAAGCAAGATAAATCGATGGCCGTATTTCAGCGGATCAGTAAGGTGTTGGATTACATTCACCACCACATCGAAGATCCGATGACGCTGGATGAGTTGGCTCAGCAGAGTTGCTGGTCACGTTGGCAGTTGCAACGCGTTTTTCAAAACGAAACGGGCACGACAGTGGCCAATTATGTACGAGAGCTCAAGCTTAGCGAAGCGGCTGAACGTTTGCTCGATGGCGAGGATAAGGTCATCGATATCGGCTATGCGCTCGGTTTTGGCTCGGAAGTCAGCTTTAGCCGCGCGTTTAAACACAAGTTTGGAGTCAGTCCAAGAGCGTATCGGCAGGCAGGGCAACGCACAGGGTTAAGAAAGCCTCTGCAGGCTTCCTCGGACAGAGATACAGCGTATCGGCTTGGCAATCAGGCTGCGTTTGTCCATATTCGAGTCGAATCTAAGCCCGCATTTTTTGTTCGTGGCAGTCATGGTCACATCAATGGGTTGTTTTCACCTCAGCCCAACTTCTCCACGCAAGTTCCACTGTTGTGGCAGCAGCTTGAACAGGCGCTGCCAGACTCCACTGACCAATGGCAGAGGGTAGGGGTGGTCGATACTCAGCACGCTCAATTTGATGCTACGCCACTGACGTATTGGGCAGGAATTGAGCTTTGCGATGCACGGCAAATTCCAGATAGGGCGCACTCATCTATGTTGAGTACTCTGTCAGTTCCGGCTCAAACTTATGCGGTGGTCACACATAAAGGTCCGATTCGTGGGCTACCGGACACCCTAGAGTGGTTTATTCTCAATTGGTTACCTAGCTCAAACTACCGCGGCGTTGATGGCTTTGAACTGGAAGTGTATCCAGCTCACTATCACTCTGAATCGCCAAGGGCAGAAATGGAGTATTGGTTGCCAATCGAGTTGCGATAAGGCGCAGTCCGCTGACTCCCAATCTTTTTTCTCTTTTCCCTCCTCCTACTGAATTACGCGCTCGCAGCGGATAAAACACTGCCAAACAAAAGTCGGTGACTTTGCACCAAATTGTTAACTTTTACCTATTTAAAAAATTTAGAATGCAAATGATATTAATTCTTATTAAGATAAAGCATTGGTAATTGAGGACAATATGCAATCTATCACCCACTTTCAGCGCTCGACATTGACGTTGGCGCTCATTTCAGCCTTTTCTTCGCCCCTTTACGCTGCCGAAGGCGGAGATACTTCAACGATGGACACCATCACCGTTCTGGGCGAAGCGTATCGTAACACGGCCACTAAAACGGCGTTAGAACCAGAGGAAACCCCGCAAGGGATCACCACGATTGAATCAGTGCAGTTGGAGCAACGCGGTGTCAAATCCTTGAATCAGGCGCTCCGATACGCCCCTGGCGTCGTCACAGAGCGAAAAGGGGCTTCGGTCACTATGTACGACACCTTCTCGATACGTGGTTTTACCAACAGTGAGAGCTATTATGATGGGCTTAAGCTCCCTTATCTAACGGGATGGAACTTGCAACCACAAATCGATCCTATTGCGCTGCAACAGGTGGAGATTTTCAAAGGTCCTACCTCTGTGTTGTACGGTTCCATGCCGCCGGGCGGGATGGTGAATATGATTGCTAAATCGCCGCAGCAGCGGAGCCAAACGCGTTTGAGTGTCGCGACAGGAACCAGAAACCTGATGGAAACCTCGCTCGATACGACGGGGCAAATCGGTGAGAGTGATGTCTCTTATCGCTTGGTGGCCCTTGCTCGTAAACGAGACAGTCAAGTCGATAATGCAGAGGAAGAGCGCTACGTGATTGCACCGTCGATTGATTGGCAAGCTAGCGAGCGGACGTTAATTAACCTCAACATGTACTACCAAAAAGATCCGAGCATGGGGATCAACTCAGCGCTGCCCGCGTCGGGAATGATTGACAGCAACGCCAACGGTTCAACGTCACCGTCTACCTCGGCAGGCGATGTCAATTGGAGTCAGTTTGAGCGTGAAGTGTTTATGCTCGGTTATAAAGTCAATCACGACATTAACCATCAATGGACCTTCCTGCAAAACGCACGCTACGCCGATGCCTCCCTATATCAGGAAAATACCTACCACAGAGCAACGAGTTTCGATGCGTCCACTGGCGCTATGAGCCGAAACATTTACGATACGGACGAATCATCGCAGTCATTTGTGATTGACAACCAATTATCCGGCTTAGTAACGGTCGGGCAGGCGCAGCACAACCTGCTGTTTGGCATCGATTACCTCAAACTCAAAGGGGACTCCGTCTATCGTGAATACGCTGCAAACGCCGAGTTCTATGGATTCAATGTTTTTCGCCCCAACAACGCGCTGTTAGACAGAAACGCGTTGACAGAGGTGTATGACGAAACCCACAAGATTGAGACCGAACAACTGGGCTTCTACCTTCAAGACCAAGTTCGATTGGGCGATTGGGTACTGCTGGCGGGTGGACGCTATGACCGCTTCGAATCGAGTGACCGTAAAACCAGCACCACTGGGAGCGACACCGTCGATACGGCTGACCACCACCAATTTTCTTATCGCGTTGGGGCGTTGTATGAGTTTGACAATGGCCTTTCTCCGTTTGCGAGTTTTGCGACCAGTTTTGAGCCGGCCTCAGGCACAGACATCGACGGTAATGCGCTTGAACCTCAACTCGGTGAGCAAGTGGAGGTCGGGGTTAAGTACCAATCACACGATGGCGCGCAGAGCATGACGGCGTCTTACTTCCACATCACTAAGCAAGATGCGGTCTCTTATGACCCCAATGACCCTAGCTACCGCGCGAAGATTCAGCTAGGAGAAGTGCGTTCTCAGGGCCTTGAGCTAGAAGGCCGCTGGTTGGTCACAAGCGCTTGGGATCTTAATGCGAGCTACACCTACATGGATATGGAAGTGACGGAGGATGTCGACAGTGCCTTAGTGGGAACGACGCCGATTTACGTGCCAGAGCACACGGCCAATCTATGGACAAATTACTATTTGTACGATGGCCCGTTGGCCGGCGCGCGCGTTGGCGGTGGTGTTCGTTATGTCGGTGCGATGCAAAGAGATGCGTATAACACCGGCGAAAAAGTGCCTGCTTATACCTTGGTGGATCTCTCTCTAGGATATGATCTTGGCGCAATGAGTGACTCACTTAACGGCGCCGTGGCAAATCTTGTTGTGAACAACCTCTTTGATGAAGAGAGTTACACCTGCTATGACGACGCGAACTGCTGGTACGGTGAAGAGCGCTCCATTGAACTCAATGTGAATTACGAGTTCTAACCGAGTTATTCCACGTTCTGGCTAACGGTGGGTTAAATCCAACAGTATCAAGCAGCCCAATTGGGCTGCTTTTGAACCAAGAAATGAATGCAAAATTGAATGCCTTAGGCAGCAGCGCGCTGGATATTGAATCGCTCGATCCCTTTTTCCACGCGCTTTTTGAAAACTGCAAACACGTCACGCCCTTGTTAGATGGCAAGGTGAGTGTACCTGAGTGCGAGCAACTGTTACCCCAACAAACAGAACAGAATCGACGTCTGCTCGGTGCGCTATATCAAAGGCTGAGTGAGCAACACACAAGCGCTGGAAATGGCTACTGGATAACCCGAACCTGGGATTTGGTGTGTTGGCAGCCAATGTTTGTGGCATTTGTTGCCGTCTACGCGTGTCGAGGAGTACCTAGATTTGACTCGATGGCACAAACCGTTGATGGTCACTGGATCGCGGGATTTTCATTTGAGACCCAAGCGCATCAACATGGCGAGTTACCTAAATTGATTGAGCTTGCGGGGCGGACCTTGTCGGCGTTGTTTGAGGTATACCGCCAAGACATTGAGTCATTTACCCGAATTAGACCGGGGTTTACCCAATCGCTGATGAGTGACGCACTGCTCAACTGTCTGGTTAAATTGTCACATTTTGAGCCGACTTTAACCTTAGAAGAAGCCAAAACACACGCTGAGTTATGGTTGTCGGCGTTTCAATTACGCCCTAGAGCGGCACAGCAACTCTATTTGGATGATGATGGGGCACTGAACATGCATCGCATCAGTTGCTGTCAGGTTTATAAATGTGAAAGCGGCAGCTATTGCGATAACTGCCCCAAGCGCGCGCGATCCCGCTAAGCGAGTTCACTAAGGTACGCTTTGACTTTTTGAATGTGCCCCTTTCTATCAAACTCGCTATGTTGCGAGGTAGGAAGGTAGTGATTTGCGTAGTACTGGTCCACTTCGTGTTCCAAAAACAGCAGGTAGAGTTGCGGGTCAATATGCCCGCTGGTCGCCATGGATGTCATTATCTTGATCGACTCATCGAGTGTCTTGCCTTTTTTGTAAGGTCTATCTGAGGAGGTGAGCGCTTCGAATACGTCCGCAATGGCCATCACGCGAGCCGGAATCGACAACTCTTCTCCCTTAAGTCCCAATGGGTAACCTTTGCCATCCATTCTCTCGTGGTGTCCCCCGGCAATCTCCGGCACCTGTTTCAAATGATCGGGATATGGGAGGCGATTGAGCATGTTGATGGTTTGAATCACGTGATCGTTGATCAAAAAGCGCTCGTCGTCATTCAAGGTGCCGCGCTTGATAGACAAGTTATACAGTTCACCCTGATTAAACTTCAGCTCTCCAGGCTCAAGGACAAAGTCTTTTGACCAATGCTGCTTTGGATTGACGCCTTCACCCCAACTCACTTTGTGTACTTGCTTGTCTGCGAGCAATTTTTCTTTGGCGGGCAGTGGCGTTTTGGGGCCCGCGCGATCTTTCTCAATCCAAGAGATACCCAATTGGTCATCGAGCGTGCGAGTCCATTCCTTATCGGCGATGCGCCCTAGTCTGGCTACCGCGTCGTCGGTCATAAACTCACTGCCTAAATTGCACTGTGCGACAAACTCAAAGTCATCATCAAGCTCGCGATGAGTCCGCTCTAACTGCGCTTGTGCCTCGGCAATCTCAACGCCGTTCGCAATGCTCTGCCAATATTCGGTCTTGGCGTCGGACTTGAGCAGCTCAAAGCGCATGCGAATCTCGTGGATGCGATCGTAAATGGTTTCCAGTTTTGTCGCTTTATCGACCACGTATTCCGGAGTGGTGACTTTCCCACAATCGTGCAGCCAAGCCGCGAGATGAAGCGCCTCCCATTGGTCGTCTTCCATCTTAAATTCGGGGAAATAGCGGCCGTCATTGTGGGCCACCTGTGTCAGGACATTCGCCAGTTCAGGAATGCGTTGGCAGTGACTGCCCGTGTAAGGGGATTTGGTATCAATCGCAGAGGCAATCAAAGAGATAAAGCCATTGAGCATCTCTTTTTGCTGCTCAATTTGGGTGATGTTCTCTTTGGCAATTTCAGCAAAACTGAGCAGTTCTTTTAAGAAGGCGTGTTTGTCGCTCTGCTCGGCGGTAATGCGTCGTTCATAACCGAGCAGTAACAGCCCGACAAGTTTTTTATTTTTGTTGTGAATGGGGAATAGATAAACGTCCGAAGTGTAGAGACGATTGGCGATGCCCTGCAGCGCTGCTTGGTGGCGCTGCAAGTGGACGATCTGGCCTTGCTCTAACTTGGCTTTTAGCCCGTCAATCGCATGAATAAAGGCGTTGATCTCTAATTTAAACGGGATGATGGATGTGCTGGTTGCCAGTTCGAAATCGTCTTCACTGTTACTTTTACTGGTAAAGAGCACAACGCTTTCGGCTTTAGTCAACTGATAGCTCTGTTTACACAAGGTTTTTGACAGCAGCGCGAAATCTCGGTTACTAGCCGTGTCACGCAGCAAGGTCAACATGTCATGTAACGTGTGCTCCATCAATTGGATAGACGCCGTTAAGTTCGAGACCTCTTTGATGATGCTGGAGGGATAACGGGTTTTTTGAAACTCAAAACGGGTGATATTACTGGTCAGGGTGATGAGCGTTTTCAGTGGTGTCGAAATTTTTTGCGAGACAAACCAGATGATACATAGGCTCATGATGAGCATCATGATCGCCACTTGAACTTGTTTGTCTCTCATTGAGAGCAGTGAATCAAGCAGGTCATCGTGCGGCGTGGCTTCGGCGAGTCGAAGCTTGATGTCTTCATTGAGCATTACAGGGACTAGCGTCACCGACCAATCGATCCCCTGGCTTTCGACCGTTTTGTACACGACGGTATCTGAGAATCGATTGAGGACTTGGTCGAATACGGTGTCTCGGATAGTGTCGTGAACCTCCTCGTAACGCCCGGTTTGTTCGGGGAATACCGCGCCCAAATTGTGATGGGCAAGAACGTTGAATTTTCGATCAAAAAGGATGAGTTTCGTCTGATCGGAAAACGCCATCGAATGCAGTTTTCGTGACAGTGAATCGAGGGTGAAGTCGGCACCGATGACAAACTCGCCATTCGCGGATTGTCTTGAAAGCGTCACGCCGGTGGTTTGAAGTTCATAGAAAAAGTACGGCTCAGTCAGCTGAATCGCGCCATCTTGGCGGGCGTTTTTAAACCAAGGACGAACTCGTGGATCAAATTGGTTATCCTGTTTAAGACGCTCAGCCAGTATCTCGAGGGATGCATCAAGGAAGTAGAGGTTGTTTTTGCCATCGACACCCATCTCATGAACCATCACTTTCGCATGGCTTGGTGCGCCAAAGCGCTCTGCGTCTGCTGCGTCTTTAAAAAGGCGGATGACGTTCATGTCACCCTCTTGACTGGCATAGTACATACCCACCATCTCAGGGTTTTTCTCGAACGTCGTCACCAGAGAGGCAATCAAGCCGCGATTTTGGTGCAACGCCATACCTCGATTGAGGCTATCGCCATTGGCAATAAAATCTAACGAAGTAAAAATCGGTGCAGTGGCACTTTCAAATGTGATTTCGAGCTTTGAGCTGTTTTCGTTGGACAGCTCTTCGGCGCTCTTGTTGAGCAGCCCTTGTGAATGTTGGTAACTGGTGAACACCAGGATGACCGCAGCGATTGACGTCAGCGCCAAAAAGAGACTGGTGATGTGAATGGTCAGAGAATATCGGCGTTTCTTCATTCAATTTATCCGCTTAAATACAATACCTTATATAGTTCTAGCGTAGACCTATATTGGAGTTCTTGCTTCAAAACTGCGTTTTGTAGGTAATGATTCGTCGTGCCAGATCTCACTTTGTAGTGGAGTACGTCGTGCTCTATCAGAGAGACGCTTTGATGTAGGCTTTCACTTTCTGAATATGCGCGTCACGATCAAACTCACTGATTTGCGAAGGGTGGAGGTAGGCGCTGGCGTATTCTTGATCGATCTGGTGCTCTAAAAACAGCAGATAGAGCTTAGGATCGATATGACCGCTGGTGGCCATCGAGGTCATGATATTGATCGACTCGTCCAGCGTTTTGCCTTTTTTGTAAGGTCGGTCTGATGAGGTCAACGCCTCGAAGACATCGGCAATCGCCATCACCCGAGCAGGCACGGAGAGCTGCTCGCCCGTCAAGCCAAGTGGATAGCCTTTACCGTCCATTCGCTCATGGTGTCCACCGGCAATTTCAGGCACTTGTTGTAAGTGTTCTGGGTAGGGCAGACGGTTCAGCATAGTGATGGTTTGTATGATGTGATCGTTGATGATGAAGCGCTCTTCATCGTTGAGCGTGCCTCGGCGAATGGATAAGTTGAACAGCTCGCCACGATTGTATTTCAGTTCGCCGGGATCGAGAATGAACGCTTGTGCCCACTGATCTTTCGGGTTGACACCCACACCCCAGCCCACCTTATGTACAGGCTTATCGGCGAGCAGTTTCTCTTTGATGGGCAGTGGCGTAGGATCTCCCGCGCGTTCGCGTTCTATCCAGGAGGTACCGGCTTGATCATCTAAGGTACGTACCCATTCGATTTGCGCGATCTGCTCCAAGCGCTCAATGGCTTCGTCGGTCATGGATTCTCCACCTAAGTTGCACTCTGCGACGAAGTAGAAATCGTCATCCAACTGCTGGTGGCGCTGAGCCAATATTTGTTCTGCCTTTTCTTTCTCCTCACTATCGAGAATCGATTGCAAGCAGTCAACTTCAGCCTGCACTTTCAATAGCTCAAAACGCATTCTGACTTCATGGATACGGTCATAGATGGTTTCGAGCTTGGTGGCTTTATCGACCACATATTCTGGCGTGGTCACTTTGCCACAATCATGCAACCAAGCGGCGAGATTGAGCGCTTCCCATTGATCTTTGCCCATTGAAAAATCGGCAAAATAGCGTTTGTCTTTGTCTGCCACTTTGGTCAACAAGTTTGCCAGTGTTGGGATGCGCTGACAGTGTCCGCCTGTATAAGGCGATTTCGTATCGATAGCCGATGCAATCAGGGCGACAAACGCATTGAGCATCTCTTTTTGTTGCTCCATCTGCGTGATGTTTTCTTTGGCAATTTCGGCAAAGCTTAACAGCTCTTTTAAAAACGCATGTTTATCACTCTGTTCAGGGGTGATGGGGCGTTCGTACCCCAACAACAAAATGCCGACCAATTTCTTGTTTTTGTTGTGCATTGGGAAGAAATAGATATCGGTGTTAAACAGTGATTCGCTGTACTTTGCGATGGCGTTGTCCCCACGGGTGAGATGGATAATTTCGCCTTTCTCTAAGTCTTTCTGCATCCAGGGGGTGTTAGAGAGGAACTCGTTGATATCGACTTTGAACGGGATAATCGCGTGATTGGCGGCAATCGAGAAGGAAGCGTCCTTGTTGTCCAGTGTGTAGAGCACGATGGTCTCCGCTTTGGTGACCATATAGCTTTGGTGAGTAATGGTCTTTGCCAGCAAGGAAAAATCTCGGTTACTGGCCGTTTCACGCAGTAGACGAAGCAAGTCATGCAGAGTGTGTTCCATCAGCTCAATGGATTTGGTGAGATTGGATACCTCTTTGATCACACTCTTAGGGTAGCGGGTCTTTTTAAAGTCGAAGCGTGCGATGTTGCTAGTCAGAGTGACCAGCGTCAACAATGGATTGGTAATGCGTTTAGACACGAGCCAGATGACCACAAAACTGACAATCAGCATAAAGATCGCCACTTGTACTTGTCTATCTCGCATCGAAAGCAGCGAAGCGAGAATGTCATGTTGTGGGATGGCTTCGGCAAGCAGCAGTCGTGTCTGGTTGTTTAACTCGACGGGAGTTAAGGTCACGGACCAATCGATACCGTCACTTTCGAGCGCCTCATAGATGATTTGCGATGACACACGGCCCAGAACTGGCGCAAACACACTCTGTTCCAGTACGCCGTTGATATCAGATTGAGTGACGGAGTCACTCAATTCAGGCAACGTCACTTCTAACTGATGGTGCGCTAAGACATTGAATTGGCTATCGAGTAACAGCAAGCGTGTTTGTTCAGAATACCCCATAGTACTGACTTGTTGGGAGAGGGAGTCTAGAGTGAAATCCGCGCCGACAACAAATTGGCCGTCTGGCGATCTTCGTGACAACGTCACGCCGCTGGTTTTAAGAAAGTAAAAAAAATATGGCTCCGTTAAGCGAATGTCACCATCTGAGCTTGCGTTGACAAACCAGGGCCTCACTCGAGGATCAAAATCGTTGTCATTGTTTTCAATCGATTGGAGCAGCACATGGCGACCGTTTAAGAAATGGACATCGTTTTTACCGCTAACGGCCATCGAGTTAATCATTAATGTTGCTTTATCAGGGGCATCAAAACGCTCACGGTCCGCGATGGTGCGAAGTGGGCGAAGGACATTGAGATCTCCCTGTTCGCTGGCGTAATACAAGGCGACCAATTCTGGGTTGCGTTGAAAGATGATCGCGAGGGAAGCGATGAATCGAGTTTGGTCAACCGGTGCGTCGGCCGACTCAATTACGTCACTCATCGACATGAAATCTAACGTGGTCAGGATAGGCCCTGCGCGATTTTGGAAGGTGGTTTCCAATTTAGCGCCATTTTCACTGCTGAGCTCCTTGGCGCTCTCGGTTAACAAGTCTTGAGAGTGCTTGTAGCTGATACCGATAAGTACCGCGCCCACGAGCGTGGTCAACACCAAAAACAGACTCGTAATGTGGATGGACAGTGAATAGCGGCGTCGACTCATGAAGTTCCCTCTATAAGAATTCTCTTAAGTATTAGCCAATCTGCGAAACATGCAAAAAAACGTCGTGAGTTTACTCATTTATAACTCGCAACACTTTTCCTATTTCACCCCTTAATCCATCGCTTACAATGGCGTTTTGAATCCAATAAGTAGAATAAAATGAGAAAGTTAATAGCAGCGATGAGTTTGCTGGTCGCGTGCCAAGTTTGGGCCTCGGGCGGCGACCTTAAGGCCGTGATGAAGCAGATGAAAGTGGAGTTTCGTCACGCGGCGCAAGCCAGTGATGTAGTCGAGATGCAAACTGCGGTTGGGGCGCTCACTTCGCTGGTGGAGCAAGCTAAGCAAGGCGAGTACCCACCCGAGAAAGTGGAGGTGTACCAAGAAGGTTTTCAAGCGCTATCTCAAGCGCTTGGAGAGGTACAGCAGTCATTGGAAGGTGGCGATCTTGCCCGCGCTAAGACGCAGTTGAAACGCGTTGACGAGCTTCGCATCGAATATCACGACAAACGCAATCCAAGCATCTGGAGTAAGTTGTTTGGCTAACGCGCTAATTTCTCTTTCAGTGCGTCGCTGACATAATCGATGAATGCCCGCAATCTCGCGGGCATATACTTGGTTTGCGGGTATTGCATCGCCACCGCGCCATGGTAGTTACTCTTTATCGTCCACTCGGGCAGCACCGCGATGACCTCACCACATTCAATTGCATCCGCGATGACGAAATCGTGAAAAATCCCAATTCCAATCCCTTGTTTGACCCCATTTAAACGCATTTGTGAATGATTGACGGCGTAGCGTCCGCTCACGGCAACGGAGTGGTATTCGTCCTCTTTGAAGAAATCCCAAACGTGGTCTTTGTCGGTTTCAGCCAAATAGAGACAGCTGTGGTTCGCGAGCTCAGTTGGGTGCGTCGGCACGCCATGTGCGCTGAGATAGTCCGGGCTCGCGCACAATTGCAGGTGTGTTTTCCCCATCTCTTTGAGGACCAAATTCTCATCCGGTTTGTCGGTCAGTTTGAAAGCGATGTCAATGCGATCGCGCAATAAGTCTATTTCGCCATCGGCGGCGCGCAGTTTGAGCTGAATATCGGGGTAGGCTTTTAAAAAGGGCGCCACAAAGGGTTGCAAGACCGAGTTAAGAAACGCCTCTGGCGCCGCGACCACTAGTGGCCCTGTGGGCTCACTGTGATCAGAGCTCGACAAGTCCACCGCCTGGCGAGCGGCATTGACCATCACAATCGCTTGGTCATAAACCTGTTGCCCTGTAGGTGTGATGATCAATGAGCGTGTGGTTCTTTCAAACAGCTTGGTCGAGAGTGATTTCTCTAGCCTAGTCACCAATTTACTGAGCGCAGAAGGGGTGACGCCAAGTTGCTTAGCGGCCGCGGTGAAGCTGCCCTCCTCGACAACAAGAATAAACGAGGCTAAATCGGGCAGTAGTGTCAGTAGTCGGGTATCAAACAAGATCAAGAACTCGGTGTAACAGTGATGACAGCTAGTGTATCAGAGCGTGATTGGGCGCTAAACCAACAGAGTTCACAAAACCGCCTTATCTGTGCCCCAGAGGCAAAAATGTTTTTCCGTGCCTATGGATAATGGAAGTGAAGACGATGGATTACACTTAGGCTAACCATAACGCGAAAGGAAACAGCAATGTCTTCTGCATTCTATCAACAAATTCAAGATCAAATCGAAGAAGTAAAGGCGGAAGGCCTTTACAAAGCGGAGCGAATCATTACGTCTCAGCAGCAAGCCGCCGTTAAAATCTCAACGGGCGAAGAAGTGCTTAACTTCTGTGCAAACAACTACTTAGGACTCGCTAACCACCCAGATCTCATCGAGGCGGGTAAAGCGGGTATGGATGAGCACGGCTTTGGTATGGCATCGGTACGCTTCATCTGTGGTACGCAAGACATCCATAAACAACTGGAGCAAAAACTGTCTCAGTTTTTAGGTAAAGAAGATACCATCCTATACACCTCATGTTTTGATGCGAATGCGGGCCTGTTTGAAACCATTCTGGGTAAAGAAGATGCGATCATCTCTGACGCGCTGAACCACGCCTCGATCATTGATGGTGTTCGTTTGTGTAAAGCGATGCGTTTCCGTTACTCCAACAACAACATGCAAGAGCTTGAAGAGCAGCTGATTGCGGCAAAAGAAGCGGGCGCTCGCCACATCTTGATCGTGACCGACGGTGTGTTCTCGATGGATGGCGTGGTCGCCAACCTTCCAGCAATCTGTGATCTGGCGGATAAATACGGCGCATTGACGATGGTCGACGATTCTCACGCCGTTGGCTTTATGGGCAAAACCGGCGCTGGTACTCATGAGTATCACGACGTTGTGGATCGTATTGATATCATCACAGGTACACTGGGTAAAGCGATGGGCGGTGCGTCAGGCGGTTACACCTCTGGTAAGAAAGAAGTGATTGAATGGCTGCGTCAACGCTCACGTCCATACTTGTTCTCAAACTCTGTCGCGCCAGCGATTGTCAGTGCGTCACTTCGTGTGCTTGACCTGTTGAAAGAGAGCGGTGATCTGCGCGAGCGTTTGTGGGACAACGCCGCACATTTCCGTGCGCGTATGGAAGCGGCTGGCTTTACGATGGGCGGCGCGGATCATGCGATCATCCCAATTATGTTAGGCGATGCCAAAGTAGCGGCAGAGTTCGCTGAACGCGCATTGGCGAAGGGCATTTACGTCATTGGCTTCTCGTTCCCTGTGGTACCTAAAGGTCAAGCGCGTATTCGCACGCAAATGTCTGCGGCGCATTCTCGTGAGCAACTGGATCGCGCGATCGACGCCTTCATTGAAGTGGGCCGTGAGATGGAGATCATCCAATAATGAAAATCAAAGCACTCTCTAAACTTAAGCCTGAAGAAGGCATTTGGATGACGGAAGTGGACAAACCTGAGGTTGGTCACAACGATATCCTGATCAAAATTAAAAAGACCGCCATCTGCGGAACCGATGTCCATATCTACAACTGGGATGAGTGGTCACAAAATACCATTCCCGTGCCTATGGTCGTTGGCCACGAGTACGTGGGTGAAGTGGTAGCGATTGGCCAAGAAGTTCGCGGCTTTGAAATTGGTGACCGCGTGTCGGGCGAAGGCCATATCACTTGTGGTCACTGTCGTAACTGTCGTGGTGGCCGTACGCACCTGTGCCGCAACACGATTGGTGTGGGTGTGAACCGCGAAGGTGCGTTTGCTGAATACCTAGTGATCCCTGCGTTCAATGCATTCAAGATCCCTGAAGGCATTTCTGATGATCTTGCTTCAATCTTTGACCCGTTTGGTAACGCGGTTCACACGGCGCTCTCTTTTGATCTCGTCGGTGAAGATGTGCTTATCACTGGCGCTGGCCCAATTGGCATTATGGCGGCGGCCGTCGCACGCCACGTTGGTGCTCGTCATGTCGTGATCACAGACGTTAACGAATACCGCTTAGAACTGGCGCGCAAAATGGGCGTCACTCGCGCGGTGAACGTTGCCGAACAAAAACTGGAAGACGTGATGTCAGAGCTTGGCATGACCGAAGGTTTTGACGTCGGTCTTGAGATGTCTGGCAATCCATCCGCCTTCAACTCAATGCTTAAAACCATGAACCACGGTGGACGTATCGCATTACTCGGTATTCCACCATCGGACATGGGCATCGACTGGAACCAAGTGATCTTCAAGGGCCTGGTCATCAAAGGCATCTACGGCCGAGAGATGTTTGAGACTTGGTACAAGATGGCAAGCCTGATTCAATCGGGCCTAGATCTGACGCCAATCATCACTCACCACTTCAAGGTCGATGACTTCCAAAAAGGCTTTGACGCCATGCGTAGCGGGGCTTCCGGGAAGGTTATTCTTGATTGGGAATAAGCGTAGCAAGTTCTAAATAACAAAGGCGACAGGTTAGATTGTCGCCTTTTTTATTGCTGACTTTAGACAATGAGAAGCATCATGAGAGAAGATGAATCGCGTCTCCTGAAGGGGTGTATCAATCATTGGGAACCAATAGCTTCCCACAAGGTGATCGCAGCAGCGAGATCTTCGAGAGAAGCGCCCACAGATTTGAACATCGTAATTGATTGGTCCGATTGTCGAGCCGCTACGGTATGGCGAGTGAGCTGTTCAAGGTCACCCAGGACCTGTTCCATTTGGAAGTGTCCTTCTTCGACCGCTTGGTGAAGATCACCCGCTTCACCCATCGCTCCCGCCCAAGTATCGACATACACGTTACTTTTGCTGACGGCAATACCATCACATTCGCGCATGTCTTTTCTAAACGCACCAACCAAATCGAGATGTGTACCTTGTTTTAACCAGTCTCCTTTGATGATTGCTTGCTTGGAAAGGGTTGCACAACTAACGATATCTGCCTCTCGGGCAGCCAGTTCTAGGTTTTCAACGGCAGAGGTATGCTCGATAGGGCCAAAGGCGCCTTGGTAGCCTTGGTAGAGTGAAGCAAGCTGTTTGGCTTTGTTTATGTTGCGACCCCACACTTGAACTCGTTTAATTGGGCGAACAGCCGCATGCGCTTCGATAAGCATAGGTGCAACTTTACCTGTACCCACAATGAGCAAGGTTTCAGATGATTCTTTGGCAAGATATTTAGCCGCAAGTGCAGAAGCGGCTGCGGTACGTCGGCGTGTCAATTCATCGCCTGCAATGCAGGCCAGTGTCTGACCATATGTGCCATCAGATAACATATATAGGCCGGAGATGGCAGGTAGCCCAACAGAGGCGTTTTGCGGAAACACGTTGAGCATTTTCATGCCTATATAGCCACCTTGTTCCCAGGCTGGCATCAATAACATAGTGGCTTCGCCATCAGGTCGTTCAATCGTGTGATGGTGCCGAGAGGGGGCAATCACCCCTTTACGAAAAGTGTCTTCAAGTTTATTGATCAAAGAATCCCACGGGAGATTGTTAGCGACTTGATCGGCTGAGATGAATTTCATAAGACCTCGAATTTATGATAACTGGCAGCGGGTGCTGCCAGAAGGGGGAGTGGTTACCATGCCGGTCCGCTTGTGACTTGCGGTAGCCATAAAGCGGTTGCAGGAAATATTAAGATGGCAGAAAGAACGATCAGTTGAATAATGATAAACGGCACGACACCAGCATACATGTGTCTCAGCGTAATATCAGGTGGGGTAATAGCGCGTAGGTAAAAGATCGATGGTGCCAACGGCGGTGTTAAGTAACTGGTCTGAAGAACGACTAAGAATGATACACAGAACCATACCTCATCAAAACCAAGCAAGCGTACAACGGGCATGGCGACAGGAATGATGATCAATACCACTGACATCATATCGAGTACGAACCCGGCCAAAAATGCGATGAATAGTATTAAACCGACAATGGCCCAGGGTTCTAGTCCCGTACCAATCAAAAGGGATTGTACGGTTGCCATCCCACCTGTTGCGAAGAAAACACCAGCAAACATATTGCCGCCCATGACAATCATCAAGATCATGGCTGAGATGTTTACTGTGCTCATCAGTGACTGACTCATAACTTCTACTGTTAAGTTTCGGTAACAGACGGCTAGAATGATCGACCCTAATGCGCCACAAGCGGCGGCTTCCGTTGGTGTAGCAAGCCCCATCAGAATCGTACCCAAAACGGCAAAAATCAGGACAGCCGCTGGTAATAAAGCGGTCGCTGTGGCCCAAAGTTTGTCTTTGAGTGGATAACCAACGCTATCTTCGACTTGGCGAGGGGCGACAGAAGGTTTGAGCCACGCCAAGATGATGACATAAAGAATAAACAATGTTGCCATCATTAGGCCTGGCATCAAGAGTCCGCTGAATAGTTGACCAACGGAAACTCCGGCAACTGGACCTAAAACGATGACGGTAATCGAAGGGGGAATCGCGGTACCTAAAGAACCACTAGCGCAAATTACGCCAGAGAGTAATCGCTTGTCATAAGCGTGTTTCATCATAATAGGGATGGCTAACATACCTATCACCGCTTCGGTTGCGCCTACTACGCCGCTTGCGGCAGCGAAGATCGTACCCAGCAAAATGGATCCCACACCCAACCCGCCCGGTGTGGAGTGAGTCCACATATGTATCGCTTTGAATAGTCGCTCAGCGATGCCGGATTTTTCGAGCATAGCACCCATGAAAATGAACAGTGGTACCGCGGCAAGAATAGAGTTAGAAGCGGTTTCTTCGATCTTACTGAGCAGTTGATAGGCGGTGACATCTCCAAATAGTGCTAAGCCAAAAATGGCAGCCACCATGATCATAGAGAAGGCGATTTGAAACCCAGCGAAAATAAGCAACATCAGAACTGGGAACATTAATAGAGAAAGATAATCACTCATAACTTAACCTCGCGGCCAAGTGCGGTTTGAGTTGATTTCAGCATCTCGGCAAAAATTTGTAGACTTAGTGTTGTTAGACCGACAAACCAGATTAAATACACTGGCCACATCACAGGGTTCCATGCTGAACGGCCTGAACGTTCGTTGCTTTCGAACGCTTCGTAGAAATATAAGTAAAGCTCTATACATATCCAACACACAATGGGTAGGAACAATAGATAAAAAAACGCGCGGAGAGCCGCGTTTACACGCGGGCTTAGTTTGAGTGTGGCAACATCAACACTCACGTGTTGACCAAGCCGAAGAGCGTTGGCAATACCGAGCATAAATATTGCTCCCATGACCATGTAGCTTACTTCGAAGGCCCAAAGGGTAGGCGAGTCGAAAACATAACGACTGAACACTTCAAACACGAGGGAACCGATGAGAGGGAGTACTAATAGAGCTGCAATATGACCGGATAAGCGCGTTAACGCCTCGATACTAGTAATTAACTTCATTGCTTAGACCTGAAAATGTCGAAAGGAACCACCGAAATATCAGCCGCTGCATAGCGGCTGCACATTTCAAGTAGCGTTAACTTAATGAGGTACCCTACAAGTCACCCTTCGCTCTCGCCGATTTTTAAGCGATATTCTGGCCATAATTTGACCTTGTCTTTGAACGCTCGTTGAGACGTTAGGACGCGCTGAAACCATTCATTGTTCTCGGCATGCTCATCTTCCCACTTTTGTGTTTCAGAGAGAATTTTGCTAATGAATTCTGGTTCTAAGCGTACGATTTCATTGCTACCTTCTACCAGCTCTCTGTACGCATCTAAATCGGTGTACGAAGAGGACAACCAAGAGTCAAACAGAGAGAGTTTCGCTGCTTGTCGCACCAGTGATTGGTTTTCCTCAGAGAGCTTGTTCCACGCTTTTTCATTTACCTGACACTCTAGTACTCCTCCTGATTGGTGAATACCGGGTAAAATGACGTATTTAGCCACTTCTTGGAAACCTGTTGGGCGGTTCATTTCCGGGCTGCCCCACTCGGCTGCGTCAATCACACCACGTTCAAGAGCGGTGTAGATATCACTACCTGCCATTACGACGGTGGAAGCCCCTAAACGTGAAGCGATTTCTGCCCAGGCACCTGAAGTACGGATACGCAGTCCCTGAAAGTCTTCAAATGTACGAACAGGTTTGTTTGAGTGAAGGAAAATTTCGGTGCCAAGAATGGAACAAGGAAAGGCGATAACACCAAATTTCTCTTTTCGGTATTCCTCATACAGTTCGATGCCACCCCCTTTATACATCCATAACATGAACTCTTCTGGTGTGAGTCCACTTGAATGCCCGGCAAGCAGCGCTGTGGTTGGATCTTTACCGTAGTCATAGTTAATGTAGTTATGGCTGACTGTCGCGATCCCCGATTTAACCGAATCGGTCACTTTAAGTGCGCTGCCTAACGTACCACCAGGGAATATTTTCGCTGTAATTTCACCGTGTGTCAGCGCGTTGAGGTTATCAGCAAAATATTTTGCGTCACGTTCAAGCCATGGTCCACCAGACCAGGGTGTTGCCATGCGCCATTCATCAGCGTTGACACTGGCACTTGCGGTGGATACGCAAGCAGCCAGCGCTAAGGTTTTCATGACCTTATAGAGGTTTCCATTCATTGTAATAAGTCCTTTTAGTTACGGATTGGGGTGCTGAGTGACGATGTCACCTCATTTCTTTCGATTCTTAACCAAACAGCAATTGCATCTCCTTTGCTCGGTCTGCACAGTCACGCATAGCGTGTTCAACAATAAGTCGTAAATTTGCTTTCTCAAAAGAGGCTATTGCGCGCTCTGTTGAACCTTGTGGTGACATGACATTACGCATGAGTTGCTCTGGGTCATATTCGCCAACTAGGGCCATCGACGCCGCCCCTAAACCAGTCTGAAGAGTCAATTTTCTCGCTGTTTCACGCGGCAATCCTTGTGATACCGCAGCGTCTTCCATCGCTTGGAAGAACAAGAAAAAGTACGCTGGTGCACTGCCAGAGACGGCGGTTGCTGCGTTGATTAACGATTCGTCGGATAACCACTCGACGATACCTGTGCTGCTTAAAATTTCTTCGACCTGTAGGCGCTGTTTGTTCGTTACGTTCGCGCTTGCGACGAGACTGGTTGCCCCACAACCAATCATTGCGGGCGTATTGGGCATAGCGCGTACGATCGGTGCCACTCCCCCTAACCACTTTTCGAGTGACTCGACAGAGATACCCGCAGCGATTGAGAGAATAAGTGGATGCTTTTCAAGCTCTTGTAATGTCGGACGTAGTTCGATACACACTTGTTTGAGAATTTGAGGTTTTACTGCGAGCACTACAATGTCAGCGTTGAGGATTGCTGCACAGTTGTCACGCGTAGTGTTTACCGAAAACTCTGCCTGTATGGATTCCAACATTGTGGGATCTGGGGAAGTCGTCGTGATGTGGTCTGCGGGATATTGCTGGCTGAGCAAGCCACCTACAATCGCGCGAGCCATATTTCCTGAACCAATAAACGTTATCTTTGCGGCCATTTTCGTTCCTGAATAAATACGCATGTATGTTTTTGAGCAGTGATTCCATTTAAGCAGTTATGTTTGTTGTTCTCTTGTTCAAAACTCATGACTTTTTGCGCATTTTGTGGCATTTGCTTAACATTTGTAACCATTTTGAAATGTTCTGTGCCTTTTTTAGGTTTCTCTGCTATAAGAGAATAATTCTTATTAACTAACATTTTGCTCACTGAGAAAGAGATGGGATTGCATATACGAACGGAATCGCTGCAAAACACCTGCTTACATCATGACCATGATTACCACCAAATCGTGATCGCCTTTAAAGGCAGTGCCGAATTTGAAGTGGAGGGGAGAGGAGGACAGGTGGATCCTTTTCACGGTTGCTTGGTGCCCGGTGGTGATGTGCATTTCTATGAGGGTATTGGTGAAAATTGCCATATCATCATGGATATTTCTGCGGAGTATATTGGCCCCCAAATTGAGCGTTTATTTGAGGGGGCGAATTACTTTGATATCGACCCAGGGTTGCGTTACCTCCTTGCCTATGTCTATAAAGAATCTCAAATGTTGAGTCGATATCCTGAAGCTGCACTTGGCGTGGCGACGGCATTTTTGTCCAGCCTTCACCAAAGACTGTATGACCGAAGTGATACGCAGCGTTCATCACCAGGGCGGCTGGATTTGGTCGCCATTGATGATTTCATTCAACAGCATATCGATGAACCCCTATCGACATCCGTTTTAGCCTCCGTGAGTAATGTGAGCCCTGGGTATTTTCATGAACTGTTTCGTAAGGCATCAGGTGTGACTCCAGGGCAATATCTTTTGATAGCTCGAATGAAGCGTGCAAGACAAATGATATTGGATACACGCTTACCTTTGATTGAAATTGCATGCCGTGTTGGCTTTTCGAGTCAAAGCGCACTTACTCATGCATTCCGCCGTTTTTACAATGAAACGCCTGGCCAATTGCGGCGAAAAGCGTCAAGGCGTTCGGAAAATGATCACGAGTAACGATCACCGAGTTTGCAGAACTATCCGGACGGAGTGTTCAGTTGCTATGTCGACTCGATCTCCTTGATTATTCTGGCAGGGTTGCCTCCAATAACCACATTATCGCCAAAGCTTTTTGTCACCACAGAGCCTGAGGCAACGACGACATTATCTCCAAGGCTGACACCTGGGTTGATTGTTGCATGGCCTCCAATCCAACAGTTGTGTCCCAAGGAGATAGGTTTAGCAAATTCCTTACCTGATGCGCGTTCTTTGGGGTCTAAAGGGTGACATGCTGTGTAAATCCCAACTTGTGGACCAATTAGGCAATTGTCCCCAATGGTCACTTCTGCACAGTCAAGGATCACACAATCGTAGTTGGTATAAAAATTCTTACCTACCTTGATGTTTGTGCCGTAGTCGCATTTGAAGTTACTGCTAACAGAAGGATTCTCTCCCACAGAGCCAAATAATTCCCTGATGTATTCGGCCCTCAAATCCCCTTTGCTAGATTCTATCTGATTAAACTCCTCTAGCTTTTTTCTTACAAACGCTCTTCTGGCAAGTAAGTCATTGTCGGCGGGATCATAGGTATTTCCACCAATCATCTTTTTAAATTCGTTCAAATTTTACCCCTTGGGTAACAATATGATGAGCAGTGCGCCAGTTATGATCAAAAATGAACATTCTGTGTGTTCATTTTTGATCATTTATATATAATGTCAACCACTGTGTGAGGAGAGAAAATGAACAAATGTCCAGCTGAACAGCGGCAGCGACTATTGCTTGATATGCTTGAGGTTGAGGGAAGCATTAACGCTAGCGAAGTGGCTTTGCAATTAAACACCACGGGTGCAACAGTGCGTCGAGACTTAAATCAGCTCGCCAGCAAAGGGTTATGCAAGAGAACACACGGAGGGGCCATACGGCTCACCCCTGCGACTGGCAGTTTTGATGAGAGAAGTAAGCAGCTCGTTCGAGAGAAGCAGAAGCTTGGGGAATTAGCCTCATCCCTACTGCAGCCGAATCAGCTGATTTTTATAGATGCAAGCAGCGCTAACGTATCGCTGGCAGAGCGTATCCCTTTGGACATGGGGATTACGGTTGTGACCAACTCATTGCATGTTGCACTTTGCCTATTTAATCGTGGTTTCACCGAAACGATATTGGTAGGTGGAAAGGTGGATAACAATGTGGGGGGGGCGATTGATACTAAAGCGCTTTCTGACATTACAGGCTTTTATTTTCACATCGTATTTATTGGTGTCTGTGCGTGGTCGAAGGAGCATGGCTTCTCTGCGCTAAACTATGCCGATGCTCAATTCAAACAACAATTGGTCAAGCAAGGCGGGCTTTCTGTTGTGCTTTTCACCCAAGATAAGACCGAAACTTATGCCCCCTATGCGTTGATGGAGACGTCTCAAGTTGATTACTTAGTATGTGGGAAGCAAGATTGTCTAAAAGATTTGACGTTGGAAGTCACAAATCATGGTGGGCAAGTGTTGTACACCTGAGCGCTACCTCCCCTCAAAAGTTCGCCCCAAGTGATTTGGGGCGAATGGCTACTCATCTAGCATATGATCAATGCATGTAAACAGAATGCTCATATGAACGAAGTTGTTTGCGAATATTACACCTTAAAATACTGCAACTGCGCCGACAAATGCTCGGCAGTTTCGGCCATGTGTTGGCTGTCTTTTGCGAGCGATTGTGAGGCTTGCATCACTTCGTTGGCGGCAAGATGGATACCGGTGACGTTTTCATTCATCTCGGTGGCGACGGAACTTTGCTGCTCAGACGCGGCGGCGATTTGTGCGACTCTGTCGTTGGCGTTGTGCATTTCATCGAGAATGGTTTTAATCTGCTCGCGTGTTTTCACCGAGGACGCCACGCTTTGTTCGACCATCTTGTTGCTGTTTTGCATCGCTTCAAAGGTGCGCTGCGCTTGTTGGGTTAATTTAGATATGGTGTCTTGCACCTCATTGGTCGATTGTTGTGTGCGACTGGCTAGATTGCGCACTTCATCGGCGACAACGGCAAACCCTCGGCCTTGTTCTCCGGCGCGCGCGGCTTCAATGGCGGCGTTGAGGGCGAGGAGGTTGGTCTGCTCTGAAACATCACGAATCACTTCGACCACTTTACTGATCTCATCGACGCCCGATTGAAGTTCGGTGACGAGCGCGTGAGAAGTAGCGATGTCGTGCGACACTGCAGAAATCGCTTCAGAGGTCTGTGCCATCGTGCGATCGTTCTCTGTTGCGTGATTGACGACTCGCAACGTGCTGCTTGAGGTGTTTTCTGCGTTGTTGGCCACATCGGATATGGTCGCAGACATCTCAGTCATGGCAGTCGAGAGCATCTCCAGTTGCGTGTGTTGAGCGTTGACGCTGGTGGCGGCTTCCTCACTCGCTTGGGCGATGTGGCTCGCCATCGTGCTCGATTGAGTGGCTGAGTCATGCGCTGCGCGTAGGGTTGCTTGCAGTTTGTCGAGCATTTTATCGATTTGCTGACTGACATCGCCCAGTTCATCTTTGCGTGTCATGTTCATGCGTATGCGCAGATCACCGTCGGCGATCTTATGTGTGCTATCAATCAAAGTGGTGAGTGGTACTAGAATATTGCGTGATACGGCAAAGCCGGACATCAACAGAAGACCAAAAATGACGACGGCGACACCGCCTTGTTTGGTGGCCGTTGCATAGAAAGCGTCATCAATGTCTGCGACTAACAGGCCAGAGCCAAGGATCCAGTTCCACTCTGGGAACAACTGCACGTAGGAGATCTTATCCTTGAGCTGTTTTTCTGGGCTTAGCCATTGGTAGTCGAGAAACCCTTTTTGTGCCGGGGTACGTGAGATGTCGACCATTTCTCGCCAGTGATATTTACCGCCGCCATCTTTGAAATCTGCCGCGCTTTTGCCGTCAAGTTCCGGTTTTATCGGGTGCATGATGACGGTGAGTTGCTGATTTAATACCCAGAAGTAGTTGTCTTGATCGTAACGCAGCGCTTGCAGTGCGCTCAGCGCTTGTTGTTTGGCGCGCTCGTCCCCCAGTTGTGTGCGCTGCTGATAATAGTGTTCGACAAGAGACACCGCCGCTTCCACTTGTGCACTGAGTTTGTCTTCGCGCTCGAGTAGTGACGTCGTGCGCTGCAATTGCAAGTTGTAGACGCAAGCGATCAGGATAAGGAGTATGGAGAGCAAAACGACCGAGGTCAGTTTTGCCTTAATCGACAGGTTGCTTAATTTCATGGTTAGCCACTTTCGTTGTTTATTATCTAAGAGTGTTGTCTGTATCGGCTTGGGCGCTTAGTTATCTCTTTGCGCCGTGCTGATAACGTATTTTTTGCATGGTTTTTTACCATGATTTTGTAGCATGCTAACCATGTGCTAGCTCGGCATATTGTTTTGTGTCATGTTTTAAATGCTTTTGCATAATTGCACAGCAATAAGTTGCCTTTGATCACGTTGTGGTGGCAGACAACTCTCCTCTCTGAATAGAAGCGTTCATAACGCTGGACTCTGGTGCATGAGTCAGTAGCCACCGCATGGCGAGGGTCGCTCCGCCCACGGTGATTGCAGCGAGTAAGAACCCCAGTTCGATCCACTGGGCATGACTGAGCAAAGCGATCAGCACATAGCTCATACTCTGGGTTAGAGTGGCAAACATTTGCAAAGCACCGTCGGCGCGGCCTCGTTGATGGATGGCGATGGTGTGGTGCATCCAGTTCGTTCGCGCGATGCGATTCAACGCGTTGAAAAGGCCAAACAACAAGGTGAAGAGTAGTAAGGTCGCTGGGCTTAATGAGATGCTCATCCCTAGCACCATCACACTACTGAACGACATGGCAAGCAGCATGGTGCGGGGTAAGGCGCGACGGGTCAGTAATTTGTGTACGATGAGTCCGGTGAGCAGCGAGCCAATCCCAAACGCCATGTTGTAGCCCGCGAGCCAGTGCCCAGCGATGTTCTGCTGTGCAAACCAGATCGGCACTAACTTTCCCAAGTAAGTCAAAATGGGGTAGGAGAGAGAAGAGAGCATCAAGAAGGCGTAAAAGCGTGGTTCAGAAAGCACAATGGAGCGGCTTTCGACCAGTTGTTGCCAAAAGTGCACTTTACGTTCGGCGCGCAACGCTTGTCGATAAGGTGTCACCAGGTAACTGATACCCGCCAACGTGGATGCCAACATGGCAAAACCTGAGAATTCGACAATTCCCCATTGCTCGAGGAGCACAATACCTAACGCGCCAGCACCTAGCGTGGTGCCTTGCATTATGATCTCTTGTTGTCCTGAAATTGCGGCGTACTCATGGTGGTCATAATTTTCTTGGGTAAACGCATTGTTGGTAGACCAAGCCAGATTGCTCGAGACCCAAAACACCAGTTGCGCGAGGGCCAGTAGCCATAGGGATTGCATGCCGTGGTATGACAGGATCATCACCAGCGCAGCGCAGAAGGCTTGCACCCATTGGACCATCACTAAGATTGTTTTGCGTGAATGGCGGTCAATCAAGGTTGAAAAGAAGGGCGTCAAGAAAAATGAGAGACCAGTACAAGTGAGTGCCACTAAGGCGACAAAGGTGCCCATATTGTCCGATTGCAGCATGAGCCAAGGCAGAGCCATCATAAATAGCCCAGAAGAAATGCCATCAAAAAAGCGTCCGGTTAGATAGGGAGTGGTCTTATTGCGTCCGTGTAATGTCATTGTGGTGTTCCTTTCTGTGTACCAATATTGATCAGTTGCTGCTACTCTAAAACCTCAAGTTAACTTTAGGTAAAGCGTTATTTTTCATCTGAGTCGATAACGTTCGAGTGAATTAAGGAGCCAAGATGGAACTGACGGTCGGAGAGGTCGCTAAACGTTCAGGTGTGGCGGTGTCGGCGTTACATTTTTATGAGCAGAAAGGGCTTATCTTCAGTTGGCGTAACGCTGGGAACCAGCGCCGATATCATCGAAGTGTGCTGCGACGAGTCGCCATCATTAAAGCCGCTCAACAAGTTGGACTGACCTTGGAGGAGATCGCGGCATCGTTTGCCCACCTTCCACACCACCAAGCGCCCAATCGGCAAGAATGGCAAGTGATGGCGTCAGGGTGGCATCAACTGCTTGAGCACCGCATCTTGCAGATGAAAGCGCTGCAACAGGACTTAGGTGGGTGTATTGGTTGTGGCTGTTTGTCGATGGAGAGTTGCGCTATTTACAACCCAAGTGACATTCGAGCGCAAGCATCGCCTAGTGAAACGCGGCTGACCGATCCTGAAAACTGGTCACCTGTGTTAGATGATGAGCGCTAAAGGCGGACAACTCCCATCATTTGGTCACACAAATAAGCGTTTTCTACGATTCATTGGTGTGGCTTCTTCTTCTTTTTTCTCGGCAATTTTTGTGTTTTAAAACACTGTCTCATTCTGATTGAGTTCACAATTCTAAGGCTTTACCGCAATTTTTATTGAATCAAGGATTGCGTTAGCCGCTCATGAGCGGTATTCTACGACCACATCATATAATCATACAATATTGCATTTAGGAGTCTGAAATGACTAAACCTGTAATTGGTTTCATCGGTCTTGGCCTTATGGGCGGCAACATGGTTGAGAACCTACAAAACCGTGGCTACGAAGTTAACGTTATGGATCTTAACAAAGACGCAGTCGCTGCTGTTCTCGCTCGTGGCAACGCCTCTGAAGCGACGTCTGGTAAAGAACTGGCTGAGAAAAGTGACATCGTAATGCTATGTCTGACGACTTCTGAAGTGGTTGAGAAAGTGGTTTACGGTGAAGCGGGTATCCTAGCGGGTATGTCTGAAGGCAAAACGCTTATCGACTTCGGTACTTCTATCCCAGCTTCGACTAAGAAGATTGGTGCTGACCTTGCAGAAAAAGGCGCGGGTATGATTGACGCACCTCTAGGTCGTACACCTGCACACGCGAAAGATGGTCTTTTGAACATCATGGCAGCAGGCGATATCGAAACATTCAACAAAGTGAAGCCTGTTCTTGACGAGCAAGGCGAAAACGTTTTCTACCTAGGCGCACTAGGTTCAGGTCACGTGACTAAGCTTGTGAACAACTTCATGGGTATGACAACGGTTGCCACAATGTCTCAAGCATTCGCTGTTGCTAAGCTTGCAGGCGTAGACGGCCAACAACTGTTTGACATCATGTCAGCAGGTCCGTCTAACTCACCATTCATGCAGTTCTGTAAGTTCTACGCTGTTGATGGCGAAGAAAAACTGGGCTTCTCTGTCGCGAACGCAAACAAAGACCTTGGTTACTTCCTTGCACTATGTGAAGAGCTAGGCACTGAGTCTCTCATAGCTCAAGGCACGTCAAAGAGCCTACAAGCAGCGGTTGACGCTGGCCTAGGTCAAAACGACGTACCGGTTATCTTTGACTACTTCACTCAACTGAAGAAGTAATCAATGATGATGTGAAAGCAGCGGCCAATGGCCGCTGTTTTTGTTTATACATCGCATCGACATGTCAATGTCAGTTAGCAGAGATAAAGTTACCCTAGAGATAAGGCGAATGTCAGCAGCAGGGGCAGAGTGATCAAGCTGAAAAAGTTACCAAATAGCACCATCGACGCCACTTTCGTCGGTTCAACCCCAAAACGTTCGGCAAACAGATAGTTCATTACTGCCGGTGGCAACATGGTAAACAGCACCATCATTTGCAGCTCCAAAGTCGGCAGCGGCACCAACCAATAGATGACGGCAAACGCCACTGCACCCGTCGATAAGGATTGCAGCGTGCACAGCACACCGATACGAAATCCACTCAAACGCATATGACACATTTGCGCCCCTAAAGAGAGCAACATCACGGGTACCGCAGCTTGACCGAGTAACACCGTCGCTTCATACAAAGGGGACCACACGCCAATCCCACTTAGGTTGAGAAAAAGCGCTGCACTGGCCGCCAGAAAAATCGGCATTTTGACCACTTGTTTGATTGGGTTGCCTTCACTTAGCAGCGCTAAGCCGATACTGATGTGCAAGCAGGCGGAGACAACGAACAGCAGAACCGCAGGCGCCAGCGCCGTCTCACCAAACGTATAGGTAAAAAGAGGGATCGCCAAGTTACCGCTGTTGCGAAACATATGTGGCGGCGCCCAGGCTTTAAAGCGCAGTTTACTGATGGCGCAAATTGGGATCATCAATAGTCCGGGTAATAAAACTGAAATGAGTGACGCACTCAAAAGCGGCAACTGGTTAGTATCGAGAGGCATCGCTACCAAAGAGGAGAACACCAACGCGGGGGTGAAAGCGTCCATGTTGATGCGGTTGATCGGTTTGAAGTCTGGTTTTAACCAACGCCCGACAGAAAACCCAATCAATACCAACGCAAAGACGGGAAAAAGAATGCCAACAACCTGCTCGACCATAGCTTTCCTTGCACTGAGTTAACGGTCTCGTTAACTGAAAAAACAAAACAATGTTTCTACGTTAACCCATCTTGAGGGTGAAACCTAGAGCAGGTTAGGCTTGTTTGCTGTCTTTGAAGATGCGATCAAAATATTCCAATGGTGCGACTTTGGTATTGGCGCGGCGCTGCCATTTGCTGTCGTTGGCCACTAACCAACGTTGCTCTGCATGGGCCAATATTGCTTGGCTGACACGCGCCTCCCGCAATTCGTGCTCCATCACATACTGCGCCGCTTCTGTCTCCTCTAGGCCACTGCGTATATCACTGACCGCTGCGCAGCCAATAATACCGATGTCAGCACTGAACTGGGCGAAAAAGTCGGCGACTTTATCATCCACCACATCGCGATCATTGCTGCGAATGCGCCCGCCCGGGATCCAGGTTTCCACCTCTTCAAACTGGGAGAGAATGTGCGCCGCCTCAAAGTTGTTGGTCACCACACGCAGTTCTCGGTGATGCCCAAGCTGCTCTGCTATCGCGGTGATGGTTGTGCCGATACCCAAAAACAGAGTGCAACCATTGGGAATATGCTGCACGACGCGCTCGGCAATGGCGTGTTTGTCCTTGGCATTCGTCATGCGGCGTGAGGTGTAACTTCGGTTGCTCAGGGTGGCAGGTAAGCTGACACCGCCGTGGTGGCGACGGGTCAAGCCTAGGTTGCACAGTTCGTTGATGTCACGGCGGATAGTCTGTGTCGTGACATCAAACTGCTGAGCCAATTCATCAATCGAACAATATTCCTGTTGATGAATGCGCTCAATGATCGCGTGTTGGCGGAGTGAAAGATTATCCATGAATAGCGTGGCGCTCTGCACCAGTGTGAGTGTCGTTACGCTGAGTATAACGCTGAGGCACGTCGGTGATCATCATATCGACTCCCCATAAGCGATGTGGCTCAACTAATTCGGGAAAGTTGGGGGTGTAGCAGTAGAGCTGATAACCCATCTGTTTAATCGTTTTGGCTTGCGCCTGTGTCAAAAAGCGGTAGTCGCAGTGCACGCTGTAGGCATCAATTTGAGTCAGGACCGACGCCGCGTCATATGGAATGCTTTGCCACAATTGCCCGCGGCGCACATCGGGTAGATATTGTTTGATGCATTGCAAGGCGTGGGTGCTAAAGCTCGAAAAGAGCAGGGTTTGAGGGTTTATACCCATCTCATTGATCACCTGAGCGACGTGATGACACAGGCGATCAATGTCCGTGTGGGGGTAGAGTTTGAGCTCAATGTTGAGGTTGACGTTGGCCGCTTGGGTCAAGGCCAATGTTTCCGCTAAGGTAGGGATTGGCTCCCCTTCAAACTCATCAGCAAACCACAACCCGGCATCGAGTTGTTTCAGTTGCTGTAACGTCAATTCACTCACTTTACCTTTGCTGTTGGTACAGCGGTTCACCGTGTGGTCATGAATCACCATGGGCACATCATCGGCGCTCAGTTGGACGTCGATTTCTATCCACTGGCAGCCCAATTCAACGGCACGCTGAAACGCGACGAGTGTGTTTTCTGGCGCAAGACTAGAGAGACCACGATGGGCCATGGTTGGGATAAGGGTTGGGAGTGTTGTCATTGTTATTCACTGTCTATGTTCATTTTGTTTCAAACGAACTCTGTCATCTTCATGTGACCGTTTGATGACACCCCAAACAGACATTCAACCGAAAGTTAAGTTTCATTTATGTTCATTTAAGTGTCATATCAGCGTAACTTTCGCTAATTAATGTTCACTTGAATTCTGAAGCAGCGAATGTGAAAGAGAAGTGAACATCCGCTGAGGTTTAACCACACTAGGACTTTACGCAAGTAAGACTCACATAAGGGAACCATTATGTCTATCAAACACCTGACCGGTTTGGCCGTCACCGCAGCACTACTGAGTGCGCAAGCTCAAGCGAAAACAGAAGTGGAATGGTGGCACGCCATGGGTGGTGCGCTAGGTAAAAAGGTCAATGAAATAGCGGCGGATTTTAATGCCAGTCAAGATGACTACGAAATCAAACCTGTATACAAAGGTTCATACGCAGAAACCATGACAGGTGCGATTGCGGCATTTCGTGCGAAAGAGCAGCCAGCCATTGTGCAGGTTTTTGAAGTCGGCACAGCAACCATGATGGGTGCTAAGCAGGCCATCTACCCGGTTTACCAGTTGATGGAAGACACCAAAGAGCCGTTTGATCCAGACAACTATCTCTCCGCGGTGACGGGTTACTACACTACCAGTGAAGGCCAAATGTTGTCGATGCCATTCAACAGTTCAACGCCTGTGCTCTACTACAACAAAGCGATGTTTGAAAAAGCGGGCATTACAGAAGCGCCGAAAACTTGGCAAGAGATGGAAACCGTCTCACGCAAGCTGATCGAATCGGGCGCTCAGTGCGGCTTTAGCACCACTTGGCAATCTTGGACGCAAATTGAAAACTTCGGTGCTCGCAATAATGTCCCTGTCGCCAACAACAGCAATGGTTTTGATGGTCTAGATACCCAGTTCAAGTTCAATGAGTCGGCGTTTGTGAAGCACATTGAGAAAATGGGCGAGTGGTCAAAAGAAGGGATCTTTAAGTACGGCGGTCGTCAATCCGATGGTATGCCACTGTTCTACACCCAAGAGTGTGCGATGACCATGGGCTCGTCGGCGGGGCTAGCGGGCATTAAAGAGAACATGAAAGGCATTGACGTCGGTGTAGCGCAGCTGCCGTATGACGCGGAACTGGTCGACAAACCGCAAAACACCATTATCGGCGGAGCCTCGCTTTGGGTACTGCGAGGTCACTCTGATGAAGAGTACAAAGGGGTAGCGAAGTTCTTCTCGTATCTCTCTAGCCCTGAAGTGCAAGCCGATTGGCACCAGTTTACCGGTTACCTACCGATTACTAAGGCTGCCTATGAGCTGACCAAGAGCCAAGGCTTCTATGAGGCGAACCCAGGCACTGACACTGCTGTTGTACAGATGACGTCGGTTGAGCCAACGGTCAACTCCAAAGGCATTCGCTTTGGTAACTTCTTGCAAACGCGCGACATCATCAACGAAGAGTTAGAGGCCGTTTGGTCTGGTAAAGCGACGGCGAAAACAGCATTAAACAATGCGGTAAGCCGTGGTGATGAGCAATTGCGCCGCTTTGAGCGCACGCAAAAGTAACACCCTCGTTTGGCGGAGCGAGTGTGCTCCGCCTTTTTCTATCTGGATTATCTATGTCATCGCCTGTTATTTTTAAACATAAATGGCTGCCCATATCGCTGATTGCCCCGCAACTGGTGATCACCCTGGTCTTTTTTATCTGGCCAGCTGGGCAAGCGATTTTTCAATCATCTCAGCTGGAAGATGCGTTTGGGATGAGCCGTGAGTTTGTTGGCTTGGAAAACTTCGAAAAGCTGCTTCACGATCCGTATTATCTCGATTCATTATTCACGACGCTGCAATTTAGTCTCAGTGTCGCGGTGCTTGCGCTGGTCAGTGCGTTGGTGCTGTCGGCGTTTGCCGAGCATATCGTTCGTGGCAGCACCTTCTATCGTACCTTTCTGATCTGGCCGTATGCCGTTGCGCCTGTGGTGGCGGGCTCTTTGTGGCTGTTTCTCTTTGATCCAACGATTGGCGTAGCCAGCCAACTCCTCCAGTGGATAGGGGTTGATTGGAATCCGACACTCAATGGCTCCCATGCGATGTGGATGGTGATCATCACCTCAACGTGGAAACAGATCAGCTATAACTTTTTGTTCTTCTTGGCGGCGTTGCAGTCCGTCCCCCGTTCGTTAATTGAAGCGGCGGCTATCGATGGCAGTGGGCCGGTAAAGCGTTTTCTCACCATCAGTTTCCCATTGATTTCGCCTACGAGTTTCTTCTTATTGGTCGTCAACTTTGTGTATGCCTTTTTCGACACATTCGCCATCATCCATGCGATGACGCAAGGCGGGCCGAGCAACAGCACTTCCACATTGGTGTACAAAGTCTACAACGATGGATTTATTGGTTTGGACTTAGGATCGTCGGCTGCGCAGTCGGTGGTGTTAATGGTGTTGGTCGCGACGTTAACCGTGTTCCAATTTAAGTACGTTGAGAAGAAGGTGGCTTACTGATGGTAGAACGCAGACCCTTATTCACTCTATTTTGCCACTTTGTGTTGGTGGCTGGCATCGTCTCGATTGCACTACCAGTCTGGATTGCACTAGTGGCGACCACCCATGAAAACACCGCCTTTGCGACAGGGACGCCACTTTGGTTTGGCGACTTAGGTTTCAATGTGTTTAGCGAACTGCTGAGTAATGCAAGCCAAGTCAATAATACAGCACTGCCAATTACTGGAATGTTGTTGAATTCCCTCGTGATGGCACTGTGCATCACCTTTGGTAAATTGACCATTTCGATTTTGTCGGCCTATGCGGTGGTCTTTTTTCGCTTTCCGGGCCGCATGTTGGCGTTTTGGATGATCTTCTTCACCTTAATGCTGCCAGTGGAAGTGCGCATTATGCCGACCTTTGAGGTAGTCACTAACCTCAACATGCTCAATTCCTTTTATGGCTTGACCATCCCACTGATCGCCAGTGCGACGGCGACCTTTTTATTCCGCCAGTTCTTTATGACGGTGCCAAGTGAGTTGGTGGAGGCGGCGCGCATTGATGGCGCAGGACCGATTAAGTTTTTCTTTGACATATTACTGCCGCTCTCTCGCACCAACATCGCGGCGCTGTTTGTCATCACCTTTATTTACGGCTGGAACCAATACTTATGGCCGTTACTGATCACCACCGACATCGAATACTACACCATAGTGATGGGCATCAAGCAGATGCTGGGTGTTGTCGATGGGGTCATTGAATGGAACAAAATTATGGCCACGACCATTATTGCCATGCTGCCACCGGTCATTGTGGTGTTGGCGATGCAAAAAGCGTTTGTCAAAGGTCTGGTTGATTCGGAGAAATAATTCATGTCTACACTTACTCTCAATAATGTGGCGAAATGCTACCCGAACGGATACCAAGCGATTCATGGTGTCGATTTGACCATTCACGATGGTGAAATGGTGGTCTTAGTGGGGCCAAGTGGCTGTGGTAAATCGACGTTACTGCGTATGATTGCCGGCCTGGAAGCGATCAGCTCTGGGGAGCTGTCTATCGATGACACCATTGTCAATGCGCTCGAGCCGAGTGAGCGAGATATCGCGATGGTGTTTCAAAATTATGCCTTGTATCCACATATGACGGTCTACAACAACATGGCTTATGGGCTACGCAACCGAAAAACACCGAAGGCAGAGATAGACGCTTTGGTGAATGAGGCCGCTAAAATGCTCGAGTTGGATCACTTACTGGATCGCAAACCTGGTCAACTCTCTGGTGGGCAAAGACAACGCGTGGCGATGGGGCGAGCGATTGTTCGTAAACCGAAAGTCTTTTTGTTTGATGAGCCCTTGTCGAACCTCGATGCCAAGCTGCGCGTACAGATGAGATTAGAGATCAAAAAGCTGCAACGCCGTCTCGCGACCACATCGATTTATGTCACCCACGATCAAGTGGAAGCCATGACCTTGGCCGACAAGCTGGTGGTATTGAACAAAGGGAACGTGGAGCAGGTGGGCACACCCCTTGATATCTACGACTACCCGGCCTCTCTTTTTGTCGCGACTTTTATTGGTTCTCCCTCCATGAATATTCTTGATGCGAGTGTGACCATTGATGGTATTGAATTGGCTCAGGCGCTCTATCCGCTAGAGACCGCATCGCTGAATCTGGGCGATATTAAGCTTGGGCTCAGACCGGAGCACTTGCAGCTGTGCGATGATAACCCGTGGTTTCACGTTGAAGTCGAGTTGATCGAAGCGCTGGGCGCTGACCTCTTGCTCTACTGTAAAACGCTCGATGAAGAGGCGCAGCGTTTAGTGGTGCGGGTCGAAGGCCACAGCAAAATCGCCATCGGTGATAGCTTTGGTGTCGACATCAAACCCGAGCATCTGCATCTTTTTGATGCCAACACCTCGAAGCGCATTTCACTGACCGAAGGCCGCCATCAAGAGGTGGTGAATGCCTGATTCGTTGCTTAGCGCTAATCAAGTGTCGCTCGCGTCTATCACCTGGTTACTCACCGATGTCGACGACACGTTAACCTGGCAAGGACAGCTGCCTGCGCAAACGCTGAATGCGTTAACGCTGCTGCGTGATGTCGGCGTGAAAGTGGTGGGTGTCACGGGTGCTTGCGCTGGATGGTGCGATCAAATGGCCAAACTCTGGCCGCTCGATGGTGTGATTGGTGAAAACGGCGCGTTTTGGATGCGCCGCAGCGAGAGTGGGTTCATCACCCACACGCTTACGCCTTTGGATGAGATGAAGCGCCAGCAGAGAGCGTTAATTGAGCGTATTGCCGAGCGGCTGCGTGACTACCCAGACGTAACGTTTGCCAGCGATCAAGCGTTTCGTTACTGCGATGTCGCAGTCAACACAGGCCAAGAGCGTACTCCGTTATCAACAGCGCTGTGTGAACAACTGCTTGCTGACATTCGCGCTATTGAAGTGGACGGGCAAGTCGTCAATGCGACACAAAGCTCGATTCACATCAACGCTTGGTTGGGTCAGCACACTAAGCGCACTAGCAGTGAAGCCTATCTTCGCGCGCACAATCATGGCCAACTGCCGGCGTTGTCCAATATCGCTTACGTGGGTGACTCGCTCAACGATGAAGGGATGTTCGAATGGCTATCGACGACCTTTGGCGTGTACAATATTCGCCATGTTCTGAGTCAGCTTAATCACCAGCCGCAGTGGATCACCGACTCAAACGGCGGGTTTGGTTTTGCTGAACTGGCAGAGCGAATTGCGCTGGCTAAGCGAAGTGAAAATACGCGGTAAAAAACCTCAAATCTTAACGTGTCGCCTCGCTTTGTCATTTTGTGTCAAGCGGGGTAAGGTTCGGTAAAACGGCTCGCGCCTATCGCTGTGACTGGCTAGATTAAAAAGGAGCAATAAAGACGGTCACTAAGAGGGACAAATGATGAAAACATTAGCGGTGATTTTGGCGTGTATAACCTTGGCAGCGTGTACATCCGGTTATAGCAATCAAACCCATCTAGAGAGCAACGGTCACTACAATGCTGCCCAATCGACCCCCAACCCATCGGATGACGCGGCGGAGCTATTAGTTTTTGGTGAGTAATCGGCGAGGCGATGACCCTGTACGGATTAAGCCCTGCGTTAAGGCAGGGCTTAACTGTATTGACTTCTTGAGGGCGAGTGTCCCTGTCATGGTTTGCTCAATTTATTCCTGACATTTCCCTTAGCAAAGATTACCCTAGCGGACTAAGACGAATTTTGACTCTAGAGTTGTCCAAGCATGAATGTATCCCAGGTCGACATTAGCTCGCTGCTGATTTTGAAAAACTTACTCGAAGAGAAGCACGTTTCGAATACTGCTTTGGCGATGAACATCAGCCAATCTTCGGTCAGTCGAGCTTTACAGAAAATGCGAACGCTGTTTGATGATGAGTTGTTGGTGCGCACCAATTCGGGTTATGAGTTAACCACCAAAGCCGACAGTATTAAACAAGACATCAATCTCATCATCAATAGCTTGGAAACGCTTGTTCATAAGCAGTCTTTTGATCCCAGTAGCATCGAAACCACCGTTCGCTTTTTTGGTTTGCAACCGCAAATCAATACTTTGATGCCGCCTGTTATCGCACAAATTCGCCAGCGTGCACCCAATATGATAGTCAGTTTGGATACTACGCCGCAGCGTCACTTTGAGGCCTTGATCGCCGGCGACGTGCACTTTGCACTCTCGTCACATGAGCCCGCTAGTGGCGACCAAAATCTTTATCGTGCACTGGTCTCCAAGCGAGATTTTCGCTTGTTGATGAGCAAATCGCATCCGCTGGCCAATGAGGCATTAACGGCCGAAAACTTGTTAAGCTGTAGCTTTGGTCAAATCTCGTTGCAGGGCGAGAAAACCCTCTCTTTTGAGCATAAATTTATGGAACTTGGATTAGTGGACAAAAAGAATCGCTTGTCGATTCCGGTGCAACTGTCGAACTTTCATGCTGCTCCAGATATTGCGGCGACCAGCGATATTGTTTTCCACCTGCCAACCCCGTACGCGCAGCGTGCATGTCAAGATACGCGCCTGATTGCGAGAGAAGTACCGCCAGAGTTGAGATTGGCGTTCCAACATGTCTATTTGTATTGGCATAAGCGTTTTCATGACGACCCAATGTGTATTTGGGTTCGCGGCATCTTTAAGGATCTGTTTGACGTAGAGCACACCTCTGCATAAAAAGGTCGATCGTTATGCATAAATGGGATAATGGCATTCGCTATTGTTGATGATAATGTGGTTGTGAATCATTTTCATTAGATATTAAATTGAGAACGATTATCAATTATATGTCTAAGAAATACCATTATGTCTATTTGCCCATTTTCTCTTCGTCCTGTTGCGTTGGCGATCGCCAGTGCGTCAGTGACATCCATGCCGTCCTTCGCCGATGACAACTCTTCTATGGAAACCCTAGTTGTCACTGCGGCAGGTTACGAGCAAACCGTGACTCAAGCACCGGCTTCCATTAGTGTCATCGACCGTGCTCAAATCGAGAACCGCGCCTATAAGGATCTTACTGATGCATTGCAAGACATCCCAGGTGTGACCGTGACCGGTGGCGGTGATGGTCAAGATATTTCCGTCCGCGGTATGCCTTCAGAGTACACCGTGATCTTAGTGGATGGCCGTAAGCAGTCCGGTCGTGAAACGCAGACCAATGGCAGTACCTTTACTGAGCAAGATTGGCTTCCACCTCTGAGTGCGATTGAGCGTATTGAGGTGGTGCGTGGCCCAATGTCTACTCTATATGGCTCCGATGCACTGGGCGGTGTGATCAACATTATCACTCGTAAAGACTACCAAGAGTGGCACGGCAGTCTGCAAGTCGAGACGACGCTGCAAGAGAATTCTCGTTCAGGCAATGGCTATCAAGGTCAGTTGTATCTAGCGGGCCCAGTGATTCCAGATCTGCTGAGCGTATCGCTAACAGGTCTTTACCAAGAGCGAAAAGAGGATGAAATAGAAGGTGGTTATGCGGGTAAGACGCTCGACAACTACCGTGCTGCGGTGCATTTGACTCCGACTGATGAAGATACCTTTTCGGTTGAATACACTCAGCATGATCAAGAGCGTGTCACGACGCTTGATAAGTCAGTGTCACGCGAGTCGCAAGTCGCAGAGCGTGAATATCAACGTGAATCACTGGCTGGGACTCACTCGGGTAATTATCAATGGGGTAGTGGCACGACGTTTATCAGCACAGAAACAGTACGTAACAACGGTGCTGAAAAAGAAATTGAAAACAGTTTACTCAACACACAGTGGAGCTTACCCCTTGCTGCACATTACTTGACCTTGGGCGCCTCCTTTGAGCAGAAAGAGTTGACGGACGACAGCAACGCACTGGCGTCTAAAAACAAGCAGTGGTCACTGTTTGCCGAAGACGAGTGGTACTTAACGGATGACTTTGCACTGACGTTGGGTCTTCGCTACGACCAAAATGATATTTTTGATGGTCACTTTAGCCCGAGAGTCTACGGGGTGTGGTCACTGGCTCCTGAATGGACACTGAAAGGAGGCGTATCGACAGGTTACCGAGCGCCTACACTTACAGAAATGGATGAAGACTGGGCTCAGCCTAGTTGTAACGGCCGTTGCGATGTGTATGGTAATGCAGACCTATCGCCTGAGACATCGGTGAATACCGAGGTGGGCCTCTATTTTGTTGATACTGCGGATTTATCGGCGAATGTCACTCTGTTTTATAGCGAGTTTAAAGACAAAATTGAAAACGACTTTGTCGACCCGAGTTGTACCGACCGCAGACGCTGCGATCGCACCTACGTCAACATTGATGAGGCTAACACTTACGGTGTAGAAAGTTCTGTGGCAAAAAGTTTGACGCGCACGATTAAAGTCAGCGCGAGTTACACCTATACCCACAGTGAGAAAAAGACCGATGACGAGGATAATGGATTGCCGCTTGTGCAGTCACCAGAGCATCTTATTTCTGCCAATGGTGATTGGGCGATTCGCGATGACGTTAACTCGTGGTTACGTGTCAATTATCAAAGCCGTGAGAAAGACAACATTACCAGTACCAGCACGCGTACGTTAGCACCGTCTATCACCTATGTTGATCTCGGAGCAAATTGGCGAGTGACAGACAACGTTAAGTTGATGGCAGGCATTTACAACCTGTTTGATCAAGAAACAACGGTGGATGAGTATGGTTATGTTGAAGATGGGCGTCGTTACTGGTTAGCGGTTAACACCACTTTTTAACAGGACAAGAGCAACCAATGAAAGCACTAGCATCGACTATTCTAATGGCATTGGCATGTTGCGCCCATGCCAGTGACCCCACCGCGCAAGAGTATGCGCAAAAAGGTATGCGATACGCCGACTTATTTCCTGGCTTGACCAATATTTGCGATCTTGAGTCGCCAATTCGAAATATGGCGATTCGCACAGTGAACAGCGAACAGAAGCGCAAAGAAAAGAAAAGCGGCAAGGGGCGCTCTGAGCCCATCCCACCGACACAGGTGTTTGATAACCTCTACTACATCGGTACAGGTGGCGTATCCAGTTGGGCCATTACAACCAGTGACGGCATTATCTTAGTCGATGCGTTAAATAACAACGCGCAAGCTAAGCAATATATTGAAGCGGGGTTGATTGAGTTGGGTTTGGATCCCAATTCAATCAAGTATTTGCTGATTACGCATGGTCATGGCGATCACTATGGTGGACAAGAATACCTCGTCGAGCACTACCAGCCACGCTTGGTGATGACCGATGTCGAGTGGACGCGTCTGGAGCAGCCAGTGCAAGACTTTGTCAGTCCTCGTTGGGGTAAGAAACCATCACGTGACATCACAGTAGCCGACGGTGAATCCATCTCCTTAGGTGAGACGACAGTGAGCATTTATCTGACTCCGGGTCACACGCCGGGTACGATGTCGCTAATTTTCCCGGTATACGACAACGGTGAACAACACATCGTCAGTTTGTGGGGCGGAACAGGGCTCAATTATGGTCCTGATGAAGAGAGAATCCTTGCCTACAGTCAGGCCGCTCAGCGTTTTAAACAGATTGCAAAAGAGGCTGGCGTGGATATTTACCTGTCCAATCATCCCACACGCGATGGCTCGTCCGAAAAAATGTTGCGAGATTTACCTAATCGTCAGGCTAATCAGCCTCATCCCTTCGTCATGGGGCAGGCGGCGATTCATGCTTACGATATGCTCGGCGATTGTACTTACGCACAAGTACTACGAATTCGCGCTGAGCAGCAATAAAAGACCCTTGACCCAACGCGCACCAAGTTGAGCACTTGGTGCGCGTTGGTATGCTTATTGAGCGCCTTTTAATCCAGCGCTCTTGGTTCACCTAAATGAAACCCTTGCAGATAATCGATGCCAATGTCCGTGGCGATTTGGCATACCTGCTCATTGTGCACAAACTCTGCGACGGTTTTGGCGTCAAAGACTTCACACAATCGGACCAACTGCGAGGCGATTTTTCGCTGTTTGGCGTCTTGGTCTATGGTGCGAATCAAACTGCCGTCGAGTTTGATGACTGACGGCTCGAGCTTAATGATCTCATCCAAATTGGAATAACCAGAGCCAAAATCGTCCACAATGATCGCAACGCCCATGGCGCGAAAATGGTCACACACTTCACGCATGCGTGCAAAGTTGCGGATCTGCTCGGACTCGACGATCTCAATGCCGGCGCGGCTCGGGTCAGCAAGGCTATGCACCTCTTGTTCTAACAGGGCTAGCGTTCGATCGTCGAGGAGATCTTGCGGAGAGAGGTTCAATGAGAAGATATCGTTATTCTCGCGCATTTTAGCAAAGGTGTGCTTGATCATTTGGCGACTCATCTTGGTGTAGAGGCGCGTACCTTGAATATGCGGTAAAAACAAGCCCGGAGAGACAATCTCACCTTGATGCTGCAAGCGTACTAAGCACTCATAGAACGCGGCTTCACGGGTTTTGGCATCAAAGATCGGTTGGACAAACGGCACTACTTGATGTTGATTGATAGCACTGTGCGCGACAGATAATTGCTTCAACCGGACCTGACGCTCTTGGTCTTGAGAAATCAAGTTGCTGGCGTTATACAAATAGCGGTGATGTTTGATTGCGTAGCGACGCGCATCGACCGATTTAAACAACAGCTCATCCGGGCTGCAGTGTGGGAAGTCACGGCGATACACCACGCCTGCACAGATGGATACGGCGATGTGGTCGGTTTCCACAATGCCAAGGTGGTCCAGATCGAAATGTTCTATCTGTTTGATGGCACGGTAATAGCGCTCGCGCACGCTGTCTATCTGTTTATCAAGGGTAAAAATGGTCGCCCATTCACCCACGCCAAGGCTATACAAGGTGGCGTTGTCCGCAAAGACATCATCCAGATTGTCGATGAAAAAAGAGGTCAGAAGCACCAGCAGACGGTCACCAATGGCGTAGCCATATTTCTCATTGATTTCGGGGAGATTGGCTAACTTGAGTGTAAACAGGGCTTGGTCGTCGCCGATTTTCGCCAGTTGTTGACGAAGAACAGAGCGGTTCGGCAATCCTGTGGTGTGGTCAATGCGATAGCTCGATGCCAACTCCTCGGCTTGGGATTGAATTTTGTGCTGCATTTGCAGATTGCGCGTGTCCAAATCAGCAAACGCGTTGCGGATCATCGAAAACAGCGGCGACACACTGGAGGTGTTGTCGAGTGTGATCGACGGTACCGGCCCGCTGGCGTCGCCTTCTCGCATGGCTAGGTACGTCATGCTGTGGTGCAAAATCTCTTGCGTGGACTCCTCTTTGTAGAGCTCGCCCATACAATAAAATCCATACGTCGGCGCGACTTGTTGCAGTGGCGCTAACTCCTGATTGCCCTCGATAAAGTCCAGTCGAGACGTACAGTTAAAGACAAAGATCGCATCGGGTTGCTGCTGAGCCAGGTGGTAAGCGCTGTCTTGGACTTGGTGAATGGTGAGTTCGGGGTGCACATAGCAAAACTGAACTTCATCACCAACGCTAAGGGCTTTATCAAACACCAAACCTGAATTCTCATCCACATACTGCGGTAGATAGACATCTTGATGGGTCGGGTCGCCCTTAATGAGCGGGAAATCAATCAGTTTTTGCTGCGGCAGTTGCTGACCATCGGCTAAGTAGCGCTGGTACAACTCGGTAATGCTTTGATGGTTGAGCGTATAGACGGTGTTGTCGGAAGTTTGGGTGACTTTAAATCTTTGCCCTATGGCGTTCCACTCACTGAACGCTGAGCGCCAAACGTGAAGCTTGGGGCTGTGAATCGCGACCGCGACGCTGCACTCTTGGGAACATTCGCCATTGAGCAGCACCCAGCGCCCTTGCTCTGTGATGGTTGAGGCGCCGCCCGCGACGGGGATGTCGCTACTATCAAAGCAGCGGAAGAAGGTGTTGCCTTTTGCCGTCAGTCTATCAACGAAGCAGAGTATGGCCTTGGTCTCTGAACTCAGTGACAGAGAGTGAAACAGTGACTCTCCGCCTTGTGCACCGTTGGCGTTTGGCGCTGATGCATAGGTCAAGGTGGCGTGATCAAATCGCGTGATCACGACCTGTGTCGCTCCGCGCTCTATGACCCCATCGTGGATCACGTGCTGGGCACTGGCGCCGATAATCACCGCATCCGGCCATTTGCTGTGCAAGGTCCGAGAAAGCCCTTGAACCGTCTTAGGGGACTGGCTGGAAAATAACTGGATGAGAATCGCAGAAGAAAAGCCAAGGTCCTGCTTTTCAAGATGTTTCTCTAGCTGAGTGTTGGAGCGAACACAAAGCGAAATACTATACATAGACAACCACTTTATTCTTATTACACCGCGCATCTAGTCACTGATTGTGTCCAAGATGCGATGGGTTCACTTCTGTCTAGGGCGATGTCTCGCTGATTATGCGCAATATCGCGTCACCGATAGAGTCACTCATAAGTTGAGTCGCCGCTTTGATAACAACCTATATGAAATGATACTTAATGAGTAGTCCGAGGAGTCACCTTTTGACAAGAAAACTGTGCAACAAGGGAAAGAAAAATAGGCCTCGCGATGAGGCCTATTGAGATGTGAATGTCGATGTTCGACTGAGCGCGCCGTTTATGCCGCGTATTTTGCCACTTCATGCGGATACACGCGCATGCCGCTGGTGGTGTTTTCGTAAACGGACAGGTCTTGCAAGTAAGACCACGCGTGACGGTCGGTTTTCGTTTGCGCCGCCAGGCGTTCGATGACGAGGTCGATGTCGCGACCTGCGTAGTCTCTATCGTGAACGAATAGATTTTTAATCACTGATAACATACCCAACTCCCTCGTTGTGGTTAAATTACATGTTTGTATGTAAATAACATAGTTCATTGTTTAAATGTGATCAACAACTAATTTTTAATGTCACGGAAGATTCATTTTATGTAATTTAATTTCACTTTATTGGTGCGTGCCTGGGTGCATGCGCACCAGTTTGGGGAGCTAAAGCATGAGGTATAAAGCCTAATAAGGCTAACTATGATGAATCACACCGCAATTGAAGGCGCACACTGCTCAATAGGCGCGTTAATTGTGAGAAATCCTCGGCTTTATTCATTCTTTTCCTGTCCAGATAGGCAACTATTGACTAGATTTATACGAGCGTGATTGCGTACATAAAGCGAAGAATGAATGCAGAAAACAACAAAAAGTCAGTGGCTATGGGTAGGGATCAGTGTGGTTTTTGTCGCACTGTTTATGTGGTTGGGCGCCAAAGGTAAGGACAGTCAGCAAGGTGAATCGAATACGATGAGGATTGCCGTCTCGACGACGCCACTCTCCACTCCCTTTATTGTGGCAAACGCGTTGGGATTGTATGGGAAACAGGGCTTATCCGTTGAAATGATCCCATGCACCGGTGGGGTCGAGTGCGCGAAGTTACTGATGCAAGGCGAGGTCGATTTGGCGACCGCATCGGAATCGGTGGCCATGTTTAACGCTTTTGATCACCCTGAACTGGCACTACTGGCCACCTTCGTCGAGTCAGACAATGACGTAAAACTGGTCTCACTCAGTTCGTCGGACATTCGCCAAGTGAGCCAACTGCAAGGAAAACGTGTCGGCGTGATTCAAGGAAGTGCGAGCGAGTTCTATTTGGATGCGGTCTTGCTGTCCCATGAGGCGAGTCATCTCGATATCAACAAGGTGTTTGTACCCGCCTCAGAGATTGTCACAGCGCTACTTGAAGGGCAGGTGGATGCCATTTCGGCTTGGGAGCCCATGATCTACCAGATTCACCAAGCAACCGGCGGTGAAATTAATCATCTCGGTTTAACCGGACTGTATCAATTGAGCTTTAATCTACTCTCTACTCAACCTTATTTAGCTCAAGCGAGTGATGGGCCAATGCAACTGATTCAATCGCTCGATCAAGCGATAGAGTGGATTCACCTCAACCCAGAGAACGCGCAGAAGCTGGCGGCGGAGTTTCTTGCGCTGCCGGCGGAGCAAATCACGTGGTCGTGGGATGACTATGTGTTCAGATTGTCCCTAGGCAACGCTCTGCTGTCCAACCTGCAGATCCAGGCGCGTTGGGCGAAGCAAAATGGTTTGGTTGACAATGATATGCCAGATTTTCGTCAACTGCTCTACACCGAGCCGTTTGAGCAATGGTCGGAGCTGCGAGATTAATTATGTTGAAGTCGTTAACCAAGAAACTCTCGCTATTGTTTGGCACCACACTGGTACTGACCGTGTTGATTGTGGTGTTATTGCTGAACATTAACGCCCAGCAGCGTCAAACAAAAATCGAATTGGATCAGGTGGTCGAACTGCAATTGTCGGTGGATATGCTGCGAAGTCAGTTGTGGTTATTTATGCAGTTTTATGATGAGCAGAGCTTGCATCACGTCATCAGCGCTCATTCAGACCTTGCGGCGCAGCTCAGCACTTTTGAAAACCGTGATCACCGGTTGGACAATATGCAAAGAATGAGTGATGGCCTTTCCGTTGTGATTGCACAAGAGAGTCGGATCTATTCGGCGCAAGATGCGGCCTTACCGTTGGCGAGTGATTTGAGTAGTCGTGAGCTGTTTCAATCTCGCTACAGCATGATTGTACAAACCATGACGGAGGAGTTGGCGTATGTGCATCGCCAAGTTTTGGATAAGAGCGCCCGCGAACTCAAAGCCTTGATGTGGTTTGCCGCCGGGTGGATGATCATCGGCTCGGTTGTGGTGTGTTTGATCAGTTTGCACATTTTCCTTCGCTATCGCATTGGGGCGACAGAAATCAAAAGGGCGATTGTGGCGGTATCCAAAGGGGACTTGGACTCCAAGGTATCGCTAAAAAAAATGGATTCAGAATTTGAAACCATTGCGACCTTTTTCAATCGCATGACTAGCAACCTTAAAGAGACCACGGTGACCAAGCAAGAGTTACAACGTGAAGTGGAACGTCAAACGTTACAGTTAAAAGAGAAACAGAAGCAGCTGACGTTCTTATCTGAGCATGACACGTTAACTAACCTAAAAAATCGCCGTGCCTTCAATGCCAAACTGGAAGATGCCTTGCAACGAGCGCGTTTGCAGCAACACAAGCTCGCATTGCTGTTTATTGACTTGGACAAATTCAAGCAGATCAATGACACCTTGGGCCATGACGCAGGCGACTGTATTTTGGTGACGGTGGCCCATCGATTGAGCCATTCGTTCCGTGACAGTGATTTTGTCGGTCGACTGGGGGGCGATGAATTTGTCGTCTGTCTCGATTTACTCGATGATTTCTCCTGTCTCGATGCGCTTATTGATGAGTTGATGCATCACCTCAATCAACCTATCGTGTTCGAGGGCGAAGCGGTGAGATTAGACGTGAGTATCGGGGTGAGTTGTTTCCCAGACCATGCGCAAGACAGAACCAGTTTGATGCGTTTGGCGGACTTGGCGATGTACCAAGCGAAAGGCCACAGAGGCCCAACATGGCAACTGGCCTCCCACCACTTATCGATTCAGCCTATCGCCAAATAGTGTTGTTCGAGCACGATGTGACCAAGGGCGTGATTGTCTGTTATCGGTCATTCACCATTCAATGCGCGTCCCGTCATAAGCGAAAAACTCACCGCTGAGCTGCTCATCGGCCTGTGACACTATCGCCAGCAGTTGACGCGCGACACGCTCAGGGGAAAACAGTTTTCCTTCGGGGACATTGGATTGAAAAGGCTTCGACAGCGCCGTGTCGGTTGTCCCAGGATGCAGCGCGAATACGCAACTGCTCGGCTTAATCCGTGACCACTCAATACTCAAGGTTTTGATGGTCATATTGAGCGCCGCCTTTGAGGCGCGGTAGCTATACCAGCCACCCAAACGGTTGTCACTGATACTGCCGACCCGAGCCGATAAGCTCGCAAATTTAGGCTGTTTGCTCTTCATCAGCAGCGGTTGCAAGTGTTTAGCGAGCAACAACGTCGCCAGTGCGTTGGTTTGCATTGAGCGAAGGAAAAACGCGCTGTCGAGCTGCGCAAGTCGCTTTTCTGGTTGATGCGTATCGTCATGCAACAGGCCCACCGTATTGATGACCCAATCGAGTTGGCTGATGGTCTGACTTAAGTGCTCAATCTGCGCCTCATCACACACATCCACCAAAAACCAGTTGAGCTTGGGATGCGAAAGCAACGGTCGACGTTGGCGAAACGTCGCATAAACGGTGTCGATAGTGTCATCTTCAATAAGCTGCTTGACCATAGCAAGGCCAACTCCGCCAGAGCCTCCCACGATTAAAACCTTCATCCTCTGCTTTACTCCTCTCAATGACGCTTGTGCCTGTTTAATCATAAGGCTTTGTACGGGTCAAAGCGGCACAGCGCTCACCGAGTTGCGCTCAATCTCTTTCAACACACGGCGAGATGGGCTGGTAATCGCTAAATGCACTGAATTGGTGAACACTGTGTAAACTTCCTTTAACACTTATGATGTGATCATTATCACGGACGATCTCGACATTTTTGCCAAACAACGACATCTTATGCCCGTTTGATTCTGAGAATTTTTTGAATCTAAAGGATAGGAAGCCGGATTATGGACAACGAACATAGCTTGCGAGAAAACTTACTCGCCCTCATTTTAGGTAGTGCCCTGGTCTCACTTGGGGTGATCTTCTTTAACAAGGTGGGGCTGCTCACGGGTGGCACCGCGGGATTGGCGATTTTCCTCACTAAAGTGAGTGATTTCAGTTTTGGTCAGGTGTTTTTCGCACTCAACTTACCCTTCTATATTTTGTCGGTCACTCGTATGGGTTGGCGTTTTACCATCAACACGTTTATTGCGGTGACCATAGTGTCGTTTGCGGTCGACCATCTTCATCACTTGATTGAGATTGCCCGTATTGAACCCGTGTATGCGGCGTTACTGGGTGGTGGATTAATCGGCGTCGGTATGCTGGTGATATTCCGTCACAAAATGAGCTTAGGTGGCTTTAACATCTTGGCGCTGTTTCTTCAGGAACGCTTTGGTATTCGTGCCGGTAAAGTGCAAATGGGTCTTGACTGTACCATCGTGATTTTGTCGCTGTTTATCGTCGATATCCATCTGATTCTATTGTCGGTACTGGGCGCGATTGCGACTAACCTTATCTTGGCCATGAACCATAAACCGGGTCGCTATCAGCCCAAACCCACAGCGGCTTAATCTGACGTTAATGTTTCGAGTTTACCACAGATGAAAAGGGCAGAGCCAAGGTGGTATTGACCGCTGAGCTCTGCCTTTTTTGTTCTCTGGCTTGTACTTTAGTCGCGTTCGAGCAACTGAGTCAGTGACTGGATGTGTGTGATGCCTTCAGGTACCGCATCGTTGTTTGGGTTGTACAAAACCGCATTGAGCCCGGCTTGTTGGGCAGGGTAGATGTCTTTTTCCAGTGAATCTCCAACCATGATCAGATGGCTTGGTTCAACCTCCAGCGATTGTGCGATGGCGTGGTAAAACGCCACACTGGTTTTCTCTAACCCTAGGTTCGCCTTGCAGTAGTAGCCATTAAGATAGTTATCTAACCCGACTCGCTGGAAGGCTTGTTCAATGTCTCTTTCTGAGGAGTGCTGAGCGCTGGTGGCCACGTAAACCGCATGCTCTTTTGCGAGCGCTTGTAACGTCTGCTCGGCGCCTTCTACCGTTTCGACTTTTTCCCATGTACTCATTTTTCCGCTTTGGTCGGGAAAATCGACCATTAAGGTATCTCCCCAATCAAAGAGATAGATTGGTTGCGTCATTGCCCGCTCTCCCTTATTCATTCGTTGGCACCCTCGGTTAATGGGAAGGTGTTGATTGGTCATTATTTTCAATCTATTACGAGAAATCCAGTGCTAATTGAAAACGGTTAACTATTGCTAATCGAAACGATAAAAAACTGGATTAGGCACCGGATAAAAATGCCCTTACAGTCGCCGCATAACCTAAGGTAGGTTAGTGAAAAATCCAGTTAATTGAGGTGGTTTAAATGTACGCAATCGGTGATGTGGTAGTAGCGACAAAAGGTAAGGACTTCGGCCCAATGACCGTTTACGGTTTAAGCAGCGGCGGTTTTTACGTGCACGTAAAAGCGGACGGATTGATGTTGACTTACCCAGCGAAAGATCTACAAATCGCTCAATCATCTAAAGCAGCGTAATTGCTCGGATGAGAGAATTCTAAGATAAGGCCAGAGCATGTTCTCTGGCCTTATTTTTTGCATGAAATAATTTTTTACATTTTGCAACACCTTTTGCGCCAGCAGAGAAAATTTCCTCTAAATTTCTCTTCCCACTCGCTTCAAGTCGTTCGATTTTCTACGCATTGATTGACCCAGATCAATATTGCCAGTCCAGTAAATACAGGGCCTTATATTCATAATCCATATTTAAAACATGGGTTTAGGTTGTCATCCGTTTCAAATATGGAAGGTAAGATTGCATTTTGTAGCGCTATGATTTGATTTTTAGATCCGCATAATGCGCCGTTTGTAACAAAGTGTTTCTTTTGTAACATTTTGGCATAAATGGGCGGTGGTAGTGACGAGTGCACGGCCATCAGAGCGGATATGCCTCGATGTGGCGAAAGCAAACACGGTTGTGCAAGTAAATAAAATCCATAGCAAATGGATACGGTTTAACCGCGGATTGCTCAACGCATCGACGTTGTCGGTGTTTATCCGCTACGACAGTCGAGAAAGTCAATGGAAGCCTCAAGATATAAACACATCTTGTTGAGGGTGAGTGCGTTCGTCGCCACGATACTCCTCTCTGGATGTCAGTCTGCTTTACTTGATCCTAAAGGCTTGGTTGGAGTACGAGAGAAAGAGCTGATCATTACAGCATTGGTTCTGATGTTGATCGTCGTGATTCCTGTGATCTTGATGACTATCTATTTCTCTTATAAGTACCGCGCCAGCAATACGGATGTAGAGTACACGCCAGAATGGTCTCACTCGACCAAAATTGAGATTGTGGTATGGACGATCCCTATCATTATCATCGCGATTTTGGGCGTGATTACCTGGCGTTCTACCCATGAATTGGAACCTTCAACACCGCTAGACAGTGATATTGAACCCATGACCATCGAAGTGGTGTCATTGGACTGGAAGTGGTTGTTTATCTACCCAGAACACGATATTGCCACCGTCAACTACGTGGCCTTTCCCAAAGATGTACCGGTGAAATTCAAAATCACCTCAGACAACATCATGAACTCCTTCTTCATACCGCGTCTTGGCAGTCAAATTTATGCCATGCCGGGCATGGTGACGCGCCTACATCTTATCGCCAATCATGAAGGCGAATACAAAGGAATGTCAGCGAGTTACAGCGGTGAGGGCTTCTCTCACATGAAGTTTACCGCTCATGCTCTGCCTGATGTGAGTGCGTTTGAGGTTTGGGTCAACGAAGTGAAAGCGCAACCTAAGGTGCTGCGTGATTTCAATGATTACCAAGCACTGGCAACGCCGAGCGAGAACGTGCCTGTGACTTACTTTTCCCACGTCCCTGATGACTTATTCCACTCTGTGGTGATGCAGTTTATGGGCTCGCTCAATATGAGTGGCGATGAGGAAATGACCGATCACATGCACAGTACAGAACATAAAGGGTAACGATAATGTTCGGAAGATTAACGTTAGAATCCATTCCATATCATGAGCCAATTATCATGGTGACCATGGCGGTGATCGCGATAGTGGGGTTGGCGGTAGTGGGTACCATTACCCGTATGGGTAAGTGGCAATACCTATGGAGTGAGTGGTTTACTTCGGTTGACCACAAAAAATTAGGCTTTATGTATATTGCCGTGGCAATGATCATGTTGATTCGTGGTTTTGCCGATGCGGTGATGATGCGCAGCCAGCAATTGCTTTCTTCGTACGGTGAAGCGGGGTATCTACCGCAACATCACTACGATCAGATTTTCACCGCGCACGGCGTGATCATGATTTTCTTCGTCGCGATGCCGCTGATTATTGGCTTGATGAACATCATCATTCCTTTGCAGATTGGCGCTCGAGACGTAGCCTTTCCTTTCCTCAATAACTTGAGTTTTTGGCTGTTTGTCGTCGGGGTGATCTTAACCAATATGTCGCTTGCCGTCGGTGAGTTTGGCCGAACAGGTTGGCTCGCTTACCCGCCATTGTCGGGGATTGAGGCCAGTCCTGGGGTGGGTGTGGATTATTGGATATGGGCGCTGCAAATATCAGGAGTTGGAACGACCTTGTCTGGTGTTAACTTCTTCGCGACGATTTTGCGCATGCGAACCCCTTCGATGCCACTAATGAAAATGCCCGTGTTCACTTGGGCTTCACTGTGCTCCAACATCCTGATTATCATTTCTTTCCCGATTTTGACCGTGACGATTGCGCTGCTGACGCTGGATCGCTACTTAGGGATGCACTTCTTTACCAATGACATGGGCGGCAACATGATGATGTATGTCAACCTGATTTGGGCATGGGGACACCCTGAAGTGTACATTCTTGTTCTGCCGGTGTTTGGCGTGTTCTCTGAAGTGACCGCAACGTTCGCACGCAAGAAGCTGTTTGGTTATACCTCACTGGTTTGGGCAACAATCGTCATCACCATTTTGGCGTTCGTTGTTTGGTTGCACCACTTCTTCACGATGGGGGGAGGGGCAAACGTCAATGCTTTCTTTGGCATCGCGACCATGGTGATCTCCATACCGACGGGCGTAAAAATCTTTAACTGGTTGTTCACCATGTTCCGCGGTCGTATCCGATTTACCACGCCGATGATGTGGACGGTAGGTTTCCTAATCTCCTTCACGATTGGTGGCATGACAGGTGTTTTGATGGCCGTGCCAGGGGCGGATTTTGTCTTGCACAACTCGGTATTCCTGATTGCGCATTTCCATAACGTCATCATTGGTGGTGTGGTGTTTGGCTGCTTTGCGGCGATCACTTATTGGTTCCCTAAAGCGACGGGCTTTATGCTCAATGAGTCTTGGGGCAAACGTGCGTTTTGGTGCTGGATTACTGGTTTCATTCTCGCCTTCCTGCCACTTTACGCGTTGGGCTTTATGGGCATGACGCGTCGCATTAGCCAAAATATCGACCCAGAGTTTTTCCCACTGCTTGCTGTCGCGGCTTTCGGAACGGCGATTGTCGCGCTAGGTGTGTTGTGTCAATTCATCCAGATTTACGTCAGCATCCGCGATCGCAGACAAAACCTTGATGTGACGGGCGATCCGTGGGGTGGTCGTACACTCGAATGGTCGACCTCTTCACCACCGCCATTTTACAACTTCGCCCATCTACCCAAAGGGGATGAGCTTGATGCCTTCTGGTATCAGAAAGAGCGCGGTGAACACGATCTCACCCGCGAGGTTGAGTACGAGCCGATCCATATGCCCAAAAACACACCAACGGGCATTTATGTCTCGGCGTGGGCCTTGGTGTTTGGCTTTGCGATGATCTGGTACATCTGGTGGCTTGCGGCCATCGGCTTGGTGGGCATGGTCGTCACCTGTATCAAGCACAGTTTCAATGACGATGTGGATTACTACGTCCAAGTCGATGAAATCAAAGCGATTGAAGCGGCGCATCGTGAAAGAGCGACCCGCGCCAGTCAAGGCTCGTCTGACCAAGAGAGCAACGATGAGGATATGGAGGTGACGTATGCACGCTGATACTCAAACGCTCGCTGGACATGGCGAGCACGATCACCATCATGATGGTAACGCAAACAAGCAGTTTGGCTTTTGGATCTATTTGATGAGCGACTGTGTGTTGTTTGCCAGTTTGTTCGCCACTTATGCGGTGTTGTCGGACGCCACCGCAGGCGGTCCGACAGGCAAGGAGCTGTTTGAGCTGCCGTTTGTGTTTGTGGAAACCATGTTGCTGCTGCTGAGCAGTATCACCTTTGGTTTTGGCATGATTGCGATGAAACGCGGTGATGTCGCTGGCCTAAAGCGTTGGATGATCGTCACTTTCCTGCTTGGCGCAGGCTTTATCGCGATGGAGCTGTATGAGTTCCATCACCTGATAGCGGAAGGGGCGACGCCTCAAACCAGCGCGTTTTTGTCGGCCTTTTTCACCTTGGTTGGAACACACGGGCTGCACGTCAGTTTTGGCTTGCTGTGGTTAGTCGTGTGTTACTGGCAACTGAGTACTAAAGGGCTGACGGACACCATGCAAATGCGTTTTCAGTGTTTGAGTTTGTTCTGGCACTTCCTCGACATCGTCTGGATTTGTGTCTTTACCATCGTTTACTTAGTAGGAGTCATGCCATGAGTCATCAAGCTGCGGACAGCGGGAAAAAAGACTACGTGAAAGGCTTTCTCGCCTCGCTGATCTTAACTGCGATACCGTTCTACTTTGTTGCCACGCAAAGTTTGTCACCGGCATGGACCTATGCGATGCTCTTTGGCTGCGCGATTGTTCAAGTGGTGGTGCATTTTGTTTACTTCCTCCATATGGAAACGCGCACCGAAGAAGGCCAGTGGAACTTCGTCTCGCTGATGTTTACCGCGATAGTGGTTCTTATCTTGATTGGCGGCTCTATCTGGATCATGTGGAACCTTAATATCAACATGATGATGTAGGCCGCTCATGTTGAAAGGGTATCTCTCGATCACTAAGCCGGGCATCATCATCGGTAATATGATCTCTGTTGCCGCAGGGTTTTTCCTTGCGGCTAAATCAGAGTCCGCGAGCGCATCGCTGCTCCTGAGCACCTTGGTTGGCGTTGCGTTGGTGATTGCCTCAGGGTGCGTCATCAATAACATCTTTGATAGAGATATTGATGTAAAAATGGCGAGAACCGAGCGTCGTTTGTTGGCGCAAGGTGAGCTCAATGTCGATCACGCCTTTGTGTTTGCCTTGATCTTGCTGCTTGTCGGAACGGGTATGCTTTACACCTTGGCTAATCCGCTCGCGACGGTGGTGGTGTTGTTGGGCTACGTGTTTTACGTGTTCTTTTACACTATGTGGTACAAGCGCACCTCGGTCTATGGCACCTTGGTTGGCAGCGTCTCTGGCGCCGTGCCGCCTTTGGTTGGCTATCTGGCCGTGACCAACTACATCAGTTTGGAAGCCGTGTTGTTGTTCGCCTTGTTCAGCTTGTGGCAAATGCCTCATTCGTATGCGATTGCCATGTTTCGCATGCACGACTACAAAGCGGCGGGCATCCCTGTGTTACCCGCAGTGGCCGGTATCCAAACGGCGCGCAAACATATGTTGGCGTATGTACTGGCGTTTAATTTGGTTGCGCTAGGGTTGTATCTGCTCGGTGAAGCGGGTTGGGAATACCTGCTGGTCGCATCGGCGGTCTGTTTATGGTGGACGAAAGTGACGTTTCGACCGGTCACCGAGGAGAACTACATGGTGTGGTCTAAGGCGGTGTTTAAAGTGTCATTGCTGGTGGTGATGGGGGTGAGTTCGATACTCGGTTTGGAGCTGATTCCACTTACTCTCTAACGCACTGAGTAAGCGTCACCTCACAATCAATTAAGGCACCCGCGGGTGCCTTTGTTGTTAGATTTCCTCGTGTTTATGCACCAAGCCAAAATCCGCGAGGATGGCGTAGGCGGCCGGGATCATAAACAGCACCAAGAGTGTAGAGGCGAAGATACCAAACACAATCGAGATGACCAGCGGCTGGATGACCTGCGCTTGCAAACTGGTTTCCGTCAGGAGCGGCAGTAAGCCGGCGGCGGTGGTCATCGAGGTGAGAAAGACGGCGCGAAAACGCTCGCGACTCGCTTTGACCACGGAGTCGTGCACGCTGTCCCCTTCATCGACATGGTGGCGGATATATTGCACCAGTAAGATGGAATCGTTCACCACGATCCCCGCTAGCGATACAAAGCCCATCATACTCGGCATACTCAATGGGTGGCCAAGCAGCACGTGGCCCCACACGACACCGATAAACGCCAGTGGAATCGCCAGCATGACCACAAACGGCTCAAGATAGCTGCGGAACTGATAGCTTAAGATGGCGAACACGCCAAACAGCCCGAGCAAAAAACCTTTGCCCATTGAGGCGCCGGTTGCCGCGGCGTCTTTCGCTTCGCCTTCAAAATCAAATCGCAGCCCCGGATATTTAGCGACCAGTCTTGGCGCTTCTTGCTGCTGAAACTGACGAATGATGGCGGTGGAGTTGGCTTTGGTGTTGTCAGTATCACCAAACACACTCACGGTTCTTAGCCCATCAATACGTTGAATGCGTACGTAATTGCGTTGGAAATCCAAGGTTGCAATACTGGCAAGTGGGATCTGGCTGCCGTCTGCAAGAATGATAGGGAAATTGGCCAACTGGCCAAGATCGCCGGCCTGCGCTTTGTCCAATCTTACCTCGATAGAAATGTTCTCCACGCCGACTTGAATTTCATCCGCCGTTTGACCAAAGAACGCCGCGCGAAGTTGCGACGCGATCAGTTGCCCGTTCACCCCATAGGTCTCGGCGCCCGGGCGAAGCTTCACCAGCACCTCTTCTTTGCCCATGCGCATGTCATCTAAGACGCCATGTACGCCATCAAATTCATTGAGGTATTGTTGAATCTCAATGGAGGCGGCTTTCAGCTCTTCCAATGAATCGTGTTTGGCGCGAATTTCAATCGCGCGGCCACCCGGTCCCATTGTCGGCTGCTTAAATACCAAAGAGATGGGGTCGGCGAGCTCACCGACATCATCACGCCACGCGGCAATGAAATCATCAATAAGGGTGTTGCGACTTTCCGCGCCAAGCAGATCGAGTCTCACCGTCGCAATGTGTGGGCCAGACTCATTGGCATCCGCGTTGGTATTAAACTGGCTAGTGATGTGCTCAACAAGCGGTCTGCCTTGCTCAAACTCCTGACTCCAGGTTTTATCGAGCTTGCGCGCTGAGGCAACAATGTGAGCCACCACCTGTTCAGTTTGGCGCAGCGAAGATCCCGGTGGCAAAATCACTCGAGCCTCGGCGATATCACCATCCAGTTCAGGAAAGGGTTGGAACTTCAAAATGCCACTCACCAGTGTCGAGGCAGAGATCAACAGCATCGCCACCACCGCGCCTAAAAATGCGTAACGGTAGGCCACCACTTTGTCGACAGCATTGACCAGCGTGGTGTTGCGAAAATGCTCAAATGAATCGAGCAGTCGCTTCTTCCAACGATTGGGCGCTTTTTCGACTTTCTGCTTGTGCAGTGAGTGCGACAGGTGATTCGGCAAAATCAAAAACGCTTCCACCAAGCTGAGCGTTAAGACCAAAATCAGCACTTGTGGCACCGCTTTGAGCACTGCGCCCATCTCTCCTTGCAGGAACAGCAAGCTACCAAAGATGCACACCGTGGTTAAGAAGGAGGAAATCACCCCTGGGAGCACTTTTTTGACGCCTTTGATCACCGCGTCATCGATCTCCTCACCTCGATCTAAGTGAGCGGCAATGGATTCAGCGATGACGATGGCGTCATCCATCATGATACCGATGGCCATCAATAAGCCGACCAAGGACATGATATTTATGGATAGCCCAAGCTGCGCCATCAAGAACAACCCACCTAAAAAAGCCACCGGTAAGCCTGCGGCCACCCAAAACGAGTAGCGTAGGCTAAAGAAGAGCCACATGGTGGCAAACACCAACACGATCCCTTGCCAGCCGTTGCGTACCATCATGGTCAGGCGGTCCCATAACACCGATGAGAGGTCATTGGTCATTTCAAGGGTGACGCCATCGGGCGCGTGCGCTTGTTGGTCGGTCACGAAGGCAGCCACGCGCTCTTTAATGCGCAGTGCGTCGTCTTCTTTGTTTTTGCTCACTTTGAGCAGGGCGGATGGGTGACCATCAAACAGTACTTTTTGCTCCTCGAGCTCGAAGCGATCGGTGATTTTGGCCACGTCTCGCAAGCGAATCAGAGAGCCATTCGGCCCAGAGCCAACCACAATCGTTTCGAGCGCCTCAGGTGTGACGCGTCGCTCATCAAAGCGAATGAGAAAGTTTTTGTCAGGTGTTTCCACGTTGCCACTGGGCAGTTTGACGTTCTGCTTGCCGATTTGCGTCGCGATATCGCCAACACTCAGACCCAGTTGGCGAATGGCACTGGTGTCGAGTTCCACTCGGTATTGGTGATCAGAAAACCCGGCCACATCGACCAGCGACACACCATAGTCAAGTTTTAACGTTCGCTTAAGCTGTTCGGCGTAGGCTTTTAACTCTGGCCATGTGGTGTCTGCGGTGATAGCCACATCAACCACAGGCTCGTTCCAATCCAACTCTTGAACGATAGGGGATTCGATCTCCTGCGGAAAATCGTTGATGGCGTTGATTTGAGTTTGCACATCCACCAACATACGGCCAATATCGGCTTTCTCGTCCAGTTTGAGCACTAAACGCGCTGAGCCTTCGACCGCCTCACAGCGTGTTTCAACGATATTGGCCAGACCATCCACCGCGTCTTCCATGCGCACACAAATGCTCTCTTCGACCTCTTGTGGCGACGCGCCGGGGTAGATGACGCCGGCCATGATATATGGCGGATCAAACTCAGGGAATGTCTCACGTTTGATGGTGGTAAGAGATGTCACGCCGAGCAGTAGCAAGGTGAGCATCAATAAGTTGGCCGCCGTTGGGTGCTTGGCGAAAAAACGAATCATGATTTCGGCTCCTGTGGCGAACCCGCATCTTTGAGTAGCATCCCTTCAATCGCAGGGAGGAGATCATTGAGAATCAGCGCTTGTCCTTGCTCCAAATCCCCCTCGATCACCACTTGGTTATCGCGGCGATAAAGTACCTCAACCGGCACCATGCGCAATTTACTCTCTTCATCGAGCAGATAAATGGTATTGCCATGGAGGGCCCGCTCAGGGATGACCCAACTCGGGTTGGCTTGGCCTTCGACTTCCGCGCGCACAAACATGCCATTAACCAGTGGCGGCGTAGCGCCCGGCGCAAGTGCGCGATAGTCTTGCTCGATTTCGAGGATGACGCCCGCCGTCGCTTGATTAGGATCGACCGTTTCACTGATGCGCGCCACACGCGCAGGCCAAGATGCTTTGAGGTTTCCGCTGCTTAACTGCACGTTAGCTTTAATATCCGTCATATTGGGTTGCGGAATGCCGGAGTCGTCGCGGCCAAATTCACCTAGACTTGCTGCGATGGTGAGCATGTCATGAATCGAGAGCTGCGCTTCCACTTCCATCACTTGTATACCATGAGCGACCACCATGGTTTGCTGTAGATTGACCACTTGGTCTTGCTCGATGTCAACGCTGGCGATGCGTAAGTCGTAAGGCAAGCGAATGATGGTTTTCTCGAGAGAGCGCTTGGCCTCGTCCACTTTGGAGGTCGCCACTTTCACTTTCGCCTCTGCAACGCGTTTTTCGTCAGGCATCAAGCCGATTTGGTTCTCGATGTCGAGCACCAGTTTACGTTGCGATAAGGTGCTTTGCTGCTGCTGGTCAACGTCGGACTGAGAGTTCAGCCCTTTTTGACGCAGGTTTTGTTGGCGCGCGAGTTCTTTGTTGGCAATGTCGAGTCGATTTGACTCAATCACTAACGTCTGTTTGAGGTTGGCTTCTTCTTGGTTGAGCTTAGCTAAAGAGGTATGAGCAGAATTGAGATCAGCTTGGGCTTGAACCAATTTGAGTTCGTAGTCGAGCGGGTCAATACGCAGAATTTCCGTCCCTGCACGTAGGACTTGTCCTTTTTCAAGATCCGGGTGTCGATAGACAATTTTCCCGGTGACTTCCGCGATGGCTTTCCACTCGACTTTCGGCGCAACTTTGCCAAAACCAATCGCCAGTGGCGCCATCGCTTTGAGTTCCAGTGTTTGGGTATCGACCAGTCTGGCACGCTCACCCGCTGGCTTTACGGGCAGTTGCGGCTTGGTCATGATCGCGAGGGCGAGGATTAGGATCCCGACCCCAAGCGCGGGGAAAAACAGCAGTTTCTTATTGATTTTCATCGTGTTCGCCTTGGGCTTGTAAAAAGCCATGTTTAAGAACGTCAATATTGTGTTCAAGTAATCGGTTTAAAAAAGATTCGCTCAGTTCAATGCCATGAATCGAGAGAAGAGACGCGGGTGCGATAAACGGAAACACCATCAAGCTGATAAAGGAGACTCGACACAGCAGGGGATCCATACCCGGGCGAATAATGCCGTTGGCGGCTAGCTTCTCAAAAATCATTGACTGCATAGGCCTGCTCACATCATCAAAGACTTTCTGCATGAGTTTTCGTTGGGTTTGCGACTCAGGCATATTCATCACTTGCCAAATGAGCTTGGGAAAGTGCGGCGTTTTGTGCATCTCTTGATAGTAAGTGCGCATAATGTCGATAAAACTTTGCTGAGAACCGACACTAAACATCTGTTGCAACTGATGTTTCATCGGCTCGAGTGTTTCTCTCAGCATGGTCTCAAATAGCCCCTCTTTACTGCCGAAGTAGTAGCGAATCATCGCGGCGTTGACCCCCGCTTTTTGCGCAACTAAACGTGTCGAGACCTTGTCATACGGCATCGCCATAAACAGTTCGCGCGCATGGAGGATGAGCGCGTCTCGGGCATCAATGTTTTGCGTCGGTCGACCTGCGCGGCGTGGTCTCTCTTGCACGGGCTTCTCCAATCAACAATTAAACAATTGGATAATTATAGGGGGCAAACTGGCGCTTCGACATGAGAAAAATTATTCACCTGTTAATCAAGTGGATAATTATTGCGATGCTTCACAAAATGCGATGTCTCGAGAAAAAGACGAAAAAAAACCGTGCAGTGGGCAAACCGCACGGATCAAAGTATGAAATGAGATAGTTTGGAATGTTTGCCACACGTAGAGAGTGTTATTAAACGCCATTTAAAGCGATATTTTCAAAGTCATTACCCCAATAGTAATCACCATAAAAATACCGAAAGAATGATGTCTCATTAACACCGTTTTTCGTCAATTAAACTCTTGATTCATCGGTGTGACCAACGGTGTCTAAAGTAACATTATTGTTATCTATTATTAAATGTTAAAAACGAAATTATACATTACAAATATGAAAATGACGTGCCACATAATTACCCTTTCTGTTAACAATATGATGCCTAATTTGTTTGTATGATTATCGATGGATGCTGAACAATATCAGAAACTTAGGTGAACATAGGTTTGATATGAAATCCACTGCGGAAATTCACGTGCTAAAGAGTACGAATGTGTGATCAATCACAGGTTATTAACCATTAATATTGTATGGTTAATAAAAGTGTAATGTCGCAAAGAATGGAGTGCGGTGTGATTGAGATAATCATTGATGGAGCTTATCGAATTGTCGAGACGGACAAAACGTTACTTGAGGTCGCGAACGTCTGCGGCGTTGAGATCCCATCTTTGTGTGGTTTGAACCGTTCAAACGACAAAATCCCATGCGATTTGTGTGTGGTCGAAGTGGAAAGTGGCGGCATGAAACGTGCCTGTGAATTGAAGGTCTACTCTGGGCTCAATGTCGTGACGCAGTCTCCTGCGCTTTCAGAGCATCGCCGCCGGGCCTTAAATCGCATCATGGAAGATCACTACGCCGATTGTGAAGCGCCGTGTCAGACCGCGTGTCCCGCTGGGGTCGATATTCAGAGCTATCTCTACCATATTGCGCAAAATGATCATCAAAAAGCGGTCGAAGTGATTAAAAAAACGCTGCCGATGCCATTGTCGATTGGTCGCGTCTGTCCTGCTTTTTGTGAAAGTGAGTGTCGCCGCTCGCTCGTCGATGAGCCGATCGCGATTCGACAGCTCAAACGCCACGCAGCCGACGCTGATCTGCGTGCCTATCAGGCCTATGTACCGGAGAAAAAAGCCGACAAGCCACAACGTGTCGCGATTGTTGGCAGTGGGCCGGGCGGATTGACAGCGGGCTACTACCTATCGAATGAAGGCTATCAAGTGGACGTGTTTGAGGCGATGCCACAAGCCGGGGGCTGGCTGCGTTATGGCATTCCTGAGTATCGCTTGCCTAAATCGATTCTTGATCAAGAAATAGATCTGCTGTGTCGCAACGGCATGACGATTCATACCAACAGCAAGTTAGGTGAGGCGAACACGCTCAGTGCGCTGAGTGAAGAGTATGACGCCGTTTGTCTTGCGGTTGGCGCGTCCAAAGCGGTCGAAATGCACTACCCGGGAAGCACGCTTGAGGGTTGCTATCTTGGAGTGGATTACCTTAAGGATTACGTCACCGAGCAGCGCTTTACCACTGGGAAAAAAGTGGCGGTGATCGGTGGGGGCAACACCGCAATAGATTGTGCGCGCACTGCGGTGCGAGCTGGCGCCGATACCACACTGATTTATCGTCGTACCCGCGATGAAATGCCTGCCGAAGATTATGAAATTGTGGAAGCGGAACATGAAGGAGTGAAGTTCCACTTTTTAACTAACCCAGTGGAAAACCATGCGGACGAGCAAGGGCGCGTACATCAAGTCACCTTTGAGCGCATGGCGCTAGGGACACCGGATGCCTCAGGTCGCCGTCGTCCAGAGCCGTCCGGCGAGTATTTCACACAAGCGTTTGATACCGTGATTGCGGCCGTGTCACAAACCCCAGATCTGGATTTCATGAGGCATGAAACACTGGATATTCCTATCACCCGTTGGAATACCGCTGATGTGGATGAGACCACTATGCATCACGGCAGTGGTAACTTGTTCAGTATCGGTGATTTTCGCCGTGGCCCTGCCACTGCCATTGAAGCGGTGGCGGATGGACGAATTGCCGCGCAAGCCATCGATCGCTTTTTCAATGGCACCATGACATCGCTGCCTGTTAAACCGTTTAATGCGCGCAAAGAACCGTCACTAAATAAAGTAGACCCTGCTCAGTTTAAGCAGATAGAGCAGGTGAAGCGGATGATCATGCCTGAGCTCAGCGCTCAGCAGCGTGAATGCTCGTTTGACGAAGTCGAGCTAGGCTTTGATAACGAGCAAGCCATGGCGGAAGCCGCGCGCTGCCTAGAATGCGGCTGCCAAGCCAACACCGATTGTGCGCTGCGTGACTACGCCACCACTTATCAGGCTGAGCAACACCACCCGCAATCGGTGAAGGTTCAATCCGCAGCCGATTGGCAAGCGGTGCGCGATGAGCGGCATAAATTCTGCGTTGATAGCAGCTCAGAGTTTATTGTTTTTGATGCCAACCGTTGCATCAGTTGCGGTCAATGCATACAAGCGTGTCGTGAGCAAAGCGTTCATGGCGTGCTGAGCTTTATGACCGACGAAAAAGGCCACCCGAAACTTCGCCCCGATTTACGACCTAACTTTGGCCCTAATGGCACCTTAATGGGCGATTCCGCCTGCGTACAGTGCGGTGCGTGCACGCAAGCGTGTCCGACAGGGGCGATGGTGGATAAGCGCAATAAAGCGCAAGGCCGGGATATCGAATTGAAACAGGTGGATACTATATGCACCTACTGCGGCGTTGGCTGTAAACTGACGCTGCATGTGGATGAAGCGCGCAATCGTATCATGGCGGTGACAGGCGGAGTCTCTCCAGTTAACGAGGGCATGTTGTGCGTCAAAGGGCGCTTTGGTTTTGATTTTATTGGCAGTGACGAGCGTCTCACCACGCCGTTGATTCGTAAAGATGGTTGGTTGCAACCGGCGTCTTGGTCTGAAGCGATTACGCTGATTGCGAACAAGTTCTCTGCCATCAAGCGTGACTTTGGTTCGGATGCGCTGGCCGGTTTCTCCTCAGCGAAAACCACCAACGAAGATAACTACGCGTTTCAGAAATTCATCCGTCGCGAGCTGGGCACCAACAACGTCGATCATTGTGCGCGTTTGTGCCATGCCTCTACGGTCACTGGGCTTGAAGCGGCGCTTGGCAGTGGCGCGATGACCAATGATATTCCGAGCATTCAGCACTCTGACATCATCTTTATCATAGGATCCGATACCTCATCTGCGCACCCGATCATCGCTTCGCACATCAAACAAGCGGTGCGTCACCATGGCGCGCGCTTGATTGTCGCCGACCCGAAACGCATCGCCATGGCCGATCACGCTGAGCTCTATCTTGCGCATCGTCCGGGAACCGATGTGATGCTGATTAATGGCGTAATGCAGCAAATCATCAAACACGGTTGGTATGACAGCGACTACATCGAAGAGCGCGTAGACGGTTTTGATACCATGATGCAAGAGGTGATGTCGCCCTCATACGCGTTAGAAAACGTGGAGCTGGTCACCGGTGTGAAGGCGGACGATATTTTCGCGATGGCGCGCATGATAGGCACGGCTAAACGCACCGCTGTGTATTACTCAATGGGCATCACTCAGCACACCACCGGTCATGATAACGTTCGTTCCATCGCCAATTTGCAACTCTTGTGCGGCAACATCGGGATTGAAGGCGGCGGTATTAATCCTCTGCGCGGTCAATCCAACGTGCAAGGTGCGTGTGATATGGGCGCGCTGCCCAATAACTACCCGGGCTACCAAAAGGTTTATAACCCCTTGGTGCGAGATAAATTTGCCCTCGCTTGGGATGCGCCAAATCTATCGCTTACGCCCGGATTGACCTTAACAGAAATCATCGATGGCGCGTGCGATCGCAGCGTACGCGGCTTGTATGTGATGGGGGAAAACCCGGTACTGAGCGATCCGGATCAAGCCCACGTGATTGAAGGGCTTGAGAGTCTGGATTTCTTGGTGGTGCAAGACATTTTCCTTACCGAAACCGCGCAGTACGCTGATGTGGTCTTGCCGTCGTGCAGTTTTGCTGAGAAAGCGGGCCACTTTACTAACACTGAGCGCCGAGTGCAGCGCATTACTCCTGCGGTAGCGCCGCCGGGCGAGGCGAAAGAAGATTGGTGGATCATTCAGGAAATCGCCAATGCGATGGGCGGGGAGTGGCGTTATCGTCAGGTCTCGGATATCACTAATGAAATAGCTCGAGTCACGCCACAATATGGCGGTTTAAAGTGGGCCAACATCTCGCCTAATGGCGTGCAGTGGCCCAGCAATAAGAATAACCCTGAAGGGACGCGTATCATGCACCAGACGCAGTTTTCGCGTGGCAAAGGGCAAATGGAGGCGATTCCTTTTCGCTATGCCGCAGAGCTGCCGGATGAGGAGTTCCCATTGGTGCTGACTACCGGCCGCGTGCTGGAGCAATTTCACACCGGTACCATGACGAGAAAAACCCAAGGGTTGGATAATCTTGCTGGGCCAAGAGCGATGATCAGCGTGCAGGATGCCGAGCGCTTAGGTATTGGCAATGGTCAACGTCTGAAAGTCTCCACCAGGCGAGGTGAGATTGAGATCGACGCTTTTGTTACCAAGCGTATGCAGCCTGGGGTGGTGTTTATTCCGTTCCATTTTGTGGAGTCACCGGTCAACCGTTTGACCACCACGGCCAAAGATCCGCATGCTAAGATCCCGGAATTTAAGGTCGCAGCCGTACGCGTGGAGCCGCTTTAGGCAATCACGCGGTCTACTTTAGCCGATCTTAACGGCTTAGCCTTGGGCTAAGCCGTTAAAAACTCGGTGAAAACGTCAATCATCGACCATACTTAATCTAATTTGTTACGCGCGATTGGGCCTTGTCTCAAGTGGCGCTAACGTTGAGGGAGAGGTGGAGTGAAGCGTTGGATTCTTTGGGCAATTGTCTATTTCCCAGCCTTGTGCTGGGCAGGGTTATCACTGAAAGAGTCCCTCTGGTGGGTAGAAAACATCGTTGCGTTTCCTGCGCTGTTTATGTTTGGCTATGTACTGCTTGCGCTCGTGTTGGGGCTGGCACGCTGTTACGGTCAAACGCTTGTCTGCCTTGTCCTTGCCGGCGCGTTTGCCTTGATGACACCCAAAGGCAGCCAAGCACTCGTCGCTGATTGCGACACCCCCGTCACCGTCTTGCAATACAATCTCTACTACGAAAACCCAGACATCCATCAGTTCATCAATTACTTATTAACGCAGCCTGCGGATTTGATTGTGATGCAGGAAGTGGCGCCTGAGATTGGTGAGCAGCTTAAATTGCTCGATGACCGCTATCCGTTTTTCTATGGCGGCCAAGAGGGCATCGGTTACCCGTCGAGCCAAATGATTCTCAGCACCACCCCGTTAACGGACGCCTCTGTGTTTCACACGCCGGATCAGCAGAGCGTGATTCGCGCGCTATGGCATCCACCAAAACAAGATCCCATCACTTTAATGGTGGCGCATCCACCTTCGCCGCGCAGCAAAGAACTTTGGCATCGTCGCAACGCGTTGATTCGAACCATTGAGTCGTTGAATGAGCAATACCCTGACGATGAAGTGCTGATCGTCGGAGACTTTAACCTATCCTCGATCAGCCGACGTTTTGCACAGCTGTTCCCCACCTTTCAGACCGCGCCGGTGGCGAGCTGGCCTAATTGGGGAGCACAAGTCGCAACGCCTGCATCAACCATGATTGCCATTGATCACCTGTGGCTACAATCGGCCAATGCTGGGCGGCGTTTGTGCCACAGAGAAAGTCTCTCGACACCCAATGGTTCCGATCACAAGTTGGTTCTCACCAAAATTGGCTATTGAACACAAAAAAACCAAGGCAATCTTTGCCTTGGTTATGAGCTGAATGGGTTATTCAGTAGCGCAGGTCGGGATAATTAAGGTTTCAGTGCGAGTACTTTATCAATGTCTGCCGCGCTATGGCGTTCAGGCACTTGCTCCCACTCTTCACCCCATGCACGGTTGACGATACGGCCACGCTGCACCGCTTCTCGCGCTTCAATCTCTTTCGCCCAGCGTTTGACGTGCTGATAACTGTCGACGTCTAAGAACTCTGCGGCATTATAGGCGTGACCTAACACCAAATTGCCATACCACGGCCAGGTGGCGATGTCGGCGATGCTGTATTCTTCACCACCGAGGTAGGTGTGCTTGGCCAGTTCTTTGTCGAGTACATCGAGCTGACGCTTGGCTTCCATCGCAAATCGGTTGATCGGGTACTCGAATTTCTCTGGTGCATACGCATAGAAGTGACCAAATCCGCCGCCCAGATAAGGCGCAGAGCCTTGCAGCCAAAATAGCCAGTTCATCACTTGGGTTCTCGCCGCATGATCTTTAGGTAGGAAATGACCAAACTTCTCCGCAAGGTAAAGTAGGATGTGGCCCGATTCAAAGACGTTGATGGGCGTTTCACCAGAGCGGTCCACTAAGGCCGGGATTTTTGAGTTTGGGTTGATTTCGACAAAGCCAGAACCGAACTGATCACCATCACCAATTTTGATCAAGTAGGCGTCGTACTCCGCCTCTTTCACACCGAGTGCAAGCAGTTCTTCGAGTAAGATGGTGACCTTTTGTCCGTTTGGCGTCGCCAGAGAATGCAGTTGTAGCGGATGCTCGCCAACGGGTAGGGCTTTTTCGTGGCGAGCGCCTGAGTCTGGTCGGTTGATGCTGGCCCATTGTCCGCCGTTGCCTTCTTCCATTGTCCAAACTTTAGGTGGTACGTATTGGTTAGTCATTCTAGTTCCTTATCCAACGTTGCTTTGTGCCCTATCATCATAGGGCATACTTCACACGTTGGGGTAGCAAGAGAGAATTAAAAGGCTCTTGGATCAATTTGATAGAACCTTGAGTTATGACACAGAGTGCTTTGGCATATCGGCGGATACGTTAGGCGAGATAATCAGTAATAGGCACGACAAGACTCGTCAGAGACAGGGCACTATCTTGAGCACATTTCACTCTACTTATTTGCAAGCGATCGGTGCTGCGCTTTCAAACAGGATCACAAAATCCGATCATTTTACTCAGCAGATAGGAAATTCAATGGAGCAAAAAGAGGGAACTGCTACAGTGAAACTGCGGTCAAATTGAACAACTGTTTGACCACAGTTAGCTAGGGAGTCATACCATGGATGAGATGATTAGAAAGGCGCGCCAAAAGCGTCGTAAACACCAGCAGCAAGTTAAACCTTTGAACTTGCAACAGAAAAAGTACAGTGAACTGATTTTGGTCGATTTCGACGAACCCTCGGAGCCGCAGGTTGACCGCCGCGCCGAGAGCAAAATCTATTCATAGTACTCGGGTGTTAGGCCACCATTGTTTCCGTTTTCAAGCGCGCCAGCGCATCCGATAACGAAGACTCGACGTAGTGGCCTAATGCCAATACCTCCTCACAAGGCGCGACCAAATCAGGGATCTGAAACGTCGTCATATTGGCGGCCATGGAGCTGCGCACACCATTGTTAGAATCCTCAAACGCCACACATTGCGCGGCCTCAACGCCGAGCCTTTGAGCGGCGAGTAAATAAATCTCTGGGTCAGGTTTGCCTTGGGTCACTTCACAGCCGCACGTTAGAGAATCAAAGTATTGATCCAATCCCGCCAGTTTTAATTTCACCGTGGCAACCTCTCGTTGTGATGAGGTGGCAACAGCGGTTGGAATCTTGTTCGCCTTCAACCATTTCAGTAGTTCTAGCACACCTTCTTTGACCGGAATGGCTTGATGATTAACGATGGCTTTGTAGTTTTTACGCCATTCTGCATCGAGCTTATCGAGATCGTCGTGGTACACCTTACGAAATGTCTTATCAATGCTGACCGCGTTTTGGCCAATGATGGAGAGGTAGACATCGGGATAGAAAGGGAGGTTAACGTTGGCGCAGGCTTGTTCAAACACCTGCATACAGAGGCGCTCAGTATCGAGCAATAGGCCATCCATATCAAAAATTGCGGCTTGGAAATTCATAGTAGGGCTTTCATTGTGTGACGTTGAAAGCGGTCATTCTGACATAGATGAACGGCTCAGTCCAAGTGGCATAAATTGAATATTTGCTTGCGATAAGAGGGGTGGAAAATATAAAAACTATCGATGAATGAAATAATCAAAAATATCAATAAACCATTGAATAATATGGATTAACAACTCTATTGCAATTGAAACGTTTCTTTACATCTTCACTTAATTTACCCAATAAAAAATGATCTCGATTAAATAAGCGGCGTAATTTTAACCGTATGGTGAGCGCGGTAAAGTCAACCCATATAAGGAAAATAGAATGAAAACGCTTATCGCTCTGACACTTGGCGCTGCACTGTCAGCACCCGCTCTCGCTGATCACAACATGATCAATGGTATGGATTTTGGTCCGTTGGCTAAATTGGTCGGAACTTGGAAATCGGTTGATGCGGGTGGTGTGGATATCGCACCGGGCCAAGAGGCTTCCGCGGTCGGTCAAGGCGGTCCAGCCGTAACGCCTTTTTACGAAGTGATGACCTTTGAAGTGGCCGCCGATGCAACTAACGCCAGCGATCAATACTTGGTTGCGCTCTACTACAAGCAAGAGGTTTTTCGTAAAGCAGACAATTCAAAATTCCATGATCAGCGTGGTTACCTGATTTACGATCAAGAGAACCAGATGGTGTACAACTCCTTCTGCGTTCCACGTACCACTTGTGTCACCGCAGAGGGTGCCGCAGGCGATACGATGACACTCACCGCCGCGAAACGGGGTATTGCTGAATCGGAATACATGACTGACAACGCCACGACGACCGATGTCACGATGAATCTTTCCATCAGTGAGCAGCAATTGACTTACTCACAAACGACAACGTTAGATATTTACGGTAGACCGTTCGCACACACCGACAGCAGCACGCTAGTCAAACAGTAACATCGAACGCTTGGTTCAGTCAGAAGTGTGACAAAAAGGGCGATTTAGCCCTTTTTTGCCATCCATAACTTGGTTAATCTACTTTGTCGAAACGAACGCGGAATTGTAAAGGATTAACCATGAAACTCTCTGCCATGATTGCAACGCTTGTCTTACTTCTCGCTGGTTGTTCCAATACCTGGGAAGGCGTGAAAGAAGACTCCTCTAAAGTATGGAAGGACACCAAAGAAGCGATTCACGAAGCGACAGAATAACCAAAGAAAACGCCGCCCTTTTAGTGACTAAAAAGGGCGGCGTTTTGATATCTAACGGTGCCAATGCCTACGGCTTAACCATATTGCGCTTCTAACTGCTCCGCTTTATTGAACTTGTCGTGAGTCGCAAGTTGCTTGGCGTAGGTAGCGATATTAGGGTAGCGCTCCAGTAATCCGAACTTGGTTAAGATTTCCACGATGAAAGACATCATGATATCCGCACCGGTGAGGGTGTCGGCGACCAAGTAACGTTTACCGTCTAAACGTTGATTGACGTAACTCATCACCTTATCTAGCTCAAGATCGGCGTAGCCGGCAAGGAAGTTGGTCTTCGCGCCATCTTTGGCAACAAACATCTTTAGTAGCAAGGGCAGGGCCGCTGAGCTTTCCGCGAAATGCAGCCATTGCAGGTAATCGACATAGTCATCGCTGTCTGCTTTAGGTGCGAGATGTGGCCCGTAACGTTGGATCAGATACTCTGTAATGGCCCCGGATTCGGCGATCACCAGCCCTTGGTCTTCAATGACAGGCGATTTACCCAAAGGGTGAACGCTTTTGAGTTCAGGTGGCGCGAGAAACGTGACGTTATCACGTTGATAAGGCGCGATTTTATACTCAAGATTCAGCTCTTCTAGTAGCCAAATGATGCGTTTAGAGCGCGATTGGTTTAGGTGGTGCAGCGTAATCATAACGACTCCTTATACCGGCTCGTTGGTTTTAACGACCAGCTTGCCGAAGTTTTTCCCTCCGAGTAGGCCAATAAAGGCGTCAGGCGCGTTTTCTAGCCCTTCCACTAAGTGTTCTTTGTAGTGAATCTTACCTTCTGCCAGCCAACGATTCATGTCTTGTGCGAACTCACCATAACGGTGACCGTAATCATCAAAAATAATGAAGCCTTGCATCTTGATGCGTTTAACGAGCAACTGCCCCATCAACATCGACAGGCGATCTGGCCCTTGTGGTAAAGAGGTGGCGTTGTACTGTGAGATAAGGCCACACAATGGTACGCGCGCGCCAGTGTTGAGCAATGGCATAACAGCGTCAAACACTTTACCGCCAACGTTTTCAAAGTAGATATCAATGCCTTTTGAACAATGCGTGGCGAGTTGCTCAGCGAAGTCGTCCGCTTTATGGTCGATGCACGCATCAAAGCCAAGCTGCTCCACCGCATAACGGCATTTTTCTTCTCCGCCAGCCACACCGACAACGTAGCAACCTTTCAATTTACCGATTTGGCCAACCATAGAACCGACCGCGCCAGTGGCGGCTGCCACGACCAGCGTGTCACCTTCTTTAGGGGCACCAATATCAAGTAGGCCCATGTAAGCGGTAAAGCCCGGCATGCCCATTACGCCGAGCGCATAGGAAGGGTGCGCCGGGTTTTGGCCCATGTTGATTAAGCCTTCGCCATTTGACAGCGCGTAATCTTGCCATCCGCTATAGGCCAGCACCCAATCACCGTTTTTAAACTGATCGTGGCGAGACTCGATGACTTGGCACACGGTACCTGCGACCATGGTGTCACCGATAGCAACTGGGTCTGCGTAGGATTTTGCATCACTCATACGCCCGCGCATGTAAGGATCAAGGGAGAGATAAACACTGCGCAACAGGACTTCGCCCTCTGCTGGGCTTGGGATGTCCGTTGTCTCTAGACGAAAATTATCCGCAGTGGGCGCGCCATTGGGGCGAGATGCAAGCACTACGCGTCGGTTAATGGAATCTGACATGATGTTCTCCTGTGTAGACATGACATAAAGTACGTCTTAGTTATGTTATTAGACCAGTCGTCTAGTTGTGTGGCCAAAAAATCCCGCTACCAGCATAGTCGATAACAGGGGAGTAATGTGTGATGAGCCAGCGCTACTTGATGGCTAAATTACCCAGCAAGGCTTTGGAGCTAAGTAAACACAGCTCAAGATGGGTTTCATCTTGAACAAGTTTGTTGAGCAAACTCGCACCTAACCATTGTTGATATAACTGTGTGGCCGTGGCATGTGCGTTGACTACCTGGACCGAGCCATCGTCAATGCCCACTTCAATACAGCGAGCAAGGCTTTCGATCACCATTTCTGCGCCTTTGGCGAGCGATTGACGCATCGGCTCGGATAAATCGGCGACTTCAGCACTCAACTTGACCACAAGACAGCGGTTCGCATTGCAGGTGCCTGAATCTTTCTCCAGCCAGCGAGAGAAATAGTGAACGAGTCTTTCAAAACCGTTCAGATCGGTCTGAGTTAATATCGCGTTGCTGCGCGCCATGTACTCACGAATGTATTCGCTAATTAGCGCCTCGCCAAACTGCTCTTTCGATTTGAAATAGTGATAAAAAGAGCCTTTCGGCACTTGGGCGGTGCTCAGCAGTTCAGACAACCCCACGGCGGTAAAGCCCTTATTGACCACCAACTGATAGCCAATATTGAGAATGTGCTGACGAGTATCTTGTGTTTTTGCGTTCATGGCCGCTACTATAGTGTAAAACTAGACCAGTCGTCTAGTGCGTCAATCAATGAGCTGCTCATGCAGTGGGACAAGGAACAGTATGGACATCAGTGTTCGCTCATACACCAAACAAAAACGCGGCCATTGGCACACTTATCATCAATTGGTTCTGCCGCTAAGCGGAGCGATTGATATTGAGCTTGAAGACTATCGCGGAAAGGTTTCGCCGGGACAGTGTGTGGTGGTGAAGAAAACACTTGAGCACATTTTTCGAGCCGATGAAGCCGCCCGTTTTTTAGTCGTGGATAGCGACACGTTGCCAGAGCCTTTACTGACTGCCAAGATGCCAGTGTTCTCAATCTCGACACCACTTCAGCACTACATTGAGTTTCTCGCAGCGCAACTGGAGCAATCTGTTGATACGCCTTTGGAAAGTCAAGCATTTGAACTGTTTACATCGCTGCTAGCACGACAAGAAATGCAGCGCAGTGGTGATGCTCGAATTCAGAGGGTAAAAGCGCACATCAGTGCTCATATCGATGCGCCGATGGGCATTGAATCTCTCAGTCGCATCGCCTGTTTGAGTGCGACACAATTTAAATCGCAATTCAAAAAGCACACCGGACAAACCGTTCACGCGTATATTACGGCAGAGCGTATGTCACGAGCTCATGCACTATTGACTCACACCGACTTAAGTATTGCTCGAATTGCAGAGCAGTGTGGTTATCAAGACGCGTCGGCATTCTCGCGGCGATTTCAGGTGCACTTTTCACTGTCACCAAAGCAAGTACGTCATCTCTAACAGCGCCATAATCATCAGAATAACCGAATAAACCGTCCTTTCTGCACATTGGATATCTTAGGCTTGCCGTAAGCTAAATGGAGTGTTTCTGGCTTGGATTAGGCAATGTCTGCTCACGTTTCTTCTTCACAATGGCAATCTATTGGTGCCATCCTATTCGCTTCCTTACTTTGGGGAACCACTGGCAGCGCTGCGGCGCTCGCTCCGACCATTCACCCGTTAGCGATCGGTGCCTTTGCGATGGGATTAGGGGGATTACTTCTGGCGCTTATCGCTGTTCCCGCACTCATAAAAGACCTGGCAATTTTGCGCCAACATGTTGGTACGCTGATTTTGGGCGCGTTGGCTTTAACCTCGTATCCGCTGGCGTTTTATACCTCGATGCGGTGGTCAGGTGTTGCGATAGGGACGGTGGTTTCTATTGCCACTGCGCCACTGTTTACCGTCTGTTTTGAGCGTCTTTTTGGCACGGTTAAAGCGCTATCGACACAATGGCTAATCAGTTTCGCTTTTGGGGCGATTGGGGTCATGCTGTTAACCCTAACCAAAGGTGATGGCGTGAACGCCTTTGACAATGGGCGTTTTACATTCGGTGTTGTGTTGGGGTTAGTGGCTGCGGCGAGTTATGCCGGTTATTCACTGGCAGCCAAGCAGCTTATTACCTTGGGTGTACGATCTCAAAGTGCGATGGGGGCGATTTTCGGCCTTGGTGCATGTTTGTTGCTGCCTACGCTATTTTGGACGGGAAGTGCCCTGTTTGCATCAGGAATCAACAGCGCTGTCGCTCTCTATATGGCTGTGATCCCGATGTTTGTCGGCTACCTGTTGTTTGGTTTTGGCTTGCGCAGTGTCGAAGTGCGCACGGCGACACTACTAACTCTGTTTGAGCCTTTGGTGGCGGCACTGCTGGCAGTGATATTTCTAGGTGAGAGGCTCAGCATTCAAGGCTGGATCGGACTAGGGTTGATCAGTGCGTGCCTACTGATTCAGACACGCACAGGGCGAGTGAAAAAGGTTATGCCACTCGCTCAAAACGAATCATAAACAGTTGATCCAGGTCGGGGTAGATGTCACGAATCAAGGTTTTCAGCTCTGGCAGCGGTAGGTGCTCTTGCTCTGCGTGAAATTCGTTGATGTCGTCGTAGCGCAGTGGTTCGACAGAAAGAATGCGGATGGTGCAAACGCTTCGCTGCGTCTCAAGTGTCAACACCTCGACCTCAGTGCCAGGCACATAATGGGATTCAGCTTCATCGCGAATCGTGATGGTCTTTTTCCCTTGTGCCACCAGCGGTGTCAAGAATTCGAAAAACGTCATCTTAGTCGGATGACTGATGTCAGGGCGACTCATGACTCTTCCTTAGGTTGACGTTTATGTTTCGGCACATAGTTGAGGATCGAAATCGGCACCGGCTTGCGCGGCTCAAAGCCTTCCACTTCGCGTCGTTCAATCAAGTGACCTAAGCGGCTCTCAATCATGCACAGGTTCTTAAAGTTGTCTTTAGAAACAAACGAGATCGCTTCACCTTGGGCATCGGCGCGACCGGTTCGGCCAATGCGATGGACGTACTCATCGGCAGGGAAAGGAAGGTCGTAGTTAATCACCCGTGTCAGCCCTTCAATATCGATCCCGCGTGCGCCCACGCCAGTGGCAATCATGTAACGGATTTTACCGGCTTTGAAATCCGCTAATAGCTGCTTTCTTATCGCTTGACTACGACCACTATGAAACGCTTCGGCGTCAATGCCGCGTTTGGCCAATTGATCGGCGAGTTTGGCCGCACCATGTTTGGTCTCAATAAAAATCAGCGCTTGGTCCCAGTCGTTCTCTTTGATGAGATGGCTCAACAGGGCCGATTTTTTATCTTTATCAACGGTAATCAGCCACTGCTCAATGTTCTTTTTCGATGCCTGGTTGGCGGCAATACTGATTTCAAACGGATCGTGAACCGCCGTCTTGGCAAGTTCTCGGACCTTGTTGGATAGGGTCGCTGAGAACAAGAGATGCTGAATATCGGTTGGCAGTCGGTCGAGAATTTTGTTCAGATCGTCAATAAAGCCCATGTCTAACATGCGATCCGCTTCATCCAGCACCAACACTTCGACCTCTTCAAAATAGGCGGCGCGCTGGCCATATAAATCGAGTAAGCGCCCCGGTGTTGCCACCACAATGTCAACGCCTTCGATTAACGCCTGTTTTTGCGCTTTATCATCCACTCCACCAAACAGGGCGACAGAGGTGAGCGGCATGTGGCGACTGTAGTGGCGGATTTTTTCGTCAATCTGCTCGGCCAACTCGCGGGTTGGCGCCAGAATTAACGCGCGAAAACGTTTTTTACGCTGAGTCTCTCCTTGGGCGAGTCGCTCCAAAATTGGCCAGACAAAACTGGCGGTTTTACCTGTACCGGTCTGCGCCGCGGCGATTAAATCGTCGCCACGCAAAATGACAGGGAGAGCTTTGGTTTGAATTTGGGTCGGTTTACTGTAGCCCAGTTCGTCGATTGCACGAACCAACGGCTCGCTGAGGCCAAGGTGAGAAAACGCCATGATGATACTCTGTAGTTGTGGGTGGTTACCGGACAAGGGCAACCTAAATGCTGAGGCGGATTGTAACATGAATCCGCCATGAGATGACCTATTCGGCCGTGTCGATGTGAGTGATAATCTCGGTGGTGACGGAGTTAGCGATAAAGCAGTGTTGGTGCGCTAAGTGGTGCAATTTTTCCAGCTGTTGACGTGTGGGCCGTTTCTCACCGGAGAAGATCACACGAGGAGAGAGAATCACTTGCGTCACTGAGCTATAGCCTTGGCTGTTTTCCTCCAGTTTTCCCACCGCTTCATCGCGGTAATGGTCAACGACGAAGCGTTGTTTGGCCGCAATGCCAAGAAACGTCAGCATATGACAACTGGAAATAGCGGCAATAAAGGCTTCTTCAGGATCGACGTTGGCTTCTGTCGAATAAGGTAAAGGGACAACGTGAGGTGAGGAGGATGCGTCAATCACAGCGCCACCATCAAAATGCCATTGATGACTGCGATGGTACTGATTGTCACTAAATGGTTCATCGGGTGCTCTTTGCCATTCCACCGTCGCGATATGCTTAGCCATTGGGTCTCTCGTCCATGTGGGTGAATCTTGCTGTTAGGTTAACAGAGTTTCTTTGTTGAATCAGAGCGATATATATCACACCTCGTTGGTTGTGTTGTGCAGCGAAACAGTAACCCGCGTAAAGTGACAGAAAATCACCGACTTTTGGCTAGGAGTCATCATGAACAAAACCGAAAAACAAAAAATGCTCGCTGGTGAGCCGTACAATGCGTGGGACGAGACACTCTATCAAGAGCGCATCCGTTGTAGAGAGCACTTACTCAAGCTCAACAACACGATTCCCAACAGCCCAGTATGGCGCGAGGCGATCGACAGCCTGCTGCCGGATGCGGGAGAGGCCTATTTAGAGCCGCCGTTTCGTTGTGATTACGGCAGTAATATTCATGTGGGTAAAAACTTTTACGCTAACTTTAACTGCGTGATTTTGGATGTGGCGCCGGTGTACATTGGCGATAATGTGTTGCTCGCCCCCAATGTTCAGCTTTACACCGCAGGCCACCCGTTGGATGTCAAAGGGCGTGTCGAAGAGGGCGTTGAGTTTGGTACCACGATTACCATTGGTGATAACGTCTGGCTGGGCGGTGGTGTGATTGTTTGCCCAGGAGTCACCATTGGTGATAACACGGTTATCGGGGCGGGCAGTGTTGTGACGAAAGATGTTCCAGCGAATGTGGTTGCCGCGGGTAACCCGTGCCGCGTGATTCGCGAGATTGAGCAGCGCTAACTAGCCATGATCTCGAAGCGTCGGGGGGGCCACGGAGAGCGTGGCGCTCTTCCCGGCGCTCATTTCTTCCGCTTGTTGGTAGAGAATGCGGCTGATGGCCTCGGCGTAAACAGGTTTCGAATAAAGATACCCTTGGCCGAGTTCACATTGCTCGCTGAGTAAGTAGCGTGCTTGCAGCGCGGTTTCTATGCCTTCAGCCACCACTTTGATGTTCATCTGCTGAGCCATTGAAATCACGGCCGAGCACAACGCGCGATCATTCTCATCCTCTTCAATATCAGACACAAAGCTGCGGTCGATTTTCAAACCATCGACGTTGAACTCTCTCAGATAGGCGAGCGACGCGTAACCTGTCCCAAAGTCATCCAACCATACTTCAATACCCAATTGGCGGATTTTATCCAGCGTTGTTTTGGCTTTGTCCATGTCGAGCATTAAGGCAGTTTCCGTCACCTCGACGTGCAGGTGCGAGGCGTGAAGCTGATGTTTGTCGACTAGTTCCGCTAGGCGTGCGGCAATGTCTTGGTTGTAAATCTGTTTAGCAGAAAGGTTGATCGCAACATGAAAATCATCCGTGTGCGGTAACTGATGCCACTTGTTCAGTGCCAGACACACTTCTTCCATAATCCACTGGCCGAGGGGTAGAATCAGCCCAGTGGATTCCGCGACGGGGATAAACTCGCTTGGCGCGATTAACCCTCTGGCTGGGTGATTCCAGCGAATCAGCGCTTCAACGCCGATGACTCGACCTGTTTGCATATTCACTTTCGGCTGGTAGTGGATTTCAAACTGAGAAAAGTCGATGATTGCCGCCCGCAACTCTCGCTCAATCACGCCGCGATTGAGTACTTGATATTCCATCTCTACGGTGAAATGGCAGTAGCGCCCTTTGCCTTGCGTTTTGGCGGCGTACATCGCGATGTCGGCGTTTTTGACCAGTTCCTCGGCACTTTGGCCGTTGGCAGGGAAGAGGGCAATACCGACGCTTGCGCCAACGACCACGGATTCGTTGACCCCTTTGAGCAATATCGGTTCTTCAAACAGGTGTACCAGGCGCTGCGCGATGTCACCGGCTGCGTGTTGATCAATGTGAGGAATACAGAGTAAAAACTCGTCCCCGCCGACGCGGGCAATTAGGCTATTTTCTTTGGCGTGACGACTGAGTAGATTCGCGACAAAATCGCTGTGACGTAAGTTTTCGCTGATTTTGCTCGCGACGCTGCACAATAACTCATCGCCGGCTTGGTGGCCCAAGTTGTCGTTGATGCGTTTGAATTCATCTAAGTCGAGGAAAAGAATCGCGAACGTCAGGGGCTTCACGCGGTGCTGCTCCAATAATCCCTCTAAAAAGCCCAAAAACTGGGTGCGATTGGGTAGTTTTGTCAGTGGATCGTTGTAAGCTAAAAATTGAATGGCATCACTGCGTTCTTTGAGGTTATTGTCCATTTCATTAAAGGCTTTGGCTAGCTCACCAAGCTCATCACCACGCTCAATGTTATTCAGATTTTGATAGTGGCCTCGGCTGATACGCTGAGAGTGACGCACTAGTTTTGTGATGGGTTTGATTAAGGTGTTGGCCATGACAATTGAAATCACAAAACTGACGAGACACATCACCGCTGTGACCACCACAATTAAAAAGGTGCTGTGCTCTGTGCTGGCTTGGTTAATTTGTTGAATGATCGCTTGGTTTTCAGCGATGTCACGCTGTATCGCGGTCAATGAGTACACCATCATCACACCGCCAAGCAGCTCCTGATTGAGAATCAGTGGGCGGGCGATAATAAGTCTATTCCCTTCATGGTGCAGATACTCCATCTGTTTGCCGAGTGTCGTCTGTTCGACATTGGTATCATTCAGGGGCATGCCATAGGCGTCGCCTTCTCGACTGCCCCTGTGAATGACGGTACCATTGAAATCATACACTTTGACTTCGAGCGTAGAGACGTTTTGCAGCGTCGGTTCCAAAATCCGCTCAATCCCATCCAAATCGTAAAAGTACATAGGGTTAAGCAGCGCTTCAGTGAGATAGCTCATCGTCTGTTCGGCTTGGCTTTTCGCATAGCCGATAAAACGCTGCGCCATGTGCTGTCCGTTTTCTTCTAGTACCTTGGCATTGTAATGGCTGTTGATGAGCCATTGAGAGAGTGCAAAGCTCCCTAGCGTGAGAATCACGGCGAGCATATTACCAACGACCAGTTTACTCTTGAGTTTCATCCTATTGCCTCGTCATGCTGGTCACTAACGGCCTAGATATTGGTCGACGAGGGCTTTCTGTTGCAGAGACCAGACGATGCTCTGTTCTATGTCGTCGGTAATGGGGTCAAACTTTGCTGTCTCCTTGTATTTTTTGAGTGGCAGCACGGCGCTCGGGTCTTGGTCTGCCAAGAAGAGGACTTGGCTTATTGCTTGTTTGAGATCGGGAACCATATCGGGTCGAACGAGCATAAACGCACGCGGCACAGAGGGGCTCGTGTAGATGACGCGCAGCTGCTCTTTGATTGGGGCAGGAATTTCTTTCTCCCAGTCGATATCACTGAACGCCGCAGCGGACACGATTTTACGGTGTACCCAACTCATCATATTGGACTCACCGCCCGCAGATGAGAACTCATCGGAAAAGAAGTAGCCAATTTTATCTGCAGGCGGCAGATCGCGCGGTGAAGTCACTTCATGCAGCGGATAGCCTTGCTCGATCAACATAGAGATAGGAATGAGAAATGCGCTGGTGGAGTTACGATCCTCAAAGACAATCACTTTGCCCACCAAATCATCCAAGGTATGGATGTCGGAGTCTTGATGAACGAAAAACAGCGAGGCGTAGTTGGCCACCCCATTTTTCCAGCGCCGCGCAATCATCTCAGCATGGCTGTACTTAATGAGATCGTCCGAGGCATACACCGTCTCTGACACGATATCCACTTGGCCACTTTTGACCCAATTGGCCAGCTGAAGGTTGGTTTTGGCCACCACAACTTTGGCTTGCACAATACCGTGTTGATGGAGGTTCGCGGCTAAGTAGTCGGCAAAGGGCTGCGCACGTTTAAAAGCTTTCTTCGGGTTGGAGCTAAGCGTGCCAAGAATAAGGGTTTGCTCGCGCGTAATCTCAGGTGATTCGCTCGCTAGTACGCGAGGTAGACTCAACAGCAACGCGATGGACAAGGCGGTAACGGCAATGTGAATCCAGTGGCGTGGTGTCATAACTCTCCCCTTATTTGAAGAAGATACACGTCACTGTCTGCGCAGTGTTTTAAACAAAATGAACAACTGACTTAATGCATTAAGTCTAGTGTGACTCGTAATATTGAGCAATATGAATGATAAATTGCTAATCAAGCTTGAGCGAAAGTTCACGGTTTACAATGTAAATGCTAGGAAGAAAAAGGCTTCTCATGCTGAGAAGCCTGTTCATTGAGGTTATAGCCAGTTCAATGAGTTTATAGAGTGGGGTGAAGGCCGCAGAATGCTTAACGCTCGTCTAGCCACGTTTGCAAATCGAACGTGCGTATATTGCCTGCATCCTCAAGGTGAATCTGCGCTCTGCGAGTTGCCAAATCAAGTTGCAGCGTTGCGCGACTGTCTAAATGAACCCATTCCATCGTGAGGCTTGAACCCTCGCCAGCCACGCTAAAACTGCCATCAAAAGCGGCGCTGCGATTACGCAATCGAATCAGTTCACACAAGGCGTTGACGACAGGCTTACCTCGTTCAGCGGCTAACTGCGCTGGTGTGAGGTAAGGGCGATTGATGTCTCGACCTACTTGAGTACGATGGAGCAGGGCCATGTCGTTGTGCATCGCCAACAAACCGCCGTAGTAGACTTGAGGAACGCCGGGGCTGAAGAACTGAATGGCTCTCGCCACCAAATAATCAAAATCGCATCGCCCTAGTGCGTCATAGTAGCTGCAATTGACTTGATAGAGATCGAGGTTATTTGCCGCGCTGCCTGTTGCCTGCTGACTTTCTCCTTGACTCTTTTGATGAATCGTTTCGACGAGCCGATCGATTTGGTCGGCGTCGAGTAACCCCGGTTTGTCACCTTCAGGGCCAGCGTCGATGATGCCGATGCCATCGTGTGTGTCGAGCACGGTTAAACAGTTTCGTGGTGCGATCGTCAGCCACTTGACCAATGCCTCGACATTATTGCTATAGAGGGTGTGCAGGACCAGTGGCGGCAGGGCGAAGTCGTAGACACGATTGACTTTGCTCGCCACGTCAATTTGGGTTTTATAGTGGCTATGAATTTCAGCCACGGTCTCCATGCCAAGTGCGTTGGCGCGCTTGGATAAGGCATCGATAAACGCAAAGGTATCCTCAATCATAAAGCAGGAGGTGCCCGCGCGTTTAATCGCATAGCCGGCGGCGTCAAGGCGAATGATTTTTACACCGTTATCAGCAAATAGGGTCAGTACGCGCTCAAGGTAGGCTTGACCCGCTTGCGTTTCCACATTGATGTCGATTTGGTTGTCAGTGAAAGTGGTCCAAAAGTTGACGGATTCGCCGCTGGCGAGGGTTTTTGCGCTAAAACAACTGCCCGGACGAGGGCGATAGATCAGCTTAGCTTGCTCTTCACTGATGCCATCTGGAAACAGATCGCGCTCTTTAAGAAACATCGACCAATACTCAGAGGCTTCGCCTTTCTCCAGCACATCCAAAAACTCGGGTGATTGGCCAGAGGCATGGTTGACGATAAGGTCAGCCATGATTTCAACGTCTTTGCCAAGTGCGTTGAGATCGGGCCAATCGCCAAGCCTTGGATCGATTTGAGCATGGTCAATGGGATCAAATCCCGCGTCGCTACCATCAATCGGGTAATAGAACGGCAAAATATGCACGCCGCCAAAGAGGTCGCTCAGCGTGCTGCTGAGCGTGTTGCGCAGCGCATGAAGACCGCCGCCGGTTAGGCGGTCTGTGTAAGTGATTAACTGAACTTGGTTTTTCATCGGATTCTCTTTTTCACACTCTCTTGTCCAAACTCTCTGGCTCGAACAGGGTGAGCGATAGACACACTACAGATGTTTCAGTGAGATACCTTGTTGGTTGAACAAGTGAATCTTATCGGGCTCGGCCGTCAGTTTAATTTGCTCGCCTTTGTGATAGTCGAGAATACCCGGCAGTTTGGCGACGACGGACTCATCATGATTGGGCACCTGAATGTGCAGCAGCGTGACTTCACCGAGCGATTCGACAAACAGCACCGTGCCCGTCATCAGTTCTTGCCCCTCTGCTGCGACGCGAAAATCTTCTGGGCGAATGCCCATTTGCAAGGTGTCGCCAACTAATGCGCTCTGCGCTGCGATCGGGACAGTAATGGTGAGGCCACTTTCGGCTTTGATTTGAGACTCGCTGCCTGCCGCTTCAAGAGTGACTGGGCTGATGTTCATCGCAGGTGAGCCAATAAAGCGCGCAACAAACACGTTCGCTGGATTGGTGTAGAGTTCCAGTGGGGTGCCGACCTGTTCAATCTTGCCTGCTGACAGTACCACAATGCGATCAGCGAGTGTCATGGCCTCGACCTGATCGTGCGTCACGTAGATCATCGTGGTTTGCTCGAGCTCCTCTTTTAAGTTGGCGATCTCAATACGAGTTTGTACCCGCAGCGCCGCATCGAGGTTAGAGAGTGGCTCATCAAAAAGGAACACTTTTGGTTGGCGTACAATCGCGCGGCCAATGGCTACTCGCTGTCTTTGCCCACCGGACAGCGCTTTCGGTAAACGGTCGAGGTAAGGCTCTAGTTGCAGCATGCGCGCGGCTTCCATTACTCGCTCATGGATCGCTTCTTTCGACTCTTTCGCGATGCGCATCGCAAACGCCATGTTGTCGTAAACCGTCATATGCGGGTAGAGGGCGTAGGTTTGAAACACCATCGCAATACCGCGCATCGCCGCAGGCAAATCGTTGACTTTCGCCCCTTCAATAAACAAATCGCCAGAGGTGATCTCTTCCAGCCCCGCAATCATGCGCAGCAAGGTAGATTTACCACAGCCTGACGGCCCGACAAAGACGATAAATTCGCCTTGATCGATCTCTAAATCGACACCGTGAATGACTTGGGTGTCACCGTAGGCTTTTTTTACGTTGGTCAGTGTTAATCCTGTCATTATCAATTCTCTTCAATCCTTGGCTGGTTATTTCACAGAGCCAGAAAGCAATCCGCGCACTAAGTAGCGCTGCAAGGCAAAAAATACGGTCAGTGGTACAGCAATCGAGACAAAGGCTGAGGCTGTGAGGATCTCCCAGTTACCGCCACGAGAGCCGAGCAGTTCACGTAAGCGGGCGGTGAGCACCATGTGCTCTTCCCCAGTGCCTAAGAACACCGTCGCGACCAGTAAGTCATTCCATACCCAAAGGAATTGGAAAATGCCAAAAGAGGCAAGGGCAGGGAAGGAGAGTGGCAGCACGATGCGCATAAAGATTTCAAAGTCTGTCGCACCGTCTACCTTGGCGGACTCAATGATCTCCCTTGGTAGGCTAGAGATGTAGTTGCGCAGCAGATAAATCGCCAGTGGCAGACCAAAGCCGGTGTGGGCAAGCCAGATACCGAGATAGGTTTTCGCGCCCACGCCAAAGAAGGCGCCAATGTCGTTGTAGAGACGAAGCAACGGGATCAGTGACATCTGCAATGGCACCACAAGCAAGCCAACGACCATCGCAATCAGCAAGTTACGACCAGGCATCTTCATCCAAGAGAGCGCATACGCGGCGTACGCAGCAATCAAAATCGGGATGATGGTAGCGGGAATCGTCACGGTGAGTGAGTTAATGAATGAGCGACCAATCCCCTCTGCGGTCAGTACCTCGCGGTAGTTATCTAAGCCAAATTTCGGCGGCACGACGGCGGTATAGAAAATACGTTTGCCACGTGAGCCTTTGAACGGCTCGTTTGAGACCATTTCATAGTGACCATCTTCAGTGACGGTCAATGTCCCGTCGTTCATGTCGGCCACGTCGCCGGGTTGGTAAGCGGTCGGCTCTCTTGAGGAGAAACCAAATGCTTTAATATCAACAGGCTCACCATCAAGCAGCAGTTGCCCGGCAAGCACATACTGATCGCCCCGTTGAATTTGTGTCTCGGGATCACCAGTGCGATCGACGAGATTTTGTTCTGATGCGGTTAGGGATGTCCACCAGCCACTCAGGGCAAGCTGATCTTTATCTCGGAATGAGGAGATGAATAAGCCTGCGGTCGGCAGTGTCCAAAGAATCACGATGACGAGCACCGAAAGGTGGACAAGAAAGGTCAGCGGTGAGCGCCTAAGTTTACTCAGGCTAAACTTGGCTTGGCTCACGTTGGGTGCTGTGGTTTGAGGCTGAGACATTAACGATCCTCCATTTGAGCGCTGGCTTGGCGCATGTTCCACACCATAACAGGAACAACCGCGACCATGATCACCACGGCAATCGCCGCGCCGCGGCCAAAGTCACCGCCGCCTCTAAACATCCAGTCGAACATCATGTTCGCCAGCACCTGTGTACTCCATTGACCATTGGTCATGGCAAGGACGATATCGAACACTTTCAGCACTAAGATGGTGATGGTGGTCCAGACCACAGCAATGGTGCCCCAAATCTGTGGAATGAGTATTTTGAAGAAGATTTGCACGCCATTGGCCCCATCAAGGACCGCCGCTTCCACCGTCTCTTCGGGAATACCGCGCAGCGCGGCTGAGAGAATCACCATCGCAAAGCCGGTTTGAATCCAAATTAAGATCACCATCAAAAAGAAATTATTCCAAAAAGGGAGGGTAATCCATGCTTGCGCCGTACCGCCGAACAGCTCGACGATGGCGTTTAAAATACCGATCTGTTCTGAGCCTGGCGCACGATAGTCATAAACGAACTTCCAGATGATTGACGCACCGATAAAGGAGATGGCCATCGGCATAAAAATCAAGCTTTTTGCGATATTGCCCCAGCTGACTTTATCGGTCAGCGCCGCGATCACCAAGCCAAAGAAGGTCGAGGCAGCCGGTACGACCAATAACCACAACAGATTGTTGAACAAGGATTCACGAAACTCCGGGTCGTTAAACAGCCAGGTGTAGTTACTCAAGCCTACAAACTCAAAGCCGTTTCGATCGTGCAGTGATAACACCACAGATTCAAACACGGGATAAATAAGGTAGAGGCCCAAAAACGCCAACGCCGGGCCTAGAAAGAGCCAAGGGCGAATCGCTGCGGCGCGACGCAGGTTTTGCGCCATGGTCTGATTGGATACCCGACGAGTCGGGAAGATCACGCTAAGTAACCAGTTGGTGCCGACAAAGTAGACTACGCAACTGGCGACGCCTAGCGCCATGATAAATAAAGAGGAATAGAGTTGCTCCATCACGACCTCAACTTGGAACCCAAACCGACAGAAAACGCTTAGCTAACTGTCGAGGGTTGAACATCAATACGGCAGTCTCATCAGCGGGCTACCTTAGATAGCCCGCATGGGATGAGATGAACTATTTGAGCGCATCCCAGGTTTTTTGGATGTCGTTAGCGACATCTTGCGCCGATTTACCGCCGCTATAGTCGACCATGCCTGTCCAGAATGCGCCTGCACCGATTTTACCTGGCATCAAGTCAGAGCCGTCAAAGCGGAAGGTTGTGGCTTGAAGTAAGATCTCACCTTGTTTTTTCAAGGTGTCGTTGCCGTACGCATCCACGTTAGCGCCTTTGTGCGGTGTTAAGAAACCAGACTGAGCCATCCAAATTTCATGCGCAATCGGCGATTGGAGGAACTCCATGAAGGCGCGAGCCGCTTTGGAATCCTTGGTGATGCTCCACATGGTGCCGGCGCCCAGTACAGGTTTACCTAAGTCTTTCGACTCATAAGCAGGGAAGTAGAAGAAGTCCGCATCCGCGCCCAGTTCCGTTCCTTCAGGGAAGAAGCTTGGAATGAATGACGCTTGACGGTGCATGTAACATTTGGCCGGAGAGGTAAAGAGACCTTTTGGCGAATCCCTAAAGTCAGTCGCAGCGACCGCACGCGCGCCGCCATCCACATAGGCGTCGTTGCGAACAAACCATCCGAACTCTTCAATTGCGCCGACCACTTTCGCGTCGTTGAATTTCAGTTCGTTGCTGACCCATTTGTCGTAATCTGCGGGTGATTGGGTGCGCAGCATCATGTCTTCTACCCAGTCAGTGGCTGGCCAGCCGGTTGCACCGCCAGAACCTAGGCCGACACACCAAGGTGTTTCACCGTCTTTGACGATTTGATCGGTAAGCGCTTTAAGCTCTTCCATGGTTTCTGGTACTTCGTAACCTGCGTCTTCAAAGTTTTCAGGCACATACCAAACCAGTGATTTCAAATCGACTTTATAGAAGAAGCCGTAGAGCGCTTCTTTGCCATCTTTGCCGGCAAATGTGCCAAGGTCGACCCAGGATGAGCCTGCCGCATAGTTGTCATTAATCCAGTCGGCCATGGAGGGCTCAAGTGGCGTGAGGAAGCCTTTTGAGGCCAAATCAGCCGCAAGACCTGGCTGCGGGAAGATCGCAATGTTCGGTGCACTACCTGCTTGTACATCGATGGCGATTTGCTGCTCAAACGAGTCTGAGCCAGAGTATTTCACCACGGCGCCTGTTGCCGCTTCGAAGTAGGCGATAACGCTTTCCACCAGCTCCTTATCTTCGGTCAACCAAGGGCCGAATACGGTGACGGTTTCACCTTTTAAATCCATATTTTTGAGTGCTTCGTAGCTCTGCCAATTAAAGCGAGCGTCTTCACCCGGTGCGTACTTCAGTTCGGCGGCAAACGCGGAGGTAGCAGAAATCGCGACCGCGATAGCACCAGCAAGTAGAGAGGTTTTCATCAGTAAGACTCCATGTATTCGATACCCTTTACCTTCAATGGGTTAGGGTGGGTTCAGATACTTTGTTTCATTGTTATAATTGATATTATTCCCTAGACTTAACCCATCAAGCTTCTATAAAGACCAGTAATTTCTTAATCGATTAAGCTATCAATAAACAACATAAGACGTTATTTCAAATTCGCCTGTTTTTCTGCTCAATCTTGTGCTTTTGATCAAGTTTTTCTCTGGTTTGCTGCTCACTCTATGACCGCTGTCAAACTAATCAATTTTTAGTGATTAAGTGAGTTCCTTATTTCTTCTTAATCGATTTAGAATTGTGACATATAACCCTGATCTATCGACGCCATTGGTGTGGTTCACTCAGGGAGTCAGTGAAGGAGTGGTAGTGCGATGAGCAGTGAAAGGCGAAAACCGACGTTGAAAACCGTGGCGGCCCACCTTGGGGTCTCGACCGCGACGGTGTCGAACGCTTTTAATCGTCCCAACCAACTCTCCCAGTCTCTGCGTGAGAAAATTTTGGCGGAGTGTGAAACGCTTGGTTACACGGGCCCAAGCATTACGGCGCGCAGTTTAAGAACGGGAAAAACAGGGGTGATTGGTGTATTGCTGGCAGACAGCCTGGCGTACAACTTTACCGATCCGGTGGCGACCGAATTTCTGGCGGGAATATCAAAAACCTTGGACGCAGCACACGTCAATATGCTGCTGCTGCCCTCCAATCATGAGAACTACCAAAATACGCAGGTGGAAACCATTCCGGATAGCTTTATCGTCTATGGTAAGCCGATGGACCCGAGCGTGATCAATCTGATTTTGCGCCAACACAAGCCGGTGGTGTCGGTGGATTTTTCCCTTCCTGATATTCCTTCCGTGAACGTAGATAACTTCACCGCGTGCTATGAGATCGCCAAACACGCCATCCGTAGCCCGGATGACAATGTGTTGATTCTTGGCCTGCGTCTAGAGCCGTCGACCTCCATGTCTCTGGCGAACCTGAGCTCACTGTACACCAGTGAAGAGTCCGTCTCGCGTTGTCGATTTGAAGGTTACAAAAAAGCCTTGGCAGAAAGCGGGATTGATTTGGCCTACGAGAACGTCTGGCAGATTCATGACCTTGACGAAGCCAGCCTAAAAACCATGCTGCGCGGCGCGTTGGCCAACCCGAAAAAAGTCGATGTGCTGCTCTGTATGAGTGACAAAATCGCGCTCGCCGCGCTGGATGTGGCCAATGAACTTGGTCTTTCTATGCCCGATACACTGCGCGTTGTCGGCTTTGATGGCATTCCCAAAGCGGCGCAAGCGGGCCTGACAACGATTGCTCAACCGATTATGAAAAAGGGCCAAGTGGCGGCGCAAATGGCGCTTGGACACATCCCCTACGAAACCGTCCAACTGGACACAGAGCTGGTGGTTCGCACCAGCAGTTAACTTGCTAAGGAGTCTCCCATGACGACGGGACAACTGGAAAAACGCTGGTGGCACGATGCCGTGGTGTACCAAATCTACCCAAGAAGCTTTAATGATTCTAATGGGGACGGGATTGGTGATATTCCGGGCATCATAGACAAACTGGATTACATTCAAGAGCTCGGAGCCAATGTGATTTGGCTTAGTCCTGTCTACAAGTCACCGATGGATGACAACGGTTACGACATTTCAGACTATCAGCAGATCGCACCAGAATTTGGCACCATGGCGGACATGGACAGGTTGTTGGCAGAAGCGGACAAACGCGGCATCAAGATTGTGATGGATCTGGTGGTGAACCACACCTCTGATGAACATCCTTGGTTTATTGAATCGAAAAGCAGCAAGGATAATCCTAAGCGCGATTGGTACATCTGGAAAGATCCCAAACCCGATGGCAGTGAGCCCAACAACTGGGAGTCTTTCTTTAAGCCCAAAGCGTGGACACTGGATGAGAATACTGGCCAGTATTACTTGCACCTGTTTAGCAACCGCCAGCCGGATCTCAACTGGGCGAATCCAGAAGTGCGTGAAGCCGTGTATGAGATGATGCATTTTTGGCTCAAAAAAGGGCTTGGCGGGTTTCGCATGGATGTGATCAACATGATTGGTAAGCCGTCTGATTTTCCCGATGCGACCATTTTTGATGCCGGTGTCGCAGGCTGGGAACATTGGTCCAATAACCTGTTGGTGCACCAGTACTTGCGTGAAATGTATGAGAAGGTACTTCAGCATTACGATGTGTTGACGGTAGGCGAAACGCCCTTCACGACGACCTTAGATGGCCGCTACTATTCGCACCCTGATCGCAAAGAGATCAGCATGATTTTCCAGTTTGAACACGTCAGCATTGATCGCGAAGAGCACAACGCGGTGAAAAAGCCGTTCGATCTGGTGCAGTACAAGGAGATCATGGCGCGCTGGCAAGACGATTTGTACCAAAAAGGCTGGAACAGCGTCTATTGGAGCAATCATGATCAGCCACGTACTGTCTCTCGCTACGGTTGTGATTCGCCGCAATATCGAGTCATCAGTGCGAAAATGCTCGGTACGGTGCTGCATATGATGAGCGGCACGCCCTACATCTATCAAGGCGAAGAAATTGGCATGACCAACAAGCACTTTGCCAGTATCGAGGAGTTCAACGATTTGATGGCTAAGTTCCATTATCAAAAAATGATGGAGCGCGGTGTGACAGAGCAAGACGCATTGGCGTTTCTCAACGACTTCTCACGCGACCATGCCCGAGTGCCTGTGCAGTGGGAAGACGCACCCAGTGCCGGATTCACCGCTGGGACACCGTGGTTGCCGGTCAATGACAACTATCCAGAGATCAATGCGGCGCAAGCGGTGCTTGATCCTAACTCGATTTACCACCACTACCGCGCCCTGATTGCGCTGCGTAAAAGTGAAGAGTTTGGTGATGTGGTGGTGTACGGCCGTCACACATTGCTCGACCCGCAAGACAGTGAAGTGTACGCCTATGTGAGGCAAGATGAGCAAAGCGGTCGCGCGCTGTTGGTTGTGGCGAACTTTACTGATCAAACCTTAGAGCGCCGCTATCCGTATCAAGCCAAACAAGTGCTGATCAACAACTATCCGCAAGCGGAATTTAACCTTGATGGATTAAGCTTAGCGCCGTATCAAGCAGTGGTGATGGAGATTACACCAAGCGTTTAAGTGGGTGTTTAGCAACTTCATTCTCACTGCCATAGCGTGAGTTCATAAGCCGCATAGCATCAACACTATGCGGCTTTTTGATTAAAACTCACACGGCGCTTCGAAGGAGAGCGGCTCTTTAGTGTAAGGATGCTCAAACTCCAATCGCTCGGCATGTAAATGCAGGCGGTCAGCTTTATGACCGTAGAGCGCATCACCGACAATCGGAATGGCGAGGCCAAGGTGATGGGCACAGTGAACGCGCAATTGGTGGGTGCGTCCTGTTCTTGGGTAAAGCCGTAACTTGCTGCGCTCATCGCGTTGTTCAATCAATTGCCAATGGGTTAACGCCGGTTTGCCGTGTTCAAAGCAAACCAGTTGGCGTGGTCTATCGTCTGGGTCGCCTCGCAGTGGCAGCAAAATCTCCCCTTCTTTGCCAGGCACTTGGCCATCGAGTAGCGCGATGTAGCGTTTTTGTACTTGGCGAGAAATAAACTGTTTTTGTAGGCTTTTGTTCGCGCGGCGCGTAAGAGCGAACACCAAAAGCCCAGAGGTCGCCATATCTAATCGATGAATAACAAACGGCCCTTCACACTCTGGGTAGCGCTCAATCAGGCGCGTGTAGGCGGAATCTGTGATGGTTTTGCCTGGCACTGAAAGTAGACCAGAAGGCTTATTGACCACCACCATGGCGTCATCTTCATAGATAATGTCGAGGGGCAGGTTTTCGGCCCAGTTTTGCTCAAGTGGATTGTCATCCACCTCTAGCCCTTGCAGCATGTGGCCGAGAATCGGTTGACACTTACTGTTGCACGATGGATAAAAATGTCGGTGCTGGCGAATTTCCGATTTGGGTGACACTCCCCACCAAAACTCCGCCATAGCCAGTGGCGTATAACCATGCTGATACGCGTAGTGGAGCAGTTTAGGCGCAGCGCATTCGCCTGCGCCAGCAGGGGGCGTCGGGGTGGTGGTTGGGGCGAAAATCGCATTGAGTGAGCGCGATTCACCGCGCGCATTGAGAAACTGATAGTGGTCAAACAACTTGTGTTGCAGTTGGTTTGAGAGCGTTTTGCGCTTTTGTTTTAACGCGTCTAACTGCGCTTGTTGTTTGTCAATGCGTCGCTGTAATGCTGTCGCTTTCTCTTCCCACTCCAGTTTTAGATACTTGAGGCGGTTTTTATCCGCAACACTCTGTTTTGCTAATTCATCGAGGCGCGCTTGTTGCTCGGCGCAGTGTGGCTCGCTTTGTAGGGTTTGACGCTCTGCTTTACGCTCAGCACGGCGCGTGATCATGGTTTGTCTCAGAGCGTGCTCCTCTGTGGCGAACGTATGATTGAGCGTGGTGAGCGCCTCGATAAGCGGTGTCAAATCGTGGTTTTGCTGCCAAGCGGTGACTTGGGCATTAATGTCGGTGATTTGCGCTAATTCTCGGCGGAAAAAGCTCTCTTCCGCGAGTATGTCAAAGACGGGCGGGACAAAACCGGGCAGAAGGTTTTGGTCAGCAATTTTGCCTGAAAAAGCAGAAAAGAAACCAATCTCACCTTGCGGTGAGCGCACTAACAGCACACCAAACATTTTTCCACTAGAGTGTTGCACGGCCGCAGAATCACTCTTCAGAGCGCCGTTTGGCGAAACACCAAAGTCATGCTGCCACTGGGTTTGGCTCATCAAGTGTTGCTGCAACTGCGTAGCTGCTGCCACGCACAGCGGATGCGGCTGGTAGTAGAAGGGGAAGGTGAACTTCTCAGGTAGTGAGTGGGTATCTATCGCTGGTTCAAAGCGAGTAAACAGCGAGTCCGGTTGGTGCATGGCTGGCATTCATTCTTGATTCAATCTGGCGCCGATTGTACCGAATTAGCGTTTGAATGCCAGCGAGAGCGTGTTACTCATCAATCAAAGCGAGGTGCTTGGCGTGAAACTCGAGATGATCATCAATAAAGCTCGAGATGAAGAAGTAGCTGTGGTCATAGCCACTTTGCATGCGCAGTTCCAAATGGCTTTCATGGGCTTTTGCCGCGGCAAACAGCATCTCTGGTTTGAGTTGATCGTTTAAAAAGTTGTCCGCATCACCTTGGTCGACAAGGATAGGCAAAGGTGATGGCCCAGATTTCAATAGCTCACACGCATCGTATGGCTTCCATGTTTCGACATCTGAACCGAGATACGCCTGAAACGCTTTTTGTCCCCAAGAGACATGAATCGGATGACAAATCGGACTAAAAGCGGAAATCGACTGGTACAGATGCGGATTTTTCAGGCCAATCGTCAACGCGCCGTGTCCGCCCATGCTGTGGCCAGAGATGGAGCGCAGCGAGGAGATGGGAAAGTGCGATTCAATCAGGGTCGGCAACTCTTCAGTGATGTAGCTGTACATCTGATAGTGCTTTTTCCACGGTGGCTGTGTGGCGTTGAGGTAGAATCCGGCGCCTTTGCCTAGGTCGTACTCTGGGTCATCGGCGACCTCGTCACCTCTTGGGCTGGTATCGGGTGCGATGATTGCCAGGCCAAGTTCGGCTGCTTTTTTGAACGCACCGGCTTTTTGCATGAAGTTTTCGTCAGTACAGGTGAGGCCAGAGAGCCAATACAAAGCGGGAACAGGCGAGGTGGCACTGGCATTGGGCGGTAAAAACAGCGCAAAACGCATGGTGCAGTTTAGCACCTCAGAGTCATGGCTATATTGCTTGTGCCAGCCTTGTGCCACTTTGGCTTGCGATAGGTTAGTTAAGGTCATCGTATGCTCCTAACGTTGGCTGCCGCCACAGTGTGACGGCAGACGAATGATGAGTGTGCGGGCGGGTTATTTATCCATGTGGATGACAGAGCGAATGCTCTTACCTTCATGCATCAGATCAAACGCGTGGTTGACCTCATCTAGGCCCATGGTGTGCGTGATGAACTCTTGCAAGCCAAATTCACCCGCTAGGTAGCGCTCAACAATGTCGGGCAGCTCAGAGCGGCCTTTAACGCCACCAAAGGCACTGCCGCGCCATACTCGACCTGTCACCAACTGGAATGGACGGGTTGAGATCTCTTGGCCAGCACCGGCCACACCAATGATCACTGACTCGCCCCAACCTTTGTGGCAACACTCGAGCGCAGAGCGCATCACATTGACGTTACCAATGCACTCAAAAGAGAAATCGACCCCGCCATCCGTCATTTCGACGATCACTTCCTGAATGGGGCGATCAAAGGATTGTGGATTGATGACATCCGTCGCACCCAGTTGCTTGGCCAAATCAAATTTGCTCTCGTTTATGTCGATACCAATGATACGACCCGCGCCCGCCATACGTGCACCGATGATCGCCGATAGACCAATACCGCCGAGGCCAAAAATCGCGACGGTATCGCCTTTTTGTACTTTCGCCGTATTTAAAACCGCGCCCATGCCTGTGGTGACGCCACAGCCGAGCAAGCACACCTCTTCAAGCGGCGCTTCTTTGTTGACTTTCGCCAGTGAAATCTCTGGAAGCACAGTGTATTCAGAGAAGGTTGAGCAGCCCATGTAGTGGAAAATAGGCTTGCCATCTTTGTAAAAGCGCGTGGTGCCATCAGGCATCAAACCTTTGCCTTGTGTTTCACGTACCGCTTGGCACAAGTTGGTTTTACCCGAGGTACAGAACTTACACTCACCACATTCTGCGGTGTAGAGTGGAATGACGTGATCGCCGACCGAAACACTCGTTACGCCTTCGCCAACCATTTCGACAATGCCGCCGCCTTCATGACCGAGAATCGCGGGGAATACCCCCTCTGGATCGTCACCTGAGAGTGTGTAAGCATCGGTGTGGCATACGCCCGTCGCCACGATACGCACCAACACTTCGCCTTTTTTCGGCAGTTGGACATCCACTTCTTCCATTTTCAGTGGCTCGCCAGCCGCCCAAGCCACAGCGGCTTTAGACTTAATGAATTCCTGACCTGGTTTAATATCAAGTGCCATCGGGTATTCCTCTTTTTTAGCAGTGGGCAGACGCTCTAAGCCTAGCAACAATAGCGAAAGCTGCAGCGTCCTAATTTCATTACTACCTTATACTGTTTCGCTTTTGTTGATAATGAGGTGGATTTGCAAATGATTTTTACGTATACGTAATAATTGGCAAGTTTAAATGAGGAGAGAGTCATGGCGAATTGGGAAGGGGTGAACGAGTTTGTCGCAGTGGGTCATCATCAATCGTTTACTGTCGCGGCCAAAAAATTGAATACCTCTGTGGCGCAAGTCAGCCGTAAGGTCGCTGCGCTTGAAGAGCGGCTAGCGGTTAAACTGCTTAACCGCACTACGCGTAAAGTCTCGCTCACCGAAGCGGGGCAATTGTACTTTCAACGCTGCAAACATCTGGTCGAAGGGCTTGAGTTGGCAGAGCTCTCTGTAACGCAAATGCAATCGAGCCCCAAAGGCATGGTGAAAATCACTGCGCCAGTGGCTTATGGTGAGTCGCATGTCGCGCCGAGCCTCAATGAATTTTTGGAGCACTATCCGCAAGTGGATCTGGACTTAAATCTCACCAATCAAACGTTGGATTTGATTGAATCAGGTGTTGATATCGCCGTGCGCCTTGGCCGCTTACAAGACTCCAGTTTGATTGCCAAGCGGCTGTCATCTCGGCAAATTCACGTCTGTGCTTCACCGGCTTATTTGGCGCGCTATGGCGAGCCGCATACCTTGTCTGAACTGGTGAATCACAGTTGCTTGGTTGGGTCACTGGATCATTGGCGGTTTGTCGAAGGGACGCGAGAGCGAGCGATTAAAGTCTCGGGTCGCGTGCGCTGTAATTCTGGTTTTGCGCTGCGCAGCGCGGCAAAGCGCGGTCTTGGTTTGATTCAACTGCCCGATTACTACGTCAAACAGGATTTAGAATCTGGCCAATTGGTCGAAGTACTCACCGATTACCGCGTTGACCGAGAAGGCATTTGGGCGCTGTATCCTCACAATCGAAACTTGTCGCCCAAGGTTCGCCTTGTGATTGATTTTCTGGCAGAGAGGCTCGCACAGCGCGAGCCGATTAGTGAGTGATTAGGCGAGGCTATCGGCGTCTTGCTTTTTAATTTGCTTGTGGCCATCTTCCGAGACACCTTGCTTCCAATAACTGCTGATGTAGATGAAGTCGCGGTCCACCTCTTTCTCATTTCTAAAATACTGGCGCAGTTGGCGCATCGAATCAAACTCACAGGCACACCAAATGGACGCTTGACCTGCTAACCAAGGTTGCGCTTTGACATGCTCCGCCAAAGGCTTGTCTTCGGTGACCCAAAGTACATCAAAGTGACTGGGTATCGTTAAGGCTTGTTTATCTTGCTCGGATTGAACTTGAATCACCGCATAACCGCGTGCGTCTTCAGGCAGTTGTTTGATTTTGGCAGACAGGGCAGGGAGCGCAGTCATATCGGCGACCATAAAAAACCAATCGGCATCTGTGTTGATGGGCGCAATGGTGCCAGGGCCGGCAATTGAGATGGTATCGCCCACCTGAGCGGACATCGCCCAACGCGCCGCAAAGCCGCAACTTAAGTCGCGGGTTTCGTGACGAACAAAATCCACCTCAAGAGTGTGTGCGGCCGGGTCAAAGTGACGAATGGTGTAGGTACGCATGATGGGGCGCTGACCTTCTTGTTGTGAAGTGAGGTCGGTGCCACCCTCGGCGTTAAATAGTAGCTTAATGTAACCGCCATCGCAGTCACGGGGAAAGTCACTTAAGGCGTCACCGTGTAATACGATGCGCTGCATATTGGGCGTGATGGTCGCTGTTGATACAACAGTAAGCAGTTTTGGTGAAGGCTTCTTCATAATGAGGACTCTTACAATCAGGTTGAGCTCGACAGTAGTTGTCGATAATTATTCTTTTTCGCATTTAAGATTAACAGCTCAACCTCGTTAATGTCAGTCTCTTTAACCAAATTTACATTCGAAAGGTGTAAATTAACCAAAAGCACATCCGCACCAACAGCGTTGAGGTGAATCACAGCATCGGTAAGGTAGAGGCGACCAACAGCAGTGCCATCGTGATGTTAAACACGCGCACGCGCGTGGTACTGGTTAACCAGCGTTGCATCTCTTTGCCTGCCAATACCCAAAAGGAGCAAGAGGGGAAATTCACGAGCATAAATGCGCTGGAGATCACCAACAGTTCCCATACACCTCCTCCATTACTATAGAGGGTGACCGCCGTCAGTGCCATTGACCAGCCTTTGGGATTGACCCACTGAAACCCGGCGGCATTAAGAAAAGTCAGCGGTTTATATGCCTCTTGACTGGAGACTTGCCCGCTCAGTGCAATTTTTACCGCGAGGTAACCAAGGTAGAGTAAGCTGAGCCACTTTAACCCTTGATGAAGCGATGGATAGGTGATGAAAACTTGCGTTAACCCTAACCCAACTAGCAGCACCATAAACGCAAAGCCGAACACCACACCTGCGATATGCGGCAGCGTTCTTAGATAGCCGACGTTGGCGCCACTGGTCATTAACATGACGTTGTTGGGCCCTGGGGTAAAGGTAGAAACGAACGCGAACAGAGTCAGCGCAATCACTTGATCCAGTAACATGATGCAATCCTTAATCGAGAAATGAATCCTTATCGTATGTTGTCGTACGAGCAATTGTGTGTTTTTATTTGTGTAAATTCGCCACCAAAAGACATGAATTATCAAGATGGATAAATACGACGACAGAATATTGCGTGAGTTAAAAAATGACGGAAGAATATCCAATGTAGAGCTATCTGAGCGAATTGGGCTCTCAGCCTCAGCAACCTTGCGACGTGTGCAAGAGTTGGAAAAAAGAGGGGTGATCAAAGGGTATCGCGCGGTGCTCGATAATGGGCAGTTGGGTGTTGGCTTTGTCGCCTACGTGTCGATTGGGCTAGCCAGTCATCGCAAGCAAGCCCAGTTGGAATTTGAAGATCATGTCAGGTTTGTTGATGAAGTGGTGGAGTGCCACAACATCACAGGATCGAACGAATATCTGCTTAGAGTCGAGACGAAAGATCTACCCAGTTACAAAAAATTTCACGCGGATGTACTGGGTGAGTGCCGACAAGTCAACTCCATATCCACCATGGTGGTGATGGACTCTCCTAAAGATGAACGATAGCGTCTATTTTTCAATCTAAACCTGCGTTTTTCCATTCAATATAAATTAATTGACTGATTTTATATAAGGTTTTGTCATCATCATTACATAGAACTGCCACCAAAGTGTCATCAACGAGCCATGAAACCTTCATAGAGTCTGACTAACTTAGTCGCCATTGAATTGGTTTGAGCAATGAAGCTCTTTGATTAAAAAAGGTAAGTAAGATGAATAAAGCAGTTCTAGCATCAGCAGTGTTGGCGGTTCTCTCTTCAGGTTCTGCATTGGCGGCAACAGTTTACAAAGCTGACGGTACTGAATTTAAAGTGGGCGGTCGTGTTGAGTTTCGTGGTGATTTCATTGGCAACGACGACGGTGAAGAGATCCCTGGTACTATGGAAGATTCTTCACGTGCTCGCCTTAATCTTAAAGGTAAGAGTGAAATTCAAGATGGCATGACGGCGTTTGCTGTCTACGAAGCAGAACAAAAAGTAGATTCTGACTTCAAAAATCGCTACATGTACGCTGGTGTCGACTTTGATGGGCAAGCTTTCTCCGTTGGTAAGCAAGACATGGCATCAGTCATCGTATCTGATATGACGGATATCACTGAGTTTTCTGGCGTACAACAAGCGATTGATGCGTCTAGCGATAAAAAGAGCAGTGTGATCGCATACCGTGGTGGCTTTGATTCACTACAACTTGAAGTCACCTACCAAGCGAACAGCGAAAAAGACGCAGACGGCTACAGCCTAGCAGGTTTGTATTCTGCACCTATGGGGCTAGACATCGGTTTAGCGTACTCGGCGGCGGAAAGCGGCAATCTAGATGATTCGCAAGTGCTTGTTGGTTTGGGTTACACCTTAGATAACCTGTACTTAGCGGGCACCTATTCAAAAGGTGACAACGAAATTGATGAAGGTGCTGGCTCTGAATTCACGGCCTATGAACTCGCGGCGCAATACAAGTTTACCAAGCAATTCTCAGCGGCGGTCCTGTACACTTATCAAGAGAACGAAGCGTCTGACGGTACAAAAGCCGACGCGACCGATGGCGTAGAAATTGCGGGCTACTACAAATTTAACAGTAACTTCCGCACTTATGTTTCTTACTTCATCAATGGCGTCAGCGAAGAGAAAAACGCAGACGGTCTGGTTACCGCGGGTGAAGATACACTTCGTCTAGGCGCGCGTTACGATTTCTAATCACAAAACAACGTCAGTTTTGTCTACCCATTTGGTCAAGCTCCGTGCTTGGCCATTTTTTTGCCTGAAATTTGAGCGGAAAACGCCGTCTGTTTTGAGTATCCGTGGCTCAGGGCGTGAGTGGACAAGGTGAAATAACCGAGAAGAGTGCGCTGGTAATGAGCGAGCGATGAAAGCAAACGTTTGGCTGGATGTTGGTAACTGTCTGATTAATAATGAAAAGTTAAGAGGAAATTTGAAGGGTAGGGAATTTAGGTATGCAACTTAACCGAACTGTATCACAAAAAATCTAACAATATCAGTCTTGCAGGAAACAAATCACAACCTATAATGCTGAAAACCGGAGCGTCTGCCAACGCTCCGGTTTTTTTGTGTCCGAAACTCAGTCACGCTTCTGCCAAAGCGTACCGAAAACGCACCGACACTCCGATTTGAAGAGAAAGGAATGGTAATCCATGCGTATCGAACAAGAACTTAAGTTAGGCTTTAAAGATGTCCTGTTTCGCCCGAAACGTTCTACCCTAAAAAGTCGTTCTCAAGTAAATTTAACCCGCGATTTTACATTCAAGCATAGTGGCCGTCAATGGTCTGGCGTGCCTGTGATCGCTGCCAATATGGACTCTGTTGGTAGCTTTGAAATGGCAACCGCACTTGCTGAGCACGGCGTGATGACGGCAATGCACAAGCACTACTCCGTTGAGCAGTGGGCTGAGTTTGTCGCCAATGCCACACCAGAAACGCTCAATAAAGTGTTTGTTTCAACGGGTACTTCACAGCGTGATTTCGAAAAGACGCAGCAAATTCTCGCCCTCAGCGATGATTTGGAATTTATCTGTATTGACATCGCAAATGGCTACTCTGAGCATTTGGTGGAGTTTGTCCAGCAAGTGCGCCAAGCATTCCCAACGAAAACCATTTCTGCTGGTAACGTCGTCACCGGAGACATGTGTGAAGAGTTGATTCTAGCCGGTGCTGACATCGTCAAAGTGGGCATTGGCCCGGGTTCGGTGTGTACCACTCGTGTGAAAACCGGAGTCGGCTACCCGCAGCTTTCCGCCATCATCGAATGTGCAGATGCGGCGCACGGCCTTGGCGGCATGATCATCGGTGACGGTGGCTGTTCTTGCGCCGGTGACGTAGCCAAAGCGTTCGGCGGCGGTGCCGATTTTGTCATGCTCGGCGGTATGCTCGCGGGTCATGAAGAATCTGGTGGTGAGTTGGTAGAAAAAGACGGCAAAACCTTCATGAAGTTCTACGGCATGTCTTCTCAGTCAGCCATGGACAAGCACTCAGGCGGCGTTGCACAGTACCGCGCAGCGGAAGGAAAAACCGTACTTCTACCATTCCGCGGCAGTGTTCACGGCACCATCTCTGACATCCTTGGTGGCGTGCGCTCAACGTGTACCTACGTAGGCGCTGCAAAGCTTAAAGAGCTAACGAAGCGTACGACTTTCATCCGTGTACAAGAACAAGAAAACAACGTATTCGGTAAAGAGTGATCTGAGGATTATTCGGAAAATACGAACTATCAAAAGAGCCGCTTCTGCGGCTCTTTTTTTGAACCAAAATCATAGAGTGGCGACAAAGCTGCGGCAGGGAGATTGTTTTTTAATGGCTGCTAAATGGCGATAAATTGGCTAGAAATAGAAACTTTTTCGATTAACACGCTTTTGGACAAAAGCGAGCTAGACCAAAAAACTAACCATTCGGAAGCATGTAGACAAATCGAATCTTTCAGCTCTCAATTCCTTCTGATAATCGAAGATCATCTTCTACTTTATATACTTATGAATAACGGTATTTGCATTGTCTTGGACTGACTCCTTGCCAATAATCTCCGGCCAGTGTGTTACTTGGTCGGCTAAATTTCCTGTTAGTCCTTGTTCACTGCCCCACCAAATACCAGTCTCAAAATCCTCTGTATTTAGCATCACGTCGACATAACGTTTAGCACCCACTTCAACAGAATGTGCTCTCCCCAGGAACTGCATAACTCGCATTGTGGCATTGGTTGCCCACTTTTGATACCAAGGAAAAGCATCTGCCCCTGACGTACCCGCTGCCATTCCTGGATCAACAGTGACGAACCTAAAGTTTGTATGTTTGCGTGCCATACTCATTGTCCATAGGGCGCCCATCAGTTTTACAGAACCATAGTGGTCAGTATACGCCTTGTTTTTGGCAAATTTTTCTCCATTTACAACTGATATCCACTCTTCTATTGAGCCTTCTGTAATCGGTGGTTTCGCGGCGCCAATTTCGGGCGCTCCTCTTGCTGCAAAGCTGGCAACATACACGACCGACCCACTAGCGTTTAACTTCCCATTATTCATTAAACGTTCAGCTAAATGGATATTTCCTAACACATTAACTGCGAAGGTAAAAATGACACCATCTTTTGTAAGCTTTGTAGGCTCTGAACCGCCTGCACCACCCGCATTCAATATAATGCCATCGACTTTAGTATCAAGATTATCAGCCGCTTTTCGACAGGACTCTAAACTACTTACATCTACAATCAATGTTTCAAAAATATTCTTGCCTGTGAGCTCTTCCAACCTCAGAAGCGCTCTTTCCGCTCGCTCTTCACTTCGGCATGCCAAAATAATTTTCGAAATACCGTCTTTTTGGGCAAACTGTTTAGCAGCCTCAAACCCAAGTCCAGAGTTTGCGCCGGTAATTAAAATTGAAGAATAAGTCATATCGAATACCTAGTAGGAGTAGAAGAACTGTAATGGAAGAACTATTGATCTAATTAAGAAAGTTTCTGGACAAAATTTAAATTTTCACGCAGCGAACACTGAACATATAATCCTTTGAGCTGGTAGCACGACGAATTTCGCCTTTGTGCGCATTCCACCAAGAGTAAGCCAGTGTTCGAATAATAGCTTTCGTGTCAGATGCACTATCTGCCGTCCAAAATTCGGAATAAGCGCCCTCTGTGATGTAAAAACCGTTCCACTTTACGCCTGCAGGTCTTGCAAAGAAATTCTGTTTGTTGACTAAAGACTGATCCACTTTTTGAAATGGTCCATCAGTTTGTGCCTCTTTTAGTTGTAAACCAATCTGTTGGTCACTGCCTCGCCAGCCCTCTTGATGAAGTTCGTCTTCAGGCATACCAATGCTTCGCTCAAGCGTCTTCCAGTCCTCATCTGTCGCTACTCTCCAGCCCTCTGGACATAAATTTCTTTCATCAGCGACGTCATGCCAGTTGTATAGTCGACCATATTTTAATAAGTTCGCTTTATCATCTTTTGGAATGACGCCAGAGCTGACAGCAGAACCATCTTGGAACTTGGTACTTCTCAACCCTTCAGCTAACCAAACCTGCTCACCGATGGTTACAGTTCGATAGACATTACCTTCCATGTCCTCAACAGTATCTTCTAGCTGATAAAGATCGTCATTGATATCATTCGCAGAGGTGGTAGCAACAAGAACCATACTGACTCCTATAGATAGAATAATTTTGTTCACGACAAGTCACCTTTCATTGATGCTGTGCAATTACTATATCTATCACCCTATTGCTAAACTAGGCAAAATAGTCTCTAAAAAGTGCCTATTTGTATCATTTGTGTGTGTTTTAGTTATATCGTTGTATGGTTGGTTAACTAAGCAATATTCTCAAGCATGTCTTTTTTTCGACTCCACTGTTTAGGTGATTGACCATACATTCGTTTAAACTCACGACTAAATTGAGAAGAACTCACATAACCTACCGACATCGCAGCCTCGTTAACGTTCATTCCTGCTGCTATCTTCATAGCGGCTTTGTTTAAGCGCATCGACTTCATAAATTGGATAGGGGACATACAAGTTGCTTGTTTGAATTTACGATGGAAAACCGCACGACTCATACAAACGATAGAAGCGAGTTCATCAATAGTAACGTTCTTACTAAGGTTAAGTGATAGGTACTCGATCGACTTCGCGATTTCGTTTCCAATTCCAAAAGCTCTTCTTGCAGAAACACCAGCATCGCCTTTCAGCACTGCGTAGTAAAATTCGCGCAGACGGCTTTCACCCAAGATAGCGGTATCGATACTACTGTCGTCAAGTTGAAGTAACCTAAGTAGCGCATCAGAAAAGGTATCATCCCAGTTAGCCAGTGACATGCCCGGTGGTTGCGAACTACCTTTTGGTCGTTTTATCGTACTGGCGGCACTCTCCATTTCAATCACCAGTTCAGTCATAACCTTGGTATCTAGAGAAATATAGACGCCTAGCAGAGGCTCTTCTGGAGAGGCTTCAGGTGTCCCCGCTTCGACGGGTAGAGAGACTGTACAGCACATATATTGACTGTTGTCATATATGTAATGATTGCCGTCGAGAATCGCTTCTTTCTTACCACTCAAAATGACAATCACCGTCGGTTCATATACCGCAGGTGCACAAGGTATCGAGTGCGTCACTCGGAACAAACTAACACCTTTGATGCCCGTTTCGACCATACCGTCTTCAGCAATACGGCTTTCTACTATTTGTTTAATCCTCTGTTTCATTTTGTTCCTCAGTAGCCATAGTGATACAAATAGGCATGTCTTAAAGAGTATTTGACCTATTTAAGCAAACCATTTGAGAGATATAGTTAGCTATTATTAACGATACTCGCTCCGATAGCTGCTTGCAAATAGGAGTAACTAGCTCAACAAGATGACAGAGGTTCATACAATGACGATTCAACGATTTAGGCAAAAATTGATGCTAAAGAGCCTAATGCTTTCCGTCATAACAGCCAGTTTAGTAGCCTGCTCTTCTCCCAATGTTTACGAAGACCTTAACGCAGTGACGACTCCCGTACTTGATAAACATGAGTTAGGCATTGCTTTTGGCGGTGGTGGTGTTCGGGGGTTTATGCATCTTGGGGTTCTTAAAGCGCTCGAAGAAGAGGGAATAAAACCTGAAGTGGTGAGCGGCACATCCGCAGGTTCAATAGCGGCGGTCCTCTATGCATCGGGTATGTCCTTTGAGGAGATGGAAACGACAATTGAAGAGATTGGTATATTAGATCTGGCCGATTTCGTGGTGTCTTCAAGAGGGTTGGTTAATGGAAAAAAACTCTCTGAATGGATAAATAGCCATGTTGACTATGATGACTTAACTGATATGCCAATACCAGTCGCCGTTACTGCTACCAATCTCACAACGCAAGAAATCGTAATGATTCGATCTGGAAATCCCGGTCATGCAGTGCAAACCTCTTCAACAATCCCTGGGGCATTTGTACCGGTTGAGAACCAAGGAGATATTCTCGTTGATGGTGGTGTTCTGAGCGTGATACCTGTTTATACGGCAAGAGAGTTAGGCGCACAAAAGATCATTGCAGTCGATATATATTGCCACAATCAACCGACTCCTGACGTATTGGCAAGCAAGATCACCCTTTCTACTTTTCGCATGCAGAGCTGTCGGTTATCTCAGCAAGAGCTAAATAGTGCAGACATCATCATTGCACCAAAGTTTGAGCCAATCAGTAGCGGTGCATTTGATGAAAAAGAGCGAGCGATTGAAGCGGGATACCTTGGGGCAAAAGAGGTGATGCCTGATATCAGAGCTATGCTCCTCCGGTAGCCTTCTGGCACCGTCAGGTGATCATGGTTACTTACAATGCTAACTTGGTGGTAAACAGCAACGCTGAATAGATCGTAATTGCTAATAACGGAAGCGAAAATCGCAGCTCAGCCAATAGTATTAGAACTCGCGTATGTGAGTTCTTTGAGGGAATCATTTTCGAAGACCCATCTATCCGGCTTGAGGTTTTATCTAGGGTACACTGCCATTCTCGACGCGCATTTTGTTCGCCTTCTGGCTATTGCCAGTTAAAAGCGTAAGATAAGACATTTCAACGTTATCTCTCCTGCTAAAAAGTTTGAAACCGATGTTCAAATCAAAAACCACGACTTTGTTGATGATTAGCGTGCTGCTGCTTTCTATCAATTTACGCGCACCGTTCACCAGCTTAGCTCCGCTCATTTCGCAAATTATGGACTCGTTACAGATTTCAGCGGTCAGTATGGGTGTGATTACGTCAACGCCGCTGATCATGTTTGCGTTGGCGTCTCCTTGGTGCCCCAAGCTTGGCAGTAAACTGGGTTTAGAGAAGTCGATTTGTTTTGCGTTAGTGTTGATCGCGGTTGGGGCAGTATCCCGCTCTTTTGGGCACTTTTACTGGTTGTTCATTGGAACAACGCTCATTGGCCTTGGCATTGCAATCGGCAATGTGTTAGCTCCGGCAATCATCAAGGCGTCATTTCCCGGCCGAATTGCGACAGTGACTGCACTGTATGGTATATCGATGGGTATTGGCTCAACACTGAGCGCTTCGGTCATGGTACCTGTCACCAACGTTATTGATGACGTCTCTATCGGTTGGCGAGTCGCATTGGCGGGGAATTTGATTTTTCCTGTGCTCGCTCTGGCTTTTTGGTTGCCAAGGTTAGCGGAAAGCAAAACTCGCAGCACTGCGAGTAGCAAAGAGTATTACCCGTTAAACAAGCTGATGCGCCAGCCTATTGCTTGGTACTTCACGTTTGCGCTTGGTTTGAACTCTTTTATTTTTTACACGTTTGCAGGCTGGCTGCCAAAAATTCTCGCGGCTTTAGGCTATAGCGAGTTAGAAGCGGGGTATGTGTATGGCTTTTTGCAGTTTTCGACTATGGTTCCGGGGTTGCTGCTCATTCCTATCATGGCTAGAAGCAAAAGTATTGCGCCTTTATTTGTCGGTGCTGCGCTTTTAAACGGGGTCGGTGTGACAGGTCTAATGCTATTTCCTCAGTGGGCTATCTTCTGGGTTGGTGTGTTTGGTTTGGGCAACTGTTCTACCTTTATTCTCGCTTTGTCTATTTTGGGGCAGATATCCGGGACCTCAGCACAAGCGGCGACGTTGTCAGGTATGGCCCAATCAATAGGTTATGCTCTTGCGGCTGTTGGGCCCGCCATTGTTGGCATGATTTACTCTCAGACTCAAACTTGGTCATTGTCACTCACCATTATCGCTTTTGCGGCCTTTTTATGTGCACTATTTGCCCTTCTAACGACCCGCAAAGGATGTTTGGTTGTGGATTAAGTGAGCGTGCTTGTTTGAATCACAGAATTAAGAAAGAGAGCTACATTACAGCGGCTCTCTTTTTGGTTACGGTATGAGTCTAAAAAACTGGCTCTAAATCTAGCTTCACAAAGACCCACAGGATGAATCTTCAGCCAGCGGTTTGTTTGTTTAATGGCTGAAACCGCTTGTAGATGTCTCTGAAGATCGCAATCAATAATACGATGGCGCTTAACCAAACGAGGCTCTCTGGGATAAGCTGACTGCTGCTGTCGAGTTGCGCTTGGATGTCGATGGCGAGTGTATCCACTAACGCGTTCGTCATATATCCAAACACCATTGCCACGCCCACAACACCGATCAGGTAGCTCACAAGAACGTGCTTGCCTAGCTGGTGATAAACCACGCCCAATGTCGCCATGTTGGTGGCAGGGCCTGCAAGTAAAAAGACAAGCACGGCGCCAGGGGAGACACCCGCAAGCATAAAGCCTGCTGCGAGAGGTGTTGAGGCTGACGCGCAGATATACATAGGCACGCCAATCAGAGCCATAACCAGCATCGCCCAAGGGCCGTGGCTAAGTTCACCTAGAGATTCAGGAGGAATAAAAGTCACGACTAACGCGGACATTGTTAACCCTATAATTAACCAGATAGAGAGATCGGCAATCAAGTCGGTAAAGGCAAACCGCTGACCTTGCCAAATCCGCGTTGTCCATGAGACAGGACTGTTCTCTACTCGCTTACTGCTACAGCAACTTGATGAGCAATGATTGTTGCTTGGCTGAGAGGGTGTCACGGGTTGCGTTTCTTTGTCTGTCACTAGCACGAGTATCGCTGCGACTAATGCAGAACTCATTGCGGCAATAGGGCGGAGAATTGCCATAAATGGCCCAAGTAACGCGTAAGAGATGGAGATGGAGTCAACGCCCGTTTCTGGTGTCGAGATCAAAAAGGCGACCGTCGAGCTTTTGGAGGCGCCAGCGCGTCGAAGGCCCAAAGCAGCTGGGATCACGCCGCATGAGCACAGAGGCAATGGCGCGCCCAATACTGTCGCTTTTACCGCAGGCCACAAGCCAGAACCTTTGAATAGCAGCCCCAATTTGTCTGTGTTCATCAAGCTTTTTAGGATGCCCGCGACGATGAGGCCGACAATAATCCAAAAGGCGGAGTCGAGCCATAAATCAAGCAACGTCATGAAAAAGGTATCAAGTCGGCTCATGCTATCTCTCCTCGGGCTTTGTATGCGCAAGCGCTGTGAGTATGGTGCAGTGTGTTGCCGCATGGGCGCCGCCACAACAACGCTGATTGATTACTTGCAGCGCATCGTGCATGTGTTGCAGGCGCTGTATCTTTTGTTCAATATCGTCCAGTTTCGCTTCCGTAATGCTCTTTACCTCTTGGCAGGTATGTTGCTCAGGCTTGATATGGATGGAGAGCAGCTCTTGGATGTCCTCTAGTGTGAACCCCAACTCTTTTGCGTGCAGAATAAACGAGAGCTTGGCGACGCAGTCACTATCGTATTGACGATAGCCGTTGGCGGCACGTTGTGGCTTTAGTAGCCCTTGCTGTTCATAAAATCGTATTGCTTCAATGGTAATGTTCAGCTGTTTGGCCAACTGACCGCGGGTTAACCGTTCCATGTTGATAAGCCATGTTGAAGAAATCATGGTGTGATTATAAACCCTGTAGTTGCCTACAGGGTCAAGAGGTTTATTCTAGGATGAGAAAAAGGCGAGAAGAGGCCACCAGCGTTACCTCTGGCAGCGACTCGTTATGCTTGGTTAAGGCTAGAGATACTAACCAAGACGTCTTCAAGTTGTTGCCAAGGCAATAACTGGCTGTCGATGACTTCTAGGCGGCTTTCAAATCCCTCCAAACTGACTTGATTGACGGAGACCACGCCATTGCTGACGTTAAACGCGAAGCTACCATTGTTGGTATTCAACACGCCTTTGACGCGCTCTGCGGTGAGATCAGACAGCACTGAAAAGAGATCATCAAAATTAAAGGTGACTTCAGCGCCGAAAAGCCAGCCGCAGCTGTAGTAACCTTGGCCCTGGTTTTCTTTGCGAGCCATCACTTGATCGGGGGCAAGGGCGAATTGAGGCTCTTGCTCGGCATGTTCATGGTGATGAGCGTCCATTGGCGCGCTCGACGGTGCTTTACTACGGCGCTGGCTATCGAGCAACTCAATCGGGAAGCGACCTTGTTTCACCAACTGACTGTAGATTTTCGGTGGTGTCTGAACCGTGACCCAATCGTTGAAGGCGTCTACATCACTGACCTGACATTGATCAACCTTGTTGCCAATAATGATGTCGGAAATGGCCAGTTGGTCAATAAAGTTCTGGTTACTGGTGTATTTATCCTTAGAGAGATTGCGCGGATCAACCAGCCCGATGGTCGCTTTCAAATCGATGTAGTCAGCAAACTGCGCAGACGTGAGAGTAGCCAGTACTTTGTGCGCGTGCCCCAGGCCCGTAGGCTCGACAATCAGCCTATCTGGTTGGGTACGCAACAGTGCCGTGACCGCCACTGACATCGGCACGCCAGCGGCACAGCACATGCAGCCGCCGGGGACTTCTTTGATGAGTGCGCCTTGGTCTGTGAGCAGTGCGCCATCAATCCCTATCTCGCCAAATTCATTGACCAATACCGCCCAATGCTCGTTTGCCGGTTTCTCTTTGAGCAGGTTCAAAATGGCGGTGGTTTTTCCTGTGCCCAAAAAACCGGTAATAATATTCGTGGGGACTCTCATCGACACTCTCCTAAACGCCTTAGCGTTTGTTTTTCAAGTAACGCTTACGACGCTCTTCTTTCTTCTTCGCTTTCTCTTCTGCTTTGCGGGCCGCTTCGATTTCGACTTCGATCAACTCTTGGGTGATCATCTCTGGGCGCTCCAGAGTCAATTGACCCAGGGTTCCGCCGCGCAGCTCATGCAAAAGGATTTCTGAGCATTTGTGCAGATCAACGCGCCCACCTGTGCGTAGTGCGCCGCGGCGTCGACCGATCTCTTCCATCAGCTCAATATCGGTTTCGGGTAACTCTTCAATTTGGTAGCGCTCTTTTAAGCGCTCAGGGTACGCTTTGGCTAAGTACTCAACGGTGTAGAACGCGACTTCATCGTATTCCATTGCTGTGTCTTTCACAGCGCCCGTTGCGGCGAGTCGGAATCCACTGTGCGGGTTTTCAACTTTCGGCCACAAAATTCCCGGCGTGTCAGACAGCACGATGCCATTTTGCAAGTTGATGCGTTGTTGGCGTCGAGTCACGGCAGGCTGGTTACCGGTTTGTGCAATCACACGACCAGCCAGTGTGTTGATGATGGTCGACTTGCCGACGTTGGGAATGCCCATGATCATGGTGCGAACGTTTTTGCCGATCTCTTCACGATGTGGCGCCAGCTTGCGACAAAGCTCGAGGATTTTATGAACTTCTTGGGGATTTTGTGTGGTGATGGCCATTGCCTTCACGTTGTGCTCTTTCTCAAAGTGCTCGATCCACAATTGAGTAAGCTCAGGATCGGCAAGATCGCGCTTGTTGAGCACTTTAACCACAGGTTTCTCTCCGCGTAGTTGAGAGATCATCGGGTTTTCGCTGCTAAACGGGATACGAGCATCGAGCACTTCAATAATGACATCCACTTGCGGAATGGCTTCTTCGATCTCCTTGCGCGCTTTGTGCATGTGGCCAGGAAACCATTGAATTGTGTTGTTAACCATTTGAATACCTTGTAATTACTCTTTTGTGCTTGAGCCAGATGAGAAATGAGTCACCCCATTCATCTCAGGTTTGTCGCTGATACCGCGGGCTGGCGATGTGTCTGCTTGCTCAATACACATTTATCTATTGGCGCGATGTTACCATTTTATTCTTCTTAGCGTTATGGCTAGCGTGCTGATAAGCGGACAAAAACAGCAGCAGTGAGTGAAAGGACGTGAATATTGGTGGATTTGCAACCGCCGGCGAGCTGGGCGTTAGTGAGGTTCTTACGGAATCGGGATGTGGAGTGCTACAAAAAGTCGCGGCCTATTTACCGCGACTTTTAGAGCCTGAGTGCTTACCTGGGGCAGGTCAACACGTTGGCGGAGGTAGGGGAGCTCTGAAGTGTTTAACTATCGAGTACGGCGAGTGCGCGCGCGTTAGCTGAGCGATCAAAATGGACTTGAATTTTTGTGCCCAAGCGTTCGAAGATCACTTGGTCAAAGTCGGTGTCGATAATCTTGAAACCGTTCATGGCAAATAGACTTGTCACTTGGGTACGCTGTTTGAGTTCCAGTGCTGAAGCGAAGAGTTTTTCCATAGGTAAGCCCTCATTGTGTCGTTATTTTAGCCATCCTAGCGCGTGCGAATCCGCGACTCAAATGACGAAAAAATAGCAATTTGACATAGTTTGCTGTTTGTTTATTGATCAATGATGACAGTGAATAGTGCTGAAGGCTTTTAGATGAATTTCATATACATTAACGCGGTTTTTGTGAACTCAATGCAAGTTGTTTAATAGTGTATGGATTCATTTTTGTCGTGAATGACAAGCTTGGTTACAACTTTTTTGTTCGATAGGTCGATTTTTTATCTTACCCCTAAAATTGTGGGCTTTTTAGGCCAACGGCAGTGCGCTAAGGCAACGGCGACATAAGCAAAGGTCACGAGAAGTATCGTCATTGAGCGTCGATTTGTCGCGTTCTTCGAGCGAAAAGCACCAACATGTTGATTTGCCTAGGCTAATGTCACACTGAGTAGGGCTGGCACACTGAGGACAGGTGTGTGTGCTCTGTTGCCCGCTGAGTGAGTCCATGATGTGATCACGTTGTTCATCAGAGTGCTGAGACCACTGAACGATTTCGTCCATAGTACGGTGACAACCGCTACAGATTCCGCCATTGTTTTTACATGCTGCAATGCAAGGTGTTTTCATAAATCGGTAGGTGTTAGAAGATTGGTGCGCAGAGGATATCACGTTCTAATCGCGCGTAAAAATGACTTGTTTTTGATAATGGTTCTCATTAATATTTAATCCAAATCATAATAAAGAGTCACCTATGTTGTCTTTGCTTGCTGCTCTACTTTTCTCACTCGCGCTCGGGTTAAAACTGCACTTACCGCAATGGTTTATTATCAGCTATTTGGTGGTTATCGCTTTAGTTGAGCAATGGGCGCCGGGCAGCGCCTTGTTGGTCCTGATTGGCCTGTTTGTATGCTCACCCGTACTCATTCATCAAAAAGGTCGTTGGATCCCTTTATGGGTCTATGGGCTGTGTGTGATCATTCCCGCCGCGTTTATCAAACTTTCTGTCTAACGCTTGTCCACCAAGGTGCATCAAGGTTGTTTGGCGTTCGCTGCCTTTGGTTTAACGGTATAGGGTTTGACAGTAAAGGCGACCGACTGATCATTTTTTAAAAAGACATTGCTGGCGATAATACTGCCAAGCGATATACAGCCGAGGGCGAGCAAGCTCACCGCGCTGGCGCTTTCTTGCAAGAAAAACCAAGCTAAGAGCGTCGCGATAGCGGGTGTCGTTGCTGCAAACGCTGCGCTGCGCTCGGCGCCCAGATGAGCAATGGCATGAAGGTAGGTAAAGGCGGCAATAATGCCTGCGCCAACGCCTTGCAGTAAAAGATGGCGGAGTAACTCATCGTACGGCCATAGGGTGACGCCGACACTGGCTAAGGTGCTCGGCACGACCCCAGTCCCTATCAAAAATGCTAACGTCAAGCTTGAAAGCAATGATACCCATCCGGCAACAGCTAAGGCATTGAGCGCGGCGACTCTGGCGCAAATCGTAAACACACTCCACATGAAACTCGCCACAAGCAAGACAAGGTAACCATGAAGCTGATGGTGGCCCGCACTGGCCCCATAATGCAGAAATATCGCGATGCCAACCACAATCAGGCACAAGCCTATCACTCTATGGTGGCTCAGCGATTGACGGTAAACCAACACCGCAAGCGCCGTGACAAACAGCGGTAAGGTGCCAGGGATGAGTGCGCTGCCATCGGAAACCGGTGCAAGCTGCATTCCATTACCCGCGACCCATAGATAGGGAAGGCCGCAACCGATCAACAAGCCTAGTTTCAGCCTCCAAGGCGTATGTCGAATTGCCGCTCTGTGTTTGATGACAAAGGGCAACAGGACAATTGCGGGCAGCATAAAACGCAGCAGCGCAATATCAGCCAGAGTCAATGCAGATTGAACGCCCATACGTAGTGAAAGAAAAAAGCCTGACCACATCAGGAGGGTTGCCAGCATGGCAAGATAGCCTGTGAACATAATGCTTTAACATTTAGTTATCATTTGCTAAGTATGAATCGTATGATGGGGTGAAAGATGGCAAAGTGAGTGGCAATTTACTTAATGTGTGCCAAATTTTGCTAATGATAAACCGTTTTTTGAGTGATATGGGCAACGTAGTATGGATCGAATTGATAAACACATTCTCTCGCTATTGCAGCGAGATTCGCGTCAATCCGCGGCGCAAATAGCGGAAAAGGTCGGGTTGTCACCGTCACCTTGTGCAAGGCGGATTAAGCGCTTAGAGGAGAGTGGGGTGATCAGCGGCTATCATGCAAAGTTAGATGCGGGGCATATTGGTGTTGGAATGACAGTATTTGTCGAAGTGAGCTTAAACAACCATCAGGCGAGCTCTATCACCAGTTTCGAACAAGATGTGATTGAGATGGAAGAGGTGGTGAGCTGTCATGTGGTGTCAGGGGCGTACGATTATCTACTTGAGGTCGCGGCGCGCGATTTGAGTGGCTATGAAACATTTACTCGCAAGTTACAGACTCTCAATCATGTGAAAGACATTCACACCCATTTATCGATTCGCCAAGTGAAAGCGTCGAGTGAGTGGCCAATCTACCGTTAGCCACTCACCTTGATCACGGTAAGCAACGCGGCGAATTATTCTGGCTTGATGATGCTACCCAGCTCTAGCACTGGCGCCGCTTCGATGTCTTCGGCATTCATCATGGCGGAAATGCGTTGGACGGACGAGAGTAACAACGACTGTTCCCACTCCTCGAGCTTTTGAAACTTATTGATAAAGCTTTGCTGCAGTGGCATTGGTGCTTCGCTAAGCACTTGACGGCCTTTGTCAGTTAAATGAGCGTGTACCTTGCGTTTGTCTTGCACGCTGCGCACGCGCTTAACCAGATCATTTCGCTCGAGGCGGTCAAGGATGGTAGTGGCCGTCGCCTGACTCATGTTGGTGTGGTTAGATAGCTCACGAATGGTCACTTCACCGAGTTCTCGAATCGAGCGCATGAGTATTAATTGTGGCCCGGTTAGACCCGACTCTTTACTCAGTTTCTTCGAGTGCAAATCAATAGCGCGCATGATTTGGCGGAGTGAAACCAAGACTTCTTCGTGCTTTTCCAACTTGATACCTCTATTAACGTCGCGATGGAGCGGGGAAAATACCTCAATTAGTGAATCATTTGAAGTGTAAAGATCACTGTTCTTTCAGGCGTTTGAATGACCACTCATCATGTAAATTATCATTAAGAAGAAGTGTAGTGAGGAATTTAGTAGAGTTCAAATGTTTAGAATTCAAACAAAACCATATCAGCGTTGAGTGAGGGTTTTGTTTAAAAATTGAACTTCTGCTAACCTTTTTGAATGAAAAGTGAACGTTTAACCGAGGTTTAATGGAACATTTTATATGGGTGAGTACAATGTGTGCGTTCGCGACGAGCTTGAACTTCGTTAGCAATGCGTCGTAAAGCTCAGGATATTAGTTTTACGACTAATGATTTTTATGTCAACAAGCTCGAACACACGCACTAATCATCTAAGAGAGGAACGATGACTAAGGGTATAGATAAGTACAGTATCGATAGCACCGACTACACTGTCGGGCAAGATAATGTGCAGAAATGGGGGTTTGATGTTCACAACCCTGTCTTTGGGATCAGCGCGGGTTTGATCGCGTTGTTCTTGGTAGCGACGCTAGTGCTTGATGCGGAGTCGGCTAAATCTGCGTTAGATGGCCTAAAATGGCAAATCATTGGCAGTTTTGATTGGCTGTTCATTTGGTCGGGCAACATTTTCGTGATCTTCTGCCTGGCGTTGATTGTCTCACCGCTTGGGAAAATCCGACTGGGCGGTCAACAAGCGACGGCGGACTATTCGTTCATCTCTTGGCTCTCTATGCTGTTTGCTGCTGGTATGGGTATCGGACTGATGTTCTGGAGTGTGGCAGAGCCCGTTGCGTATTTCACCGGATGGTATGAAACGCCACTGGGTGTGGAAGCCAACACAGAAGCCGCCGCCAAACTGGCTATGGGCGCAACCATGTTCCACTGGGGTTTGCACCCGTGGGCTATCTATGGCGTGGTGGCACTGTCACTTGCGTTCTTTGCGTATAACAAAGGCTTACCGCTCTCAATTCGCTCAATTTTTTATCCACTTCTGGGCGATCGCGCTTGGGGCTGGGCAGGTCACGTGGTGGATATACTCGCGGTTCTGGCTACCTTGTTTGGTTTGGCCACGTCTCTTGGTCTTGGCGCGCAACAAGCGGCCAGTGGTATTCACCATGTCTTCGGTATTGATGCCGGCCTAGGGCTACAGATCGTCGTGATTACTATTGTGACATTACTGGCGGTGGTATCGGTTGTTCGCGGCATCGACGGTGGTGTAAAAGTGATCAGTAACATCAATATGCTAGTAGCGTTCGTGCTGCTGATTTTGGTGGCTCTGATCGGTTATGCGGTCACGTTTGGCAACATCGGCACAACGCTGATGGCGTACGTGGAAAACATCATCCCGCTAAGTAACCCGCATGGTCGTGAAGACGTCGCTTGGTTCCAAGGTTGGACTGTTTTCTACTGGGCTTGGTGGATTTCATGGTCGCCATTTGTCGGTATGTTCATTGCGCGCGTTTCTAAAGGTCGTACCGTGCGCGAATTCATGACCGCAGTATTGCTTGTCCCTACTGCCGTCACCTTGCTTTGGATGTCGGTCTTCGGTGGCATTGCGATTGATCAAGTGGTCAACAATATTGGTGAGCTGGGTGCCAACGGCTTGACGGATGTGTCGCTAGCGATGTTCCAGATGTTTGATGTACTGCCAATGGGTACGATGCTCTCTGTGATTGCAGTGGTACTGGTATTGGTGTTCTTTATCACCTCATCGGATTCAGGCTCACTGGTTATCGACAGCATTACCGCTGGTGGTAAAGTGGATGCGCCTGTCCTGCAACGTGTATTCTGGGCCTTCATGGAAGGGGCGATTGCGGTTGCGCTGCTCTGGATTGGTGGTACGGAGGCAATTCAAGCGCTCCAAGCGGGTGCGATTTCAACCGCGCTGCCGTTCACGATTGTCCTGCTGCTGATGTGTGTCAGCTTGCTACTCGGTATGCGTACTGAGAAATACAATCAGTAACTTATTTCATCAATAAGTGAAAATAAAACGGGAGACTCGAATGTCTCCCGTTTTTTATGCCTCGCTGAAATTGAAATCCCAGACGTAAAGCGAATTAAATCCACAGTTTGCCAATGGGCGTTGAAGGTACAAAGCGATAGGCGATTTGCGCTTGAAGAAGCTCAGCGGTTGCGATCGCATCGGTCAGGGCATGATGTGGCGTGTATTGTGGCAGACCGTAACGTGTGCGACTGGCCGCTAAACGGACAGATTGTGGTTTCTTGCCTTTAATCCGATTGATGATGCCCTGGGTCTGTTTCTTCTGCCATTCGATTTCAAGTTGCATGGTATCGACCACTGGAAACTCGATGCCTTCATTAATGCGAGTGCGCAGCGCTTGATCGAAAAACTCACGTTCGATTTTTTGATAGTGAACCACGGTGATCTTACCCGCCATTTGCTCTAATACCTGATCAAACACAGCAGACAAATCCGGAGCGTCCAGCACATCTGAGTGGGTAATGCCATGAATGACCACCGACTCTTCCGCTAACTGCTGACGGGGGCGAACGGTCCAGTGCTTGGCCTGATTCATGTAGATTCGATTAAGATCAAACGGCACAGTCCCTATGGTGATGATGTCATCTTGATTAGCATCAAGGCCGGTGGTTTCAAAATCCATCGCTAGAAACTTCACCTCGCCAATAGGGGTGTCAAGCGCAGGCACCCCAGCTTGGTAGTAGCGCAGCAGTCGCTCATCTTGAGTCAGTGCGAGCTTTTGTTGGAACTTGTTCGGCCAGTCTATGCTGCCAGCGTATTTGAGTCGATTTAGCATCGTGTTGCCTACTTAAAGTTGTTGCTCGCTTGATAGCGGAACTTGAGGAAGTTCTGCGCATTACTCAAAATCTGAAACGCATCTTTGAGGTTGCGGCGTTCAAAATCAGACAAGTGCTCTGGCTCGATGTTGTTGTCTGGTTCAATCTCATTTTCCACATCATAGGCTTGGTGGCGGATACGTACCATGGAGATAAATTCTAACGCGTCACGCAAATCTCGCGCTTTGCCTTTTGGCAAAATGCCGGCTTCTTGAATGTCATCAAGGCGTTCGAATGAATTTCTTGAGCGAGAGCCAACGGCCAGTGCATGCACGCGGATAAGGTCGGCCAGTGGCGCGGTGCCACGACGTTTTAAGTTGATCGAATTTTTGTGCTGACCGTCTTTTTCCATCACAAAATCTTTAAAAAAGCCAAGTGGTGGGGTGCGGTTCATGGCATTGCGCGCCAAACACGCGAGAAAACGGTTGTTCTTACGGGCGCGGCGGACGATAAAGCCATTGAGCTGCTCAGCAAATTTGAGCCTGCCATACACGCCATCTAAGTCAAAGAAAATAGAGGCATTGAGCAGCGCCTTAGGGTTTGGATCGTCAATCCAATCGGCAAAACACTCTTCCCATTCGGTGCGTGTCATTCGCCAGTCGGGGTTTGTCGCCATAATGTCGCCGGTGCAGTATTGGTAGCCGCAGCGATCGAGCCCATCACAGACCCGTTTGGCGAGCTGTGCAAAATAGTCATCGTGCAGATTTTTATCGAAACTGTTATCGAGAATAATGGCGTTGTCTTGGTCAGTGACTAATAGCTGCTCATCCCGCCCCATCGATCCCAGTGCGACAAAGCAGTAGGGAATAGGCGCTTCGCCGAGCTCTTCTTCCGCCAACTCGATGATACGCTGCTTAAAGCTTCTACCAATCACCGACATCGCACTGCCAACCATGTGCGAGTTGGCGTCTTCGTTCACCAGACGGACGAAACTGTCCTTCACTTGTTGGGATAACACCTCCAACTCATCAATGCTTTGTTGCTGGAAGATGGTGCTCACCAGTAGCAGAGAGTTTTGCGACTCGTAGCGAACGATATCGGTAGCCTCAATGATGCCTATCGGTTTTTTGTCTTTTAGCACAGGTAAATGGTGCACGTTGTAGCGCAGCATGGTGAGCATGGCTTCATAGACGTAGGCGTTGTGATCAAGGGAGATGAGTTCGGTGGTCATCACGTCCGCCACTTGGTCTGCGGGGTTAAGACCCTGCGCGAGCACCCGTGTACACAAATCGCGGTCAGTAATGATCCCGACTAATGGGTTGGTGTCCTCTTCATCGCTCTCGACGATATCAGCATCATAAATTAACAATGAAGAGACATTCTCATCGGCCATCTTGATTGCCGCATTTTGAATCGACTCGGTTTTGTAGATGTACGGTGCTTCACCGGTCAGCAAGGTACGCACTTTGGACGTGGTGAGATCGTTTTGCTCGGTCGAGGTGGAAATCGCATGGCGCAGACGCGCACTGTCTTGCACTTCAACAAAATCGGCAAAGGATTCATAGTTGTCGTAGAGGTGTTGGAACACCGCTTCGGGAATGCAATAGAGTAGGGTGTCGGTGATGGCTTTGGCCGGAAAGCGGACTTTATTGTTGGTCAGTAGCCCCATTTGGCCAAACAAGGCGCCCTCATCGATTCGGTTATAGAGCTCCCCTTTGCGGCGGTAGACTTCAATGACGCCACTGCGCACCATATACAGGTCGTGAATCTCATCGCCAAAGTGGATGACAGGCGTATCTTCACGAAAATAAGAGATTTCTATGCTTTTTGTGACGGTGTTGAGCACCTCATCTTCGAGTTCATCGAAAGGCGGGTGTTGGGCGAGGAAGTTTTTGATTTCGAGTAGTTCGGCTTCCATGACGGGGTCCACTGTTGGCTGACTGAGTGTCAATGGTACAACATCCAGGATGAAAAGTGGCGCAGCGCTTAAAAAATAAAGGCTTAGGCACAGTGCCTAAGCCTCGTTCAAACTTGAATAAAACCAGAAAGGCGAAGCTAACTCGCTAAGGTTTAGCTCAGCCCGATGATGTCGCCATCATCGTCTAGATCAAGATTCATAAACGCCGGTTTATCAGGGAGACCGGGCATCGTCATCACATTGCCACACAGGGCGTAGATAAAACCGGCACCTGCACAGAGCTTGAGTTCACGTACTGGCACATCAAAGTGACTAGGGGCCCCTTTGACTGCGCCATCAGTTGAGATGGACATGGGCGTTTTTGCCATACAGACGGCAAGGTGATCAAAGCCTTGCTGCTTGAACTGGGCCAGTTGCGCTTTCGCCAGCTCACTGAGCGTGATGGACGCCGCGCCATAGCCTGTTTCTGTTACCGCCATCAGTTTCTCTTCCAGTGATTGGGAGAGTTGATATAGCGGCTTAAAGCTCGCGCTTGTCTGCGTTTGTTCCACCACCTTGGCGGCAAGCTCACGAGTGCCTTCACCGCCAAGGGCAAAGCCTTCGCTGATAGAAACAGCGACATTGTTTGGCAGAGCTTCGATCAGCGCTTTCAGCTCGGCGAGCTCTTGTTCGCTGTCTTGCGGGAATCGGTTGATGGCCACAACCGCTGGCACGCCGTACTTGTTGACATTGTTGATGTGCCATTTGAGGTTTTCAAATCCAGCGTGCAGCGCGTCTTTATCATCATGGAACAGGGCGTCGGGCAAGGCTTGGCCTGGCTTTAAGTCGTAACAGCCAGAGTTGGCTTTAAGTCCGCGCAAGGTTGCCACAATGACGGCGCAATCAGGCGCTTTGCCAGAGAATTGCGCTTTGATGTTGCACGCTTTTTCAAACCCCATGTCTGAACCAAAACCGCCTTCGGTGACCGTGAAATCGGCCAACTTGGTGGCGATATTGTCCGCGATGATGGAAGAGTTACCGTGAGCAATATTGGCGAACGGCCCAGCGTGGATCAAGGTTGGTACACCTTCTAGCGTTTGCATTAACGTGGGTTCGATGGCGTCTTTCATGCACACCGCCATAGCGCCGGCGACTTGCAAATCTTCTGCGGTCACGGGCTGCCCATCCAGATCATAAGCCAGTACGACACGGCCGATACGTTGGCGCAAATCGCTCAGGTTGCTGGCAAGGGCTAGAATAGCCATCAGTTCAGATGCGGCTGAGATGTCAAAGCCATCTTGGCGCTCAAACCCGTTGATGGTTTTACCTGGCTCGTTCTGACCCACGCTGATCATGCGCAGTGCACGGTCATTATGATCCATTACGCGTTTCCACACGATGCGCTCTGGGTCAATACGCAGTGCTTTGAGTCCACTGCGCGTTTCGAAATCGTCATAGCCGTTACGCTGTTCATGATACAGACGCGCGTCAATGGCGGCCGCCGCGAGGTTGTGGGCAGCGCTCACAGCATGAATATCGCCAGTGAGGTGTAAGTTCAACTCTTCCATCGGCGCGACTTGAGAGTAACCGCCGCCGGCTGCGCCGCCTTTGATGCCAAACACGGGCCCCATAGAAGGTTGACGAATGCACGCCATTACAGAGCGCCCCAACTTTTTCAATCCTTGCGCAAGGCCGATCGTGGTGACGGTTTTGCCTTCGCCAAGAGGGGTTGGAGTAATCGCGGTCACGACGATTAGCTTGCCTGTAGGTTGATCATCGAGCCTTTTCAGTGTGCTCAGTGAGATTTTGGCCTTATATTTTCCTTGGCTGTGAAACTCTGATTCCGTTAATCCAGCGTTAAGCGCAACCTGATCGATAGATTGCAGTGATGTCGTGCGACAGATTTCAATATCGGACAGCATAAAACCCTCAAAATACAGACTCAAAAAGTGAGGCAAACGTTTGCGCATGAATGATAGCGTGTAATACTGCGTTGTAAAGCGCTTTTTAGTGACTGATTATTTTAGCGGATTGGGCGAAGAACGCCTACGTAAATTGGGTTGCGCATCTAAGCCAACAACTCGGCGAACACTGGTGCAACAAACAGAGCGAGTGACAGAAAAATAAAACGCCCTGCAAGGCAGGGCGAGTGAGGTGGCCCAGTTGACTGAGCAACTATAGTTAGTACCAGTCGTCTTCCGGATAGAGCTTCCCTTCGGGTGCATAGGGGGAGTCATCACGGGTGTGGGATGACCGGTTTCTCAAGCTGTCGAGTTGGTGCTCTAACATCTGTACGGTGTCGTAATCACCTTCGGAGCACGCGACATAGATTTGTTGCTCCAATGCTCGGATATTGTCTTGAAGTCCCATAACTACCTCCGATAACACGTTAAACCCAATTAAAACGTTTATCTGTTTTCAAAACGATTATAGTCCAGCAATCCAAATTCGATCGGTTGATCCGCTTTATACCACTCGTGCACGCGGTCACTGAACGGCCAGAATTCATCAGAACTGCGGCGAATCGCGAACTGATCCAGTATCTTAATGTAATCGTCTTCGGTTCGCAGTGCTTCTAATGATTCGACCAACTGATCGACCTCAGATTCCTCCAACGATAGGTACGCAGCCGGATAGCTACCGATCACTCCGCGTACTAAGGTTAAATCATCATTGGCGAAATCGCGGTTACTCTCCTCATTAAACAAGCTGGAAATATTGGTGTGAGCGTTATTGTGTAGCAGAGTAAACAACTGCTCTTGTCCGCTTGGCGCGCGCACCATGATCATTAGGCTTTGTGGCAAATGGACCAGACCTTCACCTTGTATTGCATCGATACGTCTCAGGGTTGCTTCACTGCGCTCACTTAGACCTGTTTGCTCAATCTTGAAACGGTTGGACAGTACGGGGGCGAGTTGGGTTTGTAGAATGTCATACAGCTCCACTTTCGGATCATCGCTGGCATAGCGCACTTGCGTCGGTTGGTTGAAGGGTTCGACGTTGCGCTGTAAGAAATCACTCAACTGAGCGCTCTGATCTTGATACCAGCTCGAATGCTCTTGATGACGAACCTCTTGAGGCAGCAAGGCGACAAAATTACTTTCTCCCTCTAGGCGCAGGAAGTCCATAAACATGCGTGTCATCAATTGGTGGCCAAAGTTGCCATAGACATCAAAGCCTGCCACGAGGAGGTAATGAATGCGCTCTAACAAGGCATAATCAAGCACCCAAGCGGTTTTTGGTGGTGTGCCGACTAACCCTTGGACCACCGACGCACTATCAAAATGGCGAAATACCGTGAGAGCGGCATTGGGGTTCGTGCCACCGCCTGTCCAGATGATATCGGTGGTCAGGTGTTTGCCGTCTTTAAACCACTGATTGGTGAACTCAGATTTCGCTTTCAAATAGCGCGCTTGCTGCTTGGAATAACTGACCCAATTGGCAATCGGCAGCGTATTGCTTTCCAGCTCAGCGGGAAGTTTTAGGTTGTCGGCTTGCGAGCGATAAAACTCATTTACTTGCGGAATATCCGATTTATCGGGATCTAAGAAAAAGACCCAAAATCGGTCATTGATGACATTGAGCGCCAATTGTCCTCGGCATACCGGCCCTTTGATGAAGGCGTTGATGGTATTTTGTGCGTTGTCGAGCAAGTAGTTGAAGCGCGCTTTGACGGGTAGATCGATAAAGGCCGTCATGGGATTCGCCGCGACATCAGGCTCATAACTGGGTAAGGTCGCGACGTCATACTCAGCATCAATAAACCAGCTTTTCCAGTTGTTGTAGCGCTGCTGATTAAGCGCATAGGGCATGTGCGTCTTATCGACAATAGTGCCTTGCTCAGGGATCAAGCGGTAGTATACGCGCGCCACGCCCGGATCATCGTACGGCCTGCGAGTGGCAATGCGCTGAACCGGCTCGCCCGGTGGGGTTGCTGAGCGTACGATAGTGAAAAATCTCGGCTGCGCATCGTCTATCTCAGAGAAATAAAGATGGAAGAGAAACAGGTGCTCATAGAGATAGCGCGCAGTCAACTGACCTTTACGAGAAGGGAGATTAAGCAGTGCTTCGTACTGATCAACATGTTGCTGCTGCTCTTGGCTAAGCGGCAGCGGTGCGCTCATCGTCGCGCCGCCTTGCAGCCAGGCCATGAGAGTCGCGTATTCCTGTTGGGGTAAATTCGGCATGCCGTAGGGCATTCCCCAGGTTGGGTGATCCGCTTGGTATTGCTCAAACTCATCCATGGTTGGGCACACTTGGCTTCGGTCAATAGCAAAATCAAAACCCTCAAGTTGAACTTGTTCGGGGAGAGGGTGCGCCTCTTTTTGCATCAACATTTTCGCCATCAAGCCCGCCTCTAGGTTGGCGGTTGGCGTTTGATTGCGCTCGTTTAAAATCGGATGAAAGCCGAGCTCGCGCCACTGTTGTGTGGTTTGCGCGTCTTCAAACAGACGCGTCGGGCTTGAGGCAGTCAGTCTCGTACCTTGATAGACCAGTTCCTTGCTGCCACCTCGTTCTATTCCTTCAACTGATGACATCTTGAGCTGGCAAGGGGCGTCGTAGCAGGCGTGGCAAACCACACAGCGTTTATCAAGAATAGGTTTGACTTGAGCATGAAAGAAATCGTGTCGTGTATCGCTCGCGTCGACTCGGCGCTCGCGCACTTGCTCTATGCCAAACAGCTGATCGTAATTCAGGCCAGCATAGGTGGCACAGCCGGCAAAAAAGAGCACGGTAAGTAGGCTCAAGATCTTTTTTGGATTCATGATTTGGATGATTCCGCTGGTCAGTGATAGATGAATTGCAGCAAAAACTGAGCGATAGTGCAAATTAATGCGCATTTTCGCTCGAATTGGGTTCCGTTTGGTGCGTGACATAACAGACCGAAAAAGGCACTTCAAGCCGTTTGAAGTGTTCAATCCAGCGCCATTGGTTATCTTGCAGTTTGTCACCGGGTCCTTTGACTTCTATCCATCGATATTGCCCCTCTTTAAAGGCAATCAGATCCGGTTGGCCATTGCGATACAGCTCAAGATCGCTCAATAAAATGCGAAACAAAGCAATCAGTGTGGGTGTTGGAATGGTGTTTAACGCTAGGCTAAGCAGTGCTTCGTCCAATAGCGACCATTGCACAAACGCATTGTTGGTGGCGTATTTGTCCCGATAGGTCGTGAGCAGTGCTGACCAGTCGCGCCCTTGTAGAGCTTGCATCACATGCTCAATCTCTTCGCGGCGTTTGCTTGCGAAATCAGAATGGTAGAGATCAAGCGGGCGATATTGGTAAGCATTGATGAATGCCCCTTCGACGGGCGCAAAGATGACCGGCCAAAATGCTAAACCGAATAAGCCATTGAGGAGCGCATTTTCACAAAAATAGACCTGCCAACCTTGCGCTTCTAAGTGAGCTTTCACCGCCAACTCAACCCGTTCGCGAGAGAGGTCAAGCGCAACGTGCATCACATCGTGCGCAGGTTTTTGCGCCCTGGGTACGCGCTCTCCCTGCTTGCGCTTTAATCGTTGTTGCAACTTAAGCGCGACTTCGTACTCAGCTTGGTCTCTAGGTGTATGTAACATTTGTGTGACAACGTCACTAAAATCTCTATTCAACTTATCTAGAATGCGTGCTTGTCGCTCACGGGTGGGAGGAAGCTCTGTTTGCTGATACAGCGTCAGCGCATCGTCAAGACGCTGGACGCGCTCAAGACGCTGGACGCGCTCAAGATCGCGCGCGATATCGTTGATGAGGTGCTGACGTTTGCGCTCCACGTAAGGGTGAGTATGCGAAGTGGGGATCTGATCGGCTAGCGTGACCAGTGTGAAGGCGCATTTTCTGTCGCCTTGTTGGTATTGCTCACTCAACTGGCTGAGTTGCAGCAGACTATCGACATCGTCTCTGATTGGAAAAAAGCGCCGCTCGCGGCTCAGAGGATAGGGTTCGTAACGATGAAGGCCCAAGTCATCGAGGACAAATTGACTTAAATCTTGGTGGGTATTGGCGAAAAATAGCGTGAGAAGCAGATCGAGCATGCCGCCATGTTCAAGCTTGATCCAGTCAAAATCTAACGCGGAAGGGGTGAGAAAAGGCTCGCGGGGCAGCTTAGCCACCAAGGCTTCTTTCTTTTGCTGCTTATTGAGCGGTGAAAACAGAGCGACGATTTCGGGTTTGGTCAGTAATGACGCGGCTAAGGTTTGCTTATCAATCGGACCATTAATACGGATAAAACCGTGTTGTTCGAGTGTGCTCAACGCCTCGGTGATACTGCTGATTTCTGGATAGTGTAACTTATCACTGCGAAACCATTCGCCTTTACGGCTCAGTAATCGAACCAGCAAGCATTGAGCATCGCGGCTCTGCGTATTAAAGCGAGCTAGCCACGCTTGCTCGTCCTCATGCAGCAGATCGCTGTACCACCGCTGAGCATGCGAGGTGAGCTTGATAAAATTGTCGAGGTAATAATGGGGCGCGAGCGTGGGTTGAGCGTCCATAACAATCTGTCTCGTCCTACATTACTTTGAAATACAAAAAAGGCTTACCGATCAGGGTAAGCCTTTTGCAAAACAAATCAATGTTTAGGCATTTTTCAACTCAGCAACTTTCGCTTCAGATAGCGGTTTGGTCACTAGCGCTAGCACGATACAAACGCCCATCATGACTGCGGAGATGGTGTAAGCAAGGCCGTATGCTTCGCCGTGCGTCATCGAGAAACCAACGACTGCCGCACCAATTGCACCGCCGATACCCCATGCAGTGTAGAGTACGCCGTAGTTCGTGCCGTAATTTTTCAGGCCGTAGAATTCCGCTGTCAAGGTTGGGAATACCGCTAGCAGTGTACCGTAACCCACTGCTGCGATCGCCGTACCGATGATCAGTGTGAACTCTGATTTGAAGGTGGCGAAAAGCACCATGTTGATGCCTTGCAACACGAATGCGAGAAGCAGAGTGCGTACACCACCAATTTTGTCAGCCAAGATACCCGCAGCAACACGACCGCCAGAGTTAAAGACCGCAAGGATAGATGCTAGGTAAACCGCATTTGGCAGGTTTGCTTGAACACTTGCGATGGTGGTGATGTTACCAATGATCATCAAACCTACAGACGCGGCAAACGCGTACATAACCCAAAGCGAGTAGAACTGAGGCGTTTTCAGCATTGCTTTCCAAGACAAGTTCTCAGAAGCTTTCACAGATTTTGGCGCCGCGCCCGCTTTTACTTTTGGTTCAGCTGGCGTGTAGCCTGCTGGTGGGTTGTTAATGGTGGCAGCAAGAGGAACCGCAATCGCGAGTACACCGGCACCAAGCACCATAAAGCTGGTCTGAATGCCCATGCTGTCAATCAGCGCAGACGTCACAGGAGCAAGATAAATCGCTGCCAAGCCAAAGCCTGCTGCGATCAAACCATTAACCATACCTTTCTTCGACGAGTGGAACCACTTCATCGCCGATGGAGACAAACATGCATAACCAAAACCGATACCGGCACCGGTAATCACACCAAAGGTGATGTTAAGCATCAGCGGCGTGGTTGCAAAACCAGACGCAATCATACCTAGACCAGTCAGTACTGTACCTAGAATTAGGATCAGACGTGGACCCATGCGATCTTGAAGAATGCCCGCAACTAAAAGACAGATAGAGAAAGTGATGGTTGCAGTGGCATAAGGGGCAGAAGCTTCAGCGGCGCTCCAGCCTGCTTCTGTGACGAGTGCCTTGTTAAATACGCTCCAAGCATACAAGATGCCAAGGCAGAGGTTGATACAGAAACCTGCTAGCAGGATGCGTGATGCTTTATCAATCTTGCTCATTATTCTTCTCTGTGAGTCTCTTCGGGGGAAGAGGCGGGTTAATGGCGGAATACTCAAATTTTGTTTGCGTTTATCAACATAAGACGCAACGGGCGCGAATTATAACCAATCTATATGTGATTGGAATCTCTTTTTGGGACAAAACAGAAAATAAATATTGAGATGTTAACTGTTTGTTTTGGTGTTAAAAATAGTGCAACAATTAATACCTGTTCTGGTTACAATTTGCGCGGTTTATTACCTAAGTTGTCAGTGGGCTATTGGTGTGATGTGTAGGATAAGCACTAATCATCTTGTCGGAATAATAGAAGTGCTGAGTAATTAAACACTTAACATGTCAGTATTCGGTAAAAAATAGAGGCGATCTCTTCCAAACCGATGACTCTGTCGTTAGCATGCGCGCCATCATAAACAATGGAACGACAATAATGAAATCAAGCAAAGTAAAAGTCGCGGTGATCGCCGCGTTGGGCGTTAGCACACTGACGGGTTGTATGGGACAAATGGCGACAACTGGGCTTGTCACTAAATTCAACCTAGAAGCGGTAGATAACCGCTACGGCCGTGAAGGTTTGTTTGTTTTGCTGTCACCGGTTTACGGTATTGCCAGTGTCGCTGACCTGTTTATCGTCAACGCGGTGGAGTTTTGGACGGGCACTAACCCAATCACTGGGAAGTCTCCTGCGGTAGTAGATTCGCCAACCGACAACTACATCAAGGTAAACGATAAGTTAGACAAGTCTCTAACGGATGTCCCGCTTTCCAGTGCGACCGAGATTGAAAGCACAACGATTCAATCCATTGACGCCAACACCGTACAAATGGACATCGCTTACCTAGATGGAACAAGCAAAACGTTTACCGGCATCAAAGGTGATGAGAGTGTGGCGTTTTACTTGAATGATGAGTTGATCACAACCGTATCAAACCAAGAATTAGAACAGTACGTGGTGAGCACGCACATCTAATCGAGTCTCGCCCTGGAGCATTCTGGGGCGATTTTGGGGGGCTATCACGTCTATAAAGTCTATTATCCGAGTCAACGCCTGCCACACTGGTCCTCAGATTTAACGCCTTTTCGATCGCGCATCGCTTTCCTACCTAAACGAAAGTAGTAAGTTTTTGTTTACTATTGTTTAACAATCCGGTTGAACAGGATATAGTTGCAGCGAAACTAACTTTAGGAGTTTAAGGATGAAACTCACGATATCAGGGAAGTTACGTCTTAGTTTTGTGTCACTTGCAGTACTTTTTATCGTATCCGCTTTGTTTATTTTTCGCAGTGTTAACACTGTAGAGCAGCATACCGATTCGCTGCTATCGACCGATCTTCCGACGGTCGATGCAGCGCGTTCTATTCAGCAATCACTTCAAGCCACCGTATCGACGTTACGTGCCTATATGCTATTGGGCGGCGACGAGCGTGTCGGAGAGCAACAGTTCCAGCAGTTACAGCAAGCGATGGAGGGCCTGAATAACGTCTTGCCTACACTTGAGCCGTTAGTGAGTGAGGCGCAATACCAGCAGATCAATGCGGCTTGGCAGAACACCAGCGCACTGTTTTCACGTATCGCCCAACTCAGTCACAGTGACGAAAATTTACCTGCTCACTCTTTGTTTATCTATGAAGCGGCACCGATTGCCGAAGTGGCGTTGGATCAGTTGCAGGGCCTGATTAACGATGAAGCGGGCAATAAAGAGGGCGGAGAGCGCAAGCGCCTGTTCCGCTTGTACGCAGACAGTTATACCTCATTTGCAAATGCGCTGTCGGCGATGCGAGATTTTCTCCAATACGGCAAACAAGAGCACTTAGACAAGTACCATGAGTGGCTTGACCTGCATGCCAAACCAGTCAATGAAATTGAATCTAAATTAACCTTACTGTCGAGCAGTGATCAAGGTTTGTGGGAGCTGTTTAAAGAGATGCAGCAGCTCTACTATCCATTAGCGGATCAAGTGGTTGCACTGCGACTCTCCACCGATTGGAATCAGGCAAACCAAGTGATGGCCAACGAGCTGATTCCCGCGGTGGATGATCTAGACCGTCAGCTTGAAGCCTTGATCGAGATACAACAGCAAAAAGCGGACATAAGCGGTGAGGGGATATTTACCTCCATGACGACAGTCATCAGTGTTTTGGTTGGTTCAATCATTGCTGTAGTGATTGTCGCAGTGAGCTTGTCACAAGCGATGGGTAATAACATCGGCCGCCGTTTGAAAATTGTTTCCAAGCGCGCGCAGGCCATAGCCTCGGGGGATGTCTCTCAATCCCCATTGCGTATCGAAGGGAGCGATGAACTCGCGAGCTTGATGCTATCAATCAATACCATGAACACGGCTCTGAATGAGATTGTTCATGGTGTATCAAGCAAGGCTCAGTCGGTCAACGACAGCATGAATGACCTACTCAAAGCCAACCAAAAGACCGCCTCTCAAGTAGCGCTACAAAAAGAGAAAATGAGCGATGTCGGCAATCAACTTGCCGATGTCAGTGAAAGTGCCCAAACCACTTCAGTTCAAGTGCAGCAATCGGCTGAGAGTTTGGCGCAATCACGCCAGCAGATTCGACTCGGCGGTGAAGCACTCGAACACAATCGTACCACAGTAGATGAGCTGCACAGTCGTATTGAAGCGGCCAATCAGCGAGTTGCTGAGTTGAGCAAAGAGAGTGAGGCGATTGGCCGAGTAACAGAGGTGATTGAAGGGCTCGCGGAGCAAACCAATCTACTGGCGTTGAATGCTGCGATAGAAGCGGCGCGAGCCGGTGAGTACGGGCGCGGTTTTGCGGTAGTGGCTGATGAGGTGCGTTTACTTGCCTCACGAACCACGGAATCGACCTCTGAAATCAACGCTATCGTCAATGCGATTCAGACGTCGACCTCTCAAGTGGTCAGTGAGATAGAACAAAGCCGCCACCTAGCGCAGCAAGGCGCAGCGCAAACCCAACAAGCCTATGGGACGCTCAGCCAGACGACCGACCAAATCGAACAGGTGAGCCAACAAATGAATGCCTTGTTGGATGCTGCGCAAAGACAATCATCAGCGACGCAAGAGATACAGTCGATCATGGCGCAGGTGATCGCATCCGCAGAAGACGTGGCGACGATTTCTGTGTCGTCCTCTAAGGTCACGGATACAGTCAAGCAAGGCATTTCGGATCTTAACGGCGAGATGCAGCGTTTTAAAACGGAGTAATTGACGCGCAGCGCAAACATGCTGGGGTGATGCCCCACTTGCTTAGTGAGATCCAATTCTCAGTTATGTGTATTGTTGCACTAAGTTTGTGGGTAAATCACGATGGGCGCAGGAAAAGCGCGCTGACGTCGTCTATACATTAACCGTTGAGTGAAGTATTGAAGCTCAAGCAATGCATGCTTGAGCTTTTTCGTTTAGGGGATGATGTGCGTCAGTTATTTGTACTGGTTCTAGTGTTGTTGGCTAACTTGGTGTATGCCGACCACGCGGAAACGATAGTCGTGACCAATTCCAAAGCCTGGAAGCCTTTTTCGTTTCTTAATCAGAAAGGGGAACCGGATGGGATTTTGGTTGATTACTGGCGCAAATATGGCGAGTTGAACAAGGTCAACGTCGAGTTTTTACTTGTGGACTGGCAAGCCTCATTGGATGCGATGAAAAGCGGTGACGCCGACATCCATGCGGGTCTGCTCTGGTCAGAGAGTCGAGATCAATATCTTGAGTATGGCCCGAGTATTATGAAGATCGATACCCAGCTCTATGTCCATCAATCGCTCATCACTCAAGATATTGATGAGTTTATGCGTGGCGGCCACAATCATCGCGTGGGTGTGGTTGTCGGTGGTTACGAAGAGTCCTTTACCCGACGCGAATTCCCGGCTTAGATGTCGTAAGTTTTGCCAACAACCAACTGATGATTGATGCCGCGTTTAATGGTCAAGTTTCCGCCTTTGTTTCTGATCTTCAGGTCGCGAATTTTTATCTCTACAGCAGTGATAAACCTCACCGATTTATTGGTGTTCGTCATCTTTACTCCGGCGACTTACGCCCTGCCGTGGCGGAAGGGGAGCGCGACCTCTATGATACGATCATCAGCAACCTCAAGCGTTTTAGTGAGGACGACAAAAACCAGATCTTACAACGTTGGATGTACGTCAGTACCGTCTACCCTAAATATTTGGTGCCACTGATTGTTCTCGTTTGTACGTTGACGGCGCTTGGCTACATTGTGCTACTTAAAGTGACGGTGAAGCGGAAAACGGTGCAGCTCGAAGCAGCCAATCGTCGGTTGAAGAAGTTGAGTGAACAAGATGAGTTGACTGGAGTCAGCAACCGCCGTCATTTTATCCGTGAGTTCAACCGCGCCATCAGTCGAGGCCACCCACTGGCGATCATCATTTTTGATATTGATGACTTTAAGCAGGTCAACGACACCTTTGGTCACCAAATAGGGGACTGCGTAATCCAAAATGTTGCGTGGGCGGCGCGAGACGCCATTAGCAAACATTGCTTGCTAGGCAGAATCGGCGGAGAAGAGTTTGCTGTGTTGGTGTTTGGTGAAACGTCGAATAAAGCACGGTTAATTGCCCATCAGATTTGTGACAATGTCCGCCTTGTTGACTGCTGTATCGAAGGCGCACGCCACGTGACTGTGAGCGTGGGCTGCGCAATGTACCCGAAAACCCACAAGGGCATTACTCTATCCGATGCGGACCACTTAATGTATGAGGCAAAAGCCAAGGGTAAGGACTGTGTCGTGAGCCGAACGATAGAGGCGTCGACCACTGAGCAAGAGTAGCGAACTCACGATGGGCGAGTTCGCTGTTTAGGTTGGCGTTAATTACCACATTAAATCATCTGGGACGACAAATTCTGCATATGGGTCGTCTTCTGCGATGGTCTCTTCATCTGCTTCTTTTTGATCAACGATGACACTCTCATCACGCTGAGCAATTTTGTTTGCAACACTACTTGGAATCACAACGTAAGACTCATCTTCGCGCACAATAGCCAGAATGCCTTTACTAAGCTGGGTTCGTACCAGTTCCGTCACGTAGAGAGATTTGACCAATGTGCCATCGGTAAAGTTGTACTTAATTTCACCATCGCGCAAGTCTAGCTTGTTCATCTGGATCAGTTGTTTCACTTGGGCACGAATCTCTTTGCTCAATCGCTGTTCGTTTTGCTCTTTGCTGAGCGCTTTATCACGTGCAACTTGCGCTTTTTTTTGCTCTTCAACGGCGGCTTTCACTTCACGCGCTTGAACGCGCGATTTTTTTGAGCCTTTCTTGGCTTTCTTGAGTTTCTTCTCATTGACTAAGCCAGCTTTGAGCATTTGCTCTTGAAGGGTGAGTTTTGCCATGGCAATCAGTTCTCGGATAGCTATCTAAAATTGGCTTTATTCTAGCGAGCAAAACACGACAAATAAAGGATACCGACCGAATTGGGTGAGCCGCCCAGCCCAGAAAAAGGGCAAAGAGGCGATGTGTCGATGAAAGTTTGCCCGTTACGTGCAAAAAGCGTCCGAACGAGCTAAATAACTGGAAATTAGGCTTTTCTTTTTCATCGGATATGGCATAGTAAACACGCTTTCCGAAGATGCGTACTTCGTATAATGGCTATTACCTCAGCCTTCCAAGCTGATGATGCGGGTTCGATTCCCGCAGTACGCTCCAAGTTTCATTTGCAAAACTTACCTCTAAAAAACAAGAGTTATCAGCGAGTTAGTTGATTTATATCCATTTTTCATAAAGCTAGTACTCAAATATACCAAGTGAATGCGTTGGCCCTGCGACCATTTTGAGACCAAATCTAGACCATTTTGAGACCAAATCTAGACCGTTTTGTTTTTCATCGAATATGACGTTAATTGACCTCAAATGGACTAGTCATCAGCTCAGTATTAGCTGAATTTATTCGAAATTACCCTTTCTCGTCTGGTACGACTTCCAGCAATTCACCTACCGTACATTCTAAGTAGATACATAATTTTTCGAGTGTATCAAAATCCACGCGATTATTTGTTTCATGAAACAGTCGATTTACAGTACTGCGATTGATTCCAGTGTCTCTAACGACATCAGATATTTTTAGCTTTCGAGCACCCAGCATAGTGGATAGATGGCACTTTATCATTCTTTTAAGACCCAAAATGTTTCTATAAAGACACAAAATGTTGTTGACAGGTTTTGTTTTGTGTCTTAATGTTTCTCTAGAGCTACAAAATGTAGCGGATAAGACTGGAGAACATTATGACATATACATATCTAACGACGGAAGAGCTTTCTTCAGTCATCAAATATGATGCTCGTGTAATCCGCGAGCAATTGAAAGATAACGTGTTATTCGAAGGAGTCCATTATATTCGCCCGTTCGGTGGGCGGAAAATTCTGTTCATATGGGAGCGTATCGAAGAAGAAATGCTTAACGGTGTTTGTTTAGAGACTATGTTATTGAAATAGGTAGGAGGATACTAATATGGGTAGCGTGAATGTAAGGGACGGTATGCTGTTCTTTGACTTTCGATACAAAGGTCAACGTTGTAGAGAGTATACGAAGTTGGCTGATAACGTTGTAAACCGCCGCCGTGCTGCGAAGCTACTGAAGGTAATCGAAGCGGAAATTGTGACTGATCGCTTTGACTATTCAAAGTATTTTCCGAGCAGTAAAAGCGCAACTAAGTTTGAAGCCGTGAAAGAGAAGCAAAGACAGTCGGAGAAGTACTTTGATGCTCCTGACTCACCATTGTTTAAAGAGTTTGCTGAAACATGGCTAGCCGAAATGAAGGTAGAATGGAGTCATAGCCATTTGGTGGATGTTGAAGGCGTATTGAACAAATACTTATTACCGACATTCGGAAATAAAAGGATCAGCGCCATCAATAAGGCTCAAATCATGCAGTTTCGTTCCATCCTCGCCAAAGTACCGGGACGAAATTCGCAGTTCTTAAGTCCATCACGGATAAATCACATAATGACACCGCTTAGGATGATCCTTAATGAAGCCGCTGATCGTTATGACTTTACCCCAGCCTGGAAGAATATCAAAGCCTTAAAAGTAGGGCGCACTGAAGTAGACCCTTTCTCATTAGATGAAGTGGAGTTGCTGCTTAAACATGTTGACGATGATTACTATGCCTATTACGTCACGCGCTTTTTTACGGGAATGAGGACTGGCGAAGTCGACGCCTTGATGTGGAAAGATGTTGATTTGGAGAACAAAACGATCACCGTCAGACAGAGTATCGTTAGAGGTCGTTTGAAAGGGCTAAAAACAGATGGCTCGTACCGTGTGATTCAATTGACGGATAGGGTAATTGAGGCACTAGAAAAGCATCGCTGTAGCGTAGACGAGGCACTAAAGTTTGTGTTTACTAATGCACAAAAACGCCACCTCAATTACGCCGTCGTAGCGCGCTCTATTTGGTACCCCGCTATTGAAAAAGCAGGATTGAAGCGGCGCAACCCGTACCAGACAAGACACACGTACGCAACATTGCTACTGTCTGCGGGGGAGTCACCAGAGTGGATTGCCAATCAGATGGGCCACACTACGACGACAATGTTGTTTCGAGTGTATTCACGATATGTACCTAACCTTACGCGAAAAGACGGAAGTGCGTTTACTCAGTTTCTTAGCAGTGGAGGTGCCCTATGAATTGCTCACCACTTGCAGTCCATTGCGCTAGCTTATGTTTTGATGTGATCCAGCGTGATGATTTTGAGACATTTAGTCATCAAGACATCCAAGGGTTCTATGATGAGGTGTACCAACTCGTGTGTGAGCGTTCTAAACTGTCTCCGCGCCTATACGAACAAGAGCACCTGTTTTTGTGCGAGGTAACTAATGCTGTAATTAGCGTTTTGCATTGTTGTCTCGAGTCTCGATTAAGTCGCGATGTTATGTGGATTTTAAGAGCGCTAGAGTCAAGTATTGACAACTCGATTAAAACTATTCGTCACTAGTTCTATGTGCGCACACTGCTGATTAGCTTGTGCGCCGCTTGTCGAAGAACGTCTCGCTTAGGTGTACACCCATGAAAAAAGTTGTCGTAATTCTTAACTGCAACACCAACCGCCAGTCTGCAAAAAAGAACATACGCTTTGAGCATGAGCTTCTCTATGCAATTGAAAAGGTTAAGCCTAACAATCAACCATTTTCTCAATGGGTAAAGGAAGCCTGTTGGGACAAGATTCGTTGTGAAAGTGACGCCAATACTTCTATGTGCACACAAGAGGACAATAGAGATTATCTTTCTGTGCGCACAGTGAGATCGGGCACAGACCTGACACCATCAATTATTGTCACTCCTGAACTGCTAAACCTAGTCGTCGCATTCCATCAGCAAGGCCTTTATTATCAACAGATAGCGGACAAGCTGAATGACTTGAAGATCCCTTCGGTTGAAGGAAAATGCTGGAGCAGAATCGCAATAAAAAAATTGATCGAGTCTTGTGCATAAACATCTGCATCAGGACGTCATTTCTGAAACCTAATGCTGGTGAAGTCAAGGTTTACGAGAGTCGATACGTTGTGTGAGTCCTATTAACAACGTATAGAAATGGAAACCAATGTGGCTTTAAATCGGTTCGTAAATGGAAAGGGAGCAACAAATGAACAAACTAAATGAATGGATGGATAGAAACCCGACATTGACGACCATCATTGTCACCATTTTGGGGTTAGCTCTTGGGTATGTTCTTTTTTAAAGTGAGATATGGGCCCTAATAACCACTGAGTTGCTACAGAACTTACCATAGCTCCCACGGGCTTCTATTGTGCAATCGTATGTTGCACAAATCAGTCAGAATCAAAATACCCATAGTGCGCTTCGTAAAAGGTTCTATATTACGGCTAATAACCCGCTATGCTATATATTATCTAATACCATTCTTGAATCGAGAGAAACGGCGTTGAGCGAGAAAAGGCTATCAGAAAAAGAACTGCTTAAGGGTATTACAGCTGACACAGCCCACGCTGATGAGCTTGCAACAGTTTCATGGGATGAACTGGGACTAGATTCCTCAGAGGCTAACTATAGAGCTGCTTTAAAGAGGATAGAATCCTTGTCTGAATCCCCCCCTAAGCGCATCGTTCGTCAGTTACACTAGTTACTGTGCAAAACATGCATAATACTTATCATTCGACTACAGAGCATTACTCGTAGCTCGGTTGTTGAAAAATTTCGATAGGTTTCTCAATGAGAAAACTCAGTTGTTGAAAGTTCAGCAACAATTCAAATCTTCCCCAAAACTTGGAATGAGCTGTATATGGTTAGTAGTTTGTAGATGAAACTTGCTGGCATACGGGTTTCGAACTAGCTTCTGGAGTAAACAGCTATGGCCTCAAGCTAATTCCTACAATCTGATGACAGCGTGTTAGGGCGAAAATTTCGAACACGCTCCTGTCAATAGAGATAGCGGCAGAATTTTTTCCTAGCACGTCTTTGCCATCATATGAATGATAGACGGGAATTTGTCGTGAAGCTCAACAAGTGTCATAATGAATCATTCGCTAATACTCTGATTTACTGTGGTTTATTAGCGCCACGTCACAAGTGGGTAGAAGTAATAGGTGGCTGGATGCGAGTTGGAAAGGCGGCTTGTTGCCGTATATAAAGCGTTATGCGACTAAGCAAAAAATCTTCTCTATCTCTCTTTCTCGCTCTCTTTGGCCATCTGTTTTTCGGTGTCGGCAAGTCAGCATTGTCGGCCTAAGTTCTTGAATTACTCAGGCCGTAAAATATGCCAAAGTTCGCGGGTTGCCTCATTGGGTTTCGGAGTAGGTTTGTGGTGAATTTGGCTGGTTCAAAGCGCTGTAAGAGCAAGTTTATTGAAGGTTCATCTTCGCTGGTTTTTCTCAGCGTTGAGTTTCCCGAAACAAAAACTGAGTCACTAGCTGAAATTCACTATTAGTCACTCGTTGGAAGCTGGTCTGTAACATAGTGACTTCGGCTGTTCAGTGAATCACAAAAAGTACTTGGTTTGTTTGAGGTTTTCCTCGTCTAAGGTAATCTTCATCTGCCCAATTTGGCTTGGTCGATGAATTCGCATAACAAACAATTCAAGCAGACCCTCAACGCTCGGCGATTTTGGTTTGCGCTGGGTTTGGTGTTACCGAGCAATGCGGAAAGTGAGCCAGGGCGTTTCGGGCTACTTAATTGGGCGTTATATGTATTTTCGAAGGAGGTCATTGGTACAACGATGATATTGATATCTGAATTTGAATGGTTGAATGAATTAACCGAAATCCGTAGAGATAAAGCAGGTTTGTTTGAGGCAATTATGAACTCAGGCATTGCTTGCAAGAACAGAATGAGTGTTGAAGATGACAGTTATTGCCCAGAAATAAAAATTATCTTCGATAAGTCAAACCGTATCGTGAAGATTTCGGATAATGGTGAAGGTATATCCTTAGGTAAAATAAAAACTTTGCTTAGTAGAATTGGGGTTACTGCTAATACTGAAAAGATTTGTCAGCTTTTAATAGATAATAACATCGAAGAGAAACCAAGTGATCCATTTCGAGGTTGGGGCATAGTTGCGATACTCTCTGGCTTTACATATGTCAGAATTATGAGTCACAACATTAATGAGAGTTCAGGTATCAGAATATATCTCGACTCTGAAAATGAGAGTATTAAATTATTTTCAATAAATATGGGCGACTTTAAAGAGACATCAATCATATTTGATTATGATGAATTTTTAAAAGTATGGGGTAATAGCTACGAGGTAAAAGAACTTCTCGATATGGTTAATATGTATCACGGAGATATTGACATATCATTGGTAGAGGTTGATTCGACAAGTATTGGTGCTAAATATCCACCTTCAAAAGTTAAAGAGTTAAAGCAATCAATTTCATTAATGGAGCGCGAAGGAAATGTCGATAAGTTTGTGGAGTTTTTAAAGCAAGATAATCGCACTCTCTCCAATCGAGATCTTTTGCGTCTTGATGAAAAGCATTATAAATTTAAGTTACTATCACTTTTCGGCTTGCACAGTGATTACACTGTAATTAGTGAAACAGAAGTTGATGATGGTTACATTGATATTCTATTGAAGAAAAAAATTTCATCTATTGAAACATGCTTTGAATGGTTAATAGAGTTGAAATACGTAAAAAACAGCGATGCAAATAATATAAATAAGATTAGAGAAGATGGTATCAAACAAGCACGCTCTTATGCTGAGAGTCGAATTATTGAAGAGACAATGAAAGCAAATACACTTAAAACTGTAGTTCTTACTTTCCTGGGTAAGAAAGAGGTGTTTGTCGACTACGTTTAGCAAGATACATATAACAAACAATTTAAGAGTGATTCAGCACGCTTGGCATTTTTGGTTTGAGTTAAATTCAGAGATTACGGTGGTCAAGTTAAGTGTCGTGTTAGCGTGCTTCACACCTTAATTGGGCGTTAAGTTTCAAGGAAAGAACGTGGAAAAATTTCAAATTAGTTATTTTAGTGATGAGTCGTCTCAGTATAGCGTTCAATGCCATTCTATTGATGACGTACTGTATTTTTCTTTAGTCGATATAGTTGGGGCAATTGGAGCGCGGAACAAGAGTAAGCTCGCGATTATCAAAAGTATAATCAATACCCTTGATGATGACGAATACATTGTCCATGAGAGTCAGATGCTAGTTACACAACCAGGCTTGTATCGAATTTTATCGACTGACCTGGGCCCCAAAGGTAAGAAGTTTCAGCGTTGGATTATGCATGAGGTCATTCCCTCTGTTGTAGGCTCCGCCCCTTCACCTGATGCAACTGAAGGTACAACTTGCTCAGTCTTTATTGATACTGACGGTAGCGCTATTTCACTCTCTGACTTTGTTAGCTTTTTGACAAGAATTGACTGCGTCTACAAGTATGCTGTTCTCGAAGAAGGCTGCGCTACAGAATATATCAACATAAAAGAGCCAGAACTTGAGTCTGCAAAAGAAACTGCGAGTAAAATGCTCGGTATGTTATCTCCAAAGGTGTACAAGGAATATGCGTCCAAAAACCTTCCAAGTGAACAAGAATTAAAGTTTGTAGATATTCGTCGCCATAATCCAATTGAGTTGGTCTTTTCTGGGATATCAATAGCCTTAGTTGTTGCTCTTATAATATCTGGCGGCAAGTTTGAATTAGGTTTTACTAAACTAAAAATTGAGTTGCCTCCTCTTGGAGAAGGTGTCGCTAAATTGAAAAATGCTTTTAAATCATCTGACTCGGAGAAATAGAAACTTAACAAAGCGTTTAAGGCGGATTCCCAACGCTGGGTGGTTTCAGTTCAAAGATATGCATAAGTGTTTATGGCATAATGTCTGAGTGCAGTGGTAGCGTTGCGCACCACTTAACGCGGCGTTATATTTTTAAGGGACTCTAATGAAAAAATTGATGGATAGCGCAATTTTCCTCGCTGTAGTTACGGCTTTCTTCTACTGTATTAGCACTGCATATTATCAAGGATACTTAGGTACGATGCAGCTTGATAGTGATCTTTTAGACAGAAACTTACACCAAGTACTCTATCAAGGGTTTCTAGTGTCACTTACGCCATTAATCCTAACTTTGTTTATTGTTACAGCTATAGCATTTTTCTTTTCACACGTAATTGCTCCAATATGGGTCTCTATCCTTAAAAGATCGATAAAGAACAAACGCAGGCTGTTTAAGGCAAAGAAATTGCTGTTTGGCAAATATAAAGACTCTCCGTTTGAAAAACGAGTTAAAGCTATTTCTAGGAATTGTGCAAGTTGTTTTCTTGTTGTGTCACTTTCATTACTCTATTTAGCTTATATTGAGAGTTTAGGTAAAGAGCATGCCAAAGATATTCAAGTTGAAATACAGAAAGGTAATTACAATAAAAGTAACTTAGTAAGGCTCAGTGGAAGCACACCAAAAGACCTCTACTTATTAGCTTGTGGGGCTAGAAACTGTGCTGGTGTTGACTTACAAACTAAGCGTGTTTATTACTTCGAATCTAAACATTTATCGTTTGTCAGTGAAAGAATATAACAATCAATTTAAGAGGGATTCACAACGCTTGGCACTTTTGCTTCTACTTCAAATTTAGTGTTTACGGTGCAAAGTGTTAGGTTGGGTGGAGGCGTTGTTCACCCCTTAATTGGGCGTTAGTTGGCGGGTGAATTTTTGAGGCTAGTTCAGCGTCTTCTTTGGCCATTCGTCCGCTGTCATCGGTAATTTGGCATTGTCGGTGTCAGTTCTTGAATCATTCAAGCCAAGTATTTCTCATGGTTCGTGGATTTGCCTCATTGTTGTTTTGAGCTGGTTGGTTGCCAGTTTCGTGGGCGTAAAGTTGCGTTGAGTTTTGGTGTTTCAGGGGCAGGTTTATGTGCTTTTCATTTGCTCTTCAGCATTGCCGTTTCAACAACTCGAACTGGTGTTTTGTTTGCGTTTTCTTTGTCGGAGTGTAGTGGCTCACATTACTTTGAGTAACTCGTGGGTAACTTTGGTTGCGGTGTTGTGTGCTTGGGTTCGGTGGTTTACTTTTTCGTACGGTGGCGTTTCTGGTAGAGTAACGAACTAGCCAACTAACCAGTTACTCAAGTGGACGCCAAACGCTCGGCGGTTTTGGCTTGGAGTTCAGTGGGTTTTGTGGGTTCATCGCAGGCGCCACTTAGCAAGGCGTTAGTTGGCGGGTAATTTTTTGAGGCTAGTTCATCGTCTTCTTTGGCCATTCGTCCGGTGTCATCGGCAATTTGGCATTGTCGGTGACAGTTCTTGAATCACTCAAACCCAAGTGTTTCTCAATATTCGTGGGTTTGCCTCATTGTTGTTTTGAGCAGGTTGGTGGCGAGTTTTGTAGGCGTAAAGTCGCGTTGAGTTTTGGTGTTTCAGGTGCAGGTTTAGGTGTTGAAAATTTGCTCGTCAGAATTATCGCCTCAATAACGCCAACAGGTGTTTTTCGTACGCTTTCTTTGTCGGAGTGCAGAGGCTCACATTACTTTGAGTAAATCGTGGGTAACTTGGGGTGCGGTGTTGTGTGCTTGCCTTTGGTGGTTTACTTTTTCGTACGGTGGCGTTTCTGGCAAAGCAACGAACTAGCCAACTAACCAGTTACTCAAGTGGACGCCAAACGCTCGGCGGTTTTGGCTTGGAGTTCAGTGGGTTTTGTAGGTTCATCGCAAGCGCCACTTAGTAAGGCGTTAGTTGGCGGGTGAATTTTTTGGGCTAGTTCGTCGTCTTCTTTGGCCATTCGTCTGGTGTCATCGGCAATTTGGCATTGTCGGCACAAGTTCTTGAATCACTCAAACCAAAGCACGTTTCAATGTTTGTGGATTTGCCTCATTTTGGTTTCGTGCAGGTTGGTTGTCAGTTTCGTGGGCGTAAAGTCGCGTTGAATGTTGGTGTTTCAGTTGCAGGTCTATGTGTTGAAAATCTGCTCGTCAGAATTATCGCCTAAACAACGCCAACAGGTGTTTTGTGTACGCTTTCTTTGTCGGAGTGCAGAGGCTCATATTACTTTGAGTAAATCGTGGGTAACTTGGGGTGCGGTGTTGTGCGCTTGCCTTTGGTGGTTTACTTTTACGTACGGTGGCGTTTCTGGTAGAGCAACGAACTAGCCAACTAACAAGTTACTCAAGTGGACGCCAAACGCTCGGCGGTTTTGGTTTGAAGTACAGCGGGCTTTGTGAGTTTATCGTAGGCGCCACTTAGCAAGGCGTTATGCTGCCCATCGTCTTCTGTAATATCCAATGTGTCATTAACTATCTCAGCTATTGTGATTTTCATCTTGGTTTTGAACCCTCATGCACAGACGAGGAAGAATTCATGCATAAAAAGTATGGTCTTTAAAATATAATGCCTTGAATGTGTAGTTGCATATAAGTTCACGAACAGAGGTATATCTAGTGAGCGGGAAAGTTCCTTATCAACATTTAAATGTGTTTCTTGTAAAGGATGAATACAAAGCGCTTCCGCTTCATAAGTTCTTAAAGGCAAACGCTAATTTCAACACTTATGAATTAAAGCAATCCTTGGACATCTCAGGAAAGTTCTTTGTTAGAGAGCAGAGTGACAGCAAGCCTAAGTGGACGAAATTTGCTGAATCATTAACGGGTACAACGATAGAAGAGCTTTATAATCGTACAAGCTCTGCAGTTCTAGTCGTAAAAAGCACTAATGCTACGATGGCTTTTACTTTTGGTTATGGTCGACACATGTTGGACACGAGTTATTTCGTGAGCGACTTCGGTATAAAAACAGCCCTAAATACTCTAAATCATGACAGTTTACGTAGTGTTGATTTGATCACTTTGGACGATCAAGCTGTTCAAAAAAAAGCTCAAGCTGCACGTGAGACTGGTGTTGAAGTCTTCGGTATCGATATATCAAAAGACCTCCTTCGTGGTGTTACAGGCTCGCCAAAAGGTGGAGTTGGTTTATTTAATATCTCTGGTTGTGGCACCACTTTTTCCTTCGGAAAAAGTGTAAAAGTTGAAGATATTCCAGATTTAGTCGATGTAATTTTCGACCATTATAAGAGTGACGCGTACCAAGCATCATTCTCATGGGTAGACAATATCCGTAGGCTTCAAGAACCAGCGGATATACAGCCATTGGACGATAAACTGTTATCTGAGATTAACAACAATAGTTCCAATGTAATTATCACAATTCCAGAGATGATGGACTGGGATCAGGTTTTTGGTTTTAGCTTTACACGAAGTAAATCGAATATTAAACCGACAATCGAGAGTCATGAGTACTACGCTAATCTAGATCTATCAAGTCTGTCTGTTGATGCTTTGAAACGAGATAAGTTGTTCGTCTTCGATCAACAACTAGAAGAAACTGAGTTCAAAGTATACAACTGTATGTACTTTGAAATTAAAGAAAACAGTAAAACCTATATTTTGTTTTCTGGTGATTGGTATGAAATTGAATCAAGTTTTATATCGATAATCGATGGCATATTGGCGAAAATCAAACCCTGTGCTTTATCATTTCCTGAAGTCTTCACTTGGACTGGGACTGACTCCAAGAATAGAGTCGTTGAGAAAATAGAAAGTGAGGGTGACTATAATGAGCGAGCAGCGCAACTCAACGGCTACTATGTTTTAGACAAGAAGCTAGTAAAAAGCGATCGAACGACAACATCTATTGAGTTGTGCGACTTGCTGACACCTAGTAATCAGTTTATACACGTGAAGCATAGAAAAGGCGGTTCAGCAGGTTTAAGCCATTTGTTTGCACAAGGAAATGTCTCTGCGGAAATTATGCTAGGAGATCGAAATTTTAGAAAGCAGGCTAGAAAAGTTCTCCGAAGCGTATCAAGTGCGGTAGCAGACACTGTGCCGCTTGATAATATTCAGAGCTCTAATATGGAAATCGTATTCCTAGTCTTAGGAGAGGACTCGTCGACTCTCAAAGACAACCTGCCTTTTTTTAGTAAAGTGAATCTAACTAAAACCTACGAAAACTTGAGCCAGAGAGGTTTTAAAGTATCTATTGCGGGTGTAGGTAAAGTTACGAAGCCATAAAACCTGCAGCATAACAATCTGTTTAAGAGTGATTCGCAACGCTTGGCAGTTTTGTTATGCGTTGCATTTAGTGTTTAAGGCGGTATGCGGGAGCATCGGTATTGCGTTGCTCACCCCTTAACAGGGCGTTAGTTGGCGGGTAAATTTTTGGGGCTAGTTCAGCGTCATCTCTGCGAATTCGCCTGGTGTCATCGGCAATTTAGCATTGACGGTATCAGTTCTTGAATCACTCAAGCCAAGCATTTCTCAAAGGTTCATGGATTTGCCTCATTGTGGTTTTGAGCAGGTTGGTGGCGAGTTTTGCGGGCTCAAAGTTGCGTTGAGTTTTGGTGTTTCAGGGGCGGGTTTATGCGCTTTTCATTTGCTTGTCAGCATTGCCGTTTTAACAGCTCGCACAGGTGTTTTGTGCGCGCTTTCTTTGTCGGAGTGTAGTTGCTCACATTACTTTGAGTAAATCGTGGGTAACTTTGGGCGTGGTGTTGTGTGCTTGGGTTCGGTGGTTTACTTTTTGGTTCGGTGGCGTTTCTGGTAGAGCAACGAACTAGCCAACTAACCAGTTACTCAAGTGGACGCCAAATGCTCGGCGGTTTTGGCTTGGAGTTCAGTGGTTTTTGTGAGTTCATCGCAGGCGCCACTTAGCAAGGCGTTAGGCAAACAGAGGGAATATGAACAGCAAAATTCAGAATCGAATAGAAAAAAATGAGATGATGCTTTCCAGTATCGTAAATACCTACTTTCAAGCTGATCAAAATCAGAAATTGTTCGGACAATTATTAGACAATCCTGATTTGCTCGCTCGTTGGGATGGTTCGTACGCAGCCAGTGGGGTTAACAGTATTCGATTTTCGTTATATATGTACGTACTGTCAGAAATGCGTGCAATCTTGTTCGACACACACAAGAAAGTAGCAAGCATTCATAATGTTCTTAAGAGCCTTGAAGACGAAAACTTTTTAAATCAATTAAGAAAATGGTTTTGTGACACGAGCCAAAAGGAAATCTTATCATTTGACGGAAGTTTGTCTGAGGAAACAAAAAATTACTTCCGTGCGGAGGATAGCAAGTTGAAGGCTACTTGGTTTGAGCAACTGCTTGAGCAAGCAACTACGAATTATGAAGTTCTGCTTACCTCTGAAATTGGTTCACGGGTAAATAACGCTCGAAATAAAATGATATCCCATAAAGAATTTCAATCTGCTGAAGGCGCAGGGCGAAGAGTGTTCGAAGCCAATGACTTCGGTTTAGTTTACTCTGACGCAAAAGACATTATTGAAATGTCTCATGACATCATTTTTCCACTATACAGCCTATTTACTAAGTCTCACTTTGATAGTAAACACTCAATGGAGCATCATAAAGTTGTCGCAAATGAGTTTTGGTCGAAATAGTTTGCCTAACAAAACGCTTAAGACGGACTAACAAACGCGTGGCATTTTTGGTTTGGTTGAGTTGGGTGTTTACGGTGGTCAGTTGAGTTTTGTGGCTGGTTTGTTAGCCACTTAGCGTGGCGTTAGGTTTATTTCAGAGGAAATGGTGATATGGAAGAGTTCATTCATGAGTTTTCTGGCTTTGGACGGGTACCGTCGAGGTGCCATATAAGAATTCTAGATGAAGAAGGTAAGCCTCTAGTTATTATGTGTTCCCAGGTTAAAGAAAACGCAGGTACATCAGTGACAAATATGGCTGAGTATATCGCTATAGATATCAAGGAATATTTGGAACGAGATAATATAACTTTGGCTTCAGCTATCGCGCGATATCTCAGAGAGAAAAAACTATCCGAAATGCTCGGTGACTTAGTTAAAGGTTTAAAAGATGCCAACAAGTACTCAGTGTTCGCTCTCGAATCTATAAAACTAGCTCTTGAGTATACTGAGAAATATAGAAGCAAGCAGGATCGCCTAAATGGATTTATATGGGTTGAGCATTATGCAGAGGGGATATTCTCCATCGTAGATAAAGACATGTACTCAATTGTAACCTTTGACCCAGAATCATGGCAGCCGAATTGGTCCCATGAAAATATTGAAAGTGTTGCTAATTATACGGGTTACCCTGAATCGTGTTTTATGAGTCCAATAGAGTCTCTCACTTAAACCTAACAAGTCGCTCAAGTGGACTGCCAAACGCGGGCAATTTCAGGTTCGAGTTTAGGTTTTAGGTTATGTAGCTTGCTTGTCTTTTGTGTAGGGCAGCCACTTAGCGAGGCGTTATGTGATTATCAATTTCGGAGACTGGGTTTTGAAAGAAGTAGAAGTTTTATATTCATTGTTGGCCAAAGAAGTTGAAAGTCTAAATAGCAGATTTAGCAAAACGCTAATTCTAAATCAGCAAGATAAAGTCAAGAAGCACATCAGTTTAAGTGGGGCAAATGGTCGGTTATGGGTTTCGCCATCGACAGGTGGATATGATGTTTCAGTCAGTGGTATTTCACTTGAACGAACACTTCTTCCTGTGCTGACAGCATACTTTAATAGAGAACCTGATGGCTATAAGCAGAAAAACTCGAATAAAGGCTTATTACGTCAACCTTACTGGCGAACGAATAACTTTGGCGATGTTCAGTATGCTTGCGGATTGTATGCAAATAGTTCTGGTTAAACATCACATAACAAATTGTTCAAGCAGACAGCTAACAGTCGGCGATTTTGGTTTGAATTGGGTTTAGTGATTACGGTGGCTTTGTTTGAGTGCAGTGGAAGTTAGCTGCTACTTAACAAGGCGTTATGTTTTTAATTGAGTTCAGAGAATCATGGAAGAAAGAAGTCAAACTTTTTTAGATCAATACCTTAGATCTTTGCCATCTCAAGTGGCTGAAAAATACACTTCATTCAGCAGTGACTACTACTGTGCAGATGAATACAACGCTAATCTATGCGCCGATCTCATTCTACGTGGAGAAAAGCGGGCAACATGCAGTATGGATTATTGGTACAGCCATGAAAGTGAAGTGATTCCAACAGTTGGCCACTTACAAGTGGTGACAACTTGGGATGGTGAGCCTGTATGTATTATCGAGGTCACTGAGGTTTCTAAGTGCCAATTCAAAGATGTAACAGCAGAGTTTGCGGCAGCAGAAGGAGAAGGAGACAAGTCTCTAGATTGGTGGCGAGAAGCGCATTGGCGTTTTTTCTCCAAGGAGTGTAAAGAACTAGGTATCGAGCCAACAGAGGAAATGCTGTTAGTTTTGGAACGCTTCAAGGTTGTGTGGCACTAAAAACATAACAAGTTACTCAAGTGGACGCCAAACGCTCGGCGGTTTTGGTCTGGAGTTCAGTGGGTTTTGCGGGTTCATCGCAGGCGCCACTTAGCAAGGCGTTATGTGCTTTCTCATAAAATCTTAAAATAGCGTACAATCACGTTTTGCAATTGCGGAAACTGTCATGTCTAAAACTGTTCAGCAGAAAATTGGAAACATCGCTCTAGTCGTTGAAAATTACGACGATGCTATTGAGTTTTATACTCAAAAACTTCAATTCACATTGGTCGAAGATACAGACTTAGGTGGTGGTAAACGCTGGGTTCAAGTTTCTCCACCAAATTCCAGCGGTACGAACCTGCTTTTGGCTCAAGCGAGTACACCAGAACAAATGCAAGCAGTGGGGAATCAAACGGGTGGTCGTGTGTTTTTGTTCTTACAAACTAACGACTTCTGGCGAGACTACGAGTTAATGAAGAAAAATGGCATTGTATTTAATGAAGAGCCGCGAGTTGAAGAATATGGAACAGTGGTGGTATTCCAAGATCTTTATGGTAATAAATGGGATTTATTGCAACTAAACAGCACAACCAAATAGCACGCACATAACAAGTTACTCAAGTGGACGCCAAACGCTCGGTGGTTTTGGCTTGGAGTTCAGTGGGTTTTGCGGGTTCATCGCAGGCGCCACTTAGCAAGGCGTTATGCGACTAAGCAAAAAATCTTCTCTATCTCTCTTTCTCGCCCTCTCTGGCCATCTGTTTTTCGGTGTCGGCAACTCTGCATTGTTGGCCTAAATTCTTGAATCACTCAGGCCGTAAAACGTGCAAAATTTCGCGGGTTGCCTCATTGGTTTTCGGAGTTGGTTGGTGGCGAGTTTCGCTGACGTAAGGTGTGGCAAGCGCAAGTTTATAGGGGCTTCACCTTCGCTGTTTGTCTTCAGCGTTGAGTTTCTCGAAGCAAAAGCTCAGTCATGCGCTGAAGTTTACCATTAGTCACTTGTTGGAAGGTGGTTTGTAACATAGTGACTTCGGCTGTTCAGTGAATCACAAAAAGTGCTTGGTTTGTTTGAGCTTTTCCGAGTCTGGGGTAATCTTCATCTGCCCAACTTGGCTTGGTCGATGAATTCGCATAACAAACAATTCAAGCAGACCCTCAACGCTCAGCATTTTTGGTTTGCGTCGGGTTTGGTGTTACCGAGCAATGCGGAAAGTGAGCCAATGCGTTTCGGGCTACTTAATTGGGCGTTAGCCGTCAAGAAATTTCATTGATGAGGTAAAAATGAGTGTAATATCAAAAAAATTCAGTACAAAAATAACAAGCCTCAAAAACGAGTTTGAAGTTAATAAAGATATAGTTCATCAGGGTGTAAAAGGTGGTTTGAATGAGAATGAATTATCTGATCTTATAGGGAGCGTTATACCTAAAAGGTATAGACTAACTAAAGGTATAATAGAAAATTCGACGGGTGAGCAATCAAACGAAACGGATATTCTTATCTATGACGATGAAATCCTTCCTTCATATATGCGAGATGATTTGATTTTCGTTCCAGTAGAAGCTGTTAGATATAACTTTGAAGTAAAGAGCACACTAAATTCAACTGAGCTAAAAACAACAATCAACAAATTTGAAAGGTTCAAGTCCATTGGAGGACTTTCACCAACAGTATTATTTTCGTTCTCTAGTGATATTAAAGGGAGTGAACTCAAACGACTAAAAAACAATGATAGCAACTTCTTTATAAATCCAGCTATTAGTGTTCTCTGTACATCTAACAAGAGCTATTATTTCAAGTCTGTTAGTGAGCACTTCCTTAAAGATTATTTAAGTAATTCCGAGTTTATGAAACTCTTTCAAAAAGCATCCGGCCTTGATTTCGATGGAGCTGTTGATGCTATGAGAGATATGCTAGCAAACGACCATGAATTATCGAAAATGAGTCGTTCACAGTTTGCGCAACTAATCCAAGGTGTAATCCATATAAACAACAGTCAAGCAAATATAGACGAACGAGATTTGACTGTTAATAATGTTAAATATAATGACGTAACCTTTAAAGTGCACAAGTGGATAGGTGTCGAAATTGAAGGTAATGACGTCGAGCTGTCATTCCTTTCAGGAATTTCAAATTCATTATCAAGTGGTAATTTTGGGCAATATCTGCTGCATTCTTCTAGTCAGGAGCCTAAGGTATTTGCTGTTTGTTATGAAGATATGTGGGGCAACTTAAGTTGCCAAGACTTTGATGAGCATGGTTTGAATTATAATACTGATCAAGTTAGTTTCAGTTACGAAACAAACAAAGAGTCTAGTCAAGTAACATTTCACATGAGTGAGCTACAAGACGGCTAACAAGGCGTTTAAGACGGATTCCCAACGCTTGGCATTTTTAGTTCAACGTTGGGTTGCGTGTTTAAGGCGCAATGGTGAGTGAAGGTGGTAGCGTTGCTCACCACTTAACGCAGCGTTAGCCGACAACCGGAAACTTTAGTTATGGAGAACAAAGTGAACGTAAGGAAAGCGATCAAGGAAGACTCCAATAAGTTGCTAGAACTTATTGGACACAAAGCTGAGTTTGACCGAAGTATGAAAGGATTCGACGGTGAAATCTCCACGACGAAAGAAAAGATAGAACGAACCTTATTTGGTGACTATCCGTTTGCCCACGCTTTGCTATTGGAAGTCGATGGTGAAGTTCAGGGTTTCGCCTTGTTTCATTATCGTTATTCATCCTTTCGCGGCGAACCGTCTATTTGGTTGGATGATCTTCTAGTTGTTAGTAATCATCGGTCAAAGGGATACGGTGCAGAACTTATGCATGCTTTGAAAACGGAAGCTCAAAAGTCATTAACTTCTCATATTTCTTGGACAGCTAGTCCACACAACACCAAAGCACACGAGTTTTACAAAAAGTTAGGCGCAGAAGTTGAACGGATGGATGGTCAGCGTCCGTATTTCCGTTGGGCAATGTACGGCTAACAAGGCGTTTAAGGTGGATTCACAACGCTTGGCGGTTTTAGTTCCAGTCAGGTTTAGTGTTTAAGGTACAATGGCTTAGGTTTGGTGGGTTGCGTTGTTCACCACTTAACGCGGCGTTAGTTGGCGGGCAAATTTTTGGGGCTAGTTCATTGTCATCTCAGGTAATTCGTTCGGTGTCATCGGCAATTTGGCATTGTCGGCGTCAGTTCTTGAATCACTCAAACCAAAGCGTTTCTCAATGTTCGTGGATTTGCCTCATTTTGGTCTCGTGCCGGTTGGTTGCCAGTTTCGTGGGCGTAAAGTCGCGTTGAGTTTTGGTGTTTCAGGGGCAGGTTTATGTGCTTTTCATTTGCTCGTCAGCATTGCCGTTTCAACAACTCGAACTGGTGTTTTGTGCACGCTTGCTTTGTCGGAGTGCAGAGGCTCACATTACTTTGAGTAAATCGTGGGTAACTTTGGTTGCGGTGTTGTGTGTTTGGGTTCGGTGGTTTACTTTTTCGTACGGTGGCGTTTCTGGCAGAGCAACGAACTAGCCAACTAACAAGTTACTCAAGTGGACGCCAAACGGTCGGCGTTTTTGGCTTGGAGTTCAGTGGGTTTTGCGGGTTCATCGCAGGCGCCACTTAGCAAGGCGTTATGTAATAAGGGGGCTCAATGAACATTGCAGTTATATTAGGCACTTCGAAATCTGACGGAAATACGCGAAAGCTAGTCGAATTATTCGTAGAACAATCAGGCGCTAAGTTGTTTGATTTATCTGATTTTGATATCTCCTTTTACGATTACAGTCATGCAAATCGAGAAGACGATTTCCTTAAAATCATTCATGAGCTTACCAAATGCGATCATCTGGTGTTTGCCTCACCAGTGTACTGGTATTCAATGTCAGCACAGCTGAAAGTTTTCTTTGACCGATTATCCGATCTTTTAACAATTGAACAGAACTTAGGGCGGAAGCTGAAAGGTAAATCTATTTCCGTTCTGTCTACAGGTTACAATCAGGACTTACCTTCGTGTTTTGTAGAACCGTTTGAACTAACGGCTAACTACATGCGTTTAGAGTTCAAAGGGTGTGAATACGTTGCGATACAAACAGAACTGGATTTAGGTAAGCTAACTGAAAGTGCAGCGCGGGCTGTGGGAAATATTACATAACAAATTACTCAAGTGGACGCCAAACGCTCGGCGCTTTTGGCTTGTAGCTCAGTGGGTTTTGTGGGCTCAACGCAGGCGCCACTTAGCAAGGCGTTAGTTGGCGAGTGAATTTTTGGGGCTAGTTCATCATCCTCTTTGGCCATTCGTCCGGTGTCATCGGCAATTTGGCATTGTCGGTGGCAGTTCTTGAATCACTCGAACCAAAGCACGTTTCAAGCTTCGTGGAATTGCCTCATTGCGGTTTCGTACAGGTTTGTGGCGAGAATCGTAGGCGCAAAGTTGCGTTGATTTTTGGTGTTTCAGGGGTGGGTTTATGCGCTTTTCATTTGTTCGTCAGTATTGCCGTTTCAACAACTCGATCTGGTGTTTTGTGCGCGCTTTCCTTGTCGGAGTGTATTGGCTCACATTACTTTGCGTAAATCGTGGGTAACTTTGGGTGCGGTATTGTGTGCTTGCCTGTGGTGGTTTACTTTTTCGTACGGTGGCGTTTCTGGCGGAGCAACGCACTAGCCAACTAACAAGTTACTCAAGTGGACGCCAAACGCTCGGCGTTTTTGGTTTGGAGCTCAGTGGATTTTGCGGGCTCATCGCAGGCGCCACTTAGCAAGGCGTTAGGTCTACTTCAAAAAGTTCTCCTTTACTTGAAACATACAATCTTCACCCTCATATAATACTCATCTTATAGGGAGTAAGTTCATATGCCGCAAAACTATGTAAACATGGTGCTAGCAAAACATGCAGTTGATCCTCAACTTGCGACGAAGTACTACGAATTTTTCAAACCTTACATCGAAGATTGGGCTAAAAATTGTCTTTCTCAGGTTAAAATATCGGGTTCTTCTAAAAAAGGTACTGCAGTAGCAAACGGCACAGATGTCGATTTATTCATCTCTCTTTCATCTACAACAAACAATACTCTTAAAGAGATCTATGATTATCTTTTTGATTACCTGAACGGAAAAGGCTTTAAAGTACGTAAGCAAAATGTATCGATAGGCGTTGACTACAATGGTTATCAAATAGATCTTGTTCCAGCTAAAAGACAGGGTCCTCATGGGAATGATCATAGTCTCTATGTCAGTAAGAAAAATACTTGGACGAAAACAAACATTGATACTCATGCCGTTAAAGTACTGGGTTCAAATCGTCTAGATGAGATAAAGTTGACTAAAATCTGGCGCAACCAACAAGGTTTAGACTTCCCATCATTTTACCTAGAACTTCTCGTAATCGATGCACTAAAACACCACACAGTTGGTGATACAGCAAATAATTTTCTCAAAGTATTGCAATTCATTATCGATAATATTGAAACGAGAACTTATATGGATCCAGCAAATACTAATAACTGTATTTCTGACCAAATTGATCTGGCGACAAAAAGACGTATTGCTCACGCAGCATCTAGCAGCATTAATGAACAATATTGGGAGAACATTGTGTCATGAGTAGTGTAGCAAAAGACCTGTCAAATAGTGATGGTAAAAAGTTTTTACAACAGTCTTTCTCAATGCAGCAGGCATTGCTAAAAACTCAGTTAGAGATGTCGAATGCGTCGATAACTCATAATGCAACAATGGGTGATGTAAACGAGAATCACTTCATTGATATAATGAGAAAATATTTGCCTGATAGATATGCGGTAGACACTGGGATCGTTATTGATTCCAATGGAAAAACGAGTGACCAAATTGATGTTATCATTTATGACAACCAATACACTCCAACATTGCTCGATCAGCAGGGGCATCGTTTCATTCCAGCTGAATCTGTATATGCAGTATTTGAAGTTAAGCCACACATAGATAAAGCATATATTGAATATGCGGGTAAGAAAGCAGAGTCTGTTAGAACACTATATCGTACAAGTGTCCCAATCCCTCATGCTGGTGGAACATATGAAGCTAAAGAGCATTTTGAAATAGTCGCAGGGATAATTGCGACAAAGGTTAATTGGGCTGATGGTTTAGGTGAGTCATTTGCCTCTGCGCACTCAAACTTAACTCTGGAGCAAAAGCTAGATTGTGGGTTAGCTGTATCTGGGGCATCATTCGATACATTTAATAATGATGGTCATTTCGTATTTGGTCCTCAGGATAACTCCTTGATATATTTTTTGTTCAGGTTACTTCGAAAACTCCAATCTCTTGGGACCGTACCAGCAATTGATTGGAATGCTTATGCCGACCAGCTTATGGAGTCATAAGTATACCTAACAATCTGTTTAAGAGTGATTCGCAACGCTTGGCATTTTTGCTATGCGTTGCGTTTTGTGTTTAAGGTAGTCTGCGGTGGCATCGGTATTGCGTTGCTCACATATATGGTCTCCCTCTGTTTTGCAAGTCAGTAGCATGATTAAAAGCGCAGGTTAACTACCATATATACGGCCTGTTGTAACGGCTATCGCCTTGGCCAAGATGAGGCAGTCGAACACGCAGTCCTAATCACCTTATCGACTTTAAAAGTCAGTGTGAGCACAAGGTTTTCAACGTGTAGGATTTATCCTGTTATTCATCTCACTACGTACTTTGCAAAGGGTTGGTGGTGCATGGTGTTTATGCTGGTTGATACTCTTCGTTTTTGGCGATAACAGCCCAAGCTATCCGCATGAGTTTGTTTGCGAGAGCGACCGCAGCACGGTTAGGACCTCGTCGTTCTTGTAACTCAAGCATCCATTTACTGAGTTTGTCAGACTTGAACTTGGCTCGTCGTAAAGCAGCCCTAGCACCATGAACCAGTAACGACCGTATATAGGTGTTACCTTGCTTGGTGATACCCAGAAGCATCACGTTGCCGCCAGTTGTGTCTTGCCTTGGAACCAGCCCCATCGCTGCAGAAGCATCTCGCCCAGTTTTGAACTGTTTTCCTGAGCCTAACCATACTGCAACGGCTTGACTAGTGAGTGGCCCAAAGCCAGGGATCGACATCAGTCGTTTGGCATTATCGAACTGTTTGACGGTTTGGCTAAGTTTGTCTTCAAACCAACTGATTTGCTCATCGATGTATAGATAGCGTTCGTACTGGCGTGATAGAAGCTCTCGTAATATGGGCGATAGCTGGTTTTCGGCGTCTTCGAGCACTTCGGGAATAGCTTTCCTGAACGAAGCCTTTCCTTTGGGTAGAACAATACCGTATTCAGCAATAAGTCCTCTAACTTGATTAATCAGACGGGTCCTTTCGGTGACGCATAGTCTACGCATTCGAATCAGTGATTGAATACCTTGCTGTTCGATAGATTTGTGTGGGACGGCAGGATGCCGTTGATAGAGGGCAAGTTCTGCAATCGCTTCGGCATCGTTATAGTCGTTCTTTTGTTTGCGTCGCTGACTTTTAACATGTTGAGGCGGGTATAAAAGTACCTCGTGACCGAACTTCACGAATTCTCTAGCCCAATAATGAGCTCCAGAACAAGCTTCCATGGCGATGATGCATGGACTTTGACTTGCGACATAGTTAAGTAGCTTACTTCGTTGAAGTTTTTTACGGCTGAGGTTCTTTCCTTTATTATTGATTTCAAAAAGAAAGAAGATATTTTTTGCTAAGTCGATGCCAATGATTTTATGCTGAGTCATGGTCTTCTCCTTTTGCTTCGAACCTGAACACTCCAAGCATGGCTCATGGCCATGTGAAGTGGTAGGGGGAGACCATCTCATCACCTTAATGCGGCGTTAGGGCTTAGGAGGTCATAATGACAACAGAGTCAAATCAAAATCCTGTAGAGGTAGATGCCAGTGTGGTCGAATTACTGTTTAATCTGGAAGCGTCAGATATAATTGCGCTGTCATCTCTTGTAATTGCAGCTCTAGCATTTGTTGTGACGATTTGGCAGTCAGTTTTAGCTCGCGAACATAATCGATTATCTGTACGTCCATACCTTGAGGTCCTAGGTGACTTTTCATTTGATAGCCCTATTTCTGTAAAAATAGTAAACCACGGTGTTGGTCCCGCAATTTTAAAGTCTATATCAGCTGAAATTGATGGGTACATTATTCCTTTGGAAAGCCCCTTAGACTATCAAAAGCTCATTTCGAACTTACATTTCCCTAATTACTCGATGCGAATGTTTGTTTTGGATAAACAGCTTGCTTTAGGTATTGGTGTTGAACAAGAAATAATTTGCTTTCCAGGTAGTGAATCAGACCAAAACTATCGTAAAGCGGTATGTTCAAAGTTACCGAATCTGATTTTTGAATATGAGTGCCTTTATGGCAAGAAGTTCAGTGTTAAATGGGAAGAAAAGCCCTAACAAACAATTCAAGCAGACCCTCAACGCTCGCCGATTTTGGTTTGCGTCGGGTTTGGTGTTACCGAGCAATGCGGAAAGTTAGTCAGGGCGTTTCGGGCTACTTAATTGGGCGTTAGTTGGCGGGTGAATTTTTGGGGCTAGTTCAGTGTATTCTCTGGCCTTTCGTCAGGTGTCATCGGCAATTTAGCATTGTCGGTGTCAGTTCTTGAATCACTTAAACCAAGCCACGTTTCAATGTTCGTGGATTTGCCTCATTGTGGTTTTTGAGCTGGTTGGTGGTGAGGTTCTCGGGCGCAAAGTTGCGTTGAGTCCGGGTGTTTCAGGGGCAGGTTGATGTACTGTGAATCTGCTCGTCAGAATTGCCGTTTCAATAACTCGAACTGGTGTTTTGTTTGCGTTTTCTTTGTCGGAGTGTAGTGGGTCACATTACTTTGAGTAACTCGCGGGTAACTTTGGTTGCGGCGTTGTGCGCTTGCTTTTGGTGGTTTACTTTTTCGTACGGTGGCGTTTCTGGTAGATCAACGAACTAGCCAACTAACCAGTTACTCAAGTGGACGCCAAACGCTCGGCGGTTTTGGCTTGGAGTTTAGTGGGTTTTGTGAGTTCATCGCAGGCGCCACTTAGCAAGGCGTTAGGTGATAATTAAGGTCGGAAGTAATGGCAAAAGATACGCCCTCAATGGCAAAAAACAAAATTAAGCGTTCACTTGGAGCGATTATCGATCCACATCCTACAGAACGAGAAAAAACGATGCTGTGGGAATATTTCAATAATTCCTGCGCATATTGTGGTCTTACGATGGAAAGGAAATCGAGAGTCGGTCATCTTGATCATATAGTCCCGACTTCTGAAGGCGGCAATAACTCAATATTTAACCATGTCTTATCGTGTTCGATTTGCAATGGTGACGAGAAAAGAGAAATGAACTGGTTGGAGTTTCTAACCAATAAAGTAGATTGTGTTGAAACATTAACCAATCGTAGATCTCTTATCGAGAAGTGGTTAGCTAAAAATACAATAAAGCCAATTGACAGTGCAGCTCAGGAACAAATTGATAGCATTGTTGAAAAGGCATTATCGCAGTTTGATGAGTCGGTAAGACTAATGAGAGAACTACGAGGAAAAATCACCTAACAAACTGCTCAAGAGGGATTCGCAACGCGTGGCATTTTTACTATGCGTTGGTTTTAGTGTTTAAGGCGGTTTGCGGCGGGTTCGGTATTGCGTTGCTCACCCCTTATAAGGGCGTTAGCTTAACCAAATGATATACATCATTGAACTTTGCCACTAACGAACATAGAGTAAACCGTATTTTATTTATATGAATTCAATTGCTCAATTTGTCACAGGTGATGTATATGTTTAAGGCTATAAAAGATAACTACAAGAAAGCTCAAGCTGCAGTTGTTGTGGAGAATTTGCTCCAAATGCAAATTGATAGTGGCATGTTTGAAACTTCTCTACCTATTAAGGATTTAGCCAACAAGATGGTTCAACAGGCGTGGGACGTAAAGGCGGATTTATTAGGTGGTAGGTTTGGCACTAGGCCACATAAACTTTCTGTAGCAGCTTTTACTGTTGCTATAGCAATTGTTTCATCTGGAAATGCAAGCTCAGAACGTTCTTTTGAGTTTCAAGATGTTTGTCTCATGATGTTTGGAAACATCATGAATGAAATTGAAGCCAACGGTCGCCTTTACAACCTAACTGAAACGGATAATGTGGTAATTGAACTAGCAATGAATGCGGTTACCCCTATCATGGAGTCCGTAAGCTCTAACAGTCCAGTTATCGACGAGATCATAAATCACTTGGATAAAGCAGAGTATACATGGGACGAGTGGTATACAGCTTTTGTTACAAATGCATGCTCCGTAGAAGGAAGTGGGTTAGTTCAGGATGAAAATGGACTGAGTTTAATTGACATGATGGACGATGAACCTTTAAGGCGTGCTCATCGTGACGGTATTTGTCCTGTTCGACATGGAATTGCGTTTGCGCAGCAATTTGATATTAATAAGTTCGGTGCGCGCTGATTTAAGCTAACAAACGACTATGGCGTCAATCCTTTATTTTGGGCGATGTTTTGGTCCCACATGACGCCATCTCGAAGCATGGAGTTTAAGATGACCACCATCTTGCGAACGCAAGCGATAATCGCCACTTTCTTTGGTTTTCCAGCTTCGAGTAACCGAGCGTAAGTGTCCTTGAAGACAGGTTTACATTGCATGGCTGACATCATGGCCATGTATAGAACGGTTCTCACCTGTGCTCGGCCTCCTTGGATAACTCGTTTCCCTTTGTAGCGTCCGCTTTCACGTGTAATCGGGGCGACGCCGATGAGTGAAGCTGCTTGTTTGTTGGTGATGTAGCCTAACTCAGGCACATTGCTGATGATAGACGCAGCGGCGATATTGCCGATACCAGGTACGCTTTGTAAGAGGGTGTTTTTCGTTTGGTATTCAGGGCAATCTTCGATGAGTTTGACAAGCTTATTTTCAATCTTTGAAATCTGGTTTTTTATCGCTGTCAGGATGGGTGTGATTGTCGAATGTAAGTGCTTTGGCAAAATTTGAATACGATTTTTTTCCATGGTCTGCATCGCGAGCAGTTGATTGCGGCGAATTACTAAATCACTCATTAAACGTATGTTTTTAGCCTTTATGACTGTCAAATCCGGTTTAATGGCTTCGCCATAATGAGCGATAAGTTGTGCATCCAAGCGGTCGTTTTTAGCTCTACGACCAATAGCGCCGGCAAAGCGTTTGATATGAACAGGATTGGCACGAACAATAGGTAACTCGGCCTCGGTACACGCTAACACGAAGGGCATCTCCAGGCGCCCAGTCGCTTCGATAACGATACGCTGCGGGCTATGTTTTTTGATGGTAGTTAAGGCTTGTTTGATACCCTTTTCGTTGTTTGGGACGGTAAAAAAGGCATCGAGTGGACGGATGTAAATGTCGAGCTGTGATTTACCAGTATCAACACCGATATTAATGTTTTGAAGTGTGTTTGTGTTCATAATAAGCTAACTCTTGCTTGCAAATGCGGGTTCGAGACCCAGTCGACTATTCGAGGTTTATGCTTGGAGTCCTATGAGGCGTTCATGTTTGTTATCGGTCTCTCGACAGAGGAGCCAGCGTTCAATCGAACTGCCACATAGAAAGCTTTAGTTGCAGCTAAAGCCTGGGTCTCACTTTACCCTTTAGGCTTGGTTATTATCCATACAAAGCGTTCAAGAGGGATTCTCAACGCTTGGCGGTTTTGGTTCAAAGTTTAGCTTTTGTGATTATGGCACAATGGTTTAGGTCAGGTGGTGGCGTTGTTCACCCCTTAACACGGCGTTATGTTTACAGGAGAATTTGGTGGATTGGGAAAGTATTTTTAAAGTATCTGCGGGCTTTCTTGCTTCGGTTGGCTCGGCTAGTGCAATTATTTTCGGGTTATCTAGTTGGCTTGGTAAAGTTTGGGCTCAGCGGATTCTTGAGCAAGAGAAAAATAAAATGGCTATTGGGCTAGAATCGACAAAACGTCAATTAGACTTGGCCAAAGACAAGTTACTTGGCAACCATTCTGACAAAATAGCAATTTATCGAATGGTCATTGATACTGTCGCTGAAATTCTTGCTGCTTTTGATGCTCATCAAAGTCGTCAGCTTTCTGCTTCAGAAGCAAAAGAAGTACTCGAAAAATTTAATAAAGATCGCATCAGGCTGTATGGTTATTTAGGTATGCTCGCACCGCAAAGTGTAATGGATGCCCAAGATAAATTAATCGATCTTTTACTATTGGTTGCACATGGTAATGCAAATTATGAGTGGGAAGTTGTTCGTGAATTAGCGTTGAAGTTAATTAATGAAGTCCGCAAAGATATTGGTATTGATAAATCAGCAATTGCCTACAATGGTGAATTGTAAACATAAGAAACGCTTTAAGACGGATTCGCAACGCTCGGCGGTTTTGGTTTTAATCGGCTTTAGTGTTTACGGTGCAATATTTGAGTGTTGTGGTAGTGTTGCTCACCACTTAAGCGGGCGTTAGGTGCTAACGAGGTAATTATATGAATTACATGGAAATATATCATTTTGACGGCAGTGTAGGTTTCTCCGATGATGAATATCTATCTTGGATTTACTCAAACCCTGATGGCTACGTTATTAACTATGACGTTGATTTAAGCTTCCCTGACTATCCTATGGTTCATTCTTCTACTCATAAGTCGATTTCCACTGGAGCGAGGAGCAACTATACGACCGGAAAATATCAAAAGATATGCTCGAACAATTTGGATCTTCTTGAATTGTGGACTGAGCATTTTTTGGGTAAAGCAGTTACTAAGTGTAAAGTTTGTATGAAAAAAAGTCGCACCTAACAATTTACTCAAGTGGACGCCAAACGCTCGGCGGTTTTGGCTTGGAGTTCAGTGGATTTTGTGTGTTCATCGCAGGCGCCACTTAGCAAGGCGTTATGCATCAGGAGGATAATTTGGAATTTAATGCTTGGTATGCAAAATTTATCGAACAAAAAGAAGCTGATGTGTCAGATCTTTTCGCGAGTAAAACAGCCACTAACTTCTTAATGACTTGGTCAATTTTCGAAACGATCCATTTTGGTAGTTTTGCGAAAGTTGCTGACATACAAAGCGTTAGTTTGGGCATCGCCAACAAATCGTACGTGGATTTCTCGTCTATAGATACAGCGTTCAAATATTTTCACAATCGATATCAAGACAAGTCTTTGAAAGCCAACTTGCTTCATACACAAAACATTAAGCACTTTGAAGCAATCTTAGGTAAAAATGAAGTTCAGGCTACCAAATATGAAAAGGTTGAATTTCTAATCTACGTTGTATACCGCTACCGAAACAATATTTTTCACGGAAACAAGGGAGTAAGTTCTTGGTTAGCATTTGATAAACAAATAACTAAATGTGTAAATCTTATGCAAGCAATGCTTCCTGAGTTGGCAAAAAATGCATAACAAGAGACTATGGCGTCAACAGCTAATTTTTGGCGCCATTTTCATCCCCAAAAACATCGCTGGCTAAGACGGCCATATGCTGAGAGGGCGAAGCCCTCAAAAAATAAAGTGTGTGAACAGTTAAGCGTAGTGACTACGGCATATCCCGCAATGATTAAAGGGCGATTTTTTATTGAGATCCCAATTTTATAAATTCTTCTTTGGAGAGGCGGCGGCCGGTGTTCGTTGATTTTATCCGTTTGAATTTCTTCGCAGCTTTCCGTAGCTCTTCTGTCAGCTTTTCATCACAAGGATGATTCTCGAAAACAGATGCAACAGCTAGAGCTCTGGAGATAACTTTATGCTTGTTAGTTGTATTTTTATTAGCCATAAATCAGTCTCTTTTCTTGTCGCATTTCTCCCAATTACCCTAGCAGCTTTGCTTGTTCTGCTCCAGCCAGACCAGTGCTTAATTCGGTGGACTTGTGGTTTTTCAACGTTCACTGGGGAGGAGGGAAGGTGACAAATCTTGATTCTGTAGCAACACAAACGACATAAACATCAGATACACCACCAAGTGGGAAGAATATTTGGTAATCCTGTTCCCTTCCGTATATATTTCTTCGGACGGGCTTATGAGTTACTACAAGATTGCCGATGCGGGTCAAAGTTACTCTAAAACTGGACTGAAAAACCTATATAGTGAGGTCGATGCGCTGTTTGAGAGTTTGAACCACAAGACAAGAAATCAACGCCTAAACAAGGTTTATTAAGCCTTCGACTGGTAAACATACGCCGATCGAAGAGCGATTGGCGTAAGCGCTACTCACACTAACGGGGAGATTTCTGGTAAAATTTTTCGTATCACGAGCCTAACTATCGTCGTCCACTTCCCTTAGTGTTATGACCGGAGAATGCACTTGTCGTGGCGATGAGAAAGCTGATTCAAATTTGTTTTGGTGCGCTGAAACATAAACAAAATACCAACCCCACGTGACATTAAACTAGGTTTGCGAACAGTGATGAAAGATGGCAGCAACACTCTAATTCAGTTAAGAATTCACAATATCTACAGCTTCGCGAGTTAAACGTGCGATCTCGTCCCATTTACCATTTGTTATCAGACTTTTATCTACCATCCAAGTACCGCCACAAGCAAGTACACGAGGTACTGCTAAGTAGTCTTTGATGTTCTTTTGATTCACACCGCCCGTTGGCATGATATGCACATCACCGTAAGGAGCCAGTAGTGCCTTCACCATGGTTACGCCGCCAGACGCTTCAGCAGGAAAGAACTTCATAGTGGTTAGCCCCATCTCTAGTGCCGCTTCGATTGTGCTTGGGTTGTTAACGCCAGGTAGAATATCGATTCCAATTTCTTGGCAGGCTTTGACAGTATTTGGGTTGAAACCAGGAGATACAACGAACGTCGCGCCTGCTTCTTTCGCTGCACTCGCTTGTTCTTTGTTTAGAACAGTTCCAGCACCAATCAGCATGTCCGGTTGTGCTTCGCGAAGCAGGCGAATAGCCTCTGCTGCTGCATCAGAGCGGAAGGTGATTTCTGCTGCTGGAAGGCCGTTTTCAGCTAACACCTTACCCAGTGGGATGATGTCTTCAGCTTTGTCGATTGTGATAACTGGGATGACTTTTAGTGCTTTTAGCTGTTCGTTAATTGTAGACATGATAAATCCTTGGAAATTAATTCTATATTTGAGTCACAACATCAGTGGCTGATTTGGGAATGATTGCGCCACGGTGTTGGATTACCACGCCAGCAAGTGCATTGCCGCGTTGGCATGATTGTTCTAGGGAGCCTCCTGCTAAGTAACAAGATAGGAAACCGCCGTTAAATGAGTCGCCCGCTGATGTGGTATCGATGACAGTTTCGACTGGTATCGTCGGCACTGTGTAACTGTTGTCATGGGTAGTGTCACCTACAAGACAGCCCTTTTCACCCAGTTTGACCACAACCTTGGTGACTCCAAGGTTGTGCAGGCGAGTCAATGTATCTTCAGGTGTTTTATCGCCCCAAATCAGCTGTTCATCATCAAAAGTGACCAGCACTAAATCTGTGGTTTGATACATTGCTTTGTAGTGTTCTTTGACCGTTCTCAGCTCGTCATTTGGCCATAGAGCTGGGCGATAATTGCTGTCGAATGATACTTCTACGCCTTGACGGCGAAGATCAGCAAGCAGAGTGAGTAGCTTGCAGCGGTCTTCATTAGGCAAAATCGCTAGGCTGATACCACTGACAAACACCATATCCATCTTCGTTAGAGATTGTTCAATACGGTTGAAGTCTGGATGTTGCAGTAGGTAGCGTGCTGGTGATTGGTTACGCCAGTACAAGAACGTGCGCTCGCCTTGGTCATCTAACTGAATGAGGTAAAGGCCCGGGGTACGATTTTCGTCATGCAGTACAAGGTCGGTGTTTATGCCTTCTTGCCGCCAACGAGCAATCATACCTTCACTCAACGGATCTGCGCCCATTGCAGAAACATAAGAAACGGTAATAGCTTGTTCTTCGGTATTGAGTTCACAACCGCGGCTTAGGTAAACCGCAGCGTTAAGTGTATCCCCACCAAAGGTTTGGTGCATTGCGCCGAACGGTTTGCCGTTCAGCTCAATCATGCACTCTCCAATGATTGCGATATTTTTCATGACCAGTTCTTACGCGAAGTAGCGTTTAGCATTGTTAAAGCAAATATCTTCAACCATAGGACCAAGCAGTGATATGTCGTTGGGTACTTCACCGTTTTCTGCCCAGCGGCCGATCATGTCGCATAGGATGCGACGGAAGTACTCGTGACGGGTGTACGATAGGAAGCTGCGTGAATCCGTAAGCATACCAACGAACTGACTGAGTAGACCGAGTTGAGAAAGCTGTTCCATTTGACGCAGCATGCCGTCTTTCTGATCGTTGAACCACCAACCTGAACCGAACTGAATCTTGCCTGCGATACCACCACCTTGGAAGTTACCAATCATCGTCGCCATCATTTCATTATCACGAGGGTTTAGGCAGTAAAGAATGGTCTTTGGCAGCTCGTTGGTCTTGTTCATATCATCTAACAGGTGTGCTAGCTCGAATGCGAATGTACGATCGCTGATGGAGTCGAAGCCAGCGTCTGCGCCAAGTAGCTTGAACATACGAGTGTTGTTGTTACGCTGCGCACCGATATGTAGCTGCATTACCCAGCCCAGTTTTGCATAGCGCTTGCCCAGCCATACTTGTACAGCGGTAGAGAACTGCGCACACTCTGTTTCGCTGGGTACTTCACCGTTTAATCGACGAGTAATCAGGCTATCAAGTGTTTTTTCTGATGGGATTTCGGCATAACGAACCACCTCAATACCGTGGTCAGCTGCACGACAGCCGTGAGCGTCAAAGTGAGCTAGGCGGTTATCTAGAGCATGAAGTAAAGCATCAAAGCTCGTGATCTCAATGTCAGCGGCTTGACCCAGCAGAGTCATGTAGTCAGCAAAACCATCCAACTCAATCTTGAAGGCTTTGTCTGGACGCCAGCTCGGTAGTACTTCAACATCAAAGCTCTCATCTGCGGCAATGGCAGCATGATGTTCTAATGTGTCGATAGGGTCATCGGTCGTTCCCGCCATCACTACGTTCATCTGTTTCATGATGCCGCGTGCAGAGAATTCAGGTGTTTGTAAAAGCTCGTTGCATTCATGCCAAATGCTATCAGCCGTTTCCGGGTTAAGCAGTTTGTTAGTGATGCCGAATGGACGGCGAAGTTCAAGGTGAGTCCAGTGGAATAATGGGTTTCCTAATGTCATAGGAACCGTTTTTGCCCATGCTTGGAACTTATCATACTCGCTTGCATCACCCGTAATTAGGCGCTCTTCAATGCCCGCAGAACGCATACCACGCCACTTGTAGTGATCGCCTTCAAGCCAAATTTGACTCATGTTTTCAAACTGGCGGTTCTGTGCAACCTCTGACGGATTCAGGTGACAGTGGTAATCAAAAATAGGTTTGTCAGCGGCGTGCTCATGGTAGAGACGGCGAGCCGTCTCATTGCTTAGTAGGAAGTCATCACATAGAAAGTTTTTCATGTTTGTTTCCTTTTAAAGTGCTGCAACAGTAGCTCGTGCACCCTTCTCAATAAGAGATTGGTACGCAGAACTTACTGCATCGATAACTTGAGGGTTTTGGCCAATCTCTGGAGCGAAAACGGCTTCGATAGACAAGAGTGCCGGTACAACAGAAACATTCTGACCATGCTCGTCACATACTGCTTTCAGCTGCTCTGCCATAGGGTCACGAACATCAATCTCGTTACCTTGCTCATCAACTGCTGAAACATAACGCATCCAACCTGCGATACCAGCCGCAAGCCATTTGAAGTCAGAACCTTGCTCTAGGTGGAAGCGCAAGCTGCCGCCCATACGCTGAGGGATCTTCTGACTGCCATCCATCGCAATTTGCCATGTTTTGTGCTTCAAGCTTGGGTTAGTAAAGCGGTCGATCAGTTGCTTCGCATAGCCTTCTAGGTCTGTACCTTCTGGCATGCTTAGCGATGGTGCTTGCGCTTGCGTCATCATGTCGAATGCTGCCTTGCGATAACCCTCGTCTGCCATGGTATCTGAAATGTGTGCGTAGCTGCCCAAGTAACCTAGGTAAGCTAGAAAAGAGTGGCTTCCGTTTAACATACGTAGTTTCATCTCTTCGTATGGCACGACGTCAGCAACAAATTCTGCACCAGCGATATTCCAGTCTGGACGACCTGTAACGAAATTGTCTTCGATCACCCATTGACGGAATGGCTCACAGGCGATGCCACATGGGTCTTGCACACCAAGCAGTTCGGTAATTTCGTTCAGTGTTTCTTCTGTTGCTGCAGGAACGATGCGGTCAACCATGGTGCATGGGAAAGTCACATTTGCTTCAATCCATGCACCTAACTCAGCATCAAGCAGTTTGGAAAACTCAAGAATCGCCGCTTTTGCTACGTGACCGTTCTCTTGCACGTTGTCGCAAGACATCACCGTGAATGGTGCTAGACCACGCTCACGACGCACTTTTAGAGCCTGAACAATGTAACCTAGAGCCGATTTTGGCTGAGTAGGGTTTTGTAGGTCTGCAACAACGAGCGGGTTGTTCTTGTCTAATCGACCCGTTGCTGGGTCAGTACAGTAGCCTTTTTCAGTGATGGTCATAGAAACGATAGCCACTTGCGGTTCTGCCATCTTTTCGATGACGGCATTGATGCCGTCAAAGCTCGGATGAAGAGACTCGTTGACTGAACCAATCACTTTTACGTCTGTTGATTCAGCACCTTTCTCTGCCACGGTGTAAAGATGGTTTTGCTCGCGTAAGGACTTAATGAGCTCCTCACCACCGAATAGGTTTACTTCACAAATGCCCCAATCACTGTCCGATTTACGAGCGACTTCGTCAGTGAACAGACCTTGGTGGGCGCGATGAAACGCGCCAAAACCAAGGTGAACGATTCGAGATTTTAGTTTTGAACGATCGTAAGTTGGTTGGGTTACCGCTTCGTTCAATGGTTGATTGCTAATGTTCGTCATGAATCTGTTCCTTAATTCGCAGCTGTTAGTGGGAAAGTGGCACCGTTATGGTAAGTTTCGCCGTTGATAATTAGCTGACGAGTTTCACCTTGAGGTAGGTTTAGCGTCAGTGCATCGTAAGCGGGTTTGAAATCGCCAGTGCGAGAGATGCTTAGTTCAATTGTGTTGTTGTTACATGTCATTTCTATGTCTAACGTGATGTGCTCACCAGATTGGTAACTATTGGTCTCGCCATCATCATCGAATAGGCTGCAAGTGCTGCGACCCACGCCTTGAATTGGGTAGATATTCAAACCACGGCGGTTATCTTTCTTCGCATTGACGTTAGCTATACGTTTACTGGTTGGGATGATAGAGCCTGCACGAGCAAGCAGTGGGATACGCTCTAGTGGTGCATCAATTGTGACTGTGCTACCAGAGCTGTACCATTGACCTGTGTAGTAGTTGTACCAACCGTTTTGGTTGTTTGGCAAGTAAACCTCACGCTCGCGCTGACCTTCTTCAACAACTGAAGCAACCAGTAGATCTTTACCTAATAGGTAATCATCATTCTCTGCAAATGTGTTTACGTCGTGCTCATGGTCAAGGAACGTTGGACGAAGTATTGGCTCGTCGTGTGCGTGCGCTTGGTATAGTGAGTCGTAGATGTATGGCAATAACTGGTAACGGATCTTCATGGCATCACGAATGATTGGTGTGACCGTTGGATGCATCCATGGTTCATTAACGCTGCCGTCATCATTCCAAGAGTGGATGGTGAAGCGAGGGTTCATTACCCCATTTTGTACCCAGCGAGCGAACAGTTCTGGATCCGGTTTTTCACCTGAGAAGCCACCTACATCGTGACCAAGGTTGTACAGACCAGATAGGCTCATACCTAGACCCATCTTGATGTTGTACTTCAAGCTCGTCCAGTTGGTGCGGTTGTCACCACTCCAAGTTTGAACGTAACGGTTCATGCCTGGGCAGCCTGAACGAGAGATTAGGTAGGGACGAATCTCTGGTGCGTACTCAACTTGTGCTTCGTACGATGCACGCATCATCAATAGTGGTTGTAGCGGGCGGATTAAGCTTACAGGGATCTCTTTACCAAAACCGAAGCAGCGAGCGCCTTTGTCCCAGATCTCGTATTCGTTGTTATCGTTCCATGTTGAATCGATACCCTTATCTAGCAGCTGCTCTTTAACGTTGTCTTGCCACCATTTCACTGTTTCAGGGTTAGTGAAGTCGAGATGTGAGCCGTCTGAATCCCAGAATACGGAGTTTTCAGGTTGGTCGTACTCAGAATCCTTGATGAAAAGACCTTTCTCTTTCACTTCTTCAAAGCGAGGGTGGCTGTGAAGTAGGCAAGGCTTGATGTTTGCTGCTAGCTTCAAGCCGTTGTTATGGAAGTGATCCGCCATTGCATTTGGGTTTGGCACCTTGTCGTAGTTCCAGTTGAATACATAACGTAGGTCGCCAATCGATGTGTAACCTGAAGATAGTTGGAATGAGTCACATGGAATGCCGTGATCTTCACATTGGTCAACAAAACCCTCTAGTAGTTCTTGAGAGTTTGGTGCATCAGTGTACTGCATAGTTGAACCGCTGTAGCCTAGGCTCCATTTAGGGCCAAATGCGGTGCCACCCGTAAGGCGAACAAACTGCTTAGTCACGCTCTTAATGCTGTCTCCATACATGAAGTAAAAGTCAAGATCGCCGTCTTCAGCACGATAGCTACGGTATTTGATGTGGTAGTTATCAAGCTCGTTGCCTAGGTCAAACCAGCAGCTTGCAAGGTTGTCGTAGAACACACCAAAAGAAGCTGCGCTCTCATCGGTGTTTGTCTTGGTGATGTAGAAAGGAACGTGTTTGTATAGTGGGTCAGTCTTGCTTGCATCGTAGCCCATTGCATCTAGGTTACGCATCTCGAAGCGGCGGCCTTCACGGTTCAGGTTGCCTGTTTTTTCACCCAGACCGTAGTAGTATTCGTCGTCGCCACGGTTCATGAAGTGGCTGATGTCTGGTTCGGTTACACCAAGTTGATAAGCGCCCGTCTTACGGTCCTTCGTTAGCGGTAACCACTCTCCGTTTACCTTGTGTTCCCATTCCATCCATAGTGGTTGGTTTAGCGTAAGACGCAGCTCTTCTGTCTCAACAACCAATGTTTCTTCATTATGAGTTAACTCAAAACTTGGTAGTGAGAAACCCTCAGTGGACATGCGGTCGCGACCTTCCCATGGAACATCTTGACCGTCTGGAGCAATCATCCAAGTGCGGTCTAGGCGTAGTTCATTTTTACGCTTGATGAGTACACGGATCAGGTTTGTTTCAAGCACGAATAGATGCAGTGCGTGCTTTTCATCAACGTTTAGGATGATTTCGTTATTGTTCTGCTGATTGAAGGTCCAGTTTCTTAGGCTTTTCATTGTGAATTCCTGTCGAATGAGAGAGCTCGATATGAGGACTCTCTGTTTTATTTATTGAGTAACGTTATGTCTGCTAGGCGATTAGTAGCCCAGGAATAGCTGAGGTAGTGTCAGGCTGATTTGTGGGATGAAAGTCACCAGCATCAGCGCTAGTACCAATACCGCGTAGAAAGGCAGTAGAGGCTTGATGACTTTGTCGATCTTCACCTTGGCAACAGAACAGCCGATAAATAGTGCTGAGCCTACTGGTGGAGTACAGATACCGATTGCTAGGTTGAATGTCATCATGATACCGAAGTGCACTGGGTCCATACCTAGGTCCATTGCGATTGGCAAGAAGATAGGTGTGAAGATCAGCAGTGCAGGGGTCATATCCATGAAGATACCAACCACAAGAAGAATGACGTTGATGATAAGCAGAATGATGATTGGGTTTTCAGAGACAGCTAGTAGCGCATCACTGATCATGTATGGGATATCAGCGTTCGCCATTGCCCAAGACATGCCCATCGATGCGCCAATCAGCAATAGAACGATAGAAGTGGTTACCACAGACTCTAGGATGATAGATGGTAGCTGCTTAATCGAGACTTCACGGTAGAACACCACCGCCAGTAGCAAGGTGTAAACCACGGCAATTGCCGACGCTTCTGTTGCTGTAAAGATACCACCAATGATACCGCCCATGATGACGACGATTAAGCTCAGGCTTGGCAGTGCATCCCAAGTTTTCTTTAGAACTTCAGAGCCACTTGGCTTAGGAGAAACAGGGTAGCCTCGACGTTTTGCAATGATGCCCGCAACGATCATTAGGCTTAAACCCATGAGTAGGCCAGGGATGTAACCACCAAGGAAAAGAGCCCCGATTGATGTACCGCCAGAGATTAGCGAGTAAACGATGAAAGTGTTACTAGGCGGGATAAGCAAGCCTGTAGGACAAGAAGTAATGTTTACCGCTGCAGAGTAAGACTCGTCATAGCCTTCTTTTTTCTGTAGTGGCGCCATTGTGCCACCCACGGCTGCTGCAGAAGCGACTGCAGAACCAGAAATCGCACCAAACATCATGTTGGCCAGGACGTTTACGTGTGCAAGTGAGCCCGGCAGACGACCCCCCAGTACTTTAGCGAACTCAATTAGACGAAGTGCAATACCGCCTTGGTTCATGATATTACCCGCAAGAATAAAGAACGGGATTGCTAATAGTGCGAAGCTGTCTAGGCCAGAAGCCATTTTTTGTGAAATTACGGCGATCGCTGCATCAAATGGCAGAGAAAGCATAATAGTAAGTAGGGATGCGATACCAATCGAAAATGAAATTGGTACACCTAACCCTAGAAAGAGGAAGAAACTACCAAATAGTACAATAATGACTTGCCATTCCACGGTGATATTCCTTATTTATTATTCTTAGGATGAAGCTGGATTGTTTAAATTATAAAGGTTGTCCATGATGTCTTTGATTAAATAAATCATCATGAAGACACCACTTAATGGAATAGCGGCATATATAAAGCCCATCTCTATTCCAAGAGCAGGTGAAACTTGACCGGTTGCGAGAGTTTTGAGCATTAATTTTCCGCCACCGTAAGTCAGAATAACTGAAGCGAAAACCATGCTAATGACATTGATGACAAGCCTTAGTTTTTCGTGTTTTGCCTTGTCGTGTTCCATCTTCATGGCAAGCAAGTCAATCGCTAGGTGACGCTTTTGACCTAGGGTATAAGCTGCGCCCATTAGACCTACCCAGATAAACAGAAAGCGGGCGACTTCATCGGTTATGGTGCTCGGAATATTGAGTACGTAACGAGAAAAGACCTGCCAAACAACACAAGCAACCAAAACACTACTCAGAGAGATACAGAATAAAGAAAGCACTTTATTCATTATCGTAATGAGCTTATTCATAAAGTCTCCTAGGTGACGAAAAATAAAGTTCGTCATGAGTGATATATAAAAGGGGATAATTCTTTAAGTTGAGCGGATTTAAACACAGACTTGTCAATTGGCACGTGATTGGAGTCACAGAAATATTGGTCAGGCCAATTTGATCGGTGAAAGTGTGGCATTGGTCAACCAATTGGTAATGTAGCCTTGAGAATTGAACAGAATTGGTTCAGATTGGATGGGTACTCAATAATAACTCGGCACTGATTAAAATTGGTTAACCGAGACTTACCAATTACTTGAAACAAATCATGGAGAACGAATATGCGTTGGAATAAGAAAGTATTAAGCACTGCGATGACTTGCGCACTAGCAGCGTCAACCAGTTTTGCAGCATCAGCAGCAACTACGCTTAAACTTAGCCACAACCAAGATCGTAACCACCCTGTACACAAGTCAATGCAATACATGGCTGACCAAGTAAAAGAATACACAGATGGCGAAGTTCGCATCCGTATTTACCCGAACGGTCAACTAGGTACTCAGCGTGAATCAATGGAACTACTGCAAAATGGTGCTCTACACATTGCTAAATCTAACGCTAGTGAAATGGAGTCATTCGAACCTGCTTACGGCGCATTCAATATCCCTTACATCTTCCGCGACCGTGACCACTACTACCGTGCGATGACTGGCGAAGTTGGTGAGCAAATTCTAGCGGCATCTTACGACAAAGGCTTTGTAGGTCTAACTTACTACGATGCAGGCGCACGTAGCTTCTACGCAAACAAAGAAATTAAATCTCCAGAAGATCTAAAAGGTCTGAAGATTCGTGTTCAACCTAGCCCAACAGCGGTTGAGATGATTAAGTTGATGGGTGGTGCACCAACGCCTCTAGCATACGGTGAGCTATACACTGCACTACAACAAGGTGTTGTAGATGGTGCAGAAAACAACCCAACAGCACTAACTAACTCTCGTCACGGTGAAGTATCGAAAGTGTACAGCCAAGATGAGCACACAATGATCCCTGACGTACTGGTTATCAGTTCTAAAGTTTGGGATGACCTAGGTGATGAATACCAACAAGCTCTGAAGAAAGCAGCGAAAGAGTCAATGATGTACCACAAAGATCTATGGACAGAAATGACGGACAAAGCGGTTAAGAAAGCTCAGAAATCAATGAACGTTAAGTTCGTTGCTGTTGAGAAACAACCATTTGTTGACGCAGTGAAACCAATGCACGATACAGCATTAGAAAACCCAGCAATTGCTGAGTACGTTCGTGGCATCGACGCACTAGTACAATAATTACAGAGATTAACGAAAGAGCGCAGAGATGCGCTCTTTTTTTTGGGAGCAATTAAGATGTTAGAACGTTCTGAGTTGGCTGAAAACGCAATTAACTGTCTGCACGATGAGCAATATGATGTGCCTTTCAACCTACAAAATCTAAATCATAACAATATGTTATTCATGGGCGGCCGTGAAACAGAGTCATTAAATGGTCACTGGAACTTTGCGGTAGACCTATTGGATACAGGCTTGCGCCAGCGTTGGTACGAAATGACACCAATGCCAGCGGAAGAGCGCACCGAACCATGGGATTATGACCCTTACGTTGGCGAAACGACGCCGGTTCCTTCTAACTGGCAGATGCAAAAAGAGAAGTGGTATTTCTTTGAGGGCAGCGCTTGGTATACCAAACCTTGGGACTACTACGAAAAAGAACAAGATGAACGTATATTCTTGCGTGTGGGTGCAGCTCAATATGACTGTAAGGTATTCTTAAATGGAGAGTTTATTGGTAACCACTATGGTGGCTCTACGCCGTTCTTCGCAGAGTTTACCGGTAAACTTCAGCCTGGTCGTAACTGGATTATGTGTTGTGTAAACAATACTCGTACTCTTGATAGAGTCCCAATGCGTAACACAGATTGGTTTAACTATGGTGGTATCTACCGAGATATTGAGATTGTACGAACGCCAACAGACGTACTGCGTGATCTTCACGTCTACCTCGTCCCCAACGGTGAGTATAACCAGATCCATGTTGATATTGAGGTTGAGGGAGAGCAAGCAGAGGTTGAGTTTGCGATAGATGAGCTTGGTATTAAGCAAGTGCTTACTGTAGACAATGGCAAAGCAAGCGCAGATATCATGGTATCTCCAGAGCTATGGTCTCTAGAAAGTCCGAAACTTTACGATATTACAGCGTGTTACGGAAAAGACAGTGTGAGTGATCGCGTTGGTTTCCGTCAAGTAGAAGTCATCGGCACCGATATTTACGTCAATGGTCTTAACACCTTCCTTCGCGGTATCAGTGTGCATGAGGATGATAAGACTCTGGGTAAAGTTGTGACCCCAGAGGACTTGGAGCGTCGTTTCCTGCATGCCAAAGAATTGAACTGCAACTACATGCGCTTTGCACACTATACCCACCATGAATTGGCAACCAAGATGGCCGACGAGATGGGGTTCTTGATTTGGGCTGAGATCCCAGTGTACTGGGCGATTGATTTTGAAAACTCAGCAACGTACGACGATGCTGAAAATCAACTACTTGAGATGATTAAGCGTGACAGAAACCGCGCAAGTATTATTATGTGGTCGGTAGGTAACGAAAACGCCGACACAGATGCGCGCCTTAACTTCATGTCGAACTTGGTTAAAGTAGCGCGTGAAAACGACCCATGTCGCTTAGTTTCAGCAGCCTGTTTGGTCAACCACGCTAAGAACAAGATTGAAGATCGCCTCGCTGAACACCTTGATGTTATTGGTATCAACGAATACTACGGTTGGTATGAAGAGGTGTTTGATGAGTTGATCGAGATTGGTGAGAACTCGAACCCTGGTAAGCCAGTGGTGATCTCAGAAACTGGTGCCGATGGCTTTATTGGAGAAGGTGCTCCGAAAACGGGGTTCTTCAGTGAAGCCTATATGGCTGAGGTGTACCAAAAGCAGATTGAATACCTGCAGCGTTTGGACTATATCAAGGGAATATCGCCATGGATCATGTACGAGTTCCGTGTTGAGCGACGCCAAAACATGTTCCAGCTTGGCTGGAATCGTAAAGGCCTTATCTCGAATGATAAGTTCACTAAGAAGACCTCTTTTTACCTATTGGCGGACTTCTATAAAAAGCTAATGCAAGAGCGATAAGACCTACCTCACAATTGGTCAACCAATTGGTTGACCAATTAAAATTCGCTGTTAAGATAAACTCAAACCTAAACAAAGATGTACTCATGAATATTGCAATCTCAACACCAAAACGCCTATATCAAGAAATCGGTCTTGCGCTGCATGAACGAATCAGGTCGGGTGAGTTTAAAGTGGGAGATCGCTTACCACCAGAACGCGATATTGCAGAAGAGATGAATGTCAGCCGTTCAGTGGTTCGTGAAGCCATCATCATGCTTGAAATACAAGGTTTAGTAGAGGTCCGTAAAGGTTCAGGAGTCTATGTTCTTAATGACTCAGCCGTAAGCACGCTTGGTGGTCCTGAAGAGGCCAGCAGCCGTAAATCTTCAGATATCGGTCCTTTTGAGTTGCTCCAGGCTCGTCAAGTTTTAGAAAGTCAGATAGCTAGTTTTGCAGCACAGAATGTCACCAAGAATGATATTTCTAAACTTCGTGAAGCTTTGGATACAGAGCGCAAGCAATTAGAAACAGGTTTTGGTGATTATGATGGCGATGAGATGTTCCATCTTACGATCGCCGAAGCATCGCAAAATAGTGTATTAAGCGATATCGTCCAAGATCTTTGGGCTCGCAGAGACGAAAGTTCAATGTGGCGCCAACTACATGCGAGAATTACGGATATCAATTATAGGAAAGCTTGGTTAGAGGATCATGAGGTTATTTTGAGAGCATTACAACGGCGTGATCCTGAAGGTGCACGTAAAGCTATGTGGCAGCACCTTGAAAATGTAAAGCAAACATTATTTGAATTATCAGATGTAGATGATCCTCAATTCGATGGATTTCTATTTCGATAAAACTACAATTTACTTAAATCACATCAACACTTAACTAAGTATTGGGTTTGGAGGCTACTAAATTATTCTCCAAGTTCAGTAGTGTCTAAAAGTAGGTAGATAAATATGGAACAGACTTGGCGTTGGTATGGGCCAAATGACCCAGTATCTTTAGATGATATAAAACAAGCAGGCGCAACTGGTATTGTTAATGCCCTTCATCATATTCCAAATGGTGAAGTTTGGAGTAAAGAAGAAATTAAAAATCGTAAGGAACTTATCGAAGCGAAAGGGTTTGTTTGGTCTGTTGTAGAAAGTGTTCCTGTACATGAAGAAATTAAAACTCGATCGGGTAACTATGCTCAGTGGATAGAAAACTATAAGAATACGCTTATTAATCTAGCAGAGTGCGGTATTGATACGGTCTGTTATAATTTCATGCCCGTATTAGATTGGACACGTACTGATCTAGAGTACGAACTCGAGGATGGTTCAAAAGCGCTACGGTTCGATCAAATAGAGTTTGCAGCTTTTGACCTGTATATTCTCAAGCGTCCAGGCGCTGATTCTGAATACACAAAGAACGAAAAAGATGAAGCTCGTTGTCGTTATGAGGCCATGACTCAGAATGAAATTGAGAAGCTGACAGCTAATATTATCGCTGGTCTACCTGGGGCAGAAGAAGGCTACACTTTAGAAGAGTTTCAAACACGTTTAGATACCTATAAAGGTATTGATAAAGCCAAGTTGCGTGAGCATATGGTGTTGTTCCTCAATGAGTTGATGCCGGTATGTGAACAGTATGGGCTTAAGCTTGCCGTACACCCTGATGACCCGCCTCGACCAATTTTGGGGCTACCTCGTATCGTTTCTACAATTGAAGATATTGACGCGTTAACTAAAGCGGTACCAAGCCAAATGAACGGTATTACGATGTGCACAGGTTCATACGGTGTGCGCGGAGACAATGATCTAGTCAATATGATAGAAACCTATGGTGATCGTATATACTTTACTCATCTACGTTCAACTCAGCGTGAAGAAAACCCATTAAGTTTCCATGAAGCTGCTCACTTAGAAGGTGATGTTGATATGTATAATGTGATTAATGCTTTATTGAAGGAGGAGTACCGTCGTAAATGCGCGGGTGAAACACGTTTAATCCCTATGCGCCCAGACCATGGTCACCAAATGATAGATGATTTAAAAAAGAAAACTAATCCTGGTTACTCATGTATAGGCCGTCTAAAAGGTCTGGCGGAAATACGTGGTGTTGAGCTGGCGCTATCAAGAGCTTTCTATAGCTAATAGCATCAGATTTATATTTAACAGTTAAAAATCTGTGTAAGTCTATTTTCATGTTGTATGAAAAAGCCGCTCTCAATCATATTGGAGTCGGCTTTCATAGTTTTGTTATATCAGCCTACACTAAAGTTAAAGTGCGTTATGTGTCGCATCAACCAGACCGTCTAGCCAATCCTGATGACCATTGTCTAGTAAGCTAGGTCTTAGCTTTCAGGTAAATAAGGCGTTATCGCAGTTTGATGAGTCGGTAAGACTAATGAGAGAACTACGAGGAAAAATCACCTAACAGGGTACATGGATTCCCCGGATGTCAATTCTATCTAAACTCAATCGCCACTACACTCAAATAATTCTTAAAGAAGCAATTGATAAAATGGTTTGTCAGATAAAGGTCAACATTAGACCACTACAGATTTAGGCCCTAAGTAGAATTTGCTAGACTTAGGTAAAGAGCATATCATGGTGGACGAATGAACTACTTTGCAGAGGACCCCTTCTAGGTAATGTAAACCTGGAGGGTAAATGAAAAAACTAAAGCAACAGTACCGAAGTCATGCCAAAGCGCAAGGGGATTATCTATGGGATGTGTATCCCAGCGTACGTAGTGGAACTCACAAGCATTTTTCAACTAAGCAGGAGAAGAGTTACTATTTCCTCCACAAAGTTGAGTGTCGTGAATATCCCATCAAACTTCGAGCAGCTAGAGGAAGATCACTGGCTAACCCGTGGGACGATTACCCTGCTCACGTGTATGACGTTGCTAAGTGTTGGAAGCATAATTCGAAAAGGCGTCACCAATACTACAAATAAACATCATCAAGCCTCGCTAATGCGAGGCTTATTTGTGCTCCGTCAGTTTGTGCACTAAGGCTTATTAACACGTATCTGCCCCATTTGGTTTTAACGTAATTACTCAGTGGCAAATCAGTACCACTGGAATCACCTTACGTTTATTCTTGGTTTCCAGCAGAGAGGCCGTGACAGAAAAATCCCAAAGCTATTCATAAAACGCTCGTTTCCTTCTGAGGTGGGTATCACGAACAATAATATCCAGGGTGAATAACTTGAACAAGTTATTACAATAACAGTTGAATGACTCATCACTTATCTTATGAAGGTGAAGAATGTAGTTCCTATCAATTACTATTTCGCACCGTTATTGTCAGTATCATGGGGATTTATCATCATTATCCCCATCATGTGAAATAAGTGAATGAGCAGGTGAGAAGAGCTTTTAGCTTGTTCCGTTTTATTCAAGCGTGTTCTAGGATGTACTAGTTCCAGTCTGACTGAGCCTTGTGATCGTTTACTTCGGCCAACGGAGCGTCGTTCGCAATATGTTGTAATGCTTTTAAGGGCATTGCACCAATCGGATTTTCGTTCGCTAGTGTTTGTGAATTGCGTGGCGGCTCGCCAGTGAGACTTTGGTATAAATTGGTGTGTTGCTTCAATGAAAGTTATCAGCTGATCTGGTGAGTTAAAGTGAATACCAGAGCGTGAGACACTCACATGATGTAAAGCATAGATGATCGCGTTTACGATGGCCTGTTGGTTGCGGCTATAGTGATGTTTCAGATCTCTGATGTACTGATTCTGTGTCTTAATTTCAATAGCTGTCTTGAGCGGAGCAGGGAGGAGTTTCGTAACCCGAGCCGAAGAAAAGTGGCGAGAGTACCGCTGACCAGATGACTCAACAAAAATCTCTTTAATAACCTTCGCATTTACTATCCACTTTCTCAGTGTTTTCTCCGATATTTGTAGTCTCGAGCAGATATCTTCGTCGTTAAATCCTTGTTGGTGAAGCTCCAACGCGCGGTAGCAGATTGGTAATGAGATGATTTCTTTGTCTTCGTCGACCTCGATGCTCGGAATTATACCTTTTTCAATATTGGCTGGTAATAATTCAACAGAGAGACTTTTCATCAGATAGGGGAGAGGATTTTCTTCTGCTCGTTCTTTGACTCTGACTTTTTTCGGTAGCATGCCGACGAGGCTCATCCCAGCTTTGGACATGGAAAAGTTTGCTTTCTTGAGTTTTTGAGCAACGATCCAGTCTGAAAAATGGAAGTAGTGCTCAAACGTCATGCTGGGTGATTCATGACCAGCCATAGAGGCGATGCTATCATACCCGTTGATTGAGGATTGTCCAAAAATGAGTCCCCTAATACTATCCGTCTGCTTCTTACCATAAGGTGATAGTTGTTGTGGTAACTGGTTTGTGCTGTCCATTTCTAGCATAAGCTGAAATCGACTCAGACAGCTATGGCGCAGGTGGTGAAATACGAAATAGTCTAACTGGGTCAAAGCCTTTAATAACTCACCAATAAATATCGATATTCTAATGGCCTCAAGGGGGAGCTTGGGGTCTGCGCCAATCGAAAAGAACGGGTGCTTTTTTCCAAGCCCTTGCTGTTGTTTGAGGCCTTCGTAACGTTTGAGAATGTCAGCTTCATGCGTAAGTAGTAACGGTTTAACGGGCACTTTTCTTAAGCTTGATGCGGTTTTATTTTTCCCAAGATGCGTATTCCGAACGGATATCCAACCAATATTGGAGGGCTCAATGTCTTTCATCCGTAACTTGATCAACTCGCCAAGCCTTAGTCCACATCTGTACGAAATAATGCACATCGACTGAAGACAAAGTTGGTCAGCTTCATTGAGACCTTTCGCTGATGAAATACTGTTAAGAAGGGCGGTAAAAAGTGCTTCATCAACAAACGCCGCTCGAGTGTGTGATTGTGTCGGGTCGGTGTGTAAGTAGTTGCTCGAGATAGCGGGAAGGACACCGTGTTCAACAGCGAAAGCGTGCAAGTCTTGGAGCCGTCCAGCAAAGTATAGTTTCGATTTATTGGTCGTATGACTGTCGATGACTTGTTGATAGAGGTGTTCTAGTTCGTCACCTTTTAACTCGTGGAGTGGATATGTCTCGCACAAGAACAGCCACTTCCGCGTCATCCTTGAATGGTAGGCTTTTAACGTGCTAACACCACAAGTCTGTAGTTTGTGGCGATACCATTGCACCAAAATTCTTTGATGAATGCAGCCTGTGCGCGATTGCTGCGACAATAACTTGTCTAGATCAGCTTTGAGTGCATTTTTGTTTTGGGGTCGGGCAACTTTGGGGCAGAAACACTCTTTAAGTGAGTCCATTAAGTCGCTACTGTTGGGGGGCCTACGTCTCGAGTGCTGAACAACCTCTCGGTTAGTGGTTACTGGATAGCGATTGTACTCAACATCGGACACTGGAAAAACTTGTGGGTGACTTAAGCGCGCAAGGTTGCTGGTAGGGATCCCGTAAGACTTTGTTTTACCGATCATGTATTCAATAAGCGCTTGGCTGATTGATAACCCGTTCTCATTTTCTGCTACATAAACTGAAGTTTGGCAAAGTTGACTGAAAGTCAGAGGGCAGTGGCGCCCTACAAGCAAAGTAACAAGTTCGTTCTCATTCTTAGGCGAATCCCAACGCTTACGTCTCCATCTCCGCCATAGACGCAACAACCCGAGTGTGATTGGATGAAGGTAACAGTGAAACTGGGTAATGGATTTTCCTTCGGCAGTGACGTTTGTATTGAACTTGGCGGACTCAATGTTAATGCTAATAAACGGTGTTGACTCCCAGCAACAAACTTGTATCTCTGACGTGGCAACGAGTTGCTGAAATGCATCAACGATATCTGGGTTGGCATGACCACTGTGGTAAATGAAGGAAAGGATGAGATGACGAAATGCTTGTTCTTTTGATTGTGCAGTGTGCGCGCATAAGTCATCGAAATACCAACTTTGGTAGAACGCATAGCCTTGCCATGCCAGTTGCATCCAAGACAGAGTGCGAAGCGGTTTGGGTGATTTATGAGTGACAATGTAACTTGGTGGGTTGACGGTCCAGTGGTAGTGTTTTCTGTAGTCTAGGACATTTTTGACGCCCAAGTTGAAAGCCCGTCGATAATCTCTGAACTGCCCAAATGTATTGGTTATCTCATCGATGAACTGTCCCCATTTCTTCCAAAAACTCTCTTGTTGAGGGATATGTTCGGGGTTAGGGAAGTACTTGGAGAACACTTGCCGTGCTTTTTTGTCGACTCGCTCTATTTGATTCAGCCGGTTTTTATGGCGCGCTTCTATACCAATATCACTCATACGTACTCCTCACACCAATATCGACCAAATGCGCGTTAATTAACGTCGATACAAGACGCATGTCTTGACGTGAAAGCGCACTGTATTCATGAAAGCTGCGTTTTGAATGATTCATGTGTCCCATCCAGGCGTTGATAATTGGGGCGTCGACGTTATTGGCAGTTAACAGAGATCGTACATGGTGTCTCGCCCAATTCGCTTGCAAAGGGAGGATAGGGTCAATAAACAGCGAGTAGTTTGATGGCGTACAGGGCATCAGTTGATGCTCCTTTACATAGAAAAACAGGTGATTCTCGCCAGAAAGGACGCACTGATATTCACGTGATAGCTCAGGGTTGATATTGGCGAGTCGTAAGCCTCTATCTGAACAGTATCTTAGGTAGTCATCCAGTATGTTGACTGCAATTTGGGGGAGTTTGACGACGCGGCTATTATCTCCAACCCCTGACTCTTTGTCTGAGATCCAATAGTCTCCTGTTTGTAAGGAGAGATGAGTGATTTTACCAAACCAACCTGTCACCGGACGATATCCCGAGCCAATCGCCAGCACTAACTGAGTGTAGATAGTGATGCAGTTATGAAATTGCTCTGAATGTTGGTCTGTCGAGCTAAGTTTATCCTGTAATTTGGAAACCAGTGAGGACAAAACATTCACCTCCAAATAAAGTGGTGAACCGAGTGTCAGGGGGAGTGGGTATTCATCGAACTCGGTAAACACTGAAGAGGTAGACGTTAAGTGAGAGAGAAAATCCAAATAACGGTAGTAGGTGCTCAGAAGTAACTCACTGGACAGTTGAACGTAGAAAAGAGCCGGGACAGTGTTAATTGGAGCTCCGCTCAGCAACGCAATGATTGTCGAGTCGATATTTTCATGAGAAAGTTTTTGTTTGAGGTAGGACGACACTTTTCTGAGTGTCAGGCTCGTTTGCTTTTGTTCGTTGATTTTTTGAAGTATCGCTTTGAGCTGTTGCTCTTCTACGTTTCTAAACTTGAGGTTACTCAGCTGTCCGCAAACAATTTGAGGCAAAGGTAACCAAAACTCGTTCGATACGCCAACAAGTAACGGCTGCACCTCAGTACGCTGTGTTTGGGAAGGGAGGCGGTGCTTTCTGTAAAAGCCGACCATACGATTGTTTGCTGATCGCCTACATTTTAATTTTTCTATTTGGTCATATGTATCCCCGGTGATAAGCATGAGAAGTAGAAGTTTAGCCGCCATAAAATCAGGTGATTGTGTTTTGATTTGTGCGACACAAAAGCCAGTCAGCGAGCCTATTTCGTAGTTGGTTGCACTGTCAATATCACAAGCTAGGTACAACTCACGTTTTTCTATTCGAGCTTGGATAGCGCGCGCGTGCAACGCCCCCGTTGCATAACTATGCTTAGTATGACTGTACGCGCTGACAATACTCATTGTTCGACTGCGCTCACCGTGATGGTCTTCCTTTTGCCAACTATGACCGCCAGACTTGGGCGTTTCGCTAAACTGTTTCAATTCAAAAACAGTATCTCCAGCCTCTTCGTCAAGAGTTTTGAGCTCACCTGGCTCCAAACGCCCACTTTTTTTGAACTCACTACTGGTCACTGTACGGGTATAACCTTCAGCATCTTTTAAAGTGGATTCGTAAGGGCGACGATATTTATTGAGTTGGTCCACCACTTGACTGGGTGGCCTTGCTTCATTTTCTCTGTCAACGAGAACATTAAATGCTTTCACCAGCAGCGGCAGATTTAGCAGATTAATGTCAGGAAGGTAAGCCGCCATGCTTTCTCTTTGTCCATTAGAGAACAACCTCACGTCATCACAGATTGCTTTGATTTTTGGCTTGTGTTTGCCTAAAAAGGAAAGGCGCGCAACACACAAAAAAGTGAGTGCTTTGTATTGGTCAAATTTTTTGTGGTCATAGGATGTAAGCAATAGATCTGATGCTAAGAAAGCGGGCAGAAAATGAACACCAAGCTTCCTATTTTTTGAAATAGACTCGACGACATCATGAAGTTTCTGGTGGCGGTTGCTAATGATGTGTTTCTGGGCTTCGCTAATAAGAAACTCCATTTCAGAAAACTCACTTTTGTATTCACTCCCGATCACGGCGCAAAGACGAATCACTTCTGAAGCAATGAGAGAATTTTGCTCTCGCTCAAATGGAAACAACTGCCGAAGGAATCGTTCGATATTTTTCTGCTTAAACCGCTCTCTTACCTCTTCAAACATCTTGTTTTCTCTCCCTTAAGAGTTGTTCGAAGATAGACAGTTCTTTTGAAGGCGTTGTTAATTGTGCACTCGCCTTTGCGTTCTGCTGGGCAAGTGTACTTCTTGAAGAATGAATAATGCCGGCCAACTGCCTTTGGCTGAGCTTATTCGTGTCGAATATCATATTCAGGATAGGTTTTGGAGTGCACTGATTGAGTGCTCGGCGGAAGTCTTCCGCTGAACTGTTGTCGATGGAAGAGAGCAGGGAACGAAGTACCGAAATCCACGCTCGTCGTTCTATATCTTTGTCACTTATCTCGTCGAGCATAATTACATTACAGTCTGCAAGAGAGAGTGTTGCTAGGGAAAAACTGAATGACTCAAAACCCGAAATGATAGCAATTTTGTTTTTTGATGACTTCACGGCATTGAGCATCAGGCCGCGATTAATGTCTGCTAATGATGAGCGAGAAATGGTCGTTTTATCTGCCCAGAACTTTCGAGAGTGATAGAAAGTAAATGCTGGGAGAGCAGCAGGATGAATCGAAAATTCTAATCGATTTTTCGAACGATTCGATAAAATATGCGGCATTGCAAACATCCATTTAAGTCTGTTTTTGTACAATAACTGTACATCTACTGAGGCTCAAAATTAAGAAAATCGGCAAAAAATGTTGAAAAATGGGAGCAATATCTTATGGGGGGTTGTCAGTTTAAATGATTGAAATTATGAAATTTTATTGATTTTTAAGGAGTAAATATTTGAGTGGGTGTAACACTTCCAAGCTGATGATGCGGGTTCGATTCCCGCAGTACGCTCCAAGTTTCATTTGCAAAACTTCCCTCTAAAACAAGCATTATCAGCTACTGAGTTGATTTGTATCCATTTTTCATAAAGCTAGCACTCAAAAATACCAAGTGAATGCGTTGGCCCTGCGACCATTTTGAGACCAATTCTAGACCGTTTTGTTTTTCATCGAATATGACGCTAATTGACTTCAAATGGACTAGTCATCAGCTCAGTATTAGCTGGATTCAACCGAGCGTTTCCTGATGCTCTTCAATTCAGGAAAATAGCTGTGTTGCGCAGTAGAGCAATGTTAAAGCTAATGTCATATTGATGGTTTTGCCATGTTTTTGGAATTGCGATTGAAGTAATTTACCCGCAACAGCCCATGCTAAGTTGCTAACTAACGCGATAAAAGCAAGCAACAGACTCGTCGCTAAGATCCAATAAATGTTCTGCGTGTAAGGTAGTATAAATGTCGAGATGGAAGTCACGCCATAGAGAATGATTTTTACATTTACAAATTGCAATCCAAAACCTGTTAGTGGAGTGATAGATTCCGATTCTTCTGAGGTGGTTTTAATATCACTCATCGCAATGCCCCAAGCTAACCAAACGATATAAGCTGCACCAACCCAGGTTAACCAAGGGGTAATCACAGGTAAAAGGCTAACCATATGGTATGTAAAAAGACCACAAAGCAGCATTAAAACAATGTAGCCACAGAACATCCCAGAAATGACCTTGGTTGAACGCTGAAACCCATGCTGAGTAGCAACGCTGAGCGCCAAAATATTGTTTGGCCCTGGGGTGATCGAAGTGATGATGACGTAGGTGAAAAATGCGGTATAGATGGCACTCATGGGTATTTCTCCTGATTTTTTTGCACTATACTTCGCTAAGTTGAATTAAAAAATTAAATATAATTAAAGTCTGAGTTTGAATTTTTCGAACTATTTGTTTGGGAGTTTAGTCATGAATCTAAAGCGGTTTCTCACATTCAAAACCATTGTAGAGGAAGGTTCGTTTCTAAAAGCATCACAAAAGCTTTACTGTACTCAGTCAACCGTCACTTTTCAGATCAAGCAGTTAGAGCAAGATCTTTCGTTGCAGTTGTTTGAGAAAATCGGTCGTAAAATGGTACTGACTCAGGCAGGTGAAAGGATTCTTCCTTATGTTTACGAGCTTACGCGCGTGATTGAGAACATCGAAGGTACAGCGGAACTAGAGAGTTTAGAGCCAAAAGGAAAGCTGAAAGTTCTCGTCGCTGAAACACAGCTCGCCTATAAAATGACGAATGTATTAAAAGAATTCAGGATAAGAGCACCCAAGGTAAAACTCTCTCTACAATCACAAAATTGCTATCAAATCCGTGATGACTTGATTGCTGATAAAGCTGATTTAGGTGTGTTCTACCAAGTGGGCAGTGGTGATGCGCTAAAGGTTTATGAGTTCAAAGAAGAGCCTTTAGTGCTGATAGCCTCGCCATTGTTAAAAGGAATGAATCTACAGGAAAGAGATAAGCACTTTGACTTAGGTTTCATAAGCAACGGCCCAAAATGTTTATTCAGACAGCTTTTTGAAAGTACGCTTCAACAGCGTAACATCACCATCGATAATATGATTGAGCTAAGCAGCATCAACACCATCAAAAATTGTGTCGAAGGTAATATTGGCATCTCTTATCTACCTCGCTTTACAGTCGAAAAAGAACTGCAAGAAGGTAGCTTACAAGAACTTAAGTTCACCGATAAGCCACAGATGGTCAAACCACAGTGCGGTTACCATGCAGGAAAGTGTGTAACCCCTGCTATGGAAGTATTTATTGACTGTATGCGGATTGAGTATTGATGGTGCCGCTTCTTAAAGTAACAAAGTATACAAAATGGTCGAAGGGCATGATTTCGAGAAAGACCGGTTAGAGCAGAATCGAATGAACTACCAAACAGGCTTGGTCTTTTTCATAGTAGGGTTACCAGCATGCATTGCTTGTTTGATCCAGAAAGTTATTGTCATCTAGATTGATAAAGAACTGAGCTGTCGCAGAGTGCGAGGCATCCGTTCGTGCGAAAGCGATAGTGCCGGTTGTGTTTTTCAAACCACGGTTTGCTTGGTTGGCGATAGGTGCATGGGTATCTTTCTCGGTCAGATCTTCGGTATGCCCACCACCTTGAATCATAAATCCATCAATCACGCGGTGGAAAATCGTTCCCTCGTAGAAGCCTTCTTGGCAGTAACGCAGAAAGTTCTTTGAACTCACTGGCGCTTTTTCCATATTTAATTCAATTTCGATATCGCCGTAAGTGGTTGATAAAATGACCATAGTTATTACTCGTGTGGAAAAAAATGCCAGTAGTATAGCAAGTATGCTAGTGCCATCTCGTTGTATGTTTTTGGTCGTATATTAATGGTGGCTATATTAATAGTGATCTCATTCACGAAATGTCAGAACCGGTTTTGATCATTATATAAATGCGATTTAGCTCAAATTATCATCTCCAAAACCTGACTAGACTAAAAACCAAATCAAATGATAGTGGCGACTAATATATATGTCGCCAATTTTTCAAAACAAAGCAAAACCGGTTTTGGTGTTGTTTAGAACAAACGGAATCAAAATGGACCATAAGCAAGTGACTTTGGAGAGCGTTAAAAAGGATCTACAGCAGATCCTAGCTGGAGTGTATTCACCGTCCCAGCTTAATACGCTGATCCCTAAATTAATGTCAGTAATCAAAGCCCATAAGCAAGTTGGCGATAAGAAGCAGTGGGTTGATCAAAACGATATTATGCTGATTACCTACGGCGACTCTATTCAGCAATCTGGACAGTTTCCACTCCAGACACTCAACGAGTTTTTAAATCAACATGCACAAGACATTCTCTCCGCTGTGCATATCTTACCGTGTTACCCGTACACTTCTGATGACGGCTTCTCAGTGGTCGACTACTGGAAAATTAACCCAGACCTAGGTGATTGGGGGCATGTTCAAGCATTGTCGCAGGATTACGATTTGATGTTTGACGGTGTCATTAACCACATTTCGAAGTCGAGTGATTGGTTCCAAGGTTACTTAAAAGGTGACGAAACCTATCGCGAGTTCTTCACTGAAGCGAACCCGGAACGTGACTACAGCTCGGTAACTCGACCACGTGCTCTACCGCTGTTGACTCAGTTTGAAACGGCTCATGGTACTAAACACATTTGGACAACCTTTAGCGAAGATCAAGTCGATCTTAACTTTCGCTGCCCTGAAGTCTTCCAAAAAATCGTTGAGTTGTTGCTGTTCTATGCAGGCCAGGGTGCAACTTATATTCGCTTAGATGCGATTGGTTTTATGTGGAAGGAGCTTGATACGCCATGTATTCACCAGCCACAAACCCATGCGTTAGTGCAAGCAATGCGCGCTGTTATGGATGCTGCTGCACCGCACGTGAAGTTAATCACTGAAACTAACGTACCGCACAAAGATAACATCAGTTACTTCGGAAATGGCTCTAACGAAGCTCATTTGGTTTATCAGTTCCCGCTACCTCCATTAACCCTACATACATTACAGACTGGTAATAGTGATAAAATTGTTGAATGGATGGATAGTCTAGAACCGTGCACCGAGAACACGACTTTTTTCAACTTCCTCGCTTCTCATGATGGTATTGGTGTCCGCCCTGTTGAAGGCATTCTAGCTAAACAACAAGTTGACCACTTAGTGCAAGTTGTGACTGAAAACGGCGGTCGTGTGTCATTCAAAGATAATGGTGATGGTACGCAAAGTCCTTACGAGTTGAACATTAACTACTTTGATGCAATCAGTGATGCCAACGCGAGTGATGCGGTTAACTTAGATCGCTTTATGGCCGCTCAGTCGATTCTTGTTTCGCTTGCGGGTGTACCTGGTATATACGTTCATAGCTTGCTTGGGTCGGGGAACGATTTAGAAGGTCTTGAAAAGCTGGGTTATAACCGTGCTATCAATCGTGAAAAGCTCGATCGCCTAACGTTAGATGCGGAATTAGCGCTACCAACTACACGCCGTGCTCAAGTTCTTGCTCGATTCAAGCAACTTCTGAGTGTACGTAAGCAGCACAAGGCGTTTTCTCCCAATGCCTCACAACGAGTTGTCAAACTTAGCGATCAACTGATCACCTTAGTTCGTGGAGAAGAGGTTGCCGTCGCTATCAATATTTCAGATCAGGCGATTGAGCTAGATACCCGTGCATTATTGGCTGATGTTCGCCGTGATTTGATTTCAGGTACCGCTGTAGAAGGTGTTACTGAACTAAAACCATATCAAGTGATGTGGCTGAGCAAGTAATTGCTACTAATCTGAAAGAGCTAGCGGAATAGCTCTTTCATCCCCCCACCTTGGCGACACAACGGCTATAGTGGGTACATAACTATATGAGTCCTAACATTGAAAGGATATAACGATGAAACTTAAAACTCTGACTGTTGGTCTCGCCGCTGCCGGACTGACCCTATCTTCGGTGGCGAATGCCGCGACAGTAGAATATTGGACGATTCAAACGCAATCGGATCGCTTACAAACTATTGAAGTGATGGCGGACGTGTTTGAAGCGCTTAACCCAGGCGTTGATGTAAAAGTCGTAGCCGTGGATGAGAACGACATGCCGAAGCAGATTGCCGCAGCTGCCGCGTCGAATACTTTGCCAGATTTGATTGAAGTCGGCTCTAATTTGTCACTGGCGTTTGCTGAGCAAGGCATCACAGATGCTGACGCAGCGACGGCAGTAGTCAATAGCCTTGGTAAAGATCGCATCTACAAGGGTGCGCTGAAAATGGTCGAAGACCCAGAGCAGAATAAGTTTGTTGCTGTTCCTTACAGTGGTTGGGTTCAAGGTATCTGGTACCGATCAGATTGGTTTAAAGAAGCTGGCTTAGAGCCGCCGACGACATGGGAGAACATTGTAAAAGCGGCGAAATACTTCAATAAGCCAGAGCAAAACCAATACGGTATATTGATTGGTACTAAAGCAGATAGCTACGCAGAACAGGTTTACACTCAGTTTGCACTTTCAAACGATGCTGGCCAGTTCGACAAAGACGGCAACCTAGTGTTCAATTCTGCCAAGCAGAAAGAAGCTCTTGATTTCTATAAGCAGTTGTCTGAGTACACGCCTCCAGGTCCACAAACTTGGCGTGCACGTGACTACTACTTACAAGGTAAGTTGGCGATGTTCTTCTACTCAACTTACATCATGGATGACCTAGCGTTGGCTGAAGCAGCAGCTAGCTCGCTAGGCACCAGCAACTTCTCAGATCTGAAAGGTGCGACTTTCGATCCAGAACTAGCGAAGAATACTCGCTTAGCGACAACAGTCACTCACGTTTCTCCTTCTACTTTCGGCACTCTGACTGGTTTCTCTATCATGAAGAATGACAACAAAGAAGATTTAGAAGCGACTAAAGCCTTTGTTGAGTACATGAATGAGAAAGACCAAGTGGTGGCATACTCGCATATGGCACCAGGCGGTCACCTTCCTATGCTACGTGATATCGCGGAAACCGATGATTTCCTTAACGATCCAAAAGGCATCTTCAATCGTTATGGTAAAGAGTCAATCAAAGAGATCATTGCTGGTTTCGACAACATCAAAGACTTCTCGATTGTTGATGGTAAAGCGTTCCCTAAATCGGGTGAGATTTTCTCGAAGCAGATCATTCCTCGCATGATTTACAGTGCCGTTATCGAAGACCAAGATACGCAAGCGTCGTTGGATTGGGCTGAGAAAGAGATGCAGCAGATCATCACTAAGCAGTAATTGTAAAGCGGGAGCGACACTTGCTCGCTCCCCATTTATATCGGTTTGAATCGTCGTTGTTCAAATTGATATTTAGAAGGATTTTCCCATGACTCCATTACAGAGAGCGGAAGCTCGATTCGGTTGGAAGCTAGTAGCACCAACCATAGGTATTATCGGGCTTTTGATACTCTACCCAATCGTTTTTAACGTCTACTTAAGCTTTTTCGATGTCAAGCTTAATGGCGATAAGACATTTGTTGGTATGGCTAACTACATTAAGTTGCTTGCCAACCCTGATTACTACTCATCAATCGCAACCACGGGCGTCTACCTATTTGGTACCGTCGTTGGTACTACCTTGCTCGGCCTTGCTGTTGCACTGTTGATGAAAAATCCATTTAAAGGTCGCGGCTTAGTGAGTGCGGCTATCTTAATGCCCTATTTTGCACCAGTTATCTCTGTTGTGTTTGGTTGGCAGTTCCTGTTTGACCCAGTGAACGGCGTGTTCAACTGGTTAATGGTGGATGTACTTCACCTGTGGGATGCCCGCAGCAACCTGATTGGTGAACCCGATACCGCGGTATGGGTGGTGATTATATTTGATGTGTGGAAGCACTTCCCAATCGCCTACTTGCTGATTTTGTCTAAGTTGACCTCTATTCCAAGAGACCAATACGAAGCAGCGGCGATTGATGGTTATGGCCCTGTAGGACGCTTCTTCCACGTGACCCTACCAGAGATCTACTTTGTGCTCGCGACTGTAGTGATTCTGCGCCTGATATGGAACCTTAATCGTTTTGAAGATGTATTCCTATTGGCGCCAAATGTAGAAACATTGCCGGTGTTTACTTACTACCAAGCCTTTACAGGTGTTATTGACCAAGGTTTGGCAGCGGCGACATCTGTGATTCAGTTCAGTGTGTTGTGTGTACTGATTTGGTTCTACGTGAAGAAAATTCTGAAGTGGTAAAAGCCATTCCTAGGTGAAAAAATGTTAGGTAAATCAACTATAAAAGGACGTATTGGATTTGCACTCGCGATCTTCTTGCTGGTTAGCTTCTGTTTGCTACCTTTCGCGCAAATCTTGTCGACGTCACTAAAACATCAATTTGACTGGGGCAACCCGTCACTGATCCCTCAAGTGATTAACTTGGAGGCCTATAAAGAGCTGTTAGGTTTGAGCGAGGAAAAAGTTGTCGAGATCCCTGCTGCAATCCAAAAAGTGTTAGACAACCCGGCACTGCCGCAAGATAAGAAAGACGCCATCATGGCGAAGTACACCAGTAACAATGATGTCTTCCCATTTGGTCGCTTCATGCTTAATAGCTTTGCTATCTCAGCGGGAGCAGCAGTCGTGTCGCTTGTGTTTGCTGTTATGGGGGCGTACTCCATATCCAGATTGCGCTTTAGCGGTCAGGTGGTGGTGCAACGCTCGGTACTGTTTGTCTACATGGTTGGCGGCGTACTGCTTATGGTGCCGTTATACCAAATGGCAGTAAACCTAGGCTTGGCGACCAATATGTGGGGTAGCTTGTTTAGCTTGTTTGCCATCTACATAGTGCAGACCTTGCCTGTAGCACTTTACATGTTGGGCAACTATTTCCGTACGATTCCGTTTGCCCTCGAAGAAGCTGCGATGATGGATGGCTACTCGCGTAAAGAAGCGATTTGGAAAGTGGTGTTGCCACTATCGCTACCTATGCTCGCAACGGTATTTATGTACTGCTTTATTATCGGCTGGAACGAGTATCTGTTTGCGTCGGTATTCCTAAAACAATTCAAAGAGTTCTATACATTGCCATTGGCACTACAAGAGCTGTTCGTCTCTAAAAACGCGATTTGGGATCGCATTATGGCAGCGTCCATGCTGACTCTGGCTCCGGTTGTTGTGTGTTTCTTGTTTGCTATGCGTCATATGGACGGTGGTAAAACTGATGGTGGTGTGAAAGGTTAATTATTATGGCTGCTATTTCTTTAAAAAATATCGTTAAGAATTATGGTGATACTAAGGTTGTTAAGAACATCAGCCTAGATATCGAAGATGGTGAGTTTGTTGTTCTGGTTGGTCCATCTGGCTGTGGTAAGTCAACCACTCTACGTATGATCGCAGGTCTTGAACAGGCAACATCTGGTGAGATCTCTATTGGCGACCGTGTGGTGAACGACGTTGAGCCCCAGCATCGTAACATTGCCATGGTGTTCCAAAACTACGCGCTATATCCGCACAAAACCGTGGAAGAGAATATCGTCTTCGCTCTTCGCCGCCTGAAGATGGATGAGGCAGAAATCGAACGTCGTTTGGCTGAAGTAGCGAAGATGCTCAAATTGGAAGAGTACCTTAAGCGTAAGCCTGCTGACCTTTCAGGCGGTCAACGTCAGCGTGTAGCAATGGGACGTGCAATTGTACGTGATGCCGATTGTTTCTTGTTTGATGAGCCGTTATCAAACCTTGATGCGAAACTGCGTAACCACATGCGTACTGAAATTGCTCAGATCCACAACCAGTTTGGTCGCACTAGTGTTTATGTCACTCATGACCAAGTAGAAGCAATGACGCTGGCTGATAAAGTGGTCGTGCTTCGTGATGGCATCATTGAGCAAGTAGGCTCGCCAATGGAGATCTTCCTTAACCCGAATAATGTCTTCGTGGCGACCTTCATTGGTTCTCCATCAATGAACATTCTTAAGGGTAGATTGTTTGCCGATCACCTACAGCTTGGCGAGTACAAATTACCAAGAAACTTACTCTCGAGCGTTCATTACTCTGAGTCTGTACCAGAAGAGGGGTTAGAGGTGAAGGTGGGTATTCGCCCTGACTTCTTTAATGATAAAGAGTTCTTCGCTGAAAGTGATACCACGTTTAATTTTGCTCAAATAGGCATCGACCTTGTTGAACCAATGGGCTTCGATAAAGAAGTTCTGTTTAAGCTTGGCGATGAGGATGTAAAAGCGCGGCTTGATTTACGTTCAGAAGTGCAACGCGGTGAGAAGATGGATCTGTTGGTCGATCTCTCCAGAGTGTTGCTGTTTGACGAACAAACCCAAGAGCGTATTTAATCCAATGAAGTCCTCCAGTGTGTCTGGGGGACTTTTTGTTCTGCCTTATTGCTACGGTTGTCCCGAAATTGCTTCAATCATTTGCACTTTCAATAGTTATAACCGATCTTTGCGATTAAAATAGTGGCTTCCTCAGTAATAAAATCAGGCATTTGTCTCGATACTCGCTGAGTCAGTCGAATAACTAAGAGTTAAAAGCGATTATGTCGATAAAAAAATTAGCAGAGCACCTAGGGCTATCCAAATCGACGGTTTCACGCGCGCTGAATGGCTACACTGATGTCAATCCTGACACGCGGCAGAAGGTCTTGGCTGCGGCACAAGAGATAGGTTATCGCCCCAATCCAACCGCCAAGCGTTTGGCTTCGGGTAAGTCACGTAATGTGGGTATTATCCTTCCTTCTAATTCTAGAATGTTCGTATCGCCGGCGTTCTCTAAAGTGTTGGCGGGAGCATCAGCACTGCTTGCTAAACATGAGTACCAATTAATAGTAACCACCATTTCTGAATGGCAAGATGAAGCAAAAGTCTATGCAGACTTTATTGAGAGCGGCTTAATCGATGGTTTGTTTATTGTCCGTACTCGTAGTGATGATGCGCGTATCGCCATGCTTAAAGAGCGCGGTTTTCCTTATATTTGTCACGGCTTTGATGATGGCTTTGAACCGAACTGTTTTGTTGACGTCGACAATGAACAAGCCTTCTATCAAATGACCAAGCGCCAAGTTGAGCAGGGGCACAAACGTATTGCTTTCTTGGATGCACCGATTGAGTTAACTCTGTCTAAGTCACGTAAGCGTGGCTATCAAAAAGCGATCGAAGAGGCAGGTCTTACACTTGACCCACGGCTGTTACTCAATGGCGAGTTGAATGAAGAAGCAGCCATTCGTATGGCGAAAGAGGTACTCTCTTTAGCTGAGAGACCGACCGCGATATTATGCGCTGATGACACCATGGCGTTAGGCACGATTGCTGGTTGTGAAGAACTGGGCTACCAACCAGGAAAAGACATTGCGATTGCAGGCTACGGTGACTATGAACACAGTCGTTATAGTAAACCGTCAATCACCACCCTTCGTTATGACACCCATGCTGTTGGGGAAGAGATGGCGAAGCTGATGCTCAACAAGCTAGAGAACAAAAACTTCCCGACTTGTAACTGGTATCAAGCGGAAATCGTACCGCGTCAGTCAGATCAGCTTAAAGTATGAAAGATGGCAGCTACACTTTAATTCAGTAAACAATTTATAATATCTTGCGACCATTTTGAGACCAAATCTAGACCGTTTTGTTTTTCATCGAAAAAGGCGCTAATTGATTTCAAATGGTGTAGTCATCAGCTCAGTATTATCTGGATTTATTCGAAATAACCTTTTCTTGTCTGGTACGACCTCCAGCAATTCACCTAATGCAACGCGCACTACTGAGTCTAGCTATAGATAGCAAATTGAGAGCGAGTTATCCGCTAAAGGTACACCCGTTCCTTCTAGCCACGCCCGATTCAGATGGAGGGAGCATGTTAGCTAGGCTTCTGTTCATCCCATTCAATAGGTAGCGTTTGCCGAGGAAGTAGAAATAATTTAATAAAGTCATAGACATGGCAAAGCTATTCCACTAGTTTGGTATCGAGGGCTTCTTTTTGTTGGTGTAATCATCACCGAACAAAATAGATCGAAGAGCTAGCTTTAGTTCTGTTCTATCACGAGTCCAGGTCAATCAACATCATGTGGTGAGTGAATCATGTTTGAACCTATTCCTGAAATGGAAACCGACGATGAGATGCGTTTCTATATAGTCGTGGATGATAAAACCACTTGGCCGCAAGTTGAGTATGCTTTAGTAGTGGACAGCGATATAGATGCTCTAAACGCATTGTTAACGCGAGAAACCAATGTAATGGATGTCTTACTAGTTTGCTGTGATAGAGCGGAGCTTGCCTCTGACGTCCTCGATGGTCTTGAACAGAAGTTTAGGATTTCACTTTTCTTTGCCACTAAAACCATACCTGAAGAAGTTCTTCACGATTCCATCGCTGAGCTATGCTGGGCTTCATACCATAGCCATAATTTTGATATTCTCGATGCGGACTGCTTGTTAAGTGGTTGCTCTCCTATTTGGTCTCTAAATGAAACAGTGATAACGGCAGGAGTAAAGTCCAATAGCTCACCTCGTGCCGCCATTTTGATGTTACATCATTCGCGAATCCCAAATGAACAACGAGTTAAAGAGTATATCGCGCAAGTAGAAAACTCGTTGGGCGAGGGCTGTGTATCTTTAGTTTCATACTCAGATGGCAGAAACGCTGATGCTTGTAACTACTCTCTTTTGGCGGCTTGGTAACAACTTAGGAAAAGAACTCTCTTGAAAGAACTGATTGATTTTGAAAGTAATCTCAGCCTAGAGGCTCTATATCGGCGTGTTGACAAAGATAGCAAGCAACTAATTGAAGAAATCACATTATTAGCCACGGCCGATTGTTTGGTTAGAGATTTAGACCTCTCTTTAGAGGCTCTCAAGGACAAGAGTAATGTCACTATTCGGGCGGACATCGAACATTTACTTTCGGCAATGCTCACTCAAGTCGAGTATTTAGCACCGCTTTCCCAAGAGTTTGGCTGTCAACCGTATCAATTGCGCTTTAGTGAAGACGTCCATATTTTGAGAGATAACTTGTTTCAAGTAGCAGAGACACGGCGTTATGGCGAGCCATCAACCACTTGGCATCAAGACACCAAACATTTGGTCCCCAAACTACGTTTGTCAGAGGAGCTAAAGAGTCTCTTATGGGCCGGTTACGATAAGGGAAAGTTAAACCCTGTTGATATCATAGAGGGGTTGTCAGGTATTGATCATAGGGCTCTAGAAAACCTAGTCAAGCTCAACCAAGATGCAAGCAACATTGTTTCTCGCGCCCTGACTGCGCAAAAGATTCAGCACGGCTTGTCACAATCTGTTATAGGTCAGGATGGTGCCTTAGATCAATTATGCCGGGGCTATGTGGCTTCGAGCTTGCGTTCTCAGATTGGCCCACGGCTTATTTACACGTTTGTTGGCCCTTCAGGAGTTGGTAAAACGTATCTTGCCAAACAGTTGTTTGAGCAAGTACAAAAGCATGAACTGTGCGGATACGATTTCAATGTTTTCAATATGGAGCATTATTCAGACCAGCGCGATAGCACCAAACTGTTTGGCTCGGGCATACAATATGCTGATGCGAACTTGGGGGAGTTAACGAACCTAGTAAGGACGAAACCACGACAAATTTTGCTGTTTGATGAAATAGAAAAAGCACACTCAAGCGTGTTGCAATCGCTTCTGTCAGTGTTAGATAGTGGTAAAATTAAAGATCAGACGAGTCAAGAAGAAGTCGATTTCAGTCAGTGCATTGTTGTGTTTACGACAAACCTAGGCCACGACGTTGTGAGCAACAATAGGGCAGGGCACTCAGTCAGCGTGTTCGACATACTCCGAAGTTCACACAACCCTTCCAATAAGGTGAAACTGTCACCTGAGTTTGTTAACCGACTAGCCAAAGGCTATGCGATCATTTTCAATGAGTTGACATCCAACCATCTAATCAATCTGGCCGAGCGAGAGCTGAAGCATAATGTTCAGGCTGGTTACGGTGTGACATTTGAATGGTCCGAGGGGTTTTCTGCGTTCTTGCTTAAATCTTTAAGCCCAGACATTAGCGTGCGCAGGTTAAAGTCACAAGTTAACAAACTGCAGGCAGAAGTTCTATCTAAGATGGTAACGGCGCTCTCTTCATCAGAGGGCGGCATGGAAGGAATAAATAACAGCACTCAAAGGGACATTACCTTTCGCGTGAGTGCCCAGCGTGATAATCAACCGCCATGCAATCTGTTACTTCTGGACGATGATCAGCGCATATTTGACAAACTTGCAATGAAGGCCGATGAAACCGATATCTCTTTGTGCTCAAGGTGGGAAGACTTACCTATGGCACTTGAAAAACGACTCCCTGACGCTTTACTTATCGACATCGACACTGTTAACAAACATGGCTCAACTTTGCATGACGTTATAGAGCGATATATTGGCTCAAAAAAAATACGCCTCTTTACCTTTCAAATTAATTCCAAACAGCCTATCAATAAAGTGACATCACACCATGCAGTGAGGGAGCATTTTGATATAAGTATCGATGATATGATTGATACCGGCCAGTTTGAGTATTGTAAAGTGAACGTTCGAACTTTTGATTCTATGCTATCTCGAGTGCGTTTCTTCTTGCGTACCGAAAAGATGTTAAATCGGGTTGTGAACCGCAGGGAGTCCATCAGCTATCATTGTGAACTTACAAAGGCGGGTTACGAGTTCGCCGTTGAATTTGTGGTTGATAGTATTGATAGGGTCGTTTCGGGTACAGATATAGCCGGCAATGATCTGTTTAGTATGACGCTTCCCACGACACGTATTAGGGATGTTATAGGTCTGGATCGCGCAAAAAAACGCTTGAGTGATGTAATCACTTGGATCAAGTCACCGGAGAAACTGAGTCAAGTCGGTATTAAAAAACCAACGGGTTTTTTATTATCAGGCCCTCCCGGAACGGGAAAAACCTTTCTAGCAAAAGCTTTTGCGGGCGAGAGTGAGTTGCCATTTTTTATGGTTTCCGGAGCTGAGTTGTCGAGCTCGAATGCAGGCGGCACCACTGACAACATCAAGCGCCTATTCAAAACAGCAAGAAAGTACGCACCGTCGTTTGTTTTTATTGATGAAATCGACGCCATTGCAGCAAAACGAAGTTCGAGTGGGGAAGGCGCAGCAAGGGATAGAAACCTCACGGTAAATGCACTACTCACCGAGTTGGACGGTGTTGGGACAAACGACGACGTGTTTGTTATGGCAGCCACAAACCATCCTGAACAACTTGATAGTGCGCTAGTTCGGCCTGGTCGATTTGATGAAGTTATCTATTGTGATCTTCCCAATGCCTCAGCGCGCAGAACCTTTTTTACACGCTTTGCAAAGAATCATTTTGTCACCGTGACCGATTCAGAGCTCAACGATTTGGTTGCTGCTTCACGCGGTCTCTCTTCCGCTGCCATTGATCAGGTATTTAGAGAGGTACTTTACGAGGCAGTCGGGAAGGAGATAACCCTAGATTTTGCACTTCTATTAAAAACCATGGTTAGAGTGAACTATGGTAGGCCAAGCGAAAATATTATCTTGAGCGACAAAGAAAAATTACGCACTGCATATCACGAAGCCGGACACCTATTAGCAGTGGCACTATTGTTTCCGGCACAGGAAATTGATTTCGTCACCATTGAGCCAAGAAATCATGCTTTGGGGTTTGTTGCACAGCGTCCGCAAGAAAAATATGAAGGCTACTCCAAGAGAACCATTGAGTCGCAACTAGAAGTGTTGTTGGCGGGCAAGGTTGCCGAAAAGTTGCATGCGGACAACGATTTGGATGTGAGCACAGGGGCAAGCAATGATATTAGTAAAGCTACTCAGCTTGCTATGCATGCCATTTATGAAGGAGGGTTAGATAGCACTGTTGGGTCAATCAACATTCCTATGCTAACCAAATTTGAAGAGAGTGATCTTCTATTACACGCACAAAATGCCGTGCAAACCTGGATAGGTAACGCTGAAATCTCTGTGACTCAACGCTTAACAGAGCACCGTGCAATTTTAGATACGCTTGCTTATGAACTGTACGACAAAGAGTCAATGATAGGTGAGGGGATCACTCAGTTACTGAATAAACTGCTCGCTAGGTAGTGAAAGAAGTCAGTCTCTAACCGTCCAAGGCTACTACGGAATACGAAAGCATGACTAGACGGTTATGGCTAGATAAACACCATCAAAACAACGATTACATGGAGTAAAAATGAGCTTAATTGAAAAGTATAAAAATGCATTGGATCAGTACGCACACCATTCTGAGCAATGGTTCGTCGCAGAAGGAGAAAACGGCATTGTTCGCGATGAACCCGATGGACTGCCGTTGGCGATTAACATTTTTGGTAACGAATCAGTTCTGCACCTCTGTTTTAATCTATACCGTAACGAACAATTTGTTGGTCTCGCGAGAAAGTTACTTAAAAACAAAAACCAACAGAAGATTAACCTCACAGATGATAGCACGGGTATGAACATGCTTATCGATGAGGATGGCTTTGGTGTATTTCTTAGCAGTGAACAAGTGACGGCAGAAGCGCTCAGCTCCGAACTAGACAGTTGGATTTCGAAATCAGAAGTATTGTTAGACAAACTGGTAAGAAGTGCTGTAGCGGAGCTGGAAAGTGATCAAGCATCAACTGAAAATGAGACAGAGACTGATAAAGCGCCAGTAGTAGAAGTGCAGCACGATGTTAAAGCGATAATAGAGGCGTGTTTTGAGGAGAATGACTGGAAATACCGGCACGACAAAGACACTAGTCGGTTTATTACTGGTATTGTTACCTCAAAATATGCGAATAGCTCTGGTGATCATAACTTAAGGATAGTAGTGGACTATTCGAGTAGCGATTTATTAAGGGTTAAAACGCCGTTTCTCTACCAATATGATCTCGAAAAAACTGACTACAGTCTGATTGCCTCTATGGCAGTGTGGTGCCAGTTCGAATACAAGTTTTTGGCAATGAGTCTAGACCCTAGCGATGGCGAACTCACTATTTCCTTAGATATTCCATTGGGTGACGGTGGTGTCCATCAGAGTCAAATTAAGCGTTTAATGACTTTTATTTATACGTTTGTAGAAGATACCGATGAAGAGTTGTTTGGTTTGGCTTTACGCGATCCGAAAGCGGCAGCAGCGAACTTACATCGTCTTCAGAAAGAATATACAGACAAAGTTGACAACGCTAAATGGGTAGAAAACATCAAAGACAAATTGAAAAGCTTGAACAGTGAGCAACGGGCGGCGATAGAGAAAATATTAGGTGCGTCTGACGATGAGTCAGAGGGAGTGGCCGACTAATGGCGAGTAATAAATCATCTCAAGCTTGGCGCATTGTCTGCACAAGTCACACTAGTCATTTGGCGATTTCAACGCTGTTGTTTGGCTTAATTACCTTTTTACTGTTTTGGGGCGTAGTAAAATGGAATTTACTTCCGGTGGAACTCTCAACTGAGTATCTTACTCAAGAGAATACTGGTTTGTTTGATGCGCTTGGCGGATGGGCTCTCGGTTTCGCTGGCGCATTGGTTGCAATTCGTATAGCGGGACTGGCGGCTAATATTCAACAAAACGATTCTATACGAGAACACGTTGCTTTGTTGGCAAGTCAGGTTGAACGAATATCTGATCTGAACTCTAGACTCACTCGCGCTGTCTTTGACGCTAAGCGGGCCAGCGCAGCGGTGTTGTTGCACGCAGAAGACCTCTACACTAAACAATTATTGCCTTCAAGAATGCCAGAGTATTTGCGAAACTCCATCTCCATGGTAAATGAAACTGCAGAGTCTAAAGATGCCGCAACAAAGCAGAGAAAGTCTTTAGAAGAGGGCCTTCAATGTAACCTAGAAAAAAAAGTTGAAACATTGATAGAGGTTATCGAAGAAGCCTTCAGAGATTCGGTGTTTCGCGCTGCAATTTTGAGTGCTAATAAGTACAACAATCAGGTAGAAACTGGTAACAGCGCTTACTTAATCAGTGAATTCTTTAACAGCCAACAAGCTCAAGACAGTGTGGTAAACATCATCAAGCACGATGAGCACTTCTACAATGTGATTGAAGGCCTTAATCATAGTGAACGTAACTTTGGTATTGGGCTTATCGAGCTTCGCGCTAAAAACTTGTTTGAACATTTTGCAACGGATTTATCCAGAATTACTCAGTTTCAAAAAAGAAGAGCCGATCTTAATGGTAACAACATAGAGATATCGGATGCTGCGTGGCTATTTTTAGGCCTATTGCTCCTGAGAAGTAAAGATGACAATGATAGCAGTAACAATCATGGGTTTATCTTTATCGCTCTCCTGCTGGGTTCATTACCGACAAGAGAAACTATCAAACAACAAATGCATAAAAAGATCTCCGATGCGGGTCAAAGTTACTCTAAAACTGGAGTAGAAAACCTATATAGTGAGGTCGATGCGCTGTTTGATCAGCTTTATTACATCAAGGGTGAAGAGCTATCAGATTTGGCTAAGTTAGTCTCTCTTTGTAGCGACAACTTAGACTATTTAGCAGTAACCGCGAAAAATACCGGCGTAAGTAATTTTGCGAAGGATAATGACCTTCGCAAAGAGTCGAGCAACGCTGAGTTTGAACCACAAGACAAGAAATCAACGCCTAAACAAGGTTGATTAAGCCTTCGACAGTTACACAGAATTCAGGACACTCTCGGTCTAAGTGCAACCCTCCCTGGACACAAACGGATAACTAGATTATCCGTTTTTGTTCAGTGGTGGATTATGCGCCCAGCTTTAAGAATTGCTTGACACGGGTTGAATCCGGATTAGTAAAGAACTTCTCTGGCGGGTTTTTCTCTATCAAGATCCCTTTTTCTAGGAACACCACTTGGTCCGATACTTGGCGAGCAAAGTCCATTTCGTGGGTCACAATCACCATGGTATAACCCTCTTTGGACAGTTTCTTCATAACCGTCAGTACTTCTTCAACCAATTCTGGGTCGAGCGCAGATGTTGGTTCATCGAAGAGCAATACTTCAGGCTCCATTGCCAAAGCACGAGCGATGGCAACACGCTGTTTTTGCCCGCCAGATAACATACTTGGGTAGCTATCAAGTTTGTGTGACATACCGACCTTTTCGAGTTGGGTCTCGGCCATGGATTCTGCATCGGCTCTCGACCACTTCTTCACATGTATCAGTGCTTCCATCACATTTTGCTTCACTGTGAGGTGTGGCCATAGGTTAAAGCTCTGAAACACCATGCCTACTCGTTGGCGCATTTTGGCGAGCTCTTTATACTTTGCTGGCTTATTGGTCTCAGCGTTGACGCCAATACGTTCATCACCAATATAGATAAATCCTCGCTCTGGCTGTTCTAACCAGTTGATACAGCGTAGCAAGGTAGACTTACCTGAACCCGACGATCCAAGAATGCTGACTACTTCGCCTTTTTGAATATTGAGGTTGATGTCTCTTAAAACTTCGATACCGTCAAACTGTTTGGACAGGTTATTAATCTTGATAATCGAATCTACTTGGTCTTCAGATGGCTCTTGAGTTGAGTTCAGTGATTCCTCGTAATCTTGGTCTATAGACTCTACAATATGCAAGTCCGCGCTCTGTTTTAGCACGCTAACTGGGGTATCCGGCGTAGTTTCAACGGCTGGAGTAGTTTCAGTGGATTGTTTAAGCATGACTTAGCCCTCGTTGTTGCACTTTGCTAAGTGCGAGTTTCGTTATTTGCTCAACCGCAATACTTACCATCCAATACAAGCCAATCCCGACGATAAAGGCATTGAGCGGAATGAAATAGGTAGACTGAATACTGTTAGCCGCTGCAGTGATTTCACTTACGGTAATAATGCTTAAAAACGCAGTGTCTTTCAGGCAGATGATGAGCTGGTTTGCGATCAACGGAATCGATTTAAATAGAACATTGGGGGCAATGACGCGGGTGAAAATTTTAAACTTCGAAAAACCACATGATTTTGCGGCCTCTATGTAGCCCTTGTCCATGTCTTTTCTTACACCACGAAATATCTCGCAAAAATAGGTACTGTGATACAAGCAAAGTGAGACTAGGCCAGCCGTAATGGCGTCCATGCGAATCCCCACTTGCGGCAAGCCATAGTAGAGCAAGTACGCCAGGATCAGAAACGGCAGTGTTCGCATAATGTTGATACTGCCTTTTACGCAGTATTTAAGTCCGTTACTTCCATTCTCAAGCACACTCAGCAATGCTAGCCCCAGAAAAAAGCTAATTGCAGATGCTGAGACAAATAGCGTTACTGTCGTGAGTAGACCGTAGGTGAATATTTCTTTTTGATCCCAAATGATTTGCCATTCATTCATATCCATTTCTCCTAGGCTACTAAGTTGCTGGATTTCTGCTCAGCCATATGTTGGAGCTTAATCAGCAGGCCGATGATGCACATATAAAGGACTGCGGCGCATAAAATTGGACCGAGAGGCTCGTAGGTGACGGCTGCGATGCGGTTGGTGACTCGCGTAAGATCGACCACCCCAATAACGGCAATCGCTGGGCTGCCTTTGATAAGAAAAGACATTTCGTTCACCAATGCTGGTAAGCTAACAATCACCATTTGTGGAAACATAATGCGGCGGAAATAAACTAGACGCGACATGCCTATGGCTTCGGCTGCTTCACGCTGACCGTTTGAAAAGTTTAAAAACGCGCTGCGCCAGATTTCGGCATTAAATGCAGAGGTGTTTAGTGTTAGACATAAGATAGCGGACAGGTTTTTGTCGAGGTTGATGCCAAAAGCGGGGAATGAGAGAAAAATGAATAGCGCTAACGTAACCAAAGGAGTAGCTCGAGCCCAGCTTACGTAAATGCCAAGAAACTGGTGAACAAATGGGATTTTTGCCATTCTCACTAAGGCAATAGCCAGTCCAATTGCAACCCCAAGTGCGATAGAAACTAGGGAGATCCAAGCGGTCGTCCACGCGCCTTCTAATAACTGCATCCATGCGTAGTAATCCATAATGTATGCACCTTCGATAAGTGGTTGATATTGAAGTTGGGCTTGCTGCGATACAGCAAGCCGAGTTGTGGTATCGCGCAATTAGCTCGGGTTAACCGCTGTCAACGAGTGATATTGCTCAACTGACGTAATTGGCTCGATAGGAAGGTCATCAAATGACTCGCCAAACCATTTTTCTTGCAGCTCTGCAAGACGGCCCGTTTCTTTGAGGTGCTTGAAGAAATCGGTCAAATAAGCCAGCAGTTCAGGGTTTTGCTTAGGTACAGGCCAGCTCACAAAACCTGGGCCAGATACCGCTTCACCCTTTTTGAATACATTTGATTTGGTTTTTACTACTTCATTGACGGAGACGATACTGTTAATGACATAATCAACACGACCATTGGCAAGATCTGCATAGGCTTCTGGGTAGGATTGGTATTCCACCACTTTACCCAGTGATTTTCCGTCTGTCTCGAGCATGGTTTCAAGCTCAGGCAAACGCTCTAACAGCGCACTACCTGCTTGCAGACCGACGGTCTTACCATCGAGGTCTGAAACGCCTGAGATAGAATCATCCTTGGCACGAGCCAAAAAGTAGTGCTGCGCGGAAGCAATAGGTGGAGTGAAATCGAAAACTTGAAGACGAGCATCCGTTACGATAGCACCGGTTAGCGCGAGGTCGTACTGACCAGCAGAGACTGATGCGAGTAGGCCTGTCCAAGGAAGGATATCTTGTTTGACTTCAAACTTAGCGTATGCGCGAAGCTCATCCAGAAGGTCCTTATTTATACCGCTTGGTTTACCTTGAGCAATGTAATTAAACGGAGAATAGTTATCTTCGGTGGCTACCTTAAGTACGCCAGACTCGAGTACTTCAGGAAGATCCGCGCCAATAGCATTCGCTGAGGTGCCCATGGCCAGAGCGATAGCCGCGACCGAAAACCATTTTTTTGCATTTATTCCATGTCCCATATATCCATCCTTTTAAATATCGTGAACGTTTTTCTTGAACACTTTCACTTTAGAGATTTGCAGGGATTATTAGGTAGAGCCAATTTCGAAATCGCGATGGGACAGCTCCAAGAGTGTAATTAAATAATGCCATTTCCCTTGTGGTCTATTTCTTGCTTTTTATTAAAGACAAAGGTTTTCCCGAATAATAGTGGAGGTTGACGGAGTGGCTATCGACTACCAGTGTTTTATCGATTTTGACTCAACGAGGAGCTTACAAGAACAAGTACGTCAGTATCTGGTTAAGGCCATCTTGGCCAGGGTCTTTGCTCCAGAGCAGGCGTTACCCTCTTGTCGCAAGCTGTCTCAGCAGTTGAAGGTGTCACGTAATACGGTGTCTTTGGTCTATGAGAGTTTGCTCGATGATGGGTACTTAATTAGTCGACCGCGAAGTGGATATTACCTCTCTGATAGCTATAAAAATAATCAACAAGACGATGAAGTAGAAATAAGTGATACTGAAGAAAATAGTGCAACCTCTGCACCAAATTGGGACAGTAAAATAAAGGTTAACACTCATCAGTTTCCTCGAATTGTAAAACCGACACAATGGAGTTGCTATAAATACCCGTTTATTTATGGTCAGCCTTATATAGATGAGTTTCCACTATCGCATTGGCGTGAGGCGTCAAGGAAGGTCATCGCTGATTCTCAAGACCACGGTTGGCTGTGCGACAAAGTTGATAAAGACGTTGAGTTGTTGGTTGAGCAGATCCGAACCAGAGTGCTGCCCCAGAGGGGAATTCACGCCAGTAACGATGAGATCCTGATAACCATTGGTTCTCAAAATGGCTTGTATCTGTTATCTCAGCTTTTAATGAATCGCGACTCGCGTGTCGGTGTTGAAAATCCCGGCTACAAAGAGGCATACAATATATTCGGTTTAGCGGGCGCTCAATTGCACCCTCATCAAGTCGATGAAGAAGGGCTGAAGTTAAACTCGCTCTCGTCGATGTGTGACTATTTTTATGTGACGCCGAGCCATCAAGCACCTACAGGGGTGACGATGAGTCAACAGCGTCGTAAAGAGCTATTGGAGCTCGCGCACCGCAATGATGCCATCATCATCGAAGACGATTACGATTCCAACAGCAATTTTGAGTTCAACCCTGCACCGGCACTTAAGGCTCAAGATAACTCTGGCCGAGTTATTTACGTCAGTAGCTTCTCTAAAATATTAGCACCCGGTTTAAGGCTTGGCTTTGTTGTTGCGCCAGAGGAGCTGATTTACGAGCTAAGGGCGCTGCGCCGTTTGATGCTCAGGCATCCTCCAACACGGCTGCAAATGGAAATGGCCCACTTTATCGCTCAGGGCTATTACGATAGCTTTGTCCGTCGTTTCCGAGAGAACACCCGTCAGAGATGGGACATTATTAACGATGCAGTATCCAAACATATACCATACTGCGAACGACTGGCTAAAAATGAGTTGAGTAATGCTCTGTGGCTGCAAACGCCAGATCGAGTTAGCAGTCAAATGCTGGTATCAAGGGCAGCACAATTCGGTGTATTAGTTGAGACGGGCTATTCACATTTTATGACGTCATCGCAACCTAATGTACCACCTATCTCAGCATACGGCAGTGAAGGGGAGAGGGAGTCAGTGGCGAGTTCATTGATGAGTAACGATGCCAACCGATATTTCAGGCTTGGTTTTCATTCTATCGATAAGGACCTTATTAAGCCGGGGATTATTGAGCTCGCGAAAGCCTTTGAAGGTTTGAAATGATCAACAATGGATAAGGCGTAGTCCTCACAATCCGTCTTTGAGACTATTAATGACAATGACCAAGCATGTTGCTTGGCCATTGTTTTAGCATCCGTTTTGCTGGTGTTAGTCGAAATGGGCGAGAACCTCATCAATGATCGCCACACCATGCTTGATTTCGTTCGGTTTAATAATAAGTGGTGGGGTAACGTGAATACGGTTGTTAACGATAAAGGTCAGTAGGCCTTTTTCGGTCAGTTTTTGCTTTATTTGACCCATTTTTGCGTTGCTCAGCGGCTCTTTGGTTACGCGATCCTCGACCAGTTCTACTGCCCAAAACATGCCTTTGCCTCGAATGTCACCTATGATGTTGCGCTTTTCCATTAATGTTATTAACGATGGACCGAGAAGCGAGTTGCCAATTTCATCTGCGTAGTGAATGATTCCTTCTTCCTCCATAGCGTCTATTGCTGCGACGATAGTAGACATCGCAAGCGGATGACCAGAGTAGGTAAGTCCGCCCATAAAGAATTCAGACTTGAAGAACTCACAAATCTCGTCGCTAACAATGACACCACCGACAGGAACATAACCTGAGTTGACGCCTTTAGCGAAGGTGACAAGATCTGGAGTGACGTTAAAGTGCTCGAACGCGAACCATTTACCAGTTCGTCCAAAGCCAACCATGACTTCATCAAAAATAAGTTTAATCCCATGTTCCGTTGCAATATCGCGAACACCTTGCAAATAGCCTTCTGGCGGAAGTAGGAAACCGGCTGTACCCGGAATAGTCTCTAATAAGATGGCAGCGATAGAGCTCGGGCCTTCACATTCAATAACACGCTTTAGGTGGGCGAGTGCACGTTCGCACTCTTCCTTTTCTGACGTGGCGTTGAACTCAGTGCGATACAGATAAGGGTTAAAAAAGTGCACATGACCACGGCTATATTCATTTGGTACGCGTCTAAAATCACCTGTCGCAGCAATGGCAGCGCCCGTATTACCATGATAAGAACGATACGCCGACAGCACTTTGTCACGGCCAGTAAACTGCCTCGCCATACGGATTGCGTTTTCATTAGCATCTGCACCAGCGTTGGTAAAGAACACCTTTTTAAAGCTGGTTGGTGCACGGTCGAGAATACGCTTCGCCGCTGAACCTCGAGTTAAGTTTGCTGTCGCAGGAGCGATGGTTGCGAGCGTGTCAGCCTGTGCTTTAAGCGCTTCAATGACCTTTGGATGTTGGTGTCCAATATTGGTGTTGACGAGCTGGCTACTGAAGTCTAAGTATTCCTTCCCGTCGAAATCCCACATAGTGCAGCCTTGGCCTTTAGCAATCGCAACTGGCGTGGCACTTTCTTGGACCGACCAAGAATGAAACACGTTCTTGTCTAGCTCAATCACATCTTGATTAGTGATTTCAGATGATAACAAATCCATTTTCTTCTCCTGTGCAAAAACATCGCTCTTGATGATGAGCAGTAATGTTATCTTGGCGAGAAACAATGACAGAGGCGTAGTGTCAGTTTAAAAAAAGTGATGGGTCAGTGCAGCCTTGTTTGTCTGCCCTAGAGGATTTAGCAAACTGGCTCTATGGCGTTTAAGCCAACCTCATTACATTGAAAACACGGAAAGCACTTGGCGTCAGGTGTACATTTAACGCAATGGAACAGCAACATCATGGCTTGGATTGAACTTGGGCTTGCATCACCTCTGATTGTTTTTGCAGGTGTGGTGCGCGGCTATTCAGGGTTTGGTTTTGCCGTCATCGCTGCGCTGTGCTTGAACTTTGTTGTGATGCCACTTGAGTCTATCGTCATCGCGATTACGCTCGATCTGCTTAGTAGCCTCTGTCTGATTCGAGGAGTTGGCGCAAGTATCGACAAGCCGCTGGTCACAAAACTAATTTTAGGGATGCTGATAGCAACGCCTTTCTCGCTGTTTGTTGTGTCATGGGTGTCGTCCGAGGGCTTAAAGCTTCTTATCGCTGGTTTATCTATGATTGCTGGTGGATTGATCATGCTAGACCTTAGATTGAACTGGCTTGATAAGCGTTACTCGCTAGCGGCAGGGGCATTTTCAGGGTTTGGCATGACCGCGGGCTCTGCTGGTGGGCCGCCGCTAATTTTGTACTTGCTGAATCTGATGATGAGTTCCAACGAGCTTCGTGCAACAGCAATCGTATTTTTCTTGGCGAGCGCATTAACGTCGATAGTTGGATTAACACTCATAGGTGCAGTTAATGGACATTTAATCATGACGAGTATGGCACTGTTGCCCTCTGCGCTCATTGGTAACCTTATTGGCAAGAAGATGCATCAATGGTTACCTGGGCTTTCACCAAGGCTAACAACAGCGCCCTTGCTCATGGGGTTAGCACTCGTTACATTTTTACTTTAAAAGGGAAAAGCAAGATGAAGAAAATTGTATTTATTACCGGCGCTACTTCTGGTTTTGGACGTGCAGCAGCACAAAAGTTTGCAAGCGAAGGTTGGTCTTTGGTGCTTTCAGGAAGACGTCTTGAAAGATTGCTAGACCTCAAAGAAGAGTTGGATGTACCAACTCACGTCATTCAGCTGGACGTGCGCGATGCCGAAGCTGTTAAACAGGCTGTTGACTCGTTACCAAGTGAGTTCTCAAGTGTCACTGCCTTGATTAACAATGCAGGCTTGGCGTTGGCTCCAGAGGGAGCGCCTAAGGTAGAGCTTACAGATTGGCACACGATGATAGATACCAACTGTACCGGTCTTGTTAATGTTACCCACGCCTTACTGCCAAAGCTTATTGAAGTCGGGGCCGGGACTACCATTATCAACGTTGGATCGATTGCGGGTCAGTGGCCCTATCCAGGTAGTCACGTCTATGGCGCGAGTAAAGCGTTCGTTAAACAATTTAGTTACAACCTACGTTGTGACCTTCAAGGCACGGGTGTGCGAGTGACCGACCTTGCTCCAGGCATTGCAGAAACAGAATTTACCTTAGTTAGAACCAAAGGAGACCAGTGTGCCTCAGATAACTTATATCGGGGTACAACGCCATTGAGCGCCGAAGACATTGCTGAGCATATGTTTTATATCGCATCATTACCCAATCATATTAATATCAATAGAGTTGAGGTAATGCCGACACGCCAAGCATGGTCACCGTTTGCAATTGACCGTGACTAGAGAATCATTCAACGTTAACAAATAATTTAGCAGTGAATGAGATTGCTTTGTCTCATATTGATTCTGACTTGATAAACTTTATTAAGTCTACGATGTAGGTTCGATTCCTATCACAGGCGCCAAAGTTACTTTTGAGATCGCCAATTTGCTTCTAAGTGCGCAAAAATTATTTGCATAGGCCTGTAGCAGACTAATTCTGCTCATCAACAGTTGATGAGCACAGTCGGCAAAGGGCGCTTTTACGCAATTCAAACTTGGATGCCAAGTCGTATGAAATGACACCTGAAATGTTGGAGTTGTTCTGGTCTTGGTTTGAAATACCACTATCGACTGAAAATGTTGTTTGGGTTTATCAGGATACTCAATCATGCATAGAATAAGTCGTGACGTGTACAGGAAAGTGAGGAGACGTTCATGACCAATAAACATCAAGGTTCATGTCTATGCGGAAACGTAAAGTATGAGATTGTAGGTGATTTTCAGTCCTTCTTCTTGTGTTACTGTACCCGCTGCCAAAAAGGTACTGGTTCAGCACACGCTGCAAATTTGTTTGCTAAACGTAGTACTTTGACCTGGTTGCAAGGTGAAGGTGATGTTGCAACTTACATGCATCCTAACTCATTGCATGCAAAAAGTTTTTGTCAAAAATGCGGGTCAGCGCTCCCAAGGTTCAACCATAGTACCAACAGCGTAGTGGTTCCAGCTGGTAGCCTCGATAGTCCTGTTCTAATCACACCGACGGCAAAAATTTTCGTTGGTAGTTGCGCTGGTTGGTCTATGAATTTACGTAATGTGCTCAGTTATGAAAAGCTCCCGGGCCAAGCTAAGACGTAAACTGACGTTTGTACAAAAGAAGTGATTAACTACTAGTCTTTGGGTCGCCGTAGAAATGCAGAGATATAGAAGCCTCAATACCACCAGGTGTGGTATTGAGGCTTTCTTTATGTAGGTTTAATAGAACTCAGTTGGCGGAGTAATATTGCTTCGCAGCATTTAAGATTTTTCGGGCTTCGATTTCGTCACCCCAGCCTTGAAGGACCATACCTCCATTCGGGCCTTTATAGTTTTCAAACCACAGCCCCACTATCTCTGTTACGCCTGGGTATGTGGACGCTAACTCTTTTAGAGAGGAAATCTCTTTAAATGGCGAGTCGTTGGTGAGAACCCCGACTAATTTGTCATCTTGCTCACCACCATCAAGCATCTTCATGACACCAACAATGCGGACAGGAACGACTTCACCTCTAGGGACCGCCTGGCCAAGTACAATGACATCCAACGGGTCGCCATCACCACCGAACTCTTTCGGTAGAGAGGTTTGTGGAATCGAACCATAGTTCCCTGGGTAGCCAAGGTAGTTGACAATGCGTGGAACACCATTTTTTTGTTCCCAAATAACTTGCTTGTCATTCTCTTTGCTCAATTCCCATTTTGCGGAAGTGCCAGTAGGGATCTCGATAATTGCGTTGACCATGTTATCAGCTGTGATTGCTGGGTATGCATTGAAACTTGATTTTGATTCGAGTGTAAACTGATCAACTTCTTTGAGTATTTGAGTCGGTTTAACCGCCAGGTCATAGCTTAGGCCATTTGAAGTCGACGTTGTTTTATTGCGGAGCATGTAGTCAATTTTTCCGCCTTCTTTGAAAAGTTTATCAAAGCCTTTGTCATTGAAGCTTTGAAACTGGCCCATTTCTTTAACATTTAAGTTTGAACCTCCAACGTTGTTGGTTTTCAGCGACAAAATGTGCGTACTAACTTCTCGGATTGCTTGATCGTAATCTTGCATTGAACTCAACTCGAATGTGTTGGCATCGACCAATTTGCGCAGTTCTTTCGCCCAGTAGAATTCCAGAAAAGGTACTGGCTGATCTGGTTTATCCCAGCTTACATCGCGCGTAAAATACATTAGAGAACGGTAAGTGTCATTGCTGAAATGAGTAAGCCCTAGGGAAGAGGGGAGTTGTTGATAAGTAATGGCATTATCGTCATTGTCAAATAACCAGGTATTGCCATCAATGACCATCTGTTCCCAAAATGCATCCATGCTTTTTAAGTTTCGATAATCTTTATCAACGACGACGTTGACTTCAAAGGAAGCGCCCCCCTCCGGCATCTGGTAAAACACGTTGAAAGTGTGGTGACCATCGGTTAAGAAATATTCTCCGTTTGGTGCTATCACTACGGTTTTCATATCACGTTTACGATCCCCAATTTCCATGTCACAACGAAAAGAGGCTGGGACATTCGGATGAGCATTTTTTTCAATACTGACAACGCCTTTTTGACCGTTAGCCTCACACACCTCATCAAACATTTTTTCTCTATCAAATTGGTAGCGACCAAGTTTGTACATGATTTGGTCATAACCTACAGAGGGTTGAGTTGGCCTTAAGTCTTGTAAGCCGACTTTGACAATGTCGCCTTCAGAGACGTTACTTGCGATTGCTGGTAGTGCAAAGATAGCCAGAGTTGCAATAGTGGTAGTAATAGCTTTGTTATTCATGAAGTTCTCAATCAAGTGTGGACATAAAATCGGAGAGAAAATTAACGAGTTAAGATGACAAGCAGGTTTCTGCAATATGTCATTTTATGTTGCATGTGTTACAAGCTGTGACCAACAGACACATCATTTTTCATAAGTCTAGCTCGGTGTACTGAGTGTTAACGGGCTAAAAGGAGCGTTATGTCGTTAAAGAGCGACCGGTTTTTCAATGCACCTATGTAGGGCTTATGCACCAAGATGGTCTCATTTAGAGAAGTAGAGTGAACTTGTTTTTCATTAATGTTTTGATTTTACTTGTTTTAGTGATTGGCATGAGTTTTGTAAGACTCAATGTAAGTTCACAAGAGCGCATGGTTAGCGGGTAACGTTGTCTGGCTAACATACAATTTGGAAAATAGACATCTAGGGTTCCGGCTGTTGAAACAGTGTCTGGGTCAAGAGTTGTCAACCTCGTAAGAGGTCACACGGAGGGATAGAAGCCCGGGAGATTGAACCAAACTAATTGGTTGCGTCTCTTGTGTTGATATTCAGTGACCTCATGGAGGAGATTCAAATGAAAGCTCAAATCAAAAAAAGCCTACTCGCATCGGTTGTCGGCACTTCGCTACTGGCATCCGCTTTTTCACCTATCGCACTCGCTCAAGAGAAAGAGAAATTTACGCTGGCTTGGTCCATCTACGTTGGTTGGATGCCGTGGGATTATGCCGATCATGCTGGGATCATAGACAAATGGGCAGACAAATATGGCATTGACATCGATGTCGTGCAGGTGAACGACTATATAGAGTCGATCAACCAGTTCACGACAGGTCAGTTTGATGCCACTGTGATGACCAATATGGACGCATTGACGATTCCCGCTGCAAGTGGTGTGGACTCTACTGCTCTTGTGGTCGGTGATTTCTCTAATGGGAATGACGGTATTGTCCTTAAAGGGGACAAGCAACTTGAAGACCTAAAAGGCCAATCGATCAACCTTGTCGAGTTGAGTGTTTCTCACTACTTGATGGCTCGTGCATTAGAAAGTGTCGGCTTGAGTGAGCGTGATGTGAAAGTGGTGAATACCTCTGACGCTGATCTTGTTGCTGCGTTTAGCACAAGTGAAGTGACATCGGTTGTGACTTGGAACCCCCTTCTTAGCGAAATTACGTCTCAGCCAGACACCTCTTTTGTTTTCGACTCTTCGGATATTCCTGGCGAAATCATTGATCTACTCGTCGTCAATACAGAGACGCTACAAAGTAACCCCGCACTAGGTAAAGCATTAACGGGCGCATGGTATGAGATCATGTCTATCATGCAATCACCTGAACAGGGCGATGAAGCCAAATCATACATGGCGCAAGCGTCAGGGACAGATCTGGATGGCTACAAGTCTCAGCTCCAAGCGACCAACATGTTCTACTCAGCAGATGAGGCGGTGAGCTTTACGCAAAGCCCTAAACTGGCAGAAACGATGCAAAAAGTCAGTGAGTTTTCGTTTGAACATGGGTTACTTGGCGAAGGTGCACCTGATGCGGGCTTCATTGGTGTAGAAACACCAACGGGTGTGTTCGGTGACCCAAGCAACGTCAAGCTCCGATTTACTTCTGAATACATGCAGATGGCAGCGGACAACACGCTGTAACCTCACCATTCGGTCGTTGTAATTGGAGTCATTATGACCAAAGTAATTAACCGTCACCCGTCTAAACTTGGGCGGGTGATGCTCGGCGTGATGCCTTTTCTTATCCTGCTTGCCGTCTATGTGACGGCATCGGATGCGAGATTGGCGGCAAACTCCGCGGACAAATTGCTGCCAGCCTTCAGCAGTTTTGCTGATGCAATTGATAGAATGGCCTTTATCCCAAGTCGAAGAACGGGTGAATACCTGATGTGGACGGACACCTTTGCAAGCCTAGCAAGGCTGGGCTGGGGGATTGGTCTCAGTGCCCTTATTGGTCTGTCATTGGGCATTGCGACCGGGATCGTTCCTTTAATGCGCGCGTCGCTATCACCGGTGATCACGGCTGTATCATTGATACCACCTATGGCGATTTTGCCGATTTTGTTTATTTCATTCGGAGTGGGTGAATTGTCCAAGGTCGTGTTGATTGTCATCGGTGTGTGTCCAATCATCATTAGGGACATTCAACTTCGAGTGCAAAGCTTGCCGGATGAACAGCTCATAAAGGCTCAGACTTTAGGTGCGAACAGTTGGCAAATAATCGTGCGAGTGATCCTTCCGCAAATTATGCCCAAACTGATTGAAGCGGTTCGCCTAACGTTGGGTAGCGCTTGGCTGTTTCTGATTGCTGCAGAAGCGATCGTCGCTACCGAAGGCTTGGGCTATCGTATCTTCTTAGTACGCCGTTATCTATCGATGGATGTGATTCTGCCGTACGTGTTGTGGATTACTCTCTTAGCTTACAGCATGGACTGGTTGCTGCGTCTCGCATCAAAAAAGCTCAGCCCTTGGTATCACCAGTCACAGGGAGAGAGCCATGGTTAACTCGACGACGAACAAAGAAAACACCCCTCCGATCATTCAAGTCAAACAGGTCTGGAAAGAGTATGGCGACAACATTGTTTTAGAGCGTCTAAACCTTACCGTTCATGAAGGGGATTTTGTCAGTATTGTAGGCGCCTCAGGGTGCGGTAAAACCACATTCCTCAATATGTTGCTCGGTACCGAAACACCCTCAAGAGGACAATTACTGTTGGATGGCGAACTTTTGACTCAAGAACCTGGAGTCGAACGAGGCATCGTGTTCCAAAAGTACTCTGTATTCCCACACTTAACAGCACTTGAGAATGTCATGCTCGGTTATGAGCTTGAGTCGAATAGTCTTTCTAGCCGCACGCTGGGACGACTGTTTGGTTCGAAGAAGCAGCAGGCCAAAGAGCAGGCATTAAAGATGCTCGAGCAGGTTGGCCTTGTAGCGGCTCAAGATAAATACCCGCATGAGCTATCGGGTGGCATGAGACAGCGACTCTCCATCGCTCAGGCGCTGATAAAAAGACCAAGAATTCTGTTGTTGGATGAACCGTTTGGCGCGTTGGATCCGGGGATTCGCAAAGATATGCATGTGTTAGTGAAATCGCTGTGGAAAGAGCAAAATTTAACGGTGTTCATGATCACGCATGACCTGAGTGAAGGCTTCCATCTGGGCAACCGTTTATGGGTGTTTGATCATACTCGTCATGATGAGCAAGCGCCAGAGCGTTTTGGCGCGCAGGTGACATTTGATATCTCAACCGAGCAGTTGGACAACACGCCGCCGGACCAACTTCTTTCCAAAATTGCATAAGGAACAAAACATGTTAGCAAAACAGGATATGCTTTTTTCAGACACTCTGCCAGGGGCCGCGCATTGGTCAATGGTTGTACCCAAAGGGCGAACCGTACGCTTCATAGATATCGAGGGTGGTGCGAATTTGAGTGTTCTGTTCTACAACCCGGCTAATCTACTTGAGCGCTACAATGCGCCCGATACCTTGAAATGCCAACATACGTTTAAGTTAACCCAAGGCCACTGCTTGTACTCTGATATGGGACGCATCTTCTGCTCGATTGTGCGCGATGATACCGGCTGGATTGATACGGTGTGTGGAGTTAGCAACAAGCAAAAAGTGGCAGATAAATGGGGTGAGCGGGACTACCAAACCCAGCGCAATCAGTGGAAGCAAAATGGTTATGATGCGCTGTTGGTCGAGGTGGCTAAATACGGTTTAGGTAAACGTGATTTGGCTGCGAACTTAAATCTATTTAGCAAAGTCACCACCGATGAGGAGGGCAATCTTACCTACGACCCACAACACAGCAACGCGGGCGATAGCATTGAAATGCGATTTGAAATGGATACGTTGGTTGTGATGACCACTTGTCCGCATCCACTTAATCCATCAAAAACCTACCCATACCAGCCCGTTGAGGTTTCAGTATTGGAATCTGAGCCAATGCGAGATGACGATGCCTGTCTCACTCATCGGGAAGAGAACGAGCGAGGCTTTGAAAATAACCGCCGCTATGCAGCAACGGCAAGTCGAACGTTTGAACCATCAGCCAACCGCCAATGTTGCTAAAGGAGCAAAACATGATTGTAGAGAGCCAATTACCACTTAATGAAGCCCTATATCGTGACATCGTGCCAGCGGGTGATTACTACATGAAAGTCGTCAAAAAAGGGCAGACTGTGCGCATTCTTGATATTGAGGGTAACCAAGCCGCAGATACGCTGTTTTACAACGCCAATGATCCTTCAGAGCGTTACAGCGCGATGGATACGATTCGAGAGCAGGGCAATGTTTATCTAACCGCGGGCACGAAGATTTTATCTGATCAAGGCAACGTAATGCTTGAGATAGTGGCGGATACCTGTGGTCGACACGATACCTTGGGCGGCGCATGTGCAACTGAGAGTAATACGGTGCGCTATTCAATAGACAAAAAGTGTATGCATGCTTGCCGTGATAGCTGGTTACTGGCGGTGGCTGAAAATGAGCAGTTTGGTATGTCGAAGCGCGACATCACCCACAATATCAACTTCTTTATGAATGTCCCCGTTACAGCCGAAGGCGGTCTGACTTTTGCCGACGGTATCAGTGGTGCAGGTAAATACGTGGAGCTTAAAGCTCACATGGACGTCATCGTGTTGATCTCAAACTGCCCACAATTGAACAATCCATGTAATGCCTACAACCCGACCCCCGTTGAGGTCATTATCTGGGAATAAAGGTTTTGGCGATAACGTCAGCAAGCACGCTGTCGAACATGAGCAAGGGACGACCCTAACGAATGCTCTTTGTTGTTCCGGGACGACCCGGATTTTAGGGACGAAATTATGTTTAGTAAGGTATTGATTGCTAACCGTGGAGCCATTGCTTGTCGAGTTATCCGCACGTTAAAACACCTCAATATTGGCAGCGTTGCGATTTACAGCGAAGCCGATTCACACAGTCTCCATGTCGTCGGTGCTGATGAGGCGTTCTCTCTAGGACAAGGGGGCGCGACCGAGACCTACCTTGACCAAGATAAAATACTCTCCATCGCTAAAGAGTCGGGCGCGCAAGCGATTCATCCTGGCTACGGTTTCCTGAGTGAAAATCCAGAGTTCGTTGAACGCTGCGAACAAGAAGGATTGGTCTTTTTAGGGCCCACAGCAGAGCAAATGCGTGCGTTTGGACTGAAACACTCTGCACGCCACCTTGCCACTCAAGCCGATGTGCCACTTCTCCCTGGCACGGGGTTGCTAAACGACAAGCAGCAAGCACTGCGTGAAGCGGAGAACATTGGTTACCCAGTGATGCTCAAAAGCACGGCAGGTGGCGGTGGAATAGGCATGCAGTGTTGTTTCACAAGCCAAGAGTTGGATGAGGCTTACGACAGCGTTAAACGATTGAGTGAGAACAATTTCAGCAACAGTGGCGTGTTCATCGAGAAGTTTATACAACAAGCACGCCACATCGAAGTCCAGATTTTTGGCGATGGGCAGGGGCATGTGGTTGCCTTGGGCGAGCGGGACTGCTCGGCGCAGCGCCGTAACCAAAAAGTCATTGAAGAAACCCCCGCGCCTAACCTCGACGATGAAACTCGAATTAAGCTGCAAGAGACCGCAGTGAAGTTGGCCGCTCAGGTGAATTACCGAAATGCAGGAACGGTGGAGTTTGTATTGGATCAGCAAACACAAGCCTTCTACTTCCTTGAAGTCAACACGCGTCTTCAGGTTGAACATGGTGTCACAGAAGAAGTGTTTGGTGTGGACCTTGTCGAGTGGATGGTTCGCCAAGGGGCAGAGCAACTCGACTTAACAACGCTGGGCGCGCACCTCAAATCACAAGGCCATGCGATTCAGGTTCGTCTCTATGCGGAAGATGCCAACAAAAACTTTCAACCTTGTGCCGGTCTGTTGAGCCATGTTGAGTGGGCAGAACAAGAGAATTTGCGCATTGAACACTGGATTGAAGCGGGCGTCGAAGTATCACCATTTTTTGACCCTATGCTGGCGAAAGTGATCGTTCATGCTGCCGATAGAGACACGGCTCTGGCTGAACTTAAACAAAGCTTAGACAAAAGCACTATTTACGGAATAGAGCACAATAAAGCGTACTTGAGCCAACTCTTAGCGAGCGAACTGGTTAAGAAAGGTGAGGTGCTTACTCAATCTCTCAATAGCTTTGAGTTCAAGCCCAATACCTTTGATGTGATAAGCGGAGGTACCCAAACCACCATTCAAGACTACCCAGCACGAACAGGCTACTGGGACATTGGCGTGCCGCCTTCAGGCCCGATGGATAGCTTGAGCGTCCGTTTAGGCAATAGACTGCTGGGGAATGAGGAATCCAGTGCCGGCCTGGAAATGATTGTTTCTGGTCCAACGTTAAAATTTAACCTAGACACTCGTATAGCTCTAACGGGCGCAACGATTCAAGCGACGCTTGATGATCAATCTATTGCGATGAATGTGGCCATTGACATCAAAGCAGGACAAACGCTCAAACTCGGTAAAATACTCGATGGCGCTCGCACTTATCTCGCTGTTCAGGGGGGAGTTGATTGCCCTCAATATCTAGGTAGCCGCTCAACCTTCACTTTAGGTCAATTTGGGGGCCATGCTGGGCGCGCATTGCTAGCGGGCGATGTATTGCACATTCATTCCGTCGTTCCAGCGGATAGCACTGACATTGGCTCACTTCCTCAGCCGATTTTCAACGGCGAGTGGCAGATTCGAGTGATCTATGGGCCGCACGGTGCGCCTGATTTTTTCACCCAGGAAGATATCGATACTTTTTTTGATGCGCAGTGGAAAGTGCACTTTAACTCGAGCCGTACCGGTGTACGCTTAATTGGACCAAAACCAAATTGGGCTCGGGCTGACGGTGGCGAAGCGGGCCTTCATCCCTCTAACATCCACGATAATGCGTATGCGGTTGGTACCATCGATTTCACGGGTGACATGCCGGTCATTTTAGGGCCGGATGGGCCGAGCTTGGGAGGGTTCGTTTGCCCTGCCACCATCATTAAGGCCGATCTATGGAAAATGGGACAGCTCAAAGCAGGGGATAAGATTCGATTTATTCCGGTTACGGTAGAAAACGCCGAGTTAGCCGAGCGCGCACAGCTGGCTCAAATTGAAGTCGGCGCTATTGATGAAATGGCGCTGCCAAGAGCCGATCTCGGCTCGCCCGTCATTAAAACAATACCAGCCAGTCAATATGGAGAACAGGTAGTCTATCGACCCAGTGGCGAGGATTACCTGCTGGTGGAATATGGACCACAAAGACTCGATATTCGTCTGCGATTTCGAGTTCATGCTTTGATGCTGAAGCTTCAGGATCGGCGGTTGCTTGGTGTAGAAGAACTCACTCCGGGTATTCGTTCGCTGCAAATTCACTACGATAACCTGGTGTTGCCAAGAGCGCAGTTGCTTAAAGAGCTAGAAAAAATTGAAGCAACGCTGGATAACATCGATGATCTCGCTGTCCCTGCTCGCGTAGTGCATTTGCCACTCTCTTGGGATGATGAAGCCACTCGGCTGGCGATACGTAAATACGATGAGATCGTACGTAAAGACGCACCTTGGTGCCCAGACAACATTGAGTTTATTCGCCGCATCAATGGGCTTGATTCAGTCGAGGACGTTAAGCGCATTGTGTTCGATGCCAGCTACTTAGTCATGGGCTTGGGGGATGTGTATCTTGGCGCGCCGGTCGCAACGCCAATGGATCCTCGTCACCGCTTGGTCACGACGAAATACAATCCAGCACGTACTTGGACGCCTGAAAACGCGGTAGGCATTGGTGGCGCCTATTTGTGTGTCTACGGCATGGAAGGCCCTGGGGGGTATCAATTTGTCGGCCGCACTTTGCAAATGTGGAATCGTTACCGTCAAACAGAAGCCTTTACCAAGCCTTGGCTATTGCGCTTTTTTGACCAGATTAGGTTCTATGAAGTGAGTGCACAAGAGCTATTGAATATCCGTGAAAAGCATCCGCTAGGTCATTACCCAATCAAAATTGAACAGACAGAGTTTTCACTCGCGGACTATCAATCCACTCTTGATGACCATGCCGATGAAATAAAGCAAAGCAAAGCGCGCCAGCAACAAGCATTTGAACAAGAGCGCCAACGCTGGGAAGAGTCTGGACAAGCGAATTTTGTCGCCACTGAAATTGAGCAGTCGAATGTACACACTGAGCTTGCAGAGGGACAAGAAGCCATTGAGAGTCATGTTGCTGGCAACATCTGGCAAGTGCTTGTCAAGCCTGGCCAAACGGTAAAAGAGAACGACGTCGTGATGATACTAGAAGCGATGAAGATGGAGCTTGAGGTGACCGCGAGTGTCTCTGGTGTGATTGACTCGATATGCCACGAGGCGGGCGCACAAGTCCATGCGGGTGAGCCACTGCTTGTCGTCAACACCTGCAAGGCATGATTCGGTTTTTGAGGATAGAAAAGATGACAGATTCAAATACAAGGTGTCAGGCAATGGAAGAGCCAACAACGATCGGTCGCTTACTTGAAGCATACCGTAATGGTGATATAGAGGTAGAGACGTTTTTGCGCAGCAAACTGGCGCAAGTGAGAGCGGATCAATCCAATGCCTGGGTGTCAGTGATTTCTGACCAGCAACTGGGCGAGTATCTCGCTCAACTTTCAGGGCAAGAGATTGACCAGCTACCTCTGTTTGGTGTTCCTTTTGCGATCAAAGATAATATCGATTTGCAGGGCTTAGACACTACCGCGGGTTGCGAGGCATACCGCTATCAACCAACGGAGTCGGCTTACGTTGTTCAGCAGTTGATAAAAGCAGGCGCAGTCCCCTTAGGCAAGACGAGCCTTGATCAGTTCGCCACTGGCTTAGTGGGCACGCGCAGCCCTTGGGGAGCGGTGAAGAATAGCTTTGATCCTAAATACATCTCAGGCGGTTCGAGCTCTGGCAGTGCGGTTGCTGTTGCAAGCAACCAAGTTTATTTTGCATTGGGTACCGATACCGCGGGTTCGGGGCGCGTCCCGGCAGCATTTAACAACCTTTATGGCCTCAAACCGAGCAGAGGGGTGTTGAGCTGCAGTGGCGTTGTTCCGGCCTGCCGTACACTAGATTGCGTGACGTTTTTTACCAAGTGTGCTGAAGACTTAAGCACCCTCTACCGAGTCGGCGCAAGCTACGATGAGAGCGACTGTTATGCTCGCTATGCCCTTAAACAAGGACAAAACACAACGACGCAATTTTCAGGATTGAGGGTCGGAGTTCCAGGTGAAGAGCAGCTACAATTCTTTGGTAATAAAGAATACCGTAAGCTCTATGCTCAGTCGGTTGCTCGCTTAGAGTCTTTGGGCGCGCAGACCATTCCTTTCGATTTGTCACCCTTCTTAGAAGCCGCCAATCTTCTTTACCAAGGTCCCTGGGTTGCGGAGCGATACGCCGCGATTGAATCCTTTTTCAACGATAATCAAGAACAGTGTTTAGAGGTGATTCAAACGATTGTAGGTGGAGCGAAACAACTATCGGCTGCGGATACGTTTAAAGCCATGTATCAACTGCAAGAATTTAAAGTTCAGTGCGATAAGTTGATGGAAGAGGTGGATATTGTGCTAACCCCAACCGCCGGCACGATTTACACCATTGATGAGGTGAATAATAACCCAATCGGGCTCAACTCAAACCTTGGTTACTACACCAATTTCATTAACTTACTCGACTACAGTGCGATCGCGATGCCAGCAGGTTTCACCGACGCCGGACTCCCGTTTGGCGTAACTCTGTTTTCCCAAGCATTTCATGACGAAGCCTTGATTACGTTAGCGACAGAGTGGCAGAGAACGATGAACTTACCGCTAGGGGCGACCGAAATAGAATTAGAGAGTAGCGAGAGTGTGGACTTATTGGTTTGTGGCGCACACATGAAAGATTTAGCGCTCAATCATCAACTGATTGAGTTAGGTGCGAACTTTAAACGGCGAACCACGACATCTGAACACTATTCTCTTTATTGCTTAGCCGGCGGGCCACCCCTGAGGCCGGGGTTAGTCCGTCATCCAAATCAAGGGCAAAAGATTGAAGTTGAAATCTGGCGCGTGCCGAAAAAGCAGCTTGGTTCCCTGTTGATGCAAATTCCCCATCCGTTGGGGTTGGGCCGCGTTGAGATTGATTCTGGTGACTGGGTCACTGGGTTCATATGTGAAGGGATTGGCATTGAAGGGGCTACCGACATTACCCAGACTGGAGGGTGGCGGTATTATCTGCAAGAGTTATCTGAACGCTGCTAAAATATGTTTGTAACCCCCCATGCCACCATCATGTGGCATGGGGGGTTACAAATTGATGAGAAGGCGTGAATGGACATCAGTATGATCTACGTGCTGACCTATTCAGCCTGCTCACGATTGATCGATGGATCAAGAATCCACTCAGCGCTGTCGTTGAGCACGTCCATTTTTGTAATTTTACCTTTCCTGACTTCAAATCTATCTGTGTAGCGATTGCCATCGAAATGGCGTCCATCTGTCCACTGACCATACAAAAAACCTATTGAATACACGACGCAGTGGTCCTCTTTTTCCATCGCATCGTATTGCTGAATGTTCTTTTTTACCCATTGGTATCGTTGTTGGTTAAAAGCCGTGATGGCGTGGGTATTCTCCATTTCTCTTCTACCTGTAAATGTGATTTTTACGTCAGGGGACATAAACGTCGCGGCCGTCTCCGGATCTGGCTTCATTGATGCTTCTAAAAATTGTTGGACGATGTCTACGGCATTCTCTAGTTCACTCATCGATTCATTTCCTTATGTGGTTTGATTTGGTGCAAAAATGTTAGTTTTTGTGCCTTTTTTGTGCAAGGTGCGCCTCTAATCAACTGAAAACTGCACTTTTTCGTATGGCACCCAAATTGCTAGCAATTATTGTGCAATAGCTAGCAATCAATGAAAAGAGGGATCTTATGAAACATTCAATTATCAAAAAATGGGTCAGACAGGGACTTGGGTTAAGCGCTTTGGCCGCTGCGTCTTTGACGGCGTTTTCAACCATTGCGCAAGAGCCGATTAAAGTGGGATTAGTTGCTGCTCTATCAGGCCAGTCGGCGAAATCAGGAGAGGCGATCACTCGTGGGTTAGAAATTGCGATTGATGAGATAAACGAAGGTGGCGGCGTATTAGGTCGACCACTTGAACTGGTGCGACGTGACGATGAAAGCAACCCCTCAAAAGGGCTGTTAGCGGCACGCGAGTTGATTCAAAAAGAAGAGGTCGCGGTGTTATTTGGTGGTTTAGACACGCCCGTTTCGCTTGCGATTGTGCCTGTCGCCAACCGAATGAAAATGCCCTTTATGGGGGTGTGGGCGGCGGGTACACCCATTACCAAAAATGGCGCTAAGGAGAACTATGTGTTTCGTGTCTCTGCGGTGGATGAGGTGGTCGACGAAGCGCTGGTTCAGTATGCCATCGATAAGTATGCGATGAAAAAGCCGGGCATGTTGCTGATCAACAACCCTTGGGGTGAGTCGAACGAAACAGGTTTTCGCCAAGCTCTCAATAGTCGTGGCATAGAATACACCGGTATTGAGCGTATTGAATCTGGTGACGTTGACTTAGTCCCACAATTGACCCGTTTAAAAGAGAAAGGGACGGACACGCTATTAATGGTAGCGAACGTGGCGCCTTCTGCTCAGGTGGTCAAATCACTTGAACGTATGGGCTGGGATGTTCCTGTTGTGTCCCACTGGGGACCGGCGGGTGGACGTTTCGGTGAGCTTGCTGGTCCAACAGCCGATCGAGTGCACTTTATTCAGACGTTTACCTTTACCGATACCACAACCGGAAAAGGCGGCGAGGTATTTGGCAAGTTACAAGCGAAATTCCCAGAGATACAAAGTGTTGCCGATGTGACTCCAGCAGTTGGCATTGCCAATGCGTATGACGCGATGCATTTAACGGCGCTCGCAATCAAGAACGCTGGATCGACGGAGGGGAGCGCGATTCGTGAAGGGTACTACCGCATAGATGACTATCAAGGGCTGATCAAAGATTTTAAGCATCCGTTTACAGAAACACAGCATGATGCGATTGGCCCCAATGACTACGTGTTCACACACTTTGTGAATAACCAAATCGTTCCAGTTCAGTAACGATCGGTTTGGGTTATTCATCCATCACCATGTAAAGGAGAGCGTAGCGCCATGTTAACCGCCGCGATCATAACAGGCCTTGGTCTGGGGAGCATGTATGCTCTCCTTGCTTTGGGTTTCCACATTACCTTTATCGTCAGTAAGACGGTGAATTTTTCTCAGGGCAGCGCGATGATGCTTGGTGCTGTGCTGGCTTACACATTATGTATCACCTGGGGTATGCCGTATTGGGTTGCTTTTTCTATCACACTGCTTTTAAGCGCATTGTATGGACTGGTCATCGAGCGGTTCTTAGTGCGTCCGTTTGCCAGCAAAGGGTCCGATGCGTGGCTTATGGCGACAGTGGCTGGGGGGATATTGATGGACAACGCGGTTCTGTTCAGTTTTGGCAAGGAGCCAAGACAGTTCACCAACACGTTCGCGACGACAAGTCTTGAGCTATTTGGTAGCGGTGTTTATGTACTGCAAGTCATGATCCCGGTTGTCGGGGTGATCATTGCGGGTTTACTTGTCTTGGTAGTAAGGCATACCCAACTTGGTAAGGTGCTCCAGGCGAGCGTTCAAAACCCCAATTCAGCGCAGTTGATGGGGATTAATGTTAGTCGCGTGGTCGCCGTCAGTTTTGCTGTCTCTACGGTACTTGCGGCAATTGCAGGCATTCTCATCGCGCCGCTCTATGCCGTGCATTCCGACATGGGAACATTGTTTGGCTTGAAGGCGTTTGCTGTTGCTATCCTTGGCGGGATCGCGAGTGCTTCCGGCGTATTCAGCGCAGGGCTTATTTTTGGTTTAGTCGAAGCGATTGTCACCGTCTATTTTGGCTCTGCATTTACACAAATTATTACCTTTACTCTGGTCATTATAGCTTTGGCTGTGAAGCCGAATGGCCTGTTTGTTAAAGGTCAGGAGGTGAAGGTATGAGCGCTATCAATACCAAGTCTTGGTTATGGGTGGCGCTGTTCACCCTAGTAGGGGCGATATTATGTTTCCTACTCGACAGTTATTCTCTGCTGGTTTTTACCCTATGTGTGTTAACGGCTATCGTCGGAGTCGGGCTCAACATATTAATGGGGATGAGTGGTCAGATAAGCTTCGGTCACATTGCGTTCTACGCCATCGGTGCTTACGTGAGCGCATTATTATTGCTCAATGATGTGCCGTTTGTGCTCGCCTTAGCTGCGGCATGTTTAGTGTGCGCAGCCATTGGAGCATTACTCGCCATTCCAGCAATGCGGGTTACTGGCCCCTACTTGGCAATGGTGACGATCGCTTTTGCCTTTGTGGTTCATCATGGTTTGATGGAGTGGAAGAGCCTCACTGGAGGCGCCAACGGATTGATGGGTATCATGATGCCGCAATTCGGAGAGATGGAACCTGAACGTCTACTTGCCTTGAGCAGCAATGCTATTTTAGGCTTGGGGTTACTCACCTATCAGCTGTTTTATTTCAGTGGCTGGGGTAAAGCCATGCGCGCGGTCAAGTCCAGCCCTATTGCCGCGAGATCGCTAGGATTTAACCCAGTACAGACGCAAACCCTCGCGTTTTCTTTGTCTGCGGCATTTGCTGGTATCGCCGGGGCGATGATCCCTCCGCTGATGATGTACATCAGCCCAAGTACATTTCCGTTTACCCAGTCAATTTTGTTCGTTCTCGTCGTTATTTTGGGTGGAGTCGGCACGCTATGGGGGCCGGTTATTGGCGCTACTGTGGTCGTGTTATTGCCTGAACTCCTAGCGCCTCTGGCCGAATATCGCCTGCTGATATTCGCTGTTTTGCTATTGGTGGTTCTATGGGTGGCGCCAAGAGGTTTGATTGGAGAGGTCGCAGCGAAATTTCGTCGCTCATTCACCCAACTTCCACCTAATTCTGTCAATCGTCATCTTATCGCGACGTTTTATGATCGTGCTGACAACGGGTTGAACGCGCTCAAAGTCAATAATATCGGTATCACGTTTGGTGGCGTGGTTGCGGCGAAAGCGGTGAGTTTTGACGCGCCGTTAGGCAAAGTGACGAGCATCATCGGCCCTAATGGCGCGGGCAAAACCACCGTGCTCAATATGATCAGTGGTTTTTATACGCCCGATCAAGGCAGTGTGATGTTGAATGAAGAGGTCGCGGGACTTCCTGCACACCGCATTGCCCGAAGTGGTGTTGCCCGCACCTATCAAACCACGCAACTGTTTGAGGATATGTCGGTCATTGAAAACCTGCTTGCTGCAATGCAGCAGGGTACACTCGGTCACCCGTTTTATGCGGAGCAATCCGGTCAAAGAGATCTGGCGTTAAACCTATTGGCCTTGGTGGGCTATCGTGGCTCTATCCACACGCCAGCGGAAGACTTGCCACATGTCGATAGACGTTTGGTCGAGATTGCGCGTGCGTTGGCGACATGCCCGTGGGTGATACTGCTGGACGAACCTGCAGCTGGGCTGAGTAGAGAAGACACCGATCAGCTTGCTCAATTAATTAAGTCGATTGCAGGCTTTGGTATTGCGGTCATCTTGGTTGAGCATGATATGAAATTGGTGATGGGTGTCAGTGATGACATATTAGTACTGGATGCAGGAACGCCCATTGCCTTCGGCAAACCTCAACAGATACAACAAGATCCCAAAGTCATCGCCGCTTATCTTGGCGCAACCAGTTATACCGCACCGCCGCGTGAAAACAGATGGAAAGCGGAAAAAGAAGCCGTGTTGTTTACCAAGCAATTAACGATAGATTACGGTGCCTCACCGGTTGTGCACGAAGTGGACATTGAAGTGAACCCGGGTGAGTGTGTCGCTATCTTGGGCGCCAATGGCGCTGGAAAGAGCAGCATTTTACAAAGCCTCGCTGGTTTGAAAAAACCGCGCAGCGGTACGATTGGTCTTGATGATGCTTATATCCATCACCTCGATGCGAGTCAAATAGCGAAACGCGGATTGGCTTTGGTACCCGAAGGTCGTCAGTTATTTGGTGAGCTCTCCGTCAGAGACAATTTGTTAATGGGAGCACACAGCCGTCTAGATGAAGTGGATAAAGAGTCAGAAATTGAGGCTATTTTGGCGCGATTCCCTCGTCTTCGCGATCGTATCGACAGTCCGGCGGGCCTTCTATCCGGAGGTGAGCAGCAGATGGTGGCGGTAGGCAGGGCATTAATGGCGAAGCCACACATTTTGTTGTTGGATGAACCGTCACTTGGGCTCGCACCTTCGATGATTGCTGAGCTCTATGATGCGCTCGCGCAGCTCAGAGATGACGGCGTGACCATCTTACTGGTTGATCAGATGGCGAACCTTGCCTTGCAGATAGCCGATCGCGCTTACCTGCTTGAAACGGGCACCATTGTACAAACCGGCAGTTCGGAACAGCTACGATCAGATTCTGAGCTAGAAAAAGCGTATTTAGGAGCAAGCTCATGATAGCCGATACTGTAGTGACCAATTGCCGCTTGGACGGCGAGCCACAACTTAACTGCGCATTTATCAACGAGGGGGTGTTTGTCGGCTTTAAACGGCAAGTTGAACTTGAACCCAGTGAACTGAGGGGTAGGAAAGAGATAGACGCACAAGGCAGGTTGATGCTACCCGGTCTGGTAGAAACCCATGTACATCTTGATAAAGCATGCACGGTATCTCGCTGTGCCTTGCAAAAAGGCACACTGCAAGAAGCGATTGAACAGACCTCACGGCTAAAAGCGGAGTTCACTTATCAAGACATCTATCAGCGCGGGAAACAGGTACTAGAGAAGGCCATCAAGCATGGCACCAGTTATATGCGTACGCATGTAGAGATTGATCCTGTGATTGGGTTGGTTGGTTTTCAGGCAATCTCAGCGCTCAAAAAAGAGTATGCCTGGGCGATAACGCTGGAGTTGTGCGTCTTTCCGCAAGAAGGCCTTCACAATAACCCGGGAACGTACGAATTACTGGCTGACGCACTCGATCAAGGGGCGGATCTGTTGGGGGGGTGCCCTTATACCGATAGTGAACCAGAGCAGCAGGTAAGGGCGCTGTTTTCCTTGGCCAAGCAATACGATGTGGATATTGATTTTCACCTTGATTTTGACCTTGATACATCCACCATGACATTGCCGTTTGTCATCGAGATGACGCAGGCATTTGATTATCAGGGACGGGTTACCGTTGGGCATGTGACAAAACTATCGGCGCTGCCATCACAAGCGCTCGCGCCCATAGCAGTACAAATGGCTATGGCAGGTGTTCATTTGACGGCGCTGCCGAGCACCGATCTTTTTCTCAACGGTCGTGATTTTGATTGTCTGATACCGAGAGGGGTGGCGCCGCTCAAGCCGATGAGTCAGCGTGGGGTGTGCTGCTCAATATCGAGCAACAACATTGAGAATCCATTTACACCTTATGGCGACGCGTCTCAAATCAGGATGGCGAATCTGTATGCCAACATTGCCCATTTGGCGACAAAATCAGAGTTAGCGCAGTGTTTCGACTGGATTTGTACCGATTCAGCAAGGCTCATGAAAATTGTTCAGCATGGCATAGGGGTCGGAAAGGCGGCGGACGCGGTGTTTTTTGATGCGTTAGACAAAGCCGATATCGTCGCGAAGATAGCGCTACCCACTATGGGTATCAAGCGCGGAAACGTCACCTTTACGAGGCCAGAAGTTCAGTTGCATCAATTGGAGAAGGCGCAATAAACGCGGGCTTGACGTTTGACGTCAGTATAGCTTCGGGGTAAGGCTCAGAGAACGAGAAAGAATAAGTGGTAAGCACAATACTGATATCAAAGGTGGAGTGCTTCACTCAAATCGAGTTCTTGCTCTTTGTGACGGCTTAAGTCGAGCTCAGCCTCAAGATGGTCGAGGTGGGCTAACATCACAGAGACGGCAAGGCTTGTGTCGCCAGACTTTAATGCCTCTATAAGCTGCAGGTGTTCATCATGCTGGCAGGCGGGAACGTCGTTACGCTGGTAGAGTGCGACGATTAACGAGCTGCGTACCATCAGGTTGTCAAACATCTCCATCAATACCGTATTGCCACAGAGTCGCGCTAAGAGACGATGAAAATCACACAGCGCGTCGACAATTTCTCGTCGATCATCGGTATGTACAGCAGCATGCTCACGCTCAATGTGTGCAAGAATCTCATGCCAATGGTCGGCCATCAGTTCGGATGAAATACCTTCAACGATACCTCTTTCAATCACCCGACGAGCCGCAAATACTTCTTTGGCTTCGGCTTCACTAGGTTTGGCCACCATCGCGCCACGGTTGGGCTCGATCTTAACGATGTGTTGCAGGGCCAAGCGTTGTAGCGCCGTTTGTACATGGTTACGGTTGGCTTGAAGTGCGGAGACAATTTGCGCTTCAACCAAACGCTGTCCCGGTTTTAGTTTGTGTTGCGCGACAGCAGTTGATAGCGCCGCCATAATTCTCTGCACTTCCTTTTGTTTATGCGTCGATGCGGTGGAACGCGACGTAACCATGTTTTTCAAGCCTTTGTAACCTATTCACTATCGTTAAGTCTAACTCTGTTTTCCCGCTAGTGACAACGTTATACCTTGTTTATATTGTTGATTTTCACATTTGACGACCAGTAGGTCAGTCGTTTTATTTATCGTACTGCTATTCTCACCATGAAACTTCTTCATGTTTAAAGTGAAGTAATACCAATATTCTTCAACTAGTGAACTCGGTATAACTGGCGTTAGGCTTTGACCCACCCAGCAGAGCCTAAATCGTCAGCGTCTTCTTAGGAAATAGGATAATTACAATGAATAGCGAGTTCACTTTTAGGATTAAAAGTCTGCGTTTTGATGAGCATTATCAGCCGTCAGACAACACGCGTATTACCACCAACTTTGCCAACTTGGCAAGGGGCGACCAACGTCAAGAGAACCTGCGAGCGGCGCTACGAATGATGGACAATCGCTTCAATTCGCTTGCCCATTGGGACAATCCTACTGGTGATCGTTACGCATTGGAGTTGGACATCATCTCCGTCGAGATTGCGTTGGACGGACAAAGTAACGCTTTTCCCTCGATAGAAGTCCTGCAAACGCATATTTTGGATCGTAAAAACAACCAGCGCATTGAAGGTATCGTGGGGAATAACTTCTCTTCCTATGTGCGCGATTACGACTTTAGTGTCTTACTGCTTGAGCATAATAAGCAGGCGAACCAGTTTAGTGTACCGCCAAAATTTGGTGAGCTGCATGGCCAACTGTTCCAGTCTTTTGTTCGTTCTGCGACATATCAGCAATCATTTAACAAGCGTCCGGTGATTTGCCTCAGTGTTTCTGACAATAAAATCTATCGCCGCACCAGTAATCAACACCCGGTGCTCGGTGCTGAGTATCTGCCGAATGAATCGTCGCTTACTGAGCAGTATTTCAAAAAGATGGGCTTAGATGTGCGTTACTTTATGCCGCCGAACTGCGCCGCGCCGTTGGCTTTCTACTTCTTTGGGGACTTACTCAATGATTACACTAATCTAGAACTCATCGGCACGATCAGCACGATGGAGACCTTTCAAAAGATTTATCGCCCAGAGATCTACAACGCCAACGCAGCGGCTGGGGCGGTGTATCAGCCAAAATTGAACAATCGCGATCACTCTCTGACACAAATCGTCTATGACCGCGAAGAACGCAGCCAATTGGCAGTAGAGCAAGGGAAATTTGCACAAACGCACTTTATTCAACCGTATCAAGCGCGACTTGAGCAGTGGTCACAAAACTACGCGTAACCATGATGAAAATACTGTGAAGGAACAATCGATGAAAACATTACTACCGACATCTACCGCGGGAAGCTTACCTAAACCGTCATGGCTTGCCGAGCCGGAGACACTGTGGTCCCCGTGGAAGTTAGAAGGGGAAGCGCTACAAGATGCAAAACGCGACGCTCTGCGTGTAGCCCTGCAAGAGCAGCAATTCGCGGGCGTTACTATCGTCAGTGACGGCGAGCAAACGCGCCAGCACTTTGTCACTACGTTTATTGAGCATTTGGGTGGGGTGGATTTCGACAATCGTCAAACCGTGACCATTCGTAATCGTTATGAAGCAAGCGTGCCAACCGTGGTTGGCCCAGTAAGTCGCATCAAACCCGTGTTTGTCGAGGACGCGAAATTTTTGCGCCAGCAAACCGACCAACCCATCAAGTGGGCACTGCCTGGGCCGATGACTATGATCGATACCTTGTATGATGCGCACTACAAAAGCCGTGAGAAATTGGCGTGGGAGTTTGCCAAGATCCTAAATCAAGAAGCAAAAGAGCTTGAAGCGGCAGGTGTCGATATCATCCAGTTTGATGAACCCGCGTTTAATGTGTTCTTCGATGACGTGAACGACTGGGGAATCGCTTGCTTAGAACGCGCGATTGAAGGGCTTAAATGTGAAACCGCGGTGCACATCTGCTATGGCTACGGTATCAAAGCCAATACTGACTGGAAAAAAACGTTGGGCAACGAGTGGCGCCAGTACGAGGCCGTATTCCCAAAGTTGCAGCAATCAAACATCGATATTATCTCACTGGAGTGCCACAACTCACGTGTGCCGATTGAGCTGTTATCATTGATTCGAGGCAAAAAAGTGATGGTGGGCGCGATTGATGTCGCCACTCATGACATTGAAACGCCAGAAGAGGTCGCAAGTACGCTCAGAGAAGCGCTCAAATATGTCGATGCCGATAAGTTGTACCCTTGTACCAACTGCGGCATGGCACCTTTGCCTCGCAAGGTCTCTGCTGCCAAGCTCAAAGCATTGAGCGACGGCGCCAAAATAGTCCGAGACGAGTTAGGCGCATCGGCGTAACGCATTGTTGAGCTCGGATTGTATGCGCTGGGTTTGACAGTCTCACCACTGAGGTCTATATTCAGCGCGTTATTTCACCTAAAGCGAGGACACAAGATGATTGTAATGATGAACAGCAACTGGGCAGTGAAAGGGTAAACCGCCAAACCGCTCTTTGTGGATAATCCACAGTCTCCCTTCTTTGCCCGGTATCACCGGGGTCAACTCTATCCGAATTAGACCCTAATGCTCTATGTATTAAGGCGCATTGTTGCGTCTGGGATAATTCAATCATGAATACAAAATTTTCTTTTTTAACCACGGCCAACAAAAAGCCGAACTTGCTTAAACGTCTCGGTTGGAAGCCATTTTTTCAGCAGCAGATCTCATTAGACGATTACGATGATACTCGTTGGGCTCGCGTCATCGCACATCATCGCAGTGGTTACGTGGTGCTAAGCCAACAAAGTGACGGCTATCAAGAGCATCATTTACCGATCACCCGTTCATTGCCAGCGATGACCGTTGGCGATTGGCTAGTGTTGGATGGTCAGCAACAGTTCTCGTCGCTACTTGAACGCCGAAGCCTGTTTAGCCGAAAAGCAGCAGGGACAAAGGTCGAACAGCAACTGATTGCCGCCAATGTGGACACCGTATTTATCGTCTGTTCGCTTAACCATGATTTCAACCTAAGCCGCATTGAGCGTTACCTAGCCCTTGTTAATGAAGCCAAGGTTGAGCCCGTAGTCGTGTTGACTAAAGCCGATCTTTGCGATGACGAAGCGGCGCTGCGCCAACAGGTGCAGAAGTTGGATCCATTTCTCATGGTTGAGAGCGTCAATGCGCTTGACGCTAACAGCGTAAGTCGCTTGATGAGCTGGTGCGGCGAAGGGCAAACGGTGGCGTTTATCGGCTCGTCTGGTGTAGGGAAATCCACGCTGGTCAATACCTTGCTAGGTGAGCAGGAGCAAGCGACCGGTGGTATCCGAGAGGATGACAGCAAGGGTAGACACACCACCACTTCGCGCTCGATTCACTTTCTGCCCTCGGGCGCGGTTTTGCTCGATACGCCGGGAATGCGAGAAATTCAACTGGCGGACTGTGAAGATGGTGTGAGTGAGACTTTTGCGGACGTAGCGAGCTTGGCTAAAGCGTGCCGCTTTGGTGATTGTCAGCATCAAAGTGAGCCGGGCTGCGCCGTGCAGCAAGCTATCTCCAATGGTGAGTTGGATGAACGCCGTTTTAACAACTACCAAAAGCTCTTACGTGAGCAGGCCCATAACGGCGCCACGCTAGCACAGCAACGAGCGCAAAGTAAACAATTTGGCAAAATGGTGCGACGGGTGATGGGAGAAAAGCAAAAACGCAGAAACGGGGTGTAATCTCGATAAGTTCAAGGAGGCGAAATGCCTCCTTGATGTGAAAAGACCGCGACAAACTTTTACTTCGTCACGACCAACGCTTATTAGATAAACGTATTGCGTTACCTGGGTTAAGTGTCCGTTACTCACTCACTTAACACTCAACAACAATTAGCTCGACACCAAACGCGTCGATTTTCTCCATGATGGTTTCAGGTGGACGCTCATTAGTGATGAGCAAATCAATATCAGACCAAGCGCAAGATTGATACATAAGTTGTGTGTTGATCTTGCTTGCTTCGGCAATGCAGATAACTTGAGTGGATTGTGCCGCCATCGCCTTTTTGAGGTTAGCGTCAGATTCAAGATCCGTTGTAATGCCAGCAGAAGAGAGGGCACTGACACCGATGAAGGCTTTATTTGCTTGGTAGCAACGAATTTGCTGTACGGTCATTTCTCCTAGAATGGCGTGTGAAAAATCATCAAAACTGCCACCGAGGACGCTCTTTTTAATCATCGGCTTATTGCGCACTTCATACAGGCATTCAAATGAATTGGTAATAATGCTGCACGGCGTATCAAGGTGACGCGCCAGTGTGGCGCACGTGGTCCCGGCATCAATAAAGAGAATGTCCTTTTCTTTCACCAATGAGGCGCCAAATGCCGCCAGTTTCTGTTTGATGGGGCTTTCCATCGAGCGCTGTGCAAATGATAGGCTCACGCTTTTGTCATCGAGTATGGCACCGCCCCGAATCCGCAAAATACCGGGTTGACGAGTGAGTTTGACAAGGTCACGACGCGCAGAATCATAGGATATGCCGTACTCGGTACAAATCTCGTCAATGGTGATCTTCCCTCGGTTTTTGATATGCGCTGAAATCTCTATCAAACGTTCGTCTTGCGTCATCGGTATTGCCTCTGTTGTTGAAAACTCAGTGTACCGTAATTAATGATTATAAACACTTACAATCGTGCAAGTTGGAGAGGTCACCCATAGAACCAATTAAATTGGCTGTTTAGATATATAAAGTTGATTGATCACGAGAATAAGATTGTGCATAGTAGCTGTGTTTTTACGCGCTTATGCAATATTGTAAGCGTTTTCGCATGACGAGTGTGCGGTAACGGATGCGCGTGGGCACGATAACGACAACTGAGTAATGCTATGACTTTTTTTCCTATCAAAACCGCTGTAGTGGGCTACGGCTTTTCTGCGAAAACCTTTCACATCCCGTTTATTACGAGCTTGGAAGCCTTTGAGTTTGTTGCTGTCAGCACCAGTAAGGCAGAGGTGGCCCAAGATTGGCCAAACGTCCAGCACTTTACAGATGCCGTGGCGATGCTTACAGAATCTGACGCTGAACTGGTGATTATTACCGCACCCAACAGTGAACACTTTCCGTTAGCGAAATTAGCATTGGAAAAGGGGAAGCACGTCATCATTGAGAAGCCGTTTGTGACGAATGTGCAAGATGGTCAGGCGTTGATTGATTTGGCCAAAAGAAATCAGTGTCTACTCAGTGTTTACCACAATCGACGTTGGGATGGAGACTTTTTAACCGTCAAATCCCTTATTGAAGAGGGCAGAGTGGGTGACGTCAAACATTTCGAGTCCCACTTTGACCGATTCAGACCCGAAGTGCGCGTTCGCTGGCGTGAGCAGGCGACCGATGGCGGCGGTATTTTATTCGACCTTGGCTCGCATCTTATCGATCAAGCGCTTGAACTGTTTGGCTTACCAGAGGCGATCAGTGCTCATTGCAAAATGCTGCGTCCATCGAGCACCACGGTGGATTACTTCAACGTTACGCTTCATTACCCAAATCGATTAGCAGTACTTCATGGCGATATGTTCAGTGCGGGTCCTAACCATCGTTTTAGCGTTAAGGGCACACAGGGCAGTTATGAAAAATACGGTCTAGATCCTCAGGAGTCCCAGCTAATTTCAGGCATGACACCTGAAGATCCAAGTTGGGGCCAAGAAAGTGAGGCGCACTTTGGGCGTTTTTATCACGGTGAAGGCTCTGAGCGGATTGATACTTTTTCGGGTCAATACCAAACCTATTTTGAGCAAATGGCCAGCGCGATTCGACACAACACACCAGTCCCGGTCACGCCCTCACAAGCGCTAGTGACGATTCGCCTGATTGAATTAGCGATGCAGAGCAGCCGCCTAGGGCAAACATTAGCACTGGAAGGTGAATGGGAGTGGAATCAATGACTCAAGCGTCATTAGAGGTATTGTTAGAGCAAGAAGCTGAACTTCAGTTTGAACGCTTTAACCATGAGACAGCATGGGATCTAGGGCTGGCGTTAAAACAGCGTGCCGAAGCGCAGTCGGCGGCTGTGTTGGTGGAAGTGTATGCATTTGAACAGGTCATTTTTCAGTTAGCCATGCCCGGAACCACAGCCGACAACCTAGACTGGGCGATGCGAAAACGCCGATCTGTGATGCGATTTGGCCACAGCTCCTATTACTTAGGTCAGTACAATGCGCAAAAGCAGCGAGATTTTGAACGCCAAGCGCACCTAGATGCGACTCAGTACTGTGCGCATGGTGGGTCATTCCCGATTCGAATTCGAGGTTGTGGCCTAGTAGGTGCCATCACGGTCTCGGGGTTACCTCAAGCTGACGACCATCAGTTAGTGATTGAGGTGTTGAGTGACTACTTTGCGAATTGTTCGAGAGTCACCTAAATCTAGGTGCCCTAAATCTGGTGGCGCAAAAGTCTTATGCTATGGCGTTGGGATGCCCAGTTCAGCGCGCATTTGATCAATAATGCGCATGTGCTCTAGCGTTGCTGAGAGAGGGTGAATCTCACTAAACACTTGGCCACTTCGAATGCATGCCATGGCTTCACGAATCTGATATTCAAACCCACCGCCGTGATGGGTGACCTGAAAGGTTTCAGGGGCGTTATCGTCAGCGTAGAGCGTGGCGGATTGCGCACCAAAGAAAGGCGCATCAATGACAATGCGTCCATGAGTACCTGAGATTTGCATCACCATTGGCTCATCCACATGGAAGCTACAATGAAAGGTGGCGTGCCGGCCGTCACCATAATCTAAAAGTGCATTAACCGTTTCTTCCACCCCCGTTTGCCCGACATCGCCGCTCAGTTTCCAGTCATACGGCGCTTGACCAAATAGGAGGTTCGATAGCGCGATATTGTAAATGCCAATGTCGTGCAGCGCGCCACCACCGAGTAAGGGATCAAATAAACGATCATTTGGGTCAACATCCACCTTAAAACAAAAGCTCGAGTGAACCTGTTTCACTTCGCCAATTTGCGCCAACCATGTGTTCATATTTCGCCAAACAGGGAGAAATTTCGACCACAGCGCCTCCATGATGAAAGTGGACTGTTCTAAAGCGAGGCTCGCCAACGCTTGTGATTGCGTGGCATTCATCGTCAATGGCTTTTCACACAACACCGGTTTTCGGGCCAACAAGCATTGTTTTGCTAGCTCAAAGTGAAACGCATGAGGTGTGGCGATGTAGATGGCATCGATGTCGGGGTCGCGAATTAACTCGGCGTAATCCAAATATATGCGATCGATTCTATACTGCTCAGCGAACGCTGTTGCGCGCTGTTTATCTCGACTGGCGACGGCTGTGATACAGGCATCGTCGACAACACTGATCCCTTTGGCAAAGTTATGCGCGATGCGACCCGGCGCAATCACGCCCCATTTCATGACGGGTTGAGTGTGAGTGGCTGACATGAGTTCTCCTTTCTCTTTGCAGTCTGCACTATAGCGTATTAATTAGGCAGCTCATGCGCACACAAACGAGAGTGTGAGCACTCTCAACTGCTTACCTTACTCGGTGACCATTTCTGGTGCAGGTTTCATGGTGGCCTCATCACTCACGGAAGTGGTCGTCTGATTGCTGAGGTGATAAATCATCGCAGGTAAGTCATTACGATAGAAGCTGGCAGTATAAGCACTGTTCGCTTTAGGCAGTGAAGCGGCAAATCGCTCAAGATCAGCACTCAGCATGTCCAGTGATGTCTCTTGGGCCGCATCAATTCGCTCATCAATCGTCTTGACCAAGTTGTTTAACGTCTCTTGGTATTGCTCAACCGTGTGGCTGTTGACCGGTTGAAAAACGAAAAACAGGTTGGCTAAACGGAGCACGGCCGTTTCTGTTTCTGGCGTTAGGGCATCAAGGGCACAAAAGCGTTCTATTTGGCCTTTGAATGTCTGTTTAATGCGTTTGGAGCGCAGCAATAACGTCTGCTTTGCGTCTTGGCGACTTTTTCTACGTACAGATTCGGAGTGATAGTAGTGCGCCAGCAGCGCGGTAAGGACGATAGCCAACAAAATAACAAGGGTGAGTAACATAAAAAAGGAAAGGCAAGGATAACGTGGTAAAACAATGCATTAGTTTATATATCAATAGCGTTGAAAAGCAAAGGGTTTGATTTTGGACAGTTACTTTGATGGGTGTCATCCTTCAAAAGCGAGAGTGAGTTTTCCGAATAGGATGATAGCATCAAAGAAAATTAAGATTGGAAGAAACTGAAAATGACGATAAAGCGCTTATTTATCATTGGGTTGTCGATGCTATCGCTCATAGGGTGTGCAAAGACATCGGTAACATCAGTGGATAGTGATACGGGTGTGGATGTTCTTTATTCTGTACCAGCAAATATCTCCTATGAAGAGATAGGCTTAGTCACCACTCAAACAGGACAAACCTTATTACATGACCGAAGTAATGAAGGGATGATCAGAAAACTACAAGACAAAGCGCTAAAACTGGGTGCGGATGCGATTATTGTAAACTCGCTAAGCGAAAGTAGTTGGGGGTTTACTGGGGACAACAGTACTGGTTTCGAAAAAGGGAAGGCAACCGCTATTGCGATTCGATATATGGAATAACCATGTGCCCACTGAAACGATCAGTGACTAGTATAGTTTTTTAATATAAGCCCCATAAGGGGCTTATATTATTTTGACTAATCCCAGATGGGTGCCAAGCCATCTGGGTCGACTTCACGCCCATTTCTTTCTAATGCGTCGATGCGTGCCATATTATCATCACTCAGTGTTAGCTTTTGCGCCTCAAGGTTGCTGGCTAAGTTATCGCGCTTGGTCGATGAAGGGATCACAGCGTAGCCTTTGTTTAGCGCCCACGCGAGTGTAACTTGCGCTGGGGTTGCGTTGCACTCAACCGCGATCTGTTTGATGACCTTGTCGTGAAGCACTTTGCCGTAGGCGAGCGTCATGTATGACGTCACCTGAATCCCTTGCTGTTGCATGAACTCAACCAGTTTGTTGTTTTGCAAATAAGGGCTCAGTTCAATTTGGTTAGTGGCAATGTGATCGACACCGACGATATTAATCGCTTGCTGAAGCAGGTCGATATTGAAGTTCGACACGCCAATCTGTTTTGTCAGACCAAGCGTCTTTGCTTCCATCAGTGCATTCATGTACTCCTCGATATTCTTTTCTGTCCCCGGCCAATGAATAAGAGTGAGGTCGACGTAATCCGTGTTGAGTTTCTTAAGGCTCTCTCGAAGGCTAGCAATAAGCGATGCATCGCTCATGTTATCCACCCAAATCTTGGTGGTAATAAATAGTGATTCACGAGGCAGATGACTTGCCGCGATCACCTCTCCAATATCCGCTTCGTTGCCATAGATTTGCGCAGTATCAATGGCGCGATAACCTAAGTCGAGCGCGTGTTTGACCGATTGTTTTACTGTGTCTCCCGTCAGACGAAATGTACCGACACCGAAAGTGGGAACTGCCATATGAACTCCTATTTTTAAAGGAAGGGTTTGTGTGCTGACTAATGTACGGTGTCTATTTCTTGCAGTATAGTTAACAAAAAGAAAATCTAATTTGATAATTGGTAAACAATGAAAGCGACCCTCGATGAGATGAAGACGTTTGTGACTGTGGTGGATGTGGGTTCGATCAGCGATGCTGCACAAGTATTGTCGGTGACGGTCTCTGCTGTCAGTCGCACCGTATCGCGCTTAGAAACGAAACTCGACACGACGCTGCTTAATCGGACAACGCGAAAGCTAGATGTGACGAGTGAAGGGACGGTCTACCTCGCCAAAGTTAGGCACATCTTGGATGAGGTAGAAGCGGCGGAAGCGCAGTTGACCAGCCAAAAAACACAACCATCAGGATTGTTGAGAATCAATGCCGCGACCCCGTTTTGTTTGCATGTGCTGACGCCATTAATTGCTCGCTATCAGCAAACGTATCCTGATGTGGAGATTGAGTTAAATTCCAATGAAGAGAACATCGATCTGGTTGGCAAAAAGACCGACATTGCGTTTCGCATCGGCGAACTAAGAGATTCAACGCTCAGAGCCACGTTTATTGGTCATAGCCGTATACGCATTCTCGCCAGTCCTGCGTATATTGAAGCACAAGGCAAACCTAACTGTGTTCAAGATCTGCTGTCGCACAAATTGCTGGGCTTTAGCCGCCCGGAGTCGCTAAAAGATTGGCCATTGCTTGATGACAGTAACAAGCTCATCAAGATCACGAGTAATCTACGTTCGGACAACGGGGAAACGATTCGTGCCTTAGCACTGCACGGTGCTGGGATCGCTTGCTTGTCAGACTTCATGACTTATCAAGATAGGCAGAGTGGCGCCCTCACTGAATTGCTAACAGATGCTTCACAAGACATTCGTCAGCCCATTCACGCTGTCTATTACCGTAACTCTGCTACGTCACGACGCATCAGTTCTTTTATTGATTTCGTCAAGAAAGAAGTGACAGTGCAAGAGGGACGTTTTTTGTAATGCCGATGCCTACTCGCACCATCAATCACAAGGACAAATAATGCTGGAATTAGGAATGAACCGAGAGCAATGGATGATCAGTGCTATCTTACTAGGTACGGTGTGCCTGTTTTTGCTCGGACGGTGGCGACACGATATGGTGGCCTTTGCGGGGTTACTCACCTGCGTGATTGCCGGCTTGGTGGATCCATCACAAGCGTTCGCCGGATTTGGTCACCCAGCGGTGGTGACGGTGGGATGTGTACTCATTCTTAGCCAAAGCTTGCAAAACTCAGGGGCGGTCGATGTTCTGGCAAGAACACTACTGCCCAAAGACGCAGGTCGGGTTGTTACACTGGCCATTTTGATGGGGCTGGGCGCGTTTTTGTCGGGTTTTATGAACAATGTCGGCGCAATGGCGCTGCTCATGCCTGTGGCGATTCAACTCTCACACAAGCTGGAAATGACGCCCGGACAAGTGCTCATGCCGCTCGCCTTTGGCACCATTCTCGGCGGCATGACAACGCTTATCGGCACGCCGCCCAACCTCATTGTGGCTGGCTTTCGGCAAGAGGCGGGGTTGGGGAGTTTCGGCTTGTTTGATTTTTCACCTATCGGTGTGTCTGTTGCTTTTGTTGGCGTGCTTTTTGTTGCGTTAGTGGGTTGGCGCCTTGTGCCTGCGCGAAAGCAATCTGGGGTTGAAGGGTTTGAATCTGGCGCCTATTTGACTGAGGTCAGAGTGCTGGAGTCCAGTAAAGCCACCAATCAATACCTCAGAGAGGTGAGGCGTATACTGGGTGATATCGATGTGCAGATCGTAGGTATTGTGCGCAATGACGTGCGAATTATGGCACCAAACCCGGGGCGGCAAATACGTTCTGGCGATATCCTCATCATTGAAGCGGAAGCAGAGGCCTTAAATGAAGTGCTGTCGTTACTTGGTCTAGAAATGGCGCAAGCGCCGACTCAAGAGGAGGCCGAACAATCACAACCCGTTGTGGAGAAACAAGGCCAACAAACGAAAACAGAGCAAGACGATGAAAAGGGAGAGGAACAAGAAAACAATCCAGTCTCCGATGAGGTTTCTTTAGTTGAGCTTGCGGTCATGCCGATGTCGAGACTCTGTGGGCGTGTTGTCGAAGATCTTGCGATTCAAACCCGATATGGGGCGAACTTGCTGGCACTCTCACGTGAAGGGAACCGAAAAATTAAACGTCTGCGTGCACAAACCATCCAATCGGGGGATCTATTGTTGCTACAAGGCCCCGTTGAGTCGATCAACGCTTTTGCTTCAGATTCCGGTTGTGTGCCGTTAGCGCAAAGAGATCTTCGCTTGCCTAACAAGCGCAATGCGATTCTCTCGAGTGCTATCATGGTGGCGGCAATTGGTGTTGCCGCTGTGGGATTACTGCCCGCGGTGATCACCTTTGCTTTAGGTGTGCTCGCCTCATTAGCCCTTCGCACGATTGCGCTGCGCAAAGTCTACGAAGCGGTTGATTGGTCGGTGATCGTGCTTTTGGCTGCACTCATCCCAGTCGCCAATGCGATAGAAACAACGGGCACCGCAGACATCATTGCTCGCTTCTTGTTGGAAAGCGTCGCGCAGGGTAGTGCCACCGTCGCTTTGGTGTTGATACTGGTTGTGACGATGTTTTTATCTGACTTGATGAACAACGCCGCAACCGCAGCGGTGATGTGCCCAATCGCGATGGGCACGGCAACTGCGCTCAATGTCAGCCCAGACTCTTTCCTTATGGCAGTGGCCATCGGCGCATCATGCGCGTTTTTAACCCCTATCGGCCATCAAAACAACACGCTTATCCTTGGCCCTGGTGGTTTTCGTTTCGGTGATTATTGGAAGCTCGGTTTACCCTTAGAACTCTTGGTCGTGGCGGTGTCTGTACCCTTGCTGCTGGTGGTATGGCCTTTGTAAATAAGGGGGTAGATAGCTAAGTAGAACAAAAAAGGGGAGCCATTCGCTCCCCAAGACAGTGTTGACGTGGTGGAATAAAAACTTAGGCCGTAGCGAACTTGTAGGTGCGGTAACCACCGAGTAGGTTGCGCGCCTTAAAGCCGTTGTTGACCAATTGACGGTAGGCCACGTTACCGCGTAACCCTACTTGACAGTAGATAACGATCTCTTTGTCTTTGGGTAGCTCGTTCATGCGATGACGCAACTGGTCGACAGGGATGTTAATCGCACCATCGATGTAACCGACCGATTCCAACTCACCTGGGTTACGCACGTCTAGCAGGACTTGGTCCTCTGTGAGGTTGTCGATTTCATCAAAGTGAATCGCTTTGCTGTCGCCTTTGATTAGGTTGTTGGCTACAAACGCGGCTTGGTTGATGACGTCTTTTGCCGAGCCGTACGGTGGAGCGTAAGTTAATTCAAGGTGCTGCAACTGATCGACAGTCATACCTGCACGCTGAGCTACCGCCATCACGTCAATGCGTTTATCGACGCCATCTTTACCGACCGCTTGTGCGCCCAAAATCTTGCCAGAGGTTGGATCAAACAGCATTTTAAACGACACAATTTCCGCGCCCGGGTAGTAGCTCGCATGGCTCGCGGTATGGACATACACTTTTTCATAGGCGATGCCTGCACGTTGTAGCTGCTTCTCATTTTTACCGGTAGAGGCGACGGCAAGATCGAAAATTTTACAGATCGCAGTGCCCTGTGTACCTTGATACTGTTCACTGCGGCCCAGCATATTGTCCGCCGCCATGCGGCCTTGACGGTTGGCAGGTCCTGCAAGAGGGACCAATGTCTGCTCGCCGGTCACGAAGTCTTTCACTTCGACCGCATCACCCACCGCGTAGATGCTAGGATCGCTGGTTTGCATCGCTTCATTGGTGTAAATGCCGCCAAGGGCGCCAATTTGTAGACCGGCTTCTTGGGCGAGCTTGGTTTCTGGGCGCACACCAATAGCCATGATAAGAATGTCAGTGGTGAGCGTTTCGCCATTGTTGAGTGACAGTTTCAACTCACCTTCGATGTGTTGATGTTCGACATCCTCACCCGAAGCGACACTTGCCATGTGATCATTGGGTACATATTCGACTGCGCTTAACGCAACACCCAATTTGAGATCGATGCCGCGCTGGCGAATTTCTGCGTGCGCGAAGCCTGCCATTTCACGATCGACGGGCGTCATCACTTGATCGGCCATTTCGATGAGGGTGGTTTTGATGCCGAGCTGGTGGAAGGCTTCCATCATTTCAAGGCCAATAAATCCACCGCCCACGACAGTGGCGTGTTCTGGTTTGTTCATCTGAATCGTTTTGATGATGCGATCCATGTCTGGAATGTTGCGCAGTGAATGCGTCAGCGGATTCTTGATACCAGGGATCGGTGGCACAACCGGACCTGCGCCTGGGCTTAATAGCAGAAAGTCATAAGACTCTTGGTATTCAGTGCCATCAAGCAGATTTTTTACCGTGATGGATTTGTCTTCGCGATTAATGCGCACCACTTCATTCATCACGCGGACATCGACGTTAAATCGTGCAAGGAAGCTCTCCGGAGTTTGTAATAGGAGCTTACTGCGGTCGGTAATGTCGCCACCTATGTGGTAAGGCAACCCGCAGTTGGCAAACGAAACAAACTCACCACGTTCAAACATGATGATTTGAGCATCCTCGCTAAGGCGACGAGCACGAGCAGCCGCAGATGCACCACCTGCAACACCGCCTACGATAACAATTTTAGTCATGGGTGACTCCGATTAGTGAAAACCAAGTTTTTTCAAAAAGAAAGCGGCAGGGCACAAACCTGTAAACGCGCTTTGAATCAAGTTAACGCCAACAAACACGGTTAGCCAAACAAAGTGGCTGCTGACGGTGAAGGTCAGGACCACCGATAGCAGAACCATACTGCCTGCCAGTACACGAATAGCATTTTCTAACGTCATGATCGTTCTCCTTTCGAATCAGTTCCGTGATGAAACCCTCGTACTATAGAACTCTAAATTAGAAAAGTCTAATGTTTATTTGTCTAATTACAAAAACACTAAATTAGTATTGACTAAATTAGGTTTGGGTTTATTATCAAGCCATTCGTTAGAGAGCATTCCATTGCAAAATAATAGGTGTGTCATGAGTGAACAAACATTGAATCTAAGCCAAATGCAACAAAATGCGGTTGAGGCTTCTGATCTACTCAAGGTCATGGCTCACCCAGAGCGTTTGATGGTCTTATGTCAATTGACCCAAGGCGAAGTCGGCGTGGGGGCCTTGCAAGCAGGGTCGGCACTGAGCCAATCCGCCTTCTCTCAACATCTTACTGTGCTGCGTAAGCACGGATTAATACAGGCGCGTAAAGAGTCCCAACAGGTGTTCTACTCCTTGGCAGATGCGCGAGTGATTCAACTTATTCAGAGTTTAGAGACGATTTTTTGCGCTCGATAACGCTGGGTAAACCTAGCATTAATACATACGACATTTAGAGGTAAATATGGCGTTCACAGTTCCTTGGGAATCGTTAGCAGGAGGCATGTTACTTGGGGTTTCAGCCACGATTTTGTTGCTGATTAACGGAAAAATCGCGGGCATTAGCGGCATCATGACGGGGCTACTTACGCCGAAATCGAACGATTTTGCTTGGCGATTACTCTTCGCGGTGGGCATGGTCTCGGGCGGTATTCTTGCCGCCTTACTGTTTGTTGACGATGTGGTGACGGTCTATTCAACCAGTGTGACAGGCTTGGCGCTCGCCGGTTTACTCGTTGGTGTGGGTACACGTCTTGGCAACGGTTGCACCAGTGGGCACGGTATTTGTGGCCTTGGCCGTTTGTCTAAGCGTTCAATGGTCGCGACTGGCGTCTTTATGGGCGTGGCAGCGCTGACGGTATTTGTTCGATTCCACCTTGTATAACCCTAGGATCTTCTCATGAATAAAGTTGTTTTTCGTTTAACGTCACTGTTGGCAGGCGTGTTATTTGGCATGGGCATGGTGGTGTCTGGCATGGCAGACCCAAACAAAGTTCTGGGCTTTTTGGACATCGCGGGTCAGTGGGATCCAAGTTTGATGTTTGTGATGGGCGGCGCCTTGATGGTGTTTATGCCGAGCTATTTTTTGCTGATTAAACCCAAGAAAAAGCCGCTCGCGGCGCAGACCTTTTGCCTAGCAAAAAGTAAACAGATTGACGGTCGATTGATAAGCGGAGCTGCGCTGTTTGGCGTGGGTTGGGGGCTGGCTGGCGTTTGTCCAGGACCTGCAATGGCCAGTCTCGGTTTAGGTAACGTGGGCGTGTGGATCTTTTTTGCCAGCATGATGGTTGGTCTAGGGGCCACTAACCTAATGATTTGTTATAAAAACAGCCGCAAGTCACAGTCTCAACTTGCTTAATTTTTACACTGATACATAACCCCTCAAAAAAAGGAGCGGCGATCATGAAAAGGACATTTCAACTCTCTGTAGCCACCTCTGCACTGGCCGTGAGCCTGATGGGCTTTTCTGCTGTAAGCATGGCTAACCAGAATGACACGTTGTACACGGTCTCACGTGCTCCGATGGCGCAGAGTGTCCATTTAGATGGCGTGATTCAACCCGTCAATCAAGGTACCGTCGCCGCTCAGACGTCTGGCCGAGTTGTGAGCCTGCACGTTGATGTCAATGATGTTGTCAAACAAGGGCAAGTGTTGCTTGAAATCAGCGCGGTGCAACAATCGGCCTCGCTCGATGCCGCCAATGCACAACTGGCTAGTGCGATTGCGCTTAATCGTGAGGCGCAAGCTCAGGTTGCCCGGTATCGTCAACTCTTCCCAAAAGGCGCGATTTCTCAAGATCAAATGGACAGCGCAGAAGCGCGTGCGCGCAGCACTGCAGCGTCAGTGAAAGCGGCGCAAGCAAGTGTCGCTCAGGCAAAAGAGTCCCTTGGCTACACCAGTATTAAAGCGCCTTATGACGGCGTGGTCACAGCGCGTCACGTCGAACTGGGTGAAACCGTTGCGCCAGGGTCGCCACTACTCAGTGGCTTCTCTTTAGATCGCCTGCGCGTTGAAACGCAAATTCCTCAGCGCTATCAACCGCTTGTTAAGGATGTCTCTCAATTTGATGTGATGGCACCCAATGGCGAGCGCGTCGCGCCCACCTCCTATAACTTGTTCAGCTACGCCGACACCACGTCTCACACCTTCAAAATTCGTTTGGATTTACCCGACAGCAAAGATTTGCCTGCTAATGCGAGCGCCTTGGTGCCGGGAATGTGGGTGAAAACTGAGTTTCGCTTCGGTGAACGCGCGATACAAATGATTCCCAATGAGGCGGTAGTACGCCGAGGCGAGTTAAGTGCGGTTTACCGTCAAAGTGAAAACGGGCCGGTGCTTAACCCAGTGCGTTTAGGTCAACAAGTGGGTGAGTACGTTGAGGTGCTGTCTGGGTTGGAAGAGGGAGATGCGATCTACGCGACCTTGCCAACGTTAAGCCAGCAGCAATAAGGGCAGGGGGAAAGTCGCATGGAACATAAGCTAGGGATCTCAGGCCGTATTGCCGCAGCATTTCAAAACTCAGCCATGACGCCATTGTTGGCGTTGGTGGGCTTATTGATGGGTCTGTTTGCGGTTATCATCACACCCAAAGAAGAAGAGCCGCAAATCGATGTCACCTTCGCGGATGTGTATATTCCCTTCCCCGGAGCAACGCCCGCTGAAGTGGAGAGCCTAGTCACCACACCCGCAGAACAGATCATTTCTGAAATTCAGGGTATCGATAAAATCTACTCCTTTTCGCAGCCCGATGGCGCGATGATCGTCGCGATCTTTGATGTTGGCGTTAGCCGTAACGACGCTGTGGTGCGCATTTACAATAAACTCTATTCTAATAAAGATTGGATGCCGCAGGGCGTGGGTGTGGGTGAGCCCGTCATTAAACCCAAAGGGATTGAGGATGTGCCGATCGTCAGTATCACCTTATCCAGCCCATCGGCGCAGCTTGATCAGCAGCAGTTAACTCAGGTAGCACACGGCTTAGAAACTGAGCTTAAACGCATTGAAGGGACACGAGACATCTATACAGTTGGCAGTCACGAGACCATTGTTGACGTGCGTTTAGACCCTGTAAAGATGAACAGTTTTAATATCACCTTGGATCAGCTCAATCAGCATTTGCCCGCCGCGAATCAAAGCTCACCCATGCTGAGCTTGACCCATGAAAACCAACAGTTTCCAGTCCAAGTCGGCCAGTTTCTTTCACGCGTTGAAGAGGTCAAACAGCTAGTGGTCGGGTTGTATAACCAAACCCCCGTCTATTTAGAAGATATTGCTACGGTTAGCTTAGGCACTAACACGCCGACGCAGCAGGTGTGGACGAGCTCAAAAGAGGGTTTGCATCCCGCAGTCACGCTCGCGGTGGCAAAAAAAAGCGGTGAGAACGCAGTCAACGTCGCGAAAGCCGTTGAAGCGCGTTTAGACGCACTTAAGAATCAACTGATTCCCGAAGGCATTAAGGTTGAAATTACACGTGACTACGGTAAAACCGCGGCGGACAAAAGCAATACGCTGATCGGCAAACTGGCGTTCGCCACGGCGGCGGTAGTGATTCTGGTCTTGCTGACCATGGGTTGGCGTGAAGCCATTGTCGTCGGAATCGCCATTGTGGTGACCTTGATGATCACGCTGTTTGCGTCTTGGGCTTGGGGATTTACCCTCAATCGTGTGTCACTGTTCGCCCTGATATTCTCAATCGGTATTTTGGTCGATGATGCGATTGTGGTAGTGGAAAACATTCACCGGCATATGTCGATGGGCAAAAAATCACTCGATGAATTGATCCCCGTCGCCGTCGATGAAGTCGGCGGACCGACCATCTTAGCAACCTTAACCGTGATCGCGGCATTGCTACCGATGGCGTTTGTCAGCGGATTGATGGGGCCATACATGAGCCCAATTCCAATTAATGCGTCCATGGGGATGCTGATTTCACTGGCGGTCGCCTTTGTGCTCTCACCTTGGTTGGCGCATCATCTACTCAAACACGCCCATCACGAAGATGCAAAAGGTGCGAGCTCATCACTATTTCATCGAATTATGGCCCCTTTTGTCACCGCGAGAGCACAGCGTCGCAATCGTTGGTTGTTATTGTTGGCGATATTGGCGCTGATTGCCGGTTCGGTACTGCTGCCAGTGGTGCAATCGGTGGTGTTGAAGATGCTGCCTTTTGACAACAAATCCGAGTTTCAAGTGGTGCTGGATATGCCAGAAGGTGAGCCGTTGGAGCGGACGCAGCGCGTGCTGTTTGAACTTGGCCAAGCGCTCGATGAGGTGCCTGAAGTCACGGGCTATCAGATCTATGCGGGCACGGCTGCGCCGATCAACTTTAATGGCTTGGTTCGTCACTACTTTATGCGCAATCAACCGAATCAAGGCGATATTCAAGTGAATTTGGTGGATAGGAAAGATCGTGACCGTGATAGCCACACCATTGCTGGTGAGGTGCGCCCAGTGCTCCATGAGATTGCATCGCGCTTTGGTGGTAAAGTTAAAGTGGTTGAAGTGCCGCCCGGGCCACCGGTTTGGTCACCGATATTGGCAGAAGTCTACGCGCCAACCGATGCCATGCGCTATCAAGCCGCACAGCAGATACGCGCAATTTTCCGTGAGACGGAGGACATCGTTGATGTCGACATGTATCTGCCCGAACACCATCAAAAATGGCAGGTGGCGATCGATCGAAGTAAGGCCGCGCATTATCAAGTGCCGTATGCGTCGATAGTCGATGCGCTGGCAACGGCGGTGGGTGGCAAGCCTGTGACTTATCTGCACAGCGAGCACAGTAAATACCCACTGCCCATTATGATTCAAGCCAGTGAAGAGGCTAAAGTGCGCTTAGAGCAAGTACTGAACATGAAGGTCGGCAGCCAAAACGGTCAAGCGTTTCCGCTCTCGGATCTCGTGAGTGTCAATGTGTTACCAATGGAAGCCTATATCGTACGTAAAAACATGGTACCTATGGTGATGGTGGTCGCCGATATGGCCGGCGAGTTGGATAGCCCGCTGTATGGAATGTTCGACTTAGTCGGCAAGTTGGATGAGGCGATGACCCTAGAGCAATACTATGTCGCGCAACCTGATGGACTCAATGGCGTCTCAGTGCGTTGGGATGGCGAGTGGACCATTACCTACGAAACCTTCCGCGATATGGGCATTGCTTATGGCGTTGGAATGATTCTTATCTACTTATTGGTGGTGGCGCAGTTTAAATCCTATTTGGTACCGCTGATCATTATGGCGCCGATTCCATTGACCATCATCGGTGTGATGCCCGGTCATGCATTGCTCGGCGCGCAATTTACCGCGACCTCTATGATCGGCATGATTGCGCTAGCAGGCATCATCGTACGTAATTCGATACTCTTGGTTGACTTTATTAATCAACAGGTCGAAGAGGGCGTTGAGTTTGCAGAAGCGGTGATTCAATCGGCGGCGGTTCGCGCTAAACCTATCATGTTAACTGCATTGGCTGCGATGATTGGCGCGGTGTTCATTCTCGATGACCCGATTTTTAATGGTCTCGCCATCAGTTTGATTTTCGGGATCTTCGTTTCTACCATCTTAACGTTGTTGGTGATCCCCGTGCTGTACTACGTTGCGATGAAACATCGCTTTGCTCGCTAACGTCTATTTACACGCAAGGGGATAACCACAATTAGTCAATAATGCGAGTGACCATCGGACAATGATCGCTAAGGCGATATTGAAAGAGGTCACTCGTTTCATAGGTGACTTGATAAGGCGTGGCCAGAGTAAGCGATGGGCTGGTGATGACATGGTCAATCAGGCTGCGAAACTTATGGGTTTTATTCGCTTGTTTGTTAGAGCGCACGACGCATTGCGCTGCGGTACGATCGCTCGCCAATTGCGCTTTGGTGCCCTCTGTCAAGGTGCGCCAAAGCCAGTCGCCTTTAAACGCCAGATTATGGTTAAAGTCGCCCATGATGAGGTAAGCCTCTTGGTTTGCTTCACGTTCACTGATCCACGCGTTTAAGCTCTCACCTTGAGTGTAAAGAAGGCGACAATCTCGATTATCACGATACGCGCCGCTGCAACCGGCTTTTAAATGCACCGAAAGAAGGTGCAGGGGTTGATGGCCTTGCGGGTTAAGCACCAGATAAGCGGCAAAGCGCAGTCGGCTGCGAGCTTGGTCTACGAGTATGATGTCGTTACGTTGAACGACCTCAATACCCGCTCTCACCGCAAACCCTGTATATTGGTTAATCGCACCAAACTGGGCGTCTTGATGGCGCTCTAACGAGCGATCCGACAACCAGATTTGGTAGCCCGAACCCACAACGTTGCGCAGCGCTTGTTCATCATTGACCTCTTGAAAGGCGAGCACGTCGGGATCGATTTGGGCAAAATAACGACCTAAAGCGTCGAAATCTTGTGCAGAACGCAGTGACGCTTCAAAGCGCTCGCTAGGGTCAGAGCTAAGCCACTCAATATTCCAACTGGCTAACGTCAGAGCATGACTTGAGCCGATGGAACCAACCAAGGCGACAACTAGCACGTAAGCTCTGAGTGAGAGAAAAGAGGCGGTCCAATTGCGCATTGTTAGCGTCACCCTATCCATGAATTTGACTCATCCTTTATCCTATAAGTGCTCTGAAAATTGCAAGCGAATTCATCTCAAATCTGAATGTTTTCATCGTTTCCTTCCTAATTTTGATCGGTGCCACTAGAACGCTTTGATCTTACGCTAGGGGCGTTTTTTATTGATCAAAATCAATACTTTCATGGTGCCTATCCCGTTAAATACGCCACAATATATAGTATTACACGAATAAAAATTAACCCTATATAGTGTGTTTGTGGATAACTCTGTGAGTATGCTGGGTAAGGAGAAAAGGTGAAACCAATCGTAATCAAACGGGATGGCTCAAGAGCGCCATTTAGCCGGGATCGTATACAAGCCGCAGTGGAAGCCGCCGCCGATACCGTTGATAAAGAAATTGCCATCTACGCACTCAATGTCGCGTTAGCGATCGAGCTGCAATTAAGCGATCACGATGAAGTCCACATCCATGAAATCCAAACACTAGTTGAAAACGAGTTGATGCAGGGGCCGTATAAGTCACTCGCGCGTGCTTACATTGAGTACCGCCATGACCGTGACATCGCACGTGAAAAACAAAGTGCGCTGACGCGTGAAATTGAAGGTCTGATTGAAGAGAGCAATGTTGATCTCATCAACGAAAACGCCAACAAAGATGGCAAGGTGATCCCAACTCAGCGCGATCTATTGGCAGGCATTGTTGCGAAGCACTACGCGAAAACCCACATTTTACCTCGTGATGTTGTTCAAGCTCATGAATCGGGCGACATTCACTACCACGATTTAGATTACGCGCCGTTCTTCCCAATGTTCAACTGCATGCTGATTGACTTGCAAGGCATGCTAACCCACGGTTTTAAAATGGGTAACGCAGAGATTGATACACCGAAATCGATCTCAACGGCGACCGCAGTCACGGCGCAAATCATCGCGCAGGTTGCCAGTCATATCTATGGCGGCACCACCATCAACCGTATTGATGAGGTGCTCGAACCGTATGTGATGACGAGTTATGACAAGCACCTAGAGATCGCCAAAGAGTGGGATATTCATGATCCTGAGGCGTTTGCGCGTGCGCGCACTGAAAAAGAGTGTTACGACGCTTTCCAATCGTTGGAATATGAAGTGAACACCCTGCACACCGCTAACGGTCAAACGCCGTTTGTCACCTTTGGTTTTGGTTTGGGCACCAGTTGGGGATCGCGCCTTATTCAGCAATCCATCTTGAAAAATCGCATTGCCGGTTTGGGCAAAAACCGCAAAACAGCGGTGTTCCCTAAATTGGTATTTGGCATTAAAGACGGCCTAAACCACAAAGCGGGCGATCCGAACTACGACATCAAGCAATTGGCGTTGGAATGTGCATCGAAGCGTATGTACCCCGACATCTTGAACTACGAAAAAGTTGTCGAAGTGACAGGGTCATTTAAAACGCCGATGGGTTGCCGTAGCTTCTTGGGCACCTATGAAGAAAATGGCGAGCTGATTCATGAAGGGCGCAATAACTTGGGCGTTGTGAGCCTCAACTTGCCACGCATTGCTATTCAAGCGGGCGGCGATGAGAGCAAATTCTACCAACTGCTGGATGCCAAGCTGAAACTGGCACGCCGCGCGTTGGAAACACGCATCTCACGTTTAGAGAATGTCAAAGCGCGCGTGGCACCTATCCTCTATATGGAAGGGGCATGTGGTATCCGCCTAGGTGCCGATGAGCCAATTGCTAACATCTTCAAAAACGGTCGTGCCTCGATTTCACTTGGTTACATTGGTATCCACGAGACAGTGAATGCGCTCTTTGGCCATCAAACCCATGTGTACGATGACAGTGAACTGCGTGAAAAAGCGCTCAACATCATTAAGCATCTTAAACAAGCGGTGAATCAGTGGACACAAGAGTCGGGCTACGGTTACAGCTTATACGGCACACCTAGTGAAAACTTGTGCAGCCGTTTCTGCCGAATCGATACCAAAGAGTACGGTGTGATTGAAGGGGTGACGGATAAAGGTTACTACACTAACAGCTTCCACCTTGATGTGGAGAAGAAGGTTAACCCGTACGATAAAATTGATTTTGAGATGCCATACCCTGAGATCTCAAGCGGTGGATTCATCTGTTACGGTGAGTTCCCGAATATGCAGCGCAACATCGAAGCGCTCGAAAACGTCTGGGATTACAGCTACAGCCGCGTGCCTTACTACGGCACCAACACGCCGATTGATGAGTGTTATGAGTGTGGCTACAACGGTGAGTTCGACTGTACCAGCAAAGGCTTTACCTGCCCAAGCTGTGGCAACCACGACTCGACCAAAGTGTCAGTGACGCGCCGCGTGTGTGGTTATCTTGGTAGCCCAGACGCCAGACCGTTCAACTTCGGCAAGCAAGAAGAAGTGAAACGACGCGTTAAGCATCTGTAAGTGGTCACCTAGACAAGCTAATGAGAAGCCAGTTTGACTGGCTTCTTTTGTTCTCTGTTTTGTTTCGTGTTTAGTTAGCGGCTTTTGTTTTGGAAAGAGCGATGAATTATCACCAATATTACCCCATCGATGTGGTTAACGGCCCTGGCACCCGATGCACCTTGTTTGTCTCAGGTTGCGTGCATCAGTGTCGAGGCTGCTACAACCAATCTACTCAGCGTTTGGACTCGGGTGTGTTGTTCACCCAAGAAGCGGAAGACAGAATCATCGCCGATCTGAACGATCCACGTATCAAGCGCCGCGGGTTATCGCTGTCCGGTGGGGATCCGCTACACCCTGCTAACGTGCCGCACATCCTTAAGTTGGTCAAACGCGTACGCGCGGAGTGCCCGGGAAAAGACATATGGGTCTGGACGGGGTATACCCTAGCAGAGCTTGATGATGCGCAGCGTGAAGTGACGCAGTACATTGATACCTTGATCGATGGCAAGTTCATTCAAGAGCAGCGCGATCTTAATCTTGAATGGCGGGGTAGCGCGAATCAAATCATCCACACCTTCAAATTGCGGTGATACCTTGGCGTAGGGTACATTGTTAACTGTATGTGAAAATTTACAAAGGCAATCGATGAAATTGAACTCTCGCTCACAAAATCGTTTCTAGAAAGTAGGATTAAATGATAAGTTGTCAGCCATCTTGAATTTCAAAGGGTTGTGACTTTCATGTTTTCTCAATTACCAGCACCTATGCTGGATCCGATTCTTTCTCTCTCTGTTGCGTATCGCAACGATCCTCGTGATGAAAAAGTAGACCTTGGTATTGGCGTTTATAAAAACAGCGCAGGTGAAACCCCTGTGATGCAAGCCATTAAACAAGCCCAAGATATTGTCGTCGCGACGCAAACCACCAAATCTTACGTTGGCCTTGCGGGCTGTGAGCAGTTTAACCAGTCGATGATTGATCTGCTGTTGACGGGCACATCGGCAATGGATCGCGTGTCTGCTATCCAAACCCCAGGTGCGAGCGGTGCGCTGCGTATGCTGGGTGACCTGATGAAGGTGGCGCAGCCAAACACAACAATATGGATTTCTGATCCAAGTTATGTGAACCACAAACCTGTGATGGAAGCGGCGGGGCTGAAAGTACGTCACTACCGCTATTTTAGCCGTGACACTAAGCAAGTCGACGTTGATGCCATGATGGCGGACCTGCGCACCGCTGGAAAAGATGACGTCGTGTTATTGCACGGTTGTTGCCATAACCCAACGGGTGCTGACATCGATTTTGGCGCATGGCAGGCCATTACCCAGCTGTCGCAGAAAAATGGTTTTACCCCGTTTGTCGATATTGCTTATCAAGGTTTTGGTGATGGGCTAGAGGAAGACGCGAAAGGCCTTCGCTACATGGCGGACAACGTGGAAGAGATGTTGATCACCACGTCATGCTCGAAAAACTTTGGCCTATACCGTGAGCGCACGGGCGCGGCGATTGTGGTTGCAAACACTAAGCAGGAAGCGGACAACGCCAAAGGCAAGTTGATGACCCTCGCGCGTTCCACCTACACCATGCCGCCTGATCATGGCGCAGCGCTAGTGAAAACCATTTTGGGTAGTGACGCGCTGACCCAAGTCTGGAAACAAGAGCTGTCACAGATGCAACAACGTTTGGTTAGCCTACGCAAAGCATTGTGTGATGAACTGAAAAATAGCCACGGAACATCACAATTCGACTTTATTCAGAGCCACAAAGGCATGTTCACTGTGCTAGGCTTTAGCCAAGAGCAAATGACGCAACTGCGTGAAGAATATGGCATTTATGGCGTAGGCGATGGTCGAATTAACATTGCCGGCTTGACGGAAAAAGACATCCCATACGTTGCCAACGCTATCGTTCGTGTCGCGTAAAGACATCTGCGTATTGAAAACTCGCGAGTGCCGCTCAAGATGAGCGGCCATGTTGACAAGATTAGGTGGTCCAATGAATAAAACATGGAAAATCGTCCTACCGTTACTATTGAGTGGTGGATTGGTGGCGTGTTCAACGACGGGTGAACCAGTGGTTGAGCCTGAGCAAACGCCACAAACGCAGGAGCCGGAAGTGACAACGCCAGAGGTGACGTCACCAGACACCTCGGAGCCAGAGCCGACTACACCACAAGAGCCTGAGGTCAAACCTGAGCCTAAGCCGGAAAAACCAGTGGCACCTAAGCCGACAGAATCGCCGAAGAAAACGGCGGATGGCAAGTTGATGCTTGGTGAACAAGAGTGGGTGTATGTGCCCGGACTAGAAGCGAGCTTTAAAGCGCGTATCGATACTGGGGCGACAACGTCATCAATCAGTGCGGTAGAGGTGTTGCCGTTTGAGCGTGACGGAAAGGATTGGGTCAAGTTCAAAATTGAACACGAGGGTGTAAAAAGCAGAGAAATCGCTTTGCCTGTTCAGCGCTGGGTGAAAATTCGCCAATCAACGTCTGACGAGTCTGAAAAGCGCGCAGTGGTTGAGGGCTGGATTCAAATCGGTGATGTGAAGGAAAAGACAGAGTTCACATTAGCCGACAGAACGCACTTGACCTACCCAATACTACTTGGTCGTAGCTTCTTTAAAGACATTGCCGTTGTCGATGTCAGCCGTACGTTTATTCAAGACAAACACAAGTAAAACGCTCTGTTTGTCAGCTGAAAAAAAAGCCGCTTAGCGGCTTTTTTTATGGATTATCACAAGAGACTCGGTTAGATGACCTTGCCTTAGTCAATGGCCAGCAATTCAACGTCAAAAATGAGTATCGCTGCGGGTGGGATAGGGCCAGTGCCGCTTTTGCCGTACGCCAATGCGCTTGGAATAAACAGTCTTACTTTGTCACCGACGTTCATGTAAGTCAGTCCTTCTTGCCACCCTTTGATCACTTGACCAAGTTTAAAGCTGATAGGCTCTCCACGCTCGACAGAGCTGTCGAATACCGTGCCGTCAATCAAGCTACCGTGGTAGTGCACTTTTACTGTGCTTGCCACCGTAGGGAATACCGTCCCGTCACCTTTGGTGAGTACTTGGTATTGAAGACCACTGTCGGTGGTGATAACGCCTTCTTTTTGGCCATTCTCAGCCAAAAATGCCTCACCAGCAGCAAGGTTAGCTTCCGCCGCTTTGCCGTTCGTCCAAGTACGATAGACAAAAAACACCGCGAGAACCACGATAACGATAGGAATGATAATTTTAGACATAATAACGTCCTGTCAGAGTTAAGGTTGAGCAAGTAAGAATTGGATCGTATTGGCAATGTCGGCAATATCGCTGTGGGCAGAGGTAAGGATGCGATACTTGCCTTTGACGATGAACATTGGCACCGCATTGATCTGCCCTTGAGTGGTCATCTCATGCGCGCGTTCAATCTTTTTAAACAGCTGACTTTGCTGATCATTATCGAGATTGTAAGGGCTGGTTAAGTTGCGAGTTTCAAACGCCGCATCAATCGCTTGCTTCTTGTCATCTAACGATGCGCCATCCCCCATTTGCGCAGCGGCAAACAGTTCCGTCATCATTGCGTGATCCGGAGTATGACCAAGTTGCATTTGCGCGGAGTAGTAAATCATCGCACCCACTTGTGCGCTTTCATTGAACGTGACGTGCACCTTGCCAAACGACTGGCCGACCAATTGTTCAAGTTCAGGTAGCGCCTCTTCCATTTTACGACAGTGACTACAATGTAGAGAGAACACTTCAATAATAGGTTCCACTCGGAAGGTGGAGAGGTTAACGGGGAGTGATTCGTAGTGTTTGCCCTCGGTGGGCTCGGTTGACTCACTGCATCCGGCTAAGCCAAATGTCAGTATGACGAGTGTCAGAGTAAGGAGTTTGTTCATTATGACTATCTCTGTATGCGCAGGCTTATCGTTCAACGTGACACCAACTCGATTTAACTCATTGGTTTATCGTTGAATTCGCGCTGAGCGTGGAATGTGTTTCGATTCTACTATCGATAAGCCTTGATTCACAAGCTAAGTAGGTGGACGAGCAACCACCCTTAAAGTCTATAGGGTGGTAAGAAATATGCGTTTGGTCACGAGAGAAGCATTAAAGTTCGAGCAAAATGGTCGATATAAAGAGAGTGTTGAGAAGTAACGAGTGATGATGACCATGACAAAATACATTTTGCCTCTACTGCTACTCCTGTCTGGATGCAGCGCCTCTATTCCCAAGGAGTTTGCTCGACTAGGCGGAGATATGTTGGATACCGCCCCGCAAAGCGACTCTGAATTGCGGTATCCAGATTGGGGTAATGCGCCGATGTTATCATCAAGCGCTGGTGTACAAGGCCCGATGGGGCAACAGCGCACGCAAAGCTACGGGGACTTACAGAGCTTTTTAGTCAGTAATGGTGTCGATTACGAAATTCTTCCGGGTAATCATGTGATGGTCAAACTTAAAGATACGATCAAGTTCCGCACTGGCTCATCGAACTTATCACCGGATTCTTTATATTGGGTCGATATGGTGGGGCGTTACTTATCGAAACAACCCGACATCGACATCGTGATTGACGGGCATGCCGACAGTACAGGCAATGCCTCTTTCAATGATCAACTCTCCATCAAGCGAGCACAAGCCGTAAAAGCGCAACTGGCGCGCAACAACGTATCCATGAACTCTATTTTCACGCGCGGCTATGGAGAACATGTACCAGCCTGTAGCAATAACACCCCGTCTGGCAAAGCCTGCAATCGACGAGTGGAAGTGCTCTTTATCGTCTCAAATAACTAACGGGTGATCCCACCACACGTTATCTCACACAGACCAACCATGAGCCTGACGTTTGTCGGGCTTTTTTATGCTCGTTCGAAAGCGATTTTTTGCCCTCTCAGTCGCACTTATGGCCTACTTACCAAGATTTTAGCCACATCCTGGCGATAACTTTCTAACATTTTGTGTTCGAACGCTCATTTGTGGCGGGAGATGCTTTTCTGTGTTCTTGCTTTGTGCACAATGTCGTCATAAGACAAAAAGAAAGTAAAGGACCCTACTATGACGGAGCAAAAGTACATCGTCGCTCTCGATCAAGGCACGACGAGCTCAAGAACGGTGGTACTCGACCACGATGCCAATATTGTCAGTGTCTCCCAACGTGAATTCACTCAGATTTACCCGCATGGCGGCTGGGTAGAGCACGACCCGATGGAGATCTATGCCACGCAAAGCTCAACATTGATTGAAGCGCTGACCAAAAGCGGTATTCGCAGCGATCAGGTGGCGGCGATTGGTATCACTAACCAGCGTGAAACCACTATTGTCTGGAACAAAGAGACGGGGAAACCGATTTATAACGCGATTGTTTGGCAGTGTCGTCGCACCGCGAAGATTTGTGAGCAGTTACAAGAGCGTGGATTGTCGGATTACATTCGTGATACCACAGGGCTTTTGCTTGACCCTTACTTCTCGGGCACTAAGGTGAAATGGATTCTCGACAACGTCGAAGGCGCACGTCAACTGGCGCAAGAGGGAAAACTGCTGTTTGGTACGGTGGATACCTGGCTCGTGTGGAAAATGACACAGGGTCGAGTGCATGCGACCGACTATACCAACGCTTCACGCACCTTGTTGTTTAACATCAACACCCTAGAGTGGGATCAACGCATGCTCGACGAATTGGACATCCCGCGTTCCATGATGCCGGAAGTGAAAAATTCGTCAGCGTTGTTTGGTCAAACGAACATCGGCGGCAAAGGCGGTACGCGAATTCCGATTGCTGGGATCGCAGGCGACCAGCAAGCTGCGTTGTTTGGCCAGATGTGTGTCAGCGCGGGCCAAGCGAAAAACACTTATGGCACGGGCTGCTTCTTGTTGATGAATACCGGCAACGAAAAAGTGACCTCGCATAATGGACTGCTGACGACGCTCGCTTGCGGCCCGAGGGGAGAGCCCAGTTATGCGCTAGAAGGTGCGGTATTTATGGGGGGCGCATCGATTCAGTGGCTGAGAGATGAGCTTAAGCTGCTCTCTGATGCGAAAGATTCTGAATACTTCGCAACCAAAGTGGCGACCTCAAACGGAGTGTATGTCGTGCCAGCGTTCACCGGTTTGGGCGCACCGTATTGGGATGCGTATGCGCGAGGCACCATTGTTGGACTGACGCGTGGGACTAGCGCGAATCACATTATCCGTGCGACGTTGGAAGGCATTGCTTATCAAACCCGTGATGTGATTGACGCGATGCAAAGTGATTCTGGCATCAAACTCGAAGCGTTGCGCGTTGATGGCGGCGCAGTGGCGAATAATTTCCTGATGCAATTCCAAGCCGATGTGCTGGATGTGGATGTGATGAGACCCAAGGTCACCGAAGTTACTGCTCTTGGGGCGGCGTATCTTGCCGGGCTAGAAGTCGGTTTTTGGGATAGCTTGGATGAGTTGAGTAACAAAGCAGAAATCGATCGCCAGTTTACACCGCATCATGATGAAGAGAAACGCCAGCGTCGATACAAAGGGTGGAAGCGCGCCGTCAGCGCTGCGCAGGCTTGGGCGGCATTGCATGAAGAGGACGACGACGAATAAAAAACGCCCTCGCGACAGTGAGCGAGGGCGTCTGTCTAATTAAATCAGAATTAAGCGGCGCTCGTTACTTTTTCAGCGCTGCTTTTTTTTT